>NZ_JAAOYP010000003.1:0-1135995 GCF_011759515.1 Micromonospora sp. CNZ280
CTGCTCGGTGTGGTGGTCGGCTGGGTGCTCGCGGCAGCCCTCGGCGATCTCGACCCGAAGGCGGTCGACGGGCTGCGCGACGCGGCCTGGGTCGGCCTGCCCGAGTTCCACGCGCCGAGCTTCAGCCTGCGCGCGGTCGTGCTGGTGATCCCGGTGATCCTGGTGCTGATCGCGGAGAACGCCGGGCACGTCAAGGCGGTCGCCGCGATGACCGGCCGCAACCTGGACCGGGACATGGGCCGGGCGTTCCTGGGTGACGGGCTGGCCACCGTGCTGGCCGGCTCGGGCGGCGGCTCCGGCACCACCACGTACGCGGAGAACATCGGCGTGATGGCCGCGACCCGGGTCTACTCGACCGCCGCGTACTGGGTGGCCGGGGTGGCGGCGGTGCTGCTCGGGCTGAGCCCGAAGTTCGGCGCGCTGATCCTCACCGTGCCGGCCGGCGTGCTGGGCGGCGCCACCACCGCGCTGTACGGCCTGATCGCCATCCTCGGCGCGCGGATCTGGATCGAGAACCGGGTGGACTTCCACGACCCGGTGAACCTGCTGACGGCGGCGGTCGCGGTGATCGTCGGCGCGGCGAACTACACGCTGACCGCCGGCGACCTGTCGTTCAACGGCATCGCCCTCGGCACCGCCGCCGCCCTGGTCATCTACCACGGCATGCGCCTGATCGCCCGCCTCCGCGGCACCACCCCGGAAACCCGCCGCGGCCCCGAACCCGAACTCTGACCGCCCACCGCCTGTGCCCGGGCCGGGCGGCCGGTCACGGTTGATCATGAAGTTGTTACCCTCCGGGACGGCGTGTCGCGGCAACAACTTCATGATCAACGGGCCGAACCCGGGGTGGGGCGGCGGCGGGTGAGTGGGAGGGGCCGGCCGCGTGAGCAACCGGCCCCTTCCGCGTCCGGGTCAGTCGCGTTCGATCTGGTGGCCGATGACGGTGGGGCCGAGCATGACGGCGAAACCGGAGCCGTCGCGGCGCGGGTCGGCCGCCGGCAACGCCACCGGCTCGCCGTTGGCGGTGGCGCCCACCGGGCGCGGCCCGACCCAGGCGACCACCACGTCGGTCTCGCCCTTGAGGAACCGCTGGGCACGCACCCCGCCGGTCGCCCGCCCCTTCGCCGGGTACGCCTTGAACGGCGTCACCTTCACCGTGGCGCCGGTGGAGGTGACCACCATCGACTCACCGTGCTTCGGGTCGTCGGTGCGGACCGCGCCGAAGAACACCACCCGCGCGCCGCCCGGCAGGTTGATGCCGGCCATGCCGCCGCCCTTGAGGCCCTGCGGGCGCACCAGCCCGGCGGAGAAGCGCAGCAGCGACGCCTCCGAGGTGACGAAGGTGAGCGTCTCGGCCCCGTCGGTGAGCCAGGTCGCGCCCACCACCTCGTCGCCCTCACGCAGCCCGATCACCTCGAACTCGTCGGAGCGGACCGGCCAGTCCGGCGCGCAGACCTTCACCACGCCCTGCCGGGTGCCGAGCGCCAGCCCCGGCGAGCCCTCGGCGGTCGGGCCGAGCGGAGCCAGGCCGACCACCGTCTCGCCGGCCGCCAGCGGTACCAGCTCGGCGGCCGACATGCCGCCGCGCAGCGACACCGTGCCGGCCTGCTCGGGCAGCACCGGCAACGGCAACACGTCGATCTTGAACGCCCGGCCGGCGCTGGTCACCAGCAGCACCCGGCCCCGGGCCGTGGTGTGCACGACGGCGCGTACCGCGTCGTGCTTGACCCGGCCGTGCCGTCGCCGGCCCTCGGCGGCCTCCTCCGACTCGGCGGCGGTCCGGGCGACCAGCCCGGTCGCGGAGAGGATCACCTGGCACGGATCGTCGGCCACCTCCAGCGGGCCGGCCGGCGCGGACGCGGCCAGCACCTCCTTGAGGTCGCCGTCGACCAGGGTGGTACGCCGGGCGGCGCCGAACTGCTTCACCACCGCGGCCAGCTCGTCGGAGACGAGCTTCCGGAGCACCTTCGGGTCGTCGAGGATCCGGGACAGCTCGGCGATCTCGCCGCGCAGCTTCTCCTGCTCGGCCTCCAGCTCGATCCGGTCGTACTTGGTGAGCCGGCGCAGCGGAGTGTCCAGGATGTAGGTGGCCTGGATCTCGGAGAGCTTGAACTTCTGCATCAGGCCGTCCTTGGCCGCCTGCGCGTCCTCGCTGCCCCGGATCAGCTTGACCACCTTGTCGATGTCGAGCAGCGCGATCAGCAGACCGTCCACCAGGTGCAGCCGCTCTTCGCGCTTGCGCCGCCGGTACGAGCTGCGCCGGGTCACCACCTCGTAGCGGTGCGCCAGGAAGACCTCCAGCAGCGCCTTCAGCCCGAGGGTCCGCGGCTGCCCGTCGACCAGCACCAGGTTGTTGACGCCGAAGGACTGCTCCAGCGGGGTGAGCCGGTAGAGGTCGGCGAGCAGAGCCTGCGGGTTCACGCCGACCTTGCACTCGATGACCAGCCGGGTGCCGCTCTCCCGGTCGGTGAGGTCCTTGACGTCGGCGATGCCGGTGAGCCGCTTGGTCTTGGTGACCTCGTTGGTGATCGCCGCGATGACCTTCTCGGCGCCGACGCCGTACGGCAGCTCGACCACGGTGATCGCCTGCCGGCCCCGGCTGCCCTCCAGCGGGCCGATCTCCACCTTGCCGCGCATCCGCACCACGCCGCGCCCGGTCTCGTACGCCCGGCGCACCTCGTCCAGGCCCAGCAGCAGGCCGCCGGTGGGCAGGTCGGGGCCGGGCACGAACTCCATCAGCTTGTCGAGCGTGGCGTCCGGGTGGTTGATCAGCCAGCGGGCGGCCTGGACCACCTCGCCGAGGTTGTGCGGAATCATGTTCGTCGCCATCCCGACCGCGATCCCGGACGCGCCGTTGACCAGCAGGTTGGGGAAGGCGGCCGGCAGCACGGTGGGCTGAGTCAGCGAGCCGTCGTAGTTCGGCTCGACGTCGACGGTGTCCTCGCCCAGCTCGCCGACGAGCAGCATCGCCTCGCGGGACATCCGGGCCTCGGTGTTGTGGTTGACAAAGCCACCGGCGAGGAAGGAGTGATCTTCGGACTCGACCCTGACCGAGTAGACCTCGGCCGCCGAGCAGTTCTCGACCTCAATCACCTGCTCGAAGCGATAGCCGGAATCCATGATGGGAAGGATCGTCGCGAGGATCTCCGGATCCTTGATCCGGTCGATGATGCGGAGACGCTCCGTCTCCCAGCGTTCAACCCGGTCGAAGTTGTGCTGAGTCAGCCATTTACGCCCGCTCCCGCGTCGGTCGAAATCGAGAGCCTCACGGACATAGTCGGCGACGAACGGGACCCGGTCCCTGCTCAACCGGTGAGGTCGCAGTGGCGAATGACCAAGCACCTGGTTCAGCTTGGTCTGCTTGGTGCCAAGGAACCCGACCCGGTGTGCGTAGGCCTTGATGTTCCGAAGGCCCGAGATGACCAGTCGGTGCTCGACCGAGCCGCTGGGGCGGGTGTACTGACGCCGGCCAGCGATGACGCCGAACTCCGCAAGCAGTTCCTGAACCTCTGTGACGAGCCGTTCGCTATAGCTGGTGTACTGGATGGTGAAGCTGTCGTTCGCCACTCGAACGCCGCCGTCGCCTTCGAAGAGAGCCATCAGGAAGGCTCGCTTCACCCCCCAGCCACCGGTCCAGACGAACTGTGGAACGCCCTTGTCTCGCGCCTGACACCCGATGAACTCCGCCAGCGGGCTTGATCGGAACGCATCCATCCCGCCGGCGCACTCCTGTACGTCCAACTCCTGAATACGCTTCCGGTCGCGGCGGGTTTGCCGCTCGCTCACATAACGGCGACCGCCAACGACCTGGTCGTACGCATGCAGCACCTCACCAAAGAAGTGCGCGTCGGTGTTGTTGAACCCTGCTCGTGATTCGCTCGCGAAGCCCTCGGACGCCCACGCGCCCCCGAGGACGCCGAGCATGTACTCCTGAGCCGTGGGGACGACCTGCGACCAAGCGTTACGCGCGATGCAGACCACCGTGCCGGCGCTGATCTCGTCGAGTCGCCGCCATTGAAAGACCGGCACGCCCATGGGCGCCTCGAGACACAGCACAAGATGATTCTCGCTCCCCCGCAACGAGAAACCCGCCTCTGTCGCGATCCGGATCGTCGGCTGCAGACCGGAGTTGAAGACCTTGTTGACGCGGACTGCCTTCCCGTCCTTGTCGAGCACCTCGAAGTCAGCGTCTGCCTCGCTGTCGGGGGGAAGATCGACCAGGTCGGCGATGCGGGGACTGGTGCCGTCAGCAAGGCGAATACGGGTGTCACCGGTGACGCAGTAGCGGGCGGCGGCCGGGCCGTCGTCCGGGGAGCCGAAGTTGCCGTGCCCGTCGATGAGCGGCACGTTCAGGGAGAAGTCCTGGGCCAGCCGGACCATCGCGTCGTAGATCGCCGTGTCCCCGTGCGGGTGGTAGCGACCCATCACGTCGCCGACCACCCGAGCGGACTTGACATGCGCCCGGTCCGGGCGGAACCCGGAGTCGTACATCGACCAGAGGATGCGCCGGTGCACCGGCTTGAGGCCGTCGCGGGCGTCCGGCAGGGCGCGGGAGTGGATCACCGAGAAGGCGTACTCCAGGTAGGAGTCGGAGACCTCGGCGACCAGCGAGTTGTCGATGACCCGAGCGCCGGCCTGGTCGAAGGCGGACAGGTCCACCTTGGCGCGGTCTTCCTTGCGGCGTGCCATGAGTCAGCTTTCCCCTCGAACGAACCCGGTGCTCATGCGTCGATCGCTTCCCGGTCGACCAGGTCGGCCGAGTCGATCAGCCAGTTGCGGCGCGGCTCGACCTTCTCCCCCATCAGCAGCTCGAGGATCCGCTCGGCGGCGTCCACGTCGTCGAGGGTGATCCGGCGGACCGACCGGGTGGCCGGGTTCATGGTGGTCTCCCACAACTCGTCGGCGTCCATCTCGCCGAGACCCTTGAACCGCGGGATCGGGGTGACGATCTGCTTGCCGGCCTTCTCCAGCCGGCGGACCGTGGCCGCCATCTCGGCCTGGGTGTAGGTGTAGAACGTCTCCGGGTTGCGCCCCTTGGTGGTGATCTTGTGCAGGGGCGGCATCGCGGCGTAGAGCCGGCCGGCCTCGATCAGCGGCCGCATGTAGCGGGCGAAGAGCGTGATCAGCAGCGTCCGGATGTGCGCGCCGTCCACGTCGGCGTCCGCCATGATCAGGACCCGGCCGTACCGCATGGCGGACAGGTCGAAGGTACGCCCGGAGCCGGCGCCGAGCACCTGCACGATGGCGGCGCACTCGGCATTGTCCAGCACCTGCTGGAGGTTGGCCTTCTGCACGTTGAGGATCTTGCCCCGGATGGGCAGCAGCGCCTGGTACTCGGCGGAGCGGGCGAGCCTACCCGTTCCGAGGGCGCTGTCCCCTTCCACGATGAACAGCTCGCTGCGCTCGATCCCCGCGGCGCGGCAGTCGACCAGCTTGGCGGGCATCGACGCGCCCTCCAGGGCGGTCTTGCGCCGCGCGGCGTCCTTCTGCTGCTTCTGGGTCAGCCGCACCCGGGCCGCGTCGACGATCTTCTGCAGGACCGTACGCGCCTCGGTCTTCGTCTTCCGGTCTTCCAGCCAGGCCTTCAGATGCTGCTCGACCAGGGACTGGATCACCTTGGTGATGCCGGCGGTGGAGAGTTCGTCCTTGGTCTGCGAGGTGAACTGCGGCTCGGGGATCCGCACGTGCACCACCGCGGTCATCCCCTCCAGGACGTCGTCCAGGGTGGGCGGATCCTCCTTGGCCTTGAGCAGGCCCCGGGCGTTGCGGACGGCGTCGGCGAGGGTGCGCGCCAGGGCCCGCTCGAAGCCCTTGCGGTGGGTGCCGCCGTGCGCGTTGCGGATGGTGTTGGTGAAGCACTCGACGGTGCGCTCGTAGCCGGTGCCCCAGCGGAAGGCCACCTCGACCTCGGCCCGTCGCTGCACGTTGGACTGCATCACGCCGTTGGCGTCGGCGGCGTTCTCCCGGTAGCTGCCCTCGCCGGTGACCACCAGGATGCCGGAGACCGGACGGTCGCCGGCCGGGGCGAGGAACTCCACCATGTCGGTCAGGCCGTTGGGAAAGTGGAAGCGCTCCTCGGTCGGCTCCGCGCCGGTGTGGTCGCGCAGCAGGTAGCTCACGCCGGGCACCAGGAAGGCGGTGTTGCGCAGCTTCATCCGCACGGCCTCGGTGTCCAGGGCTGCGCCGGTCTCGAAGTAGCGGGGGTCGTGCCAGTAGCGGATTGAGGTGCCGGTGCGCTGGCCGCGCTTCATCGCGCCGACGATCTGGAGCCCCGGGCCGGCGGTGAACGGCGCGTCCGGCCCGTCGCCGTCGAAGACCCCCGGCACACCGTGCCGGAACGACATCGCGTGGACCTTGCCGCCCCGGCGGACCGTCACGTCGAACCGGCGGGACAGCGCGTTGACCGCCGAGGCGCCCACGCCGTGCAGGCCGCCGGAGGTCTTGTAGCCGGAGCCGCCGAACTTGCCGCCGGCGTGCAGCCGGGTGAGCACCAACTCGACGCCGGAGAGGCCGGAGCGGGCGTGCACGTCGGTCGGGATGCCCCGGCCGTCGTCGTCGACCTGCACGGAGCCGTCGGCGTGCAGCGTCACCTCGACCTTGCGGGCGTGACCGGCGACACCCTCGTCGGTGGCGTTGTCGAGGATCTCGTTGACGAGGTGACCCACGCCACGGCTGTCGGTGGAGCCGATGTACATGCCGGGCCGCTTGCGGACGGCGTCCAGCCCCTCGAGGTGCGTGAGGTCGTCGGCCCCGTACAGGGTCTCAGGCTCTGCGGTCAACTGGTCGTACTCCCAGGTCTCGGCGGTGTGGTGCCGCTCACCGGCGAACGTCGCCCCCCGCGGCGCGCCGCAGCGAGCCTAGCCCGCTGCTCCGACAACGCCGTGGCACCCCGCGCGACCCGGCGGGGCGGAGCGCGGAAGCGGCTCGGAAGTTCCGGAGGACCCGCTGGGCGCTCCCGGCAGTGCAACGCCGCGGACCCCGGCCGGATTCCGCCTACCGCCCGGGACGGCCGCCGCGGCACCGCACCGCCTGGCGGCGCCGGCGCCGCACACCAGTCGCTGACCCGGGGGGTCGGGACCACCGACCGGGACGGTCGCGTCCGCCCCTGTCGAGCTGCGCGCCCGGCCGAGGCGCCGACCCGGTGACCGCCCCGCAACGAAAGATCATTGTTTCCGGCCATTGACGGCCGTCACACCGAGGTGATCTGATCACGCTCTCGGAGAATCTTTCATATTTCGATCGTTGGATGGGGGACCCATGTCCAGGTTCCGTCGTACCGTCGTCGCGGTCGCGCTGGCCGCCGCCACGGCGGCGCTCGCCACCGCCGTGGCGCCGCCCGCGCCCGCCTCGGCGGCCCTGCCCACCGCGGCCGTCGCGCTGGGCGACAGCTTCATCAGCGGCGAGGGCGCCGGCGCGTACGCACCCGTGGTCGACGTCAACGGCGTCGCGCAGACCTTCCCCGGCTGGACCGCGCCGAACAGCAACGCGTTCTTCTGCCACCGCTCGGCAAACGCCTCGCTGCACCGGGCC
This sequence comes from Micromonospora sp. CNZ280, assembly GCF_011759515.1. Taxonomy (NCBI): domain Bacteria; kingdom Bacillati; phylum Actinomycetota; class Actinomycetes; order Micromonosporales; family Micromonosporaceae; genus Micromonospora; species Micromonospora sp. CNZ280. The sequence goes on from NZ_JAAOYP010000003.1 coordinate 7,531, forward strand.
GCCCTGCCCGGCATCCAGGACCGGTTCAACCTCGCCTGCTCCGGCGGCCAGCCGCACGACATCGCCACCACCTCCTCGGCCCGCGCCAACGGCCGGCAGGTGGCCGCGCAGCTCGACCAGCTGCGCGCGGTCGGCCGCACCCACGACATCGACCTGGTGCTGCTCGGGCTCGGTTCCAACAACAGCTCGTTCACCTTCGGCGACGTCGCCGAGAAGTGCGCCAACCGGTTCATCGCCGACGCCTGGACCGGCTGGTGGGAGTTCTGGGCGTACCTCGGCGGGCCGGTCGAGCAGGAGCCGTGCACGGACGCCGACCTGGCCACCGCCGCCCAGTGGAGCGCCGCGACCGCGGAGACCACCACGGCCGTACGCCAGCTGCTGACCACCCTGCGCGAGATCGACGCCGACGGGCAGCACCGGGTGGTGTTCCAGGACTACACCAACCCGCTGCCCTTCGACCTCGACCCGACGTTCCACACGGAGGACGGCCGGAGCGACACCCGGGACAAGTTCCGGGCCCTCGGCGCCGAGCGGTACGCGGCCGGCTGCCCGATCCACCGGGCCAGCCTGCTGCCCGGTCACCGCTTCTCGCAGGGCCTCGGCACCCTGGTGCGGTCCACCCGGGACACCCTGGCCGCCGAGTTCCCCGGCGCTGACCTGGTCTACCTCAACGTGCAGCGGGCCTTCGACGGCGCCCGGCTCTGCGAGTCGGCGGCCAGCCCGACCGGCGCGCTGGCCACCCCGATCCGGCTCCAGGACTCCCCGCCGAACGGCGTCTTCGTCACCAGCCTGGCCGGCAAGGACAAGATCGACATCCAGCGGATCGCCAACACCTGCGTGTCGTACTTCCAGACCTGCCAGGAGTCGTGGCACCCGAACGCGGCCGGGCACCAGGTGCTCGGGCAGTGCCTGAGCGGCGCCGCCGCGACCAGCGCCCGCTCGGTGGCCTGCGTCCGCGCGAGCAACGGCTCGATCACCGTCTCCTGACCCGCCGCGCCTGGGCCCGCAGGCGCGGCACCGACGAGGCCCCGCCGCTCGGCGGGGCCTCGTCCGCGCCCGGGTGCGCGAAGAAAAGACGGGTGTCGAAGATCCGCTCGCCCGGGGTGACCTATTCGTCACGCCCGGCGGGGGCGACGCACATCGCCGGAACGGCGCCGGACGCCGGGGCGCCCGGCGCGCCGGACGCGGCCGGGGGCGCGCCGAGGGCGAGCAGGATCGGGCCGGCCGGCCCGGTGACCAGATCGTCGAGGCGTACGCCGTCGAGCACGGCGAGGAATGCCTGCTGGGCGCGGCGCAGCTCCGCGCGCAGCCGGCAGGCCGCCCGCAGCGGGCAGGGCGGCGCCTCGCAGCCGACCACCTCGTCCTCGCCCTCGAACGCCCGGACAACCTGACCCACGGTGAGCCGCCCGCCACCGTCGGCGAAAGCCACCCCGCCGGCCCGACCCCGGATGGTGACCAGCACGCCGAGCCGCTGCAGCCGCTGGACCAGCTTCGCCACGTGGTTGCGCGGCAGCGCCAGCTGCTCGGCCAGCTCGTCCACCGTCGTCCGGCGCCGCGCCGCCGCGGCGGCCATGGCGACCCGCAGCGCCATGTCGGTGGACCGGTTGAGCCGCACGGACCCGACCCTAGCCAGCGCCGACACCGCCGACCACGGCCGGACGGGCCGGCAGTGTGATCCGGACGACCAGCGGCCCGGGACCTTCGGCCCTGAAGAGGTATCTCAAATGCTTGTTTAGCTGGCCGGGCCCGAACGGTTCATCGGAGAAGGAGACAACTCGTGCTCACCGAGTCCTCAGCAGCAGTGGTGACGGCGACCCTGCCCGCCGTCCAGGCGCACGGGGAGGCGATCACCCGCCGCTTCTACCAGCGGATGTTCGACGCGCACCCGGAACTGCTGGACCTGTTCAACCGGGGCAACCAGGCGACCGGGGCGCAGCAGGCCGCGCTGGCCGGCGCGGTGGTGGCGTACGCCGGGCACCTGACCGGCGGCTCGACGGTGCCGTGGGGGCCGATCCTGGACCGGATCGCGCACAAGCACGCCTCGCTGGGCATCACCGCCACCCAGTACACGATCGTCGGCCGGCACCTGCTCGCCGCCGTCGGCGAGGTGCTGGGCGACGCGGTCACCCCGGCGGTCGCGGCGGCCTGGGACGAGGTCTACTGGCTGCTCGCCTGCGAGCTGATCGCCCGGGAGGCCCGCCTCTACACGCTCGCCGGGCTGGCCGAGGGTGAGTCGGTGTGGCGCGCCTGGCGGGTGGCCGACAAGGTCCGGGAAACCCCCGACGTCGTCTCGTTCGCCCTGGTGCCGGTCGACGGCGGCGCGGTGCCCACCTTCACTCCCGGCCAGTACACCTCGGTCGCGGTCGACCTGGACGGCGGGCGCGGCCAGCAGATCCGGCAGTACAGCCTCTCCGGCCGCCCCGGCGCCGACCACTGGCGGATCACCGTCAAGCGGGTACGCGGCACCGGCGGCGACCCCGACGGCATGGTCTCCACCTTTCTGCACCAGCAGGTGACCGTCGGCGACACCCTCCGGCTCAGCCCGCCGTTCGGCGAGGTCAGCGCGGTCGCCGGGTCCGGACCGCTGCTGCTGGTCAGCGCCGGCATCGGGCTCACCCCGGCGATGGCCGCGCTGGAGCACCTGGCGGCCACCGAGCCGCAGCGCCCGGTGACGCTGGTGCACGCCGACCGGGCCGGCACCGCGCACGCCTTCCGCAGCGAGCTGCCGCGGTTGCACGCCGCGCTGCCCAACCTGCGCACCACGCTGTGGTACGAGGAGGTCACCGACGCCGACCTGGCCGGACCGACCGCCGAGGTGGCCGGTGGCCTGGTCGACCCGGAGATGATCCCGCTCTCCCCCGACGCGCACGTGCACCTGTGCGGGCCGCTGCCGTTCATGAACGTGGTCCGCGGTGGCCTGCTGCGCCGCGGCGTTCCGGTCGACCGGATCGCCTACGAGGTGTTCGGGCCGGGCATGCTCCGCGACGAGCGGGCCTGACACCGGATACGTCCGCCTCGAACGGGACCGGGCCGGCGGGCGCCGGGGCGACGCGCCGCCCCGGCGCCCGCTCGATCTCCACATCCACAGGTCCTCGCCGCAATGGACCGGGTGCAGCGGCACCGGCCGGCCCTGCTGCCCGCACGGTAGGAGGATCCGGCCCGGCGGGCCGGTGGTGGACGACCCACTAGCTACCGACAGGTAACCTGAGCCGGTGAACGCGACGGCGGAGTACGCGCAGGAGTTCGTCGAGGTCGACGGGGCCCGGCTCGGGATCCAGGTCTACCCGGAGCCGGAGGGCGTGCCGGCGGCACCAATGGTGGTGATCTGGCCGGCGATGGGGGTGCGGGCCCGCTACTACCGCCCGTTCGCCGCCGCGCTGCGCGCCGCCGGCCTGGCGGTGGTGGTGGCCGACCTGCGCGGCACCGGGGAGAGCACGCCCCGGCCCAGCCGCGCCTGCCGCTACGGCTACGCCGAGCTGGCCACCGACGTGGGCGCCGTGCTGGCGGCGCTCAAGCCCCGCCTGGACGGCCGCCGGACGGTGCTGCTCGGGCACTCGCTCGGCGGGCAGGTCGCCCTGCTGCACCTCGCCCTGCACGGCACCGACGCCGTCGACGGCCTGGCCCTGGTCGCGGTCGGCATCCCGTACTGGCGGTCCTACCCCGGCGGCCGGCGGTTCGGGGTGCTGCCGTACACCCAGGGCATCGCCGCGGCGGCCCGGCTGCTCGGCGTCTGGCCAGGCTGGGGCTTCGGCGGCCGGCAGGCACGCGGGGTGATCCGGGACTGGGCGCACACCGCGCGGACCGGCCGTTTCCCCCGGCTGGACGGGGTGGACGCGGAATCGGCGGTACGGGCGGTCCGCACTCCGGTGCTCGCGGTCAGCGTGGACGACGACCAGTACACCCCGCACGCGACGATGGACGCGCTCTGCGGGAAGCTGGTCGCCGCACCCGTGACGCGCGAGCGCTACACGGTGGCCGAGGCCGGCGCACCGCTGGACCACTTCACCTGGGTCCGCGCGGCGACCCCGCTGGCCGCCCGGGTGGCCGCCTTCACCGCCGGCCTGCCGGCCCGCTGACCGCCGCGCGGCGCGCCCGTCCCCCGGCCCCGGCCAGCGCGGCGGTCGGGCGGTGCGCCGGTCGCGCCGCCTGCGGAGCTGCCGACAGCGCAGCCGACCACCGGCCCTGGGCTCGGGTACTGCGCCCGGGTCACTCGTCCTGGTCGACCGGCACCATCCGGCCGTCGCGCTCCACCCGGGTCTCGCCGTGCTCGGCCGGCGGCGGGACCTGTGCGCTGGTCTTGCGCGGGTCGTTGTCCGGATGCATCAGGACCGCATCGGTCTTCGGGGTCTTCTCCCGGCTCTCGTCCGGCTGCGACATCCCGCTTCCCCTCTCCCTCGGCTGCGTCGGTGACGAACTACCCGCCGCCGTCCGGCCGACTCCTCCGGGCGCCGATGGACCGTCCGGCCGGCCCGGACCCGACCCGGTCGTCCGGCGGCTCACCGATGTCCGCCCGGCTCCGCTTCCGGCGCGTCCCGCCTCATGACGCTCGGGATTAGCGGCCCTGGCGGTGGGTATGCCGCGACGCCCGACACGGTGGAAGGGGATCAGATGTCCGAACGGCACACCGCATTGCGCTCGATGCACGATCTGGGCTTGGCGGCCTGGTTCGGGGGCTCCCTGATGGGAGCGTTCGGCGTCAACGGCGGAGCAGCACAGATCAGTGACTCGACCCAGCGGCTTCCGGTGGCCTCGGCGGGCTGGTCCCGGTGGACCCCGGTCAACGCCGCGGCGATCGGCGCCCATCTCGCCGGCGCGGTCGGCGAGTTGGTCACGGAGAGCCCCCGGGTGATGGCCCAGACGGGGGTCGGCCGGGCCAGCACGCTGAAGACCGCGCTGACGGTCAGCGCTCTCGCGGTCACCGGCTACAGCCGGTTGCTCGGGATGAAGCTCGAGAAGTCCGGCAGCCCGCCGGTGGACGGGATCACCGAGCCGAACCACCAGACGCCGGCGAACGTCGCGTCCGCCCAGCGCCAGATGAAGGCGCTCCAGTGGGCGGTCCCGGCGCTGACCGGCGCGCTGATCGTGGTCACGGCGTACATGAGCGAGCAGCAGAAGCCCGGCGAGGTGCTCCGCGGGATGCTGAACCGGGTCGGCGCGATGGGCTCGCCCAAGGCGATGGGCAAGATGGCGGCGATGACCGCGATCGGGAAGCGGATGCCCATGTCTTCCCGCCGCTGACACCGGTGACGAGTGCGACGGCGTCCCGCCGACTCCTCGACGGCGGGGCGCCGGCCGGCGTGTCCGGACGCCGGGCCACGCCGGCGACCATCCGGAGCGCGGGGCATGACCGGGGCCGGGAGGGGCAATCCGCGCCGGTAGCGACGGAGCGACCAGCGAGGTGAGCATGGCACCAGCAGACCGGCGGGGCGGCGACGGACGGGACGTGACCACCCCGTGGAAGACCACCGACGGGTTCGACGCCGAACCACCCTGGGGCGCCGGCGAGGACGACCCGATGGACGAGGGCAGCGAGGAGACCGCGGTACCGGAGGGGCACCGCGGGGAGCGCCGCGCGGGCCAGCCGGCCGGACCGTCCGGCGCCCGCGGCCGGCACGGGTTCGGTCCGGTCGAACCGACCCGGACGGCCGAGGCGGGGCCGGGCGCCCCGCCGGATCCGGCGCCGTCGCGCCGGTCCTTCCCGGACGACGCGGACATCGGGGAGCGGACCGAGGACGCCTTCCGGACCCAGGGCCGCCGGCACTCGTAGGTCGCGGTCACCGGACGAGCGCGAGGCCGGCGGTGGCGTACAGGATCGGCGGGACCGACGACGGATGGCCCTGCGGCATGTCCACGCAGGCGAAGGTGAGGCCGTGCTCGCGCAGAAAGGTCAGCGTCTCCGCCGCCGCCGGACCGTCGAACCAGGACCCGTGCCGCAGCTCCACGGCCACCCGCCACGGCCGGCACCGCACGGCCAGGTCGGCGATCCGCCGCCGGGCGGCCTCGCCACGGGCGAACCACGGCGGGAACTGCAACAGCACCGCGCCGAGCCGCTCGGCCGCCGCGAGCGGCTCCAGCGCGGCGTGGAACCGGGCCCACAGCTCGTCGTACGCCGCCGGCGGCAGGTCGCGGCGACGGATCCGGGCCGGTCCACCGGCCGGGCGTAGGTCCCGCGGCAGCGCGGCGACCGGGGTGGGGTGGCCGGTGAAGAGGCTGAACGCCTTGACGTCGAAGGTGAACCCCGCGGGCGTGGCGGCCACCCAGCCCTGCGTCGTCTCCGGCACGGGCACCGCGTAGTACGAGGTGTCCACCTCGACCAGCGGGAAGCAGCCGGCGTACCAGCCGAGCCGGCCGGCCGGGGTGTTCGCCGTGCGGGGATACCAGCTTGAGCGGAGCAGCATCCGGTGGGCCCAGCCCGACGTACCCACCTTAATCACACCCATGTAGTTCAGTGCACCGCCGATCGGGCGGATCGGCAACCGGAGGGCACGCACGGGACGAAACCGTCGGTGGTCCGGCCTATCCTGGCCCTCGCCACGACGTCGGGTGAAGGGTGACATCGATGACCATCTCGGAACAGGTGACCACCGGCGAGCGGGCCGATCTGCTGCAGACGCTGCGCCGGCACCGCGGGTTCCTCCGGCAGACCGTCGACGGGCTCACCGACGAGCAGGCGGCCCGGCGCACCACGGTCAGCGAGCTCTGCCTCGGCGGGCTGATCAAGCACGTGGCGGGCACCGAACACCGGTGGATGCTCTTCGCGGTCGGCGGCGCCGCGGCGATGGAGAGCGAGCCGGTGGACTGGGCCGGCCAGTTCCGGATGACCGGAGCCGACACGCTGGCCGCCCTGCTCGACGACTACGCGCGGGTCGCCGACCGGACGGACGAGCTGGTCCTGACGCTCGACTTGGACGCCGCGCACCCGCTGCCGCAGGCGCCGTGGTTCGAGCCGGGGGCGAGCTGGTCGGTGCGCCGGGTCGTGCTGCACATGATCGCCGAGACGGCCCAGCACGCCGGGCACGCCGACATCCTCCGCGAGGCGATCGACGGCGCGAAGACCATGGGCTGACCGCCTGGGCCGGGCGTCCGACGCGAGCCGGATGCCCGCCCCCGGCGGTGCCCGGCCCCGCGTCGACCGACCTTGTCCCACGTCACACCGGCGCGATGTGACACCACCGGAGCCGGTGGCGCTGAGGGACACGAGATGAACGCACACCGGATGGACCAGGAAACCGTCGAGCGGCTGCTCGACGGTCCGGCCGGCGACCCGCAGGACGGTCCCCGGCCGTTGGTCCTGCTGCTGACCGCGGTCCGCGCCGCGCCACGCGACGGTGAACTGGCCGGGGAGGGCGCGGCGGTGCACGCGTACCGGCGGGCGCTGGCCGGTGCGCCGCTGGACCTGCCGGCCTCACCTCGGCAGCGGTTCACCCTCACCGCGTTCGGCGTCCGGGCCCTGGTGGCCGGCGTCGCCCTCGCCGCCACCGGAGGGGTGGCGTTCGCCGCCGCGAACGGGAGCCTGCCGAACCCGCTGCGCGCGCCGGCGCCGGCCAGTGCGCCACCGTCGACCCTGCCGCCGCCGTCCGACTCCCCCGGTCAACCGGCGGGCCCGTCGGCGTCGCCGTCCGGGCCGGGCGAGCACGACGTCGCGTCGACCGCCACGCTGACCAGCCTGTGCCGGGCCTATCTCGAGGTGGCGGACAATCCGGGCCGCGCGTTGGACAATCCCACTTTCGCCCCGCTGCTGCACGCCGCCGGCGGCAAGGGCCGGGTGGACGACTACTGCGAGCGGGCGCTGGTCGGTTCATCGGGCCGGTCGAAGTCGCCCGGCGCCCCGACCGACCGGCCCGGCGGTGAGCCGGGCACCCGGGCGACCGACCGGCCGACACCGGCCGCGTCCCCGGACGAGCGGCCCGCGGTGACCGGTGGCGACCACACCCCCGCCCCGGGCCAGCGCCGCAGCCTCCCGCCGGGGCACGCCGCGAGCTGACCGCCACCGGCGATCGACGCGGCCGGCCGGCGGAGGCGGGCTGATAGCGTGCGCCGATGAGTCTGCGGCGGCGGGGCGTGGCGGTGTCCTTCCGTCTGACGATCGTGATCAGCGTGCTGGCCGGGATCGTGCTCACCACGCTCGGTCCGGCGACCGTCACCGGCCTGCTGCCGTACTTCACCATCCAGAGCAACGTCGCGGTCGGCCTCCTCGCCGGGTACGCCGCCCTGCTCGCCGGGCGCGACCGGCCCGGCCCGTCGCCCGCGCTCAAGGGCGCGGTCACCCTCTACATCGCCATCACGGGGGTGGTGTACCACCTGCTGCTGGCGAACCCGGCCAGCCCGTTCGCCATGGCCCAGCCCGACCGCGCCCCCGGTGAGGTGCTGGGCAACCAGTTGCTGCACACGGTCGTGCCGCTGCTGGCGCTGGCCGACTGGGCGCTGCTCGACCGGCGCGGGCGGCTCCGCCTCCGGCACCCGCTGTACTGGCTGGCCTTCCCCCTCGGCTACCTCGGGTTCGCGCTGCTGCGCGGGCTGGTGGTGCACCGGTACCCGTACCCGTTCCTGGACGCGGCGACGTCGGGCTACCCGGGGGTGGCGGTGAACGCCGTCGGCTTCGCCGTCGCGTTCTGGCTGCTCGGCCTCCTTCTCGTCGGCGTCGACCGCGGACTGGCCCGACGGGTCACCCCGCCCCCGCCCCCGTCCCCGACGACCGCCGCGGCGCCGACGGCGGGCCGGGTCACCGCAGCCGGGCCCGGTGCCCCCTGACCCGGTCCCGGGCGTACGCGTCGGCGTGCCCCCAGCGGCCCGGGATGTCGTACAGTTCGATCCGCCCGAAGCCCTTCGGCAGCGCGGGATTGACCAGTAGGTTCTCCCCGCACGGGGACAGCCCGAGCATCGTGGCGAGCAGCAGCAGCACCGCGCCGGAGGACCACGACTGGGGCCGGCCGGCGCTCGGCAGCTGCACCGGGTATTTGGTGAGGCTGCGCGGGTAGCCGGCGATCAGCTCGGGCACCGGACCGCCGAGGATGTTTGCCATGTCCACGATCCCGGCGGCGACCCGGGCCGCCTGCTCGTCGTAGCCGTAGCGGCGCAGCCCGGCGGCGATCAGCGAGTTGTCCGACGGCCACACCGCGCCGACGTGCGAGCCGACGGGGTTGTACGACCGTTGACCAGCGGCCAGGGTGCGAACGCCCCAGCCGCTGAACATCGCCGGACCGAGCAGGTGGTCGGCCACCGCGCCGGCCCGCCCCGCGTCGACGATCCCGCTCCACAGCAGGTGCCCGATGTTGGACGCGAGCGCGTCGACCGGCTCGCCGTCCGGCCCCAGCGCCAGCGCGTAGTATCCCCGGTCCGGCAGCCAGAAGTCCCGGTTGAACCGTTCCTTGAGCTCCGCCGCCTGCCGCTCCAGCCCGTCGGCCCACTCCGGGTCGTCCCAGAACTCGCGGGCCAGCCGCGCGCCGCGCACCTTGGCGTCGTACGCGTAGCCCTGCAGCTCGCAGGTCGCCCGAGGGAAGGCGGGCAGGCGGCAGTGCCGGTCCGCGATCGCGTCGGCGGAGTCCTTCCAGATCTGGTTGACCGTGCCGGTACGCGGGTTGCGGGTCTGGTACCGCAGGTAGCCGTCACCGATGAGGTCGCCGTACTCGTCGATCCAGTCCAGCGCCATCCGCGCCGGGTGCCGCAGTTGCCGCACCAACTCGCCGTCGCCCGACCAGCGCTCGTACTCGTCGAGCAGGATGAGGAAGAGGGGGGTGGTGTCGGCCGCCCCGTAGTAGAGCGCCGTCGGCCGGTCACCGAAGGCGGCGGCCTCGCCGTAGCGCAACTCGGCCAGGATCTTGCCCGGTTCCTCGTCGTGCTCGTCGTCGAGCCGACCGCCCTGCAGCAGGGCGAGCAGCCGCAGCGTCGCCGGGGTCAGCTCCGGGACGAACGGCAGGGTCTGCAGGCAGGTGATGAGGCTGTCCCGTCCGTAGAGCGACATCGCCCAGGGCAGGCCGCCCACCGGGACCCGGTCGACCGACGACAGCGGCTCGTAGCGCAGCGCGGCCAGGTCGGTGAGGCAGCACCGGTACAGCTCGGGCAGGGCGTCGTGCTCGGCGATCAGCTGCGGCGCCCGGTCCAGCCAGGCCTGGAGATCCTCGCGCATCCCGCGACGGATGTGCTGCCGGTGGGTGGTCAGGTCGGCGCGCATGTCCCGCCCGGCCTCGCCCTGGAAGGTCATCGCGATGTGCAGGTCGGTGAGCCACTGCCCGTTCGGCTCCACCCGGATCCGGAACGTCATCCCGCCGCGGTCGACGTCGGCCGGGGCGGTGCTGGAGACGACCGCCTCCCGACCGAACCGACCCCGGTTGTACCGCAGCCGCAGCTGCCCCCGGTCGGCGTCGGCGAAGACCGCGACCTCGCGATGCCGGGGCTGCCCGACCTCGGCGATGTCCGCGAAGTCGGACCCGATCTCCATCCGCACTGTGAGGTCCGCCGGCTCGGCGGAGTGGTTGAGCACGATGAGCCGCTCGTTGAAGCTGTCGTTCAGCGAGCGGTGCCGGATCACCGAGACGTCGGCGTCGACGTAGTGGCTGGCCGCGCCGGGCACCAGGACGAACCGGGTCTCGAAGTACGTCAGGTCGTCGCGGGAGAGCGCGTTGAGCCGCTCACCGTCCACGGTGAGCACCCAACGGGACAGGAACCGGGTGTCGAAGGAGAAGAGCCCGACGGGCGCGTGCGGGTCGACCTCGATGTCGCCCTGGGCGTCGCCGATGACGAAGGCGTTGCCGGCGACGACGTGCAGCCGTTCCTGGCTCATCGGCCGTCACCCGCCGTCGAGGCCATCTCCCGGGGGTGTCGGGCATCCGGCGGCCCGGGGAAGATCCGCCGCAGCAGCAGGAACAGCCGGATATCGCCCTGCACGGTCACCTCGTTGCGCATCAGCGCCGCGGCCGGGTGGAGCTCCCCGCGGGCCAGCTGGTCGAACACCTCCCGGTCGGCCCGGACCACCAGCTCGGCGTCGTCGGTCGAACGGCTCACCCGGACGCGCTGGTCGGCGATGGCGAGGTACCAGTGTTCGGTCCGCCCGTCCTCCATCATGTCCAGCCGTACCGTGCCGGCCAGGGCGTCGGGCAGGTCGGGGCGGCGGCCGGGCCCCAGCCGCCGCAGGTGCTGCACCGCGGACACGTCATCGGCTCCCTCCGTCGCACCCTCGCAGGCTCAGGGTCGCCCGGACGAGGGTGACGGACGCTCACCCCGATGGGGTGATTCGTGGCCGCACCGTCGGGGCACACCCCCGGCGCGGCGCGTGCCGCCGGGTCGGCCCGGCGGTGTCCGGCCGACACCCGGCGGTCTGCGCCCCACGCCATCCCCGCCCCACCGCCGGCCCCTGTTTGCGCCGCCGCCCAGTGGGCAGACCCGCCGGTGGAGGTCGGAACGGACGGACGGGAGTCGGATCATGCGCGCACTGCGGTTGCCAGGCTGGAAGTCGGAACCGGAACTGGTCGAGGTCGACGAACCCACCCCCGGCCCGGGCCAGGTGGTTGTCAAGATCGGCGGGGCCGGCGCCTGCCACTCCGACCTGCACCTGATGCACGATTTCGAGGCCGGTGCGGTGCCCTGGAACCCACCGTTCACCCTCGGTCACGAGAACGCCGGCTGGGTGCACGCCCTCGGCACGGGCGTGACCGGGCTGGAGGTCGGCCAGCCGGTGGCCGTCTACGGGCCGTGGGGTTGCGGCACCTGCGCCCGCTGCCGGGTCGGCGTCGACCCGTACTGCGAGAACATCGCCGCGGCGCCGGCGCCCGGTGGCGGTGGCGGGCTGGGCGCGGACGGCGGGATGGCCGACTACCAGCTCGTGCCGGACGCCCGGCACATCGTGCCGCTGCCCGAAGGGCTGGACCCGGTGCGGGCGGCGCCACTGACCGACGCCGGCCTCACCCCGTACCACGCGATCCGGCGGTCCTGGGCGAAACTCGCGCCGGGCAGCACCGCCGTGGTGATCGGCGTGGGCGGGCTCGGGCACGTCGGCATCCAGATCCTCAAGGCGACCACCGCCGCCCGGGTGGTGGCCGTCGACACCCGGGACGCGGCCCTGCGGCTGGCCGAGGAGTGCGGCGCCGACCTGGCCCTGTCCTCCGGCGCGGGGACCGTCGACGAGATCCGGCGGGTCACCGGCGGCCGGGGCGCGGACGTGATCCTCGACTTCGTGGGCGCCGACGCCACCCTGGCCCTGGGCGTGGCCGCCGCGCGCACCGTCGGCGACCTCACCATCGTCGGGATCGGCGGGGGCACCCTCTCGGTCGGCTTCTTCAGCGTGCCGTACGAGCTGAGCATCCAGACCACCTACTGGGGCAGCCGGCCGGAGCTGGTGGAGGTGCTCGAGCTGGGCGCACGGGGCATGGTGCGGCCGAAGGCGACGACGTACCCGCTGGAGGAGGCGCTCACCGCGTACCGGCAGATGCGGGAGGGCACGCTGGAGGGGCGGGCGGTCATCGTGCCCTGATCCGGTACGGCCGTCAGCCCCGCTCGATCAGCCCGCGCACGTAGGCGGCCTGGCCGATGTGCTGGAGGTCGTCCTCGACCACGCTGACCAGCCGGACACCGAGGGTCACCGGCGGGTCCCAGGATTCGTCGACCACCCGGTCCAGGTCGGGCGGACGTAGTCCGGTCAGGAACGCGCGGGTACGCGCCGCCACCGCCTCGTGGTAGTCCACCAGCGCCCGCGCGCTCTCCGGACGTACCGCGGCGACCTGTTCCGGGGTGTGCGCGTAGCCCGTGTCGTCGGGATCCGGGCTGAGCCCGAACCGCCCCGCCCAGTCGCCGGTGACCCAGAGCTGCTCCACGTCGAACGCGTCGGACACGTGGTGGTCCTGGAGCCGGGTCAGGTGCCAGACCAGCCAGCCGACCGGGTTCGCGTCCGGCCCGGGCCGGTGGCGCAACTGTTCCGGGGTGAGGCCGTCGACCGCCGTGCGGACGAGGGCGGGCAGCCGGTCGTAGGTCTCGGTCAGCAGGTCGTTCGCGTCCATCCGGAGCCTCCTGGTCGTGCGGACCTCTCCGGGTACCGCCGGGGGCCACGGTCAAACCCCGACGCCTAAGGTGATCGCGTGGTCGCGGCGCTGGAGCTCTACCTGGACACCGACGCCACCCGGCGGATCCGGGTGCTCTGGGAGGCGCTGGAGTCCGAGGGCGTGCAGAGCATGCGCTCCCTGCTGGAGCAGCGCCACCGGCCGCACGTCTCGCTCGCGGTGGCGCCGCGCTTCGACCCGGAACGGGTGGCCGCCGCGCTGGCCGGGACGATGGTGGCCGCGCCGCTGCGGCTGTCCTTCCAGCACGCCGGCCAGTTCGTCGGCCGGGTCCTCTGGCTCGGCCCGACCCCCACCGCCGAACTGCTGGACCACCACCGGCGGGTCTACGACCGGCTCACCGAGGCCGGGATCACGCTGGTCGAGCACTACCGGCCGGGCCGCTGGGTGCCGCACTGCACGCTTTCCATGCGGGTGCCGAACGTGCTGATGGCCGCGGCCGTCCGGCGGTGCCTGGAGGTGCTGCCGCTGGAGGCCACCGTGGTCGGCGCGGCTCTCACCGACCACGCCCGGGGCATCTCCCGCCCGTTGCCCTGAGCTTCGCTCAGTCTCCGCGGGCGGGGTCCGGCACCCGCCGGGCCGAGCGGTCGGCACCTCAGGCGCCGTCGGCCCGGCCGAGCCGCCAGTACCCCATGAACGCCACCGCGCGCCGGTCGAGCCCGCGCTCGCCGACCAGGTGCCGGCGCAGGGTACGGATGACCGCCGCCTCGCCGGCCAGCCAGGCGTAGAGCGGCACCGGGGCGGCCGGGGTGGGCACCTCCCACAGGATGTCCCGGTCGACGTCCACGTCGGCGATGACCTGGTCGGCACCCGTTTCGGTGTCACCGAGCAGCGCGCCCGCCGCCGCCGTGACGGCCGGGACGAGCCGGCTGCCGTGCGCGCCGTCGCCCCGGGGCAGCCACTCGACCTCGAACCCGGGCGGCGCCGCGACCGGCAGCGCGTCGGCCGGTTCGGGCACCTCCAGCAGCGCCCGCCCCCGGGCGTCGACCGGCAGCCGTTCCAGGATGGCGCAGATCGCCGGGGCGGCGGTCTCGTCGCCGGCCAGCAGCAGGTGGCCGGTCGACGGCGGACGGAACTCCACCCCGCCGTGGTCACCCGGGTAACCGGCGTCCGGGCCGAGGATGGCGATCTCGTCGCCGGGGCGGACCCGGCGGGCCCACCGGGTGGCCGGCCCACCGTCGCCGTGCAGCACCAGGTCGACGTCCACCTCGCTGAGCAGCGGGCGGACGGCCCGGACGGTGTAGGTGCGGATGGGGTTGCGCCGCTCCTCCGGCAGCGCCCGCCACTGCGCGTACCAGTCCTCGCCGCCGGGCAGCCGCACCGTGGTCTCCCCGGCCAGCGGGAACGCCAGTTTGATCCGCTGGTCGTAGCCGTTGTCGGCGAACCGGTCGAGGTCCGGTCCGGTGAAGGTGACCCGCAGGAACGACGGGCTGATCCGGCGTACCGCGCGGACCTCGACGGTGAAGACGCGCCACGGCGCGACGGGCAGGGCCTGGGTCATGACGGTTAGGGTAGGCTAACCAATATCGGAGTGATCGGCGGCCCCGCCCGAGGTGCCGGCGCTGGAGGCGATCCGGCTGGCCCTGACCGGGACGGCCGAGATGATGCAGGCCGACCGGGAGTTGTGGCGGCTCCGGCTGGCGGTCATCGAGCGCAACCCGGCGCTGCTGACCCGGCTGATCGCCGGAAACGCCGAGGTCGAGCGGGCGATCGTCGAGGCCGTCGCCGACCGCCTCGGTGTCCCGCGACCACGGTCACCCGGCACTGGTCGCCGCGGTGGGCGGCGCCGCGCCCGGGTTCGCCTGTCCGGAACACCCCACGAGCGTCGGCGCGCGGTTCGCGGTGCTCGCCCTGCTCGTGGTGCTGTTCATCAAGGAGAAGCCGCTGCACACGCTCGGCGGGGACGAGCGGCGGGCGCAGGGAGGAGGCCGCCGCGCAAGCGGCCGCGCACTGACCCGCACGGCGGCGGGGTGGGCCGGTCGACCCACCCCGCCGCCCCGTCAGTCGGTCGCGGGCGGCACCGGGAAGTTGGTGTTGAACACCGCGTCCGGGTCGTAGGCCCGCTTGACCTGTCGCAGCCGGCTCAGCGTCGGCTCCGGGAAGGCGTCGCGCAGCCGCTCGGGGCGCGGGTCGGTCTCGAAGCTGAGGTAGAGACCCTCGGCGTGCGGGTACACCCAGCTGTCCCACGGCTCGTCCAGGGCGGCGCGCCGCACCCCGCCGCCGAAGGCGACCGCGGAGAAGTTCTGGTGCCGGTGCGGGTACGCGGTCTCGCCGGCCGGCACGTCGTTGACCGCCCCGCCCACCGCGCGCAGTTGCAGGAAGTACGAGACGCCCTCGGTGACCAGCCGGGCGAGCCCGCCGGACACCTCCGGGGTGAGGTGGGTGAACAGCCCCGAGCGGGTGACCGGCCCCGGCCCGCCGGAGGCGTGGTGCGGCTGGGTGGGGAAGACGACGCCCGAGTAGGGCGTCAGCCGGGCCTCGTGGTCGAGCAGCGGGGCGATGTCCGCGAGCCGTTGCAGCGCGGCCACCGCCGCGTCGGTGTCGTCGCTGGCGTAGACGGTCATCACCCGCGCCACCGCCGACGGCGCGCCCCGGTTCGGGGACAGGATGATGAAGCTGGTCAGCTCGCGCGGCGAGGTCTCCACCACCTGCCCCCAGCGCGCCAGCACCCCGGCGGTGTCCGAGGCGTCGAGCAGCATGACCGAGTGGACGATGTCGCCCACCCGGTCGGCGGCGAGTTCCAGTGACGTGACCGCGCCGACGTTGGCGCCGGCGCCGCGCAGCGCCCAGAACAGGTCGGGGTGGTTCTCGGCGTCGGCGCGGACGATCCGGCCGTCGGCGAGGACCACCTCGGCGGCCCGGACGTGGTCGATGGTCAGCCCGTGCAGCCGGCCCATGAAGCCGATGCCGCCGGTGGTGGCCAGCCCACCGACGCCGACCCCGCCGTAGTCGCCGGAGCTGATCGCCAGACCGTGCGGGACGAGCTTCTCGGCGACCCGTCCCCAGCGGGCGCCGGCGCCCAGCCGGACCAGCCCGGTGCGCTCGTCGAGCAGCTCGATGCCGTCGAGGGCGCCCAGGTCGACCACGATGCCGCCGTCGTTGGTGGAGTGGCCGCTGATGCCGTGGCCGCCCGAGCGGATGGCCATCGGCACCTCCTGCTTGCGGGCGAAGGCCAGCGCCTCGGCGACCTCCTCGGCGCTGCGCGGGCGCAGCACCAGACCGGGCCGGCCGGCGCGCAGGTAGCCGGAGCGGACCGACCCGTACTCCCGGTCGCCCGGCTCCACCGCCCGGGCGGCCAGCGCGGCCGGCACGTCGTCGTAGGCGATGCCGGCCCGGCGGGCCGCCAGCGCGGCGCTGCCCCGCCGCCGGGCCACCGGCGCGGTGCCGGCGGACGCCCGCTCCGCCGCGACGAGTTCCCGCAGCGCCGGCGCGACCTCCTGGCCGAAGGTCTGGATGGCGCGCGGGTCGTCGCCGATCAGGATGAAGGTGCCGATGCCCTGCTCCAGGGCGTAGGGGGCGAGCTGCTCGACCCACTGCGCGGGCGGTCCCTGCAGGAAGCCCCGGCCCTGCGGGGTGAAGGCGCCGCCGATGTTGAGCACCCGGCGGATCTCGCCCGGGTGGCGGCCGGCCCGGGTGGCGGCCTCGTCGATCGTCGCGTTGCCCTCGGTGAGGCCGTCGTCGCCGACGTACTGGAGGGTGACCGCCCAGCCGTCCGCGATCCGGCCGGTGAGCCGCAGCATCCGCGGCTTGAGCGCGCCCACCCAGATCGGGATGTCGTGGGCCGGCGCCGGGCCGCGCTTGGCGCCGGCGACCCGGTGGTAGTTGCCGTCCACGGTCAGCGCGGTCGGGTCGGCCGCGTCCCAGATCCCCCGGATGATCTCGATGCCCTCGGCCAGCGCCTGGACCCCCTGGCCCGGGGTGAGCCGCTGGCCACCCATCGCCTCGATGGCCTCCCAGAAGGCGCCCGCACCGAGCCCGAGGGTGAACCGGCCGCCGGAGAGCCGGTCCAGGCTGGCGGCCGAGCGGGCCAGCACCGCCGGCGGGCGCAGCGGCAGGTTGAGCACGTTACCGGCGACCGAGATCCGCTCGGTGGCCGCCGCGACCCAGGTCAGCAGGGTCCAGGTGTCCAGGAAACCGGGCTGGTACGGGTGGTCCTGGAAGGTGACGAGGTCCAGCCCGGCCGCCTCGGTGAGCTGGGCGAGCTGGACCGGCACCTGGGGGTTGTCGTTCTGGGGCGTGATGAACGTCCCGAATGTCAGGTCGTGCCCGTAGTCGGTCATGGATCCGCTCCGTCGTCCGCCACATTGTTTGCGCGACAAACGATACAGGTGCTAACTCATCTGTCCAACAGATGATGTGTCTGTTCAATCACTGACTGGTAGCATCGGTGGCATGACCACCGCTGGCGTTCCCACCCCGGCCCGCACCGACTCCGAACCGGAGTTCGTCGGCGAGTTCGGTTGGGCGCTCACCGTGCTGCTGCGGGAGTGGAGCGCCCGGGTGGCGGCGGCGGTCGGCGACCTGCCCTACGGCACCCGGGGCTACCAGGTGCTCTCGGCCGTCGTCCGGGACGAGCCGCCCAGCCAGGCCTCGCTGGCCACCCGGCTGGGCATCGACCGCAGCGTGATGACCTACCTGATCGACCGCTGCGTCGAATCCGGCCTGGTCGAGCGCCAGCAGGACCCGACCGACCGGCGCGCCCGCCGGATCGTGCCCACCGGGCACGGGCGCCGCCGGCTCGACGAGTTGGACGCGCGGGTACGCCAGGTGGAGGAGGAGCTGCTGGGTGCCCTGCCCGAGGCGGAGCGCGCGCTGCTGCACCGACTGCTGCGCCAGGCCGCCGACGGCGTCGCGCACGACCCCGACCGGTGCGCGGTCACCGCGGACGCGATGCGCGGCGGCCCCAGCTCACCGGCCTGACCGGGGGCGCCGCGCGGCGCGGGCTCAGCCGTTCAGATACGCCAGCACGGCCAGCACCCGCCGGTTGTCATCGTCCGACGGCGGCATGCCGAGCTTGCTGAAGATGTTGTTGATGTGCTTGCTGACCGCCTTCTCGGTGACGAACAGCCGGCCGGCGATCGCCGCGTTCGACCGGCCCTCCGCCATCAGGCCCAGCACCTCGCGCTCGCGCGCGGTCAGCCCGGCGAGCCGCTGCCCGCCGGTGTTGCGGGCCAGCAGCTGGGAGACCACGTCCGGGTCCATCACCATGCCGCCGGCCGCCACCCGGCGCACCGCGTCGACGAACTGGTCCACGTTGGACACCCGGTCCTTGAGCAGGTAGCCCACTCCCCCACCGCGGTCGGAGAGCAGCTCCCGGGCGTACAGCTGCTCGACGTGCTGGGACAGCACCAGGATCGGCAGGCCGGGCAGCCGGGTACGGGCCTGCAACGCGGCCTGGAGGCCCTCGTCGGTGAAGGTCGGCGGCAGACGTACGTCGACCACCGCGACGTCGGGGCGGTGCCGGGTCAGCGCCGGCAGCACGGACGGGCCGTCGGCGACCGCCTCGACCACCTGGCAGCCGAAGGCGTCGAGGATGCGGGTCAGCCCGTCCCGGAGGAGGGCGAGATCCTCGGCGATGACAACTCGCACGGCAGCTCCATGGTCACGACGGTCGGTCCGCCGGGCGGACTGGTCACCGTCATCGTTCCATCGAACGCCGCCAGCCGGCGCCGCACACCCGCCAGGCCGGTCCCCGCGTCCGGCTGCGCACCGCCCCGGCCGTCGTCGCCGACCACCATGGCCAGCCAGCCGTCCCGGTGGGTCAGCCGGATCCAGGCACGCGCCGCGCCACTGTGCTTGGTGACGTTGGCCAGCGCCTCCGCCACCGCGAAGTACGCCGCCGACTCGACCGCCGCCGGCGGGCTGCCCGGCAGCTCCACGTCCACCGTCACCGGCATCGGCACGGCCAGCGCGAGCGCCTCGACCGCGCCGCCGAGGCCGCGTTCGGCGAGCACCGGCGGGTAGATGCCGCGGACCAGGTCGCGCAGCTCGATCAGGGCCTGCCCGCTGGCCTCCTGGGCCTCGGCCAACAGCCGCCGGGCCGCCGCCGGGTCGTCCGCCACCAGCTTCCCGGCCAGCCCGATGCTCATGCTCAGCGCCACCAACCGGGCCTGCGCGCCGTCGTGCAGGTCGCGCTCGATCCGGCGCAGCTCGGCCGCCTGGGTGTCGACCGTGTCGGCCCGGGTGACGGTCAGCTGCCGCACCCGCAGCGCCAGCTCCTGCGCCTTCGTCGGAGTCAGGAAGAAGCCGGCGAAGCGCAGGTGCAGCCAGACCAGCCAGGGTGCCACCGCCAGCCCGCCGACCAGGAAGAACCACCCCTGCGGTACGGACAGCCAGGCCTTCACGATGTTGTCCATCGGCCAGAACACGCCGTAGCCGTACCAGTCGATGGTCAGGTAGAGCACCAGCGGCACCAGCAGCACGCCCTCCAGCCCGTACGCCGGCAGCACGAACGCCAGCAGGCAGGCCGCGCCGGTGACCGCACCCGGCACCAGCCAGGCGAAGTCCCGCCAGGTGGCCGGGTCGCCGACCACCCACCGGAACCGCCGCCAGGTGCCGATCCGCGCGTCGGCCGGCATCGGCCGGTACGGGGTGGCCATCGGCATCCCGCCCCAGCGGGCCAGCCGGCGCTGCGCGCCGAGGCAGAGCCGGACCAGCGCGGTCACCACCGGGAACAGCGCGAACCCGATGCCGAACACCGGGATCAGCGCGAGCGACACGACCGTCAGCGCGAACAGCGCGACGTTGGTGGTCAGGCAGAGCAGGGCCAGCGCCAGGCCCTGCACGGCGGCGATCGCGCCGGGCCGGAGCCACTGCCGGACGAACAGGCGTACGGAGCTGTCCACGGCTCCCATTCTGGGCCACGCCCGCCGCCGGATCGGTGGTGCCAGCACCACCGCGGTTGGGGACGTGACACCCCTGCCCTCGCCGGTCGCGGGCCGAAGGATCGAGGGCGTGAGAACACCCAATCCGCGGAGGGAACCCGCCATGTTCCGGCACCGCCTGGCCGGCCTGCCGTCCGGTCGACGATCCAAGTACGCCCTGCTCGTCTTCTGGCTCATCGTCATCGCGGCGGCCGGACCGCTGGCGCTCAAGCTGACCGAGGTGCAGGACAACGACACCCTCGGCGCGCTGCCCGCCGGCGCCGAACACAGCCGGGCGGCGCAGCGGGCGGAGGCGGCGTTCCCCGACTCGGGGGCCCCGCTGGCGATCGCGGTCTACGTCCGGGACGGCGGTCTCACCGCCGCCGACCGGGCCAAGGTCGACGCCGACCGCGCCGCCTTCACCCGGTACGCCGACGGCGGTCAGGTGCCGGCGGCGGTGCCGAGCGAGGACGGCCGGGCGCTGCTGCTCTCCTTCCCGGTCGCCGGGGACGACGAGCGGCGCGGCACGGCGGTCACCGAACTGAAGGACCGGCTGGCCGCCGAGACCCCGGCCGGCCTGCGGACCGCGCTGACCGGCCCGGCCGCCGCCGAGCACGACGTGTTCGACGCGTTCGGCGGGATGGACGGCGCGCTGCTGCTGGCCACCGCCGCCACCGTCGCCCTGCTGCTGCTGGTCACCTACCGCAGCCCGGTGCTCTGGCTGCTCCCGCTGCTCACCGCGGCGTTCGCGAACCAACTCGCCAGCGCGGTCGTCTACCTGCTGGCCCGGTACGCCGGGCTGGCGGTCGACTTCCAGAGCCAGAGCATCCTCACCGTGCTGGTGTTCGGCGTCGGCGTGGACTACGCGCTGCTGCTCATCGCCCGCTACCGGGAGGAGCTGCGCCGGCACGCCGACCGGCACGCCGCGATGGCGGTGGCCGTACGCCGCTCGATCGGCGCGATCGGCGCGTCCGCGGCGACCGTGGCGATCGGCCTGCTCTGCCTGCTCGCCGCGCAGCTGCCGTCGACCCGGGGGCTCGGCCCGGTCGGCGCGGTCGGCATCGCCGCCGCCCTGCTCGCCATGACCACGCTGCTGCCGGCCGTGCTGGTGCTGTTCGGCCGGTGGCTGTTCTGGCCGTTCGTGCCGCGCTACGCGCCGGACGCGGCCGGGGTGGACGTGGCCGCCGACCACCGGGTGTGGCGGGGGATCGCCGGGCTGGTCGGCCGCCGGCCCCGGACGGTGTGGATCGGCACCGCCGCGGCACTGGTCGCGCTCAGCTTCGGCATCGGCAACCTCAGCGTCGGTCTGCCGGGCGACGAGACGTTCACCCGGGAGGTCGGCTCGATCACCGGCCAGCGCATGATCGCAGCGCACTACCCGAGCGGCACGGTCGCCCCGGCCGACATCCTGGCCACCGCGGACCGCGCCGACCAGGTGGTCGCCGCCGCCCGTGCCGTGCCGGGGGTGGCCGAGGTGGGCGCGCCGGAACGCTCGCCCGACGGCCGGTGGGTGCGGATCGGCGCGGTGCTGGCCGACACCCCGGACAGCGACGCCGCACTGGACACCGTGGACCGGCTGCGTGCCGCGGTGCACGCGGTGCCCGGCGGCCAGGCGCTGGTGGGTGGGGACAGCGCCTACCTGCTGGACGAGGAGCGCACGGTCGACCGGGACAACCGCCGGGTGGTGCCGCTGATCCTGGCGGTGGTGTTCGTCATCCTGACCGTGCTGCTGCGGGCGCTGGTCGCGCCGTTGGTGCTGCTGGCGAGC
Organism: Micromonospora sp. CNZ280; assembly: GCF_011759515.1. Taxonomy (NCBI): domain Bacteria; kingdom Bacillati; phylum Actinomycetota; class Actinomycetes; order Micromonosporales; family Micromonosporaceae; genus Micromonospora; species Micromonospora sp. CNZ280. The sequence goes on from NZ_JAAOYP010000003.1 coordinate 29,208, forward strand.
GTGGTGCTGTCGTACCTGGCGGCGCTGGGCGCGGCCGGGCTGATCCTGGACGCGATGGGGCACGCCAAGCTGTTCGTCGGGATCCCGTTGCAGACCTTCCTGTTCCTGGTCGCCCTCGGCGTGGACTACACGATCTTCCTCACCACCCGGGCCAGGGAGGAGGCGGCGCTGCTCGGCCACCGGCCGGGCGTGCTGCACGCGCTGACCGTGACCGGCGGGGTGATCACCAGTGCGGGTGTGGTGCTGGCGGCCACCTTCGGCGCGCTCAGCGTGCTGCCGCTGGTGCCGTCGGTGCAGTCCGCGGTGATTGTCGGCGTCGGGGTGCTGCTCGACACGTTCCTGGTGCGCAGCCTGCTCGTCCCGGCGCTCGCCCTGGAGATCGGCCGGCGTACCTGGTGGCCGAGCGCGCTGGCCCGGCCGGCGTCCCGGGCCGTCCGGCGCCGCCCGGCCGAGCCGGTCCCGGCCAACTCCTGACCGGGTACGCGGGGTGGCCACCGCCGGTGGCCACCCCGCGCGCAGGGGATACCCGACACCGCCGCCGGGCGAGTACGTTACGGCGGGTCGGGCTGGGTCGACCGCGGGGAGGCCGGATGGCCGGGAAACACCGTTCGTGGTGGGGTTGGGGCCACGTCGAGGACGCGGTGACCGGCGCGGAGGCCGCGGCGCTGACCGACCGGGTACGGGCCCTGCTGCCCGACGCCGACCTGACCGCGCACGTCCCGCCGCCCGTGGCCGAGCTGGGCCTGCGGCCGCCCCGGGTCGCCCCGCCGGCGGCGCTGGCCCACCTCTGCTCCGTCGAGGAGACCGACCGGGCCGCGCACGCGCACGGCAAGGCGTTCCGGGACGTCGTCCGGAACCTGCACGGCGACCTCCGGCACCCGCCGGACCTGGTCGTCCGCCCGGCGTGCGAACAGGACGTCGTCGACGTGCTGGACTGGTGCGCCGGGGCCGGGATCGCGGTGGTCCCGTACGGCGGCGGCTCGTCGGTGGTCGGCGGCGTGGAGCCGCGGGTGGCCGACGATTACCCGGGCGCGGTCAGTCTCGACCTCGGCCGGCTCGACCGGGTGCTGGAGGTCGACCGAACCAGCCGGGCGGCGCGGATCCAGGCCGGTGTGTTCGGCCCGGCGCTGGCCGACCAGTTGCGGCGGCACGACCTCACGCTGCGACACTTCCCGCAGTCGTTCGAGTTCTCCACGCTGGGCGGCTGGCTGGCCACCCGGGCCGGCGGCCACTACGCGACCGTGCTCACCCACATCGACGACCTGGTGGAGTCGCTGCGGGTGGTCACCCCGGCCGGGACCAGCGAGTCCCGTCGGCTGCCCGGCTCCGGCGCGGGGCCGTCACCGGACCGGCTCTTCCTCGGCTCCGAGGGGGCGCTCGGCGTCATCACCGAGGCGTGGCTGCGCCTGCAGGACCGGCCGCGCTGGCGGGCGGACGCGGCGGTGCACTTCGACGAGCACGACGCGGCGGTGGCCGCCACCCGGGCGATCGCCCAATCCGGGCTGCACCCGAGCAACTGCCGGCTGCTCGATCCGGCGGAGGCGCTGCTCAACGCCGGGGCCGCCAGCGCCGGCGGGGTCCTCGTACTGGGCTTCGAGTCCGCCGACCATCCGGTCGGGCCGGCCCTGGACCGGGCCGTCGAGCTGTGCCGCGACCACGGCGGGGCGCTGCCCGAACCGGCCCGGTACGGCCCGGCGTCCACCCCCCGGGGCGGCGCCGTGGACACCTGGCGCTCGGCGTTCCTGCGGATGCCGTACCAGCGGGACGCCCTGGCCGCCCGGTCGATGATCGTGGAGACCTTCGAGACCGCCTGCACCTGGGACCGCTACCCCGCGCTGCGCGCCGCGGTGCTGGACGCGGCCGGCGCGGCGCTGCGCGAGGTCGGCGCGACCGGCGTGGTCACCTGCCGGTTCACCCACGTCTACCCGGACGGGCCGGCTCCCTACTTCGGCGTCTACGCCACCGGCCGGTGGGGCGGCACGCTCGCGCAGTGGGACCAGATCAAGCACGCCGTCTCCGAGGCGCTGCTCGCCGCCGGTGGCACCATCACCCACCACCACGCCGTCGGCCGCGACCACCGGCCCTGGTACGACCGGCAGCGCCCGGAGCCGTTCGGGCTCGCGCTGCGCGCCGCGAAGGCCGCGCTCGACCCGTCCTGGGTGCTCAACCCCGGCGTCCTGCTCGACGCCCCCAGCGGGCGGCGGACCGATGCCGGCGGCCGGTAGGGCCCGGCGACCCGGCGAGGTGACGGGCCGGCGGGCGCGGGCAGGCGGGGCCTACCAGCAGGTCGGCGCCGGGGTGAATCTCAACGGCATCGTGCGCACGCCCGACCGTACGGCGCTGATCGTGGTGCAGTCCAACACCGGCCTGCTCTTCCGGGTCGACCCGGCCACCGGCGTCGCCACCACGGTCGACGTGCCCGGCCACACGTTCACCAACGGCGACGGGCTGCTGCTCGTCGGCCGCACGCTCTACGTGGTGCAGAACCGGCTCAACCAGATCGCCGTGGTCCGGCTCGATGCGTCCGGCACCGCCGGCACGCAGCTCAGCGGACCTTGCGGAAGAACGCCCGGACGTCGGCGACGAACAGCTCGGGCTGCTCCATGGCGAAGAAGTGCCCGCCCTTGTCGTACTCCGTCCAGTGCACCACGTTGTGGTCGCGCTCGGCGAACCGGCGGATGGTGACGTCCTGGGCCGCGCCGGCCGCGAGCCGCCGGGCGGTCCGGCGGCGCTGGCGGCGAGCCGGCCGGCGCCGGTCACCCGGATCGGGTGAGGACGTGTCACCCGGGTCGGGGGCACGGTGAGGGACCACGGCAGTCGAGGGAGGGGCACCATGCTGCGGTCCAAGGTCAACGTCGCGCCCACCGACGACGTACCGCTCAAGCCGGCGTGGGGTTACCGGCTGCGCCGGCAGCGGCACCCGATCGGGCGCCGGGGCGGGCCGCGGCGCGCCCCGCGCGGCTACCGGCTGCCCGACGCCGAACGACACCGGCTCCGGGCCGCGTACGACCTGCGCGAGCGGCAGCTGGTCCGGGCCCTGGTGACCGCCGCCGGGCAGCCCGGCGACGCGGCGGAGAACCTGGCCGGGCAGTTGGAGCAGCGGCTGGACGCCCTGGTGCACCGGGCCGGCTTCGCCCGCAGCGTGAGCGAGGCCCGCCACCTGGTCACGAACAACACGTTCACCCTCGACGGCGGCAAGGTCAACCAGCCGTCCTACCTGGTCCGGCCGGGCCAGATCATCCAGGTGCGGCCGGAGAAACAGTGTCCCACCCCGGCCGCGGTGGCCGCCGGCGGCTTCCCCGCCACCGAGGCCCCGCCGTACCTGGAGGTACGGCCGGCGGCGTTCACCGCCACGCTGACCCGGGAGCCGCGCCGGCAGGAGGTGCCGGACCTGCGGGACGTCCCGCTCACCGTCCGACCCGACTAGGTTCACGAGCGCCGGTCGGGAGCGCCTGGCCGGGCCGCTCCCCCCGGTCACCCGAGGTCGCGGGCGAGTCCGCGTTGCCGCCGGCGCGGGCCTCAGCGGCTGATCGTCACCTCGACCGGGCCGACGCGCAGGGTGCCGTCGTCCAGCGGGGTGCAGCGGATGCCGCCCCGGCGGCGCAGCGCCTTCCACGCGCCGGGGCCGATGGCGACCTCCATCCAGGCGCAGGGGTTCGCCGGGCGGTTGACCCGCAGCCGGACCGGGCCCGCGCCGGAGTCCAGGCTGAGCACCGCGCCGATCAGCTCGTCCACGGCGATCCCGGTGGTGAGCACGTTGCGGCGCACCTGCACCAGGTCGACCCCGGGCGGCAACGACTCCCGCGCGATCACCGTCACGCTCGCCTCGCGGTGCGCCGGCTTGCCGAAGTACCGGTCGCCGACGATGCCGAGGCCCGCCCGGAGCTGGATCTGGTCGACCAGTTCGCCGGGTGGGGCCGGTGCCGGACCGTCGGCGGGCCGGCCCAGGTAGCGGTGCACGGGCGAGGCCAGCAACTGCACGATCTGCGGCACCCAGCGATTCTACGGAGCGCCCGGCTCCCGGCCGGCCGTCCCGGGCGAATCAGCGGCACGGGTTCGGCGGGGCGGCACCGGTGACGCGGCCGCCGTGGGGCATGCCCCACGGCGGACCGCACTGACGACACGGGCTGCCGCACCACGGGCCGAGCTCGTTGCGAAACCTCACCGGAAAATCCGGGTCAACATCGCCCCGCTCGGCGCTTCAACTGTTCACAGTTGATCATCGTGTCTGCCCAAACATGATGCTGGCCTGCTGATCCCTCCCGCAGCCACAGACCGGGCAGCGGCTTAGCTATCGTTAGCTTTCCGGAAAATCTTGCCGCACCAATCGGCCGCTGCAATACTCCACATCTATTCGGGTCGATGTCGGGTCGGCGTCCCACCGGCTGCGGCGGCGACCCGACACCCCCACCACACCAGGCCGGCGCCCCCACCAGCCCGGTCCCCCACCAGAAGGGGCAGAAATGATCGACAGCAGCCAGCAGGACAACCGTCCAAGATCGACCGCACGAAGGCGGGCGGCCCTCGCCCTCGCCGCCGTGGGTCTGCTCGCCGCGGCCGGTGCCGTGGTGCTGCCCGTCGCGGCCAGCGCCGGCACCACCCTGGGTGCCTCCGCGGCGGAGCGGGGCCGGTACTTCGGCGCCGCGGTGGCCGCCAACAAGCTCAGCGACAGCGCGTACACCACGATCCTGAACCGCGAGTTCAACTCGGTGACGCCCGAGAACGAGATGAAGATCGACGCCACCGAGCCGCAGCAGGGGCAGTTCAACTACACCAACGCGGACCGGATCGTCAGCCACGCCCGCAGCCGCGGGATGAGCGTGCGTGGCCACACTCTCGCCTGGCACTCCCAGCAGCCCGGCTGGATGCAGAACATGAGCGGCAGCGCGCTGCGCCAGGCGATGCTCAACCATGTCACCCAGGTGGCCACCCACTTCCGGGGCCAGGTCGTGGCGTGGGACGTGGTGAACGAGGCGTTCGCCGACGGCGGCAGCGGCGCCCGGCGCGACTCCAACCTGCAGCGCACCGGCAACGACTGGATCGAGGCCGCGTTCCGGGCCGCCCGGGCCGCCGACCCGGGCGCGAAGCTCTGCTACAACGACTACAACACCGACGACTGGACCCACGCCAAGACCCAGGCCGTCTACAACATGGTCCGCGACTTCAAGCAGCGTGGCGTGCCGATCGACTGCGTCGGCCTCCAGTCGCACTTCAACAGCGGCTCGCCGTACCCGGGCAACTACCGCACCACGCTGTCCAGCTTCGCCGCGCTCGGCGTCGACGTGCAGATCACCGAGCTGGACATCCAGAACGCCCCCGCTGACACGTACCGCAACGTGGTCAACGACTGCCTCGCCGTCGCCCGCTGCACCGGCATCACGGTCTGGGGCATCCGGGACAGCGACTCCTGGCGGGCCGACCAGAACCCGCTGCTGTTCACCAGCAGCGGCGCCAAGAAGCCGGCGTACGACGCGGTCCTCGCCGCCCTCAACGGCGGCACGACCCCGCCGACCACGCCGCCGACCACCCCGCCGACCACCGGGCCGACCACCCCGCCGCCCGGCGGCAGCTGCACCGCGACCCTGCGCGACGGCACCCGGTGGGGCGACCGGTTCAACAGCGAGGTCACCGTCAGCGGGGCCAGCAACTGGACAGTGGTCGTCGCGGTCACCCCGCCCCAGAAGGTCTCGGCGACCTGGAACGGCACCCCGAGCTGGGACAGCAGCGGCAACGTCATGACCATGCGGTCGAACGGCAGCGGGAACGTCTTCGGCTTCACCACCATGGCCAACGGCAACTGGAGCCGCCCCCAGGTCCGATCCTGCACCGCCTCCTGACCCGAGCGCACCCGACGAACCCCGCGGGGGTGGCGACGCGCCGCGTCGCCACCCCCGCGCCCGCGCGTGCCCGGCCGCCGGCGCACGCGACGGTCCGCCGTGGACCAGCAGGCGGGGGCGGCCGTACGGAAAGTCGATGCCCGCGCCGGTAGCGGGCGAGCCGGTTCACCGGGTAGAAACAAGCCACCCCCTTCCTTCACGACGTGATCCGAGCCGGCGAGCCGAGAGAGCGCTCTCACAGGGCCTTGTCCGCCGCCGGCAGTGGCAGGTCCCCCTTCCCCATCCACGTCGCTGCGCCGGAGCAGGTGCCGGCCAGCGGAGAGGACGAACCGCATGACGACGCATCCCCGCAGCGGCCGGCGGCGTACCGTCCGGGCCCTCGCGCTCGGACTCGCGCTGGCGACCACCGCCAGCCTGGCCGGCACCGCCGCCACCGCCGGTCCGCCCCGGCACGGCACGCCGGACTTCGGACCCAACGTCACGATCTTCGACCCGAGCATGCCGGTCAGCCAGATCCAGGCTACGCTGGACGCGGCGCACGCCCGCCAGGTCGACGCCGAGATGAGCACCGCCCGGCACGCCTACCTTTTCAAGCCGGGCAGCTACGGCACGGCGGAGCAGCCGTTGCAGGTCAAGGTCGGCTACTACACCGAGGTCGCCGGGCTGGGCGCCGCCCCCACCGACGTCGACGTCAACGGCAAGATCGAGGTCTACAACCGCTGCCTGGCCGACGGCGGCGCCGGCAACTGCATCGCCCTGGTCAACTTCTGGCGCACGCTGTCCAACCTGTCCATCGACGTCGACGCCGCCGGTCAGGACGGCTGCCGGTCGTCGGCGAACTTCTGGGCCGTCTCCCAGGCGGTGTCGATGCGCCGGCTGGACATCGCCGGCGGCAACCTGTCGCTGATGGACTACTGCACCGCCGGCCCGCAGTACGCCAGCGGCGGCTTCATCGCCGACTCCCGGCTACCCGCCACCACCAACGGCTCCCAACAGCAGTGGCTGACCCGCAACAGCGAGGTCGCCGGCTGGTCCAACGCGGTGTGGAACCAGGTTTTCAGCGGCGTGGTGGGCGCGCCGGACGATGCCGGCTTCCCCGACCCGCCGTACACCACGCTGGACACCACCCCGCTCAGCCGGGAGAAGCCCTACCTGTTCGTCGACGCCAAGGGCCGCTACCAGGTCCGGGTGCCCGCGGTGCGGCGCGACAGCCGCGGCATCACCTGGGCCGACGGCCTGACGCCCGGCCGGACCATCCCGATCGGCGACTTCTTCATCGCCAAGCCGTCCGACCCGGTGCGGGTCATCAACAGCCAGCTCGCCCGCGGCAAGCACCTGCTGCTCACCCCGGGCGTGTACGACATCGCCCGCAGCATCCAGGTCAAGCGACCGAACACGGTCGTCCTCGGGCTGGGGCACGCCACCCTCACCGCAGTGGGCGGGTCCGTTCCGCTTGAGGTGGCGGGCGTCCCCGGCGTGGTGATCGCCGGCGTCACCATCGACGCCGGCCCGATCGAGTCGCCGGTGCTGCTGCGGGTGGGCGACAAGCGCGGCCGCAACCACAGCACGCCGTGGAATCCGACGACGCTGTCCGACGTCTACTTCCGGGTCGGCGGGCCGCACATCGGCCGGACGAACATCGCGCTCGAGGTCAACAGCGATCACGTCCTCATCGACCACACCTGGGTGTGGCGCGGCGACCACGGCGTCGAGGGCTTCACCGAGGGCGTCAACGGCGACACCGAGCGGTGGCGGACCAACACCGGTCGCTACGGAGCGGTCATCAACGGCGACCACGTGACCGCGACCGGGCTCTTCGTCGAGCACTTCCAGCGCTACAACACCGTCTGGAACGGCGAGCACGGCACCACGGTCCTCTACCAGAACGAACTGCCGTACGACCCGCCGACGCAGGCCGACTGGATGAACGGCGAGGTCGAGGGCTGGGCCGGGTACAAGGTCGGCGACCGGGTGAAGCACCACACGTTGTACGGCGGCGGCGTGTACGTGTTCAACCAGAACAACCCGTCGATCCACACCGAGAACGGCTTCGAGGTCCCGGTGACCCCGGGCGTCCGGCTGCACCACGTGATGACGGTCAACCTCAGCGCCGGCACGATCGACCACGTGGTCAACGGCGTGGGCGAGGCGGCCGACACGACCCGGGTCGGCGCGCCGGTCTACGTCCCGCGGTACCCCCTCCCGTAACGACGACCGACGACACGGGCCGGAGCCGACCGCGGCTCCGGCCCGTGCGCCCGGCGTCCCCGCCGCCATGCGCGGATGGCCTCGATGCCCCGGTGTTCCCGCCGGCCCGGGCGCCAGCGAGATCATGCGCGACCGGTACGCCGCGGTCACGCCGGCGGGTCGCCGGTTAGCCTCCCCACGCGGCACCGCCGCCTAGGCTGCCGGTGAGGGGGTCGCGGGGTCGACCGTGATCGTCGACGGCCGGGGCGGTGCGCGACGGCCGCCTCGACGGCGAGCGCACGCAGGGAGGGGCGGCGATGGATCCGACCACCGAGGTCCCGCTGGGCGCGCTGAAGCGCGCCGCGGAGGCGCACGGCGTGCACGAGCAGCAGCTGGGTCGGTCCGACCCGGACTGGCCGCAGTGGTACGCCGAGCACATGACCCGCACCCTGGCCGAGGACGGCTACCGGCTCACCGGCCCGACGATCACATAGTTCCGCCGTCGGGCGCCCCGGTCTCCAGCAGCCGGCCCTCGGCGAGCCGCAGCCAGCGCTCCACCCGGATGTTCTCCAGGAACCGCTCGTCGTGGCTGACCACCACGAACGCGCCCTGGTACGCGTTGAGCGCGCTCTCCAACTGGCCCACGCTGACCAGGTCCAGGTTGTTCGTCGGCTCGTCCAGCAGCAGCAGTTGCGGTGCCGGTTCGGCGAACAGGACGCAGGCCAGCGTGGCCCGCAGCCGCTCCCCGCCGGAGAGCACGCCGACCGGGAGGTGCGGGCGGGCGCCCCGGAACAGGAAGCGGGCCAGCAGGCTCATCCGCTGCGCCTCGGGCAGGTCCGGCGCGAACGCGGCCAGGTTCTCGGCCACCGTCCGGTCGAGGTCCAGCAGGTCCAGGCGCTGGGACAGGTAGGCGACCCGGCCCTCGGCCCGCCGGGCCACCCCGCTGCCCGGCGTCAGGTCACCGTCGAGCAGGCGCAGCAGGCTGGACTTGCCGGCGCCGTTGGGCCCGGTCAGAGCGATCCGCTCGGGCCCGCGGATGGTCAGGTCGAGCCCGTCGCCGGCGAAGAGCGGGCGGTCGCCGTAGCGCACCTGCAACCGCTCGCCGAGGAAGACCGTACGGCCGGCCGGGACGTTCGTCCCGGGCAGCTCCAGCGTGATCTTCTCCTCCTCGCGCACGGCGCGGCCGGCCTCGTCCAGCCGTGCCTTCGCCTCGCTGACCCGGGCGGCGTGCGTCTCGCGCGCCCGGCCCGCCGACTCCTGGGCGCCGCGCTTCATCGTGCCGGCGAAGATCTTCGGCAGGCCGGCGTTCTTCAGGTTGCGGGACGCGTTGCTGGCCCGGCGCTCGGCCCGCTCGCGGGCCTGCTGCATCTCGCGCTTCTCCCGCTTGACCTCCTGCGCGGCGTTGCGGAGGTTCTTCTCGGCCACCTCCCGCGCGGCCCGCACCGCCTCGGCGTACGCGGTGTAGTTGCCGCCGTAGGAGCGGACCTCGCCCCGGTCGAGTTCGAGGATCCGCTCCATCCGGTCGAGCAGCGCCCGGTCGTGGCTGACCAGCAGCAGGCAGCCGGTCCAGCTCTCCAGCACTCCGTAGAGCTTGTGGCGGGCCTCGACGTCGAGGTTGTTGGTCGGTTCGTCGAGCAACAGCACGTCCGGCCGCTTCAGCAGCTGCGCGGCCAGGCCGAGGGAGACCACCTGGCCGCCGCTGAGGGTCCGCAGCCGCTGGGTGAGCGTGACCTCGGTGAGGCCGAGCCGGTCCAGCTCGGCGCGAGTGCGCTCCTCAATGTCCCAGTCGTTCCCGATGGTGGTGAAATGCTCCTCGCTGGCGTCGCCGGACTCGATGGCGGCCAGCGCCCGCAGCACCGGGTCGATCCCGAGGACCTCGGCCACCGTCAGGTCACCGACCAGGGAGAGGTTCTGCGGGAGGTAGCCGAGCAACCCGTTGACGGTCACCGTGCCGCCGGTGGGACGCAGCTCGCCGGCGATCAGCTTGAGCAGGGTGGTCTTGCCGGCGCCGTTCGGCGCGACCAGGCCGGTGCGGCCGGCGCCGACGGAGAAGGACAGGTCCTGGAAGACGGGGGTGTCGTCCGGCCAGGAGAAGGACAGGTTCGAGCAGACGATGAACGCGTCGGACATGCGAGAGACCTCGGATGTGACGTGGGCGCGGCGCAGCCGGCCCGGCAGGGGACAAGGGCTGGTGGAACGACGGCATGGCCACGACGGCGGCGCTGGTCACTGCGCCAGCCGGTGGCCGGACTTCCGGAATCACCCGGAGATGTCGTCGTCACCTGCCATGTCTGGTCTCCCTCGCTCGATCACTCCCCTCGACCCTAACACCGCCGGCGCCGTGGCCCCACTAAGATCCACTATCTCGACGGACGAGCGCGGGCCCGCGCCCACGAGGAAGGGGCGTCGGCCTTCGGGACGAGGAGGGCCGGATGCCGGAGGAGAAACCCGGACCGTACGCGGCCCGTCGACCGCTGCTCCTCGGCGCCAATCCCTTCGCCACTCTCTACGCCGGTGGGGAACCGAGCGCGTACGTCTCCGTCTGGCGCGTCGACTGGTCGATCTGGGGCAGCGGCAACGTGCTGATCCTCTGGTACGACGGCCGGCTCCACGTTGTCGGAGACGACGGGCGGCTGGCCGGCCGGATCGAGGAGTACTTCGTCCGCAACTTCGACGAGGCGGCCGCCCTCCCCGGCTGGCCGGCGGCCACGGTGACCGTCGCCGAGACCACTGTCCGCGTCGACCCGGCGAGCGGGACCACGGCGCACGGCGGTGACATCACCGTACGGCTGTCCGGCATCCTCGACGCCCGCCCGTTCGCGGCACCGGACTTTCCCCTCCACGGGCGCGGCCACGGCCTGTCGATGCAGGTGCTGCCCTGCGCCGCGGCCACCGTGACGCTGGCCGGCCGACGCCTGCCCGGCGCGCCCCGGGTCACCCGGGACGACCGCGGCCGGCCGCTCTCCTCGGCGGTCTGCACCCTGCACGAGGCGTGGAGCGGATAGGTCGCGGGCCGGCTGCTCGTCGACCACGCGGCGGAGGATCCGCTGCAGCCGGTGCGCGGCGAGCGCGACCCCGGCGGTGGACAGGCGGCGGCCCCGCCACCCGTCGTGGGTTGGCGGGGCCGCCTCGGCCGGTGATCAGCCGATCGGGAGGCCGGCGACCCAGTCCTGCCAGGCCTGGCCGGTGCGCTCCGGGTCCTGCTGCGGGCCGAACAGGTGGTGGCCGAGCACCAGCGTGTTGCCGCGCTCGGCGCCGGAGTGCAGGAACCGGTAGAGCGCGTCGTCGGTGCGGACGCCGAGGTAGGTGGGCAGCCCGGCGAGGTCGACCACCCCCTCGACCGGCGGCAGGCCGTCGGCGGTGAACCGGACCGGCGCTCCCTCGGTGACCGGGCCGGTGATACCGAGAGCGCGGGCGACCGCCGCCCAGACCTGGTCCGGGGTGCCGGCCTCGGGCCGGAAGGCGGTGACCGGGGCACCGGTGCGGCCGGCGAAGTGGGCAACGTATGCGGCCAGCGTGCCGAGGTACATGTCCCAGCCGACCTTCATCGCCTCGTACTCGGTCTCCCAGTTGTCGCCGAGCACGCCGCTCTGCACCAGGCGCAGCGTGGTGCTGCCCTGATCCCGGCCCTCGATGAGGTATTCGATCGCCATGAAGGTGCCGTCCGGGCCGGCGTCGCCGCGGTACGCGAACCGCTTGCCGGGCTCCCAGCCGGTGATCGTCGCCTCGCTGACGAAGCCGGCCATGTCGTGGCGGGTGCGGCTGCCCTCGCCCGGGTTCACCTCGCTGCGGCCCATGAACCAGGAGTCGATCCCCGGCCCGGTGGCGATCGCCTCCCACACCTGCTCGGGCGTGGCGGCCAGCTCGATGTCCTTCGTCAGCTCGAATGCGTGTCCCATGATCGGCACCTTTCAGTCAGTGTTCTCAGTCGTCTGTGGGGTTGGTTCGAAAGGGGTCGCCAGGGCGTGGGAGCCGCCGGCGAGGCCGGGCGTGCCACCCTCGGGCGCCGCCCGGCGGGTGGGCGGGCTCGAGTCAGCGGACGTTCGCCCGGTGGCGCAGCATCGGCAGCAGGGCCGCGGCGACCACGACGTGCAGCACGCAGAGCATGATCCGGGTGTCCACGGTGGCCTGGTTGAGGAAGACCGGCACGAACGAGGCCAGCAGCACGGTGCCGGCCAGCACACTCCAGACGGACCGGGCGTGCCGGGTGTACCGCTCGAGCACGGCCAGGGCACCCCAGCCGAGGAGCGCGAAGACCAGGCTGAAGCCGGCGATCTCCGGCAGGATCAGCTGGTGCGCCTGGTCGGCCTCCGGCGCGGTGAGCAGGAAATCGGTGCCGGCGGCCCGGGCGGCCAGGTAGAGCAGGCCGTTGGCGGCCACCGCGGCGGCCACGCCGAGGGCGCGCCGGCGCCGGATCGTGGCGGTCGTCGGGCTGGTCAGGACGGTGATCGGGCTGGTCATGGCGGTCATGTCAGGACTCCTCGGGCTCGGTGTCGGTGGTGGGGTTGACGCTGGGATGCAGGGCGAGCACCACCCGGTGGGGGCGCCCACCGGGTGCGGACTCGTCGTGGTACCTGCTGACCAGGGCGGCGAGCGTGGACGCCAGTTCCTCGGCGAACGCGGCCCGCTCGCCCGCCGAGGCGAACCGCACCTCGGCGTCCATCGCGAAGGTCGCCACCCGCTTCTTCGCCCGGTCGGCGCCGGTGATGAGCGCGCCGACGTCCTGCACGAGCCGGGCGGCGACGGCGAGCAGCCAGCGCGCCGAGAGCCGGTCCGGCTGCTCGGACGGCTTGGGCCGAACGGCGGCGAGGGCGGCTGGCGAGATCACGTACGACGCCGCGGTGGCCCGCATGACCCGTTCGGTGACGTTGCCCTTGCGGCGCTCCTCGACCAGCTCGATCAGGCCGTGCTGCTCAAGTGCGCGGAGGTGGTAGTTGACCTTCTGCCGGGGAAGGCCGACCCGCGCCGCGAGCATGGTCGCCGAGGCCGGCTCGGCGAGCTCGGCCAGCAGCCGGGCCCGCATCGGGTCCAGCGACGCCTCGGCTGCCGCCGGGTCCTCGATCACTGCGATGTCGAACATGCTCTGAGCCTCCCACCGACAGCTTTCCTTGTCAAGACAAAACTTTTTGTCGGTGGATTCGACACGGGACGCCGGTTGCCAGCCCCGCCCCACTTATCCATACTTGTGGATGCTCCTGAGCCGGACATGATCGGGCACCGGGCGGCCTCGATCGGAACCCCCGCCCCATCGGCGTCTCCGGAGGAACCCATCCCATGAGAGCGAAGATCAAGCTGCTCGGCGCCACCCTGACGGCCGCCGCGCTGGCGGCGCTGGCGGCGGTGACGGCGGCGGCGCCCGCCTCGGCGGCCACGCTGACCGAGGTCACCAACTTCGGCGCCAACCCGAGCAACCTGCGGATGTACCTGTACGTGCCGGACGCCGTGGCGCCGCGTCCGGGGCTGCTCGTCGCGGTGCACTACTGCACCGGCTCCGGCCCGGCGTTCCACTCCGGCACGCAGTTCGCGTCCCTGGCCGACCGGTACGGCTACATTGTGGTCTACCCGTCGGTGACCCGCAGCAGCCAGTGCTTCGACGTCTCCTCGCCACAGGCGCTGCGCCGCGACGGCGGCAGCGACCCGGTGGGCATCATGTCGATGGTCAACCACGTCCGGCAGCGGTACGCCGTCGACCCGGCCCGGATCTACGCCACCGGCGTCTCGTCCGGGGCGATGATGACCAACGTCCTGCTCGGGCTCTACCCGGACGTGTTCAGCGCCGGCGCCGCCTTCGCCGGCGTCCCCTTCGGCTGCTTCGCCACCACCAACGGTTCGGAGTGGAACAGCGAGTGCGCCAACGGCCAGGTGAGTCGACGCCGCCCAGGCGATCCGCTTCTTCGGCCTGGACAACACCGCGCCGCCGACCAGCCCGCCGCCCAGCACTCCCCCGCCGCCCACCGGAGGCTGCCGGGTGGCGTACGCGGTGAACGCCTGGAACACCGGCCTGACCACCTCGGTGACCATCACCAACACCGGCACCGCCGCGGTCAACGGCTGGAGCCTGGCTTTCACCCTGCCCGCTGGGCAGACCATCACCGGCGGCTGGAACGCCTCGTACGCACCGGCCAGCGGCGCGGTGACCGCACGTAACGTCGCCTACAACGCCACCATCGCGCCGAACGCCTCGGTCAGCGTCGGCTTCCAGGCCACCCACACCGGTGACGCCGGCCCGCCGGCCTCGTTCACGCTCAACGGATCGCCCTGCGCGACCGCCTGAAGCCGACGGCGGAGGTGGGCACCGGCGTTGCCGCCCACCTCCGCCCCACCCGGGTCAGCGACCCCGCGCAGGGCGTTTCCGCTGGTCCACGACGCTGCGTGCCGATCCGCACACGAGCTGGTGAGGTTGCCGCCGCAGGTATTGACGGTGAACTGAAGCACACCATTCAATGTCGGGATGGTGGGACGCGCCACCGGAGCGGCCACGACACCGAGACGTCGGCCCGGCGGTCACGACCGGTAGCGCTACCACGTCACCTGCGATCGTCGGCGGAGTGCCGTGGCTACGGTGGACAGTCGGGTGAACGAGCGTCGCCGAAGGATCCTCCTCGGCGCGGCATTGCACGCCGTCTCGCACGCGGTAGCCGTCGTCTACTGTCTCCTGACGCTCCACCAGCCGAACCGGTCCCTCATGCTCGCGGCCTACCTGTGCGGAATGGCGTCCGGGCTGGTGGGGGTGTGGGCGGCGCGGCGGGTGACGACGCAGGTGTCGGGATACCGTCTCTCGTTCACCATCCTGCTGATCACGCTCCTGGCGGCGGCGCTCGGCGCGCACTGGGACGGCGGCGTCACCTCGCCGGCCGCACTGGGTTTCGTGACCACCACCGTGTTCGTCGCCAACTACACGCCGCACCTACGGCTGATGATCGCGCTCGAGGTGCTCGTCGTCGGGTCCTACCTCGCCGTCGCCGTCACCGGCGGACCGGCGAACTCCGGTCACGTCTTCATCTACCTCGCGGGCATGCTGGTGCTGGCCTCGGTCTGCTCGACGCAGGCCCGGATCCTCGCGCGGCAGCGGTCCCAACTGCGTGCGCTCGCGGCGCTGGATCCGCTCACCGGCGCCCTGAACCGGCGCGGCCTGGCCGAGTTCGCCAGCCACCTCTTCCGGGGCGGCTGTCGTCCCGGCCCGTCCCTGCTCTGCCTGGACCTGGACGACTTCAAGCTGGTCAACGACCGCCTCGGGCACGCCGCCGGCGACGAGTTGCTGCGGCGGACGGTGACGGCGGCGCGGGACGCGCTGCGGGTCGAGGACGCCATCGCCCGGGTCGGCGGCGACGAGTTCGTCGTCGTGCTGGTCGACGCCGACGAGCCCACCGCGCGGGCGATCGCCGCCCGGGTCGGCGCGGCGGTGGGTCAGCACACCGGCGTCAGCATCGGCTCGGCCACCGCGCCGTACGACGGCGACTCCCTCGAAGCGCTGATGCTCGCCGCCGACCAACGTCTCTACCGGGTCAAACAGGAACGCCAGCGGGTCGCCGCCGGGCCGCCGGCGGACGGCAACGGCCTGCTGCCCCGGGGCGCGGGCGCCCTCGGCGCCCCGTAGTGGGCGCCGCCCGGCCAAGTCGACTCGACCTGATCCGCGGACCAGCCGCCCATCCGGCCCGCGATCACGGCTCCGCGAACTTTCCGACACACGAGGTCCGCTCTCCCCCGAGGGTGCGGAACACTCACCTGCATGGCGAGTCGGCGCACGGTCCAGCATCCGCGGGATGTCCGGCGACGGGATCGGGAGGCCGTCCGGACGGACCGCGACCGCCGCTCGCGATGCCGGCATCGGCCGGACCGGGGCGCGCGGCCATCGAGCGGGATCGAGTCGGTACGCGCCCCGCGGGGCAGGGCCCAACGGCCGGTTATCGTCCGATTTGCACCAGCGATTATCCGACTGCGCACCCGATTGCGTTCTCAACACCCTTGCGTGTATGTATGTAGCTCTGGAGGATCCTGCGACCTGCGCCGAGACCGCGCCTCCGCGTCCAATCGAGCGTGTCCGGAGGGGTTGTGGCATCCATTTTTCTGAGTTACAGACCAGACGACGACGGCGCCTACGCCGAAGCGTTCCTCGGTGAACTCTGTGACGCCATCCGGCTGCTGAACGGCGGCGGCAGCGGCCCGCCGTTGACGGTCTTCATCTCCGGAGACGACGCAGTCGTCGACGGTGAATGGACGAGACAGGCCGCACAGGCATTGGCGGAATGCACAGTGTTCCTCGCAATCGGTTCGCAGCGGTATTTCCTCACCGAACGATGCGGCCGCGAATGGTCGGTCTTCCAGGACCGGCTCAACCAGCACGAGACGATCACCGGGCGCCGGCCGAAGGCCTTCGTTCCGGTCGCCTGGGGAGACAACGGACTCTACGGCGACCTCCCGGCCGGCGAGTTCACCACGGACCTGGCGCGACGGGCGGACGTCCGGGCCCTGGTCCGGCTCAAGAGCAACCGGTCCCGCTACCGCGAACTACTCGGCGGGCTCGCCCGCCACATCGTCGAGGTCAGCCGCAACGATCCGGTACGCCCGGCGGTCACCCTGCTGCCCTACCGGGCCACGCCGAACGCCTTCCGGACGGTGGGTGACCACTCCCCCCGGCCGACCGCCGCGAGAGCCGGCTTCGCGCCGTCGTCGGTGCGCTTCGTCGTCGCGGCGGGACGTCGCGACGAGATGGCCTCGCTCCGCGGCAACCTCGACTTCTACGGTCCCCGGCGGGCCGACTGGCGGCCGTACCGTCCACTTCGTCCGGAGGCCCTCGCCGCCCAGGCGCAGGCGGTCGCCGCCGACCACCTGTTCGATTCCGATGTCGTCGACGACATCGAGGACATCGTCGGTGTACTGGAGCGGGCGGACGCGGACGACGAGTTGCTCGTCATGCTGATCGACGCCTGGGTGGTGCGGATCGCCGCGCACCGCGAGGCGCTGGCCGAGGTCGACCGGCGGGCCGACCCGACCACCGGATTCTTGGTGCCGTTCAGCGCCACCGACCCGGAGACGAGTCAGGCGCGAGAACAGCTGACCGAGGCGTTGTCGCGGTTGCTCGCCCTGCGCACCGCGCGGTGCAATCCGATGCTACGGATCGGCCCCGACTCGGCCGAGGAGTTCGAGCAGGAACTGGGCGGCATCCTGGAGACGTCGCGCAACCTCACCTTCCGCTCCGCGGACGTCCGCAGAGTCGCCCCGGGCGCCCCTGCCGGCAGCCGCCCGTTGCTCGACGCCCCTTGAGTCGGGCAGCCGATCGGCGTGGCCCGGCGGGCACGAAGGCCGACCCCGACATCTTCTTCTTCCTGAGCTTCGCCGAGTCGAGCGACACCGATGACGAGTTGGTGGCGGTCTTCTTCAACGACCTGCGCAACGAGGTGCGGGCGGTGAGCGGGACTCGAAAGAGTGATCCGGCCGCCACCGGGTTTCTCAGCATCGCCAACCTGCGACTCGGCGCCGACTGGTCGGAGGAGATCAGGACCGCACTCGGCACCTGTCGAGTCTTCGTCGCGCTCAGCTCACCGACCTACTTCGGCAGCGAATCCTGTGGCCGCGAGTGGCAGGCATTCGCCGACCGCCTGTCGGCATACCGCGCGGCCACCGGTCGGGCCGCGCCCTCGTTGCTGCCTGTCTCGTGGCGGCCAACCGAGATTCCGGAACACCTCGGCACGATCCAGTACGTCGACCGGTCATTGTCGACCGTCGTGTTCGACGAGGGACTGCTCCCCGTCATGCGGTTGATCCGGCATCGTGATGCCTACCATGAATTCGTGGGCAGGCTCGCGGCTCTGATCGTCCGGACAGCGCGGAGCCATCCGATTCCGCCGTCCCGGCCGGGTCCGGATTTCTACCGCCTACCCGTCGCGTTTCCGACCCTTCCGCCCACGGGCGGCGCCGAAGCGGTTCCCCGGCAACGGGACGCCGAGGCGACCGCTCGACAACACCCTGACGGCAGACCCCGCACGCCGCCCGATCTGGGCGGCAGAGGTGAGCTTCCGCGACTGCACGGCAACTGACCGGTAGAGCGACCGAGAGGGAGGTCCACGGTGTCCGGTAGCGTCCCCGAGCCCGCCGCCGGTGAGCCGCGGCACGGGCGGATCATCACCTTCTACTCGTACAAGGGCGGCAGCGGCCGGACGATGGCGCTGGCCAACACCGCGTGGATTCTGGCCAGCAACGGCTACAAGGTGCTGGCGATCGACTGGGACCTCGAGTCGCCCGGCCTGCACCGCTACTTCCACCCGTTCCTGGTCGACGACGAGCTGCGCCGGACCGAGGGACTGATCGAGCTGCTCCAGCGCTACAGCGCGGCCACGGTCACCCAGGAGAGTTCGCCCTCGTGGTTCGAGGAGGTGAGCCGACTCGACAGCGCGACGATGTCGCTGAACTGGATGTTCCCGCACGGCGGGATGTTGGACTTCCTCCCGTCCGGCAAGCAGGACGGCCGGTACTCGGCGAAGGTCTCCAAGTTCGACTGGGACAACTTCTGGCAGCGCCTCAACGGCAAGGGTTTCATCGACGCGCTCGCGGCCGGAATGCGCCGCGACTACGACTTCGTGCTGGTCGACAGCCGGACCGGGCTGAGCGACAGCGCGGGGGTGTGCACCATCAGCCTCCCGGACACGGTCGTCGACTGCTTCGCCCTCAACACCCAGGGCGTCGACGGCGCGGTCAGCGTCGCCCGGTCCATCGCGCGCGCGGACCCGTCGATCAGGATCTACCCGCTGCCGGGCCGGGTCGAGCCGGGCGAGCAGGCCAAGCTCCAGCGGGGCCGGGACTACGCGCAGCGCAAGTTCCGGCCGTACACCGACGCGCTCGACCTCGACGGCGACCGCTACTGGCGCAGCGTCGAGGTGCCGTACAAGCCGTACTACGCGTACGAGGAGATCCTGGCCGTCTTCGGCGACCGCCCGAGCGAGCCCAACTCGCCGCTGTCGGCGTTCGTGGCCCTCGCCGAACTGCTGGCCGACCGGCCGCTGGGGACCCCGGACACTCCGGAGAAGCAGCGGTTGTCGGTGCTGGCCCGGTTCGAGCGGACAGCCACCTCGGCGCCGATCCAGGTGATCGTGCAGTACGCCGCGATCGACCGGATCTGGGCGGAATGGATCAGCCAGGAACTGACCCGGATCGGACACGACTGCCTCCTGGTCGGGCCGGGCCGGGAGGAGGCTCCGGCGCTGGAGGGCATCGATCGGGTCGTCGTGCTGCTGTCCCACGACGGGCTGACCTACGAGGGCATCGAACGGTACTGGCGGCGCGAGGTCGACCGGGCCGACCTGCGTCCGGCCGACTTCCTCGTGCCGATGCGCGTCAACGGACCGGTCCTGCCCGTGCCGGCGTCGGTGGCCGGCACCGTGGACTTTCCCAACCTGCGCGCAGACGAGGCGGTGCAGGCCGTCTTCACCGCCCTCGGAATCCGCTACACGCCGCCCGGATCGGCCGCCGGCGAACTCTCGCGGATCCGCTTTCCCGCACAGCACACCCGGCACTGGCGGGTGCCGAGCCGGCGAAACCCCGCGTTCGTCGGGCGGGAGGCGGCGATCGAGGAGTTGCGCGACCGGCTACTCGACCTCAACGGGTCGACAGCGGTCTCGCTGATCGGCATGAGCGGCGTCGGCAAGACCCAGATCGCCCTGGAGTACGTCTACCGCTTCGCGGCCGCGTACGACATCGTGTGGTGGATCTCGGCCGACAGCGTGGAGCAGGTGACCGCCGGCTTCGAGGCGTTGGGCGAGGTGCTGGGGCTGCCGCCCAACCGGGAGGGGACGGGGCGGGTCGATGCGGTCCTGCGCGCCCTGCGCGAGCGGGACGCGGCCACCCGCTGGCTGGTCGTGCTGGACAACGCCGAGGACCCGGCCGAACTCGCCGACCTCGTGCCGGCCGGCCCGGGCGACACCATCATCACCACCCGGGACCAGGCGTGGTCCCGCTCGACCCGGGAGATGCAGGTCGACGTGTTCGAGCGGGCCGAGAGCGTAGCGCTGCTCGCCCGGCGCGGCGCGAAGCTGGCCACCAGCGAGTCCGCGGTCCTGGCGGAGCGGCTCGGTGACCTCCCGGCGGCGGTCGAGACGGCGGGCTACTGGCTGGCGAGCACGGCCGGCACCCTGCCGGAGTACCTGCGGCTGCTGGAGGGACACGTCGCCGAGGCCCTCCAGGTGCCCGGGTACGACGCGCCGATCACCGCGACGTTCTCGGTGGCGATGGAGTCGTTGCGCGGCCGGAGCCCGGCCGCCGCTCGACTGGTCGAACTGCTCGCCTTCTTCGCACCCAACCCGATTCCGACGGCCATCCTGAAGTCCGAGCGCATCGGTTCGCTGCTCGCCGAGCACGACGCGGCCCTGCGCGACCCGCTCCTGCTCAGCCGGCTGATCCAGCACATCGGACGGTTCGGCCTGATCAAGTCCGATCCGGCCAGCCGCAGCATCGGCATGCACGTACTCACCCAACAGGCGATCCGGCACGGCCTCAGCCCGGACGAGCGGGTGACGAACCGGGGCATCGCCCAGGAGGCGCTGGCGGACATCAATCCGGGTGACGCCGACAATGCCGACAACTGGCCGCTCTACGAGGGGCTGCGGCCACACGTCGACGCGCTCGACGCGGTCACCTCGGACTCGCCGAACGTCCGGAAGCTGATCATCGACCTGGTCCGCTACCTGCGGCTGCGCGGCTACTACGCCGGCGGCGAGCAGCTCGCCGACCGGGCCATCGCCGCCTGGGCGGAACTGTTCCCGGATCCCGACGACGTGATGTCGCTGCTGCTGCGGTTCCAGTACGCCAACATCATCCGTGACCTGGGACGAATGGCGGAGGCGTACGCGATCGACAACGACCTGATGGCGCGGTTCACCCGGGTGGCCGGCGAGGACCACCCGTACACCTTGATGGTGGCCGGCAGCTACGCCCAGGACCTGCGCGAGCAGGGCCGGTGGGCCGACGCCGAGGAGCGCGAGGCGAAGACGTTCGGGCTCATCCCGGTGGTGCTCGGCGAGGACCACCCGCGGACCCTGATGGCGGCGCTCAACTACGCGCTGACAATGCGGTTGGCGGGTAACTACGCGGAAGCGCTGCGGCTGGACCGGCAGACGCTGGACAAGCGACGCCGGCTGCTGGGCGAGCGGCACCCGTTCACGCTGTCCTCGGCCGACGCCTACGGCACCGACCAGCGGGACAACGGGGACCTGCAGGGTTCGCGCAAGACGCTGGAGGCGGCGTGGAAGGCCTGCGAGGAGGTGCTCGGCGAGGACCACCCCGACACCCTGCGGACGCTGCGCAACTTCGCGACGACGTTGCGCTGGCTCGGCGAGACCCGGCTGGCGGCCAGCCTGCTCGACATCGCGTTGCCGCGTTACGAGCGGGTCCTCGGTTCCGGGCATCCGGCCACCGTCGGCTGCCGGCTGGAACGCGCGAACGTGGCGTCCGACCTCGGTGAGGACGACGTGGCCCGGCGGCTCGCCGCGGACGCCGAACGGGCCTACCGGGAACTGTTCGATCCCGCGCATCCGCTGTACCTGGTCGCCCTCAACAACCTCGCTGTCTTCACCCGCCGGTGCGGTGACCTGTCGGCCGGGCGCACCATGGCCGAGCGGGCGGCTACGGGTTTCGAGGAGGTGCTCGGCGCCTCGCACACCATCACCGCGCTGGCCCTGGTCAACGTCGCGAACGCGGCTCATGCCGCCGGTGACGCCGAGTACGGCCGGCACACCGACGAGCGCGCGTACAACATCCTCCGGGAGTCACTGCGCCCGGAGAACATCGCCCTGATCGGCGCAATGCTGAACGTGGCGGTGGGCCGGCTCGCCGGCGGCGACTACGACCAGTCGGGCTGGAACGACGCGGTGGCCTACTCGGCTCAGGTGCTGGGCAACGACCATCCCATCACCGAGCTGGGGCGGCAGAAGCGCCGGGTCGACCTCGACATCGAGCCGTTCGTCATGTGAGCGGCGCCGGCGCGGACGGCGGTCGCCGGGCGGCCATGTCCGCCGAGACGCGCCTCCTGACGTGTCGGATGATCCGCAACAGGTCGACGCAGTAGACGGAGCGGAAGTCGAACCCGGCGGTGGGATGGAAGCGGTGCGCGTACAGCCCGCCGCCGCAGACGCCGAGCACGTCACAGCCCGCACAGGCCCGGGGGACCGCTCGCGCCGACCGTTGCTCCGCCTGCACCGACGGCACGGTGAGGGCGTCGTCGAACGAATGGGACAGCACGTCGAGCCCGGTCTCCGGCGCGCCGGGAACCGTGGTCTTCAGCACGTCGCTGCCCTGGATGCTGCCGTCGGTGTCGATGACCACCGCGCCGGTCCGGGTGGTGCCGATGTCCTCCGTGCCGCTCGCCCCGCCGAGCAGTTGCTGGATGATCGAGTCGAAGAGCCGGATCGCGACACGGCGACGTGGGGCGTCGTACCACTCGTCGAAGACCGTGACGAGCCAGTCGCCGTAAGGCGTCCCGGTGCGGTCCGGGCGCCGCCCGGGCGGTGGATGTACCCAGTTCCCGTGCGGCAGCCGGAGGTCGATCATCGGTGGTGCGAACGCCAGGAGGCTGCGGTACACCTCCAGCGGATCGTTGGCGAGGTCAACGGTGCAGAGGATGCCGCCGTAGATCGCCCGGTAGGGCTCGCTGCCCAGCAGGGCCAGCGCCCGCGCGACCCGGGGGAAACTCTCCGCACCGGCAGCCGAGCGGCGGTGCCGGTTGTGCGCGGGAAGCCCACCGTCGAGGCTCACCCCGACCCGGACGTCCTGATCCCGGAAGAGCCGGAGGAACTCGTGCCCGAGCCGGAGGCCGTTGGTCTGGACGGTGAAGCCGATGTCCGCGTCCGCGGGCGTGGCCGCCCGGACGGCGGCCACGGCCCTCGCCAGGTGCGCCGTGCCGGCCAGCAACGGCTCGCCTCCGTGCAGGATGACCCGCGCCTCCCGCACCCCGTGCCGTCGCAGGTGTTCGCCGATCCGTGCGGCCGTCGCGTCGATCACTGTGGCGGACATGGCCCGCGGCCGGTCGCGCCAACTCTGGTCGACGTGCTCGTACACGTAGCAGTAGTCGCACGCCAGGTCGCACCAGCCGTGGATCTTCACCACGAACTGTCGGAACGGAAGCCAGGGTGTCAGACCGCTGAGTTCCACGGCGCGACCTGGTCCGTCGGCTCCGGTTCGCGCTGCCGGCGGCGGGCCGCGCGAAGGTGATGGGACAGGACGTCGGCCCCATCGTCCTCATCGGACCCAGCGGTGGCGCTCGCGCTGTCGGGACCGACACTGGTCGGGCGGGTCGGCTGGACTTTCACGTCAGCTAGTGGCATACCCGCCCCCTGGCCCGGCGAAATTGCCTCACTTCCCTGCATTAAAACAAACCGCAGATGCGAAAACGACTACAAATATCCGACTCAACGGCCGGTCAGTTCGGCAGCGACCGGCCCGGATCCGCGCGTTCCTGGGCGATCTGCGCCCATCGCTGCATTTCATCGCCTTCGATGCGGGTCACCGCCTTGACGAGTTCGGCGTCGCGCAGGGAGGGATCGTCGTACGGGTGCGCACCCACCCGGTAGAGCCGGCGCTGCTCCTCCACCGCTTCCCGCGCCTGGCTGAACCGCAGGTAGTTCTCCTGCCACTGGAACACCGCGCGGCACCCGGCGATGACCACCAGGAGCGAACCCAGAATCGCGGGAATCTGCGGCCGATTCGGCACGAGCAGCGCGGCGAGAGGGATCGCCGCGGAGAGCACCACGGTGGTGAGTTCGGATATCCGGTGGGATCGACGGGAGCGCTTCGCCGCCACCAGATACCACCGGTACGAACCGTCGGCGACCTCCATCGCGTAGGACCGCTCGGTGCGAGCGCCGTCCGGTTCCACGACCATGGCACATCCCATCGCTCGGAACTCCCGACCTCTCCGATGATCCCCGTTCGGTCAACAGCGGACCATCACCCGTGCGCCGGGTTCCCGACCGAGATGGGTGCGGTGTCACGGGCGGAAGCGGTAGCCCATCCCGGGTTCGGTGATGGGTGCCGGCGGTCAGAACGCGATCAGCACGACGGCGAGGACGAGCAGCGAGCAGCCGATCTCGATCATCCCGACCCGCGCCGGCCGGAGCCGCCGGCCCGGCAGGACCACCGCCCGGATCAGCAGCAGCAGGAAGACCGGCGCGAGCAGCAGGTCGAGCCAGGCCGCCGCGAGCAGCGCGACCACGTGGAAGCCGACGGAGAGGCGCAGGTAACCGGCGTCCCCACGCTCCCGGATCATGGTCTTGACGTAGAACACGGTGCCGACCAGGTACAGCAGCAGGGCCAGGAACGCGGGAGCCACCTCGGCGAGGGGCACCCCGGCGATGGTGGCCAGCACGAAGACCAGCAGGCAGCTCTGCGCCACCGAGGCGAGGTCGTTGAGCAGGGCGCGCTCCCGGCGGCGCCAGGCGTACCCGGCGTTGACCGCCAGCAGCGCGGCGTAGCACGGGGCGTACCAGAGCACGGCCGGCCGGGCGAGCAGCACGGCCACCGCGAGCGGCGCGGCCACCAGGCCGTAGACCAGCAACTGCTCGGCGAAGCGCCGCGGTCGGCGGGTCTTGATCGCCTGGAACACGTAGTAGGACATCAGGTAGCCGGCCAGCCACGCGCCGAGCAGCGGCAGGTGCGGCCAGCGCGGGCCGACCAGCGCCACCCCGACCGTGTACGGCAGCAGGAGCATCGCCCAGGCGCCGTGCTGCGGTGGCAGGAAGCGGCGGATCCGCCGGCGGGAGCCGACCGGGCGCGTGGTGGTGGCGGCGGACACGGGTCAGCTCACCGCGGCCGGCACGGGCGCCGGGTCGGCGTCGGGCACGGGCAGGGTCAACCGCACCACGCAGGCGTCGGGCGCGCCGAAGGGTTCGAGCACGGCGCCGGTCGGCGGGGCGCCGGCGTGTTCGAGCGCGCCGCGGACGACGCCGACGTGCAGCGCGCAGATCGCGTCCGGGCTGCGGTTGACCAGTTCCAGGAAGGGGCAGGTGTGCAGGTGGACCTCGACGGTCCCGTCGGCCGTCCGGTGCCGGCGGGGGTCGAAGCCCAGGCCCCGGAGCACGTCGAGCAACGTGTCGACCGGGTCCCCGCCGGTGGCGGTCGCGGCGGCGGCGAGGTGGCGTCCCCAGCCGTGGCCGGCGTGGACGGCCTCGGCCCGGGCGGCGCCGGGATCGCGGCGGGAGAGGTGGTCGAGCAGGGCGGCGGCGAGCGCCCGGTAGGGCGCCGGGGCTGGCGCTGCCACGGCGGCGGCCCGGTAGCGCCAGGCCGGCCGGCCGGGCTGCCCACCGCTGGCCCGCGCCCGGACCAGCAGCCCGGCGTCGACCAGGCGGTCGAGGTGGGCGCGGACGGTGGAGAGGTGCAGCCCGGTCCGCTCCCCCACCTCGGCAATGGTCAGCCCGGTGTCGGCGGCGCGCACCAGGTCGAGGATCGCGGCCCGGCTGGCGGTGCCGAGCGCCCGGTGGCGGCGCGGGTCGATCGTCTCGCCGGCCGGCCCGGTTCTCGGGGTTTCCACGTCAACCAACATTACAACGTGTTCATCCGCAAAAACCCCCCGAGCCCGGGTCCACGGTCCCAGGATCTCGGGGCGTCCGGCCCTGCCGGCGGCATCGCCGCCGGGCGGACGATGCCGGCAGACGTCCATCCGGCCGGGGAGATGAGTGCCGTGTGCAACTACTGCGGCTGCCGGGAGTTCCCGCTGATCGGTCGGCTCTCCGCCGAGCACGAGGCGATCGCGAACGCCGCGGGCCGGCTGCGCACCGCGGTACGCGACGGCGCTGACCCGCACGCGGCCCTCGACGACCTGCTCGCCCTGCTGCTGCCGCACACCGCCACCGAGGAGCGGGGGCTCTTCGTGGAGCTGCGGGAGGAGGGCAGCCTGGCCGACGCGGTGGCCAGGCTCTGCGCCGAGCACGACGACATCCACGGCGTGCTCGGCGGCGTGGACCGGGCGGCGCCGGACTGGCCGGCCGTGCTGGCCGCCCTCGACCGGCTGCACCGGCACATCGACAACGAGGAGCACGGGCTCTTTCCGGCAGCGGTGATCGCGCTGCCGATCCCGGCCTGGGACCGGATCACCCCGTCGGCCGCCGCACCCCGGTAGCGCACCCCGGTATCCCAGCCCGCTGGCGCGCCCGGGCAATGCCCGATCGATCGACCGCGATCGGAGCGCGTCCGTCCGCGCACGCTCGTGCGGCGGCGCCCTCCGGCGGGGACATCGCCCGTCGATCTCGGGACCTTCGGCCCGGTTCTCCGCGGTACCGCGCCGGCACGATGATCGCGACGCCCGGTCTCCGGTTGCGCTCCGGCGCACCTTTGGCCAACGTGGGCAGCACGGCGATCTACCCGAGGGGAGCGGCGCGGATGTCACGAGCGACGGGAGGGGCGGGGCGAGCGCTGCTGGCGGTGGGCGGCCTGGTACGCCGGGCCGAGGTCTCCGCCGACGGCCGGACGCTGCACCAGATCGGCGGCCGGGAGGCCGACGCCTTCTACCGGGACCGCTGGTCGTACGACAAGGTGGTGCGCTCCACGCACGGGGTCAACTGCACCGGCTCGTGCTCCTGGAAGGTGTACGTCCGCGACGGCATCATCACCTGGGAACAGCAGCAGACCGACTACCCGAGCGTCGGGCCCGACCGGCCGGAGTACGAGCCACGGGGCTGCCCCCGGGGCGCCGCCTTCTCCTGGTACACCTACTCCCCCACCCGGGTGCGCTACCCGTACGCCCGGGGTGTGCTGGTGGAGATGTACCGGGAGGCCAAGGGCCGGCTCGGCGACCCGGTGGCCGCCTGGGCGGACATCCAGGCCGACCCGGAACGCCGCCGCCGCTACCAGAAGGCGCGCGGCAAGGGCGGGCTGGTGCGGATCACCTGGGACGAGGCGCAGGAGATGATCGCCGCCGCGCACGTGCACACCATCGGCGAGTACGGGCCGGACCGGATCGCCGGGTTCTCCCCGATCCCGGCCATGTCGATGGTGTCGCACGCCGTCGGCGCCCGGTTCATCTCGCTGCTCGGCGGGTCGATGCTCTCCTTCTACGACTGGTACGCGGACCTGCCGGTGGCCTCCCCGCAGGTGTTCGGCGACCAGACCGACGTGCCCGAGTCCGGCGACTGGTGGGACGCCTCCTACTTCGTCATGTGGGGCTCGAACGTCCCGGTGACCCGCACCCCGGACGCGCACTGGATGGCCGAGGCGCGCTACCGCGGCCAGAAGGTCGTGGTGGTCAGCCCGGACTTCGCCGACAACGTCAAGTTCGCCGACGAGTGGATGCCCGCCCAGCCGGGCACCGACGGCGCCCTGGCGATGGCGATGGGGCACGTCGTGCTCAAGGAGTTCTTCGTCGACCGGCGCACCCCACGCTTCGTCGACTACGTGCGCCGCTTCACCGACCTGCCGTTCCTGGTGACCCTGGAGCCGGGGGCGGACGGGGCGTACCGGCCGGGCCGGTTCCTCACCGCCGAGGACCTGGGCGAGACCGGGCGGGAGGCGGCCTTCAAGACGGTGCTCTGGGACTCGGCCACCGACGCCCCCGCCGTGCCCGGGGGCAGCCTCGGCCACCGGTGGGGCGAGCAGCAGGGCCGGTGGAACCTGGACCTGGGCGACCTGGAACCGGCGTTGACCTGCCTCGGCGCCGGCGCACCGGTCGAGGTGGAGCTGCCCCGCTTCGACACCGACACGCCGAGCGTGCTGCGCCGGGGCGTGCCCACCCGGCTGGTGGAGGGCCAGCTCGTGACCAGCGTGTTCGACCTGCTGCTGGCCCAGTACGGGGTGGCCCGCGACGGGCTGCCCGGGCAGTGGCCGGCCGGCTACGACGACGTCGAGGTGCCGTACACGCCGGCGTGGCAGGAGCCGATCACCGGGGTGCCGGCGGCCCAGGTGGCCCGGGTCGCCCGGGAGTTCGCCGACAACGCCGAGCGCTCCGGTGGCCGGTCGATGATCCTGCTCGGCGCCGGCACCAACCACTGGTTCCACTCCGACGCCACCTACCGGGCGATCCTCGCGCTGGTGACCCTCACCGGCTGCCAGGGGGTCAACGGCGGCGGCTGGGCGCACTACGTCGGGCAGGAGAAGTGCCGCCCGGCGACCGGCTGGGCGCAGCTCGCCTTCGGCCTGGACTGGGTCCGCCCACCACGGCAGATGATCGGCACCGCCTTCTGGTACGTGCACACCGACCAGTGGCGCTACGACACCTACTCCGCCGACGTGGTGGCCTCCCCCACCGGCACGGGCGCCTTCGCCGGGAAGCACACCATGGACCTGCTGGCCCAGTCGGCGCGCTCGGGCTGGATGCCGTCGATGCCGACCTTCGACCGCAGCCCGCTGGACCTGGCCGACGAGGCCCGGGCCGCCCGCCCCGACGACCCGGGCGGCTGGGTGGCCGAGCAGCTCGGCCAGGGTCACCTGAAGTTCGCCTGCACCGACCCGGACGCACCGGAGAACTGGCCGCGGGTGCTGACCGTGTGGCGGGCCAACCTGCTCGGCTCGTCCGCCAAGGGCAACGAGTACTTCCTGCGGCACCTGCTCGGCACCGACGCCAACCTGCGCGCCGACGAGGCCCCGCCGGAGCTACGGCCGAAGGACGTGACCTGGCGGGACGAGGCGCCGGAGGGCAAGCTCGATCTCCTGTTGAGTCTCGACTTCCGGATGACCTCGACGACGCTCTTCTCCGACATCGTGCTGCCGGCCGCCACCTGGTACGAGAAGCACGACCTGAGCAGCACCGACATGCACCCCTTCGTGCACGCGTTCACCCCGGCGATCAACCCGCCTTGGCAGACCCGCACCGACTTCGCCGCCTTCCACGGCATCGCCCGCGCGTTCTCCACGCTGGCGGCGGAGCACCTCGGCGTACGCAGGGACCTGGTCGCGGCGCCGCTGCTGCACGACACCCCGGACGCGATGGCCACGCCGCACGGCCGGGTGCGGGACTGGGCGGCCGAGGGCGAGCCGCCGGTGCCGGGCCGGACCATGCCGAAGCTGGTGGTGGTGGAGCGCGACTACGGCGCGGTCGCCGACCAGCTGGCCGCCCTCGGCCCGCTGATGGACACCCTCGGCACCACCGGCAAGGGCGTGAGCGTCGACGTCCGGCCCGAGGTGGCGTACCTGCGCCGCCGCAACGGTGAGATCCGCGGCGGTGTCGCGGACGGGCGGCCGTCGCTGGCGACGGACGTGCACGCCTGCGAGGCGATCCTGGCGCTGTCCGGCACCACCAACGGCCGGGTCGCCACGGCCGGCTTCCAGGACGTGGAGAAGCGCACCGGCGTACGCCTGGCCGACCTGGCCGCCGAGCACGAGGGCAAGCAGATCACCTTCGCCGACACCCAGTCCCGCCCGGTGCCGGTGATCACCAGTCCGGAGTGGTCCGGCAGCGAGCACGGCGGGCGGCGCTACTCGCCGTTCACCATCAACACCGAGCGGCTCAAGCCCTGGCACACCCTCACCGGCCGGCAGCACTTCTTTCTCGACCACGACTGGATGCACGAGGCCGGCGAGGCGCTGCCGATCTTCCGGCCGCCGCTGGACATGCACAAGCTGTTCGGCGAGCCGAGACTGGGCCGCAACGGCGAACTGGAGATCACCGTCCGGTACCTGACGCCGCACTCGAAGTGGTCGATCCACTCCGAGTACCAGGACAACCTGCTGATGCTGACGCTGTCCCGGGGCGGGCCGACGATGTGGATGAGCGAGGCCGACGCCGCGAAGATCGGCGTACGGGACAACGACTGGATCGAGGCGGTCAACCGCAACGGCGTGGTGGTCTGCCGGGCCGTGGTCAGCCACAAGATGCCCGAGGGCACCGTGTACATGTACCACGCCCAGGAGCGGGTCATCGACGTGCCGAAGGCCGAGGTGAACGGCCGACGAGGCGGCATCCACAACTCGCTGACCCGGCTGCTGGTCAAGCCCACCCACCTGATCGGCGGGTACGCGCAACTCTCGTTCGCCTTCAACTACCTCGGCCCCACCGGCAACCAGCGTGACGAGGTCACCGTGATCCGTCGCCGCTCGCAGGAGGTGCAGTACTGATGCGCGTGATGGCCCAGATGGCGATGGTGATGAACCTCGACAAGTGCATCGGTTGCCACACCTGTTCGGTGACCTGCAAGCAGGCGTGGACCAACCGGTCCGGGGTCGAGTACGTCTGGTTCAACAACGTGGAGACCCGGCCCGGCCAGGGCTACCCGCGCACCTACGAGGACCAGGAGCGCTGGCAGGGCGGCTGGGTCCGCACCCGCGCCGGCCGGCTCAAGCCCCGCTCCGGCGGCCGGGTGAAACGGCTGTTCAGCATCTTCGCCAACCCGAAGCTGCCGGCCATGCGGGACTACTACGAGCCCTGGACGTACGACTACGAGCACCTGCTCACCGCGCCGGCCGGCGAGGACACCCCGGTCGCCCGGCCGAAGTCGCTGCTCACCGGCGCGGACACGAAGATCACCTGGAGCGCCAACTGGGACGACTCGCTGGCCGGCGGCAACGAGATCGCCGCCGCCGACCCGGTGCTGGCGAAGGTCTCCGACCAGGTGAAGCAGGAGTTCGAGAAGACCTTCATGTTCTTCCTGCCGCGCATCTGCGAGCACTGCCTCAACCCGTCCTGTGCCGCGTCCTGCCCGTCCGGGGCGATCTACAAGCGGGCCGAGGACGGCATCGTGCTGGTCGACCAGGACCGCTGCCGGGGCTGGCGGATGTGCGTGACCGGCTGCCCGTACAAGAAGGTCTACTTCAACCACCGCACCGGCAAGGCGGAGAAGTGCACATTCTGCTTCCCGCGCATCGAGATCGGCCAGCCCACCATCTGCTCCGAGACCTGCGTCGGCCGGCTGCGCTACCTCGGGTTGATGCTCTACGACGCCGACCGGGTCGCCGAGGCCGCCGCGCTGGAGGACGAGCACGACCTGTACGACGCGCAACGCTCGGTCTTCCTCGACCCGCACGACCCGGGCGTGGTCGCCGCCGCCCGCGCGGCCGGCATCCCCGACGACTGGATCGAGGCCGCGCGGCGCTCCCCGGTCTGGGACCTGATCATGAAGTACGAGGTGGCGCTGCCGCTGCACCCGGAGTACCGGACCATGCCGATGGTCTGGTACATCCCGCCGCTGTCACCGGTGGTGGACGCGCTGCGGGAGACCGGCCACGACGGCGAGGCGGCGGGCAACCTGTTCGGCGCCATCGACGCCCTGCGCATCCCGGTGGAGTACCTCGCCGAACTCTTCACCGCCGGCGATCCCGGTCCGGTGCGCGGGGTGCTCGACCGGCTCGCCGCGATGCGCGCCTACCAGCGCCGGATCAACCTGGGCGAGGCGCCGGACGAGTCGATCGCCGCTGCCGTCGGCATGACCGGTGATCAGATGGACGAGATGTACCGGCTGCTGGCCATCGCCAAGTACGAGCAGCGCTACGTCATCCCGGCGGCGCACGCCGAGGACGCGCACCGGCTGGAGACGATCGCCACCGAGTGCAGCCTCGACTACGAGGGCGGCCCGGGCATGGGCGGCGGCGGTCCGTACGGGCAGGGACCGTTCGGCGAGTCTTCCGGGACGCCGGTGCCGGTGCAGGTGGAGACCTTCCACATGCTGCGCGACCGGCAGACCGCGGAGCGCTTCACCGACCCGGGCGACGAGCCGCGCCGGATCAACCTGCTCAACTGGGACGGCAAGGGCACTCCGAAGGGGCTCTTCCCGCCTCGGTCCCGGGAACCCGAGCCGGACCATGACGCCACGGCGCCCGGCACCGAGCAGGGCGGTGGACGATGAGCGGGCCGACCTGGCGGGCGGTGGCGGCCCGGGCCGCCTCGCTGCTGCTGCGCTACCCGGACGACGAGGTGCTGGCGGCGCTGCCGGTGCTGCGGTCCGCCCTGGACGAGCTGCCGGCCGCGCTGGCCGGGCCGCTGGGCGAGGTGGTTGAGCACCGCGAGCGCGCCCCGGCCGGTCAGCTCCGGGCAGCGTACGTGGAGTTGTTCGACTTCCGCCGTCGCTGCTGCCTGCACCTGACGTACTACACCTGCGGGGACACCCGGAAGCGGGGCGAGGCGCTGGTCGGCTTCTCCGCCGCGTACCGCCGGGCGGGCCTGGCGGTGGTCGGCGGCGAGCTGCCGGACTTCCTGCCCGCGGTGCTCGACCTGGCCGCCGTCGACGACGGCGGGTGGCGGCTGCTGCGCGACCACCGGGTCGGGCTCGACCTGCTGGTCGAGGCGCTCGGCCGGGAGCGGTCGGTCTACCGGCACGCGGTGGCCGCCGTCCGGGAGATGCTGCCGCCCGCCGGCCCGGCCGAGCTCGCCGCGGCGGCCCGGTTGGCCCGCACCGGCCCCCCGGTCGAGCAGGTCGGCCTGGAACCGTTCGGACTCGTCGACACCACGGGAGGTCGCCGGTGAGCGCGAGGAACGCAGCGCAGCGGAGTACCGCAGTCGCGAACGAAAGAGGGCACCGGTGAGCGCGAGGAACGCAGCGCAGCGGAGTACCGCAGTCGCGAACGAAGGAAGGCACCGATGACCACGCTGCTGTGGGTGGTGTACCCGTACCTGTCGCTGGCGGTCCTGGTCGGCGGCCTGATCTGGCGCTACCGGTACGACAAGTTCGGCTGGACCACCCGCTCCTCCCAGCTCTACGAGAGCAGCATCCTGCGCTGGGGCAGCCCGCTGTTCCACTTCGGGGTGCTGATGGTCCTCATCGGACACGTCGGCGGCCTGCTGGTGCCGAAGGCGTGGACCGAGGCGGTGGGCGTCACCGAGCACACCTACCACCTGATGGCCGTGTTCATCGGCACGGTGGCCGGCTTCTGCACCCTGATCGGGCTGGGCATCCTGATCGCCCGCCGGCGGCTCACCGGCCCGGTCTTCGCCGCCACCACCCGCAACGACAAGGCGATGTACGTGGTGCTCGCCGGGGTGATCGTGCTCGGCCTCTGGGCCACCGTCCGGGCCAACGTCTCCGGCCCCGGCTACGACTACCGGGAGACGATCTCCCCGTGGTTCCGGTCGCTGTTCTACCTCAGCCCGGACCCGGCGGTGATGGCCGGCGTCCCGGTGGCCTTCCAGATCCACATCCTGGCGGCGTTCGCGCTGTTCGCGTTCTGGCCGTTCACCCGCCTGGTGCACGCGTTCAGCGCCCCGGTCGGCTACGTCACCCGCCCGTACGTGGTGTACCGCAGCCGGGATGCGCGGCCCGGGCTGCGGCCGAGCCGGCGCGGCTGGGAGGGCCCGCCCCGGCTGCCCACTCCGCGCGGCGGCCGCAGCCGCTCGGCCCGGTGAACGCGGTGCGGGTCCGGCGCGGCCGCGCCGGCCGGACGACCGCCCGCGCGCCGGGGCGACGTCCCCGCCGAGGGGTGACCTCCGGCCCTGCCCGGAGCCGATCGGCGCGGCGAGGCTCGTAGCGGCAGGGAGCCGCACCGTCGCATCAGGACGGCGCCAGCCGGCAGTTACGACGACCCGACCGGGAGCAGCGATGACCACCGCCCGCAACGGACAGCCGACGGACACCGCCACGACGCCGGGCACCGCCCGCGTCGACCCACCCGGCACGCCGACGCCGGTTCCGTCCGGGCCGGCGGGCAGGTCCGGCGCCACGCTCCAACTCGCCCTGGCCACCCTCGGCTTCCTGGTCAACTTCTGGGCGTGGGCGCTGCTCGGGCCGCTCGGCCCCGGCATCAAGGAGCGCCTCGACCTCAGCTTCGCCGCGCAGTCCCTGCTGGTGGCCGTACCGGTGGTGGTGGGTTCGTTGGGACGGGTCCCGGTCGGCGCCCTCACCGACCGGTACGGGGCTCGGGTGGTCTTCCCGCTGGTCACGCTCGCCACCATCGTGCCGGTGCTGACCCTGAGCGTGGTCTCCTCCTACCCGGCGCTGATCGTGACCGGATTCTTCCTCGGCATCGGCGGTACCGCCTTCGCGGTCGGGGTGCCGCTGGTGTCCGGCTGGTACCCGCCCGCCCGGCGCGGCTTCGCCATCGGGGTGTTCGGCGTCGGCATGGGC
This sequence comes from Micromonospora sp. CNZ280, assembly GCF_011759515.1. Taxonomy (NCBI): domain Bacteria; kingdom Bacillati; phylum Actinomycetota; class Actinomycetes; order Micromonosporales; family Micromonosporaceae; genus Micromonospora; species Micromonospora sp. CNZ280. The sequence continues at coordinate 63,193 of NZ_JAAOYP010000003.1, forward strand.
GGCACCGCGATCGCGAACTTCACCACCGTCCGGCTCGCCGCCGCCTACGGTGACCGGGCGCCGTTCCTGCTCGTCGCCGCGATCCTGGCCGGTTACGCGGTGCTGTCGTTCCTGCTGCTGCGGGACGCGCCGGGCCGGGCGCGACCGGCCGGGTCGGCCTGGCGGCGGCTCGCCGTGGTCGGCCGGCTGACCGTCACCTGGCAGCTGTGCTTCCTGTACGCGGTGGGCTTCGGCGGGTTCGTCGCGTTCAGCGTCTACCTGCCCGCGTACCTGCGCACCGCGTACGGGCTGAGCCCCGGGGACGGCGCGTTGCGGACCGCCGGGTTCGTGGTGCTCGCCGTGCTCGCCCGCCCACTGGGCGGCTGGCTCTCCGACCGGCTGCACCCGGTGCCGGTGCTGGTCTGGTGCTTCGGCGGGGTGTCGGTCTTCGCCGTGGTGCAGGCCTTCCAGCCCCGGCTGATGCCGGTGGCGACCGTCGCGCTGCTCGGCATGGCGCTGCTGCTCGGCGCGGCCAGCGGCGCCGTGTTCGCCCTGGTCGGCAAGGTCGCCCCCGCCGACCAGGTCGGCGCGGTCACCGGCCTGGTCGGCGCCGCCGGTGGCCTCGGCGGGTTCGTCCCGCCGCTGGTGATGGGCTGGGTGTACGGCGTGCAGGGCTCGTACGCCATCGGCCTGATGCTGCTCTCCGACGTCGCTCTGGCCGCCGCGGTGTTCACCGCGGTGAAGATGGGCGGCCTGGCCCGGCGCGACACCTGACGGCACCGGATCCCCGAAGAGCGGGCAAGAAAAAAGGGGGAATTGCTCCCCTCCATTTTCAAGGTATAGCGGACCCGGGGGCTTGTGGCAAGACCCGGGTCGTGCCGCAGAATCGCTGGCCGAGGCCAGGATCTGGCGGAAATGGGGGGAGTTGCAACATGCGTACGTTCTTGTCAACGTATGGGGCGGGTGAGAACGGCGAGCCGGCGGCCGGTGCCGCCGCCGGCCGGGCACCCCTGAGCAGCACCAGCGTGTTCGATCTGCCCGACCGGCTCGCCGCCAAGGCCGACCCGGCGCTGATCGCCAGCGACGAGCAGCACTTCGCGGCCATGGCGGAGAGCCTGGAGCAACTGTCCGCCGACCTGTCCGACCGCCTCGACGCCGCCCGCAAGGCGCCCGGCGGCAAGGGCCGGCAGGCGGTGGACCGGGACCAGGAGGTCCGCCGGCTGAGCGCCCGCCTGCGCGCCTTGAGTCGCTACGGCCTGGACCTCTGCCTCGGGCACATGGTCAGCGCGGACGATCCCGAGCCGGTGTACATCGGACGACGCGGCCTCACCGACAGTGCCGGTCGTCGGCTGCTGCTCGACTGGCGCTCCCCCGCGGCCGAGCCGTTCTTCGGCGCCACCCACGCCAACCCGATGGGGCTGGCCAGCCGCCGCCGCTACCGCTGGACGAAGGGCCGGATCACCGACTACTGGGACGAGGTGTTCAGCCCGGACGGGTTCGCGGGGCACGCCGCCGCGCTAGACGACCAGTCCGCCTTCATCGCCAGCCTGGGCGGCAGCCGGTCGGACCGGATGCGGGACGTGCTCGGCACCATCCAGGCCGACCAGGACGCCATCATCCGGGCGGGATCGAACGGCGCGCTCGTGGTGGACGGCGGTCCGGGCACCGGGAAGACCGTCGTCGCGCTGCACCGCACCGCCTACCTGCTCTACGCCGACCCTCGCCTCGGCCACCGCCGGGGCGGGGTGCTGTTCGTCGGTCCGCACCAGCCGTACCTGGCCTACGTCTCCGACGTGCTGCCCAGCCTGGGCGAGGAGGACGTGCAGATCTGCACCCTGCGGGACCTCGTCCCCGAGGGCGCCGCGGCGGGCACGGAGACCGACCCGGAGGTGGCCCGGCTGAAGTCGTCCGCCGACCTGGTGCGGGCGATCGAGGCGGCCGTCAGGTTCTACGAGGAGCCGCCCACCAAGGGGATGACGGTCACCACCGACGACGCCGACATCCGGCTGAGCGCCGACGACTGGGCCGATGCGTTCGACGCGCCGGATCCCGGCACCCCGCACAACGAGGCGCGGGACGAGATCTGGGCGGAACTGCTCACGATCCTGCTCGACCGGTACGACGGCGACGAGCCGGAGGAACTGGTCCGCAGGTCGTTGCTGCGGAACCCGGAGCTGCGTACGGCCTTCAACCGGGCGTGGCCGGTGCTCGACCCGGCCGACCTCGTCGCAGATCTCTGGTCGGTCCCCGCCTACCTGCGCAAGTGCGCGCCCTGGCTGAGCGCCGACGACATCCGGAAGCTCCAGCGGGACGACGCCCGAGCGTGGACGCTGTCCGACCTGCCGCTGCTGGACGCGGCACGGCAGCGGACCGGCGACCCGGAGGCGTCCGCGCGCCGGCCCGACACCGCCACCGCCGTCGAACGCGAGCAGATGACCAGGGTCGTCGACGACCTGATCCAGGCCAACGCCTACGACGACGGCGAAGGCCTGCTGACGATGCTGCGCCAGCCGGACCTACGGGACGCCCTGATCGAGGGGAACGCCTCGCCCGACAGCGAACCGGACCGGCTCGCCGGGCCGTTCGCGCACATCGTCGTTGACGAGGCGCAGGAGCTGACCGACGCGGAGTGGCAGATGCTGCTGCTCCGCTGCCCGTCGCGGAGCTTCACCATCGTCGGAGACCGCGCCCAGGCCCGGCACGGGTTCACCGAGTCGTGGCGGGAACGGCTCGAACGGATCGGGCTCGACCGGATCAACCTGGCGTCCCTGACCATCAACTACCGGACGCCGAAGGAGATCATGACGGCAGCCGAGCCGGTCATCCGGGCCGCGCTCCCGGACGCCAACGTGCCGACCTCCATCCGCAGCGGCGGCGTCCCCGTCGGGCACGGAGCCGTCCCGGAGCTGGGTTCGATCCTCGACGCCTGGCTCGCCGCGCACGCCGAGGGGGTCGCCTGCGTCATCGGCGATCCCACCTTCCAGGGCACCTCCCGGGTCCGGTCGCTGACCCCGGGGCTGGCGAAGGGGCTCGAGTTCGACCTGGTCGTGCTCGTCGACCCCGAGACGTTCGGCGACGGCATCGAGGGGGCCGTCGACCGCTACGTCGCGATGACCCGGGCGACCCAGCAGCTCGTCATCCTCACCAGTTCCTGACCTCGACCGGTCGGCACGGTGTCTCGTCGTCCACGCCTGGCGGGGCACCGCGCCGACGGCCGCTACGGCTGCCCGGCGGCGCAGTTGTTGCTCTTCCGGGTGACCGTGTACTCGGCGTCGTCGTTCGTGATGCCCGACGGCTGGCCGTCGAAGTAGGTCTCCACCTTCTCCCAGCCGCGGCGCTGCTCGTAGTGCAGGTGCGGGGCGCCGGAGTTGCCGGTGCTGCCGACCCGGCCGATCTGCTCGCCCTGGGCGACCCGCTGACCCTCCCTGACCAGCGGCGGTTCGAGCAGGTGGAGGTACTGGGTTTCCCACCTGCCGCCATGGTCGATCTTCACCCAGTAACCCCCGCCCCGGCCGCGCGGGCCGTTCGGGTTGTCCGGGGTGCGCCCGCCCAGCGAGCCGTTGATCCCGGCCACGGTGACCGTGCCGGCGTACGACGCGAGCACCGGCCTCCCCCACGCCTCGCCGGTGGTGGGGAACAGGTCGACGTCGAAGTCGTCGTGGCCGGGGTAGGTGCCGAGCTGCCAGGTCTCGCCGCAGGCGACCGGAAGCTGGAAGAGCGGACGCGGACCCGGCGGTCGCAGCAGCGGCACCACGGCGACGGCGACGGCGGCGAGCGCCGCGGCCGCGGCGAGCGCGAGGACCCAGCGGACGGTGCGACTGCGGGCGTGGCGGTGGGCGCGGCGTGGGGCTGAGGGGTGGCCGGTCGTCACCGCTCGAAGCATGGCAGACGCGGGCAAGGCTCCGGTTCTGGGGTGGCGCGGTGGATCACTCTGTGAAGAAGCCCATGATCGCCAGCCCGGTGGCGAGCCCGGGGCGGTCCGGGAACCATTTGATCAGCGTGGAGACGGGGGAGATGTAGCCGATGCCGAGCCCGATGCCGCCGATCACGCCGTAGCCGAGGTAGAGCAGCCCACCGCGTCAGGACACGGCGGGGTACCCGGACAGCGCCGGTTGATCCCCGCCGGTGGGCGGTCGGGTCGGGGTGCGGGTGCGCGCGATGGTTGGCCGGCGGCAGGCGTCCGGCGGACCCCCGCCCGCCCGCGGGGACGTGCGAGCGGCGAGGTCCGCTGGCCAGGTGGCGTCAGGTGACGCGGCTCAGGCCGCGCCGGCTGTTGCCCCGGCGTACGTTCTCCGTCCGGCCGTCGGTGCCGAGCATCCGGCGGGCGGCGTCGAGCCCGGTCAGCGCCGCCCCGTAGGCGGCGACCTCGCGTTGGAAGTGCTCGACCTTGGCGTACCAGTACTTGAGCTCCGGGTTCATCGTCTTGGAGTTGATGTAGTTGACGATGTCCGTGTCCGGGTCGATGCCCCGGCGCGCGCAGCAGCGGTCGAAGCGGGCCTTGGTGCGGTCGTACTTCTCGGTCATCGCCGCCAGGCTCGCCTCGGCCTCCAGCAGCCGGGACTGCAGGTACGCCACGTATTCACGGGGAATCGCCGGGCTGGCGAACTCCAGCCGGGTGGTGGACAGCGCAGACACAGCCATCACCGCCCCGGACAGCCGGCGGGACCGTGCCGCCCGCGCGAGGTGACCAGCGCGTACGGCCGCCGGGCCGGCACGCCGGGCGTCCCGGGCAGCGCCGCCTGCCGGGCCACGGATCCATTCAGGAAGATCATGTTGACCGCCCTCCACTCGCTCGACGTCTGGTGCGCCGCCAGCGAGGTCGATGCGTTCGAGCCCTGACGTTAGGCCGGCCACGTTGCCGCCAGCCGCTGCCGGCGCAGTGACGTACTTCTACCCCTCGGGGCGGCCGACTATGCCGGCCGGGGACGGAACGCCCGGTGCTCAGCAAGTTTGGTAGGTGAGCGTCCGGACCCGGCGGAGGGTGAGCGCGGTCTCCCGGGCGGCGCCGGTCAGGCCGGGTCGGGCGCGAGCAGGCCGCACAGCAGGCTCCGCTGGGCCCGCTCGAAGAGGTCCGTGGCCGGGGGCGCGGTGGGCGGCTGGGTGAGGGCTGCCACCAGGTGCGGGTACGGGGTGACGTCGAGGCCGGCGAACGTGAGCGCCGCACCGGCCGTCCGCTTCCGGGCGAACAGGATGGAGATCCCGTTCATCACGCCGATCGCCTCGAACTTGGCGACCGGCGTCGCCGGGACCGGCGCCATGATCCGCAGGCAGGCGTCGAAGAACGCCAGCGCCTCCGGGCCGATCGCGGACGCCCGTTGGCTCAGCTCGGACAGCCAGGGGTGGCGCTCGTGCACGGCCCGCTGGGCGCGGGCCATCCGCAGCATCGCGTCCAGCCAGTCGCCGTCGGGCTCCGGATACGGCCGCAGCTCGGCGGCCACCCGGTCGGCCATCAGGTCGAGCAGGTCGTCCCGGGAGGAGAGGTACCGGTAGAGCGAGGCCGCCCCGGTCTCCAGTCGGTTGGCGACCGCCCGCATCGAGACCGCGGTCAGCCCGTCGGCGTCCGCGATCGCGATCGCCGCCGCCACGATGTCGTCCCGGCTGTGCGTGGGAGCCGGGCCCCGGGTGCCGCGTTCGGGTCGGTGCCAGATCGACTCGCGCTGGGAGTGGCCGGAATTCGGGGCTGCGTCGCGCACCGATCCACTGTAAACTGCAAACGTCGTTCGCAGTTTTTGTCGACGCGGAGACGCGGGGAAGGCGGAACGCCCATGGACCGGATCGTCGCGCCGGACGGCGAGAAGATCGTGCTGCACACCACCGGCACCGGCCCGGACGTCGTCGTGGTGCACGGCGGCGGGGTCACCATCGAGCAGTACCGGAGGCTGGCCACCGCCCTCGCCGAGCGCTGCACGGTGCACCTGTACAACCGGCGGGGTCGGGCGGACGCCCCCGCGCGCCGCGAGCCGTACACGGTGACGCAGGAGATCGAAGACCTGGGCGCGGTGCTCGCACACACCGGCGCCCGTACGGTCGTCGGGCACAGTTCGGGCGGCTTCATCGCGCTGCGCGCCGCGCTCACCCTGCCGATCGCCCGACTCGCGCTCTACGACCCGGCCGTCTCCGTCGACGGCATCCTCACCGGCGATTTCATCGCCTCGGCACGGGCGGCGATCCGCGCCGGTGATCCGGCCCGCGCGATGGCGATCGTCGGCGCCGCCGCCAACCCGCACCTCCCGGCGTCCCGACTGCCGCTCGGCGCGCAGACCGCGCTCTGCCGGCTCTTCCTGCGCACCCAGGTCGGGCGGCAGATGGGCGAACTGCTCGACATCACCCTCGACGAGAGCGCCCTGGTCGCGGCGCACGGCGGTGCGCCCGAGCAGTACACGGGGGTCCAGGCCGAGGTGCTGTTCGCCTACGGGCAGGCCGGGCCGCCGTACTACCCGAGGATCGCCGCCGCCCTGGCCACCGCACTGCCGCGGATGCGGGTGCTGCCGGTGCCACGCTGCGGCCACGACGGCATCAACCGGGCGCCGGCCCGACTGGTCGACCCGCTCGCGGCCTTCCTGACCGCGGCGGCGTGACGGTCCCGCGCGCGGGCCGGTTCCACGACAGTCGAGATCGACGGGTCCCACGCCGTGGCCGTCTCCCAACCCGGCCCCGTCGCGGACCTCATCGACACCGCCGCCCGCGCCACCAGCCGCCAGGCGGCCGCACCGGGACGGGCACCCACCACCGGGCTGCCACGATCGCGGGAAGGAAGGCAGGGGGGCGCACCGGCGGCACCGGTGCGTCCCCGTCCGGCCGGCGGCCCGCCGGCCCGGGCCGGCTCAGAACCCGAGTACGGCCCGGCCCCCGACCACCGGCAACCGCAGTTCGCTGTCGTCCGGGGCGACCCGCAGCCGGGTGCCGCCGAGCGGCAGCAGGGTGTACTCCTGGTCGGTGGAGAAGACGACCACGCCGATCCGGTGGCCGGCCGGGAAGACGTAGTCCTTCGGCTCCAGGGTCCACCGGTAGTCGTACAACTTGCCCTGCTTCACCGGCCGGGTGCGGGCCGGGTCCGTGCGGTTCTGCGGGTCCATCCAGCCCCGGGTCACCACCGTCGGCGCGGCGGTCGAGCCGGCCGGGCCGTAGTCCACCAGGTACACGGTGAGGTTGGCGTCCGGCTTGTTGTCGATCGCCATCCGCAGCCGCATCTCCGGACGGCCGGAGACGCGGACGTGCTGGCCCAGTGCCGCGGAGCGGTAGACGAGCCGGTTCGGGCTCGCCGCGTCCGGGGCGGCCACCAGGGTGTCCGGGTGGATCGTCCGGCCCTCGTCGACGAAGCCCTGCTCGACCTTCCCCTTCGGCCGCCTGCCCGTGGTGAGCGTGCCCGGGCCGGCCGCGTCGGTAGCGGCCAACTTCAGCGCGACCTCGCGGGCGCCCGGGTCGGGCCAGTTGGCGTACGTGGTGTAAACCCGGTTCTCCCGCTGCACCACCGCGGTCGGCTCGTCCGTGATCCCGTTGCGTACGCCCCAGAGCCAGTAGTCGAACCAGCGGTTCTCGGTCTGCTTGTAGGTCCAGGTCCGGCCGTCGGGCAGGGTCACCGACGCGTTGCTGCCCGGGCCGCCGTGCCCGCCCTGGTGCAGCCAGATCTTGCGCGGGACGTCCCGCCGGGCCAGCTCGTCCCACCAGCCGGCGAAGTGCTCGGTCTTCACGTTCCAGTCGTTGAGGCCGTGCACCACGAAGACGCTCGCCTCGACCCGCCGGGCGTCGAGGTGGTCACGCTCCCGCCAGAACCTCGTGTAGTCGCCGGTCACCCGGTCCTGCTCCGCGGTGAGCCGGGCGATCTCGTCGGCGCAGGGCCCCTCGGCCCGGGCCCGGCCGGCGGTGAACCGGGCCAGCACGTCGGTGTCCTCGCCCTGGAACGTCCCGGGCGCGACGACCAGACCGTTGGCCCGGTAGTAGTCGTACCAGCTGCTGATCGCGGCGACCGGCACGATCGTGCGGAGACCCTCGACCCCGGTGGTGGCCACCTGGTTGGGCAGCGTCCCGTTGTAGGAGACGCCGGTCATGCCGACCGCGCCGGTGGTCCAGCCGGCGCTGACCGGCGCGCCGTTCGCGTCGTACCCCGGCACGCGCCCGTTCAGCCAGTCGACGACCGCCCTGGTGCCAAGCGTCTCGGCCCGGTCGCCGCTGGTCGGACAGCCGTCGGAGTCGCCGGTGCCGACGCTCTGGCCGAGCACCACCGCGTAGCCGCGCGGCACGTAGTAGTCGTCCAGCGAGCCGGGCAGGTTGGCCTTCGCCCCGGCCCGCTGCGCGCCCAGGTCGAGCGCCCGCAGCCCGGAGCCGCGGGTCAGGCCGTTCTGCGGCAGCTCGTCCACCAGCACGCTCGGGTACGGCACGTCACCCCAGACGTCCTTGCGGTACGGGCTGTGCTCGAAGATGACCGGCACCTTGAGCCCCTGGGTGGCGGTCTCGCGGGGCCGGGAGATGTCGATCGCCACCCGGTCGAGTCGGCCGTCGTGGTCGGTGTCGACAATGGTCTGCACGTACACCCGCTCCTCGATCGCGTCGGCGAGCGAGAAGACCGGCTGGGTCATGCCGTCGACGACCACGATGCCGGGCGGGGTGGCGGCCGCGGGTCGGGCCGCCGCCGGGGCGGCGCTGAGCAGCAACGCGCCGGACACGCCGACGGCGAGTAGGGCCGGAGAGGGGGAACGACGCACGCGCGCCTCCCTTCGGTCGGGCTGGTGGCCACGCTCGGCCAGGGGTGTCCCGAAGATGTCACATGCCGGGCGTCGTGGGCACCCCCGTCGATCGATCGGACCGACGGTCGTCCACACCCGAGCGCGGCGGCGCGCGCACCGCCCGTCACTCGCCGGCCGCGTCCGGACCGCCGCGACGGACGGTACCGCCGCCGTCCCGGCCGGGCGCCGCGAGCGCCAGCAGGCCGATCGCGAGGACCGCCAGGAGCGCCAGCAGCGGCGCCGTGACCAGACCGGACGGCGGGGCGTCGACGACGGTTGCGGCGACGAACGCCTCGGAGCGGTATCCGGCCTCCAGGAACGCCTGCGGCTCGGTGACCGCGTCGGCCTCGGGCCAGACCATCGGCCGGGCCGGCCCCGCGGCCACCAGGTCGGCGTTGAGTACGGCGGTGGTCAGCAGCAACGCGCCCAGCCCGGCCGGCACGCCGGAGCGCCACCGTCGGCCGGCGGCCACCACGAGCACCGCCAGCGCGGCGGCGACCGCCACCATGGTCGGCACCCGAGCGGCGAGCGTTACCAGCCGCCGGGCCAGCGTCCCGCCGCCGAGGTCGACGAGCGGGACGGCCGCCACCACCGCGACGACGGCCCAGCCGATCCGGCGCGGCCACCGCGCGTCGGTCCGCGGCCGGCCGGCCAGCGTCACCACCGTGCCGGCGCAGATCAGCCAGGTGCCCAGCAACGTCGGCCAGTGCTCGGTGAGCTGCGCCGACAACGCCTCGCGCAGCCAGGCCAGGTCCGCGCCGGGGGAGTACGGAGCGGGAGTGCCCAGCGGCGCGTAGAACGGTGACAGGTACCTCGGCCCGCCCAGGTCCCGGGCCGTCACCACGGCGTCGACCGCGAGTACGGCGACACCGGCAGCGACGGCGATGCGGCCCCGCCCGCCGCCGATCAGCACGATAGCGGCAATGCCGGCGAGGGCCACTCCGGTCGCCTGCCCGGCGAGCACCGGCGCGTCCGACAGCGCGCCGAGGACGTGCACCACCGCCGCGCCGGCAACCACCGACCAGCACACCGTTCCCGCAGACAGCCGCACGGCGCACATCCAATCACGCCGATCCGGCCTGCGCTCCACCCCCGGTCGCGGCGGCGACCCGTCCGTCCGGCGCAGCGGCTGCCGGCCCGGGCCGTGTCGCGCCAGCGGCTCCGCCTTGTCACCGCGCGGCAGTTCGACTGCGGCATCACCGCGCCGCGCTACGTGCCGAAGCGCTGAGCGCACCCACCGGGACGGTCGCCGCCGGCCATTGATGATCGACTTGTGGTGAGCTGATGACGGCGGGCGACAGGGTGGGCTCACCTTCCGGGGTGACCGGGAGGTGAGCCCAACCGAGGAGGCACGTCATGGAGAAGACCAAGGTCGAGCAGACCGGCAAGAAGAAGCTCGCGCTCAAGGTCCGCAAGCTGGAGCGGCTGGAGACGACGGTCATCCGCGAGGGCAACGGCGCCTGACCTTCCGCAAGGCACTTCGGTCGCCACGTGACATCGGGGGTGGCGACCGAAGTGCCGTCTCCACCCGGGTTTCAGCCCGGCGCCGGCCCGTCCCGGCCGTCTCCGTCCCAGCTGTCCCTCTGAGCATTGTGAGGTGGCGGATGCGCATGCTCCGGCCGCGCGTCAAGAGTGTCCACGAGCCGTACGTCCTGCCGGGAAACCGACTGATCATCGGCCTGATGCAGTACGGCGTGGCCGCCGAGATCCAGGACGACGAGGACGGCACCATCGCCCGGATCCTGACGTTGCTGGACGGCACCCGGGACCTGGCCCAGGTCTGTGCCGACCTCGCCGCCACCCACCCGGATCTCGACGAGGAGAGCGTCCGCGAAGTGGTGGACCAACTGATCGAGCAGGGGTTCATCGAGGACGCGGCGGCGCCGCTGCCGGACGGCTTCACCGCCGAGGACGCCGCCCGCTACGACCGGGCGCGGCACTTCTACTCCTGGATCGACACGACCCCCCGCCGGTCCCCGTACGACGTGCAGGCGCGGATCGGGCGGGCCCGGGTGGGCCTGCTCGGCCTCGGTGGCACCGGTACCGCGGTGGCCGCCGGCCTGGTCGCCGGCGGGGTCGGCAGCCTGCACTGCGTCGACTTCGACGTCGTCGACGAGCCGAACCTGACCCGCCAGCTGCTGTATACCGAACGCGACGTCGGCCAGCCGAAGGTGAAGACCGCGGTGGAGCGGCTGCGGGCGATGAACTCCCGGGTCGAGGTGACCGGCGAGGAGTGCCAGGTGCGCTCGGTCGAGGACATCGTCCCCCTGATGGCCGGCTGCGACGCCTTCGTGCTCTGCGCCGACAAACCCGTCCAGTTCATCCAGAGCTGGACGAACGAGGCGGCGCTGCGTACCCGCACACCCTGGTTCATGTCCCTCTACACCGGTCCGATGACCGTCGTCGGCTCCTTCCTGCCGTACCGGACCGGCTGCTACACCTGTCTGTCCCGCCGGCCGGACAAGCACGAGTTCCAGACCGACGGCACGCCGCTGATCGGCCAGCCGCGACCCAACGCCGTCATCGCGGCCAGCGCCAACATCTCGGGTCACCTCTGCGCGCTGGAGGTCCTCTACCACCTTGCCGGGCTGCCGCAGCAGGTCGCCGGGCGGGTCTTCCATCACAGCATCGCCCGGTGGGAGCACCAGTACTTCATCGACGTCCCCCACGACCCCGGCTGCCCCTCGTGCGGGGCCGACGCCGGGAACCGGAGCTGAGGACGAGGAGGTGGCCGTGGCGGAGATGACGGAGACACCGCCGGCGGCGGACAGCCGGGTCCGGTTCCACCCGCTGCACGTCCGGCCGTCGGACGACGACCCCGACACGGTGGTGGTGGGTCGGCCCGACGTCGGCGAGTTCGTGGAGTTGCCGGCGATCGGTGCCCGGGCCGTCGAGCTGCTCGACGCCGGGATGTCGATCGGGGCGGCCGAGCGCCGGCTCGCCACCGAGCACGACGTCGACGTCGACCTGGTGGACCTGGTGGAGGCGCTGCGCGAGGCGGGCATGGTCGCCGAGGTCGACGGCCATCCGGTCGTCGACCCGCACCACCAACTCCGGCCGCACCTGCCCGGGCTGCGAGCCCGGCACGTGAGCTGGCTCTTCGGCCCGATGGCGAAGCTGGGCTACCTGGCGCTGGTCGCGGCGACCCTGGTCACCGTCGTGCGCGACCCCGACCTGCTGCCGTCGTACCGGGACTTCTTCTGGACCGACTACGTCGGCCTCGCCGTGCTCGTCAACACCGCGCTCTTCTCGATCACGGCGATCTTCCACGAGCTGAGCCATCTGGTCGCGGCGCGCTCGCTGGGCGCGCCGGCACGGATCCGGTTCGCGACCCGGCTGCACCACCTGGTGCTGGAGACCGACGTGACGGCGATCTGGTCGGTGCCGCGCCGGAACCGGTACCGGGTCTACCTGAGCGGGTTGCTCTGGGATCTCGCCGTCGTCTGCGGCGCGCTGCTGGTGATCGGGTACGCCCGGCCACATCCGCTGGTCGAAGGGTTGCTGGCCGCCGTCGTGCTCGTGATCGTCATGTCGATGGCGCTGCAACTGCACGTCTACATGCGCACCGACCTCTACTTCGTCCTGCTGGACCTGCTGCGGTGCCGCAACCTGTTCCACGACGGTCTCGCGTACGCCCGCCACCTGCTGCGCCGGTGCGGCCACGCGGCGCTGCCCGGCCGGGTGGCGGCGGCCGGACCGGATCCGAGCGTGGGCCTGCCGGCCCACGAGCGCCGCGCGGTGCGGCTCTACTCGGCGGCGGTCGTCCTCGGCAGCCTGGTCGCGCTGACCAGCTTCGTCGGCTTCGGGATCCCGATCATCCTGCACGGGGCCGTCCAGGCCGGCTCGGCGGTGATCGCCGGCGCGACCGGCGGCAGCCTGCTCGCGGCCGTGGACGGGGCGCTCGTCCTCGTGGTCGAAGGCGCCCTGCAGGCGATCTTCCTCGGCACGCTCTACCGGCGGCACGCCCGTCGCCACCGGCCGCCGTCCACCGCCGGCGACGTGCCCCGCCCCGAGCCGATGCCCGCCGGCTGACCGGGCGGGGCGGCCCGCTCGGCCGGCCGCCACCCCACCCGGGACACCACGTTGCCGATTTCCCGCCCTCGCCTACTGTCGAGCCTGACACGGCGACCGCGAGCCACCGATCACGGTCGCCCTGACCGGCGCTTCGGAGGGCGAACAGGTGCCAGCGGTGACGTTCCGGCTGCTCGGTCCGGTCGAGGTGCGCGTCGACGACCGGCCGGTACCCGTGGGCGGCCCGCGCAGCCAGGCCATGCTGGCCGCGCTGCTGCTGGAAGCCAACCGCCTGGTACCGGTCTCCCGGCTGGTGGACGCCGCCTGGGGCGACCATCCCCCGGCGAGCGCCGAGGTGCAGGCCCGCAACCGGGTGGCCGCCGCGCGGCGGGCGATGCGCGAGGCCGGGCTCCCCGCCGACGTCATCGGCACCCAGGGTTCCGGCTATCTGCTGACGGTCGCCGACGGCCAGCTCGACCTGGACGTCTTCGAGGCGCGGGTCCGCCAGTCCGACCGGCACCTCGACCAGGGCGCGCCGGAGGTCGCGGTGGCCGCCCTCCGGGAGGCGCTGGCGCTGTGGCACGGCCCGGCGCTGGACGGCCTGCGTACGCCGGCGCTGACCGCCGCCGCCCAACGCCTCGACGAGCGCCGGATGACCGTGGTCGAGCGGTGCCTCGATCTCGAACTGAGCCTGGGCCGGTACGACGAGGTGATCGGCCGGCTGCTGGAACTCGTCGAGGCGTACCCGTGGCGCGAACCGTTGGTCGGCCGGCTCATGCGCGCGCTGTACCTGACCAACCGGCCGGGCGAGGCGCTGGACCGCTTCGACCAGTTCCGCCGCCGCCTGGCCGAGGAGCTCGGCGTCGACCCGACCCCGGAGCTGGCCCGACTGCGCGACCTGATCCTGCGCAACGACCCCAGCCTCCAGGTCGTACCCGAGCCGGTGTTGAAGGACCTCCACCAGGAGCCCCTCCGCGGTGCGCCGCGGCCGGCCGCCGACGCCCGGGCCAGGAGCACGTCGGCGGAGCGACGGGCGGCGCCGGCCGGCGAGGTGCTGTGGTTCGGGTTGCTCGGCCCGCTGCGGGTGGAACGGGACGGCTCGGCGCTGCCGGCCCTCCCGCCCCGCTCCCGCATCGTGCTGGCCTGCCTGCTGGTGCGGGCCGGTGACCCCGTCGATCTCGACACCCTGGCGGAGGAGATCTGGGGCATGGACCCGCCCGCGGCGGCCCACGCCGAGCTGGGCGAACTCGTCGACGGCATCCGGCACCACCTCGGCCCGACCGGTCGGGACCTGCTGGTGCCCGCCCGGAGCGGCTACGTCATGCACCTGGCGCCGGACCAGCTCGACGCGCAGACCTTCCGGCAGCTGACCGGCGCCGCCCGGGCCGCCCGCACCGCCAACGCCCAGGACCAGGCGTTGTCCCTGCTGGATCAGGCGTTCGCCCTGCGCCGCGGGGTGACGCTCGCCGACGTGCGAACCGGACCGCTGCTCAGCTGGTACACGGCGCAACTCGACGCGGAGTTCACCTACGCCGTGGAGGAGCAGGCCGCCCTGCTGTTGCGCCTGGATCGGGCGAAGGACGCGGTGCCGCTGCTGCGCCGGCACGTCGCCGCCAACCCGACCCGGGAACGGGCGCACGCCCTGCTGATGAACGGGCTCAGCCAGGCCGGCGATCCGGCGGGCGCGCTGGCGGCGTACGAACATGCCCGGTTGGCCCTGCGTGAGCAGCTCGGCATCGAACCGGGGCCGGATCTGCGGCAGGCCCACCGTGCGGTGCTGACGCATGACCGGACGCTCTGGGCACCCGGCGATCCGGTCACCGGCCCGGTGCCGTCGGCGGAACCGGCCAAAGTCCGACCGCGGCAGCTGCCGCCCGCACCCGCCGTACTGGTCGGCCGGGTCCGGGAACGCACCGCCCTGCGGCTCGCCGCCGGTGCGTCCCGCACCCGGGCGCGTCCCGCCGTGCTCGCCCTCAACGGCCCGGCCGGCTCCGGGAAGTCGACCCTGGCGGTGTGGCTGGCGCACACGTTCGCCGACCGGTTCCCGGACGGCCAGCTCTACCTCGACCTGCAGGGTTCCACCCCGGCGCTCACTCCGCTCACGCCGCTCGCGGCGCTGACCCGCCTGCTGACCGGCCTGGGCCTGCCCGCCTCGGCGGTCAGTGGAGACCACGCGGAGGCGGTCGCCCAGTTCCGGTCCCTGTCGGCCAGCCGCAAGGTGCTGATCCTGCTCGACAACGCCATCGACGCGCACCAGGTCGCCACGCTGTTGCCCGCGTCGGCGGACTGCCTGGTGCTGGTGACCAGCCGGATGATGCTCAACTCGCTGGACGGCGCGACGCACGTGCCGGTCGGCCCGCTGTCCCCCGCGGAGTCCGTTCGGATGCTAGCCGAGCTGATCGGCGCGGAACGGGTGGCCGCGGAGCCGGAGCAGGCCGCCCGGCTCGGCCGGCTGTGCGAGCACCTTCCGTTGCCGCTGCGGGTGGTCGGTGCCCGGTTGGCCGCTCACCCGGCGCTGTCGCTCCAGCGGCTGGCGGACCGGCTGACCGACGAGCGCAACCGACTGGACCTGCTCGAACTTCCGCAGTTCAGCGTCCGGGCCTGCCTGCGCTCCGGTTATCAGCAGCTGCACGAATCCGGAACCCTGGTGGACCAGCAGGCGGCCCAGGCCTTCCGCCTGCTGGCGGAACTCGCCGTGCAGCCGTTCGACGCCGCCGCCGTCGCCGCGCTGTTGGACGTACCGGCGGCCCGAGCGGACGCCGTCGTGGAACGCCTGGTCGAACTGCAGCTGCTGGAGCTGCTCGAGTCCGACCGGTACCGCCTGCACGACCTGCTGCGGCTCACCGGTCAGGAACTGATCGACGGCGACGACGGCGGGCACGAGACGCGGGCCGCCGCCGAGCGCATCATCGCCTACTACGTGGCGACCGCCTGGCGGGCGGCCAACATCGTCCGGCCGGGACCGTTCGACCGCGGGCCGGTCGAGTCGCCGCACGCCGTGACCTTCCCCGACCCGACGGCCGCCAACGGCTGGCTGGAGCGCGAACTGCCCACGCTGCTGGCGGTCGCCCGCCGTCATCCCGCCGCGGCCGCGCTGGATCTGTTGCGGGCGATCGGCCCCTATCTGGCGCCCCGGTCCCGTTGGGCGGAGCTCGGCGAGCTCGCGGCGCTCGCCCGGGACGCCGCCGCCGGCGATCCGGCGGGTGAGTCGCTGGCGCTGACCTCGCTGGGGCTGGCCCGGCACCGACTCGGTCATCCGCGGGAAGCGCTGGCGCAGCTCGAGGCCGCGCTGGCGATCCGGAAGCGTACCGGTGACCCGTTGCAGGCGACGACGCTGCAGATCATCGGTTTGATCTACTACGAGATCGGGCGCCCCGCCGACGCCGTCTCCTGTTTCGTCCAGGCGTACCGGCTGTACCGCCAGGCGGGCAACGGCTTCAACATGGCGGTCAGCCTGCACAACCTCGGCGAGGCGTACGACGTCCTGGGCCGCCCGGCGGCGGCGGAGCGCTTCGCCCGCCGCGCGCTGGAGGCCCGGCAGGCGCTGGGCGACCGGTTCCTGGCGATGTCCCGGGTGTCGGTCGGCCGGGCCCTGGTCCGGCAGGGCCGGGCCGCGGAGGCCGGCCGGTGGCTGGACCGCGGTATCGCCGAGGCCCGGGAGGTGGGGTACGGCGAGGCGGAGTGGCACGGCCTGATCGTCCGGTCCGAAGTCGCGGTGCGCCGCGGCGAGGCCGAGGCCGCCCTTGCCGACCTGCACCGCGCCGGTCACCTCGCCGAGGGCCTGGGTCGCCCCTTCCTGTACGGCATCGTGCTGCGGCAGTCCGCCCGGGCGCACCAGATGACCGGCGACGTCGGTCTCGCCGAGTCGAGCCGTGCCGCCGCGCGGGAGATCCTGGACAACTGCGTGACCGGCCGCGATCCGGGGATCGAGAGATTCCTGGCCGACAGCGACCTCGGCGGTGCTGACGCGTCCGCGGCGGCGAACGGAGCTGGCCGGGCCGACACCGTCGGCGTCACCCGGCGGTGACCTGCTCCGCGGAGCGCAGGTTGGCGCGCAGGGCGCCGAGGACCACGCCGGGGTTGGCCAGCGACCGTGGGTGCGCCCGCATGGAGACGACGTCGTTGAAGCGCCGCGCGGTCGGCACGTCCGTGACGGTCGCCGTGACGATCTGCCGGCTGATCCAACTGGAGAGCCGGTAGCCGCGCGGGTAGGGCCCGTCGACGTGCGGCAGCGCCAGGTCGGCGGAGGTCGACATCGACCAGGCGGCGTCGACCACCACCTTCTGCAGGGCGAGGAACCGGCGCGCGGGCGCCCGCAGGTCCGGCCCGGACCGCAGGTACGTCGACAGGCAGGCCGCGTGCAGCGCCGCCGCCGTCATGCCCTGCCCGTACACCGGGTTGAACGACGCCACCGCGTCGCCGACGCTGACCAGCCCGGCCGGGAACCGCTTCAGCGCGGCGAACTCCCGCCGCCGGCTGTCGGCGTGGTGGTAGGTCCGCACGTCGCCGAGCGGCTCGCTGCCGGCGATCTCGCCGAACTCCGGGGGGAACTGCTCCCGCAGCCGGCGGACGAAGTCCTCGGCGGTACGCCCCGGCCGGTGGTCGCCGTAGCCGGCCATCATGGCCATCCACCGGCCGTCCTCGATGGCGAAGAACGCGGCCCCGGCCACGTCGGACGACACCCTCGGAGTGTGCAGCGCCATGACGACCGTCAGGTCCGGGTGCGCCTGCCGGCGGCGGAACAGGGCCGTCGCGTAGTTGAGGTGCACGGTCATCCGCCGGGTGACCGGCCGCTCCCAGCCGGCCTGTTCCAGCCAGTCGGACAGCCGGCTCGACCGGCCCATGGCGTCCACCACGAGGTCACCGCTTTCGATGCCGGACATCCCGTCGACGTCGAAGCGCACTCCGGTGGTCACGCCGCCGTCGACCACCAGGCCGGTGGCGCGGGCGGTGACCGTCTTGACGTTGGGCAGGCGCAGCACCTGCTGGCGGATCAGCCCCTCCAGCAGCGGCCGGCTGCCCGCCAGGCTGTCGGCGTCGTCGGGTACGACGACCTTCCGCCGGCCGTCGAGGTAGCTCCGGCGGGCCGCCGGCGGGGCCTCGACCGCCCCCTGGGCCAGGGCCTGCTCGCGGAATCCGGGAAACAGCTGCTCGAGCTGGAGGAAGCCGCCGGGCAGCAGCGCGTGCAGCTGCGTCCCCTGTGGCACGCCGGGCCGTCCGCCGGGCAGGTGCAGGTCGTCCCGGTCGAGGATGACGACGCTCTCCGCGTGGTCGGAGAGCACCCGCGCGGCCAGCAGCCCCGCGACGCTGCCGCCGACCACCACGGCCTTGCCCAGCACCGGCCACGACCGCGCGGGGGGTCGCACCGCGTTCAGCGCCGCGAAGACCCGAGCCGGGGAGAGGGACATGGTGCTCTCCAAGGGGTGCGAGGTGTGGCCGCTGCTCGCCTGCCTGCCCGCCTGCGGTCGTGCGTGGGCGGGCCGGCGGACGAGCCGCCCGACGATCGTCGCACGACCACGGGCCACCGGCCCGGACGGGTTTCCGACAAATCAGGCGTCGTACCGCCACCTCCGGTCCTGCCCCGGCCGCCCGGCGGCACAGCTGTCGGGCGGCCGACAGCCGGATCGACGACGGGCGGGCCGGCCGGCGTGCGCCGGCCGGCCCGCAGGGCGGGATCAGGCGAGGTCGAACCGGTCCAGGTTCATCACCTTGACCCACGCCGCGACGAAGTCCACGACGAACTTCTCCCGCGCGTCGTCACTCGCGTAGACCTCGGCGAGCGCGCGCAGCTCCGAGTTGGACCCGAAGACCAGGTCGGCGCGGCTGCCGGTCCACCGGACCTCACCCGTGGCGGCGTCGAGACCCTCGAAGGTGTTCGCGTCCTCGGACGTCGCCCGCCACGTGGTGCCCAGGTCGAGCAGGTTGACGAAGAAGTCGTTGGTCAGCGAGCCCGGGGCGGTGGTGAGGACGCCCAGCGGCGACTGCTGGTAGTTGGCGCCCAGGACGCGCAGACCACCGACGAGGACGGTCATCTCGGGCGCGGTCAGGGTCAGTAGGTTCGCCTTGTCGACCAGGAGGAACTCGGCCGGCAGGCGGTTGCCCTTGCCGAGGTAGTTGCGGAACCCGTCAGCGGTCGGCTCCATCGCCGCGAACGACTCCACGTCGGTCTGCTCCTGGGTCGCGTCGGTGCGTCCCGGGGCGAAGGGCACCTCGACGTCGAACCCGGCGTTCCGCGCGGCCTGCTCGACGCCGACGCCGCCGGCGAGCACGATCAGGTCGGCGAGCGAGACCTTCTTGCCGCCGGTCTGGGCGGCGTTGAACGCCTCCTGGATGCCCTCCAGGGTGCGCAGTACCCGCGCCAGCTCGTCGGGGTTGTTGACCTCCCAGCTGTTCTGCGGCTCGAGGCGGATGCGCGCGCCGTTGGCGCCGCCGCGCTTGTCGCCGCCGCGGAACGTCGACGCCGACGCCCACGCGGTGGAGACCAGCTGGGGCACCGACAGGCCGGCGGCGAGGATCTGCGCCTTGAGGGCAGCGACGTCGTCGGCGTCGACCAGCTCGTGGTCCACCGCCGGAACCGGGTCCTGCCAGACCAGGACCTCGGTGGGGACCTCGGGGCCGAGGTAGCGCTGGATCGGGCCCATGTCGCGGTGGGTCAGCTTGAACCAGGCGCGGGCGAAGGCGTCCGCGAACTCCTCCGGGTGCTCGTGGAAGCGCCGGGAGATCTGCTCGTAGACGGGGTCGAACCGGAGGGCGAGGTCGCTGGTCAGCATCCGCGGCTCGCGACGCCTGGTCGGGTCGTGCGCCTCCGGCACCATGTCGCTGCCCGCGCCGTTCTTCGGACGCCACTGGTTGGCGCCCGCCGGCGACTTCACCAGTTCCCACTCGTAGGCGAACAGGATGTGGAAGAACTCGTTGTCCCACCGGGTCGGGTGGTAGGTCCAGGTCACCTCGAGACCGCTGGTGATCGTGTCCGCGCCCTTGCCGGTGCCGAAGGTGCTCTTCCAGCCCAGGCCCTGCTGCTCGATCGGGGCGGCCTCCGGCTCGGGGCCGACGTGGTCCGCCGGGCCGGCGCCGTGGGTCTTGCCGAAGGTGTGGCCGCCGGCGATCAGCGCGACGGTCTCCTCGTCGTTCATCCCCATCCGGCGGAACGTCTCGCGGATGTCCCGGGCCGAGGCGACCGGATCCGGGTTGCCGTTCGGGCCCTCGGGGTTGACGTAGATGAGGCCCATCTGCACCGCGGCGAGCGGGTTCTCCAGTTCCCGGTCGCCGCTGTAGCGCTGGTCACCCAGCCAGGTGGTCTCGGGGCCCCAGTAGACGTCCTCCTCCGGCTCCCAGACGTCGGCCCGGCCGCCGGCGAAGCCGAAGGTCTTGAAGCCCATCGACTCCAGGGCCACGTTGCCGGCGAGGATCATCAGGTCGGCCCAGGAGATCTTCTGGCCGTACTTCTTCTTGACCGGCCACAGCAGGCGGCGGGCCTTGTCCAGGTTGCCGTTGTCCGGCCAGCTGTTGAGCGGCGCGAAGCGCTGCATGCCGGCGCCGGCGCCGCCCCGGCCGTCGCTGATCCGGTAGGTGCCGGCGCTGTGCCACGCCATCCGGATCATGAGCGGGCCGTAGTGGCCGAAGTCGGCCGGCCACCAGTCCTGCGAGGTGGTCAGCACCTCGGCGATGTCGCGCTTGACGGCGGCCAGGTCGAGGCTCTGGAACGCCGCGGCGTAGTCGAACTCCTCGCCGAGGGGGTTCCGCACCGCGGGGTTCTTGGCGAGGATCTTGAGGTTGATGCTCTCCGGCCACCAGGCGCGGTTGCCGCCGCCCTGCGTCGGGTGGGGGGCGCGGCCGTGCGCGACCGGGCAGCGGGACTCGCTGCCCGCCTCCGCGTCGTGGACGACGGCCTCGTGGTGCTCGGACATCGGGTTCTCGGACAACGCATTCCTTCCGTGGTGGGCGGAACAGTGGGATCAGGAGTTGCCAGCGGTGGAGCAGTCGGGGCAGCGGCCCCGGTAGACGACCTCGGCCTCGTCGATCGAGAAGCCGTGGTCGTCGGACGCGGTCAGGCAGGGCGCCTCGCCGACGGCGCAGTCGACGTCGGCGATCTGGCCGCAGGACCGGCACACCACGTGGTGGTGGTTGTCCCCGGTCCGCGCCTCGTAGCGGGCCACGCTGCCGGGCGGCTCGATGCGCCGCACCAGGCCCGCGGCGGTCAGCGCGCGCAGCACGTCGTACACCGCCTGGCGGGACACCTCGGGAAGGTTCCGGCGTACGGCACCGATGATCGAGTCGGTGTCGGCGTGCGGATGCGCGTGCACCGCGTTCAGCACGGCCACCCGGGGACGGGTCACGCGCAACGCGGCCCCGCGCAGCATCTGCTGGAAGTCCAGAGCCGTGGCCACGCCCGGAAGTCTGGCCCGTTTTCTGGAATGAGTCAAGAAAAAATCTCAGACGTCACCTCGGATCCAGCCGGGGCCGTCCGCCCCACCCACGACGACCTCGTCCGCGGCAACCCCACCGGGTCGAACGCCCCTGACCGCGCGGGCCGGCGCGACGGTCGTCAGTGCGCCGCCACGACCACCACGTCCGAGCCCAGCTCGACCAGCCGGGCCGGCCGCACGACCACGAGCAGCACGGCCGTCGCGGCCACCATGCCACCGGCGACCAGCACGGCCATCGCCACCGCGCCGGTCCCCAGCACACCCACCAGCGGCGCGGCCAGCGCGCCGACGCCGAACTGCACGGCCCCGAGCAGCGCGGAGGCGGTTCCGGCCGCCTCCCCGTGCCGGGACAGCGCCAGGGCCGGCGCGTTCGGCATGGCGAGGCCCGCGGCGGCGAGAACCACCCACAGCGACACCAGCAGGCTAGGCAGTCCGCCGAGCCCGGTCGCCGCGAAGCCGAGCATCGCCAGCCCCGCCGCGGTCCCCACGCCCAGCGCCACGACGAGGATCCGCTGCGGCGGATAGCGGCGCAGCAGCCGTACGTTGAACTGGGTCGCCGCGATCAGCCCGACCGCACCGGCGCCGAAGGCCAGCCCGAACTGCTGCTCGTCCAGCCCGTACTGCTCCTGGAGCACGAACGACGACCCGGCCACGTACGCGAACAGGGCCGCCATGGCCAGTCCGGCGACCAGCACCAAGCCCACGAACGTCCGGTCCCGCAGCAGCGAGCCGTACACGCTCAACGTCGCGGCCAACCCGAGGGGCCGGCGCCGGTCGGCCGGCAGCGTCTCACGGAGGCCGAGGACGGCGACCACGACGAGCAGCACACCGAACGCGGCCAGGGCCACGAACACGCCGCGCCAGGCCGTCCAGCGCAGCAGCCCGCCGCCGAGGGTCGGCGCGAGGATCGGCGCGGCGCCCATGACCAGCAGCAGCCGGGAGAGCAGCCGGGCGAAGGCCGCGCCGCTGAACAGGTCGCGGACCACGGCCATCGCGACCACCGAGGCGGCCGCGACGCCGAGGCCCTGCACCACCCGCAGGGCACCGAGCACCGCGATGTTCGGTGCGACGACGCAGAGCAGTGACGCGACGACGTGCAGCGCGATGCCGGCGATCAGCGGTACGCGCCGGCCGACCGCGTCGGACAGCGGGCCGATCAGCAACTGACCGAGGGCGAGGCCGGCCAGCGTGCCGGTGAGGGTCAACTGGACCGCCGCGGACGTGGTGTGGAAGTCGGCCACGAGCGCGGGGAGCGCGGGCAGGTACATGTCGATCGTCAGCGGGCCGACCGCGATCAGCGACCCGAGCACGAGGACCAGCCGCAGGCGCTGCCGGGCGCTCATCAGGTCACCCGGCGTCAGCGGGGCCGCCGGAGCCTCCGGGGCGTCGACGGCGGCGGTCATCGGGTCGACTCCGACCGGTCGTCGGGCAGTCGGGCGGGAAACAGGTCAGGAGTCACACCTGACTCCAAATCCGGATCCGATGATCTGATTCCCGGTCCGGCCCGAGGTAACGCAGGTCACAGGCGAGGTCCGCCCCGGGAGCAGCCGGCCGGGACCGCGCCGGTGCGGCCGTCAGGTCAGCCGGCGACCGGCACCGGCGCGCTGAGCCCGCCGGAGTTCCCGCTGCGGTCCAGGCCGGACACGCAGTAGGTGAGCGGGCCCTCGGCCGGGGCGGTGCGGTCGACCCAGCCGGCGCCCCGGGTGGTGCCGACGAGCCGGGCGGTGTCGCCGTCCAGCCGGTAGACGGCGAAGCTGGTCGCGCCGTCCCCGCGCCAGCCCAGCGCGACGCCGCCACCGTCCGCGCGCCGCGCCTCGGTGACCGTGGGGGCGGCCGGGGGCGCTGCCGGTAGCTGCGTCATCGTGGGCAGCAGCGCCGGGCCGGCGTAGTGCGCCGCGCGGTAGCGGCTGACCGCCCCGAGCTTGTCGGCGCGCACCTGCCGGGCACTGAAGTGCACGCTGCCGCTCACCCCGTGCCGCCGGTTGAGGGCGAGCTGGCGGTCCAGCTCGGCCGGGTCCCGCCAAGCGCCGCGCTCGCCCACCCGGTAGTCGGCCTGGCCGATGTAGAGCTGTACCCGGGTGCCCTTCACCGTGGCCGTCCACCACGGCAGCAGCTTGGCGTAGTCGGCCTTGTCGAACCCGATGTGCCAGTAGAGCTGCGGCACCACGTAGTCCAGCCACTGTTCCCGTACCCACAGCCGGGTGTCGGCGTAGATGGCGTCGTAGCTCTGCAACCCGGCGGTCGCCGAGCCGGCCGGGTCGGTGCGCTTGTTGCGCCAGATGCCGAACGGGCTGATGCCGAACTTCACCCACGGCTTGATCTCCTTGATCCGCTCGCTCATCTCCCGGACCAGCGTGTTCACGTTGTGCCGGCGCCAGGCGTGCTTGTCCGGGAAGCCCCGGCCGTACCGAGCGAACGCCGCGTCGTCCGGGAAGTCCTGCCCGGCCTCCGGGTACGGGTAGAAGAAGTCGTCGAAGTGCACCCCGTCGACGTCGTACCGGCGGACCGCCTCCAGCATCGAGTCCTCGACGAACCTGCGCGCCTCGGGGATGCCCGGGTTGAAGTAGAGGCGGCTGCCGCGCTGGTCGGCGCTGGGGTAGGTCACCACCCAGTCACGGTGCCGCCGCAGCGGATGTGTCGGCGCCAACTGGTCCAGCCGGGGGCCCGGTCCGCCCACGGTGGCCGGCTGCCCGCCCCGGTACGGGTTGAACCAGGCGTGGAACTCCAGGTTGCGGACGTGCGCCTCGGCGACCATGAACGCCATCGGGTCCCAGCCGGGGTCGCGGCCGTCGCGGCGTCCGGTCAGCCACTCCGACCAGGGTGCGTAGCTGGACGGCCAGAGTGCGTCCCCGCTCGGCCGCACGTGCACGAAGACCGCGTTGTGGTTGTTCCGGACGGCCAGGTCCAGCCAGGCCCGGAACTCCGCCTGCACCGTCTCGGTCGGCAGCCCGCGCCGGCTCGGCCAGTCGATGTTGTTCACCGTCGTGATCCACATGCCACGCAGCTCGCGGGGCGCCTGGACGGGCCGCCCGGCGCAGTCGGGGGCACCGCCCGCCGGGGCGGCGTCCTGGGCGGCGTCGACGGCGGCCGCGTCCCCCGCGGCCCGCGTACCGCCGTCGACCCGGTCGCGCAACGACCAGGCGCCGGCCCCGATCGCCACGGCGAGCGCGACGACCACGGCGAGCGGGGCCCTGGTACGACGGCGGTGGGTGGCGGGAGCGGACGGGTCGGCGGCGGACATCGCCCCAGTCTGCCCAGCCCGGCCCGCCGGATGAACAGCCGGGCCGATTACTTAACGATCAGCTAAGCCGCCGGCGGGCCGCACCACACGCCGGTCATCGCCTCACGCGGGCGCGGAGCCGGTCGGCGTGGCGGCGGGCCGGGCGCCCAGGCGGGTCACCAGGTAGCCGAAGCCCGCCGCGGTGAAGAACATGACGATGCCGTAGACAGCCCCCGGGATCGCCATCCGGGTGCTGTCCAGCAACGCCGGGCTGAGTGCGATCGTGATGGCCAGGGTGCTGTTGTGGATGCCGATCTCGAAGCCGGCCGCCGTCGCGGCCCGCCGGTCGACCCCGGCCAGCCGCGGCACCCCGTAGCCGATCGCGAGACTCAACAGGTTGAACGCGAGCACGGCCAGGCCGACCGAGACGAAGTAGTCGGCGATGTTCTCCCGTTCGCCGAGCACCGCCCCGGCGATCACCGCGACCAGCACGACGACCGACAGGATCCGGACCGGACGGTTCAGCCGCTCGGCGACGCGCGGCACCCGGGCCCGGATCAGCATGCCGATCGCGACCGGGACGAGCACGATGGCGAACACCTGCAGCACCTTGTCGAACTGCAGGCCGATGCTCCGTCCGTCGGTTAGGAAGTATCCCGCCGCCAGGTTGACCACGACCGGCAGGGTGAACACGGCGAGCACCGAGTTGATGGCGGTCAGGGTGATGTTCAGGGCCACGTGCCCACCGAACAGGTGGCTGTAGAGGTTGGCCGTCGTGCCGCCCGGGGAGGCGGCCAGCAGCATCATCCCCACGGCCAGTTCCGGCGCCAGGTCGAAGGCGAGCACCAGGGCGAAGCAGAGCGCCGGCAGCAGCAGCACCTGGCACACCAGCGCGATGACGGCGGCCCTGGGATGGCGGGCCACCCGGCGGAAGTCGTCGACGGTCAGCCCGAGACCCAGGCCGAGCATGATGATGCCGAGGGCGACGGGCAAGCCGATCAGGGTCAACGCCGAGTCCATGACACGACATGGTGACCGCCCGGTAACCCCCTCACAATCCCCCGTGCGGCCGGCCGCCGACGACCCGAGGGCTCTTGACCGCCGGCCCTGATCCGCTTAGCTTCATCGATCAGAAAGGTGTCTTAACTAATTTCGCTCCATCGTCCGGGAGTGCCGATGCGACCGTTCCGTCACCGCCGCCTCACCGCCCTCGCCGCCCTGGTGACCGTGCTGGTCGCCGCCGCGCCGCCGGCCGCCGCGAGCGCGGGCGACGGCGGGAGACCGGCCGGTTACCACCGGGTCGGCTACTTCACCCAGTGGGGCATCTACGGCCGGGCCTTCCCGGTCAAGAAGCTCGACACCTCCGGTGCGGCCAGCCGGCTCACCCACGTCAACTACGCCTTCGGCAACGTCAGCGAGGACGGGCGCTGCCATGTGGACGGTGGGCCGGGAGAGGGCGACGCCTGGGCCGACTACCAGCGTCCGGTCCCGGCGGAGGAGAGCGTCGACGGCGTCGCCGACGCCTGGGGCGAGCCGCTCAACGGCAACTTCGGCCAACTGGCCAAGCTGAAGGCCAGGCACCCCGACCTGAAGGTGATGATCTCGCTGGGCGGCTGGAGCTGGTCGACGTACTTCTCGAACGCCGCCCGCACCGACGCCTCCCGCAAGGCGTTCGTCGCCTCCTGCATCGACCTCTACCTGAAGGGCAACCTCCCGATCCTCGACGGCGGCAGCGGCGGCCCCGGTTCCGCCGCGGGGGTGTTCGACGGCATCGACCTGGACTGGGAGTGGCCGAACTGGCCGGGCGAGCCGGGCAACGTGGTCCGCCCGGAGGACCGGGAGAACTTCACCAAGCTGCTCGCCGAGTTCCGCCGGCAACTCGACGCGTACGGCCGGCAGACCCGCAAGCACTACCCGCTGACCGCCTTCCTGCCGGCGAACCCGGCGGCGATGGACGCCGGTTACGAGGGCAGCAAGATCTTCCGGTACCTGGACTTCGCCACCGTGCAGGGGTACGACTTCCACGGCACCTGGGAGACGGTGACCAACCAGCAGTCGGCGCTGCGGGTGCCGGCGGGAGCGCCGGACAACCCGGACTTCTCCGTCGAGGTGGCGATCGACGGCTGGATCGCCCGCGGCGCCCCGCGCGGCAAGCTGGTCCTCGGCATCCCGTACTACGGCCAGGGCTGGACCGGCGTCACCGGCGGCGGCAACGGCCTGTTCCAGCCCGCCGCCGGGCCCGCGCCGGCCACCCACGCCGCCGGGTTCGAGGACTACAAGCAGCTCAAGACCCTGCCGGGCAAGGGCTACACCGTCCACCGCGACCTGCGCGCCGGGCACGCCTGGCTGTTCGACGGTACGACGTTCTGGACGTACGACGATCCGGCGGTCGTGCTGCAGAAGACGCTGTACATCCGGCGGGCCGGCCTGGCCGGGGCGATGATCTGGTCGTTGGACGGCGACGACGACAACGCCACGCTGACCAGGACGATCAGCCTCGGGCTCGCGACCTGGTAGCCGCGCTTCACCGGCGGCCCGCTCAGGCCGAAGTCGCGCTCGACGGGTCGGCGCGCTCGTCGAGGTCGCCGTGGAGCGCGTCGGGGGCGCGCATCCGCCACGCGTCGGT
This sequence comes from Micromonospora sp. CNZ280, assembly GCF_011759515.1. Taxonomy (NCBI): domain Bacteria; kingdom Bacillati; phylum Actinomycetota; class Actinomycetes; order Micromonosporales; family Micromonosporaceae; genus Micromonospora; species Micromonospora sp. CNZ280. The sequence continues at coordinate 90,178 of NZ_JAAOYP010000003.1, forward strand.
GACGAGTTCGTGCAGGCGTGCCACGCTCACCTGCGCCAGCCGCACCATGACCAGCGGCAACCCGTCGTAGCCGGGCGTGGTGAAGAACAGCTCCGGCTCGCCGAGCAGGAGGGCCTGCTTCTCCGCCTCGTCGCCCACGTACAGCACCGCGATGTCGGTCCGGATGACGCGCGGCCGACCCGGCCGGCGCTCCGGGTAGGACCAGACGAAACCCTTGTCGGCCACCCGGAAGTCGAAGCCGTCGCTGTCGATCTCGACCACGTGCGGCAGGGCGAGGGCCAGGCGACGGACGTCGTCCGCGTCAGCCATCGCCGTCGCCGCCGGATGTCGCAACCCGCATGCGCACAGGTTAGCCGCCGCCCCGGCCACGTCGGTCCGGCATCCGTCGCCGGCTCAGGCCCGCGGAATGTCCAGCACGCGCAGCGGATCGCCGCCGTCGACGAAGAGCCGGGCATCCGCGGTGGTCGCCATCGCGATCCGCCGCAGCGCCCGGCGACCGGCCTCGGGGTGCCGCCCGTCCAAGGCGCCGACCCGGACGGCGAACACGATGTCGTACGGCTCCTCCCCCGGCTCCAGCACGAGGTCCTCTGCCGCTACCTGCCGGACGCTCATCCGGCCCGACCCGATCTCGGCCGCCGCCGCGGCCCGCGCCTGGGCGACGGCGCTGGCGGACCGGTCGATGGCCAGGATGTGACCGGTGGTGAGCCGGGCGGCGACCGCTCGTGCGGCCGCACCGGGGCCGCATCCGATCTCCAGGACGCGGGAGTGCGCCCGCACCGGAAGCGCGTCCACGATCGCGGCCAGACGGGGTGACAGGCGTGCCGGCACGGCGACAGGATAGGCGATCCGCTCGCGGTGGGAAGCCCGCCGACGGCCTGCCGGTGCAACCCGGCGCCGGCGGCGGGCACCTGCCCCGCGGGGGTGCCGGCTCAGCGCCACGCCCCCGCCGCCACCGCCGCGGCGACATACGACTCGAAGTCCGTCGGCTCCCGGTTCAGCACCTGCCGGACGCCGTCCACCGGCTCGGCCAGGATCCCTTCCCGGGTGACCTCGAACAGCGAGCTGAGCAGCCCGATCCACGGGTCCTCGACACCGCTGGCCCGCAGCTCCGCCTCGTACTGCGCCGGCGTCAGTTCCACGAAGCGCATCTGCCGGCCACTGGCGCGAGCGATCATGTCGACCGCCTCGGCGTAGCCGAGGGCGCGCGGCCCGGACAGCTCGTACGTCCGGCCGGCGTGCCCGTCCTCGGTCAGCAGCACCGCCGCGACCTCCGCCAGGTCGTCGGCGTCGACGAAGGGTTCCGGGACGCCACCCGTCGGCAGCGCCAGTCGCCCGGCCAGCAGCGGCGCGTGGTACAGGTCCTCGCTGAAGTTCTGGGCGAAGTTGTTCGCGCGCATGATCGCCCATTCGGCGCCGGAGTCGCGCACCGCCTGCTCCGTGGCGATCATGCTCTGGTCGGCACCCTCGCGCTGCGCCCACACGTCCACGCCGCGCCCGGAGAGCGCCACGAACCGCTCGACCCCGGCCGCCGTCGCGGTCTTGACGAACTCCCCGGCCAGGTCGGGGTCCTCCGGCGCCACCAGGTACGCCGCCCGTACGTCGCGCAGCACGGCGGGCCAGGTCGCGCGGTCGTTCCAGTCGAAGCGCGTCTCACCGGAGCGGGACGCCGCGCGGGTCGGGACACCCCGCGACCTGAGCGCACGCACCACCCGACGTCCGGTCTTGCCGGTGCTTCCCAATACCAAGGTCAATCCTGCGGTCATGGGTCCAGTCAACCGAGCGCCGTCCGGGCGGACCATACGTCAGCGGCTCCGACGCATGTCCGTCCGGCTACCGTGAAACCCGTGGATGTGCTGGGAGATCTGTTGCGCGGGGTACGCAGCAACGGGGCGGTGCTGGGCGAGACGGTGCTGTCCGCGCCGTGGTCGCTCCGGTTCGCCGACGGGGCGGACCTGACGCTGTGCGTGATGACGCGCGGCTCAGGGTGGCTGGTGCCCGCGTCCGGCGAACCGCGGCGGCTGCGGGCCGGCGACATCGCGGTGGTTCGCGGGCCGGAACCGTTCCTGTTCGCCGACGGCCCGGCGCCGCGCGTCGCACCGACCGACGTGCGCTGCCTGGATCCGGCAGCCTGCGACGCGGTCCGGCCCGAGATCTGCGCCGGCGACGGCGCCACCGCGCTGGCCGTCGGCGTGTACCGGAACGACCGGGACACCGGGCACCGGCTGCTCGGCGCGCTGCCGCCGGCGCTCGTCGTGCCGGGGACCTGCGACGACAGCCTCCTGCGCCTGATCAGCGCCGAGATCACCGAGGATCGCGCCGGGCAGACCGTGGTGCTGGACCGGCTGCTCGACTGGCTGCTGGTCTGCACCCTGCGGGCCTGGTTCGACGGTCCGGACGCGGCGCCGCCCGCCTGGTACCGGGCGCTCGCCGACCCGGTCGTCGGCCCGGCGCTGCGCGCGATGCACGAGGACCCGGCCCGGCCGTGGACGACCGCCGCGCTGGCGGCGCACACCTCGGTGTCCCGCGCGGCGCTGGGCAAGCGGTTCACCGCGCTGGTCGGCGAGCCGCCGCTGACCTACCTGACCTCGTGGCGGATGGCGCTGGCCGCGGAGTTGCTGGCCGACGACGCGGTGACCCTCGCCGCCGTGGCCCGGCGGGTCGGCTACGCCAGTGAATTCGCCTTCAGCGCCGCCTTCAAGCGGGTCCGCGGCATCAGCCCCAGCCAGCACCGCCGCCTCAGCCGCGGCGGCGAGCGGACGGCCAAGCCGGCCCCTGCCGGCGCCGCCCGCGCACCGAGCCTCGTCGCCCTCCACCCGAGCGGGTGACGAGGCCCGACCCGCGGTCAGCAGTACAGGTTCGCTCCGCGGCGGGGCAGCCGTACGGCTGGCTGTAGTCGCAGTAGTGCGGGTAGTTCACGCTGTTCTGCTCCACGATGTGCACGAGCCCGCCGGTCTCGTGGTGCACGTTCGCCAGGAACGCGGCGGCCTCCTGGCGCTGGACGGTGGCGCTGCCGGTCCTGGTGAACGCCGGGTAGGCGCTGAGCGCGAGGTGACCACGAAGCCGCCGGGGTTGGTGGGTGGCGGGCTGCTGGTGGGCGGGGTGCCGCCGCACGCGCCGAGGTCCTGCCGGACGCCGGTGGTGCCCGCCGGGGCCTCGTTCTGGGTCCACCACTTCGCCTGGTAGTTGCGCGCGTTGTGGGAGACCTGGGCGCCGCCGGTGTAGACGGCCGAGGACTGCCAGGGGGCCGCGCAGGCCGCGGCCGACGCGGCGGTCGACGGGACCTTCTGTTCACAAACCTTACTATTGTTCGGACGACCCGTTCGCGCGCGCCGGTGCATCACCGGCGCGGTTCGGGGAACCACCGGCCGGTGCCGGACGTGACCGCTCTGCCCTGGCCCCTGCCCTGGAGTGCCGCCGTGTTCGTCCTGGCCGGGGTCGTCACCGTCGCGGGGAGCATCCGCCTGGCCGGCCTCGGTGACGCCCTGGCCGACCGCACGGGCTGGGGCGAGGCCCTGTTCGGCGTGGTGTTCTTCGGCATCGTCACCGGCCTGTCCGGCATCGTCATGACCATCGTCGCCGCCGGCAGCGGAGAGGCCAGCCTCGGCTACAGCAACGCCGTGGGCGGGATCGCCGCGCAGACCACGGCGGTCGCCGTCGCCGATGCCTTCCATCGCCGGGTGAACCTCGAACACGCCGCCGCATCGCTGTCGAACCTGCTCTCCGGCTGCCTGCTCATCGCGCTGCTCGCGCTCGCGCTGCTGGCCAGCTACGTCCCGGAGACCACCATCGCCGGCGTCGACCCGATGTCCGCCGTCCTCGTCGCCGCCTACGTCGGCGGGCTGGTGCTCATCCGCCGCGCCGGGGCACAACCGATGTGGCAGGCGATCGCCACCGCGGAGACCCGACCCGACATCCCGCACAACGAGAATCCCCTGAACCGCCGACCACCGGGCTGGCTGTGGAGCCGCTTCGCCCTCGTCGGGCTGCTGGTCGCCGCCGGCGGCTGGGTCGTGGCGCTGGCCGCCGAGAGCATCGTCGACCTCACCGGCCTCACCGCCGGGTTCGTCGGGGCGGTGCTCATGGGCATCATCAACGCGCTACCGGAGACCGTCACCGCCATCGCCGCCGTGCGACGGGGCGCGGTCACCCTCGCCATCGCCGCCGTGCTCGGCGGCAACATCCTCGACGTGCTCACTCTCGTCGCCGGCGACCTGGCCTACCGGCAGGGGTCGATCTACCACAGCGCGGGCGCCCCCGAACTGCTCGCCACGACCACCAGTCTCTTCATGACCGCCACGCTGCTCGGTGGCCTGCTCATCCGCCAGACCTGCGGATGGGGCCGGCTCGGCTTCGAGGGGATCCTGCTGCTGGTGAGCTACGCCGCCATGATCCTCGTCCTCGCGCTCTGACAGCGGATCAGCAGCCGCGGCGCGAGGACGGCGGACCGGCGGCCGCGGCGCGGGAACGGCGGGCCGGTGCCGAGCGGGCAGCGCACCCTAGGCTGCGGTCAGCACGGCGGGCGGGACGGCGAGGCCGGCGCCGAAGACGTTGTCCGGGTCGTGGGCCGCCTTGATCCGGCGCAGCGCCGCCCAGTTCCCGGCGGTGAACGCCGACGGCATCCGGGACGGGTCGTGGAGGAAGTTGAGGAAGCTGCTGCCGAGCCCGCGGCGGCTCAGCGCCGCCGCGGTCCGCGGTGACGCCACGGTGTCGAGAACGATCGACAGCGGCGCATCCCGATGAGCGGCGGCGCCGCAGTCGCGGGCGATCCGACCGCCCCAGTGGCGGATCTCGACCGTGGCGTCCGGCTCGTCCACCAGTGCGGCGAGGAGGTCGTCGTCGAGGGTACGGACCTGGTCGAAGGTACGCGCGAAGGTCCCGCCCATCGCCGCGTGGGCGTAGTCGACGACCCGCATGCCGTCGTCGAGGACCGGTCCGGCGACCTTGCGCAGCGGTTCCAGCAGCGCGCGGCCCCGGTCGGGGTCACCGGCGTACATGGCCTTCAGCACCAGCGACCCGTCGCGGGTGAGCAGCACCGCGGAGCTGAGCGCGTCGGGCACCCGCTCGATCCACTGCCGGTAGCCGGCGAGCGTCTCGGCGGCCCGGTCCCGCCCGAAGGTGAGCGCGCCGGCGTACACCCGGGTGACCGGGTAGAGGCGGAACTCGAGCGCGGTGACCACGCCGAACGAGCCGCCGCCACCACACAACGCCCAGAACAGGTCGGGGTCGCGGTCGGGGCTGACCGTCCGCGGCGTGCCGTCGGCCGTGACGATCTGTGCGCGCAGCACGCTGTCGGCAGCCAGGCCGTGCGCCCGGGCCAGCCAGCCCAGGCCGCCGCCCAGGGTGTAGCCGGTCACCCCCACGTCGGGCGAGGAACCGGACAGCGGCGCGAGCCCGAACGGCGCGGCGGCTCGCAGCACGTCGCCCCAGCGGGCGCCGGGGCCGACGCGGGCGATCCGGCGGTCCGGGTCGACCACCACCGCCGCCATCGCGCCGGTGTGGAGCAGTAGCGCGCCGTCGTGCGCCACGTGCGTCCCGTGGCCGGTGGCCTGGACCGCGAAGGGCAACGCGTGGTGCCGCGCGGCCAGCACCGCCCGGCGTACGTCGGCGGTGCCGGCGGCGCGCACCACGACGGCGGGCCGTGGGTCGAGCGCCGGATTGAGCGCCCTGCGGTGGTCGTCGTAGCCGGGGTCGCCGGGAAGGAAGACGCGGCCGTCGATGCGGAGTGTCTGCTGAATCGTCATGCCCGGCAGACCGGGCGGTCGCGCCGGACTCATCGGTGCGGCGCCGATGACTTTCCCGGCGTACGGCAGTCCTACCCGGGTGACGACCTCCACGATCCGCTTCGCCGTCGGTGGCACGTTGACCCGCGCGGACCTCGCCGTCCTCTGCACCGACCTGGCCGACGTGCTGCGGGGCCGGGATCGTGGCGTGGTGATCTGCGACGTGGCCGGCGTGGCCCGCCCCGACGTGGTCACCATCGAGGCGCTGGCCCGGCTGCAGGTGACCGCGCGGCGGCACGGTTGGCGACTCGTGGTCAGCGGCGCCGGCGCGGGCCTACGCGAGCTCGCCGGCCTGCTCGGCCTGACCGACGCGCTATTCGAGCCGGTCCGGCAGGCCGAACAGCGGGAACAGGCGGGCGGTGTCGAGGAAGTTGTTGACCCCGGCGATCCGCCCGGCTGAGAGTTCCAGCACGATCAGCGCCCAGGGGTCGTGCCCCGCGCCGTCGAGGCTGGGCCGGTACTGCCCGAACGCCGGCATGCCGTTCGCCACCACCGGCACCAGGCGGGACCCGCGGCAGCCACAGCCGGTGCCGGTCATCCAGGCGAGGATGTCGTCGTGGCCGCGCAGCCACAGCGGCAGCGGCGGCATCGACAGCGTCGCGTCCTCGTGCAGCAGCGAGGTGAGGGCTTCCAGGTCGTACGCTTCGAAGGCCCGCACGTACCGGGTGAGCAGCGACCGCTGCTCGTCGTCCATCGGCCGGTAGACGTCGGCGGTGACGTCGGCGGTCGCGAGGGTGGCTCGGGCCCGCTGGAGGGCGCTGTTGACGCTCGCCACCGAGGTGTCGAGCAGGGTGGCCACCTCCTGGGCCGACCAGGCCAGCACCTCGCGCAGGATCAGCACGGCCCGTTGCCGCGGCGGCAGGTGCTGCAGCGCCGCGACGAACGCCAACCGGACCGCCTCCCGCCCGGCGACCACCTCCGCCGGGTCGCTGCCCTCGGGCAGGACCCGACCGTCCGGCACCGGGCCCACCCAGATCTCGTCGGGGCGCGGCTCCCCCGGGTCGGTGGCCGCACCCGACCCGGCGGGACCGAGATCCATCGGCCGGACCCGACGCTGGGCGCTGGAGAGCATGGTCAGGCAGACGTTCGTCGCGATCCGGTACAGCCAGGTGCGCAGCGCCGCCCGCCCCTCGAAGCGGTCGAAGCCGCGCCAGGCCCGGACGAAGGTGTCCTGCACGGCGTCCTCGGCCTCGAAGGCGGAGCCCAGCATCCGGTAGCAGTAGCCGGTCAACTCCGACCGGTACTCCTCCAGGTGCGATCCGATCCCTGCGCTCGTCGCCACATCGCCCACCCGGACAACCTAGCGCCCCGCCGACAAATTCATCTCCCCCGCGCCGATGAGTCCGCGGTCCCGGCCCGGTCTACCGGGCGTAACTTCACCACGGACACCAGATGAGGAGAACGTCATGACCACCACGAAGTGGAGCGCCGAGACCACCACCGACGGCCAGTACGCCGACGTCAACGGGATCAACCTGTACTACGAGACGCACGGCACGGGACGCCCGATGATCCTGCTGCACGGCGGCCTCGGCTCGGGTGAGATGTTCGGGCCCATCCTGCCCACGCTGGCCGAGCGGCACCAGGTCATCGCGGTCGACCTGCAGGGGCACGGCCGTACCGCGGACATCGACCGGCCGCTGGACGTGACGCTGATGGCCGACGACGTCGCCGCCCTCATCGACCACCTCGGGCTGGAGAAGCCGGACGTCGTCGGCTACTCGCTCGGCGGCGGCGTGGCGCTGCAGGTCGCGATCCGCCATCCGGAGAAGGTGGGCCGGCTGGTCTCGGCGTCGGCGAACATCCGCCGCAGCGCCATCTACCCGGAGATGCTCCAGCAGCAGGGCCAGGTCACCGGGGCGGCCGCCGAGTTCATGAAGGACACCCCGATGTACGAGCTGTACCAGCGGGTCGCGCCGCGCCCCGAGGACTTCCCGCGCCTGCTGGACAAGATCGGTGAGGCGATGGCGAAGGACTTCGACTTCACCGAGGAGGTGCGCGGCCTGCGGGTGCCGACGCTGGTGGTCGCCGCCGACGCGGACATGGCGCCGCCGAGCCACTACGTCGAGGTGTTCAACCTGCTCGACGGCGGGCTGCGCGACGGCGGCTGGGCGGGCGAGGGCCGGCCGAAGGGCGGGCACGCACTGGCCATCCTGCCCGGGCTCACGCACTACGACATCTTCCTGTCCCCGCTCTTCGCCGCCGTGACGCTCGCCTTCCTGGACACGGCGAACTGAGACACCGACACAGTCGCCACGCCCGGCGGTCGCCTGGTCGACCTCCGGGCCGTCGGCGTTGCGCACGGAGTCAGGGGTCGGGAAAGGAGCCGTCGCCGAAGAGGATGCGGCCGGCGGCGGCCCGCCCGAGGGGCGTCCGCAGCAGCGTGAACGCCGCCGCCGCGACGGCGGGTGTACGCACCTGGGCCAGGCCCCGGCGCAGCGTCAGCCGGCCGCGGAAGCGGGCCCGCAGCGCGGCGCCGTCGTAGCGGGTCAACACGTCCGGCCGGCCGGTACGCAGGGCCTCGTCGAGGATGGCCGCCGCGAGTTCGGACAACCGCAGGCACGGGTCGAGGCCGCCGGCGGTGAGCGGCGAGACGGCACCCGCGGCGTCCCCCACCAGCAGCCCGTCGGCGCAGCTGATCCGGCGCAGCACGCCGCCGACCGGGATCGGGCCGCCGCGCCGCTCGACCTGCTCGGGGCGGTCGACGCCGGGCAGTCCGGGCGCCCCGGCCCGGAACCGCTGAAGGGCCCGCCGGAGACCGTCCGGGAAGCGGTCGGGGTAGCCGGCCACGCCGACGTGGGCGTGCCGGCCGTCGTTGACCACCCAGGCCAGATAACCGGGCGCGAGCGACGGGTCGAGCACGCAGTGGAATGCCGGTGGCTCGGCGCCGGCGGGGATCGCGAACACCTCCTCGGCACCGACCAGCAGGTGGTGGTTGCGGTCCAGGGCGAGGTCCCGGGCCACCCGGGAGCGGGCACCGTCGGCACCGACGACGAACCGCGCCCGGACCCGGGTCGGACCGTCCGGACCGACCAGCAGAACGGAGTCGCCCCGCCGTCCGGCGTACCGGGTACCGAGCACGATCCGCACGCCGGCGTCAGCGGCGGCGCGGGCCGCCGCCACGTACAGCGCGGCCATGTCGGCCACCCGGTACTCGTCGCGGGCACTGACCAGGGTCACCGGCCGACGCAGCCCCGGCGGGTAGAGCACCACGCGCCGGATGGGTGGCCCGAGGCACCCGGGCGGCAGCGCGAAGTCGTCGAGCGTACGCCGGACGAAGATCCCGGTCGTACGGATCGCGCCGGTGAGCGTGGATCGCCGTTCGACGAGCAGCACCTCGTGGCCGCTGCGGGCGAGCAGGGTGGCCGTGTGCAGCCCGGCCAGCCCGGCCCCGACCACCAGCACGTCCACGGTCATCGGTTCGCGTCGTCGCGCATCAGCCGCAGCCAACCGAGCAGCAGCACGCCGGCGGCCCAGGCCAGCAGGACGAGCACCGAGGACGTCGTCGTCATCCCCGGCACCCCGCGGAGCAGGAGGAACGCCGCGCCCCTCCCGGGCAGGACGTCGGCCAGCGCGGACATCCACTGGTAGCCGAACTGCGGCAGCAGCAGCGGCAGCACCAGCATCAGCAGGAACACCGCGACCAGGGCGCCGGCCGTGTTGCGCAGCAGGAAGCCGAGCCCGACGGCGAGGACGGTGCCGGCCGCGAGGACGAAGGCGACGGTGGCGAGCACCTCGACGCCGTCACCGACCGGCAGGCGGAGTACGGGCCGGGCGGCGGCGAAGGCGGCCAGGGCGGCGGCGAGCCCCAGCAGCACCCCGGCCCCGGTGGCCGCGCCGGCCGTGACGACGGTGCGGGCGAGGAAGAGGACGCCACGGCGGGGCGTCCACTGCAGGGTCGGCACGATCCCGCCGGTGGCGTACTCCGACGTGACAGCGGTCAGGGTGAGCGCGAGCAGGGCGAACTGGGCCGGCATGGCGGTGATCGCCGAAATGGTCCAGGCGGGATCCCCCTGCGGCGGATCGGGGCTCGCGGCGGCCTCCAAGCCGGCGATGGTGGCGATCCCGACCATCGGGGCGGCGGCCGCGGCCAGGAACCACCAGGTGGCCTTGACCGTCCACAGCCGGGTCCACTCGGCGGCGCAGGTACGCGCGAACAGGCGTCCGGTGGCGGGCTCGGCGGCCGCACCGCGCCGGACGGGAATGGTCGACGAAGCGGTCACCGCTCCCCCTCCGTGGCCGCCGTCGGCTGGCGGCCGTGGTACTCGACGTGGTTGCCGGTGAGTTCGAGGTAGGCGTGTTCGAGGGACTGCTGGACCTCGGCGAGGTGGTGCAGCGGGATGTGGCAGGAGTTGGCGAGCTTGCCGATCTCCACCGCGGTGCCGCCCTCGACCCGTAGCTCGTCCGGGTCGACCCGGTGGGCGGTGAGGCCGCGTTCGCGGAGCCGGGCGAGCAGCGCGTCCGACTGCGTGCTGCGGACGCGTACCTGGTGTTGTCCCAGGCCGCGCAGGATGTCCTCGGTGGTCGCGTCGGCGATCAGGCGACCGCGGCCGATGACGATCAGGCGGTCGGCGGTCTGCTGCATCTCGCTCAACAGGTGGCTGGAGACCAGCACGGTGCGCTGCTGGTCGGCGAGCTCGCGGAGCAGCCCGCGGACCCAGCGGATGCCGTCCAGGTCCAACCCGTTCATCGGCTCGTCGAACAGCAGCACGCGGGGGTCGGCGAGGAGCGCCGCGGCGATCCCGAGTCGCTGACGCATGCCCAGCGAGTAGCCCTTGATCCGCCGGCGGGCCGCGCCACCGAGGCCGACCTGCTCGATCACCTCCGCCACCCGGCGCTCCGGGATGCCGTTCGCCCGCGCGGCCACCCGGAGATGGTTGCGCCCGGTACGACCGGGGTGCACGGCGCCGGGGTCGAGGAGCGCACCGACCTCCCGCAGCGGTTCGCCGAGGGTCGCGAACACCCGGCCGTTCACGCGGGCCTCTCCGGAGGTGGGTCGGTCGAGGCCGAGCACCATCCGCATCGTGGTGGACTTCCCCGCACCGTTCGGGCCGAGGAACCCGGTGACCCTTCCCGGCTCGACCACGAAGCTCAGGTCGTCGACGGCCAGGACGTCGCCGTAGCGCTTCGTGAGCCCACGAACCTCGATCATCGGCGGCCTCCCCGCGAGGCCCGCGGGACCACTGCGGTGACGCCACCCTGCACTGCGATCATGCATCGACTATCACGTGCTACCTATCGAAAGTCAATAGATATCGGCCGCGAGTCAGGCGATTGGGCCGCGGGCCGCCCCGGCTCGACCGAGCGGGACGGCCGCTCGCACAGCCCGCCCCGCCAGCCGATGCCGCCCCGCCGGCGGCGCACGCTGGTCGTCGCCATTAGCACCAGTACGAGCCCGAAGTGTGGGCGCCAAAAAGTTTTGTTCGGTTCCTACAAACGGCGCCGCGCAGGGTTCGGTGGTTACGACATGGCGCGGCCCGCCGGCAGGCGGAAAGGTGACCAGTGCCGGGGGCCGGGGTCTCGCGGCGCGTACATCGTGGGTCTACCGGAGGGGTCGGTCGGGTGTTCAGCCGTGTCGCCATCGTCAACCGTGGTGAGGCCGCGATGCGGCTCATCCACGCCGTCCGGGAGCTGGCCGCGGAGACCGGGGACCGGATCGAGACGGTCGCCCTGTACACCGACGTCGACCGCACCGCCACGTTCGTGCGGGAGGCCGACATCGCCTACGACCTCGGTCCCGCGTCCACCCGCCCCTACCTGGACCTGAAGGTGCTGGAGCGCGCGCTGGTGGAGACCGGGGCCGACGCCGCGTGGGTCGGCTGGGGCTTCGTCGCGGAGGACCCGGCGTTCGCGGAGCTGTGCGAGAAGGTAGGGGTCACCTTCGTCGGGCCCAGCCCGGATGCGATGCGCAGGCTCGGTGACAAGATCGGCGCGAAGCTGATCGCCGAGGAGGTCGGCGTGCCGGTCGCGCCGTGGAGCCGCGGCGCGGTCGAGACCCTGGACGCCGCGCTGGCGGCGGCCGACGAGATCGGCTACCCGCTGATGCTCAAGGCGACCGCCGGCGGCGGCGGGCGTGGCATCCGCGTGGTCAGCAACTCCGCCGAGCTGGCCGACGCGTACGAGCGCACCAGCCAGGAGGCGGCGCGGGCGTTCGGCAGCGGCGTCGTGTTCCTGGAGCGCCTGGTCACCGGCGCCCGGCACGTCGAGGTGCAGGTCATCGCGGACGGCCAGGGCACGGCGTGGGCGCTCGGGGTCCGCGACTGCTCGGTGCAGCGGCGCAATCAGAAGGTCATCGAGGAGTCGGCGTCGCCGGTGCTCAGCCCGGCGCAGGCCGCCGAGCTCAAGGCGTCGGCCGAGCGGCTGGCCGTCGCGGTCGGCTACCGGGGCGCGGCGACCGTCGAGTTCCTCTACCACCCGGGCGACCGGCTGTTCGCGTTCCTCGAGGTCAACACCCGGCTCCAGGTCGAGCACCCGATCACCGAGGCGACCACCGGGTTCGACCTGGTCAAGGCGCAGCTGCAGGTGGCCGCGGGCGGACGGCTGGTGGGCGAGCCGCCGGCGGAGCGCGGGCACGCCATCGAGGCCCGGCTGAACGCCGAGGACCCGGACCGTGACTTCGCCCCCTCGCCGGGCCGGATCGCCCGGCTGGACCTGCCCGCCGGGCCGGGCATCCGGGTGGACACCGGCGTCAGCGAGGGCGACACCATCCCCGCCGACTTCGACTCGATGATCGCGAAGATCATCGCCTACGGCCGCGACCGCGACGAGGCGCTCGGCCGACTGCGCCGGGCGATGGCGAACACCACGGTGATCATCGAGGGTGGCGCGACGAACAAGAGCTTCGTGCTCGACCTGCTCGACCAGCCCGAGGTCATCGACGCGAGCGCGGACACCGGCTGGATCGACCGGGTCCGCGGCGCCGGCCGGCTCGTCGCGCACCGGCACTCCGCCGTCGCGCTGGCGGCCGCCGCCATCGAGGCGTACGAGGAGGAGGAACGCGTCGAGCGGCAGCGCCTGCTGTCGACGGCGTCCGGCGGGCGCCCGCAGGTGCGGCACGCCAGTGGCCCACCGCTCGACCTCAAGCTGCGAGGTGTCGGCTACCGGATGCGCGTGGCGCGGGTCGGCGCGCACCGGTTCCGGGTCGGCATCGAGGTGGGCGGGACCGTCCGCACCGCCGACGTCGAGCTCGACCGCTTCGACCGGCACACCGGTCAGATCGCGGTCAACGGCGCCCGGTACCGCCTGCTCACCGGGACGCACGGGCCGATCCACCTGGTCGAGGTGGACGGCGTGACGCACCGGGTCAGCCGGGACGAGGGCGGTGTGCTCCGCTCGCCCATGCCGGCGCTGGTCGTCGCCACCCCGCTGGAGGTCGGCACCGAGGTCGAGGCGGGCGCGCCGGTGCTCGTGCTCGAGGCCATGAAGATGGAGACGGTGCTGCGGGCGCCGTTCAAGGCGCGGCTGAAGGAGTGCGCCGTCTCCGTGGGCAGCCAGGTGGAGGCCGGCGCGCCGCTGCTGCGGCTGGAGCCGCTGGCCGAGGCGGCCGACGAGGCCCCGGACACCCCGGCCGTCGCGTCCGTCGAACTGGACCTGCCCGTCGCGAACGGTGCGGTGCCGGCGCGGCAGCGTGCCGCCCGGGGCCGGGAGGACCTGCGCGGGCTGCTGCTCGGCTTCGACGTCGACCCGCACGACGACCGTCGGGTGCTCGACGACTACCTCGCCGCCCGACAGGCGGAGATGGCGGACGGCCACCGCCCGCTGGCCGAGGAACTCGACCTCGTCGCCGCCTTCGTCGACCTCGCCGAGCTGAGCCGCAACCGGTCCACGGGCGAGGACGGCGGCGGGGAGGCCCACGTGCACAGCGCCCGCGAGTACTTCCACACCTACCTGCAGAGCCTCGACGTCGAGCGGGCCGGACTGCCGAGTTCCTTCCAGTCCAGGCTCGCCAAGGCGCTCGGGCACTACGGTGTCACCGACCTGGAGCGCTCCCCCGAGCTGGAAGCCGCCGTGTTCCGGATCTTCCTCGCCCAGCAGCGCGCGTCCGCCGACGCCACGGTCGTCGCGGCGCTGCTGCGGGCGTGGTTGCGGGAGTCGCCGCCGGACGAGACGCTGCGCGAGCCGGCGGGCCTCGCGCTGGAGCGGCTGGTCGCCGCCACGCAGGTCCGTTTCCCCGTGGTCGCCGACCTGGCCCGCGGCGTGGTGTTCGCCTGGTTCGCCCAGCCGCTGCTGCGCCGCAACCGGGCCCGCGTCTACGCCCAGGTCCGCGGGCACCTGCGGCACCTGGACGCGCACCCGGACACGCCGGACCGCGCCGAGCGGGTCGCCGAGATGGTCCGCAGCACCGAGCCGCTGGTGCGGCTGCTCGGCCAGCGACTGGTACGCGACCACCTCGACAACGCGGTGATGCTCGAGGTGCTGACCCGGCGCTACTACGGCAACAAGGGGCTGACCAGCGTCGACACCCATCGGGTCGCCGGCTGCACGTTCGTGGTCGCCGAGCGCGCCGACTCGTGCGTGGTCTCCGCCGCGGTGCGCTTCGACGCGCTCGGCGGCGCGCTGCGCGGGCTCGCCGAGTTGGCCGACGGCAGGGACGCCGTGGACGCCGACATCTACCTCGCCTGGGAGAGCCAGCCCGAGGACTTCGACGCGACGGTGGCCGCGCTGCTCGAGGTCATCAACGCGCACCCGCTGCCGCCGCGGGTCCGCCGGCTCACCACCACCGTCGCGGGCCGGGACGGGGCGGTGATGCACCACCACTTCACGTTCCGCCCGTCGGCCGCCGGGATGGCCGAGGAGCGGCTGATCCGCGGCCTGCACCCGTACATCGCCCAGCGGATGCAGCTGGAGCGGCTGCACAAGTTCGACCTGACCCGGCTGCCGTCCGCGGACGAGGAGGTCTACCTCTTCCGGTGCGTGGCGCGGGAGAACCCGTCCGACGAGCGGCTCATCGCGTTCGCGCAGGTGCGCGACCTGACCGAGCTGCGCGAGCACGACGGCCGGCTGGTCGCGCTGCCGACGACCGAGGACACCGTCGCCGCCTGCCTCGACTCGATCCGCCGCGCGCAGTCGCGACGGTCGTCGAAGACGCGGTTCAACACGAACCGGATCGTGATCTACGTCTGGCCGCCGAGCGAGCTCACCCGCGAGGAGATGGAGATGATCGCCGGGCGGGTGCGCCCGACGACCGCGGGCGCCGGCCTGGAGGAGATCCTGTTCGTCGCGCGCCAGCGCGACCGGACGACCGGCGAGCTGACCAAGGTCGCCGTACGGATCTCCTTCGACGCCACCGGCGGCGCCTCGCTGACCATCGGCGAGCCGCCGGTCGAGCCGATCGAGCCGATCGACGACTACCGGCTGAAGGTGCTGCGGGCGGCCAGCCGCAACACGGTGTACCCGTACGAGCTGACCAGCCTGCTCGGCGACTTCGTCGAGCACGACCTCGACGACCACCACGCGCTGGTGCCGGTCGACCGGCCCCGGGGGCGCAACACGGC
Source organism: Micromonospora sp. CNZ280 (assembly GCF_011759515.1). Taxonomy (NCBI): domain Bacteria; kingdom Bacillati; phylum Actinomycetota; class Actinomycetes; order Micromonosporales; family Micromonosporaceae; genus Micromonospora; species Micromonospora sp. CNZ280. The sequence continues at coordinate 105,452 of NZ_JAAOYP010000003.1, forward strand.
GGCGATCGTCGCCGGCGTGGTCACCACGCCGACCCCGCGGCACCCGCAGGGCGTCACCCGCGTCGTGCTGCTCGGCGACCCGACGAAGTCGCTGGGCGCGCTCTCGGAGCCGGAGTGCCGCCGGGTGATCGCCGCGCTGGACCTGGCCGAGCGGATGCGGGTGCCGCTGGAGTGGTACGCGCTCTCCGCCGGCGCCCGGATCTCGATGACGTCCGGCACGGAGAACATGGACTGGGTGGCCGCGGCGCTCAAGCGGATCGTCGAGTTCACCCAGGACGGCGGCGAGATCAACATCGTGGTCGCGGGCATCAACGTCGGCGCGCAGCCGTACTGGAACGCCGAGGCGACGATGCTCATGCACACCAGGGGCATCCTGGTGATGACGCCGGACTCGGCGATGGTGCTCACCGGCAAGCAGTCGCTGGACTTCTCCGGTGGCGTCTCGGCCGAGGACAACTTCGGCATCGGCGGCTACGACCGGGTGATGGGCCCCAACGGGCAGGCGCAGTACTGGGCGCCGAGCCTGCCCGCCGCGCGGGACGTGCTGATGGCGCACTACGACCACACGTACGTCGCGCCCGGCGAGGACGCGCCGCGGCGGGCGACCACCACCGACCCCACCGACCGGGACATCTCCGACTTCCCGCATGCCGTGGCCGGCAGTGACTTCACCACCGTCGGCGAGATCTTCTCCGCCACCGCCAACCCGGACCGCAAGAAGCCGTTCGACATCCGGACCGTGATGCGGGCGCTCGCCGACCAGGACCACCCGGTGCTGGAACGCTGGGCCGGCATGGCCGACGCGGAGACCGCGGTGGTGCAGGACGTGCACCTCGGCGGCATCCCGGTGTGCCTGCTCGGCATCGAGTCGCGGTCGGTGCCCCGGCGGGGCTTCCCGCCCACCGACGGCCCGGACACCTACACCGCCGGCACGCTGTTTCCGCGCTCGTCGAAGAAGGCCGCTCGGGCGATCAACGCGGCCAGCGGCAACCGGCCGCTGGTGGTGCTGGCGAACCTGTCGGGCTTCGACGGCTCGCCGGAGTCGATGCGCAAGCTGCAACTGGAGTACGGCGCCGAGATCGGTCGCGCGATCGTGAACTTCCGCGGGCCCATCGTGTTCTGCGTGATCTCGCGGTACCACGGCGGGGCGTTTGTGGTGTTCTCGAAGGCGCTGAACCCGAACATGACCGTGCTGGCCCTGGAGGGCTCGTTCGCGTCGGTGCTCGGCGGCGCGCCCGCCGCCGCTGTGGTGTTCTCCGGCGACGTCGACGCCCGTACCGCGGCCGACCCGCGGGTGCGGGACCTGGAGGCCCGCGCCGCGGCCGCCATCGGGGCCGACCGGGCCGCGCTGACCGCCGAGCTCGACGAGCTCCGGGCGTCGGTGCGGGCGGAGAAGCTCGGCGAGGTGGCCACCGAGTTCGACCGGGTGCACAGCATCCAGCGCGCGGTCGAGGTCGGCTCCGTCGACGCGGTCATCCGGGCGGCCGAACTCCGTCCGCGCGTCATCGAGGCCATCGAGGCGCACCTGCGGTAGCCCGCCGGGCGGCGGACGTCGGGCGGGCCCGCTCCCCCGGCCACCGGCCGGGCGGCAGCCGTCCCGGTGTCCGACGGTTGAGCCCGGCCGGGTGGGGTAGACCGCCGCGACTGGCGGGGCGGTCCCCGGCCGGGTTCGCCCGGTTCGTGACCGCCGGGACGGCGCGGGGGGCCGATGTCGGACGGGTCAGCGCGGTGGGGCGGGGCGGGGACGCCCGACGACGTGGTGGAGTTGCGGGTGCACGGGGCCGCCAGCGCCAGCGCCGGCGAGGTGCTGGACCTGCCGCGGATCGCGCAGGTCGCGGGCGACCGCAGCGGGGGCTTCTACCGGATTCGCCGGTGTTCGGGCAGCGACGACGGTTGGCCGGTGACGCTGGAGGCGTACCGCTGGGGTGATCTGCCCTCGGGGACCATGGCGCGCTCCCTGTCGCTGGTGTTTCTGCTGCCGTTCATGCTGGTCAACGTGGCGATCTGGATGCGTCCGGCGCATCCGGGCTCGGACGCGGTGGTCCGGTCGCTGTGCCGGCTGCTGGCGCTCACCCTCACCGCGCTGTACGTGCTGGCCGCCGCCGGCGTCGCGCTGGACCTGATCGGGTGGAAGTGCCTGGCCTCGGCGCCCTGCGTGGCCGGGCGCGGTTGGCTGTCCTGGTTGGGTGGGCGTCCGGTCGGGCTGCGACTGGCGGTGCTCACGCTGGTTCCGGTCGCCGCGATCGGCCTGCTCTGGCGGGCCAGTACCCGCCCGGGGCGGGTGTTTGAGGCGTTCCGCGCACCCGAGCCGCAGGTCTCCCGGCACCGGCTCAGCGCGGTCGGCCAGTGGGACGCCGAGCCGCTGGTGGGCCGGCTGCGCTCCATCCACGTCGCGGCGGCGTTCGCGACACTGGACGTCACCCTGCTCGCCGCCCGGGTCTCGGCCGGGGCGTCGGCCGGCACGGTCGCGCTGACGGTCGCCGCCGGGACGGTCCTGGCCGCGTGCGCGGTCCTGCTCTGCACGCCCCCGCTGATCGACCGGGCCGCCACGGACCGGCGGTTGGACCGGGTCACCCGCACCTTGCGGACGATCGCCCTCGTCCTCACCGTCGTGGTGACGGCCCACGTCCTGGCCAGCCCGGCGCGCTGGCCCGCGGGGGGTGTCCTACCGGGCTACGACTCGATCCTCACCGCCCTGTTCGTCACCCAGACGACCCTGCTGTCCGCGCTCGGCGCCGTGCTGCTCCGGGGCCGGGTACGCCAGCCGGCGGGCACGCCGCTGTACGGGCTGGGGGCGCTGGCGGTCGGAGCCACGGCGATCAGCCTGGCGGTGGCGTACTCCGCCGAGCTGGTCTACCGGGTTGCGGACTTCCTGGACCGCGACGCGCCGACCGGGGCGGGCATCGCCAGCGGCCCGCCGCGGGCGTACACCTGGGCGATCTACGGTCTGTTCCGGGCGGTACTGGTCACGCTGGTGGTCGCGGCCCTGGTGGTGCTGATCTCGCGGCGCGGCCGCCACCGCGCCGCGACGGCGATCGTCGCGCACGACTACCCGGACCCGCCGGCGGAGGCAGCGCCGCGCCTGCACCAGGTACGCGCGGCGGTGGCCCAGGCCCGGTTCACCGAACTGCTGATCCCGCTGGCCGTGGTCTACGCCTGCCTCGCCGGGCTCGGCACGGCCACCACCACCATGGGTCTGCTGGAGCTGTATCCGGCCGGCGCCCTGGAGCGCTACGTGGGGGTGCCGGCCGACCTGATCACCTTCGCCATCGCGTTCGGGAGCTGGGTGATCGCGGCGATCATCCTGGCCCTGGTGGTCGGCGGCATCTTCGCCTACCGGACCGTCGAATTCCGGCGCCACATCGGCGTCCTGTGGGACCTGGGCACGTTCTGGCCGCGGGCCGCCCACCCGTTCGCGCCGCCCTGCTACGCCGAACGCGCCGTGCCGGAGCTGACCCGGCGGATCACGTACCTGGTCGGACGCGGCAACGCGGTGCTGCTCACCGGGCACAGCTACGGTTCGGTGCTGGCCGCCGCGACGGTGCTCCAGCTGCCGCCCCGGGTCAGCAGCCGGGTCGCCCTGCTCACCCACGCGTCACCGCTGCGCCGGATCCACGGTCGGATCTTCCCCGCCTACATCGACGATGACGTGCTGCACGAGGTCGGCGCCCGGGTCGGCTGGCGGTGGGTGAACCTGTGGCGCGACACCGACCCGATCGGCGGCTGGATCTTCTCCGCGCACCGGCCCGCCGCGCCGGCCCTCGTCGGCCCGGCGGCGACCGTGGACCGCCGGCTCCGGGATCCCGCCGACGTGGTGACGCCACCGGGTGACAGCGTCCCACCGCCGATCCAGGGACACCGGGCCTGCGAGTCCGACCAGCGCTTCGTCGAGGCGGTGCGGGAGCTCGTCGAGCGCCTGCGCACGCGGACGGAGCCAGGGCCGCCGCGGGCCGACTAGCGGGTCCGCCGTCCGGTCTGCCGGGTCGGGCACGCCGCTGGCCCGCCCCTTCCCACCGCCGCCGGTGGTCGCGGTCAGGTTGGTGGCGACGGCACCTCTGGTGGGCGGCCCCGGGCGCGGGCCACGTCGGCGACGGCCACGCCGGCGAGTACGACGGTGGCCGCGACGGCGGACGGCAACGGCGGCAGGTGGCGCATCGCCGGGATCAGCGCGACCGCCGCGAGCAGCCCGATCAACCGCCCGCGGGACAGGCGGGCGAAGACGGTGTACTCGAAGGCGGCCCGCCCGGCGAGGAACAGCGCGGGACCGCCGAGCAGCACGGCGACCCAGGCCGGCTCGCCGTGTCCGAGTGGGTGGGCGATGACGAGTTCCGCGCCGACCGCGGTGAACACGGTGCCGGCCACCATGGCCAGGTGGGTGTACGACACCGACCGGGCGAGGCGGGCACGGTCCGGGGCCGCGTCGATGGCGGCGGAGAGCAGCTCCCCCGCGCGGTGGATGTAGATCCGCCACAGCAGCACGGTGGTGGTGATCGACACGAGGAAGGCGACGGTGCCGTAGGCGGTGAAGCCGGTGCCGCGCAGCGTCAGTCCGGTCACCAGGATCAACTCGCCGAGCGCGATGATGAAGAACTGCCGGTACCGTTCGGCCAGGTGCTCGGCCACGCTCGGGAGCTGCGCGATGGGCGTGCGGCCGATTCCGGGGGTGGGATGGCGAAGGGCGTACGCGGCGTAGTCCAGGCCCACCGCCGACGTCCACAGGATCCCCCGTGCCGTACCGGGCGCCAGTGCCCCCGCGAGCCACGGCAGCGCGGACACGCCGAACCAGAACAGCCCGCGCAGGGCCGTACGCCGCAGCTCGTGACCCCGCAGCACGACCACGAGGAAGAGCTCGCGGCCGATGTGGATGGCCACGTACGCGCCCGCGAAGACCAGACCCTGCCCGCCGAACGCGTCCGGCAGCGCGACCGCCATCGCCAGGACGCCGATCATGATCGCGATGGCCAGCGCCTGGATCTCCGGCCGCTGCGGGTCGAACAACTCGGTGACCCAGGCCGTGGTGAACCAGACCCACCACGTGGCCAGCAGCAGCACCAGTGTGTGGAGGGCACCGCTGAAGGAGAGGTCCGTCAGCAGCGCGTACGACAGTTGCGCGAGGGCGAAGACGAACGCCAGATCGAAGAAGAGTTCCAGGTAGGTGGCCCGGGGATCCCCATGCCCGCGCAACAGCCCGCCCACCCTGCCGGTCGTCATAGGCTCGCCTGTTCTGCCGGACTTGTACCAGCTGAAGCAGTCATATCACGCCTGACCACCTCCCCACGCCGAGCGGAAGGAACGGGAGGGCCCGGCCAGCCGGATACCCTCGCCGTCGTGACGCACGAAAGGGAGATCACCGAGCCGGTCGACCTGTGCCTGCCGAACGGACGGCTCAATCCCGCCGCGGTGGGCTGGAGCCGCCGCCCGGTGCACCGGGCGAACCTGCGTGGCTGGGGCCGCACCAAGCGCTGGGAGTACTGGGGCATCGTCACCCCGAGCCACATCGTCGGCCTGGTCGCCTCGTCGCTGGACTACGCCGGCGTGCACGGCCTCTACGTGCTCGACCGGGCCACCAAGGTCGAGATCGACCGGAACGCGGTGGTCCCCTTTGCCCGGGGCACGCACTTCCCGCCGGTCAGCGGGGCGGGCGCGGTACGGGCCGGCGGCGGAGGGCTCTCCGTCGACATCGACCAGGAGGCGTCGGGCACCACGCTCCGCGCCACCGCCCCCGGTCTGGAGGTCGATCTGGTGGTGCCGCTGCCGCCGGGGCACGAGTCGCTCGCCGTGGTGGTGCCCTGGAGCACCCGCCGGTTCCAGTACACCGTCAAGGACGTCGGCCGCCCGGTACGCGGCACGCTGCGGGTGGACGGGGTGGACCATCCGGTCGCCGAGGCGGACTCCTTCGCCGTGCTCGACCACGGCCGCGGCCGGTGGCCGTACGCGATCCGGTGGAACTGGGCCGCCGGCAGCGCCCCGGGGCGGGCGATCCAGCTCGGCGGCAAGTGGACCGACGGCACCGGCTCGACCGAGAACGGCCTCTTCGTCGACGGCCGGCTGCACAAGATCGGCGACGAGCTGCGCTGGGAGTACGACCGCACCGACTGGCTGCGGCCGTGGCGGATCAGCGGCGAGCGGGTGGCGGTGGAGTTCCACCCGTTCCACGAGAAGATCGCCCGGACCAACCTCGGAGTGCTCGCCAACGAGACGCACCAGTGCTTCGGGCACTTCAGCGGCTGGGCGGCGACCGACGACGGCGAGCGGGTCGACCTGGCCGGCCTGGTCGGCTGGGCCGAGGAGGCGCGCAACCGCTGGTAGCGTCCGGCACCGGCGGTCGGCACAGGGCCTAGGGTGGGCGGCATGGCAAGCCCCCTCGACGGCGCCCCGGCGCAGAATCCGCTCACCGTGCTGACGCTGGCGGAACTCCGGCAGCGCACCAGCGTGAAATGGCGCATGCACCCGCCGGACGTCCTTCCGCTCTGGGTGGCCGAGATGGACGTGCCGCTCGCTCCCGTGGTGGCGGACGCGCTGCGCAGGGCGATCGACCTCGGCGACACCGGCTACCCGCACGGGACCGGGTACGCCGAGGCGCTCGGCGAGTTCGCCGCCGAGCGCTGGGGCTGGCACGACTTCCGGGTCGACCGCACCACTGTCGTCCCGGACGTGATGATGGGCATCGTCGAGGTGTTCCGGCTGGTCACCGGCCCGGGCGACGCGGTGGTGGTCTGCTCCCCCGTCTACCCGCCCTTCTACGCGTTCGTCGGCCACGCCGACCGGCGGGTGATCGAGGCCCCGCTCGGACCGGACCTGCGGCTGGACCTCGCCGCCCTCGACGAGGCGTTCCGCCGCGCGCGGACGTACGGTCGCCGGCCGGCGTTCCTGCTGTGCAACCCGCACAACCCGACCGGCGTGGTGCACCGCCGGGACGAACTCGAAGCCGTCGCCGACCTGGCCGACCGGCACGGCGTACGGGTGATCTCCGACGAGATCCACGCTCCGCTGGTGCTGTCCGGGGCGCGGTTCACCCCGTACCTCACGGTGGCCGGCGCCGAGAACGCGTTCGCCCTGACCTCCGCCTCGAAGGCGTGGAACCTCGCCGGCCTCAAGGCGGCGCTCGCGGTCGCCGGGCCGCGGGCCGCCGCCGACCTGGACCGGATGCCGGAGGAGGTCGGCCACGGCCCCAGCCACCTCGGCATCCTCGCGCACACCGCCGCGTTCCGCGACGGCGGCCGGTGGCTCGACCTCCTGCTGGACGGCCTCGACGCCAACCGGACGCTGCTGGAGACGCTGCTGGCGAAGCACCTGCCGTCCGTCGGCTACCGCCGCCCCGAGGGCACCTACCTCGCCTGGCTCGACTGCACCGGCCTGGGCATCGCCACCGAGCGGCCGGCCGGCGAACCCGGGGTGGCCAGCGACCTCGCCGGGCCGGCGCGGATGTTCCTCGACCGGGCCCGGGTCGCGCTCAGTTCCGGGCACGTCTTCGGCACCGGCGGCACCGGGTTCGTCCGGCTCAACTTCGCCACCTCACCCGCGGTGCTCACCGAGGCGGTCACCCGCCTGGGCCGGGCCGTCGGCGCCCAGCAGGCGCCGTAGCGGAGTGGCCCGTGTCGACCGGTCATCCGGGCCCGCGGGCGGCGGCAGCCCCGACGCCGCGCACACCGCGCACACCGCGCGACCGTGCACCGGCGGCCCGGACGCTCAAGCCGGCGGCAGGAGTTCCCCCGCGCCGGAGCCCGGCAGGTGGGTGCAGTACGCGACCGTGGCGTCGTCCGGCGCATCGGGGCCGGCGGCGGCCCGGGCCTCGGCCCGGCGGACCCGGCGGACGACCTCGGCCGGCCCGCCGACGCGGAGCAGTTCCAGTACGCCGGGCCAGTCCGTCAGGCGGTACGGGCTGACGATGCGGCTGGCGCCGTTGCTGAGCAGGGCCACACCGGCCAGCTCGGCGAGGGGCCGGCTGCCGGTCACCGCCTCCTCGGCCGCGCGGGGATCGTCCTTGGCGATCCAGTAGCCGCCCGGCTGGTTCCGGCGGGCCCGCAGCGCCTGCCGGCAGCAGTCGAGGATGCGGTCGTACTCCGGTGTTCCGCCCGGAACGCCGTCCAGGGGCGCCGCGCAGACGCGCCTGGCGGTTACCTCGCGCTCGTCGGTGAGGACCTGCGGGCCCCCACGGACCGGGTCGAGGACGAGGAAGGTGTCCGCGAGCAGCAGATGGTCCAGCCGGCCCCGGTGGGCGCGGACGATCGCCACGGTCGCCTGCGGGCTGCTCGGGTCGGAGAGGTCGCAGGTGTGCCGGTGATCCTCGGCCGTCTCGGCGATCGCCGCGGCGAGGATCGTCGTGAGAGTCCCCCCGTCGTCCCGCGACAGCCGGCCGAGCAGCGCGCCGCCGAGGCGGTGGGTGTACCAGGCGACCCCGTGGCGGCAGATCGACTCGGTGCCCGGGATGCCGGCACCGTCCAGCAGCACGACAGCGCCGGGGACGGCGCCGACGAAGTCCTCGTTCGGTCGGCCGGCCCTACCGGCGCCGGTCGCCATGCTGACGCGCACTGTCGCCCCCACGGGTCGCGTCACCGGCGGCGGGGCGTGATCAGCCCCGACTCGTACGCCCAGACGACCAGCTGGGCACGGTCGCGGCAGTGCAGCTTGGTCATCGCCCGGTTGACGTGGGTCTTGGCGGTCAACGGACTGATCACCATGCGCTCGGCGATCTCGTCGTTGCTCAGCCCCCGGGCGACCAGCTCGACGATCTCCTGCTCCCGGGCGGTCAGCACGTCGCGCCCGGCCGCCGGGTCGGCCGGCGGTGGGCCGGCGACGAACTCGCTGATGAGGGTACGCGTGACCGCCGGGGCGAGCAGCGCGTCGCCGCGCGCCACGACGTCGATGGCCTGCAACAGGTCGGCGGGGTCGGCGTCCTTGAGGAGGAACCCGCTGGCGCCCGCGCGGAGCGCGGCGAAGACGTACGAGTCGAGCCCGTAGTTGGTGAGGATCAGGACGCGGACCGCGGCGAGGTCGGGAGCGGCGGCGATCCGCCGGGTGGCCTCGATGCCGTCGAGTCCCGGCATCTGCACGTCCATCAGCACCACGTCCGGCCGCAGGCGTCGGGACAGCTCGACGGCCGCGGCGCCGTCCGCGGCCTCGCCGACGACCTCCAGGTCGTCCTCCGCGTCGAGCAGCGCCCGGAATCCGGCCCGCATCAGCGCCTGGTCGTCGACCAGCAGCACCCGGATCATGCCGGCTCCTCCCTCCGGTCGGAGCCGCCACGATCCGTGACGGACTGAGCTGGCCAGACCTCACGCAAGCGCTCGGTCATGCCGGCTCCTCCCTCCGGTCGGAGCCGCCACGACCCGTGACGGACCGAGCTGGCCAGACCTCACGCAAGCGCTCGGTCATGCCGGACCGTCCAGCGGGAAGGTGGCCCGTACCGCGAACCCACCGCCGTCGCGGGCGGCGGCCCGCAGCGTGCCGCCCAGCCCGGTGACCCGTTCCCGCATGCCGCGCAGGCCCACCCCCGGGGCCACCGGGCGGTCCGGCGACGCCTGACCGTCGTCGTCCACCGCCACGGTCAGCTGGGCCGGGGCGTACTCGATGTGGACCTGGGCGGTGGCGGGGCCGGCGTGGCGGGCCACGTTGGTCAGCGCCTCCTGGACCACGCGATAGCCGGCCTGGTCGATGTCGGCGGGCAGCTCCCGCGGCGGACCGCTGACGGTCACCCGCACCGGTACGCCGGCCGCCCGGGTCCGCTCCGCCAGCTCGTCCACCCGGGCCAGCCCGACCCGGTCCCCGTCGGACGGTGCGCGCAGGACGTCCAGCGTCGCCCGCAGTTCCCGCATCGCGGCGCCGCTGGCCTCCTGGATCGCCAGCAGCGCGGCCGACGGTTCCTCGTGGTGCTTGCGGGCCAGGTGCACGGCGATCCCGGCCTGCACCTTGATCACGGAGATGCTGTGGGTCAGCGAGTCGTGCAGGTCGCGGGCGATGCGCAGCCGCTCCTCCCCGGCGCGGCGCAACGCCATCTCCTCGCGGGTGCGTTCGGCCTCGATAGCCCGCTGCTCGACCTGTTCCAGGTACGCCCGGCGCTGCCCCGCGACGAGCCCGGCGACGTTGGCCGCCACGAACCAGCCCAGCAGCAGCGAGGTCCGCTCGACGATCAGCTGCCCGGGCCGGTCGGTGGGCGCGACCGAGACGTCGCGGGCCAGGAAAGCGCCGAGGAAGACGACGCTGGCCAGGACGGCGGCCGCCCGGCGTCCGCGCCAGGCGGCGAGGTAGACGGCGCCGAGGACCGGGAACGAGGCGGCCGCCCCGGGGTGCACCCGGACGTGGAGGGCCAGCATGGCGGCGGTCACCGCGGCCAACGCCACCACCGGGAAGCGCCGGCACACCGCCAGAGCGGCCGCCATGAGCAGGACCAGGGCGACGTCGATCGCCCGCACCGGTGCGGCGTCCGGCGCGAGCGCGGCGTTGCCGAGCAGGAGGCCGCCGAGGGCGAGGCCGCTGAGGGCGTACGGCAGATCCTGGCGCATGATCGAACTGTAGAGCGGCCGTCGTCGGGGAGCATCCTCCTGACGCGGTAGCTGGGGCGTACCGCGGACGCGGTATCGGGAGACGGCCAAGTGTCTGCGGCGGCACGACGCCTTCCCGGTCCGCCGCGGCCAGCATCGAACCCATGACATACCGCTTCTTCACCCCCGCGAGGGCGTCGGCCGCGACCGGTCTCACCGCGGCGGTCTACCGGCAGCTGCGGGACGAGTTCCTCGGGCCGGTGCCCACCTTCCAGGCGCTCTCGCCCGTGCCGGAGGTGCAGGCCGCGACCTGGGCGCTGATGCGCGAGGCGCTGCTCGCCGGGGACGCGTCCCGGGTCGACCGCGAGCTCGTCGCGGCAGCGGTGTCCCGGGCCAACCGGTGCCGGTTCTGCGTCGACGCGCACGTGTTGCTGCTGCACGCCCTCGGCGAGCACGAGCTGGCCGAGATCATCGCCCGGGACGGGACGCCACCGGAGCCGAGGCACGTCGAGTTCGTCGGCTGGGCCGAGGCCAGCCGGAACCCCCGGGCCACCGGCTGGACCAGCCCGTATCGCCCGGAGCTGACCGGCACCCTGCTCGCCTTCCACTTCATCAACCGGGTCGTCTCGGCGCTGCTGGACCCGGATCTGCTGCCCGGTGGCCTGCAACGCTCCCCGCTGGTGCGCTCCGTCGGGGGCCGGCTCTACGCCCGGGCGGCCCGCGAGCCGAAGAAGCCGGGCCGCGGCCTGTCCCTCCTCGCCACCGGCACGACGGCGGCTCCGGCCTGGGCCGGGGACAGCCCGGTCGGCGTCGCGTACGCGGCGTTGCGGGACGCCGCCATCCGGGGCGGAGAGCTGCTGGGCGACGTGGCGCGGCAGACCGTGAAGGCCACCGCGCGGTGGGAGGACGGGCGGTACCCGGCCCGGCCCACGGACTGGGCCGTCGACCTGGTCCGGGACCTGCCCGGCACGGACCGCGTCGGCACCCGGATCGCGTTGCTGGCGGCGTTCGCGCCCAGCGCGATCAGCCCGGGCGACGTCGCCCTGTGGCGGTACTCCCATCCGGACGACGCCGACCTGGTGCGGCTGGTCGCGTACGGCGCGATCACCGCCACCGACCACGTCGCCCAGACCCTGTCCCCGGCTCACCACTAGGAGCTCACCATGCGCAAGGCCTTCGTCATCGTCAGCGTGCTGTCGCTCGTCGCGTTCGGCTTCCAGTTCATCTTCGCCGCCGTGGGCGCGTTCACGAAGCCCGCGGGCGACGACGCGTACGCGCTGCACAGCGTCACCGGGATGGCGGTCATCCCCGTGCTCACCCTGCTCACCATCCTGTTCGCCGTGCTGGCGAAGGCGCCGGGCCGAACCGTCGGACTGGCGGTCCTGCCGCTCGGCCTCGTCGTCGTGCAGGTGCTCCTCGCCGGGCTCGCGAACGGGTTGACCGACGCCGCGGGCGCCAGCACGCCGTTCGGCCTGACCATCGCCGGGCTGCACGCGCTCAACGGCATCATCGCGGTGCACGTGGTGGTCGGCGTCCTCCAGGCCGCGCGGAAGCTGGCCGACCCGACGCCGACCGACCCCGCCCCGGTGGCCGTACCGGAAGGCGAGCCGGCATGACCACCGGCTCGCTGCTCGCGGTCGACCTGGTGATCGCGGTCCTCGCGGCCGCAGGGTGGCTGGGCGCCGGCGGCGCGGCGGCCGCCCGGCGCCGGCCGCTCGCCCTGGGGCTGGCCGCCCTGGCGCTGCTCGCCACGCTCGCCCGGGCCGTCACGGTCACCGCGCTCGCCCGCGCCGGCTGGTGGTTCGCGGCGGAGAAGGTGCTCATCGCCGCGCCGCTGTCGGTCGCGGGCGTGGTCGTCGCCGGGTCGCGGCTGCCGCGGGCCGCGGGCGACGTCCGGTCCGTCGCGGTCCCGCTGCTCTGCGCCGGGTACGCCGCGAGCGCCGGCCTGCTCGTCACGGTCCTGCACGGCTACCCGGCGTCAGCGGGCGTCGGGCTGCTGGCGCTCGCCGGCGTCGTCGCGGCGACCGCGCTCACCTGGCGCCTCCTCGGCGCCCGCCCGTCACCGACGGTGTCCCGGGCGGCCGTCGCGGTGGCGGTCGCGGCGCTGGTGACCGGAACCGGGCTGACCGTCACCCCGGCGCCCGCTCCCGCCGTACCGTATGATCACCAGTACCGGGAGACGCGGACCGCGGGCGAGCCGAACCGGCGGTTCACCCTGACGGCCGGGACCGCCACGGTGACCGTGGGCGGCCGGGACGTGGCGGCGTGGGCGTTCAACGGGCAGGTGCCCGGGCCGGAGCTGACCGCCACCGTGGGCGACGTGCTGGAGGTGACGCTGCGCAACCGGGACATCGGGCGCGGGGTCACTCTGCACTGGCACGGGTACGACGTGCCGAACAGCCAGGACGGGGTGCCGGGCGTGACGCAGGCGGCGGTGCTGCCCGGCCAGGAGTTCGTCTACCGGTTCCGGGCCGACCAGGTCGGGACGTACTGGTACCACACCCACTCGGCGTCCGACGTCGGCGTGCGCAGGGGGCTCTACGGCGTCCTGGTGGTACGCCCGGCGCCGGTGACCGGCGTCGACGTCACCGTGCCGGTGCACACCCTGTCCGGCCTGCCGCTGCCCGCGGCGCGAACGGAGCCGATCCAGCCTGGAGCGCCGGTGCGGCTGCGGCTGATCAACACCGACAGCACGACGCACCGGTACGCCCTGGCCGGCACGCCGTTCCGGGTCGCCGCGATCGACGGTTACGACCTGCGGGGCCCCACGCCGCTGGCGGACACCGCCGTGCTGATCCCGGCCGGGGGCCGCTACGACCTGGTGTTCACCGCACCCGCCACGCCGGTGGCGCTGTTCGTGGACGGACGCCAGGTCTACGCGACCGGGCCGGTGTCGACGGCGACCGACGGGTGGCCGGTGCTTGATCCGCTCGGCTACGGCGTCGCCGTCCCCGTGCCGTGGTCCCGGTTCGACAAGACGTTCACCCTTGTCCTCGACCGCGGCCTCGACCTGCGCGGACTGCTTCCCCGGTACGCGCACACCGTCAACGGCGCGGCGGATCCGGACATCCCGCCGCAGGTCGTCCGCTTCGGCGACGTCATCCGATTCACGATCGTGAACCGGTCCCAGGTCGTGCACCCGTGGCACCTGCACGGGCACCACGTCCTGGTGCTGACCCGGGACGGGAGGCCGGCGACCGGCGGTCCGTTGTGGCTGGACTCCTTCGACGTACGCCCGGGCGAGGTGTGGCAGGTGGCGTTCCGGGCCGACAACCCCGGGATGTGGGCCAACCACTGCCACAACCTGGCACACGCCGACGCCGGAATGACGCTGCACCTGATGTACGCGTGACCCGCGAGCAGTCCCCCCGCGGGTGCGCGCTCGTCGATTTGCGCGGGTGGATGCGGGGCGGGGCACGCCCCGCATCCACCCGCCGGGTCAGCCGATCGGCGTCACCGGCACGTCCCGGCGCACCGTGCCGTACGGCGCGTCGAGTCGGAGCCGCGCGGTGCCGGGGAAGTGACCGGCGGCGTCGACCGCCAGGTCCCAGTCGCCCAGCGGCACCCGCAGCGTGAACGTGCCGCCGGCGTCGGTGACCGCCTCCTCCTCGACCTCCTCCAGCCGCAGGAACTCCACCGTCGCCCCGGCCAGCGGCGCGCCGGTCGTCGCGTCGGTGACGACGCCGGTCACGGTGCCGGGCGGCAGGAACCGCACCGACTGCCCGGAACGCAACCGCTCGTCGTGGTAGCTGTACTCCTGCGCGTGGAAGGAGTCGGCGTCCTCGATGCCGACGGTCGCGCCGTCGCCGCGTCCGGCAGCGGTGTCGGGCAGCAACCGGTGCTGCACGTCGATGCGGCCGTTCTCGTGCAGCACCGCGTCGACGCTGATCCGCTCGCCGTCGAGCAGCATGTCCTGCCAGGAGACCATGAACCGCCGGTTCGGCGCGGTGCCGGCGGTGCCGTGGGTCACCCGGGACGACGCGTCCATGGCCAGGCTGTCCCAGAACGCGTACACCGCGGCGTCCGGGCCGGACGTGCTGGGCAGGAAACTGTTCGAGCCGCTCTGGTGGTCCGACTGCTCGAACGTCAGGTAGCCGTAGCGGGACACGTACGCAGTGCGGTACGGCTGGCCGTACAGCCGGAACTCGAACGGCAGCGCGACCTCGGTCGGCGGCCCGTACTCGCTGGTCGTCACCGTGGTGTCGGCGAAGCTCGGCTCCACCGAGCCCAGCAGGCACTGGTAGCCGTACCCGTCGGCGCCGTCCACCACGCCCATCGGGGCGATCACCGTGATGTCGTTGACGGCGTCGCCGCCGATGATCGTCGGCAGGTAGAGCCGCCCGTCGCGCTGGCAGCCGGGGACGCTGGCGTAGACGTAGGTGGCCACGTCGGACTCGGGGACCTTGGTGAACCGGTACGCCCCGTCCGCGCCGGTGGTCATCCGTACGGTCGGCAGCTCGCTGTGCGCGAGCCAGACATCCGCCCCCCGCACCGGTTGACCGAGCGAGTCCCGGATCACGCCGCTCACCGTGCGCTCGTTGAGCGACAGCCGCACGTCGTGGCGCACCCGCTCGCCGCTGGTGTCCAGCACCACGGTGGACCGGTGGATCCCGAACGTGACCAGCGAGACGTCCACGGTGTACGTGCCCAGCGGCAGGTGCAGCACGTACGTGCCGTCGGCCGCGGCGGTGGTGGTCACCGCGGGCGAGTCACCGGTGACCGCAGAGATCTGCGCGTTGGCGGCCGGTGACCCGTCGGGCTTGCTGACCGTGCCGTACAGCGACCCGGCCGCCCGGAACGTGACCGCGCTGTGCGGGCGCAGCGCCGCCACGTCGCGGGAGTACTCCAACCCGACCGTACCGGTCTGGTTCTCCACGCCCACGCTCGCGCCCGCGCCGCGGGCCACGGCGGCGGAGGTCAGGTCGCCGTAGTACACGGTGACCGCGCCGGTCTCCGACAGTTCGGCGGCGAAGGTGACCCGCTGCGTCTCGTCCTCCCAGAAGGTCACGTTGCGCCACTCGACCACGAACCGCCGGTCCGGCGCGGTGCCGTAGCTGGCGGTCCGCACCGTGGCCTGCGCGTCGACGACCAGGTCGTCCCAGAACGCGAAGACCGACGCGTTCGGCGTGGACGGGTTGGGCACCTCGCGGTTGATGGAGTTGTCAGCGGCCCGGTCGAAGCTGAGGAACCCGTTGGTGGCCACCCACATGGTGGTGTGGTTGCGACCGTAGAACGGCACCGGGAACGGCAGGTTCACCTGCGCCGACTCGTCGTCGCCGGTGAGCGCCAGCGCGGTGGTGCCGGTCGGGAACGGCGCGGTGGTGCCGTTGCACTGGTAGCCGGAGCTGTCCACCTGGGCCGGCGGGTACAGATCGATGGTCTCCGGCCCGTCGACCGTCACCTGCCGGCTGCCCGCGCTGAGGCAACGGCCCGCCCCGAACGTGAGGGTGTACCCGCCGACCGGCACGTTGTCGATCCGGTACGTCCCGTCGGGCCCGGTGACGACCGGGGGCAGCGGCGTGGCCAGCAGCTTCACCGAGATGCCGGCCGCACCCACGCCGCCCGGGTCGCGGACCACCCCGCTGATCGGGTGCCGGGCCAGCGCGACGAGGGTCAGGTCGGCGGTGGCGGTGCTGTCGGCGGTCACGGTGACCGAGGTGGCGCCGTCGCTGAACCCGAACGCCTTGACCGCCACCGTGTAGCCGCCGGGCGGAACGGTGACGGTGTAGCGGCCGGTGGCGTCGGTGGTGGCCACCCGCTCGGTGCGGTTGGGCCCGTTGAGCCGCACCGACGCGCCGACGACCGGTCCGTCGGCCCCCCGCACGACGCCGGTGAGCGTGCCGCGGGGGCCGCGGGGCGCGGCGGCGACCGCGGCGTGCACGTCGAGGCGGCCCTTGCCCCACACCGGGTTGTCGGCCGCGGTGCCGCCGCACTGCGCGTCGGCGACGTCGACCGCGCCGCCGTCGAGCAGGGCCCGGGTCGCCGGGATGTCGCCGATCAGCTCGGGGGTCGCCGACCACAGCAGCGCGACCGCCCCGGAGACGTGCGGCGCCGCCATCGAGGTGCCGTTGTACGCCTCGTAGCGCCCGCCGGGCAGCGAGGAGACCACCGCGACGCCGGGCGCCGCGATGTCGGGCTTGATCTCCGCGGCGGCCGTGCCGCGGCTGGAGAAGTCGGCGATGGCGCCCTCGGCGTCGAACGCCGCCACCGCGTACGCCTGGGTGTAGTCGGCGGGTGATCCGACGGTGTCGCAGTCGGGGCCGCTGTTGCCCGCGGAGAAGACCGGCATGATGCCGACCTCGATCCACCGGCTGACCACCTGGCTGTAGAACGGGTCGCTGTTCGGCGATCCCCACGAGTTGTTGACGATGTGCGGGGCGAGGTCCGGACGGCTGGTGAAGGTGTCGTCGAACGGCGCCATCACCCACTCGCCGGCCAGCAGCAGGGCCAGTTCGGTGCAGCCGCTGCCGACGCAGCCGCGGGCGGCCACCCACCGCGCGCCGGGCGCGACGCCGATCTGGGTGCCGTCGCCGTCGTCGCCGACCATCGTGCCCATGGTGTGCGTGCCGTGGCCGTTGGTGTCGCAGGGCGCGGTGAGGCACTGCCCGTACGGGTCGTACCAGTTGAACCGGTGGTCGAACACGCCGTCGCCGACGTTGCCCCGGTACTGGCGGACCAGCGCGGGGTGGTCGAACTGCACCCCGCTGTCGATGCTGGCGACCACGATGCCCTCACCGCGCACGCCGTACTGCGACCACACCTGCGGCGCCTGGATGCGGTCGATGTTCCACTCGACCGCCGCGGCCGCCTCGGCCCGCTGCACCGGAGTCGGCTCGGGCAGCTGGAAGGTGCGCATGGTGCGTACGGTGCGCACCTCGGGCCGGCGGGCCAGTTCGGCGGCGAGCTTCGCGTCGGCGTCCTCGACGTGGACCGCGTTGACGATCCAGAACGGGCGGTGACCCACCCCGCGCTGGGTGAGCAGCTGCCGGATGCCGCGCTGGCTGCGTTCGGCGAGCGCGGACAGGGTCCGCTGGCCGTACGCGGTGCGCTGGGCGTGGGTGCGCAGCTCGCGGGCCGGGCGCAGGTCGGCGCGCTCGGCCAGCTCGACGATCAGGTCGGCGGTGCGTCCGCCGGCCAGCGCCTGGCGCGCCGCGGGCTGGAGCTTGTCGGCCGCGGCACCGGTCGCGGGAGTGGGAGCGGTGAGCAGTGCCGCGGCCAGCACGCCGGCCACCGCGGCGGCGAGCCGCCGCACGGCCCGGGACCGCGGGGCGGGAAGGGATGGATGCATGGAGGTCCTCGTCTGGGCGTGCGGTGGTGGCGGGCGCGGGTGCGCCCGCCACCACCGGAGAAGGAATCAGCCGACGTGCGTGTCGAGGTACGACAGCGCCTGGTTGGCGGTCAGCCCGGACAGCGCCGGGAAGTTCGCCTTGCCGAGCTCGGTCTCGATGACCGACGCCAGTTCGCCGCCACCGGCCGCCCGGTCGGCTGCCGCGTAGTCGCGCAGCAGCGTCTCCAGCTCGGTGAGCATCGCCGCTGTCACCACGGTGGCGTCACCGTCCAGGGTGCCGACGGTCTGCAGCACCGGTTGCAGCGTCTGCATCGCGTGGGCGGTACGCCGGCGCAGGTCGTCGTCGGCGGTCATCAGCGCGATCGCCCGGTCGCCGCCGTCGGCGTAGATGACCTCGTAGTGCCGCAGCGCCGGGGTGCGCCCGTCGGCGAACAGGTCCCGCACGTGCAGCAGCGCGCCGAGCACCGCGTCCACGCCCGGGCCCTGCGGTTCCAGGCCCTCCGGGCCCACCCCGGTCAGCGAGGTGTCGGCGATGCACAGGCAGTCCTGCCGGTCCTGCTCGTACACGCCGTCGACACCGACAGCGGTCCACGCGGCGGCCGCCTCCTTGGCCTCGGTCGAGCCCTTGCCGTACAGCTTGTTGGCCGACTCGATGAAGCCGACCCGGGAGTCGGTGAACCGGGCCCGCGGGGCCAGGTACGTGGTCAGGGTGCGGTACGCGATCCGGGCCGCCTTCTCGATGCCGATCTTCTGCGACAGCAGGTAGAACGCCTTGTTCTGGATGCCCGAGTTGGTGTGCACGCCACCCATGTCCAGGCAGCTGCGCTCGAAGTCGCGGTAGTGGCCGGGATCGCCGTACGACGGCGGGTCGGCCATGCTGCGCAGCGGGCCGCCTGGGATGCCGGTGCCGACCAGCCAGTCGTTGCTGCCGGTGGCGAACTTCTCCACCGCCTCGGCGAAGATGTCGGAGAAGCTCTCGTTGAGCGCTCCGGACTGGTACATGTACCACAGGTCGGCGGTCTCGAAGGTGACCCCGTGGGTCAGCTCGTGCGCCACCACGTCCAGCTTGGTCATCTCCTCGCCGAACACCATGGTGTCGATGACGTCCGGTATGAACATCGCGTTGCGCATCGGTCGGTCCGGGTTCTGCCGCACCCGCACCAGCGCCCGCAGCTGGCCACCCTCGTCGTCGAAGCTGTCCCGGCCGAAGGTCTGGTGGTAGTAGTCGTAGGTGTGGCCGAGGTTGTCGTACGCCTCGTCCACGTCCTGGATGCCGCTGGGTCCGTCGCCCTCCGCCCGCTTCGGGAACACCGGCACCTTGTCGTCGGAGAGCTTGTTCAGGTCGTAGATGCGCCGGTTCTTGGCGTGCGCGGTGCGCGGCAGCGCGTACACCAGCCGCCCGGTCGCCGCGTCGACGAAGTACGACGTCGACACGCCCTGCCGGGCGTCGGTGAGCCAGACGTGCCAGGCCAGCACGGTCGGCGTACGCCGGCCCGGATCCGCCCCGGCGGGCAGCAGGTACAGCTTCGCCGGCTCCACCAACGACCCGTCGGGCAGCGCGCGGCGGGCGTTCGCCGTCGCGGTCTCCGCGCTGACCGCGGCGCTGACCCGGTCCACGATCAGGTCCGGCTCCAGCGAGTTGGTCAGGAACTCCACCGTGCGGCCGGTGGCGTCCAGGTGCACGCCGACCCGGGAGCCGTAGACCGGCACCCCGCCCACGTGCTGCTCGAACCACACGTGCCGCTCACCGGTCCGCTCGCGCTGCTCGCGCAGCGGCCGTAGCTGGGCGCTCGCGTCGGCCACGCCGAACAGGCCCGAGTTGCGCCGCAGCCAGCCCGGCACGTCCCCGCCCACGCGGCTGGACAGGCTCAGCATCGACGGCGTCCCGCGCCACGGCTCGAACGCGGCGAGCGGTGCCTCGCCCTGCTCGGCGGTGACCCGTGCGAGCGCGGCGGCCACCCCGGCCCGCCGGTAACCGCTGGGTGCGGGCGTCGGGTCGCCCACGAACGGCACCACCCGCTCGGCCGGAGGTCGCGCCGGCTGCGCCGCGGCCGGCTGCCCGACCACCACGCCCGCCGCCACCAGCACCAGGGCGAGCACCCCGGCCCGGGCCGGAGTGGCCAGCGCCCGCGCCCCACGCCGGGGCAGCGCGGCCGCGACCAGCTGGGCGGTCCCGGCCCAGGCCAGGGCGGCCAGCCCGGCGAGCCAGGCCGGCGAGGCGAGGTGCACCAGCGGATCCGTCGCGGTGGCCGCGCCCGCGGCGGACAGGCCCGCGATCAGGGCCGCGTAGCCGCCGGCCGCCAGCGCGGCCGCACCGGGCGAGCGCGGGCGGCGGCGGGCCCGCCAGGCCAGCAACGCCGCCGCGGCCAGCGGGCCGGCCACCAGCAGGGCCAGCTGGGAACCGCTCAACAGCAGGGAGATCGGATACAACCGGCCGCCGGTGGCGCCGATGCTCCAGTCCAGCGGCGCGCCGGTGCTCGCGGCGACCGCGGCGGCCAGGCCGGTCAGGTCGCCGGCCAGATAGGCGCCCACCGGCCCGGCCGCGCCGCCGGCCAGCGACCGCAGCACCAGCCAGCAGACGGCGACGGTCAACGCCGTGGCGAGCAGGGCGTCGCCGCCGGCGACCAGCCACGGTCGCAGGCGGCGTACGAGTACAGGCACGATGAACCTCCCAGTGGACGCGATGGGCAGGTGACGCAGGTTCCCGGACGGATCGATCCTCGTGAGATCCGATCGCGCGAAGGATCATCCCGGCCGGTTGCAGAAAGCCTGCAGACGGCTTGCCGCGCGGCGGCCATAATGGACGGCCGGAGGTGACCAGGTGGAGTTCCGGGTCCTCGGTGCGGTCGAGGCGTACGCCGCCGGCACGTCGATCGATCTCGGCTCCCGCCAGCAGCGCCTGGTGCTCGGGCTGCTCCTGCTGGAACCCGGCCGGCCGGTGACGGTGGACCGGCTCGTCGAGCTCGTCTGGGGGTCCGACCCGCCGGCTTCCGCCCGGGGCACGCTCCAGGCGCTCGTCTCCCGACTACGTGCCGGCCTGCGCCGCGCCCGCGACGCGGCCGACGCCGACCCGCCGGACAGCCGCGAGATCCTGCACACCAGCGGCGGCTACCTGCTGCGGGTGGATCCGGGCGCGGTCGACGTGCACCGCTTCACCGACCTGGTCGCCCGGGCGCGGCAGGCCGACGACGCGCCCGCGGTCGAGCTGTTCGACCGGGCGCTCGAGCTGTGGCGGGGCGACCCGCTGGCCGACGTCGCCCCGACCGACGTACGGGACCGCCTCTGCGCCGGCCTGCGCGAGGTGATGTGGACGGCGGTGGAGGACCGGCTGGAGGCACGGATCCGGCTGGGCCGGTCCCGGGAGGCGCTGGACGAGCTGACCAAGCTGGTCGCCGAGCATCCCTTCCGGCAGCGGCTGCTCGGTCAGCTCATGCTGGTGCTGCACCGGGAGGGACGCACCGACGAGGCCCTGCGGACCTACCGCGACCTGCGGGCCCGGCTGGTCGCCGAGTTCGGCCTCGATCCCACACCGGAACTGCGGCAGCTGGAAGCCGCGATCCTGCGGGCCGACCCCACGCTGGAGGTCGCACCAAGCCGGCCGGCGGGCAGCCGGCCGCGCGGCACCCGCGCCGATCCACCCGTACGGCCGGCCGAGCTGCCACCCGCGCACGGCGTGTTCGTCGGCCGGCGTGCCGAACTCACCACGCTCGACGGCCAGCTCGACGCCGTCCGGCGCGGCGACGGAGCCGGCGTCGTCGTCATCGACGGCATGGGTGGGATCGGCAAGACCGCCCTCGCCCTGCACTGGGGGCACCGGCGCCGGCGCGACTTCCCGGACGGCCAGGTCTACCTGGACCTGCGCGGGTTCAGCCCGGTTGACACCCCGATGCGGCCGGCGGAGGCGCTGCCCCGGCTGCTGCTCTCGCTCGGCGTGCCGGCGGCGGACATCCCGCCCACGGTCGACGCCCAGAGCGGGCGGATGCGCAGCCTGACCGACGGCCGGCGGCTGCTGCTCGTGCTGGACAACGCCTACGACGCCAGCCAGGTCCGGCCGCTGCTGCCGGGGAACCTGGCCGGCCTGGTGGTGGTGACCAGCCGCCGCCGGCTGACCGGGCTCGTGGTGCGCGAGCAGGCGGTGCCGCTCAGCCTGGCGCCGCTGCGGCCGGTCGAGTCGGTGGACCTGGTCGCCGGATGCCTGCGCCGGTCCCGACCCGACGAGCGGGAGGCCCTGGCCGACTACTGCGGGCACGTGCCGCTGGCGATCCGGATCGTCGCCGCCCGCGCGCTGGAGCTGCCGGACCGACCGCTCGGCGACCTGCTGCGGGAGCTGCGGCAGGGACGCCGGCTCGACGCCTTCGCCGGGCCGGACGGTCCGGACGTCAACCTCCGTACCGTCTTCTCCTGGTCGCACCGCTGCCTGTCACCGCCGGCCGCCGAGCTGTTCTGGCGGCTGGCCCTGCACCCCGGCGAGAGCGTCGGCGTCGACGCCGCGGCGGCGCTGGCCGGTCTCGACGTGCCCCGGGTCCGGGAGTTGGCCGCCGAGTTGCACCGGGCCAGCCTCCTTCAGCTGCCGGCCCCGGACCGCTACCAGTTCCACGACCTGGTGGGCGCGTACGCCAGGGAGCTGGCCGAGGCGGCAGAGAACGCGGCGCACCGGCGGCTGGCGTTCGACCGGCTGCTGGACTGGTACCTGCACACCGTCGACGCGGCGGGCCGGGTGCTGCAGCCGCACCGGCCACACTTCGCGCCGCCCGCGCCGGCCCTGGTCGAACCGGTCCGCGTCGGCACCTACCAGGCGGCGTTGAGCTGGTGCGAGAGCGAACGGACGAACCTGCTCCCGGTGGTCCGCGCGGCGGCGTCCGGCGGGGCGTCCGGGCACGCCTGGCGGATCGCGCTGGCCGCCTCGGCGTACTGGTACATCGCCAAGCGCCGGGAGGACTGGCGGGCGGCGACCCGCGTCGGGGTGGCCGCCACCCGTGCCGCCGGTGACCGGCGGGCCGAGGGAGCGCTGCTGGCCAGCCTGGCGACCGCGCTGTGCGAGAGCCGGCGCTACGCCGAGGCCATCGAGCTGTACCAGGAGTCGCTGCGCCTGCACGAGGCCAGTGGCGACCGGGACTGGCGGGCCACCAGCCTGAACAGCCTGGCCGTCGCGCACGCCGAGGCGGGCCGGCCGGACGAGGCGCTGGCGACGTTCGCCCTCGCCCGCGCGGAGCACCGGCTGCGGGGCAACCGGCGCGGTGAGGGTGTGGCGCTGCAGAACATGGCCCAGTGCCACGTCCTGCTGGGCCAGCCCGGGGAGGCGATCGCCCGCCACGAGGAGGCGCTGACGGCGATGCGCGACGCGGGCGACCGGTACGCCGAGGCGATCTGCATCGCCAACCTCGGTGAGGCGCACGCCGAACTGGGCGATCACGACCGGGCGATCCTGCGCTTCCGCGAGGCGGTACGGCTGCACCGGTCCACCGGCAACGAACACGGCAGGGCGCGGACCCTGCTGGCGCTGGGGCGGTCGCTGGGCGAGCTGGGTGACGCCGACCGCGCCCGGTCCTGCTGGCGTCGGGCGCTCGCCGTCTTCGACGAGCTCGGCGACCCGGAGGCCGACGAGATCCGCGCGTTGCTGGGCGGAGCAAGCGAGGTGGTGACGTGACCCTCGACGGCCTCTGTCGGCGGCGGGTGCCGGGCAGAATCGGAGCGAACATGGACGATGCCGAGGATCGAGGAGAGACCGTGGAACGCGTGACGGGTATCGGCGGGTTCTTCTTCCGCGCACACGACCCCGACCGGATCAACCGGTGGTACGCCACCCACCTCGGCGTCGATCTGGCGCCGGAGTCGTACGACGTGTCCTCGTGGTGGCAGGATCGCGGTCCGACCGTGCTGGCGGCAATGCCCTCGGACTCCGAGCATTTCGGCGGCCCGGAGCACTCCTGGTCGCTGAACTTCCGGGTGGCCGACCTCGACGCGATGGTCGCCCAACTGCGCGGTGCGGGCGTCGCCGTCGACGTCGACCCTGAGGAGTACCCGAACGGCAGGTTCGCCAGCCTGCGCGATCCGGAGGGCAACGTGGTCCAGCTCTGGGAGCCGGCAGGGGCCGACAGCCGAGGTCCGTCCTGACCCCACCGTCGGGCCCAGCCGACGACGCCGGAGCGCCACGGCGGGCTGCCGCTTCGTCCGGTGCCTGCCTGGGCACCCCTGGGGCGGGCGCGGTGTTCGTACCCGGCCCTCGGCACGATCACCTCCTCGCGCCAGCCGTGACCTGGCCGCCACGAGACGCTTCACCCACCGCTGAGCCACGGGAGAAGAAGAAATCCGGACGGGCATGTCGAGAACCCGTGGCCGGCTCCGTCCCGGGGGTGAACGCGACCAGAATGGGTCGCACCAGCACCGAGGAGAGAACCAGATGGCCAAGTACCTGCTGCTCAAGCACTACCGGGGCGCCCCGGCCGCGGTCAACGACGTGCCGATGGACCAGTGGACGCCGGAGGAGATCTCGGCTCACCTGAAGTACATGAACGACTTCGCCGCCCGGCTGGAGGAGACCGGCGAGTTCGTCGACGGTCAGGCGCTCGCCCCCGAGGGGACGTTCGTCCGGTACGACGGCGAAGGCCGCCCGCCGGTCACCGACGGCCCGTTCGCCGAGACCAAGGACCTCATCGCCGGCTGGATGGTGATCGACGTCGACAGCTACGAGCGCGCCATCGAGCTGGCCGGGGAGCTGTCGGCCGCCCCCGGTGCGGGCGGGAAGCCGATCCACGAGTGGCTCGAGGTGCGCCCCTTCCTGACCGCGTCGCACACCATCACGGAGTGACCTGATGGACGAGGCCCTGCTCCGGAGCCTCACGCCGACCGTGCTCGGTGTCCTCGTCCGCCGCGGAGCCGACTTCGCGGCGGCCGAGGACGCCGTGCAGGACGCGCTGGTCGAGGCGGTCCGCGTATGGCCGGCCGACCCGCCCCGCGACCCGAAGGGTTGGCTGGTCACCGTGGCCTGGCGCAAGTTCCTCGACGCGACCCGGGCCGACGCCGCCCGCCGCCGCCGGGAGGGCCTCGTCGACGAGGAGCCGGCGTCCGGGCCGGTGCCCGCGGTGGACGACACGCTCCAGCTCTACTTCCTCTGCGCCCACCCGTCGCTGAGCCCCTCGTCCGCGGTGGCGCTCACCCTGCGCGCCGTCGGCGGGCTGACCACCCGCCAGATCGCCCGGGCCTACCTGGTGCCCGAGGCGACCATGGCGCAGCGGATCAGCCGGGCCAAGCGCACCGTGTCCGGCGTACGCTTCGACCAGCCGGGCGACGTCGCCACCGTGCTGCGCGTGCTCTACCTGGTCTTCAACGAGGGCTACTCCGGCGACGTCGACCTGGCCGCCGAGGCCATCCGGCTCACCCGGCAGCTCGCGGCGGCGATCGACCACCCCGAGGTGGCGGGGCTGCTCGCCCTCATGCTGCTGCACCACGCCCGCCGCGACACCCGGACCGCGCCCGACGGCAGCCTGGTGCCGCTCGCCCAGCAGGACCGCCGCCGGTGGGACACCAGGTCGATCGCCGAGGGCGTGCAGATCCTGCAGTCGGCCCTGGCCCGCGACCGGCTGGGCGAGTTCCAGGCCCAGGCCGCCATCGCGGCGCTGCACGCCGATGCGCCCACCGCGGAGGAGACCGACTGGGTGCAGATCGTCGAGTGGTACGACGAGCTCACGCGCCTGACCGACAGCCCGGTCGTCCGGCTCAACCGCGCGGTGGCCGTCGGCGAGGCCGACGGACCGCGCGCCGGGCTCGCGGCGCTCGCGACGCTGGACGACTCACTACCCCGCTACGCGGCGGTGGCGGCGCACCTGCACGAACGCGACGGCGACCTGGCCACGGCGGCCCGGCTCTACGCCGAGGCGGCCCACCGGGCCGCCAACCTCGCCGAGCGTGACCACCTGACCCGCCAGGCCGCCCGCCTCAACACCCGCCGGCGGCGCTGACGTCGACGCTGCCGGTGGTCTCGCCCCGGGCGCGCCGCGGCCTCAGCCCACCGCCGACACCTGCCGGATCGGCTGCCACAGCGGCAGCAGCGCCACCAGCATCAACAGCCCGGCCAGCGGCATGAGGTCCAGGTTCACCGGCGGCAACAGCACCGCGACGAGCAGGGCCACCGGGCTCCACCACGGCAGCCGGCCCGCCCGAGCGGCCAGCGCGGCGACCACCACGATCCCGGCGAAGAAGAACAGTGGCCCGACGTCGTAGATCGCGGGTCGCACCCCGGGCAGCGCGGCGAAGTCCTGCTGCAGGCTCCGCAACTCCTCCTTGTCGGCAGCCATGAACGCGAGCACGATGTCCGCTCCGAACTGGACCACGGATGCCGCCAGCCCGAGCAACGTGGCGCCGACGGCCACGTCGCGGACGGCCCCGGCGGGCACCAGCGCCCGCAGCCCCAGGACCAGCGGCACGAACAGCAGGAAGCCGGCCAGGCCGAGGACGTGGGCGAGTTGCCAGTCGAACCCCGGCCCGTACACGTCGTCGAGCCTGCCGATGGTACGGGCCACGCCGTAGCCGCTCAGCGCGAGCGGCCCGGCGACCAAAGCGAACGTCGCTGCTCTCGTCATGCCGACGATCATGGTCGCGCGCCGGATCCGGGCGCCTCCGGCGGAACCCCGCCCGCGCCCCTGAGAACCCCCGCAGGCGTCGACCCTGACCTTCCAGGAGTCACCCGCGCTCTCATGCCCGCCTTGGGTGCGCGGCGATGGAGTCGCGTCACGTCGTCGCGGTCCGCGTGGTGAGCCGGTGGCTCAGCGTCGTGGCCAGCTGTACGGGCTGGTCAAGTTGGACCAGGTGACCCGCCGCCTCGATCACCTTGAGCTGCGCGCCGGGGATGAGTTCGGCCAGTCGGTGCGCGCGGTCGACCGGTATCCACGTGTCGTCGCTGCCCCAGCCGACCAGAACCGGCAAATCGATGAAGACCTCCGCGTTGTCGCGCACGAGCCGAAAGAAGTGCGTCACGAGGTCGGCGAGCAATTCGCCCTGGACGTCCAACGACACCCGGTGGTCCGCCGACTTCGAGGACTGCCCGTAACCGGGCATGTCCCAGAGGTGGACCGTGAACCGATCGCTCAGCGCCTCGGCGAAGGGGCGCCACAACTGCGAGGACCACGGGGTCCCGTGGCAGAAGACGACGTCCGGGCCGGAACCCGTCCGGCACCGGCGAACCTCACGTCCACGCCACTCGAACTTCTCCGTCAGCATCATCCGCCCAGCCTGTCAGGCGGGCGCGGTAGGTTGACCGGTCATGGCCACGTGCGCGGACGTCCGTCATGAACTCGCCGGCCTCGCCGACCCGGGCCGGGCGGCGGCGGTGAGCCGGTTTCTGCAGATGGTTCCGGGCGGATACGGCGAGGGCGACCGGGCCATCGGCGTCCCCGTGCCGGAACAGCGCAGGGTGGCCGGCCGGTACTGGCGCGACCTCTCCCTGGCCGACACCGGGAAGCTGCTGACCAGCGGCGTGCACGAGGAAAGGCTGACGTCGCTCTTCATCCTGGTGCGCAAGTTCGCCAAGGGGGACGAGAAGGAACGGGGCCGGGTCTTCCACACCGTCCTGGCCAACACCGGCCACATCAACAACTGGGACCTGGTGGACTCGTCCGCGCCGTACATCGTCGGCCCCTGGCTGATCGACAAGGACCGCGGCGTCCTGGATCGGTTGGCCGGGTCGAGCCTGGTGTGGGACCGGCGGATCACCATCATGGCGACCTTCGCCTTCATCAGGGCCGGCGACTTCGACTGGACCTTCCGGCTCAGCGAACAGCTCCTGCGTGACCCGCACGACCTCGTCCACAAGGCGGTGGGCTGGATGCTGCGCGAGGTGGGCAACCGGGACAGAGCGGCGGAGGAAGAGTTCCTGGCGGGACGGTACCGAGCCATGCCACGGGTCATGCTCCGGTACGCGATCGCGAAGTTCGACCCGCAGCGACGCAGGGAGTACCTGTCCGGCGCGGTCTAGGTCCAGCCGGTCACCCGACGAGGAGGAGCACGCTGATCGCCAGCATCACCACCGCGGTGGCGCCGTGGACGCCGTAGACGGCCGCCTTGGGCCCGTTGCTGCGCAGCACGATCAACGCGTCGCCCACGGGTATGCCGGTGGCGGCCAGCATGAACCAGCCCAGCAGGTGGGGCGACCCGTTGGCCAGCAGGATGAGGATGAAGAGCCCGCAGGCCATGTCGCGCACGGCCTTGACGCCCAACCATGCCTGGAAGCTGCGGTCCTCGGTCGGTGTGTCGGGGATGCCGAATCCAGCCGCGGCCTGCGGCGCCCAGAAGGCGCGTGCGCCCATGACGATGACGCCCACGCCGATCAGTCCGGCGAGCACGGTGGCGACGTTGGTGAGCATGGTTGCTTCCTCCCCGGTAGCAGCGCCCAGGAATGCTAGCGGCGCTAGTTGTATTGCCGACGATAGACATACCTTCGACAGGATGTCTAGCGTTGCTAGGATCACATCATGTCCGCCATCAAGCAGCGCCGTGAACGCGAACGCGCTCAGCGTCATCAGCTGATCGTCACCGCAGCCCGCGAACTCGCCGAGGCCGAAGGCTGGGAGGCGGTGACGACGCGAAGGCTCGCCGAACTCGTCGAGTACAGCCAGCCCGTGCTCTACAGCCACTTCAGCGGCAAGGACGCCATCGTCCGCGCCGTCGCGATCGACGGCTTCGGCGACCTCGCCGCCCACCTGCGCCGTGCCCGGCTGGCCAACCCCGAGCCACGGCAGGCCCTGCACGCCGTCTGCCGCGCCTACCTGGAGTTCGCCACCGACCGGCCCGCCCTCTACCAGGCCATGTTCGTCATGCCAACCGACGTGAAGTTCGCGCACGCCGAGACACCACCTCCGCTGCGCGCGGGCTTCGACGAATTCGTCAGCTGCTTCCGCCCGGACAACCCGCGACGCGAACTGTTCGCGGAGGTCATCTGGAGCGCACTGCACGGCATAGCCACCCTGTCGGGCAGTGGCCGTATTCCCGCGGACGGTCAGGAGGAGCGGCTCGAGTTCCTCATCACCCAACTCGCCGACACCCCGGCCTGACCGGCCCACCCCCGAGGTGGGCCGGTTGGATCGCCATCGCTCAGAGCCGAGCCACCAGCCGACCGGCGATCACTTGGCCGGCAGGCCCCGGGCGTAGGTGACGCCCCGGTCGACCCAGCGACGCAGGTCGCCGTCCGCAACGCAGGCCGACGGCTCGACGGTGACCCAGCCGCGCAGGGCCCGGCCGCGCATCCGCGTCGCGTGGGTGCCGGGTTCGGTCAGCAGCCGCTCGGACCGCGCCGGGTCGACCCGGACCATCAGGCCACCCTCGCCGCGGACCACCACGGCCATATTGCCGTTGAGCATCAGCGCCAGGCCGCCGAACATCCGCCGCTCGCCGATCCCGGGCTCACGCCCGAGCAGGCTTCGTACCCGGTTCGCGAGATCCTCGTCGTACGCCATCCCCGCATCCTGGCACCAGGCTGCCCTCGGAGAACGCCGTCCCGGTCCGGGAGGTCTTCCGGCTCCCGTTCCAGCACGCGCAGCTGCGGCTGGTGCTGCTCGCCGTGACGCTGTAGGTGCTCGGCCACTTCGGCGCGTACACCTTCATCCGGCCCTTCGCCGAGGAGCACTCGTCCGCCTCCGCCGCCTTCATCAGCGCGTTGCTCGTCAGGTACGGCGTCGGCGGCGCGGCCGGCAACTTCATCGCCGGCCACACGGTGACCAGGAACCCGCGGCTCAGCTTCGTCATCGCCTGCGCCGGGCTGGTCGCGGCGATGCTGCTGCTGCTCACGGTCGGGCACACCCGGCCCGGGCTGATCCTCGCCGGGGCCCTCTGGGGAGTGTCCTTCGGCGCCGCGAACCTGTGCCAGATCAACCTGATGCTCGGCGCCGCACCCGACAAGTTCGAGGCGGCCATGTCCATCAACACCATGGGATACAACACCTCCATCGCGCTGGGCGCGCAGCACCACCGGACCGACCGGAAAGATCATTTGCCGGGCGGAGCCGGATGACAGTAGGGTCGAATGCGTGACTGCCGGGTCGGCCATGGGCCACGAGCGGACAGGGCACCCGGCTATCTCGTGAGCCGCGGGCGGGCCCGCGGCCCGCCGACCCCGCCGACAGGTCCGCCGCCACGCGCGCATGCTCGCGCGCCGTCCCCGCGCCTCGTGCCGGGTGACCACAACCGTCCTTTCCCTCGCGCCGGCCCGACCACCGGGCGGCGGGCGCGACCTCCGTGCGGCCGCCGATCGGCCCCACGCCCTCGACCGAAAGCAGCGCATGCCCAACGACTTCAACCAGCAGATCATCGACGAGTTCCGGGCCAACTCCGGCCGGGTCGGCGGCCCCTTCGCGGGCAGCCGGCTCATCCTGCTCACCACCACCGGGGCGCGCACCGGAGCCCCGCACACCACCCCGATCGGCTACCTGCCCGACGGCGGGGACCGAATCCTGGTGATCGCCTCCGCCGGCGGCGCGCCGCGGCACCCCGACTGGTACCACAACCTGGTGGCCGACCCGCGGGCCACCGTCGAGGACGGCGTCTTCACCTACCAGGCCCGCGCCGAGGTGCTGACCGGCGCCGACCGCGACAGCGTCTTCGCCCGCGCAGTGGAAGCCGACCCCGGCTGGGCCGCGTACCAGGAGAAGACCACCCGGGTCATCCCCGTGGTGGCGCTGTACCGGGTGGCCGGCGGACCGCCCGACGCCCCGTCCCCCGGCGCCGGCCTCAAGCTGTTGCACGACGCATTCCGGCGGGAACTCGCACTGATCCGCGCCGAGGTGGCCGGCTCCGGACCCCGGCTGGGCGCGCAGCTGCGGATCAACTGCCTGACCGTCTGCGAGGGACTGCACCACCACCACACCATGGAGGACACCGGCTTGTTCCCGGCCCTCGACCAGCAGCACCCCGACCTGGCCGAGACGCTGACCCGGTTGCGGACGGAGCACCGGCGGGTGGCCGATCTGCTGGAACAGCTACGCGGGGTGCTGGCCGACGACACCCTCGACCCGGACGGGCTGCGCCAGCGGGTCGACCAGCTCACCGACGAACTCGAACAACACCTGACCTACGAGGAGGAACAACTGATCCCCGTGCTCGACGGCACCCGCTGAATCCACCGGGCCGAGGCCGACTGCCAGAGGCCGCGGCCCGTGCCCGCGTCGGCCCGTGGATCTGGCGCCGGCGATCTGGACGCCGGCACGCACGACTTTTGCACGTGGAATCGCCGGAAGGGCAAGCCTTCCGGCGATTCCGTGCGTGCTGGGCGCTCAGCTTCCAGCGCAGTAGCTCATCAGGTGGTCGTGGTTGGTCTTGTACTGGTCGTAGATCGAGGAACTGCTGATCTTCAAGAGTGTCTCGTCGTTCGCCCGGAGAGCTCCCCAGCTGTAGTTGTGGCTACCGGTGAAGACGACCTTCCTCCCAGCCTGGCCGGCATATGTGCCGTTGACGAGCAGGTACTTCGAGTGGACACCGATCCCCGCAGACCCCTCATTGCACTCGACCCGCTTGGAGAGCTTCCCGTACACGATGGAGGTAACCGCGCTGTCCATCCCGCCGTCGGTGGCGTCAGAGGCCAGATAGACGGAGCAGCCCGCCTTTTTCAGATCGACCAGCTTCTGCGCGATGTGGGTGCGTTGAAAGATGTACATCGCCACCCGGATCTGGGTGCCGCCGGCGCAGCTGACGTTGTCGAGGATCAGCTTTACCGTGTCCGTGCTCGGGTCGTTTTTGTAGGACGTGCCGGCGGCCTCGCGGCGGGGGAAGAAGTACGTCTTGTACGGGCCACTGGTGAACGTCTTGTAGTAGTGGTCCACCCCGACCGGGGCAGTGCCGTAGGCCACCTGGTCATCGAAGTACGCCTGGTAACTGTTGTAGATGCCGGCGTCTTGCAACGTCACTGCGTTGTTGAAGAGCCTGACCCGTTGCGGAGTCGTCATGTTTGCCGACGTCTGCACCACCACATTGGCGGCTCCATTGATGTTCGAAAACAAAAGGAACTTGTTGTGATTGATACCTTTGTCGCCGTCGTTGTTCAAGTCACGATCAGCGATGCACCCTCGATTCACGGGACAGACCAGGAGCCAGGACGGTTGCGAACGGTCCTCACCAAGGCCCTGACTGAGAGTCGCATACTGACTGGAGCCCAGGGCAAGGTTCTCGGCGTCAATGATCACCCTGACGGCGACGCCCCGCTGCTTCGCCGACACCAGGGCGTTCGCCACATCGCTGTCCGTGATGGTGTACCCGGACATGCGGACCTCAGCGCCCGACACCGTCGCGTCGATGAGGTCGACGACATAATCTCGAATTCGGTTCTGCTCGGCCGTCGTACCGACCGGGTCGTTGAAGATCGCCCCCGGCACGATGGTGACCGCTCCCGCTGGCGGAGGGACAGCGACCGCAGCCACCGGAACGACAACGCTCAACAGCGCCAACCATCGAAGCGTCCAATTACGCATCAAGAACCTCACTTCTGTTAGTAGGTTGAATCAGAAGTCCCCAAATCGCGCAAACTGTATCCGCCATCCGCTCTACTTGCAGTCGCCTCGGATGCACCACGCGCCCACCAAATGCATCACGTCGGGATACCTGCGGAAGCTCATTGGCAATCTCCTCGAGCACACCTGGTCCAGAGAGTGTCGCTATAGCTGCTGCTGATACCCCCGGTGCCAAACAAACCGCCCTCCGGGTTGGTGCTGACCGAGAAATCCCAGTCACTCCAAGCGATCCCATCTCGGTTGGCACCGACGCCAAATCCCCAGCGCCCGACGGAGACAGACGTGCTTTTGTCCTCTCGGCCATGGGAGCGATTGTTGAGCGAGACGGAAGGGAGAAGGTTGCCCCAGGTTGGCAGGCCATTGAAGTTGTTGGTGAAACTCATGATGAGGCTCTGCCGGCCGTTATGTATCTTGTATCGGAAACATACACGCGAACCCGGAACGCAGAGCGACCACGTGAGGCCCACGTGCTTGGAGAGCCAGGGAAAGAGGCCACCATGTCTGGGGATGGGGTCCTTTCCACAGATGCTGATGTACCCCGCGTTTCGGCCCATGCAACGCATCCACTGGTCTTTAAGGAGCGCCTGACGCAACAGTTGGACCAGGGCCCGCTCGTAATCGGCAGCCAACTGACGGCCCTCGGCCCCCCTCCTCATGTTGTCGCAGCCGTCGCAGTAGTGGCCCGTTGCCGAGGAGTATCCACCGCCTCTGCTTCCGCTCCCGTTTATCTCACAGCCGTCACAAAAGTGCGGAGCACTCCCGCCGCCGCCACTCCCGCTGCCGTTTATCTCACAGCCGTCACAAAAGTGCGGAGCACCTCCGCCGCCGCCTCCGCTGCTGCCGCCTCCGCCGCCGCCTCCGCCGCCGCCGCCTCCGCCGCCGCCGCCTGGGTTGTTGGGGCAGTGCACGGATAGGGCGCCGCAGGTGGCCGCGAGGCCGGTGGGGTCGGTGTAGGTGATGGGGTTGTTGGCGGCGTAGGTGTAGGCGGAGATGTTTTGTGGTTCGTAGGGGGTGGCGAGAGGGTCGGGGGTGAGGAAGCGGGCGAGGGTGGGGTCGTAGAGGCGGGCGCCGAGGATGGACAGGCCGGTGGTGTCGTCTTCGGGTTTGCCGAGGAAGCCTCGGTCCATGGTGGTGGGGAGGTTGGTGGTGCGTTGCGCGCCGTAGGGGGTGTAGCGGCGGCGGGTGGTGGTGCCGGTGGTGGCGTCGATGGTGAGTTGGGCGGAGCCTTGTCCGTCGGTGAGGAGCCAGGTGAGGGTGCCGTTGGTGGTTCCTTCGGCGGTTCGTGTGGCGATGGCGGTGCCGGCGGCGGTGTAGTAGCGGGTGGCTTTCGGGGGGCTGCCGGCGGGTTTGTGGATTTCGTGGCCGTCGAGGTAGAGGACGGTTTCGGTGTCGTTACTGCGTTTGAGGATGTTGCCGTCCGCGTCGTAAAGATAGTTGCTGACGGCGGGGCCAGTGACGCTGGTGACGCGGTGTAGTGGATTCCAGCTGAAGATGGTGGTGACGCCGTCCTGGGTGCGGCTGGTCATCTGGCCGGCGTTGTCGTAGAGGTAGCTGCCGGTGGTGGTGTCGCCGCTGGTGACGCTGCCAACCGCGTGGGGTCGCGGGGTGTTGGGGGTGTAGCTCGTTTCGTCGGTGTTGTAGCCGGGGTAGTGGTAGTCGCGGGTGGTGGCTCCGGTGGGGGTGGTGTCGGTGACGGTTTGCAGGTTGCCGATCTGGTCGTAGCTGTAGGTGGTTTGGTAGGGGTCGGGGCCGGTGAAGTCGGATTGCGGGCTGCTGCCGCAGGTGGTGGCGGCGGTGGTCCAGGCCGCGGTGAGCCGGTACAGGTCGTCGTAGGTGTAGCACTGCTGCTGACCGGCGGTGGCCTCGCGTAGGGCGGTAATCTGGCCGGAATTGTCCCGGGTGAATCTGTCGTCCTGCACGGTGTCGGCGCCGCTGGTGGTAGTGATCTTGTTCAACCAACCGGAGCCGTTGGCGTCGGTGTAGGTGAAGGCGCGGGCGACGCTGCCGTCGCCGAGGGTGCGCGTGTGGAGGCGGCCGTAGTCGTCGAACCCGGTGCTGTTGAGGTAGGTGCCCAGGTCGCTGGTGAGTCGGTTGGGTCGGCCGTGACTGGTGTAAGTGAGAGTGAGGGTTTCCGCGGGCAGGCCACCAACAGCGGGATAGGTCACCCTGGTGGGGTGGTCGGCGAGGTCGTAGCCGTAGCTGAAGGTGTAGTCGCCGTTGAGGCCGCTGCCGTCATCAGGGATCGTGATGCGTTTGCCGGTGGCCCGGCCGCGTGGGTCGTAGCCGGTGATGGTGGTGGTGTAGGCCCGTCCACCTGCGAAAGCGGTCGCGGTGGCCGGGTGACCCTTGCCGCCAGGGGCGGTGTCATAGGTCCGCTCGGTCAGCACCGTCGACCCCTGCAGCACCTTGGTCGGCCGGTTCAACGCGTCGTACTGGTAGACGACAGTACTGTCGTTGCCGTCCGTGGCGGTGGCCAGGTTTCCGTTGTTGTCGTAGGTCATTGACGACGAGCCGGCGTCCGGGTCGGTGCTTCTCACCCGCTCCCCAGCCCAGTTATAGGAGTAGTGGGTGTTGTTGCCCAGGGAGTCGTAGACGTCCTTCAGCTGGCCGCTACGGGTGTAGGCGTAGCTGGTGGTGTAGGTGCTCGCACCCTGATGTTCCACCACCTTCACCTTTTGCCCATACACGTCGGTGTAGACGTCGGTCGGACCGCCCGTCGGCGGGGTCACCGTCGTCAACTCCCCACCCGGGTACGCGGTCACCGTGCGGTTCTGCGGCTGCGCCACCCCCATCGACTGTGTCTGTTCGAGAATGGTGCGGCCGGCCCAGTCCGCGACCACATCCGTGTACGACCACATGCTCGACACGGTCGGGTTGACCATTCCCGACCCGACCGGACTCAACGAGTACAACGGGCCGGACGTGCCGGCCACGTTCCCCGACGAGTCGTACCGGGTCACCGCGAGGATCATGCCGGTGCCCGACGGCGCCGGAGTCTGCGTCTCCCGCAGCCGGCCCAATCCGTCCGCGTACGTCACCGACGTCAACACCACACCCGCTGACTGCAGACTTTGGGTGGTCACCTTCAACGGCGTCCCGGTCGCCACATCCGGCACCCCGGTGGATGAGTCCGCGACCGGAATGTCATAGCTGAACGTCAACGACGCCTGCCCGCCCGGATACGCAGCCGCCTCCGTCGGCCGGAACACCTGCGACACTCGACCCACCGCGTCCATCACCACATAGCTGGTGTTACCGTTCGCGTCCACCGTCTTCCAAGGCAAACCGAAGAACCGCGAATAGTAGGTCGTCGTCGACATCGCCGTGCCCGGGCCTGCCCCGTCCGGGTCCGGACCCGTGACCGTCACTCCATTCAGCGGCCACGACGTCGCCGGCTGGTAACTGGTGGTTGTCGCGTTGCCCTTCGGGTCCCACACCTTCACCGTCCGGCCAGCGTCATCGAACTGGCTGCGCACCGCCCGATACTGCCCATCCGCGGTGTAGGTGCGCACCTCCGTCGGATTACCATCGGTCGGCTTGTTCGACGCCAGGCTGGTCGCCCCGTCATAGAACGTGGTCGTGTACCGGTCCTGATGCAACGCCGGGTTCCCGTCCGCCTGATCCGCGGCCTGCTGAGTGCAACTCACCGTGTAATGCCGCACCTCATCGGTCAGCACCATCCACCGCTGCGTACCCGTCGAATCCAGAACGTCGGTGTTGTAGGCGCGCCCGAGCTCGGTGCACTGATTGTCCGACACAGCAGACGCGCCCCAGTCGTCGATCCGCATCGGCAAACCAAACGTCGTACTCGCGGGCTGGTCGTTCTCGAACTCGGTTTGCACCACGTGCTCACGCCACGTCGACAGCGCCGAGCTCGACGTCGACAACTTCATATAAGTACGCGTTTCCTTTTTCCGCACGAACCGGGCATCCGGCAGGCCCACGTACTGGGCGGTGTTGTACACCCAATACTCGTGCCACACCCGTTCCTGCGAAATTCCCTGATCGTCCCGCTTCGAAACCTCCAGAACCCGCCCGGCCAACCAATCCGAATCCGGCCAGTCCTTACCCTCCGAATCCATTACCGAGGCGGTCTTCTTTTTCGACGGGTCGGACTTCGAGGTGCGGTCCCCGTCCAAACCCTGATAGCGCCACGTGTACGTCGAATGCCGGTTCTCATTCGCGCCCGTGGTCACCTCCACCTTCGCGTATCCGCGCCACTCCGACCACGACTCGTCATCGTCATCAACCAGCGGGTTGTTCGTGAACCGCCACCCCGGCGGGCCGTCATAGTTGTAGGTGGTGGTCATCGCCGGGTCACCATCCCCGGCCGTCCCCGGATCCACCACCACCTTCGTCACCACGAACTTCTTGAACCAGCCCGTCTTCGACGTGGTCGTGCCATCCGGCGTCCACTTCTGCCAGAAACACTCGTAACGGTTGTCCGACTGTGCCGGCAGGTTACTCGCGTCGCACTGGCGGCTGACCGTGCCACCCTCATCGGTGGCGTGCCCGTAGGTCACGGACACCGTCGAACCCGTGTCCGTGAACACCTTGTTCACCCGCCGGAAGTTGAGCGTCGTCGACCCGACCGCGTTATCCAGATCCTGGCCGTTGAAGTTGATCGTGGGCAACGTGATGTCAGTACCCGAATAGCCGCGCCGCTGGATGTAGTCCAGCCACAAGGTGCCATCGACAACGCCCGAAGGATTTGTCAGCGCGTACTTCATCTGGTACTGCATCACCAGATCCCACGCGGCCGGATCGTCCTGGTCCTGCACGTAGGTCTTGATGTCCCACAGCATGTCCTTCAGGAAGAACGACGGGGTGTACGTCAACCCGGAAATGCTCTTACAGTGGTTGTCGGCGTGCGTGCCGTCACAAATCAGATCCACCGGCACATCCGGATACGACTCCGGACTTCCGTCCAACGTTGGGCACGTCGGTGCTGAATTGTCCAGCGGATCCTTCTCCGCCATCCGCTCCACACAACGATTCACGTGGGAGAACTCGACCTTCGCCGGCAGCTGCGCCCCCGGGATCTGCGACGACCAGCCGTACTCGATCCGGGTCAGATACGCACCCGAGTCGTACTCGCGGGCCTGATCCGTCGACGTCGCCACCGACCGGTAGTGGTTCTTCTCCTTGTCGTAGAAGTAGGCGGTCTCCACCTCGTTGGCGTCCACCACCCGGTCCAGGCCCCACCGCCACGTCTGCATGCACGGCTGCGGGTACTGCCCGTGGCACGGCTCACCGGAATCATTACCCACCACCGGCACCCGCAACGTCGAGTTCGTCGCCGCACCGGACCGCTGCGCCTTCCCCCAACCGAAGTAGTACCGCGTGCCGTCCTGATGTGAGATGACCCAGTAGTCCTTGGACCAGTCATTCGCATCGTGCGTCAGCCGCTGCACCCGCCAGCCCGGGTCATCCCGCACGTGATATGCGCCATCGCCCGTGTTGTCCTGCACCAACAGCGACGAGACACCGTTCAAACTAATTCGATACACCGCACCCGACGGCTCAGCCGACGAGTTCGGCGAATCCCAGCACAGGTCACCGATGTTCGGCAGACCGTCCTTCGGGCAAGGTTTGTACTCCCGCTCGATGAAACCCACATTCAGATCCCAGCCCATCCCCACCCAGGAGGCCTGGTTGTTGCTCGCCGACGTCCGCCCATCCACCGACTGCGAGTTGTACGAAAGCGCCAACGTCGGGGCCGAACCCATCGGCGGCGCCGGCACCGAAATCGGCACCGAGTAGGTGAACGCCCCCGACCCCTCCGACACGTCCCACGAACCCGCCGGATTCAGCGAACTCGCCCGATAGTCCCCCGCATCCGACGACGCCGTCGACGACAACGTATAGACAGACTCGTCACCGGCCGCCGACGACACCCCCGCCGCTGGATCCGCATCCGCGGTCACCGTCGCCGTCAACACCTGTTGCGACACGTCATTCGAGGACGCCACCACCGAGCCGCGCGCACACCCCGCCACAGTAGGTGTGGTCACCGCACAGGCCGGCAACCGCACCACCTGCAACCGCGAACCGAACGCCCCTCCGAACGCGCTCGCAAAGCCCGAATAGTCGATCGTCACCTGCACCGGCCCGGCCTGGCCCACGCCATCCGCGCGAACCACACGAACCCCGAGACCGACACCCCCAATCGGCGCAACCTGCGTACGGTCCAGCACCTCCACCCGCAACCGGGCGGGCGCAGCCGCCGACGCCTTGCCGCTCCGCTTCGCCGAACCCACCGACACCACCGCATCCGCGTCACGAGCGCCCGACGGCACAACGGCCCGATGCGGGCTCGACGCTGGCAGCGCAATCGTCTGCGTCACCGCACGTGGCCACACCGGCTTCGCGGACTTCGGCATCGACGATTCAGCCGGCTGCTGCGGTGGTTCGCCCAAAGGCTGTGACACCACACTCGGCTTCTTTCCACTCGGCGCCGCCACGGCTGCGATCGCCTCACCCGGCCCCGGCACCGACAGCACTCCGGCCACCAAGGTGCCGCACACCACCGACACCAAGCTTCTGCCGCGCGACGTCACGGGATCTCCCTGGCAACGCAAGGACGTACCGAAGCGACACCTGGCCGCATAAAGGGCCTCCACCGACGCAGAGCGGGCTCCGGGCTGTCCCAGCGCGTCCGGTGCAACGGACCGGTCCCACCACCGGATGAGGCGACGTCCAGGCTGCTGGCGACCAGTGGGATGGTCGTGCTGGCGGCGGCCCCAGACAAAGGGGTCAACGCACCGGCCCACAGCGCCCGAACGGTAAGCAGACCGATCAGGTGATGCAGGCGCGTGTGCCCGGCCCTGGCCGGTGGGGTACGGACTGCCATTGTTGGTCCTCCTAGGCATCGATTGACACCAAGGTGGAGGAGCGGACTACTGGCGGACTATCGCGCCACTACCTCGAACGACGCACTGAGCGGATCACCGACTCCCGCGGTGTACGTGGGCGGGACGGACTCCGGCTGGTCGGCCGTCCGGCGTCGGCCCCGTTACCCGGCTCCAGCCGGGGACCCTCAGACACACCGTTCGTTGCACAGACCCCACGCCGGCGAGTCCGGATCGCTGGCCGAGGACATGGTCCGGCGGGTGTTCGACATCCACGGGGTGCCGCATGTCGTGCACGCCGACCGGGGCACCTCAAGCCGCCGCCAACCGGTACGCGCGACGCGCGAGCGTACGTGGCCATCGCCCGCCCGGCGCATTCCGAGCGGTTCGGCGTCAACCGACTCGTGTCCAGGATCCTCGACCTACTCGAACAGGTCGGGATCAACAACTCCGACCAGCAGCCGGAGCCGCGACCGCTGGTCGCCTAACCACTTGCTCCAATCCCTTGACACGCTCCGCCCGGCCGGTCGCCGTCCGCTCGTACAGGCCGGGATGGACCTCCATGGCTATCCCCCGCAGGCACAACCGCAACAGGTCGGGAAAGCGGTACCGGTCCGGCCCCACCGCCTCAATGATGTGCCGCTGCATCAAGCGGTCGAGCCGCTGCTCTGCGACTGCGAGTGGAATGCGGAGCGTCGCCGCCACGCCCGCTGCGGAGAAGACCGGCGGACCCAGCAGGGCGAGGATGCGCCCCGCACGGTCGGTATCCGGGTCCAGACCGCGGAAACTGAGCGCCAGGCTGGCCCGGACGGAAAGGTCGCCCTGGCAGAGCTCGTCCAGTCGCCGGTTCTCGTCTGCTAACCGGTTCGCGAGGTGGCTCAACGGCCAGTGCGGGCGGGCGGCGAGCCTGGCACCGGCAACTCGGACTGCCAGTGGCGACCGGTCACAGAACGCGACGATCCGTTGGGCGGCCGAAGTCTCGGCCGCGACCCGGTCCGAGCCCACCAACGTGGCGAACAGGGCCAGCGCGTCCTCGGTTGGTAGCGGGCCGAGTTGCAACACCCGGGCGCCCTCAAGGTCAGTCAGCCCCCAACGGCTGGTCACCGCGACGGCGCATCCGGCCCCGCCGGGCAGGAGCGGACGGACCTGCGCAGCGCTGGCCGCATCGTCCAGGACGACAAGGAGCCGGCGCCCCGCCGTGACGGACCGGTAGAGCTGGGCCCGGGCCTCCGGATCACCGGGGATGACCACGGGGTTCACGCCGAGCGCCACGAGCACCTGCTCCAGGATGTCGGACGGATCGGCCGGGCGCTCCTGCCCCCCGCGCAAGGCGACGTCCAACTGGCCGTCGGGGAAGTGGGACTGCAGGAGGTGGCCTACGTGCCGCACGATAGTGCTCTTGCCTACACCCGAGGGTCCGGTGACGACGACGATCGGAACGGCGGTCCGCAGGGATACGTCATCGCCCGCTGCGAGTAGGCTGGTCAACTGCCTTGTCTCGGCAACACGCCCGGTGAAGTCCAGAATATCGGCGGGCAGCTGTGCGGGCGGCACGAACGCGGGGACGGACACCGGTGCGGGATGGTCGACGGCGGGCAGCTGCGCCGGCCGAATGTCGAGTGTCTGACGGGGATCGGTCGGCGGGTGGGCATCGACGGCCATCAGCCCTTCCGCGAGCTCTTCGGTGAGGATGGCACGCTCCAGCTGACGCAGCGAGTGCCCCGGTTCGATGCCGAGTTCCTCGACCATCACCTGACGCCCCGACCGGTAGACCTCCAACGCCTGGGCGGTACGACCAGAGCGGTGCAGGGCCGTCATCAGCAGGCCGCGCAGCCGCTCACAGAACGGGTGCTCGGCTACCAGCTCGGTCAGCCTCGCAATCGTCTGGACCGGCCGACCCAGATCGATCTCACACTGGATCGCGCGTACGACCGCAGACAACCGCAACTCTTCCAGCCGGTGCGCCTCCACGGTGGCGAACGGAGCCGGTACGTCAGCCAGGGCCGGCCCGCGCCACAGCGACAGCGCCTCCTGCAGCACAGTGATCGCGGCCTCGCCGGTCAACCGATCGCGGTCGACCCGGGCGAGCAAACTCTCAAATCGGGAAGCGTCCAGCTGATGGTCCTCAACCCGGAGCAGGTAACCGGGGCTGTTGGTGATCAACAACCGCCGATCGGGGGACACCGCCGTGTCGCCAAGCGCCCGGCGCAACGACGAGACGACGGTGAGCACCTGGGCCCGCGCGGTCGCCGGCCGGTGGTCCCACATCCGGTCGATGATCTCGTCGACCGACACCACCCGATTGGCTCGGGTGAGCAGCAGCGCCAAGAGCGTCCGCCCCCGCGCTGCCGGCAGCGCCACGTCACCGGCGTGTCCGCGGACCTTCAACTGCCCGAGGATGTTGAACGCCGGACCGCCGTACGTCGTTGTTTCCATCGACCCATCCGCCCATCAACTCGCCGTGGGTTGCCCGTCCCCCGCAGAGCGGCGTACGCCAGTTTAAAGATCACGACATCGACGCGGCCGGTAGGTTTGGTTACGCGGAGATAACGCGCCAAGAGGCCGTCGGCACTGGTTGGAGCCTTCGGAAGTCGCTGGTCGACGGCCCGGCCGCGGTGCTCCGTCCGGTCGACCTGGACGGCGACGCCCGACCTGCGGTGCGAGGAAGCCGGGCCCCACCGGCACGATCACCCGGTGGCGTACCTCCCTCGAAGAATCCGATCCCTACCGCCTGACGGCGGCGCATGCCGCGGCATTGCGACGGCTGACCACGGAACGCGGACCGTGCGCCACTGCCCGCGCAGGATCAGCCCTTCCGGACCCGCGGTCAGCCGAGGATGGAATATCCGCCGCCACATGGCGAATCCGAGCAGGCCGTACGGCGCCCCGATGGCGAGCGGTGCGAGCAGGTTCCCATCGCGAGTTGTGGCTTGCCACCAGAAGAACCCGACGATCACGATGGCCATGCCGCCGATCAGCAGCCCGGCCAAGGTCCGCGTCACGAGCCTGGTCGCCATACCCGCACCTCGTCCAAGTCGCTCGGCAACCCCGCCCCTCCATCCATCCGACTCGGCCACAGCACCGGCACACCGTCCCCGTGGCGACATCATCGTCTACCGTCGCTACGTCACGGGGCAGCTGACCGTCGGGGACGGCGGCGCAGCCTCGCCACCAGCCACCAGCCCGCCAGCTCCCAGGCGAGTCCCACCAGCGCCGCGGTGGCCAGGTTGCGTACCGCCGCCAGGGGTACCGGGCCGAGTCCAGCGCTCGACGATGGTTCAGGGCAGCCGCTCGCTCGGCCGAGTCGGCGGAATCTCCACCCAGCGGGCGGCTGCCTCGAAGGTGTCCGCCGGGGTGGTGTTGAAGGCGATCGCCGCATCGGGAGCATGCCGGCGCACCAGGTTGACCACGCGTTCGAACAGTTCCAGCTCGTTGCGGACACCGCCGCCGATGACGACGCATTCCCACGGCTGCGCGCGGAGGGCGGCGATGACGACCGCCTCAATGTCGTCGCTGCCGTCAAGGCCGAACAGTAAGAATTCAGCCCCCACGCCGTGTTCGGTGAAACGGGTCCGCCCGAGGTCGATGCCGTCTGCTATCGGCTTGGGGTCCCATGGCCCGGGCACCCGATACGGATCGAGTCCGATCACGAGCACGCGTGGTGGGAGGGCCAGTGTGTCCACTGCTGAAGACTATCCGCGGTCGGCACCCGGCGGCGGGATCATCCTCGGCAGCAATCCGCTGATCGGGCGTCCGTGGGAGGCGCGACCAGCTGACCGCCTGCGGCGCTGTCACTGGCGTACGGGTGAAGCCGCATGCCGATCGTAACCGCTGCCGCCGCCCAGTCGCGCATCCGATCGGTCGCGACCCGACCGGCAGGGAGGGCGTGTATCCGGGTATCGCAGTCCACGCTGAGACCGGAGAGACGATGGCCCTGACAGCTCTGCGCGCCCTTGCGCCCCTGGCCGTAGAGGAAGACCCACCGGATCGACCCCGCTCACATCAGGTGCGCGGGCCGGTGGGCCACGGCCGGTGTGATCGCCGCCGACCCGCGGATGCAGGGCGACGGCGTGCTGCTGTTCGAGCACTCGGCCGGCGGGTGGAAGGATCTGGGCGAGGGCAGCGCGCTCGAAATGCAGCACGTACGGCATCCCGAAGGAGCTCGGCGACCAGGTCGGCTGTCACGACAACGGCTGAGCCACTACCGGAAGCGACCACCCGGGAGACAGAGGGCGCCGCCACAGCGCCTTCTGCCCTGGGCAACCCGGCGACTTACGGTCAGGATGGGTGCCGTGACCGCCGTTCGTGGCCTTGCCTTCGATGCGTCCCGTGCCCTCGGGGCCATCACGGCACTCCTGACCGGACCGATTCCGTCCGCGGGCAACCCCACCCTCGTCGACTTCGACCCGCACACGGGCGAATGGCTGGCGACCCGCGCCGCCGGCTTCGTCCTCGCTCCGCTGTGGGAGGGACCGGATCTCATTGGCCTGCGGGACCCGGAGTGGACCGCGCAGCTCGAAGCCGGCGACCGACACCTGGCCACCTTGGCCGGGACGTTGGACGGGCAGTGGGGCCCGCACCGCGTCCGCACCATCGACCACCTCATCCGTAACCCGCAGGCGGACCGTCCGCCGGTCTACGCGGCGCTGCTTCGCCAG
This sequence comes from Micromonospora sp. CNZ280, assembly GCF_011759515.1. Taxonomy (NCBI): domain Bacteria; kingdom Bacillati; phylum Actinomycetota; class Actinomycetes; order Micromonosporales; family Micromonosporaceae; genus Micromonospora; species Micromonospora sp. CNZ280. Next base: position 149,219 of record NZ_JAAOYP010000003.1, read on the forward strand.
GATCTCTACGGCGACCTGCACGTCTGGACGCCTGACCCCGGGGAGGGCCGGCGCCTCGCCCTCGTCCTCGGGCACAGCGACGGCGACCAACCCCTCACGCTCGCCGCGCTGGTCACCGCCGGCCCCCTCCCCGAGCTGCCCGGCTGACCGCGAGCTATGGCATCCCGGACGGGCACTGAGGTCGCCCGGGCTGCCGCCCACGCCGACGCGCTCGGCGGCCGGCAGCCAACGGTCGTCGTCTACAGGCTGGCCTCCAGGTCCAGCAGCACCGGCGCGGCCTGGCTCGCGGCCGCCTTCACCGTCGACTCAGCCATCGGAGTCCGCCGGCTTGCCGATGACCGCCTCCAGGTAGTCCATCCGGAGCACCAGCGTGTCGTCACCCGAGACGTCGAACCGCTTGACCACGTCGAGCAGGTCGGCCCGCAGGTCGGCGGCGCGGTCGGCCGCGACCGCGGCGGCGGCCCGGTTGGTCGGGCCGTAGCAGGTGGTGAAGAACTCCACCTGGTGCTCGGCGGACGGGAACCGCCAGCCGAAGCTGCGCCGCGGGGCCGAGATGGTCACGCCGGGGCCGAACAGCTCACGCAGCCGCTCCGCGCTCCCCCACAGCACCGGCGGCCGGAGCCCGGGTGGGGGCGGCACGTACCGACCGATGGTGCGGAACAGCTCACCGACGTAGCTGTCCGGAGTCCAGTTGACCATGCCGATCCGCCCGCCCGGCCGACAGACCCGCAGCAGCTCGCGGGCGGTCTGCTCCTGGTCGGGGGCGAACATGGCACCGCAGGTCGACAGCACCACGTCGAACGAGGCGTCCGGGAAGGGCAGCGACTCGGCGTCGGCCTCTTCGAACGTCACGTCCAGCCCGTCGGCGTCGGCACGTCGGCGCGCCTGGTCCAGCAGGGCAGGGACGAAGTCGACGCCGACGACCCTGCAGAACCGGCGGGCCGCGGCGAGGGCGGCGTTGCCGTTGCCGCATGCCACGTCCAGCACCAGCTCGCCTGCGCGCAGGTCGACGGCCTCACACAGCAGCTCGGCCACCGGCAGCAGCCTCGTCCCGACGGCCGCGTAGTCTCCCGCGGCCCAGGTGGCCTGCTGCCGTTGCTTGATGGTTGCGATGTCCATGGGTGCCCCTCTCTCGCGACCCCTCTGGCGGATCGGTCAGGGTTGACGCTAGGACCGGTCGCCGGGGGCGCGGATCGGGAGCGAATACCTAGCTCTGGCCGTCCGGTTCCCTATCTCTGGCCGGTACGACCCCGAGCCGCCGGGCCGCGGCGGCGGCCTCGTGCCGCGACGCCACGGCGAGCTTGCCCAGCAGCGCTGAGACGTGGTGGCCGACGGTCCTGGTCGACAGCGACAGCCGGCCGGCGATCGCCGCGTCGGTCAGCCCTTCGGCCAGGAGCGCAAGCACGTCGACCTGCCGCGGGGTAAGGCCGGCCGGGTTGGCTGCGGTGGCACGGATCGGGCCGCGCGACACCCGCCGGTGGCCACGGCGCCGCAGGTCCCGGCGTACCCGCAGCGCCGCCTGCCGGGCGCCCAGACCGTCGAGCAGTTCCAGCGCTTCCGACACCGCCTCGTCCCGGTCGCCGTGGGCGAGGACCAGCGCCCGCTGGTAGGGGCAGCCCAACTCGCGCCACGCGTCGGCGGAGGCCTGCCAGTCCCCGGCCAGGAGCAGACGGTACGGCTCGGCCACCGCCGCCGGCGTCTCCGGCAGCGCGCCAACCTGCCACAGCCAGAACGCCAGTTCCCCGGCGAACCAGGGGTGGGCCGCCCGGACGGCACGCTCGAACGAGGCTTTCGCCTCCTCGGCGACCCGGTCGTCGCTGCCGTACAACCAGGCGTACTCGGCCCGTGCCGCGGCCACCGGCGCGGTCCACTGCAACTCGACCGTGGCGAATCCCCGCTCGGTCGCCTCCTGCAGCGTCGCCGCCGCGGCCGGGTCCCCCCGCCGGGCCTGCACCAGCCCCAACGGCACCAGAGCGTCCACCACCCGAGCGCCGCCCGACACCGCGAGGGCCAGCGCCGCTCGCGCGTCCCGCTCCGCGCCGGCCCAGTCCCCCAGCTCCAACCGCAGCCGAGCCCGGTGCCCCTGCACGTGCTGGACGTACCCGGACAGGTCGTGTGCCTGCACGAACGCGAGCGCCCGATCCAGATCCTGGCCGGCGTGGCGGTGGTCGCGCATCACCGCGCTGTCCGTGGACAGGTTGACCAGCGCGCGGGCGGCATCGTCCACCAGCCCGGCGGTCACCGCCACCTCGAACGCCCGCCCCAGGTCCGCCCGGCCGGCCGGGTCGCCGGACAGGATCCGCGCCGAACCGATGTTGGTCAGCGCGTGACTGAGGGTCTGCCGGTCACCGAGCCGCTCGGCCAGCTCGATGGCACGTCCGGCCCAGCGGACCGCCGCACCTAGGCGGTTGTCGAGCATGTCCAGCTGCGCCTGGTTGCTGTACGCCATCGCCAGCTCATGGCCGGGCCCCACGTCCTCCAACACAGCGACGGCCCGCGCGGCGGCCGCCTCCGCCTCCTGCCGGTTGCCGTCCCACCAGTGCAGGCGCGACAACCAGCGCAGTCCCGCGCCGACCCGCTCCCGGTCACCGGCCGCCTCGCGAAGCTCCACCGCCGCCCGGCGGGCCGAGACCGCCTCCACCGACAACCCGGACAGGTAACACTCCACCGAGTACCCCTCGAGCAGCTCGGCGTGCACCGCCGCCGTCAGCCGGTCGGCGTACCCCAGCACCACCCGGTAATGCCCGACCGCCTCCCGATGGGCGCCCACCGCCGCCGCCTGCCGAGCCGCCTTCGGCCCGTACCGCAGCACCGCCTCGACAGCGCCCGCCTCGCGGGCGTGGTGCACCAACCGCGCCACGTCTACGGTCCGGCCATCCGCGCCAGCCAGGACCGCCAGCACGCGCCGGTTCAGCTCGCGGCTGACGACCGCCGACAGCGAACCCTCCACCGCCCGCCGCAGCAACTCGTGCCGGAACCCGACCACCTCCGAGCCGGTCACCAGCAGCCCGGCCGAGACACCCGCGTCGACCGCCGCCAACCCCGGCCCCAACGCCTCCTCCACCAGCCACAGCTCGGCCCGCGTCGGCACCACCGCAACCAGCCGGACCGCCTCCTGCGCCTCCGCCGGCAGGCCACCGAACCGCGCCAACACCAGATCCCGCACGGTCATCGGCACGTCGGCGTCCCCGGCCGCCAGCACCTCGGTCAGCAGCAGCGGATTTCCCCCGGTCAGCGCGTGCAGGCCAACCACCGGCCGGCCGGCCCGTGCGGCCAGCTCCGCGACCGCCGCCTCGGACAGCGGGGACGGCCGCAGACGGCGTACCACCTCCGGCGGCAGCCGACCGACGACCGCCCGCAACGGATGGTCGAGGCCCAGCTCGTCGTCCCGGTACGTGACGATCAGCAGCGTGCGGATCCGCTCGATGCGCCGCCCCAGAAACAGCAGCAGGTCGAGCGTGGCCTCGTCGGCCCAGTGGGCGTCCTCGATGACCACCACCGTTGACCGCGACCGCTGGTCCAGCTCGTCCAGCAGCGTCGCGAACAGCCGTTCCCGCGTGCTCCCGCCGGCCAGCAACTCGGCCAGCCGGCCGCCCAACTCCCGCCCGATGTCGTGCAGCGGACCCAGCGCCCGCGGCGTGAGCAGTGGATCACACGCCCCGTACAGGAACCGTGCCCGGCCCACGTTCCGCCTGGCGAACTCCCGTGCCAACGCCGACTTGCCGATACCAGCCTCCCCCGCGACCAGCACCACCCGGCCAGCCACCGAGGCCTCCTTCAGCACGGCACCGAGCTCGTCCAGCAGCGCGCCCCGCTCCAGCAGATCCACCACGACACGACGCTAACGCCAAAGCCGGAAGTCACGCTCCCCGCGGCGCTCGACCGCCGGCGGCTGCCCCCAACCTGCCTTCCTGCCCCGCTGGCTCGCGGGTAGCGTTTTGATCAAGGGGCCCTGGAAACGACACGGGCGTTCCGTTGATCCTCGAGTGGAACGGGGACGGGTTGGGCACGCGCGGCACCGCCGGCGATCGCATGGCACGGGCGGTTCGACTCGTCGCGGCCGACTCGCCGTCGAGCGTCTGGGCGGTTGGCAGCACGGCCGCCGGCCCGGCCGGGTGCCGTTCCGCGGCGGTGCACGCTGTAGGGGCGCGGCGTTGTCGACGTGATCGCTGGCGGGGAGAAGGGATTTCATCGTTGTTGTCCCTGGTGTCGCGCTCGCGCGAGGAGTGATGGAAGCGATCGGGGTCGGCCCGGGTGGAAGGGGCGGGTCCGATGTCCTGGACCACCGGGACGAGGCCTTCCATTTCGTACTGGTCATGACAAAGCTCCTCCAACAGCGCCGGTTGGTTCCGCGTACGGCCTGGTCTTGCGGGTGGGATGGTCTATGGCCGGGCGAGCTCGTAGAGGTGAGTTCGCCGGACGGGATGGAAGCCGAGGTGCTCGCGTACGGCGAGCAGGTGCAGGTCGTCCTCGGCGGTGACGGTCTCGATCTCCTTGACCTGCGGGTGGGCCTGGCGTAATCGCTGGATCAGGGCCGCGTTGACCCAGAGACCCAGCCGCTGTCCCCGATGGCCGGGGAGCACGGCCGGTCCGTACTGGTGGGCGCGAGCCTTGGAGAGCGCGTCGACGACGGCAACGGCGTAGGCCGCGAGGTCGCCGTCGGCGTCCGCGGCGGTCAGCACGGAGTTACCGGGCCGACTCGGGCTCCGGAGCAGTTCTTCGACCCGGAGCGGGTCGGGCAGATCGCCGGTCCAGTGCGCCAGGCGGTATCCCGGGTGCTCGGCGTCGACCAGCTCACCCAACCAGGCCTGGTGAACATCGCGGTAGGTGAGCAGGTCATGGCGCCTGGATCGAATGCGCCGGAAGCCGTGCCGCAGGCAGAACGCCGCCCCCGGCGAGCCCGCGGCCACGGCGGCGACCAGGCGTGGCTCGGCGGTCCGGTCCCGGACGGTGGCCAGGAGGCGCGAGCCGATCCCGCGACGCCGCCACCTGGGCCGCACGTACAGGCTCAGCTCGGGCGCCCCCGGTAGGGCGGCGGGTCCGGGCGGGATGATCGGCCGGAGGCCGGCCACCCCGGCGACGAAGCCGTGTGGGGTCACGGCCTGCCACCGCGAGACCCCGGGGTGATCCGACACCGTGACGATGTCGATCAAGGCTTCGGTCATGGGACCAACGATCACCGCGATCGCCGGTGCGGAACAATGCCAAAGATCGAACCGCCGGATTAGCCACCGGTTATCGTTCGACGGCTGGCGCTGCCCCCGCGCCGGCGGGCCCTGGCCAGCAGCCGTAAACTTCCGCTTCGCGCTGATCACGGACGGGACCCGGACGCGCGGTGATCGGAGGAGAGACGGCGGGGTGGAGCTACGCGACATCGAGATCTTCCTGACGCTGACCGAGGAGCTCCATTTCGGTCGTACGGCCGAACGCCTGCGAGTGTCCCCGGCGCGGGTCAGTCAGTCGATCAAGCAGCAGGAGCGCCGGATCGGCGGTGCCCTGTTCGAGCGGACCAGCCGCAGCGTGCGGCTCACCCCGCTCGGCGAGCGGCTTCGCGACCGGCTCGGCGCGGGATACCGCGACATCATGGCAGGCATCGACGAGGCCATCACCGCCGCTCGCGGACACATCGGCACCCTGACCGTCGGCACCTTCGACACCCACCACCAGGAGATCGCGGCCGTCCTCGAGCTGTTCCGGCACCGGCATCCGCAGTGTGAGCTGCACATGCGCGAGCTTCTCCCGTCCGATCCGTTCGGCGGGCTGCGCGCCGGCCGGGTCGACGTCGGGCTGCTCTGGCTACCGGTCCGCGAGCCCGACCTCGCCGTGGGGTCGGTGTTGTACACCGAGCAGTTGGTGCTGGCCGTCGCCGCCGATCACCCGCTGGCCAGCCGGGACCAGGTCGAGATGGAGGATCTCGGCGACCACCCCGTGGTGGGGGTGGACGGGCCCATTCCGGACTATGTCTGGGAGGCGCACACCCCGCCGGTGACACCGACCGGGCGGCCGATCCGGCGCGGAGCCGCGGTGGCCACCCTTGAGGAGGCCCTCACCGCGATCGGCACCGGCCGCGTCGTGTCCCCCGTCGGGTCGTACGCGGCCGCCTCCCGACTGCGGCGTGACATCGCCTTCGTGCCCATCGCCGACGGACCTGTCCTGTCGTACGCGCCGGTGTGGCGCAGCGCCGGTGAGACGACGCTGGTCCGCGCCTTCGTCCAGGCCGCCGAGGACACGCAGACCACCGCCTAGCGGCCGTCGGTCTCGAAGGTCCCAGCACCGGGCACGTGACCATGACGGCACCTACTCGGGTCGCGGAACCCTGCGTCGGTTCTCCGCCGAGGTTCCGGCGTAGCCCAACCGGTTCCGGTAGCGCGTGGGGCGTGGCGGCGCGGGCGTTGAGGTAGCGAGGTCCGCTGCGGCTGAGCTGTCACGTGCCGTGATAGCAGTCAGCGGCGTCGGCCGCCGATCCGAGCATCTCGTAGGCGACGGTGAACAGCAGGTTCCGGTGGGCCTGGAAGGTATCGGTGGCGGGGTCGGAGGGTGGTGTCTCCACTGCAGGACCGTCCAATCGATGATCCGTTCAGCGGGCGGCGAGCGCCTGGAGCCGCTGATGACGGGTGTCGTCCCGGAACTTCCAGGTGTAGGAGCCGGGCTTGTGCGCCTCATGTGCCAGGTGCTCGATCAGGCCGGGGAAACTGCTGCTCTTGACCTTCGCGCCGAGGAAGCCGCCGACAGCGAAACCCTTGGCAATGTCGTTTCTCGAAGCGATCTGTACGGTGGCGGCGCCGTGGCCCAGGCTGACGCACTGCCCGAAGAAGCCGATGGCGATGGCCGTGGGTTGTCCGCCCGCGAGACGGGCGAGCACCGTGTCGGCCGCGTGCGCGCCGAGTGGATTGGCCGCCTGGCAGCTCATCCGTAGCGGCATGTCCGACGGTGCGGCCGAGTCCCCAGCGGCGACGATGCGGTCGTCGTCGATGCTGGTGAGTGTCTCGTCGGTCAGGAGGCGTCCGACCGCGTCGGTCGTGAGCCCGCTGCGGGCAGCCAGGTCGGGGACGCTGAACCCGGCCGTCCAGATGGTCACCGTGCTGGCCAGCTCGCGGCCGTCCGCCAGCAGGACGGCGTCGCGGCTCACCGCGGTGACCTTCGCACCAGGACCGTCGATGACGGTCACCCCGAGCTTGGCCAGCCGCTTGGCGAACTTGCGGCGAATCCGGGGGTGCAGATACGGGTGGAGCACCTTGCCGCACACGAGCGTCACGGTGCGGCCCTCCGCTGCCAGCTCGGCGGCAACCTCGATGCCTGTCGCGCCGGCTCCGACCACGGTCACCACGGCCGTCATGGGTGTGGTGTCGAGCACCGCCCGCAGTCGCTGTGCCTCCTCCAGGCTGGCCACATTGTGGGCGTACTCAGATGCTCCGGGCACACTCGGGACGGCGCTGCCGCTGCCCACCGCGTAGATGAGGTAGTCGTAGCCCAGCGTGCTCCCGTTCGCCAACGAAACGGTGCGCTCGGCCGGGTCGATCTGGGTCGCGGTGTCGACCACCAGCCGGACACGGTCGGCCAGGACCTCGTGGTAGCCGACGACCGCGTCGCCGGTTCCGCCGACGAACTGGTACAGGCGAATGCGGTGAACGAAGTCCGGCCGCGGGTTGATCAAGGTCACGGCCACGTCCTCGCGCTGGGTGAGGCGGTTGGCCGCCATGACGCCGGCATATCCGCCGCCGACCACAACCACGCTGATGTTCTCCGTCACGGTGTCTCCCTCGTTCTCGATGTTCGGCCACAAGACACCGCCTGAGGGGCTGGCGTAACAGCGCGTGAGCCGGGTCACTCACCCGGCTCACGCCGGACGTCCGGCAAGCAGCGGGCCGGTGCGTCATCAAGCGCTGTGGTACACGAGATTGGCTGCCACGCTGAGAAGAAAGACGGCCGGCCGTCGGGCTTGCGGGAGCCGACCCACAGACGATCTACCGGTAGTGACCCCCGAAGGGGGCCTCGTCCGGGAAACCGTCGACGAAATCGCGAACCTGGTCGCCGATCACGTCGACTCACCACTGGGTGATGAGCGGCGTGTCGGGTTCGTGCCGCCGCCAGGCTTCGGTGAGGCGGGCGAGGCGGGTGGGGGCGGCGATGCCGTGTACGGCTGCAATCTTGCCGCCGGTGATGTCGAACGTCACGGTGCCGACGACCTGGTCGCCGAGCACGAAGAGGATGGCGGGGGCGCCGTTGACGAGCGCGTAGTGGATGGCGGGCGTGCCGCCGACGAATCGCCGTTTCGCTGCTGCGGGTGTGAAGCCGGCCCGGGCGACGGCGGCGATGCGCTGGGCAGTGTCGTACCGCAGCAGCGTCTCGGTCAGGCCGGCGCCGTCGGAGATTGCGGTCGCGTCGTCGGTGAGCAGCGCCACTAACCGTTCGGTGCGGCCCGAGTAGGCGGCAGCGAGGAATTCCTCGACGATCCTGCGGGCGGACGCCGGGTCGACCTCGCCGCTGCCGCGGCGGCGCGCGGCGGTGATGCGGCGTCGGGCTCGGTGGAGGTGCTGCTGGCTTGCGGACTCGGTGATGTCGAGGATCTCGGCGATCTCGGCATGGCTGTAGGAGAACGCTTCGCGCAGGAGGTAGACGGCCCGCTCGAGGGGTGACAGGCGCTCCATGAGAGTCAGCATGGCCAGGGAGATCGATTCACGTTGTTCGAGAGTGTCGGCCGGGCCGAGCATCGGGTCGCCGTCGAGGAGCGGTTCGGGCAGCCAGGCACCGACGGTGCGTTCGTGGCGCGCTTGTGCCGAGCGGAGCCGGTCGAGGCACAGGTTGGTGACGACCTTGGTCAGCCATGCTTCCGGCACCTTGATCCGCTGCCGGTTGGCGGCCTGCCAGTGCAGGAATGCATCCTGCACGGCGTCTTCGGCGTCGGCGGCGGAGCCCAGCAGCCGGTACGCCAGCGAGGCCAGCCGGTTCCGGCTGGCCTCGAACCGACTGGTGTCGAAGCGATCAGTGGCGGTGCGGTCCACGCGGATCACCCTGGGCGGCTACGCGACCGACCGGACGGATCCTCCCGCACCCGGCCCAGCGACTCGTGCCCCCTTCTCGGCGGACGCATTCGGCGCGACGGCCAGGCGGTGCTTGCGCTTGGGCATTCCGAAGGTCGGATGCGAGATCGTCCACAGCGCGATCCTGTTGATGCCCTCCTTGACCAGCGCAGCCGTTCGGCCGCCCTGGTACTTCGGCTTTGCTCGCCCTTCGTCGTCGATCGTCTGCAGCATCCCGTCCCGCCGCCCCAGGGTGATGTAGTTGTACGTGTAGACGAGCTTGGTGTGCGCAGTCTTGCGGCCGGTCAGCCGTCCCACGATGGCGTCCATGGCCTGCCGGCCGGTGAAGCCGGCCGAGGCGCAGGACATCGGCAGCGGCCGGCCGTTTTCGCCGATGGCGTGGACGCTGTCGCCGATGGCGTAGACGTTCGGGTGCGAGACCGACCGCATGGTGCGATCGACGACGATCTGACCGTTCTCGGTGACCTCCAGCCCGCTGGCGGCGGCGATGGGGTTGACCGCGAACCCGGCCGTCCACACGGTTACGTCGGACGCCAGGGCGGTGCCGTCGGCGCACCGCACCCGCGTCGCTTCGACGGCTTCGACGCTGGTGTGTTCCAGGACGGTGACGCCCAGCCGGGCGCAGGCCTGGCGCAGGTGGCTGCGGGCTCCGGCGGAGAGCCGGGCGCCCAACTCGCCGCGGGCGATCAGCGTCACCGACAGGCCGGGCCGGGCTTCGGCGATCTCGGCGGCGGCCTCGATGCCGGTAAACCCGTCGCCGACGACCACCACACGCCCGCGTGCGCCCCGCCTGTCCAGGCGGTCCAGGCGCTCGCGCAGGCGCAGCGCCGAGGGCCGGCCGGCGACGTCGAAGGCGTGCTCGGCCACGCCGGGGACGCCGCGGTCGTCGACGCGGCTGCCGAGCGCGTAGACGAGCGTGTCGTAGCCGAGCTCACCGCCGCCGTCGGCGTCGGCCACGGCGACGACCCGGCGCTCGGGGTCGACGGCGGTGACCCGGGCCAGGCGCAGCCGGATCCCCGTGCCCGCGAAGGCGTCGGCGAGCTTCAGAGCCTCGATCTCTCGGCCGGCCGCGACCTGGTGCAGCCGCATCCGCTCGACGAAGTCCGGCTCAGCGTTGACCACGGTGATCTCGGTGTCCGCCGGGGACAGCCGGCGGGCCAGGTTACCGGCCACGTAGGCCCCGGCATAACCGGCGCCGAGGACGACGATGCGGTGCTTCATGTGTTGCTCCTGTCGGGTCGCTTGCTCTCGATGAGTTGAGCGGAACAGCGCCCCGCTTGCTGACAGGAACTGCATGTGGCATGGGTCACAGAGCGACACGAGCGCCACCCAACGATGGGCGTCGGTGCGGTCGGGTGTTGCGGCTGGCTGAACAAGTGTTTAATCTGGCGGCGTGGCGTCGGATGGCGTGAGGCTCGGGAGTCTGGGTGGCGAGTTCGCCGCCGCGAGCCGCATCCGTGACGCCGCCATCGAGCGGTTCGGCCGCGACGGTTTCCGGGTCGGATTGCGGACCATCGCCGCCGACGCCGGGGTGACCGCGGGCCTGGTCATCCACCACTTCGGGTCGAAGGACGGGCTGCGCCGCGCTTGCGACGAGCACGTGCTCGATGTCATGCGCCAGGAGAAGACCAAGGCGCTGACGGACGGCTCGGCGGCCATGCTGCTGGCCCACATGGCCGAGGTCGAGCAGTTCGCGCCGATCGTGCAGTACCTGCTGCGCAGCTTGCAGGCGGGTGGGGACTTCGCGCTGAAGCTGGTCGAACAGATGATCGCGGACGCCGAGGAATACCTGGCCGCGGGAGAGGCCGCAGGGGTGGTCCGCCCCAGCCACGACCGCGCCGCCCGGACCCGATACCTCGCCTATCAGGCGGCAGGCGGCCTGTTGCTGTGGTTCACGCTGCACGGTGCCGACGCCACTGCCGAGGACTTCCCTGCCCTGTTCCGGCGGTATGCCGAGGACATCACGCCGCCGGCCCTCGAACTGTTCACCAAGGGGCTGCTCGTCGACCGGTCACTGCTCGACGACTACCTGATGTACGTCCCGGATCCGCCACCGGCAGGCGACGCAGGCACCGCCGCACGCTAGCCACCACGCCTTGGCGTGGCCCTTCCTTCCGCGGTCCTTCCGTGATCGACGACATCAAATCCCCAGTTTGCCCTGGGCTTTTCCTCGAATGAGGCCTAAGACGATGACTGCTGCCATCGATATTCAGAACATCCGCAAGTCTTTTGGCCGGGTCACCGCGCTGGACGGACTCGATCTGCGGGTCGAGACCGGCACCGTGCACGGTTTCCTCGGTCCCAACGGTGCCGGCAAGTCCACCACCATCCGGATCCTGCTCGGGCTGCTACGTGCCGACAGCGGCCGTGCCCGGATGCTCGGCGGCGACCCGTGGGCCGACGCGGTGCAGCTGCACCGCCGGCTCGCCTACGTCCCCGGCGACGTGGAGCTGTGGCCCAATCTCACCGGCGGCGAGGCGATCGACCTGTTCGCCCGCCTGCGCGGCGGCACCGACCCCGTCCGCCGCGACGAGCTGTGTCAGCGCTTCGACCTCGACCCACGCAAGAAGGGCCGGACCTACTCCAAGGGCAACCGGCAGAAGGTCGCCCTGATCGCCGCGCTGGCCAGTGACGTCGAGCTGCTCCTGCTCGACGAGCCCACCGCGGGGCTGGACCCGCTGATGGAGGCGGTGTTCCAGGAGTGCATCCGCGAGGCGAAGGCCACCGGCCGCACCGTCCTGCTGTCCAGCCACATCCTCGCCCAGGTCGAGGTGCTCGCCGACCAGATCTCGATCATCCGACAGGGCCAGATCGTCGAGACCGGCTCGCTGACCGACCTGCGCCACCTGACCCGTACCTCGGTCGACGCGGTCACCGACCGCCCGGCCGACACGCTCGCCGGCCTTGCCGGCGTGCACGGGCTGCGGTCCGAGGACGGCCACGTGCGCTTCGAGGTCGACGGCGATCACCTCGCCGCGGTGGTTCGCCAGCTGGGCGACCTCGGCGTGCAGGGGCTGACCGTCCGACCGCCGACCCTGGAGCAGCTGCTGCTGCGCCACTACGGCGACCAGCTCGTCCACGACGGTGCCGCGGAGGTGGCGTGATGGCCACGGCGACGCTCGACCGTCCGGCGCACGCCGTCTCCGCCAGGGGAAGCGCGGTCACCGGAACCGGCAGGCTCCTCCGGTTCATGCTGCGCCGCGACCGGATCCGCTTTCCCGCGTGGATCCTCGGGCTGACGCTGCTGATGACCTACTTCGCCACCGCGCTGGAGACCCTCGTCAAGAGCCCGGAGGACCTCGAGGGGCTGACCGCGTTCTCCGGCAGCCCGGCCGGCGCGCTGTTCGGCGGCCGGGGCTTCGGCTTCGACGACCTGACCATCGAACGCTTCCTCGCCGGCCAGTACGGCCTCTACGTGGCGATCGGAGCCGGCCTGATGGGACTGCTCACCGTCGTACGGCACACCCGCGTCGAGGAGCGCTCCGGCCGGGCCGAGCTGATTCGCGCCAACGTGGTCGGCCGGCACGCCCAGCTCACCGCCGCGCTGACGCTCGCTACCACGATGGCTGCTCTGGTCGCGCTGCTGATCGGCGCGATGATGATCAGCCGTGGGTACGACACGGGTGGATCGCTGCTGTTCGGCGCGTCCGTCGGCGCGGTGGCGCTGACCTTCGCCGGCATCGCCACAGTGACCGTTCAGCTGTCGGAGTACCCGCGGGCCGCGTCCGGCGCCGCCGGCGCTGTACTCGGGGCCGCGTTCGTGCTGCGCGGACTCGGCGACATGGCGGCGGTGCAGGGCAGCGGCCCGGCCTGGCTGTCCTGGCTGTCACCGATCGGCTGGTCCCAGCAGACCGCGCCGTACGTGCACGACCGCTGGTGGCCACTGGCGATCTCCGTGGCGTTCACGGCGGCCGCCGCAGCGGTGGGTTACGCCCTGTCGGTACGCCGGGACTTCGGCGCGGGCCTGGTGCCACCCCGCCCGGGATCGCCCCGGGCCGCGGCCTGGCTGGCCAGCCCGCTCGCCCTCGCCTTCCGGCTGCACCGGGCCAGCCTGATCGGCTGGAGCGCGGCGTTGCTCGTCGCCGGCCTCGCCTACGGTTCGTTCACCCAGCCACTGCTCGACGGTTTCGCGGACGCACCGGAAGACCTGATCGCGGTCATGGGCGGTTCGGAGAACCTGCTGGCCGGGTTCCTCGGCGTCATGGGTCTGACGATGGCGCTCGCCGTCGGGGTCTACGCCGTGCTTGCCGTGCAGACGCTTCGCGCCGAGGAAGCCGAAGGGCGAGCCGAGTCGGTCCTCGCCACCGCGGTGAGCCGACCGGCCTGGGTCGGCAGCCATGTCGCCGTGGCGGCTCTAGGCGTACCGTGGCTGCTGCTGGTCGCCGGTGCCGGTATGGGCGTCGGGGCCGCGGTGAGTACCGGTGACCCGGGGTTGGTCGGCCAACTGATGCTCGGTCATGTCGCACACACTCCGGCGGTCTGGCTCGTCCTCGCCGCCGCTACGGTGCTGTACGCGGCGGTGCCGCGGGCACTGCCGGTCATCTGGGGAGTGCTCGCCTACGGGCTGATCGTCGGGTTCTTCGCCCCGATCCTCGACATACCCGACACGGCAGTACGGCTGTCGCCGTTCGAGCACATCGGGGAGTATCCCCTGGTCGACATCAGCCTGGTCGCGGTCGTGGTGCTGACGGTGCTCGCCGCGGCAGTCGCCCAGGCGGGCGTGGCCGCGTTCCGCCGGCGTGACCTGGCCGGGGGCGCCTGAGTGAAGCAGCCGCCGGCGCCAGACCTTGATCTGGCGCCGGCGGGCCCTGTCGCGGCTGCGGCCTGTCGGTCCGGTGTCGGCTCCACCTGGTGACTGGCATGTTGGGCAAGGGCGGGTGAGCTGAGGGCGGGGTGCGATGATTCGTTCTATGGGAGTGGCGGTCGGACCCGGTACCCGGATGATCTGTCCCGGTCGTGGTCGACATGTGATTCGCGGGTGAGCGGGTTGCTCGTGCCGCTACTGGGCCGTAGGCCGGTGTGGCAGCGGCGTACCGATCGCTTTCAGCACCCGGCCAAGGTGATCGCCACCGGTTTCGCCGCTGCGGTGGCCGTCGGCACCGCGCTGCTGTCGTTGCCGGTGGCGACGCGTGCCGGCCAGCGGGCCGACCTGGTGGACGCCCTGTTCACCGCCACGTCGGCGGTGTGCGTCACCGGCCTCGTCACGGTGGATACCGGCAGCTACTGGTCCGGGTTCGGCCAGGCCGTGATCCTGCTGCTGATCCAGGCCGGCGGACTGGGCATCATGACTCTGGCGACGCTGTTCACGGTGCTGCTCTCGCGACGGCTAGGGCCAATGCCGGGTAGTTAAGGGTCTGGGCTGGTCGTCAAGGCAGGTCCGGCGAGGATGTTGAGGCTGAGGGTGGCTTGGTAGGTGCGTCGGTCGATGTTCGGGCCGCGGGCGTTGTATTTGGAGATCGCTCGTTTGACGGTGCGGGCGTTGACGCGTAGCCGCCGCTCAGGCAGCAGGTTGTCCAGGACGAGACGGCCGATCTTGCCGACCAGGTCGATGACGGTGCCGGCGATGACGCCGGCGGCGTGGACGACCTGATCACGGGCGGCGTTGAGGGCGATGGTGAAGCTGGCCCGGTCGGGGTCGGTGCCGGTCTGGCTGTTGGTGGCGTCGGTCATCGCGGTGCGCAAGATCTGGTAGGTGACCAGCAGAGCGTGGATTTCCTGGTCGACGCCGGCCGGGGTCCGGGCCCGTAACACCCGGCCGCCGAGGATGCTGGACTTGATCTCCAAGTAGGCGGTCTCGATCTCCCACCGCTCGTGATACAGCCGCAGCATCGCGGTGGCCGGGTAGGCGTCCGGGTCCAGCAGCGTGGTGATCAGGCGGTAGATGCCGGTGACCGTGCCAGTCTTGGTGGCGATGCTGATCTCGGCGTCGATGACCCGGACCGGCTGGCCACCGAACACCGATCGGTAGGAGCCGTCCCGCCAGCGGTGCAGGACCGGCATCTTCGGGCCGCCGCGGCCGGTCTTGGCCCGCACCAGCAGGTGCGCCTGGCGGCCGGTCACGAGCTTGAGTAGGTGCCCGGCGGCGAAGTTACGGTCGGCCAGCAGCAGCACCCCGGCGGGCAGCCGGGCGAGCAGATCCTTGGCGTAGGTGCTCTCCCCGGCGGTGATCGGCCCGAACACCGCGTCCATCACCGACCGGGTACCGCACGCCATGACCGTGACCAGCCGCAGCATCGGATAGCTGGACCCGCCCGTGCGGCCCCCGCGCTGCTTGCTGAACCGGGCCAGGTTCGCCGCGCTGTCCGCGACGCTCAGCGTGGTGCCGTCGATCGCGCAGACCAGCAGGCCGCGCCAGCGTACCGGCCCGGCCAGACTGGCCGCCGGCCCGCGCAGCAGATCGAACAACGCCCGCAACGGCGCCGGACCGACCCGGCGGCGGGCCTTGGTCAACGCGGCCTCGCTCGGGTCCGCGACCGGCAGCCCATCGAGACCGGCGACCAGCCGCTGCCACACCTGCCGATACCCCAACTCGGTGAACAAACAGCCCGCCAACAGCAGATACACCACCACCCGCGAAGGCAGATCCCGCACCCGCCGCTGGGTACAGCGGACCTGCGCGAGAACCGCATCGATCATCTCGAACGGCACCTGCTGGGTCAGCTCACCCAAATGACCCGGCGCGAACGGACCTGCCCCGACCCGGACCACACGCGTAATGACAGACTGAACAGACAGCGGGACTCCCGGCGGTAAGGCATGTCTTGGCGGACGTACCTCTCTACCGGAGTCCCGCTGCCGGTACCTGCACCAACACGCCCTCTTGACCAGCCACCGCCGCGCTTAACTACCCGGCATTGCGGCTAGGGCTGCGTGCTCGGTTCCTGGCCCAGGCGGAGACGAAGAGCCTGGAGCTGACCGACGTGCGCGGGGTGGTTCGTCGGATCGTACTGTTCAGCCTCGCCAGTGAGGCCGTGGTCGCGGTGCTGCTGACCGTCAGGTTCGCCACGGCCTACGACGCGCCGTTCGGCACCGCACTGTACGAGGGGGCTTTTCATGCCATCTCGGCTTTCAACAACGCCGGCTTCTCCACCAACGCCGACAGCCTCATGCGGTACGTCACCGATCCCTGGATCAGTCTGCCGATCGCCGCGGCGGTCATCCTCGGTGGCCTCGGTTTCCCGGTGGTGTTCGAACTGGCCCGCAGCTGGCGACGACCGGCCCTGTGGTCCGTCATGACCCGAATCACTGTCGTCCTGACGGTGTCACTCCTGGCCCTGGGCACGATCGTGTTGGCCCTCGCGGAGTTTTCCAATCCCCGAACGCTCGGCCCCCTGGAGGGCCCGCAAAAGCTCTTGGCCGCGTTCTTTGCCTCGACGATGACCCGGACCGCCGGTTTCAACAGCGTCGACATCGGCGCCATGCGTCCGGAAAGCCTGCTGGCCAGCGACGTGCTGATGTTCATCGGAGGCGGCAGCGCCGGCACCGCTGGCGGCATCAAGGTCACCACCTTCGGGCTGCTGGCCTTCGTGCTCTGGTCGGAGATGCGCGGCGAGACCCAGGTCAATGTCGGTCGGCGCCGGATCCCGCCGAGCAACCAGCGGCAGGCTCTGGCGATCGTGCTGCTGAGCATCGGCGCGGTGGTGGTCGCCACGTTCATCCTGCTGGCCATCACCCCTTACCGGCTGGACACGGTTCTGTTCGAGGTCGTGTCCGCGTTCGCCACCGTCGGTCTGTCCACCGGCATCACCGGTAGCCTGCCGCCACAGGGGAACATCCTGCTGATCCTGCTGATGTTCGTCGGCCGGATCGGACCTCTCACCGTGGCGTCCGCCCTGGCGCTGCGAGACCGCAACCGCCGCTTCGAACTGCCCGAGGAGAGGACGATCGTTGGCTGAAACACACACCGAACCGGTGGTGGTGATCGGGCTCGGACGCTTCGGAAGCGCCCTGGCCCTCGAACTGGTCAGGCGAGGCACGGAAGTGCTCGGCATCGACAACAGACCCAAGATCGTCCAATCCCTTGTCGGCCGGATTCCACACGTGATCACCGCAGACTCCACCGACGTCGAAGCACTCCGACAACTCGGCGTCGCGGAATTCCACCGCGCCGTGGTGGCGATCGGCACTGACATCCAGGCCAGCATCCTCACCACAAGCCTGCTGTCCGAGCTCGGCGTGTCCGACATCTGGGCCAAGGCCGTCACCGGCCAACACGGCAACATCCTCACCCGCGTCGGCGCCCACCATGTCGTCGCGCCTGAGCACGACATGGGCGAACGCGTCGCGCACCTGCTCTCCGGGCGAATCCTCGACTACGTCGAGGTCGATGCCGACTTCGCCGTGATCAAGACCAAACCACCACGCGACGTTGTCGGCATGCCACTGCGCGAGTCGAAGCTGCGCAGTAAATGGGGTGTCACCGTGGTCGCCGTGAAGCCCGAGGCCGGGATCGGCGGGCGACAGCCGAGCTTCACCCATGCCACGCCCGACACCGTACTCACCTATGGCGACCTCATCCTGGTGGTCGGCCCCATCGACAACGTGGAGCGCTTCGCCGCTAGTGAATAGCCCCTTGCCGAAGACCGATCCGGCCCACGGTGTCATCGTCCTTCATGGTCTGAAAGGGAGGATCGCGCACGGAGCAGCATCCCGGCGGCGGCGATCGCGCAGCAGGTCGTGACCGCCGTGAGCAGTGGCCGGTAGTCGCGGGCTGCATGCAGGACGAAGGCAACGGCCAGCGGTGCGATGGCTCGGGAGAGGGTGACGGGCAGAGCGAGGATGCCGGCGATGCTGGCGTAGGCGGTGGTGCCGTATCGATCAGCGAGCAGGGCGGGTGCGGCGAGGCTGGACACGCCGAAGCCGAGTCCGAAGGCGATGACGGCAATGACGGCGCCGGTTCGGTTGGCGGCGAGGACGGGCAGGCATGCGGCGGCAATGGTCTGGATGGCGAAGATCGTGGCGACGATGGTGGCCATCGGGGCGAGCCGGCGAGCTGCGGTGAGGACGATTCGGCCGGTGACGGAGAGGACGCCGAGCAGGCCGGTGACGGTGGCGGCGAAGGTCGCGGGGTGGCCGCGGCTGGTGAGGTAGCTGACCAGGTGGACGACCATGGTGCTGGTGGCGGCGCCGTGGGCGACGAAGGTGACGACGAGGATCCAGAAACGGATGTCGCGGGTCGCGGTCCGGGCTGCAGCCGGCCTTTCCTGCCGCCGGTGCTGCGTTGGTGGGTGAGGTGGCCGTCGGATGGTGATGGCGTGCAGTGGAACGGTGATCAGTCCGTGGATGGCGGCGAGGACGATCAGGGCGGTGCGCCAGCCGAGGTGTTCGACGAGCAGGCCGATGAGCGGCAGGAAGATGGTGCTGGCGAAGCCGGCGACGATGGTGACGACCAGGAGAGCGCTGCTGCGTCGTTCGGTGGTGAACCAGGTGACGATGACGGCGAAGGCGGGCTCATAGAGGACCATCGCGCCGGTGACGCCGATGCCGATCATGACGGCGTAGAGCTGCCAGACGGCGTCGATCTGGGACCATGCCAGGACCAGCACGGTGGCGCTCGCCGAGCCGACGGTCATGAGACCCCGCCCGCCGTGGCGATCGAGCCATCGCCCAACGGGAATGGCCATCAGCGCCCCAGCCAGCACCGACGCGGTCAGGGCACCGGTGACGGCGGTGGTGGACGCGCCGAGAGTGGCCGCCATCGGGGTGAGCAGGACCGCGTAGGCGTAGTACAGGGTGCCGTAGCCGACGGTTTGGGTGATGGCGAGCGCGGCGACGATCCGCCGGCCGTGAGTGGTGAGGTGCCCGCCGACCGCAGGGTCGGCGGGCACCGTCGTGGTGGTGGGCATCAGCTGGCGCAGCAGCCGCCGGTCTGGCCGCCGGCGGGGACGGTGTCGAGGCTGACAAGGTTCAGCGGCGCGGACAGCAGACCACCAGCAATGCCGGTGGCCAAACCGCGTCCAGCCGGCTCGCCGGCGGGAGTAGGCCCGCAGCAACTGTCGCCGCCGGCGGAGTCGGCGGGGTTGCTGTTGCACACGCCGGTCTCCGGCAGGTCGAGCTGCACGTCCCGGGCGGCCGCCCAGTCCCCGTCGAGGGCGGCGACCACGGAGCGGACCTGCTCGTAGCCGGTGGCCATGAGGAACGTCGGCGCCCGGCCGTAACTCTTCATGCCGACGGCGTAGTAGCCGGGCTCGGGGTGGGCGAGTTCGTCGACGCCGTGCGGGGGGACGGTGCCGCAGGAGTGCTCGTTGGGGTCGATCAGCGGGGCGAGCGCCCGGGTGGCGCCCATGATCGGGTCGAGGTCCAGGCGCAGCTCGCTCGCGATGGAGTGGTCGGGCCGGAAGCCGGTGGCCGCGACGATCCGGTCCACCACCATGGACTCCTCGCCGCCGTCGGCGTGCCGAACGACCACGGCCGCCCGACCGTCGGCCGGGGTGAGGGCGTGTACGGAAAAGCCGGTGAGCAGCCGGATCCGGCCGGCCTCGACGTGCTCCCGCAGCCGCGAACCGAGGGCGCCGCGGGCGGGCAGCGCGTCCGCGTCGCCGCCGCCGTAGGTGCGCGCCGGACTCGCCGAGCGGATCGCCCAGGTCACCTCCGTGCCCGCCTCTGCGGCGGCCAGCTCGGCCAGGGAGAGCAGGGTGTTCGCCGCGGAGTGACCGGCACCGACGACGAGGGTGTGCCGGCCGGCGAAACGGTCCCGGTCCGTGCCGAGCACGTCGGGCAGGGCGTGCTCGAGGTACGCGCCGACCTCCTTCTCTCCACGGGCCGGTAGGCCGGAGGCGCCGAGGACGTTCGGGGTACCCCAGGTGCCGGAGGCGTCGATCACCGTCCGGCCCAGGATCTCCTCGCCGTCGGTGAGGCGGATCAGGAACGGCGTCTGCTCGCGGCCGGCGGTGCGCAGCCGGTCCAGGCCGAGCCGGCTGATCGCCTCGACCCGGGCCCGGTAGCGCAGGTGCGGCTTGAGCTGCGGCAGCTCGGCCAGCGGCTGGAGGTAGTCGGCGGCGAGCTCGGCGCCGGTCGGCAGGGCGTCGGGGTCGGGGGCGACCCAGCCGGCCTCGTCAAGCAGCTGCCGGGCGGCCGGGTCGATGTTGTACCGCCACGGGGAGAACACCCGCACGTGCCCCCACTGCCGCACCGCCGCCCCGGCGGTGTCACCGGCTTCGAGGACGGTGAAGGGCAGGCCACGCTCGTGCAGGTGCGCGGCGGCGGCCAGGCCCACCGGCCCGGCGCCGATCACCACGACGGGCAGTTCGTCCAGGACGCTCATCAGGAAACTCCCTTACGTTGATACTTTTCGAAATAGTGCGGTGCACTGGGGCAACCGATGTGGGTTGGGGACGGGTGGAGCAGTAGCGGGACTCATCCGCAGCACCCTTGTCCCGCGGTGACCGCTTCGGCCTTCGCCTCGGCGCCGCAGCAGGAGCCCGCCGCCGCGGCCGCCTCCTGGGTGCCGCAGCACGGGCCAGCCGTCGCCGTGGCGCCAGCGGGCGGCAGGATCGACCCGACCGTTTGTGCGGGACTGCCGCAGCAGGAACCGGAACCGGTGACCGCCAGGGCCGCGGCCGGGTCGCCGATGAATCCGCCGGTCGTCTGGTGTCGGGGTACGGCCTGGAGTGCAGAGCTAGGTACAGCTGATCTTGCAGAGGTGCGCACTGTTTGTCCGTCGTCAGCGGGTGACTGAGGGTGAGGCTGCTCGGGTCGTGATCGGACCGGCGTGGGGCGGCTGGCGGTGGGGGCGTTGGATGAGCAGCGGTGGCTGGATGTGCGCCGGTTCCGGGCGTTGCACGAGGCTGGTGCGAGTGTCTCGGAGATCGCTCGTGAGACGGGCCTGAACTGGCGGACGGTGAAGAAGTACCTGGCTGCTGGTGGCGGTGAGGTGGTGCCGCCGGTTCGGGCGCGGCCGGCTCGTGGGCAGTTGATCGATGTGTTCGCGCATGTGGTCGATGCGTGGTTGCGGGCGGAGTTGCTGCTCAAGGGCACGGTGATCCATGAGCGTCTTGTCGAGCAGTACGGGTTCACCGGTAACTACCAGCGGGTGAAGTTGTATCTGCAGCAGGCCCGGCCGCGGATCGCTGCGGAGTTGGGGATCAGCCCGGATCAGCTGGCGGGGCTGCACCGCCGGTTCGAGGTCGTTCCGGGTGCGCAGGCGCAGGTGGACTGGGGCGACGAGGGCGGCATCCTGGCCCACGTCGGGATCCCGAAGGTGTACTCGTTCCACATGGTGCTGTCGTACTCGCGGGATCCGTTCTGCTGCTTCACCACCAGCCAGGACCTGGCCGCGTTCTGGGAGTGTCACCGGCGGGCGTTCGCGCACTTCGGCGGGGTCCCGGGGGTGATCGTCTATGACCGGACCAAGACCGTGGTCCGTCGGCACGTCGCCCCGGGTCAGGCGGTGCCGCTGCACCCGGAAGCGGTCGCGTTCGCCGGGCACTACGACTTCGACATCGATGTGCTGGCCGCCTACCGTCCGACCGGCAAAGGGCGGGTCGAACGGCAGGTCACCATCGTCCGTGATCATGTCCTGGCCGGGCGGGCGTTTGCGTCGCTGGCCGAACTCGACGCCACGTTCGTGGCCTGGGTGCCGCAGCGGCGGGCCGTGCGGCATCGCACCCACGGTGAGATCATCGGCGTGCGGGCGGTCCGTGACCACGCCGCGCTGCGACCGATCCCGGCCAGGGCGTATGTGGTCGCCGACCGGCATCTGCGGCACGTCGGCAAGGACTGCCTGGTCGCCTACGCCGGCAACCTCTACTCCGTGCCGGCCCGACGGGTCCGCCATCGCCAACTCGTGGAGATCCGGGCGACCGCCGCCACCATCACCATCCACGCCACCGTCGGCGGCCTGGACGGCGCCACGCTGCTGGCCACCCACCAGCGGGCCGTGGGCCGCGGCGCCCGCGTGGTCGATGAGAGCCACTGGGACGGTCTGCCCGACGGACACACCCGTGCCGTCACCACCGGCGACCCCGACAGCCCGCAGTCGACCACACGCCGACCCGCCCGCCTCGACGGCGGCCAGGGACCGCTGCAAGCCCTGCTCAACCGGGCTGCCGCCGCCCAGATCGCCGTCGAGGCCCGCCCGCTGTCGGTCTATGAGCAGATCGCTGCGGCCAGCCCGTTCACCAACCGCCCACACCTGAAGGACGTCTCGAAGTGAGTGAGCTGGTCACCAACCGCATCCACGCCAGCGCCACCAAACTCGGCCTGCCTCACCTGGCCAAGACGCTGCAGGAGCTCACCGGCCGGGCCGACACCGAGGCCATGGGCTACCTCGAGTTCCTCGACCTCGTCCTGCAAGAGGAACTCGCCGTCCGCGACGAACGCCGCTTCCGCGCCGGGCTGCGCCTGTCGAAACTGCCGCACCACAAGACCCTCGACGACTACGACTTCAGCTTCCAACCCGACCTGGACCCCCGCAAAGTCCGCGACCTCGCCACCCTCGCGTTCGTGCAGGCCAAAGCCAACGTCGCGTTCCTCGGCCCGCCCGGCGTCGGCAAGACCCACATCGCGGTGTCCCTCGCGGTCGCCGCCTGCCGAGCCGGGTTCACCGTCTACTTCACCACCCTCGACGACATGGTCCGCCACCTCACCGCCGCCGACGCGATCGGCCGGCTGGCCCGCAAGCTGCAGACCTACCTACGCCCCACCGTCCTGGTCATCGACGAAGTCGGCTATCAGCCCCTCGAACGGCCCGAAGCCAACCTCGTCTTCCAGGTGATCTCGAAACGCTACGAGAAGGGCTCCACCCTGCTCACGTCGAACAAGGGCTTCGGCGAATGGGGCCAAGTCTTCGGCGACGAGGTCCTAGCCACCGCCATCCTCGACCGGCTCCTGCACCACTGCGACGTCGTCCCCATCAACGGCCCCAGCTACCGACTCAAGAACCGCCTCACCGCCATCGAGAACGTCGCCTGATGCCCACCCCGGCCATCCCGGACGAACCTGCGACCACCAGCAACACCCATCACGACGACCTGCTGCAGCTCCTGCTTCAGATCTGCGAGGACTTCCTCGCCAACACCGGGCCGGCGACCCACCACGAGGTCGACATCCATCTCCGCGCCCGCGGCATCACCGGCGGACCCGGATGGCTCATCGACATGCTCGGCCTCACCCGCCTACGCCTGCAGAACGCAACCCACCGTGACGAACAAGGCGCCCACCACGACACCTGACCTCTGCAAGATCAGCCGTACTCACCTCTGCACTCCAACGAGTACCCCGACATCTGGGTGCTCTCGCTCATCGTGGTGGCCTTTCCGTCGCTCCCAAGGACCCCTGTCTTGACGTCCGTCTAAGCAGAGACTTGCACACTGATTAGAGAGATGTCAACCTAGAGGCATGTCAAAACAAGGGGCGCCCCTCACCCTGGTAAACCTGGACGCCGACACGCCCTGCTGCCAGCCGCTGGCGCAGCACCGGGTGCCGGCGGAGACGGCCACCGTCCTCGCCCACGCCTTCAAGGCCCTCGGCGACCCGGTCCGGCTCCAGCTGATGTCCATGATCGCCTCCGCCGAGGGTGGCGAGGCCTGCGTCTGCGACCTCACCCCCGCCTTCGACCTCACCGGGCCGACCATCTCCCACCACCTGCGGACGCTGCGCGAGGCGGGCCTGGTGGACGCGGAGCGACGGGGCACCTGGGTCTACTACCGGGCCCGGCCGCACGTCCTGCGCCAACTCGCGGCCCTGCTCACCGTCGAGGCGGTTCCCGCGCCCTAGATCCGGGTGGTGACCTCCCGGGGCGCTGGAAAGACCGTCTGTTACCGGGCGGACCGCGAGGGGGTCCTCACCACGCTGACCGATCTGCGCCCGTACCTGTTGACCTGTTGCTAGCCGCTCGTCGCTAGGCAGGCGGAACGATAGCGTCCGTGCTGGCAGGGCGGGCATCCTCGCAGCTGGATGTGGAGTCAGACGCTGTGGCTCCGTCGGCGCGGGCCTGCCTCCACCGGCTCGCCTGCTCCTCGTCGATGCTGTAGTAGATCTCCTTCGGATCGCCGTCGGGACGCCCGACCACCCTGGTGAACGGCAGGCCGAGAGTCGCAAAGTCGTAGTGGGCCTTGAGCAACCTGGTCAGGCCGGCGAGCGCTCCGATGATCTTGCCGCGGGTGGTGCCGGCAGCTTGTGCCAGCTCGTCGCTGCCGAACAGCGTGCCGGGATGCTGCGCCAGCGTGTCCAGCACGGCGAGGACGGTGCGGTGGGTGGCGCTACGTCCCTTGCTGAGGCGGCGCAGGTCTTCGACGGGCCAGTGGGTGCCCTGATGCTCCGGCTTTGGGGCGGCCCGCAACCGCGGTACGCGGCGGGGCCGCGCCTGGCCGTCGAGCTCGGCGAGCAACCGCGCCACGTGGGGAACGTAGGCGACCGGCACGGCCACGAGCACGACATCCTCACCAGTGCCGAAGGTAGGCAAGGCCCGCTCGGGCATCTCGCCCGGGCTGCGGTTCTCCGTGGAGCTCATGGCATGGTCGAGGGGGCGGGCACCGTGGCGCTCGGAGGGATGAACCGGTATCCCAGGCCGCGGACCGTGACGATGATCGGCGGCTGATCGGGGTGCAGGGTCAGGCGCTTGCGCAACCGCTTGATGTGCACGGTGAGGGTGTTGGAGTTCTCCCCGGAGATGCCTTGCCAGACCGCGGAGAGCAGTTGCTCGCGGGTGACCGTCCGCTCGGCGTGGCTCATGAAGAAGTAGAGCAGCCGGAACTCCTTCATGGGCAGAGTGACTGGTCTGCCGTGCAGGTACACCTCCAGGGTGGCGGGGTTGACCTTGAGCGCGCCCATGTCGATGGGTGGGTCGAGGGTGCCGGCGGTTTCCGGGCGGATCGCCCGGAGGATGGGGACGATTTCCTCTGCCCGGTATGGACGGCGCACGCAGGCGGTGGCTCCTGCCTTGAGCACGGCGGCGGCGAGTGGGCCGTCGTCGTCGCCGACCCCGACAACGGTCGGGATGCCCGCTCGGCCGGCGAGCAGACGCACGAGCTCGATGCTGCTCATGGTGGCCAGGCCCGCCGCGACCAGGGCCGCGTCCGGGTGCAGGGCTCCCGCGCCGAGTAGTGCCTCGGCGGCGTGCGGGAAGTGGTGCCCGCGGACCCGGTGACCTGCGAGCTGGTCGACGAGTTCACCGCCGACGCTGTCGTCGTCCACCACCAGCAGCACGAAACGCCCGTCGGATCGAGGGTCACCCTTGGTGGCCTCGACGAGGTTGTTCATCGGCACCGACTCCGGATCGAGTTAGGGCCCTCGCCAGTGGCTGCGGCTGGTGAGGACGATCTACCGTGCTGCGGCCACCGCAGTCGGCAGGGCGTGCGTTCGTCGTCTCCAATGGTGGAGGTGCTGATCTGAGCCAGTGGGGCTTCGCCGGGACGTTGCGAAGCCCCACGGGTCAACGACGGTGGGATCTGCTCGGGTTTCCTCCGTGGGCAGGGACGCGGTGGGCGCGTACACGATGGCAGTCGGCGGGTCAGCCGAAGCGGCCGGTGATGTAGTCCTCGGTGCGCTTGTCGCCGGGGTTGGTGAACAGCTTGCCGGTCTGGCTGAACTCCACCAGGCGGCCGTGGCGCTCCTGCTTCTGGTCGACCTCGGCGGTGAAGAACGCGGTGTAGTGGCTGACTCGGGCCGCCTGCTGCATGTTGTGCGTGACGATCACGATCGTGTAGTCGTGCGCCAGCTCGAACATCAGGTCCTCGATCTTCGCCGTGGCGATCGGGTCCAGCGCGGAGCAGGGCTCGTCCATCAGGATGATCTCGGGCTTGACCGCGATCGTGCGGGCGATGCACAGCCGCTGCTGTTGGCCACCGGACAGGGCCAGGCCGCTGGTCTTCAGCTTGTCCTTGACCTCGTCCCACAGCGCCGCGTCGCGCAGGGCCTTCTCCACGAGGTCGTCCATGTTGTCGACCTTCATCCCGGTGACGCGCGGGCCGTAGGCGACGTTGTCGTAGATCGACTTCGGGAAGGGGTTCGGCTTCTGGAAGACCATGCCGATGCGCCGTCGCACCTCGATCGGGTCGACGTCCTTGGCGTACAGGTCCTGGCCGTGGTAGGCCACCGATCCGGTCACCCGCGCGCCGGGGATCAGGTCGTTCATCCGGTTCAGCGACCGCAGGATGGTCGACTTGCCGCAGCCGGACGGACCGATCATGGCGGTGATCTGCTTGCGCTGGATCGGCATCGACGTGTCACGCACGGCCTCGTAGGCGCCGTAGTAGACGCTGACGCCGGAGAGCTCCATGACCGGCACCGCCGATGCGGGCTGGTGGCCAGCGCTCTGGTTGCCGACGGCGGCGATGCTGACCGCGGGACGGCTGGTCGTGCTGGACTGGTTCACAGTGGTCACCTCTGACTCGTGCTGGGGGCGGCGGTGTCGCGGCTGAGTTGTCACGGCTTTGGTCACCAGCGCTTCTCGAACCGGTTCCGCACGAAGATCGCGATCGAGTTCATGACGAGCACGATGGCGAGCAGCAGGACGATCGCGCCCGCCGCGAGTTCGGTGTACTCGGCCTGGGATCGCGTGATGAAGGTGTAGATCTGGATCGGCAGCGCCGTGTACGCGCTGTCGAGCCCGTCCGGGTTGAAGGTGATGAAGGTGACCGCGCCGAGGACGATCAGCGGTGCGGCCTCACCGATTGCCCGGGACAGGGCCAGAATCGACCCGGTCGCGATGCCGGGCACCGCCGAGGGCAGCACCTGCCGCGACACCGTCTGCCATTTGGTGGCGCCGAGGGCGTAGGAGGCTTGGCGGATCGACTGCGGCACCGCGCGGATGGCCTCCCTGGTGGCGATGATGACCACGGGCAGTACCAGCAGCGACAGCACGATCGCGGCGGTGATCACCGTGAAGCCCAGACCGAGGGCCCGGGCGATGATGCCCAGGCCGAGAATGCCGAAGATGATCGACGGTACGCCGGCGAGGTTCTGGATGTTCAACTCCAGCAGCCGGTTGTACCAGCGGGTGTTGTCGGCGTACTCCTCAAGATAGATCGCGCTGAGGATGCCGATCGGCAGGCAGATGATCGCGACGAGCGAGATGATCCACAAGGTGCCCACGAGGGCGGACTGAACGCCTGCGCTGTCGAGGCGGCTGACCAGGCCGGTGGGCATCTCGGTCCAGAGCCGGGAGTCCAGGCGGTTCCAGCCCTTGATGAGCACCCAGGCCAGCAGCGCACTCAGCACGCCGAACGCGATGAGCAGGCACGCCTGCATGGCGAGGCGGAAGGCCACCTCGCCGGGACGGCTGCGGCGCTGAGTCAGCGCGTTACCCGGCGCGGAGGGTTCCGGCCGGGTGGTGGTGATGGTGGGCGTGGTCACTCGTAGACCTCCCTGAAACGACGGACCATCCGGATCGACACCGCGTTGAGCACGAAGGTGATGAGGAACAGCAACGCGCCGACGGCGAAGACCGAGTCGTAGTCCAGGGAGCCGACCGGGATGTCACCGGAGGAGATGTTGGCGATGAAGGCGGTCATCGTGGCCGCGCCCTCAAGCGGGTTGAAGGTGACCTTGTCGGAGACCAGCCCGCCCGCGATGGTGACGATCATCGTTTCCCCCACCGCCCGGGAGATGCCCAGCACGATCGCGGCGACGATGCCGGAGATGGCGGCGGGAACAACCACCCGGGTCGACACCTGCATTTTCGTCGAGGCCAGGGCGTAGGCGCCTTCGCGGAGGCTGCGGGGCACGGAGGCCATGGCGTCCTCCGAGATGCTGGCGATCGTCGGCACGATCATGATGCCCATGGCGATGCCGGCGATAAGGAGGTTCTGGAAGCCGGGCTTGGTGTCGCCGGGCCAGATCTGCTGCAGCAGCGGGTTGAGCGCGAACAGCGCGACGAAGCCGTAGACGACGGTCGGTACACCGGCAAGCAGCTCGATCATCGGCTTGAGCAGCTTGCGCGTGGCCGGCTTGGCGTATTCCGACAGGTAGATCGCCGAGCCCAGCCCGATCGGGACCGCGATCAGCAGCGCGATGACGGTCACCACCATGGTCGCGCCGACCAGCGGCAGCACCCCGTACGCCTTCTGGGCGAAGGTGGGGGTCCAGCTGGTGCCGGTGACGAACTCGACGATGCTGACCTGCTGGAAGAACTCGATGGTCGGCCCGACCAGCGCGATGACGATGCCGACCGTGGTGGCGATCGACACGAGGGCGGCGGCAACGAGCAGCACCTTGACGATGCTGTCCACGGGACGGCGGCGGCCCCGCCGCAGGACGTTGCCTGCGGCGGAGCCGACGCTCGGGGTGCTGGTGGTCACGTCAGACCGCGGCCTTCAGGGAGTCGAACTCGCTCTTCAGCGTGCCCTTCTGCTGCTCGGTCAGCGGGACGTACTTCGCCTCCTTGACGATGTCGTCGATCTGCTCGATGTAGAAGGTGACGAAGTCGGCGACCTGCGGCTTCTTGACCGCTGCATCGCTGACGTAGATGAACAGCGGCCGGGACAGCGGCTTGTAGGTGTTCTCCTGGGCGGTCTTGAGGCTCGGCTCGACACAGCCCGCGCCGCCGTCAACCTTCAGCGCCTTGAGCTTGTCGGCGTTCTCCTCGAAGTAGGTGAAGCCGAAGTAGCCCAGGCCGCCCTTGGTGCCGGAGACACCCTGCACGGTCACGTTGTCGTTCTCCGACGCGGTGTAGTCGGTGCGGCTGGCGCCCTCCTCACCGTTGATCTCGTCGGTGAAGTAGTCGAAGGTGCCGGAGTCGGTGCCCGCGCCGAAGAGCTTCAGCGGCTCGTTCGGGAACTTCGGGTCGACCTGGTTCCAGTTGTTGACCTTGGAGCTCGGCTCCCAGATCTTCTTCAGCTGGTCGACGGTGAGGCAGTCAGCCCAGGTGTTGTCCTTGTTGACCACGACGGTGAGAGCGTCGTTGGCGACGATCAGCTCCTTGTACTTGATCCCAGCCGCCTCGCACGCCTTCTTCTCCGCGTCCTTGATGGGGCGGGAGGCGTCGGAGATGTCGGTCTCCCCCTTGCAGAACTTCTCGAAGCCGCCGCCGGTGCCCGAGGTGGCGACCGAGACGTTGACGCCGCTCTGGCCGCCCTCCTTGTAGAAGGTGGCCGCGGCCTCACTCAGCGGAGCGACGGTGCTCGACCCGTCAACCTTCACCTCGCCGGAGAGCTTCTCGCCACCCGCGGCGTTGTTGTTCTCAGCGTTGTTGCTGCAGCCGGCAAGCGCGAGCGCGGCGAGCGCGACGCCGGCGAGGACGCGCCGCGAGAGCACGTTGCGGTTCACCAGGTAAGCCTCTCTATCGGGTTGCATCAGCCCGTCCGGGCCGTACGAAAGTCAAGGTAGGAGGGCCAGGTAGCCGCCCGACCCGACGCAAGTGAACGAAAGGTGAACTCCCCGACGCGGATCATGGCCGGCGGCGGCGAGATTGTGACGTTCCCGCCGTCGACGGGCGCGATGTCCGAAGCGCGGCTTCGGCTAGAGGCGGATCGTCCCCGTCACCAGATAGACGACCTGGCGCGCCACGTTGACGGCGTGGTCGGCGTAGCGCTCGTAATAGCGGCCCACGAGGGCCAGGTCGATGGCCGACTCCACGCCGTAGGGCCAGCCCGATACGAGCATCTCCAGCAGCCGCGCCTGGGCGGCGTCGACCTCGTCGTCGTCGAGTCCCAGCTGCATCGCGTCGAGCTGATCGCGGGTCGCCAGCACGGTGGACGTCTTGTCGGCGATGCGGGCGGCGGCGTCTGCCATGGCGGTCATGACCTCCACCGCCGGCTCGGGTACGACGGTCACCGGGTGCCGCATCAGGACGACCTTGGCGATGTGCACGGCGAGGTCTCCCATGCGTTCCAGGTCCGCGGCGATCCGCAGGGCGCACAGCAGCAGGCGGAGGTCACCGGCCACCGGCTGGAGGCGGACCACGAGCTGCGGGATGGCGGCGTGCACGTCGTCGCGCATCGCGTTGAGCACGGCGTCGCTTCTCACCACGGTCTCGGCGGCGACCCGGTCGACGTTCAGCAGTGCAGCGCTGGCGCCTCGGATGGCGGCCGCCGCGTCCCGGCTCATGACGGCCAGGACGCCGGTGAGCCGGTCAAGCTGCTCATCGTAGCTGTCCCGGCTCATGGCATTCCTCTCTCGCCCGCGCAACCTGGTCCGATGTCGGGGACCGGTCGAACGATCAGACGGGGCTCCCGGGGTTCAGGGCCGCAGTCTCAGGCGCTCCCAGCAACGTACCTGTTCTGGCGCCACGGGGCAGACCGGGCCGGGAGCGGGCGGTGGTACGGGATGCCGCAGATCGAGTAGTTCGGGTAGGCGCCGGCGACGACCAGCAGCGGTGTGACGCCGGGATCGAGGTCGCGGGCGCGCAGCCCGGCGGAGATCCCGGCGTCGCTGCCGCCGATGATCAGCAGCCGGGTCACGCCCGGCCCGGGACGAGTTCGCGGACGAGTTGCTGGACGCGGGCGCGGATGTTGTCGCGGATGGGACGGACGGCCTCGACGCCCTTGCCGGCGGGGTCTTCGAGCGTCCAGTCCTCGTACCGCTTGCCCGGGAATACCGGGCAGACGTCGCCGCAGCCCATGGTGATGATGACGTCGGAGGACTCGGCGGTGGCGTACTCCAGCAGCTTCGGGGTCTGCTGGGTGATGTCGATGCCGACCTCCCGCATAGCCGCGACGGCGGCGGGGTTGATCTGGTCGGCGGGCTCGCTGCCGGCGGAGCGGACCTCGACGTCGTCGCCGGCGAAGTGGCGCAGCCACCCTGCGGCCATCTGGGAGCGGCCGGCGTTGTGGACGCACACGAACAGGACGGTGGGCTTGTCGCTCATTCCTGCACTCCTTGGTGGTGTCAGTGGGTGGCGGCGAGGTAGGCGGCGTTGCAGGTGGTGCAGATCCCGACGACGCCGGCGGCGCCGCAGTCCAGGCAGGTCATCGGATCGCCGACGGCGCGCTGATCTCTGGGAAGAGGCGGCGGCGCAGGCCGAGGCTGACGTAGACCAGCGCCACCAGGACCGGAACCTCGATCAGCGGGCCGACCACGCCGGCGAGGGCCTGACCGCTGGTTACCCCGAACGTGCCGATGGCAACGGCGATGGCGAGCTCGAAGTTGTTGCCGGCGGCGGTGAACGCCAGGGTGGTGGTGCGCTGGTAGTTCAGGCCGATCGCCCGGCCGAGGGCGTAGGAGCCGGCCCACATGATCGCGAAGTAGGCGAGCAGCGGCACGGCGATCAGCGCCACGTCCCAGGGGCGGGAGGTGATGGCCTCGCCCTGCAGGGCGAAGAGGATGACGATGGTGAACAGCAGCCCGTAGAGGGCGACCGGGCCGATTTTCGGCAGGAAGCGTCCCTCGTACCAGCCGCGGCCCTTGGCGCGCTCCCCGAGCCGGCGGGTCAGGAATCCGGCGAGCAGCGGGATGCCGAGGAAGATCAGCACGTTGACGGCGATGTCCCAGCCGGAGACGGTCAACTCGGCGCCGGGCAGGTCGAGCCACTGCGGCAGAAGGGTCAGGTAGAACCAGCCGAGCAGGCCGAAGGCGAGGACCTGGAACACCGAGTTGAGGGCGACCAGGACGGCTGCGGCCTCGCGGTCGCCGCAGGCGAGGTCGTTCCAGATGATGACCATGGCGATGCATCGGGCCAGCCCGACGATGATCAGACCGGTGCGGTACTCGGGCTGGTCGGCGAGGAAGATCCAGGCCAGGGCGAACATCACCGCCGGCCCGACGATCCAGTTCAGCATGAGCGAGGAGAACAGCAGGCGCCGGTCACCGGTGACCGTATCGAGCCGGTCGTAGCGGACCTTGGCCAGCACCGGGTACATCATGATCAGCAGGCCGAGGGCGATCGGCAGGGAGATGCCACCGATCTTGACGGCGTCCAGGGCGCTGTTCAGGCCGGGAATCAGCCGCCCGAGCAGCAGACCGGCCACCATCGCCAGGCCGATCCAGATCGGGAGGAACTGATCGAGGCGGGACAGGCGGGCGACGACCACCTGCGTCCCTTGTGAACGCTGGTCGATGTTGGTCATCAGCACTCCCTGCGGGCGTCGGAACGGGCGCGAGCGTGGCGCGCCATGTCGGTCAGGTGGCCGGCGGCGGCTTCGAGCGCCTCG
Source organism: Micromonospora sp. CNZ280 (assembly GCF_011759515.1). Lineage (NCBI taxonomy): Bacteria > Bacillati > Actinomycetota > Actinomycetes > Micromonosporales > Micromonosporaceae > Micromonospora > Micromonospora sp. CNZ280. The sequence continues at coordinate 181,287 of NZ_JAAOYP010000003.1, forward strand.
GGCACCAGGCGGTAGTAGGTGAACCGGCCGCGGGGTTCGGCGACCACCAGGCCGGCCTCCCGCAGCTGTCGGAGGTGGTTGGAGATGTTGGGCTGCTTGGCGCCGGTGTCCTCCACCAGGTGGCAGGTGCAGGCGGGTCCGTCGGCGAGCAGCGCGACGATCTGCGCGCGCAGCGGATCCGCCAGCAACCGGATCACATCAGGCGCCTGTGATATCAGCACGCAATGATGCAATCACGCACGCGACGATCATGTCCATTCGACTCGACCACATCACACCCGGATGTTCACTGGACATGCCGACCAACCTGATGGCGCACCACCTGAAGATGCTCCAGGACTGCGGCCTGGTGGTCCGCAACCGGTCAGAGGGCGACCGACGTCGCACCTACGTGCGGCTGGTGCCCGAGATGCTCAACGACCTGCTGCCCGCTCCGGCCCGAACCGTGCCCCGGTCGTTTCGTCTGCACCCACAACTCGGCGCGTTCCCAACTCGCCGCCGCGCTGTGGGCCCGCCGCAGCAGCGTCCCGGCCACCTCGGCCGGCACCGATCCGGCGCCGCGATCATCGCGTTGGCCTTCGACTTCACCAACGGCTTCCACGACGCCGCGAACGCCATCGCCACCTCCATTCGGCGCATCCCTGATCGTCCGCCGCCTCAACGGGGAGCAGTGGACGCCGAGGACCCACGTCGCGCCGACCCGGCTGATCCCCGCCGGGTCGGGCGAATCGCGGGACCGCACCGGGACAGAGGCGCACCCGCACCGTCAGGCGAGGGTACGGACCGGAGCGGAAAGCGGATCTCCTCGTGCTGGTGAAGACACCCGAGCCTGGACGACCCGCTGTGGTCCGGGGTGACCACGTCCGTGGGGCGCCCCGGCGCTCCTACCGGGTGGCCAGCTCGTCGGTCGCGGCTCGCCCGGCATCGGCGGTGCGCCGCAGAAAATCGGCGATCGCGTCGAGCTCGTCGACCGTGTAATCGGTCAGGAGCTTGTCCATCGACGTGTTCATGCCCGAGTAGAGGCGGAACAGTTCCGGGTTGCGTTCCCGCCGGGCGCGCAGGACGACGGCGCGCCGGTCGACCGGGTCACGTTCGCGGACGATCCAGCCGCCCTTCTCCAGTCGGTCCAGGATCCCGGTCATGGTGGCGGCGTGCAGCCCGGCTCGCCGCGCCAACGCGGTAGGGCTGAGCGGACCGTGGCGCTTGATGAGGTCGAGGCAGTCGAGGTCGGTGTCGCGCAGGTCGACACGCGCGCTCAGCTGGTGGTTGAACAGGGACAGTTGGACGCTCAGTTCGCGGAGCGACTCCTTGATGGCTGAGCTGGACCGCCGCCGGCGTCGCCTGGCGTCCGCGTCCTCAGCGTTCGTGGAGGTCATCTCGACGTCCTTCAACCCCTGACTTGTTTCGGCCTTCGTACTATCTACGCCGCAGAGTACCCGAAACGGCAGGTCGCCGTACGCGCGGACGCCCGGCCGCGCCGTCGCCATGACGCGGACCGGGCGGCGAGCCAGTCACCTCCCGTCGGGTAGGGCTGGTCCGGTCAACACCGTGAAGCCCGACAGCCGAGCACGGTCTCGCAGCCCACCCATTGTGACGCGCTCCATATAATACGAGCCTCGTATGACGTGTTACGGTCTCCGTACTATCCGGGAGACGAACTATCTGGAGGGCTCGTCATGATCTTGATTACCGGAGCCACCGGCACAGTCGGCCGGCCGCTGGTCGATTTGCTGCACACCACGGGCGCGCCGGTCCGCGCCGTGACCCGCGACGCGAGGGCCGCGGTTTTGCCCGCCGGCGTCGACGTGGTCGTGGGGGACCCGTCCCAGCCGGCCGCGATGGCCGGCTTCCTGGACGGTGTCACCGCGCTGTTCCTGCACCCGCGAGCGGCGGCGGACGCCGCCTTCGAGCTGGTGGCGTTGGCCAGGGAACGCGGCGTGCGGCGGGTGGTGGCGCTGTCGGCGATGAACGTGGACGACGATCTGGCGGAGCAGCCGTCCCGCTACCGCGGCGACCGTAACAAGGAAGCCGAGTACGCCGCGGTGGAAAGCGGTCTGGAGTGGACCAGCCTGCGGGTCAGCGCCTTCGCCGCCAACACGATCGGCATGTTCGGCGCACAGGTCCGCGCCGGAGACGTCGTGCGCTACGCGTACGCGGACTTCGAGGAAACGCCGATCCACGAGGAGGACATCGCCGCTGTCGCCGGCCGCGCTCTGCTCACCGACGAACTGGTGGGCCAGCGGCTGGAGTTGACCGGCCCGCAGTCCCTCACCCACAAGGAGATGGTGACCACCATCGGTGAGGTCCTCGGCAGACCGCTGCGGTACGAGGAACTCGCGCCGCAGACCGTCACCCAACGGATGATCGCCCACGGCTTTTCGGAGCCATTCGTGGCGGCGTTGATGGCGCGCTACGCCACGTACGCCACCGCGCCGCAGTTTCCCCCGACCGGTCAGGTGGAGAAGGTCCTCGGGCGACCGGCACGCACGTACGCCGAGTGGGTCGCGGACCACGTCGTCGCGTTCCAGAACGAGGAAGCGCACCGATGAAACTCACCATCTTCGCCGCAACGGGGGGCGTCGGCCGACACGTCCTCGAACAGGCGGTCGCGGCTCCGACGCGGTCCAGTTCATGCTCGGCGCCCTCGACCGGCCCGAAACCGTCGGTCAGTCGATCGCCATCGCCTACTAACCGGAGTCACCTCATGGAAACCACCTACCTCGTCGTCGCCCTCGTGACGGTCGCCGCCAACACGTTCTCCGGCGTCGCCGCCATGACCCGCTTCGAGCCGGTCATGCGGACGCTTCGTCCGGCGCTTGCCACCGCCGGCGTTCCGGAGTCGTGGCTGGTCTTCCCGATCGGCATCCCGAAGGCCGCCGGCGCAATCGGTCTGCTACTCGGAGTACTCGGCGTGCCGCTGATCGGCACCGCCGCCGCGATCGGTCTCGTCCTTTATTTCGTCTGCGCCGTCTACACCCACCTGCGGGTCAGCGACTACAGCCTCCAGTTCGGCCTGGCGAACGGGTTCCTGGCGCTGGCCGTAGCGACGCTGTCCCTCGACCTGGCCGCCTCCTGAGCAGGCCGACTCATGCGTACCCGGCGCCGGCGGGGCTGGCCGGGGCGGTCGCCCCGGCGTCGGTCGAGGTGACCCCGCGGTGGTTGCGGGTCGGTGACGGCTACACCGCCACCCCGTCGTCACCGGCTACCCGGCCGAGGTCGGTCCGGCGTGGCTGGAGCCGCTGCTGTCCTACCCCGGCCGGGTCGACGTGACCCTGCCGCAGGGTGCCATGCGCGAGGCCACCGGCCACAGTTCGAGATCGGCCATCAGGAGATTTCGAGCCAGGTCGGGGCGAATACAGCAGGTGACGAGTACCGCGCACCGCCAGGCCCCCGACCCGACATGCCGGTCCACGGCGTATCACTGCTGCTCGGTGATGACGGCGGCCGAACCGGCGACCAGCCGTGAACGGGCGTCGGAAGATCGACGGCCCGTCCACTCCATCAGGTGGAGACCGCCGGCTCTTGGCCCGGGCGCCGGGAGCACAACGCCCGATTTGCACTGCAACTGCTTCTTCTCGGCTGAGCAGCTTGATCGCGCTGGCGCCGATAAAGACGGCTGCGAGCGGGCAACGTCAACACTCGCCCGCGACGTTTGTGTCTGCGGGTTGTAGGTCAGGTGTGGTCCCGGGCCGGCCCAGGTGGCCCCGCAGCGGGTCGTTGGCGTGTCAGCCGGCGCTGCCGGCGTTCTGCGCAGCGGTGATGATGACGTCGGCCACGACGCCGGACTGGGTCACGTACACGGCGTGGCTGGCCGAGACGTTGGTGATCTGCGCGCCGATGCGCTTGGCCATGTGCTGCAGCATGGCTTGGTCGAACGCCTTGTCCTCGGTCGCGATGACGGCCCAGCTCGGCTTGTCGCGCCAGGCTGCGTTCTTCACCGGCGTCTCGAAGGCCGACATGTTGATCGGCACCTGCGTGTCGCGAAGGAACGCGGCGTCGGCGTCGCTGGCGTCCGCCGCGAAGCCGGCCTTGAACTTGTCGTGGTTGAGGAAGCCGTATCCGTCCTCGACGACGTCGATGACGAAGTCGGGCGTCGCGGCGAATCCCTCGTACTGCTGGGCGGTGGTCTCGCCCGCGTCGGGTGCCAGCGCCGACACGTAGACCAGGCCGGCGACGTTCGGGTGAACTCCCGCGTCTGTGATGACCGTGCCGCCCCAGGAGTGGGCGACGAGAATCGCCGGGCCGTCCTGCAGGTCGAGCACGCGCGTGGTCGCCGCGACGTCGTCTTCCAGCGAGGTGAGCGGGTTCTGCACGATCGTGACCCGGTAGCCGCGGGCGGTCAGCGTGTCATACACGCCGCGCCATCCGGAACCGTCAGCGAACGCGCCGTGCACCAGCACGACATTCTTGATCTCCTGACTGGTGGTGCTCATGAGGCTTGTCCTTTCATTGCCGCACCAGCCTTCCTGCCGGCGGATCTCCGGCGGTCAGCGTCGCGATGTGCAGTACATTGCGTGCGGGAACTGAGGCTTCGCCGGAGGCGGCGACCCTGGACGGGTCCGGTAGCGATCAAAATACGGCTCACCGCGCGATAACCACGACGTTAACCTGCTGCTGCCCATGCTCGTTTGAGTTTCGGCGAGGCGGATCCCGGCCCGTACGTCGGCGTTGACGCCCGAACATCGGTGTCCCGTCGGGACGAACCAATCATGATCAGGGTCGACGGGGAGGAGTTCCGCGGCACAGTGCCTTGGCCCCTCGACGCGGACCCGTCAGGGCAGACCATTGTCGGGATGTACACGGGTTGCGCCAGGCAAGCCCGGCTCGCCGCCCACCGGAGGCGGCCGCGGTCTGGGACCTCGCCCTCTTCGAAGTGTGGTACGACGCCCAGCTCGGCCTGCTACGAGCCCTTGAACGGCACGTGCGGATGGTATCGATGTACCGGAGCTCTCCCGCACGGCGAGTACGCAGCTCGGCCACGTTGGGGCGGCGGTTTCCGCCACCGTCTCGGAGATACAGCAGGCCGTCTATCCCGCAGGCCCCGCAGATCTCGCGGAACATCTGACAGCCGTCCGCCACCTCATCGAACTGCGGGCGAGCCGACGGCTCGGCGATGGCGGACCACCCCCGATTCCTGCCCCGAGGGTGATGTCGGTCGTCATCTGGCGTCTCCCCCTTGATCAGTCGATCAGCCGTGATTTGTACGATCCCGCTCCACACCAACGAAGTGCACGACCCGGGCAAAGAACCGCGAACCGGGCTTATTTGCCTCCACCAACCGCCCTCGGCCCTGGATGCCTACCGGCTGCACTCGCTCCCAACGCAGGAGGAAACAGATCGGTTTCCTCCTGTGGTAGTGTGGGGTCATGCCGCCAGAGGAGACCCGCGAGCGCGTCATCGACACAGCGACCAGGCTCTTCCACCGTGAGGGATTCCATGCCGTCGGGGTGGACCGCCTGACCGGTGAACTCGGCATGTCGAAAAAGACTCTCTACCGACACTTCGGGTCGAAGGACGAACTCTTGATCGAAGTGCTCGACCGGTGTGACGAGATGGCCGTTCGAGACTTTCCTGACGAGAATGATGCAGCGAGTCCGCGCGAGCGCATACTCGGTGTGTTCGAAGCACAACGCGCCTACTGCAGTCAGCCAGATTTTTCCGGGTGCTTCTTCGTCAACATCGCCACCGAGTTCCGTGACCCCGCACATCCGGCGGTCCGGAAAGCAGGGTTTCACAAGAGCCAACTGGGAACGTACATCCGGCGGCAGGCCTCGCTGGCCGGGGCAACGGACCCGGAAGTGCTGGCCGAGCAGCTCACCGTGCTGCACACCGGCGCCGCGGATTACGCACTACTGACCGGCGAGTATCCACCCAGCACCGTCCTGACGGTCGAGACGCTCCTCACCGCTCACGGTATCTCCTGAGCGAAAGCGGTTAACCCGAATCACCCTGGGGAGCCTGTTTTCCGTCCTCTCGCTCCCATAGGTCACACCATCACCGCCGCGGCCCTCTGGTCATGCCCGCAGGCGCATGTATCACCAAATCGTTGGCATTTGCCAACCGGGAGGAATTGTCATGTCCGCACTTCACGAATCCCTCAAGATGCCCGCCTTCGAGACCAGGAACCGGGTCTTCATGGCGCCGATGACCCGCATGCGCGCGGGCCAGCCCGGTGACCTAGTCACCGACCTGACGCGCGAGTACTACGTACAGCGCGCCAGCGCCGGTTTCATTGTCACCGAGGGAACGCAGATCAGTCCCGAGGGAAAGGGGTACCACGCCACTCCCGGCATCTACTCGCCCGCGCAGGTTGACGCCTGGCGCTCGGTCACCGACGCCGTCCATGCGGTCGACGGCAAGATCGCCGCCCAACTCTGGCACGTCGGACGTATCACCCACCCGACACTGCAGGGAGGCGCCCCCGGCGTCTCGGCCAGCGCGATCCCGTTCGACGGCACCACGACCATCGCAGGCCCCGACGGCAACCTGACCAGCGTCGAGTGCCCCACCCCGCGCGCCCTCGACGCCGAAGAGCTGCCGCGCATCATCGACGACTACCGCCGCGCGACCCGCAACGCCCGCCAGGCAGGTTTCGACATGATCGAGATCCACGGTGCGAACGGCTACCTGCTCCAGCAGTTCATGTCGACCAGCAGCAACTTCCGCACCGACAGTTACGGGGGATCCCTGCAGAACCGCGCCAGGTTTCCGCTCGAGGTCGTCGACGCCGTGATCGACGAATGGGATCCCGCGCACGTCGGCATGCGGATCTCGCCGATGATCAAGTTCGGTGGGCTCGACGATGCCGACGGCCGCGAGATGGGCCTGCACATCGCCGCCGAACTCAACCGACGCGAAATCGGCTACCTGCACCTGTGCGAGCCGGACTGGGCCGACGGCCCGGAGTTGGATGACGAATTCCGCATCAAGCTGCGCGCGGCCTTCCACGGCGTGATCATCGTCGCAGGCAAGTACACCACCGAGAAGGCCGAGCGGGTCCTCGGTCACGGATGGGCCGACGCCGTCGCATTCGGAAAGCCGTTCATCGCAAACCCCGACCTCCCGCGTCGCCTCGCCGAGCGGGCCGACCTCAACGCGCTGCGCCCCGAGCTCATCTATGGCGGCACGAACGCCGGGTACACCGACTACCCCTACCTTGAGAACTGAACATGCCAACGTCGAGGGATGCCACGCTCGCCTATCCCCCGACCCCTTCGAGGGCTCAACGGGTTCGCCGGCCGCACATCGAGTGCCTGCCTCTCGGCGGACCCGTCCCCCGTCATGGTCGTCCCGTACGCCACGGCGGCGTTGAGCAGGCGCCCCGCTTCCCCCGCAACCTCCAGACGCTCCGAGAAGCAGGCATCGACCTGACCCCGGTCGAAACCCTCCGGCGACCACCGACGGTGAACCCTTCCGCTGAAAGATCCTGGCGGACAGAATCGGGACTGAAAACAACGGTGCAACTCCGATAACGGTGACGGGCTCGCTACCTGCCAACGTGGGTGTAGCGCGTGCTGGAAGGCTCCTCGTTCTACCAGGGCGCGCCCCCGACGGTTCCCGATCAGCGCGCTTGATCGTTCCGCGCATGGCCGGAGCTTGCGTCCGTGGCACCGTCGCCGTCGGGTTGCCCGTTTCAGTGGCAGTGCTGCTGGTGCTCGGCGCCGACGGGCGTCACCCCCCGGCCGCGTCCACTGGGCCACGGGGCGGCCGTCCTTGCGCCACCCGGTGTACGTCAGGTCCGGCGGCCAGCCCTCGGGAGAGTCCTCCCAGACCTCCTGCCGGCCGTAGACGGTCATGTCGAGCAGCTTGAGCGATCCCATGATTGACTCGACGCCGCGGCCGGTCGTCTCGTACATGAGGAAGATGCGGTCGCCCTGGCGCAGGAAGCAGGCGATGATGCCGCCGCCGGCGTAGGCGGGATCTTCGATGCCATCGGTGGAGTACCACGGATGGGTGTAGCCCATGAATTCCCGGAACGGCGCCATCTCCTCGTACGGCCCTTCGCCGAAGACGGCGAAGGCGATGCCACGCGCCTCGAGGTAGGCCGCGTTCTGGAAGTCCCAGATGGTGGCGGTGCAGCCCTCGCACTGATCTTCGAACGGCTTCCCGAGGTGCCACAATGCTTGAAGACGACGATCTGGTCGCGTCCGGCGAAGACGTCCAGCAGCGGCGTCGGACCGTTCTTTCCGACCAGCGGGATCGGTGCGACCTCGGTCATCGACCAGGTCGAACACCGCCTGCCAGCCCTCCACCGAAGCATCTTCGACACGAACGTCTGGCAACGCACCCATCAGGTTCGGGTCGAAGAAGTTCTTGACGGCGTCCCACACAAGCTCAGGCACCCCGTCATGCTGGCCGACCGGCGGTGATGACGCAGCCTCATCGCGTCGGGCACCGTCGGGCACACCGACAGACCGCGCACAGATCCCATTTCCGATCGCTTCTACGGGTGTCAAGCTGCACCGGCGGCCGCCTCGCCAGCGAAGCTGGTGTTGTTGTGAAGTAACGATCACGGTGTGTCGATGAGCGCTGATGCCGTCATCCCAGGGCAGCTTCGGATCGGTGAGAATGCTCCGATGACCGCGGTATGGCCTGCGCAGCTTCTTGTCCGTCCGCTCACGACCGAGGACGCGGTACAAATCGCCCAATGGAGGTATGACGGCCCGTGGCGGGTCTACGACTCGCGGCCGGAAGACGGGTTGATGAGTGACAACGCGGCCTACCTTGCGGTCGCGGGTGTCGACGGCGGTCCGCTAGTCGGGTTCTGCTGCTCGGGGGCTGAGGCGATGGTGCCCGGCCTGGAACCGGAGGACGGGGTGCTCGACGTCGGCATGGGCATGAATCCGGCCATGGTCGGGCAGGGCAACGGGGTGCGCTTCGCCTCCGCTGTGTTGGACCACTATCGGTCCACGACCGGCATTCACCGGCTGCGCGCGGTGGTGCAGTCGTGGAACGAGCGCAGTCTGCGCCTGACCCGGTCGCTGGGCTTCGTCGAGGTCGGCAAGCACATGTGCGAACAGAGCGGCGCCACGGTCGAATACACCGTCGTCATCGCCGAGTGAGCCGAGCCGCCCGCGCAGCCGATGTCGGGCTCCAGTTGCTGCGCGATGGCATGAAGGAGCGGGGCCTCCCTCCTCGTGGGTTCCCGGGCGGGATGCTGGGAACCGTGCTTGCGCGAGCTGACCAGGCCGCGTCAGGCCACGGTCCGGCACGGGTCCGGCGTCAGCGTGGTCGACGTGGCCGGGTACGGGCGGCTCTGGCCGGCCAGTTTCACGCTGCACCGTCGTCCGTACGCAGTCAGACTCATTCCGTTGGGCAAGGCCCGGAGGCTGCCGAAGGAGAACAGCCTCTCGTACGGCCGCCTGGCCTATCTTCTTATCCTGCTCCTCATGCCCTGCCCTGCCTGGGCTGCGCCGTCGCCCAGGGTGTGTGGGCGCTGCTCGGGTGGTGGGTGGCGTACATCGTCGCCTCGATGGCCGCCACCGGAGCCTGGTTCGGCATCATCCCGCCGCCGTCCACGGCCTGCGCAGGACGTTGACGGCGTAGTGGGCGGCTGTGGTGCCACAGAGCCGCGTTGACCAGGCCGCTCCCCCACGGCGCTTGCTGAGCGGCATGAGCGGACGGTGCGGTTCATCCTGCTCGTTCGACGGCTCTGGCTAATTGCGGGGTGGCAGTGGTGCGACCGGGCGGACCGCGGTGAACTGAGCGTGTTCATACCGGGTGGCGGCGAGCAGCAGCAGCCACTCGTCACAGCCCTGCCACGGGTAGAGGTCCGCTGCACCGCCACGTACCACCCTGGGACCATCACCGGTGCGTGGGCGGGCATCCGCCGGCGCACCCACGAACCCGGGAACCCACACGTCGGCGCAGATTTCGTTCGCCGAGCCCATCGCGGCCAACCCGAACGCGTTCTCCCCGGCTGCTGTTCGCTGCTCATCGCCGAAGTCGTCGAGCAGTTGGTCCTCGCCAGGTTTCCCATCGCCGCGGAAAGTCAAGGTGGTGGTGCCGGCTCGGGCTGCATACTCCCACTCGGCCTCGCTGGGCAGCCGGAACGGCAGCGCCTCGAGCAGATCGTCCAGGTCATCCTCGAGCCGGGCCGTGCCGGAGTCCGCATCGGCGTAGTCGTCCCGATACTCGGGCAACCAGTGCTGGACCTGCGCGACCGTCAACGGGTGCCGGGCGATCAGGAACGGGTCGACTCGCACCTCGCGCACCGGCTGGGCGTCCCCAGCACCGGCGAAGAACGGCTCAAGAGTGTCCTCGGCTCCTCCACTGCGCTCAATCGCGCGTACCGCCGCCAGTTCCGCCTCGGACAGACCCATGCGGAAGGTCCCGCCCGGCACCTTCCGAAAGACCACGCCGGATGCGATGTGCCGCCAGGCCGGCCGCCCCGCCACCATCTCCTCGGTCCACATGGCGCCGAACGTTAGCAGCCCGGGCGCCACCGCCTACACCGTCTGGTACGAGCAAAAGCACCCAGTCGGCACGCGCACTCATCGGCACGAGCGAACGCTGACCGGGCGCGTGATCAGCGGCATGAGCGCGCAGCTGACTTCTACTCCTCGGTTGCCCACAGTCCCGCGTCTAGCGGCGCCAGAACCAAGTCCGCGGGCGGACAAGTCGCCACAGGCGTCCACGCCAGCGCGCACGTCGACGGTGCAGGAACAGCTCGATATCCTCGAGCGCGGCGGGGGCGCAGCGCCTCGGGACTACCCCTGTGTGAACCGCTGGGTGAGGAACAGCGCGGCGAGTTTGGGCAGCCGCCTTCGCCACTCGTCCACATTGCGAAGGTCCCGGCGATCGTCTCCAGGATTCGGGACGCCGGGCGATCGAGCCGTGCTCACCTCGGTAGCGTCGGCAGCGTCCAAGAAGGCGTCGGGGTCACCAGTGCGCTGCTCATACGCCTCCTGCGCCGCGAACAGCAGCGTCTCGTCGCCGACCCAGAGGCCATGACCGTGTGATGCGCTGATTTCTTGCACTGCCGGGTGCCCAGCGAGCGTGTCGGGTCCGGCGATGACGGCCTCGAACACGCTTCGGCCGAGGCCGATGAGTCCTGCCCTGAAGTCCGCGAACCGGTCGTCGGAGAGAAACCCGTGCTCGATGACCCAGCACGCTGCGGCGATGTCCCCTGTGTCGGCCAGACCGCACAGGTAACTGAGCATCTGGTCGAACGCGACGATCTCCGGCAGCGGTAAGCATGTCAGCTCCACCACCAGCGCCTCAGCCACCCCACTCGGCCCAGAGTCCGGCCTTGCCCGGTCCGCCGCCGGACCGGCTGCATCCCGTGCTCCTTCCACGATCTGCCAGAACCGATCTACGTCCACAGCCGATTGTCTCCACGACCGGTGCGACAGCTCGACGCGCAGTGTCACTCAGCTCCTGAGACCGATCTATCATCCAGGTCCTCAGACCCGGTACGGGACCACGGCGGCAGGCAGCACTAGGACCTCTAAGGTGACGGCCATGACTGACCCACTGCGGCCCAGGTCCCACCGAGCCCCGTCGCGGCGATCCCTGCTCAAGGCGAGTGCGGTGGGAGCTGGTGTGATGGTGGCCGGGGCCGGTGCGACCATCCTGGGTACCAGGATCTTCAACAGCGGATCGGCCCGCCCCGTGCTGCTCGGCGCTCCCGCCGCCGTTGCGGCATTGACTCCGGCATCCTGGTCGCAGAACTTCCAGAAGGGTCATGGGTGGACCGCCGCCGGCGGCAACGTCGGAAAGGTCATCGTCGACAACACCGCCGAATTCGTACGCGGCACGCAGTCCGTCTCGCTGATCACCGCCGGGAAGGCCGGCGCGGACGGGGCCAAAGCCGACCAGGCCAACCTGGAGCGGCTGGGCGGCCCGGCGGTGAACCTGAACGGTAAGGCCATCCGCCTGATCTTCAAGGTGTCCGACGTGAACAGGCTGCGCTGGATCAACTTCTACGTCGGTACGTCCGGCCTGGCCAACGCCTTCCGGTGGCGGGTGCACACGCACTCGAACAAGCAGAACTGGGTGCAGTCTGGCGAGTGGGTGGCGGTCACCCTGCAGTGGGGTGACCTCAGCGGTTCCGAGGGGGCGTACAAGCTTGATGCGGCCCGAGTGCCCTCCGTCCGGGCCGGTTTCACCGACATGCGGTTCTCGGTGATCGACACCGGCACGGGTCCCTGCACCGTCTGGCTCCAGGCGGTCGAGATCGTCCCGGACACCAACTCCACCTATTCCAACGGGCTGGTATCGATCACCTTCGACGACTCGTGGCAGGACGTCTTCATCAACGGCCGTCCGGTGATGGACAAATACGACTTTCGCGGAACCACGTACACGATCGCCGACCAGATCAACACGGACGGCAGATTCACGACGGACCAGCTGCGGGCGGCGCAGAACCTGTCCGGGTGGGAGGTGGCCGGGCACTCCTATGAAGGCGCCGTGCATGCCGCCCGCTACAGCGGGGTGAGTGCCGAGGTGGTCGACAGGGACGCCGGCGCGCTGCGCAGCTGGATGAGGGAGAACAGCTTCAACAGCGACTCGTTCGCCTATCCGGGCGGCCAGTTCGGGCAGACGACCGACGGCCACAGCGTCGAGGCGATCGTGCAGCGTTACTTCTCCACCGGCCGGTCGATCCTCGCCGAGGACAATCGGGAGTGCACCCCACCGCCGATGCCGATGCGGCTGCGCTCCCTTACCGGCATCAGCTCCACCCAGAAGGGGATGTCGAATCCGGACACTCTGATCGGCCGGGGTGGCATGCTCGACCGCGCCCAGTACGCTGGCGGCTGGCTCATCCTCTGCTTCCACCGGGTCGTCACGACGACACCGGCGAACAGCTCCGAGTGCCATCGGGACGACTTCGCGAAGATCATGCGAGCGATCAAGGTTCGCGGAATGGAAGTCCGTACGGTCGGCGAGGTCATGAGCTGACCGAAGACATCGTCGCGACCGGGAGTTCGCTGGACTGTCGGATGATGCGGTCCGCGGCCGGCGGCGCGGACCAGAACTGCGGCAAGTCGTGGTGGACCGGGTTGCCGTGGTCGCTGGTACTGGTCGCGACCCAGCGGCTGCTCCTGCGCATATTGGCGTGGCCGCGCGGGACGCGGCAGAACGGTCACGCTATACCGACGGACCAGCACCGGCATGACAGTGCGTCTGCGCCACGACCGTGGGTGTACTGGCGGATCGTCAAACCGACCACCTACGGCGTGAAAGCGCTGATCATTCACCCGGTCGCGCTGACCGAGTGTTCCTCGTCGATCACAGCTACGGCGACCGACCCCTATGGAGCCTGCCTGGAGGCGGATACAAGCCAGCCCGGGAGACCCCAGAGCAAGCGGCCAGGCGTGAGTGCATCGAGGAGATGGGCATTGAGTTGGACTCGCTCGGTTCGGGTCAGGACCTGCGTAACGGATCGGGATCAGGAACCTGGGTGACACGCCGCCACCTGTAGCACCGGCCCGACGCCAGCGCCATGGTCGACGAGCTGATCCGGACCGGCGGTGGCGGGTAGAAGGGAAAGTGGCCGCCTGGACCGAGGCCGCCCGTGCAGCGGGGGCCGCCCGGTTCCAGGCCAGGGCCGCATATCCGATTTCACCGGCGCTGTGGTGTGGTACGAATGCCTCAAGCCTGGGACAAAGCCGGCAGAACGGGCGGGTTGATGACGACGAGCGGTGGCATGCTGCTGCGAAGACCCGAAGCGCCGCGGCGGGCAAGCTTCCTGGAGCTGTACTTCGACCTGGTGTTCGTCGTCGCGCTCGTCCAGCTCTCGCACGGGCTGGTCCAGGATCTCAGGTGGAGCGGCGCTTTCCAGACCCTGGTGCTGCTGTTGGCGATGTGGTGGGTCTGGTCCGTCACGGCGTGGATAACCGACTTCTACGACCCGCATCGGCCGGCGATACAGCTGCTGGTGACCGCGACCATGCTCGGCAGTTTGGTGATGGTGGTCGCGCTGCCCGATGCGTTCGGCGAGGGAGGTCTGGTCTTCGCAGGCATGTACGTCGCCATCCATGTCGGCCGCCAGATCTTCCTCGTCCTCGTTCTGCGTGGCCATGAACTGCAGAGCAGAAGCGTACGGGTGTTGTTCTGGTTTGGCGTGTCGGCGGTGCCGTGGATCGCGGGGGCGCTCGCGCACGGTGCGGCGCGTGCGGCGTTGTGGACGCTGGCGGTGGCCGTGGACTACACAGCACGCGGATTCCGCTTCCCCACGCCGGGGTTGGGTCGCTCGCCCGAATCGGAATTCCCGATCGCGGCCGAGCATCTGGCCGAGCGGTACCGGCAGCTTTTCGTCATCGCGCTCGGCGAGTTGATCCTGGTCACCGCGTTGACCCTCGATGGCAGCGGCTTCGCGGCTGATCGGACCGCGGCGTTCGTGGTGTCGTTCGTCGGCACGACGCTGTTCTTCCGGATCTACATCTACCGCTCGGGAGAGTTGTTGCCGGCTGCGATCGCAGCGGCGCCCCACCCAGACCGCTTAGCCGTGGCGGCGCTAACCGCTCATCTGCTCATGATGGCCGGCATCGTCGCGACCGCGGTGGGCGACGAACTCGTCATCGCCCATCCACTCGGGCACACACGGCCGGCCTGGGTCGCCGTCATCCTTGGCGGGCCCGCGCTGTTCCTGGTCGGGCGTTCCTTCTTCGAGTACGCGGTGTTCAGCCGCGTGTCCCGGGACCGGGTGATCGGGCTGCTCGTGTTGGTCGCCCTGACACCGCCGATGCTCCTCCTGACGCCGCTACTGGCCGCCATCGCTGCCGTCGCGGTCCTCACCGGGATCGCCATCGCCGACACAGCACGCGCCCGCGGACGCCCACCAGAGCCGCCGTCACCACCCGGCTAGGATCACGGCCATCCCCGACCCCGGCTGACCAGCACAGCCACCGCCCCAACAACCCGGAGGACCCCAGGAGACCACGCCCACCGCCGCGACAGACGGCCCACCACCATGCCCGGAATCAGGTCACATCGACCAAGGGCGATCACCCCCACCGGGCCGAGGGAGCAGACGTCAGGCGCGAATCATCGAGGTTAGATCCTTCGGATCCGCCGAAGAGGTCGCGTGGCTCTTATCCAACGACCGCCAAGAACTCCGAGTAGAACAGGCCCAGGCCGACCGCCACGCAGACGCCGGCAACGATCCAGAACCGGACCACAATGTTGACCTCGCTCCATCCGGCCAACTCGAAATGGTGGTGCAACGGCACCATCCGGAAGACACGTCTACCGGTGGTCCGGAACGAGACGATCTGGATCACCCAGGTCGTCGTGATGATGACGAAGAGCCCGCCGATCATGATCAAAAGCAGCGTCGTGCGGGTTGCCACCGCGAGCCCGCCGATCAGGGCGCCGAGCCCGAGCGAGCCCACGTCACCCATGAAGATCCGCGCCGGGGACGTGTTCCACCACAGGAAGCCCACGCAGGCGCCGGCCGCCGCCGCGGCGATCATGGCGATCTCCAGGGGATCCCGGACCTGGTAGCAATAGTCGTTCACGCGAGCGTACGCGTCGTCGGCGCACCAGTGCCGGTACTGCCAGAACCCGATCAGCGCGTACGCGCCGAGCACCAGGATCGACGCGCCGGTGGCCAGGCCGTCGAGGCCGTCGGTAAGGTTCACGCCGTTCGACATCGCCATGATCACGAAGACGATGACCATGACCGCGCCGACCTTGCCGACGTTCAGCCAGCTGATGTCGCGGATGAGCGAGATGTGTTCGCTGGCCACGGTCTGTCCGTCGGTGCTCGGCACGTAGAGCGCGGCGATGCCGAACCCGCCGCCGACGAGCGCCTGGCCGAGGAGCTTGCCTTTGGCGGACAGGCCATCGGAGTTGCGCCAGCGCACCTTGAGGAAGTCGTCGAAGAAGCCGACCGCGCCGCAGAAGACGAACAGCCCGAGCAGCACCAGGGCCGTCATGGTCGGCCCCTCCTGCGCGATCTGCCGCTCGGGCAGGGTGGTCAGGGCGATATGTCCGGCGACGTAGGCGAAGACGGTCGCCACGATGAAGACAACGCCGCCCATCGTGGGCGTGCCCTTCTTGCCCTGGTTGCTGGCGAGCCCGATGGATCGGATCGGCTGGCCGGCCTTGAGCGCGGTGAAGACGCGAATCGCCACCGGCGTGCCGATCAGGGAGATGATGAACGCGACCGCGGCCGCGACGATGACCGCCCTCACGGGCGAACCTCCACGAGATCCGGATTTCTCACGGCGTCCCCACCAAGCTTCCAGATCAGCGCCTGAGGCACCGACCTGAGCTGGCCGTTCAGATAGTCCTTGGCGAAGTCATCGATCATGAGACACGAGCTTGCCATCCGACGGCGCGCGGAGCAGCCCTGGGCCCAGGGCATCGGCAGGGAGCCCTGGCCCAACACGGCCCACAACAGCCTTCGCACCATCGGCGAACGCGGAACTCGCTGCTCAAGACCACATTCAAGGCGCTGCGCAACGTCAGCCTCAACCCCTGGCGGATCGGCAAGACCACGGCAGCCGCACGCGCTCTGCTGCACTTCGAGCATGCCCGAACCGCATGATCACTGATGGTGGTCGAACCCTTGCGCGGAAAAGCTCATTGACAGACGATCTGCTCATCCGCCCATGCTTCGAGCACGTCGCGAGCCCAACGTGCCATCTCCCCGACTCGAACGGAGTCCTCGGGGCCTTCACTCCCGTGCGCTACCAGTCTGGGACCGGGGAGTCGAACCCCGTGTCTCCGGCACCCAAGGCAGGCGGGTTGCCGTCTCCCTCGCCCCAGAGGGGTTGCCCCCGGCCGGCCCGTGCAGGCGCCGGCCGGGTTCTGCCTATGCCACCCACTGTGGGGTTGAGAATCTGCGACGTCGCCGGCCGCGGCCGGGACGAAAGCAGGGGCGACAGGATTCGAACCTGCAACCTTCGGTTTTGGAGACCGGTGCCCTTCCAGTTGAGCTACGCCCCTATGGAGTTGTTTCAGATACGAAAAGCCGCCCTATCCCTGGCGGGGTGGACGGCTTTCGCGTATGCGTATCCTATTCGCGCCGCCACCCCGGCTTCCAGTTCTGCTCGCTCGCGCAGAGGTCGTGGGCTCGCCCGATCGAGGGCAGCACGACACCGCCGCGCGGCATGAACCGCGTAGATTCGGTGGAGACGTACTGCAACACGGGGAACTCCTCGGGCTGGTTGGGATGACCTTGCTCATTCAAGGTCAGCGCTGCGCCGTTCGGATGGCAACGGATATTGCGAGCCACCTTCATGTGATTCGTGGCCAGCTATACCGAGTGGCTGTCCACGGACAGCCGCTTGAGCATCCCGGCGGTCGCGACGATCAGCATCTCGGCGTCCTCCCGGGTGTACTCGAACTCCTTCGCCACCTCGTCCTTGTCGCCCGCGCCGCTCATCGTCGAGAACAAGTCCTCGACCACGAACGCCCACCGCTCGTCAAGGGTCCGCTGACGTGGCTTCTTCTCCACAGCCGCGCCGAACAGCTTCTGCGTTCCGTACGCGACACGGACCTGCTCCACGGCCCTGCGCGCTGAGACAACCGCCGGATCGACCTTGCCCTGCCGGAGCAGGTCGCGCGCCTCGCACAGCGCCACCACCGCGTCGGTGTAGTCGGCGCCTCTGGCCAGCGGCACCAGCAGTTCGACGAAGGCCCCGGCGTCCACCGGCTGAGGATCCCGCAACGCGAGTGGCCGCGATGCTACTTGTGCCCGAGCATCGACAAGCGAGATCATCAAGCATGCTCGACCCCTCGCCGGAGGACGACGGGACTTCACCGACGGTTTCTACGCCGCATTTCGTGGGTCGTGATCGGGAGATGACGGCGCTTCGCGGCGCCTTGGCCCGGCCACCGGCGATCGTGCTGGTAGAGGGCGAGGCGGGGATCGGGAAGAGCCGACTGCTACGAGAGTGGTTGGCCGCACCGGACCAGCGCCATGCCTTGGTCTCTGTGTGCCCACCGCTTCGCGAGTCGCTGACGTTGGGGCCGATCGTCGACGCGTTCCGCGGGATCGACCGCCCGGTGTCGCGACTACGGCTCACCGAGCTTGCGGGTGCGTTACGACCCCTGTTCCCTGAATGGTCCTCGGCCCTGCCGCCCGCACTGCCGCCCTTGGACGATGCGAAGGCGGCACGGCATCGCCTGTTCCGCGCCCTGGACGAGCTGCTGCGGGCTCTGCGTGTCGACGTTCTCGTGCTCGAGGACGCCCACTGGGCCGACGAGGTGACCTTGGAGTTCCTGCTGTTCGTCACCTCCCGACAGCAGTCGGACGGGCCAAGCCTGGTGATCTCCTACCGGCCGGAGGAGGTGGACGACGGATCGCTGTTGCTGCGGCTGACGTCCCGGTTGCCCGCTGGCGTGACCCAGCTGAGGATTGCCCTGGCGCCGATGCGACCCAACGACACGGCAGCGCTGGTGTCCTCGATGCTGGACGGCAACCCGGTATCGCAGGAGTTCACGGCGTTCATGCACGAGCGGACCGGTGGCGTTCCTCTGGCGCTGGAGGAGTCGGTTCGCCTCATGTGCGACCGTGCCGACCTCGTCTTCCGCGACGGACAGTGGGTCCGGCTGAGGTTGCGCGAGCTACAGGTGCCGCCAACGGTGCGCGACTCCACCCGGGAGCGGGTGGGCCGTCTGTCGCCGGCGGCGCAGCAGGCGTTGCGCGCCGCGGCCACGTTGGCTGAACGGTCGTCGCTGGCCACGATCGCGATGACCGCCGGTCTGTCACCGACTGCGTGTCGAGGCGCTGTCGCGGAGGCGGCCGACGCCGGCGTCCTGGACGGAGACGACCGCGGCCAGTGGCGATTCCGGCACGTACTGGCCGCCACGGCTGTCTACGAAGCGATCCCGTTGACCGACCGCAGACACTTCCACCTGCTGGCCGGCCGCGCCTTGGAGGACATCCAGCCGCCGCCTGTCGCACGCCTTGCCCACCACTTCCGGGAGGCGGGCGAGACGCGGTCCTGGGCGCGGTACGCCGAGCAGGGTGCCGAGCTGGCCATGGCCTCGGGTGACCACACCAAGGCAGTCGACCTGCTGGTCGATCTGTTGTCGTGGGCCGTGTTGCCGCCGTCGGATCGGGCACGAGTCGCGCGCATCGCCGGAGTGGCCGCACTGGGCCGTCGCGAACCGGTCGACGAGGTCCACCACCGCGTGATCCGTACCTTGCGCTCGGTGCTGGAGACCCCGGGTCTCTCCGCCCGCCAGCAGGCCGAGATCCGAAACCCCCTGGGTCGGCTCCTGATCACCGGGGGTGAGGCGCAGGCCGCCCTCGGCGAGCTGGAGCAGGCGGTGGCCAACCTCGACCATGACCCGGTCGAGGCGGCTCGGGCAATGACCTACCTCGGATGGGCCTATGCGGGACCGTGGCCGGCGTCGACCCACCGGCGTTGGCTGGATCGCGCCGCCGAGCTCGCCGCCGAATTCGATTCCCCCGCGGAGCGGCTGAACCTGGCCGGCAACCGAGCTGCGGCGTTGCTCATGCTCGGCGCAGAGGAGGCCTGGGACGTCGTCGCCGGCCTGCCCACCGACGGTGCGAGCTCGGCGGAGCGTCTCGACGTGGCCCGCATCCACGCGAATGTCGGGACCGGTGCACTGATCTGGGGTCGGTACGCCGACGCGGACAAGCACCTCGCCGCGGCCATGCGCCTCGCCGAGGCCGAGCAGGCGTCCCGGTTGCAGCACAACGTCCGACTGGAACAGGCCAACCTGGCGTGGCTCACCGGCCGGTGGGAGGGTCTCGCGGAGCGAAGCGCGGCACTCGCCGATGCCGACCGGGACCGGCCGGCGCACTACCTCGGCAGCATTCGCCTCGCGGCCCGGCTGGCAGCCGCAGCCGGACGGCGGCGCGCTGCGGAGGAGCAGTTCCGGCTCGTCCTCGAGGAGTCCGCCCGTCTCGGCGCAGCCGATGACACGATGGAGGCCGCCGCTGCGCTGGCCAGACTGTGGCTGACGGACGGAAACAGCGCCCGGGCGCTGCAGGTCACGAACGAGCCGATGGACACCGTCCGGAGAAAAGGCATCTGGGTCTGGGCGACGGACCTCGTCCCCGCCCGGGTCGAGGCGTACCTTGCCGCAGGCGACCTGACGGCTGCGACACGCCTGGGCGACCAGTTCGCCAGAGGACTACGTGGCCGGACGGCGCCTGCGCCTCGCGCCGCGCTCACCGTGTGCCGCGCCCTGCTGCTTGCCGCAGCCGGAGACCACGCCAGCGCGGCGACGGCATACGATCGTGCGGCGCGCGCCTGGAGCGCGTTGCCACGCCCGTACGACGCCATGCTCGCCCGCGAGCGTCAAGCCGAGGCGATCCTCGCGCACGGCCAGTTCGAACCGGGCCGGGAGCTGTTGGCCGCGCAGTACGAGCAGCTGTTCAGGCTCGGGGCCCGCGGCGACGCGGACCGTGTCGCACAGCGGCTTCGCGAACACGGCGCCGAGGTTCCGCGACTGTGGCGCGGCGGCCGACGAGGGTACGGCGACCAGCTCTCACCTCGCGAGCTCGATGTGGTCCAACTGGTTGTCGCCGGCAAGACG
The DNA here is from genome assembly GCF_011759515.1 of Micromonospora sp. CNZ280. NCBI lineage: Bacteria > Bacillati > Actinomycetota > Actinomycetes > Micromonosporales > Micromonosporaceae > Micromonospora > Micromonospora sp. CNZ280. Next base: position 201,759 of record NZ_JAAOYP010000003.1, read on the forward strand.
AACCGGGAGATCAGCCGGATCCTGGCCAAGTCTCCGGCCACGGTGGATCAACAGCTACGTGCGGCGATGCGCAAGCTGAAGGTGACCTCCCGGACCGCGCTCGCGGTCAAGGCGGTGGAGGCCGGAGTGTTCGCAGAAGAGGACTCCCTCGACGGCGCGTCGTGAATATTGACGTATCCGCTGGATAGCGAAGGACGCTCGTCGCGCCCGAGCATGACTCCATGATCCATAGCCCTGGGCCGATGCATGGCTGAGCGACCTGTCGCGCGTGACGACTCCGCCATCGAGCACCAGCCACCTCTCGAGCTGTCGCGCGAGCCGCGCGCCAGCGCAGGCGACGTCTCCGACGCCCGCGACGCCGATGGTGTCGACGACCACGAGAGCCACGACCCCTACCAGCCCCTGTAGGCGGAAGGACCTTTCATGAGACTCAAAGCCCTCGCGGCTTCGCTGGCCGCAGCGGTCGGCCTGAGCATCATTCAGCCATTACCGGCGTCCGCCGCTGAGCCGGATCCCGGCGCGGCCGCCAAGAAGATCGAGTCGAGCCTGAAGGACCGCTTCCGCGCGCAGCCGGCTTCCGACTTCTGGATCACGTTCGGCGCCAAAGCCGACCTCGGGCCGGCCAAGAAGATCACCGACTGGACCGCTCGCGGTCAGTTCGTCTACGACGCGCTGACCGCGGCGGCTAAGAACTCCCTGGCATCGGTCTCCACCGAACTCGACCGGGCAGGCGTCAAATACACCTCGTACCCGATCGCCAACACCGTGCTCGTCAAGCAGGGCACCGAGAAGCTCGCCCTCGACGTGGCCTCCAAGGTGCAGGTCGCCGAGATCCACGCGACGCCACAGGTCGCGCTGGTCGATCCCGTGGACGAGAAGATCCCCACCGACCAGGCTGCCCGCCCCGCCGCCCCGAAGGGCGCGGCCGAGGAAGGCACCGCCACGTGGGGTCTGGACGCCATCCACGCCCCCGAGGCGTGGGCCATGGGCGCCACCGGTGCGGGCATCACCGTGTCCAACCTCGACTCGGGTGTGCAGTTCGATCACCCCGTCCTGAGGCACCAGTACCGCGGTGCAAAGCCCGACGGCACCGTCGACCACAACTACAACTGGATGGCCACCCGGGGCACGTGCACGGGCGCGCCGTGCGACGACAACGGACACGGCACCCACACCATGGGCACCATGGTCGGCGACGACGGCACCAACCACGTCGGCGTCGCCCCGGACGCGCAGTGGATCGCGACGAACGGCTGCTGCGACAACACCGGCGTCGAGTCGCTGCTCCGGTCGGGCTGGTGGCTGCTCGCCCCGACCGACGTCCAGGGAAACAACCCTGACCCGTCCAAGCGCCCGCACGTCATCAACAACTCGTGGGGCCAGACCGTCGAGCACAACTTCGACGACTTCTTCCGGGCCATCGACGAGGCGTGGAGCGCCGCGGGCATCTTCAGCGTCTGGTCGTCGGGCAACACCGCGCCGTACGCGGCCTGCGACACCGTCTCCTCGCCGGGCTCCGCCGAGAGTGCCTACTCCGTCGGCGCCTACGCCTCGGACGGCAGGCTGGCGCCGTTCTCCCGCAAGGGTGAGGGTGAAGGTGGCCGGATCAAGCCCGAGATCTCCGCCCCGGGCGCCGGCGTCCTGTCGTCCTACCCGGGCAACAGCTACACCGAGATGTCCGGCACCTCGATGGCGGCACCCCACGTCGCCGGCGCCGTCGCGGCGCTGTGGAGCTACGACCCGACCCTCATCGGGCGGGTCGAGGAGACCCGTCGGCTGCTCGCCGAGTCGGCCGTCGATGTCGACGACACCGAGTGCGGCGGCACCGCCGAGGTCAACAACAAGTACGGCGAGGGCCGGCTCGACCTCGTCCGCCTGCTCGAGCTCGCGCCCAAACAGGGTGGCACCCTCACCGGTGTCGTCACCGCTGACGGCGCCCCGGTACCCGCCGCCGAGGTGACGATCAGCGGTCCGTTCAGCCGGTCGATCGGCACCGACAAGGACGGCCGGTTCACCACGAACCTCCCGGTCGGCGACTACCAGCTCAGCACCAAGGTCTTCGGCTACCTGACCGCGACCGCCAACGTCACGATCACCCTCGGCCAGGACACCTCCGTCAAGCTGCCGCTCACGGCCGCCGCGAGGCACGACATCAGCGGCAGGGTCGTCGACGACAAGAAGCGACCCGTCCCGAACGCCGACGTCTCCGTCAAGGACACGCCGCTGAAGCCGGTACGCACGGATGCCGACGGCGCGTTCACGATCGCCGGTGTCCCCGAGGGCGGGTACACGCTGACCGTCAAGCCCAACGCCTGCTTCTCGCCCACGACGGTCCCGCTGACCGTCGGCGCGCAGAACGAGTCGCCCGAGATCCCGGTCGGGCTCGTCGTCGACAAGGGCGGCTACAGCTGCGCCGTGTCCGACGGCGAGCACCTGCGCGGCACCGACCCGGTCGCGTTCCCCAGCGGCGTGTGGGCGACGGTGAAGCTGCCGTTCCCGATCGCGCTCTACAACGGCAGCCACGACACCCTCGGCGTCAGCCTGCGCGGTGTGATCTCCCCGGACACCAGCACCGGACCCGGCAGCGGCGGTGCGGGCGTCTTCCCGTTCTACGTCCAGACCCCCGTCGAGTTCGCCCCCGGCGGGGGAGTCTTCACGGCGGCCGCCAAGGTCGACGGCGAGGACGCGTTCGTCGTCGAGTTCCGCAACGCCAAGATCTGGGCCTACCCGATCCGGTCGGAGTACACGGAGCCGGTCAACTTCTCGGCCACGCTCACCCGCTCGGGCAAGGTGATCTTCGGGTACGGCGACGGCATCGGCACCGACGACCCGGTGACCGGCGGCGCCCGCACCATCACCGGCATCCAGGGCTGGGCCGGCGTCGACGGCATCCGGTTCTCCGACAACGCCCCGGTGCTGCACGACGGGATGATCGTCACCTACGACCTTCCCGAGTGGGGCTACCTCGACGCGACCGTCGTCGACCAGAACGACGGGCTGCCGGTGTCCGGAGCCAAGGTGTCGTTCACCGACAAGGACGGCCTCGTCGAGAGCGTCACGACCAACGGGATGGGCATCGTGCATCGCCAGCTTCCGGTCGGCGACTACACGATGACCGTCGAGGCGACGCACTACACGACCGCGGCGTACCCCTTCTCCCTCGACGAGCTCTACGCCAAGGCCAAGATCGACGCACGGCTGACCACGGGTGTCGCCGGCCTGAAGGCCGACGGCCTCGACGCGGTGCTGGGCACCGATCAGAAGGGCGTCGGCACGCTCACGCTGACCAACACCGGCTCGGCACCGCTGACGTACAACCTGGGCGAGGCCGCGCGCCACCCCGAGCTCGACGCCGCCAGCGCCACGACGCGTACCGGGAAGGGTGCGGACAGCACGATCGACCTCACCGCGTGGAAGGCCGGTTCCAGCGGCATGAAGCCGTCGAACGCCGACGGCAAGGCTGCGACGACGACCAAGGCGGAGGCGCAGGCGGCCGCCAAGGTCGGCCCGACCTCCGGCGGGGATGTCATCACCCGGATCCCCATCCCGGGCACGATCGCGGAGAAGGAGCCCACCGGCATCGGGTACGACGGCGACGTCTGGGTCCACGACTACAACGCGCGGACCAACACCGCCTACACGGTGGCGGGCAAGCGGACCGGGAAGGTCTTCGACGCCTCGTGGAACCCCGCGTACCGGGCGTTCGACATGGCGCTCGACACCAGGACCGGTGACATGTGCCAGATGGAGGACAGCCCGGCCAGCTACATCCACTGCTTTGACCGGGAGACCGGGAAGGAAACCCGGCAAATCAAGGGTGACTGGTCCACGCTGCAGCTGACCGGACTCGCCTACAACCCGACGGAGGACGTGTTCTACGTCGGCGGCCGGGCGAACGGCATGATCGGAACCGTCGCCGGGACGTCGCACGGCAACGCGGGTGCGCTGCTGTCGTTCTGCGCGCCGCCGCTGCCCGAGGTGATGGGCCTGGCCTACAACCAGGCGTCCGACACCATCTGGTACACCGACCTCACCTCGAACCGGCCCACCCGCCTCCTGCAGGTCGACCCCGTCGACTGCTCGCTGGTCAACGCGTGGTGGTTCCCGGGCCAGAAGGCGACCCAGGGCGGCGGCCTCGAAACCGACTCGACCGGGGCGCTGTGGGCGGCGGACCAGGTCGCCGATGACGTCGTGCTGGTCGACGTCGAGGACGATCTGCTCACCGACCTGCCGTGGCTGTCGCTCTCCTCGACCGGCGGCACCCTCGCCCCGGGTCAGTCGACGACCGTCAAGGTCTCGCTCTCCTCGAAGGACGCCGAGCCAGGAGTCCTCGGCGCGAACATCGTGGTGCGGTCCGACTCCGGACGCCAGTCCAAGACCTACGTCCCGGTGACGCTCACGACCACGAAGTACCAGGTCGGCGTCAACGCCGGCGGAACCTCGTTCACCGACGGCTCCGGCTTCACCTGGTCCGCCGACCAGGCCTCCCGCAACGGAGCGTGGGGCTACGAGGGGAAGACGAAGGCCGCCTCCACGCAGGCCGGGATCGAAGGTACGACGGACGACATGCTGTTCCAGTCGCAGCGCACCACGCCGGACAAGCAGTTGTTCTACCGCTTCCCTGACACGCCCAAGGGCACCTACGCGATCGACTTCGGGTTCGCCGAGATCGAGGAGGTGGCCAAGGGCAAGCGGGTGTTCGACGTCCTCGTGGACGGAACGCTGACGGAGTACGCGTACGACGCGGCCGCGGCCGTGGGGCCGGACGCCGCCGACTGGCGCACCGCCGTCGTGAAGCACGAGGGCGGTCCGCTGACCGTGGAGCTGCGGGGCTCGAAGGGCCTGAAGGCCCCGGCCATTGCCGCGCTGCGTGTGACGCTCGACCCGCGCGCAGACACCGCGGAGCCGGAGCCCCAGCCCGAGCAGCCGGAGCCGGGCCCCGTGCCGGTGGCCCCCGCCGGTCGCTCGTACACAATGAGGGTGACCGACGGGCTCTACCGCCAGGGTACGGAGGAGTCCGGGTGGCACGGCGATGACGTCTGCGGCGTGCTGTGGTTCGACTCCAGCTTCCTGTTCCCGTTCTACGACACGGCCTGGGACGGCGTGTGCGTGACGACGAACGGCACGTTGGTCTTCGACCGCGTCAGCGTGCGGAGGGGCAACACGTCACTGCCGTCGCCCAGTCCGATCGACGCGATCTATCCGCTCTGGGACGATCTCTTCGTCGACGACCAGGCAGGCATCTACTTCGGCACGACCGAGGTGGACGGGCTGGCCGCGCAGGTCATCGAGTGGCGCAACGTCGCCTTCTACAGTGACCGGACGGCTCGCGTGAGCTTTTCGGTCACCCTGATCGCCGACGGACGGATCCAGATCGGGTACGGCGACGGCGTCGGCGGCGACAACCCGCTCACCCGGGGGTCGTCGGCGACGGTCGGCGTGGAGAGCCTGACGCGCAACCCCGCGAGCCAGTACTCCTTCAACCAGCCCGTCCTGAAGGCCGGCCTGGGGCTGGAGTACACCCTCCCGGCTGCGGGCACGATCGAGGGCACGGTCACCGACAAGAACGACGGCAAGCCGATCGAGGGCGCGATCGTCACGCTCAAGGGGCCGAACGGTGAGCGGGTCATCACGGCCGACGCCAAGGGCCGGTGGAAGGCTCAGGCGCTGGTCGGCGAGAACACCGTGCAGGTCGAGGCGCCGAACTACGTCACCGCCAGCCACCCCGTGACCATCGCCAAGAAGGACCAGGCCGAGGTCGTCGACACGGCGTTGACCACGGGCGTCGCCACCCTCACCGGAGGTGACTTCGACTGGCTCCTCGACAAGGACCAGAGGGCGACGGCCGACGTGACCGTGACCAACACCGGCTCCGCCCCGCTCGAGGTGCGGCTCAGCGAGCAGAAACGCACCAGCGACGGCGGGCACGAGGCCGCCGACCTTCCGTGGCTGACCCTCACGGGCGCGGCCGCAACCGGCACGGTCACGCTGGCGGCCGGGGAGTCCACCACGGTCACGGCGACGGCCGACAACGCCGACGTCGAGCCCGGCGTGCTCGTCGGGGACGTGCTCGTGGCATCGAACGCCGGCAAGAGCGAGACCCAGCTCAAGCCGGTCCGCCTGGCGACCTCGGCCTACTGGCAGGGCGTCGACGTGGGCGGATCCGGGCACGTCGGCACCGACGGCTTCGTCTGGTCGCCCGACCAGCAGCTCGGCTCGCGGCCGTGGGGCTACGTCGGCGGCAAGGCGCGTACCACCAAGGCCGACATCGCCGGCACCGAGGACGACGCGCTGTTCCGCACCCAGCGGACCGGCGAGACGTTCAGCTACGTGTTCAAGAACGCGCCCGCCGGAACGTACCGGATCGGCCTCGACTTCGCGGAGATCGAGAAGGTCAAGGCCGGCAAGCGTACCTTCGATGTTCTGGTCGACGGCAAAGCCGTGCTCCACGACCACGACGTGCAGGCGAAGGTGGGTGCGCTGACCTCGGACGTGAACACGGTCACCGTGGAGCACGCCGGTGGCGATCTGAAGATCGAGCTTCGCCGCGAGATCGGCGAGCGCGACCCGATCCTCAACGCCCTGAAGGTCCAGCAGGACCCGCGCCTGTGAGATAGCCGAACCGATCCACCAACAGTGGTCAGAGCCTCCTCGGTAAGGATCGCCGGGGAGGCTCTGACCACGACTACCGAGTTTGCGGCTTCGGACCGTACTCGCACACTTGGTGGCAAAAGAATGCGAGTTCCTCAGCGCGAAGGCCCGTTACCGGTGGTTCCGGCGACGGGCTCGCTACCTGCAGATATCCATATACTGGGATCGAACCAGTGACCTCTTCGGTGTGAAACAGGACGCTGCACCGCCTCTGACCTGCGAAAACGTGGAGCCGCAGGCAGGGGTGGGTGCAGTTGAATACCGTCCGAAGCCGTTGGACGCAGTTCACAGCCGTTCAGTGCACCCAGCTGCTCCCAACCTGCTCCCCCGAACCGGCCCTGCATCGGGCGGCCGACGTCGGGATCGTGAGCTGCCAGCCCAGCAGCTTGGCGGCTGGCACCAGCGCTGACTCCTGCAGCCGCATCGGATTGCAAAGCACGTTCACGAACGCCGCGCCTGTCAGCGGCAGATGTGCGCGCCGAAGCTCCGCCGAAGCTCGGCGAGTAGCCAGGTCGCTGTCACAACGGCTCGGGGCCAGTGGCCCCGGAGCAGTCCGCGAATGTCCAGTTCGCTCTGACTGATCTTACACTGGGGACCATCGAAAACAGCGTGCACTGGATCAGAGACGTCACCTTGGTGAGGACCGCAATCGGCTCGCCGGCTGGGCGAACACCGTCAGCGCCCGCCGCGCCCACACCAACCAAGCCGCAACCCTGGCACTAAATGGCATCTCGTAACCAACCGGACAGTCGCGGACTACTCCGAGGCCCTGGGCTCGGGGCAGCCTCGGTTCAGTTAGTATCTCTGCCCTCTACCGATAGTGAAGGCGGGGCTCGTGAGCTCAGCGGAGCGGCGCAACCGGTATTTGAGCGCGCTGTACGACTACCAAGAGAAGACCCCGGGACTGGCGCCGAACGTCGTCGACCTTTTCGGCGAGGAACCGGACGAACAAGAGGACATGCTTTGGCGTGACACGGTCCGCGGTCTTGATCTCGAGGGCTACGTTACGGCGTATGAAACGGGTGTGACCGCCACGATCACTGATTCCGGCCGCGCCTTGGTCGAGGAACGGCGAGCTATGGTCGCCAACCCAGCATTTCAGCGGCGAGTCGCCGTCAACGGCATTCTCCACCGGCTCTACCACCAGGACCCGGACGGCACCGGATGGCTACAACTCGAATCCCTCTTTGGCATCCAGATCGACGGCGTGCCGATCAGGGAGCAAGTCCTACGACGGGCAACCGTCTACTTGGTCGGGCAGGGGCTGGCGAAAGGCGGCACCACTGCCCCTGACGTCGCCGGATACCTCACACTGCAAATCACTGATGCCGGTCAGAGGTGTGTCGAGTCGGGAAAGGACGTTGACGAGTTCATGAGCGACAGCGCGCCAAAGGCAGGAAACGTGTTCAACATCCAGACTATCAACGGCGGCAGCTTGGCAGTCGATGCCACCAACTTTAGCCAGACGTCGACGACGTATACCGGTTCCCCTGCGGATGACCTCAAGATTCTGCTTGCTGCCTTGGCGGAGAGTCTGCCGGTCTTCGCGCTCACCGAGGAGCAGACCGAAGCTGTGTCTCGCGACATCGAGGTTCTTGAGGGCGAGGCTGAGCGAGCCAACCCAAATCAGCGCTTCATTCGGGACCGGCTCATGGAGACGCTTGACACTGTCGTCGGAGCCGGGAACCAGGCACTTGGGCTAGTCCTGATGGGCATGGCGAAGAAGTGGGCCGTCGACGTCGGGCTGCCGATCGGCGAGGCTTAGGTGGTGCGGCGCCGCATTCGACGAAGGTGACCGACGTGAAACCGGCTCGATTCAGAACGGCACTTGTCTGGGAAGACGGACCTACTCACATCAGCCATGACCGTGGCAGCTTGAGCGGCAACAAGCTGTGACGGTGCGTCGCGCGGATCGCGGCATGAGAGCGTGTGCCGGGCACAGGTGCGGGAGGAACTTCGGCAATGGGTTGCGGTTATTCGTACCGGCCTATCCGCATCAGGATCTCCTCCAGTCGCGCTACATCATGCGGGAATTGCACCTCCAACATTTCGCTAAGCCGTGCCGCGGTCCTGCCGAATCTCGAATCTTCTAGCGCGTTGGCCAAGCGCACCATCCCTCGGACGGCTTCGCTATCCAAGCCACTGGAGGCGGAGAGGACGGCTGTGATCGCCTTGAGCTCCCGAACCGTGTCAGCAGTAACGGTGCCGGTCTGCTCGAGTTGCTTCGTGATTCTCTCCAAGCGGCTCAGGGGTGGTTCGGCAAGCTTTACCAGCGCATTCATCAGTGCTCCGGTGTTGACCACACGCAGGTCCTTGAGCACCGATCCGTGGTCACCTTCGTGCTCGATCTTCCAGCGGCGCAGCACGTCTACTGGGTAGAGGTGTGCGCTGTCCTTGCCGTCGACTTCCTCGTGGTGTGCCTGGCAAAGCAGCAGCAGGTTCTCGAACGAGTCGCGCATGGAGGCCGGCATGTCCGGCCGGTAACGAGGCGCGCCGGGCCGGACCCCGTAGATGTGCGCTACCTGGGCGTTCTTCTGGAAGTGCCCGCGGCGAACCTCGAACACGACCGGGAACGGGCACCCAGGGGCGTAACAGCGGCCGTTGCTCACCGTCCACAGCGCGGCCAGCATCGCCGGCGATATGCTCTTGCGTTGGCCTGCGCCCTCAGCGGGCGCCGGCTCTTCGGTGTTGTTCGCCATGCCCTCAGGTTGACGGCAGGGTATGACAGGGAGTACAGGCTGATGACTGCGATACGGCGGTCCGGCAACTCGGCGGGTTGGGTGGGCCTCGAACGCAGCGTCTCACCACGCAACACCGCTCAGCGCGGCCGAGCACCGTGGCGGCCCGATGTCCGAGGCCCGGACTAGGGTCGGCGCCGTGAGAGCGATGGACTGGCTGCCCGAGGCACTGCACCCTGTAGCGATGCGCTTGGCGCACGCCGATCAACTCGCCTTCGAGTTGGCCGAGATCGCGCTGGCGTGGTCGCGAGGGCCGGACGACGAGGGACCGCTGAGGCTGAGGCAGGTGGAGCGGACGCCCGGCTACCTGGAGGTCGAGGTGGTCACGATCAGGCCGCTGCCGCCCATCGCCGCCATGTTATTCAGCGGGGCTGTCCACCACCTGCGGTCAGCCATCGACAACGTGGTGTTCTACATCGTGGAGAGAAATCGCGATAAGCCGCTGACCGACTCACAGGCTCGGGCCGTGAGCATGCTGATCTACGAGAACCCGAAGAAGTTCGAGGACAAGGTGAAGGGCCTCGTGAAGCAGGGGCTCACTGAATTTGCGACCACCGCCACCCTGGGCAAGCGCATCGCTGCGCTCCAGCCCTTCGCCGACAAGGCATCCGTCCCGGCAATCCCGCCAGCCTTGTCGATGCTGATGGGCGGCCCCGACCCGGCCAGCGAGCATCCGCTGGTTTTGCTTCGCGACTACTCCAACGAGGACAAGCATCGCACCATCCGCCTCGCCGCCGGCCGGTCGCTGGTTGAGCGGCTGGACGATGGGCCACGGACTCGCCAACTCGGCATGCGGCACATCGAGGTCGGCACCGTCCTTGAGGTCGTCCAGAAGGGCGTGCTCACGCCCGTGCACACCTCGCCCGCGCTGCACGTGCAGCGCCCGGACCGCGGCGTCTGGGTCAGCCCCGGCTACGAGCTTGACTGCCTCTCGCGGCACGTCGCCGACGTCGTGCTACCGACGCTGATCACCGGCATGGCACTGCCGGGCGGACTACCCGCGCTGGTGGACCTAAGCGACACCGGAACGCCGCTGGCCGAACGCCTGCGGCAGGGCGGGACCCGGCGCGCACACGACCGTGCCCGTGAGATGGTCGCGAAGGCGTACTGGGATGCGATGGAACGGGACTGGCAGTTCCCGCCGATCGTGGCCGGGACCGATCCGGAGCAGGAGAAGTTTTGAGCAGCGGCCCGTCCGCGTGATCCGGAGCTCTGCCGACCTCCCAGCGGAGTATTGGCGACGCGACCGCTCATCGGCATGTGCGGACGTCGTCGACCTGTGATGCGGAGCCGCCGGTGCTGACGCCTTCGGGCGCGCCGAAGAGGTCACCGAGCAGGAATCCCTGGTCAGCGCACTGGTGATGGGATCGGAGTATCAGCTCCTGGGACAGGCACCCGCGCCTGCGTGGTTGGCAGCAGAGCCAGACGTCGATGCAGCGGCCACGCTCCTGGCCCATCCAGGTGTTCGACACGGCTATCGACTCAGACCGATCGTAGATCCGCAGCGGAGTGACCACTTCGGTCTTCACTGGGAGGTCAAGCACGCCAGACCGCCACATCGTTGCTGCTCACCGCCCTGGCCGGGCCGAGGGCGGTGAGCACTTCGCTAGCGCTGACCACTTCGGTGACGTGCACCCAATCTGCTCCCAGCGCAAGGCCCAGCCCGTCCACCGGCTCGTTACCGCCCCGAGCTGCGCACACTCCCCTACCAGGCGAGATAGAGCACCATTGAAGTCCGTTCAGCGCCGTTGAGCACTGCGTCTGAAACAGGACGCTGCACCGACTCTGACCTGCGGAAACGAGAAGCCGCAGGCAGGGGTGGGCGCAGTTGGCTGCTGTTCCCTGCGGTTGGATGCCGTTCGGAGCCGTTCAGGACACCCGGCTGCTCCCAACCTGCTCCCCCAAACCGGGCGCCACGTCGGGCTTGCGACCGCCGGCCGCGGCCGTGCCCGACCCGCAGGTCGCCGTCCACGATGCGCGGCGCACCTGCGCCACGCTCCTGGCCGACCTCGACGTCCACGCGAGAGTCGCCATGCAGGTGCTCCGGCCTGCCCGCTTCTCCGTGACCATGGAGATCGATGCCCAGGTTTCATCGAAGAGTTGCGCCGCCAGCCGCAGTGCGTCAGCTCGGCCGCTCCAGCCTGGCTCGGTGGTGGCGAGCAGGGCGTCGAGTTCGCGTTCGGCCTCGGCGGTACGCTCGGCGCGGGCGAGGACTTCTGCTGCGGCGTAGCGCAACGACGGGTCATGGAAGTGGTCGGCGGCGTCGCGGGTTCACCGGCAGCGAGGTGGAGCGGCTACGGGACATGGCCGGCAAGGCCCTCGCAGGTCACCGCTTCCGCGCGAAGAGCGCCCCGCTGCGGTCCGACATCGTCGAGATGTGGGAGGCCAAGACGCGCGGCGATTCGTACGAATGACTCGGGTGGAGCGTCGGCAGAACCGGACTCCATCCGGCGATGGCGCGGGCTGCGACAGACGCGGCACGACGGCGATGTTCGGGACCATGAGCGTCAAGCCGATGCTGGTGGTGACCATCGCGGTGAAGATCGGGTTCCGCGCCGCGGCGAACAGCCCGCCGATGACCAGCACGGTGTGCTCGACGCCGAGGCGCCAGGAACTTACCCATCGCGACCTGCGCAACGAGCGTCGCCCCGACACCCATCACAGCGATGGCCAGCCCTGCGGCCGCCGCACCGGAAGGACTCAGCCGGCCGGTGTGTGTGGTGGATTTGGTCACGGTGGTTGCCGGCCGGGCAGTGGGGCGGGGTAAGGTTCGGGCTGCGAAGGGGAGTAGTCCTCCAAGCGCATGATCGACATGCTGACTCGCCTGTGGCGGGTCCGGTCATGCGGCCCCTGCTCGGCGGGGGTGGGCGAGACCTTCGGCTCTGGCTGTACGTGCAGCCGGGCCGAGGTCGCGCCTGTGTGCTTCCCGGCCCGGCTCTGACCGGGAAGGCGCCCCATTCTTATGACCGGGTTCTTCATCGCGCTCGCGGTGAGCTTCGGTGTCATCTTCGTCGCCGAAGTGGGCGACAAGTCCCAGCTCATGGCGCTCACCTTCGCCACGCGCTTCAAGCCCTGGCCGGTGCTGGTCGGCATCACCATCGCCACGGCGATCGTCCACGCCGTGTCCGTCGCCGTCGGCTACGGTCTCGGTGCGGCCCTGCCGACGGGGTGGATCGCCTTGCTCGCTGCGATCGCGTTCTTCGCCTTCGGCGCCTGGACGCTTCGCGGTGACTCCCTCACCGACGAGGAGGAGGCGAAGGCGGAGAAGACCACCAAGAAGGCGATCATCGCCGTCGGAGTCGCGTTCTTCCTCGCCGAACTCGGCGACAAGACCATGCTGGCCACCGTCACCCTCGCCACCCAGTACGGGTGGTTCGGGACCTGGCTGGGCTCCACCGTCGGCATGGTCGCCGCTGACGCCCTCGCCATCATCGTCGGTCGGGCATTGGGCAAACGCCTCCCCGAGAAGACCATCAAGTACGGCGCCGCGGCCCTGTTCGCAGCCTTCGGGATCTGGCTGCTCATCGATGCCATCGGCAAGCTCACCTAACCCCGTCACCTCTTGGCGGGAGCAGGTGAGAAGCGCCTGTCGGCTGTGCCTGCTCCCCTTCCATCCCACGGGAGCCCGCTGTGTTCACCACCCTGGCTAACTACACCCTTCTCATTGCCCCCGGTCTCACCCTGTTCACCGCCTGCCTCCTCCTGGCGCGCCGGTTAGCGTCCCCGGCAGTGTCTATCGCCGTTCTCATCGGCGGTTTCGTCCTCATCCGCGACGCCATGACTCCCACCGGGCTGTGGACGGTAGGCACGGCCGGCGGTGTGGCTCCGTGGATCAGGCTCACCACCAACACGGCCCTCCTGGCCACCCTGGCCGTCGTGACGTTGGGGTTGACCGTCCTCGTCCTGGCCACCCATCCGCAGCTGCGTGTCCTGGTCGATTGGGGTCGTCCCACCCCAGCCGTTCTCGGCTCGGGTGTCGCCGGTGCCGTCGCCGCCGCCGCGCCCGTGCTGGCCATCTCCCAACTGTGGCCGCTATCGGAGCGGGGCGGCCCTGTGCCCACATCAGCATGGGCGGCGCTGCTGTTGTTCTGCCTCACTGGGAACCTCTTCGAAGAAGTCCTCTTCCGCGGATTCCTGCAAGGACACCTCGAACAGCACACCACCTCCACCCACGCCGCATTGCTGTCGGGGCTGCTGTTCGCCGCCTGCCACACCTACCTCGCCGCCACCGTCACCGACGCCGGCTGGCCCCTGCTGGCGTTCACGGCCTGGGAAGGACTCATCTGCGCCTGGCTGCGCATGCGCTACGGACTCATCCCCGCCGTCCTCACCCACGGTCTCGCCATCACCGCCCTCACCAGCGGAATCGTCTAGGAACCGGAGAGCACACATGAACCTGCCCCGTCTGCTGTGGGACGCCCGCCGCGCGAAGCGAGGCGGCCCGGACGCCATCGCACGCCGGCAACGGCACCGGTTGGCAGCGATCGTCGACCACGCCCGCGCCAGCTCGCCGTTCTACCGCCGCCGCTACCGCGACCTGCCTGACCGGGTCACCGACTCGGTCGTGCTGCCGGTGGTCGACAAGAAGACCCTGATGGCGCACTTCGACGACTGGGTCTGCGACCCCGCCATCACCCTCGACACCGTCCACCGGTTCGTCGACGACCCCACCCTGGTCGGCCAACGCCTGCACGACCAGTACACGGTGACCACCACCTCGGGAACCACCGGCACCCACGGCATATTCATCCAGGACCACCACGCCCTGACCGTCGCCGGCGCCATGGCCGCCCGCATGCTCGCCTCGTGGCTCACCGCCCGCGACGCCGCGACGATCCTCACCGCCGGCCGCAGGATGGCCCTGGTGGTCCCGACCGGTGGGCACTTCGCCTCCGCGACCGCCGCCGCCCGACTATCAGCCAACCCCCGGCGGGCGAAAACCACCAGCGTGTTCTCCGTCCACAACCCCATGCCCACGCTCGTCGATGGCCTGAACCGGTTCCGGCCCGCGATCCTCGCCCCCTACGCCACCGTCGGGGCGATGCTCGCCAGCGAAGCCGAAGCCGGTCGGCTGCGCATCGACCCGGCGCTGGTGGTGCTGTCCGCCGAAGGACTCCCACCACCGGAGTACCAGCGGATCGCCGCCGCGTTCAACGCGAAGGTCGGCCACAGCTACGCCGCCAACGAAGTCCCATTCCTTTCCTACAGCTGCCGCCACCACTGGCTTCACGTCAACGCCGACTGGGTCATCGTCGAACCCGTCGACGCCGACCACCAACCTGTTCCACCCGGGCAGCCCTCCCACACCGTGCTGGTCACCAACCTCGCCAACCAGATACAGCCGATCCTGCGCTACGACCTCGGCGACTCCATCCTCACCCGACCCGACCCCTGCGAATGCGGCAACCCGCTACCCGCCATCCGGGTCCAAGGCCGCGCCGCCGACCTGCTCACCCTCACCACACCCGCCGGCACACCCGTCACCATCGCGCCGCTCGCACTGGCAACCCTGGTCGAACGCATCCCCGGCGTCGAGCTGTTCCAAATCGTGCAGACCGCGCCCACCGCCCTACGCGTCCGCCTGCTACCCGCCGCCGGCACCGACCCCGACAACCTGTGGGGCACCGTGCACGCCGACCTCACCAACCTGCTTGCCAGCCACAGCCTCGGCCACGTCGACGTCGAACGCGCCGACGAGCCACCGCAACAAACCACCGGTGGAAAGTACCGCCAGATCATCCCGCTGCCCCAACCCCGCTGACCTGTGTCCGCGAACGATCGTTCGCGGACACACTAGGTCGGCGGCATGTCCACGCAGGTCGCAGGTGTAACGCAACCCGTGTCCGCGGCAATGTCACGCAAACGGTCCGGCACACGCAACCGATACAGTCCCCGGGTATGCGGATCGGCTACGGGCGGGCATCCACCCGCGACCAGAACCCCAACGGCCAACACGACGCCCTCACCGCCGCCGACTGCGACCCGATCTTGTCGACAAGGGCTTTGAGGTCCTTGTCCGCGGATTTGATCTTCTTGTCGATACCTTCGAGTTCACTGATGAGTTCGACGGCGAGGCGGCGTCTGGACTTGCCGACGATGTCTCTGGGCTTGACGGTGGCGACCAGCGCGCGGGCCTGCATCTTGTAGCGGTGGGTCGTTGACGATGTGCCGGTGGTGCGTCGGGGTGAGGCGACCGACGAGGCATGGGCGGTGATCGCGCCGCTGCTCCCGAGCCTGGTGGGTCGCGGGGGCGGTGGCGGGATCACCGGAGGTCATCAATGGGATCTTGTGGAAGCTGCGCACACCGGTGCAGTGGACGGTCAGCATCGACTCCTCGATCGTGCGGGCGCATCAGCATGCACCGAGGGTGGAGCCGAGGATCTTGGGGGACAGGGACCTCGGCTCCGCGCAGTGAGGGGTGCTGGCGACAAGATCGTTCTACGAAGCGCTCCGCCAACCAGGAGCCTTCGTGTCCCACGCTAACGCTGCTCTGACTCCCTGCTGTTGCAGCGAGTTCCCGAGCCGAAGGCGCACAAGAGGAGGATGCATCTGACCCTGCGCGTACCTGACCTGCAGGCGAAGGTGGCTCGGCTGGTGTCTCCCGGGCCCGACTTTGGTCGGCGGGCGTTGGTGCCGCGCCCGTCGCCGAGGCAGGGAAACCGATCCACAGGCCGCGGTCGTCAACTCGTCGCACCATCTGCGAGAGCCGTGGGAGAGTGGCGTTGGTGCACTCGGCCAGCGCGGTCATCCCCAGCGTCGGGCGCCTTGGACAGCATCACGAGTACGCAGTACTACTCGAAATTGGTCAGGTCCGCGTTGTGGGGCAGCTGGAGTTCAGCACGCCCTGTCAACCACTGCGTGCTCAGCCTCTTACTTGAAGCGTCAACCATTCGTGAAAGGAAGAGCCTCATGGCACGCATCTCGATCATCGGCACCGGGAACATGGGCCAGGCCATCTCCGCCGTTGTCACCAAGGGCGACAACACCGTCGAGTTGCTCGGCAAGAACGACACCGACAAGCCGGTCACCGGCGACATCGTCGTGCTCGCCGTGCCCTACCCGGCCGTGGACCAGGTGCTGACCCAGCGCGCCGGCCAGCTCGACCACAAGATCATTGTCGACATCACCAACCCGGTGAACTTCGAGACTTTCGACTCCCTGACCGTTCCCGCCGACTCCTCGGCCGCCGCGGAGATCGCCGCGAAGCTCCCAAGCTCGCGGGTGCTCAAGGCGTTCAACACCACCTTCGCCGGCACCCTCGCCGCAGGAACCGTCGGCCCGCTCACCACCACCGTGCTGGTCGCCGGCGACGACGCCGACGCCAAGGCCAGCCTCGTCGGCGTGGTCACCGCCGGCGGGCTGAAGGCGATCGACGTTGGCTCCCTCAAGCGCGCCAGGGAGATGGAGGCCCTCGGTTTTCTGCAAATCAGCCTGGCCGCGAACGAGAAGGTCACCTGGACCGGGGGCTTCGGCATCGTCAACTGACCCACACCTAGCCGGGGTCAGGGCGTTGACGCGTGCGTGTCACCACGGTCCCCACTCTCCAGGACGCCCTGAGGATGCGCAGCGCGGCTGCTCGTAACCTCGCCGCCCCGGCCCCCGGGCATCCCCCGCACCCGACCTCGCGGTCTTTACTGGTCTTGGTTCCACCGGCCGATTGATGGTGTTGGTGGAACGATGGAAGACGTGGGAACTGCGAAAACTGATATGCCTGCCATCTCGCCGCTGGCTGGCGAGCCGATCAAGCGTGCCGATGCCGAGCGGCTCGCGGGAGTGCTGAAGGCAATCGCCGACCCGGCCCGACTCCGACTGCTCAGTCTGATCCAGGCCGCCCCGGAGGGCGAGGCGTCCGTCAGCGACCTCACCGCGCCGCTCAACCTCTCCCAGCCGACCGTGAGTCATCACCTGCGGATCCTCACCGAGGCCGGCCTGCTCGAGCGTGACAAGCGCGGCGTCTGGGCCTACTACCGTCTGGTGCCGTCCGCGATCACGGCGATAGCCGACCTCTTGACACCGCCCCGTAAGCGAGCGACGAAGAAGGCCCGCTGAGCGGCACCGTCGAGGGCCGGGCCACCGCAGCAGGCTGGCACGATAATCCGGTACGCATCACCCCTGGCCTCGTGGCCTCCGCGCGTGCCGGCGTACGCTCCTCGCGTAACATCCGGTGCTGTCGATCGGATCCCCGAAGTGGCGGTGATCGGCGGTGCCTGGCTGGTGCGGCAAGGGTGGCGGGAAACCGAGGGCTGCTGTGGATCGGGGCCGGAGTCATCGTGCTCGGGTTCTACGGCTTCGTCGCCACCGTTCAACCCGACCCGAACTTCGGCCGTATCCAGGCCGCCTACGGCGGCGTCTTCGTCGCGGCTCGCTGGCCTGGGGAATGGTCGTCGACAAGTTCCGCCCCGACCGCAACGACTGATCGGCGCGGTCATCTGCCTTCTGGGAGTGGCCGTCATCATGTACGCGCCACGCAGCAGCTGACGCTGGCCGTCATGCTCGCTGGCGTGGATCCGACTGGTCATGGGTGCGGACGTTCCTTGTGCCCGGCTTCGAGGAGTTGGATCATCTCGGCGATGCGTTGGGGGCGCTGATCCGGTCGCCGTTTGGTGGCGTCGATCCAGCGCAGGTAGGCCTTGCGGTAGAACTGCGCGAGCGAGTCGAAGAATGCCGCGGCCTGCGGATGTGCATCGAGTGCGGCGGCCACGTCCTCGGCGAGGTCGGAGCGTTGGGGGCCTTCCGGTTCGATGGTCACGGTGACGGTGTCACCGACGGTGAGGCCGCAGCCGCGCAGCCAGGCTGGGCCGAGGGTGAACCCGAAGCCGTGAGCCTCCTTCTCGACGATCCCGCGCACGCCCATGCCGTTGACGGCGCCGCGGATGTGGTGGCGGGGCTTGGTTCCCCAAGCGGTGTCGGGGTCGAAGGGCACCGGGATCAGGACGCGATTCCGGGTGGCCGCGGCGACGATGGCGGTGAACTGTTGTCTCTTTACAGAGCCGTCCATGTGCGGCACCTCTGTCGGTTGGGCGGCGGACTGGCCTACGTGGGGCGTCGTCTCAGGCGAGCAGTGGTTCGAAGATGTCCCGGCCTAGGGTGACGGCCTGATCCTGTTCGAGGATGGTGGCAGCCAACCCGGGGTGGGCCGTGATCCACTCGTGCGCAGCGGCGGGATTGGTGAAGAAGTTGATGGTGGAGCAGCAGGTGTCCACGGAGCGTCCGGCGGCTCCGGTTGCCGCGTACACGACTACCGCCTCCGCCGGCTCGTAGGTCGCGACACCGTCGGTGATGGTCACACACACCGATTGACCGGTGTGCGGATCGGTAGAGGTGATCACCGCGTCGGTGCTGAGCATGAACGGCATACCCAGCGCGTCGATGGCGCACATCGCGAACACCTCGACGCCGCCGAGTGACACCGCGTGCGGCGTTGGTGTCGGTGAGAACGGGTAGGCCGCGACCAGGCGCTCGGCGTTGTCTACGGCGACAAGGTCCTGCTGAGCGAGGTCCCGCAGAGCGTTGACCGTGTCCAGGTCTGCGGCGTTCACGGCGGCGCGGATGTCGCCGACATTGGGGGCGGTGCCGGTGGTGGCGAAATGGCGCAGGATCGCCCGGTGCACCTGCCGCAGCCTGTCGGGCAACTGCTCGGCGCGGCGGGGCCGGTCGGTCCGGATAGCGTTGCCCGGGTCCGTGCAGCACGCCGCCAGGCTCGGCTCCCTCCGAGCGCTAGCGGGTCCGGCGCCGATTGCCTGGCGCAGGGCAGCGCGGATGCGTTCCCCGGTGGGCAGGTCGAGACGGCACGCCGCCGACCCGTCGCCGTTGCCGCCCATCACGTCCACGCCGTTGACCAGGATCGATGGCGACGGGTAGTCCCCCACGACTTCGGTGACCATCGCCGCCGGCAGTCCGAGGTCGGCCAGCGCGGTGTGCAGCGCCTGCCGGGCCGGGGCAAGGTTTGGACATTCGGGAACGGAACGGAGTTCAACCTGCACCCGACGAGGCAGAGCCGATCCGACGGGTGCCTCGATGAAGCGGTCCGCGCCGGCGGCGGCCTGGTCGACGGGGGACACGGGGATGTCGCCGCGTCCTTGGCTTTTGGCCCAATCGCGTGCGGCCTGGCTGCCCTCGGCCCCTTCAGTATCTGCTGCTGTCATCGCAGTCCCCTTACAGCAAGCGGCCCCGATGGCGAATCGCACATCTTCTGGCCGTCCCGGCTCTAGCCGTACCAGACTGGACCTTCCAGTACAGGGGAAGGTCAAGGGCGCAACGACTGGAGGACGCCGGATGCGGATCGGAGAGCTGGCCGCGGCAACCGGCACGACGACCAAGACCCTGCGGTTCTACGAAGCCTGCGGGCTACTCCCACCCGCCCCACGCACCCGCACCGGATACCGGGACTACGGCGACGACGCGGTCGCCCGGCTCGACTTCATCCGCCGCGGCCGCAGCGCCGGGCTTACCCTCGCCCAGATCCGCGACATCCTCACCGTCCGCGACACCGGCGACGCCCCCTGCGGCCACGTCCGCCAGTTGCTCGCACAACAGCTTGACGCCATCGACGCCCAGCTCGCCGACCTGCGCGACCTGCGCGCCACCGTCGCCCAGCTTCACGGCGCCGCCACCAACGCCGACCCGGACACTTGCCCGCCTGAGCAGGTGTGCCGCTACCTGTAGCCGCCCAGCCTGCCGCCCTTCAGTGTGCGCGCGCCGCCGGCAAGGATCGCAGGGTCAAGCCGACGCGAGCCAGGCTGACCGAAACCGCGACGAGCATCGGCCACACCGGGGTCGGGGCGACATGCAGGATGGCTGCCACCATCACGACGTCCAGCGCGATGAGCCCGAGCCCGCCGAAGTCGCCGAGGCGGGCCCGGCGATAGCTGTGCCGGCTGGTTGCCGAAGTGATCAAGGTGGCGACGACGGCCAGCAGCGCGATCCCGAGCAGGGCCGCGGCCGGTGGGGGGACCGGCCAATTCCAGGCGTGGGCGGCGACGAGAGTGGCGCCCCAGCACAGGCCGACGAGGGGGCCGGTGGCGAGCAGCTTCCGGGCGGCCCGGCGGCTCGGGGACTGCGAGACGAACGCGTCGGTGATCTGGTCGACGCTACCGAATTCGGCGATGGCCGCGCGGGCCGCGTCCGTCGGCGGCAGCCCGGCGGCGAGGTGGTGCTGCCAGGTTTCGGTCAGCCCGTCGGCGAGTTCCTCGACCGCGTCGGCGGGCAGGCGACGGGCCAGGACGCTGAGGTGGGCGTCGATCAGCTGGTGGCTGGCCACGGCCTGGTCTCCAGCAGTGTGGTGATCGCGCTGGCGAACTCACGCCAGTTGGTGCGGTCGGCGTGCAGGCGCCGCTGGCCGGCGGCGGTGAGGTGGTAGGTGCGTCGACGCCGGCCGTCCGCGCTGGACCAGGACCCGGTGATCAGTCCGGCGTTTTCCAGGCGGTGCAGGGCCGGGTAGATCGTGCCGGTGGGTAGATCGAAGCGGCCGCCGCTGCCCTCGCGCAGGGCCTCTTTGACCGCGTACCCGTGCCGCGGGCCGTCCTCCAGCGCGGCGAGGAGCAACACGTCGAGGTGTCCCTTGAGCTCTTGCGCACCGACCTTCATGAGCGGAGCCTATCCGCTCCATAGGTAGCTATGCTACTGTCCGGCCGATAGGTAGTAATCCTAGCTATTGGCGGGTGGGTCGGTATGGGTGAGCTGCTGGCGGTCGATGCACGGGGGCTGGTCAAACGGTTCGGTGAGGTGCCCGCCCTGGCCGGTGTGGACCTACAAGTGCCAACGGGCAAGGTGGTTGGGCTGCTCGGCCCGAACGGGGCGGGCAAGACCACTGCGGTGCGGATCCTGACCACGCTGCTGCCCCCGGACGCCGGGCGGGCTGCGGTGATGGGGTTGGACGTGGTGCGTCAGGCGGAAGCGGTGCGACGTCTCATCGGCCTGTCCGGCCAGTACGCCGCCGTGGATCCCTACCTGACCGGGCGGGAGAACCTGCGCATGATGGGTCGGCTGTCCGGCCTGCGGCGGGCCGCCGCGCGGCGGCGGGCCGATCACCTGCTGGAGTTGTTCGACCTCACCGAGGCTGCCGGCCGCACTGCCCGGACGTACTCCGGCGGGATGCGTCGACGCCTCGACGTGGCCGCCAGCTTGGTTGCCGCGCCTGCGGTGCTGTTCTTGGATGAGCCGACTACCGGTCTGGACCCGCGCGGGAGGCTCGGGCTGTGGCGGCTGCTCGGTGAGCTGACCGCGCAGGGCGTCAGCATCGTGTTGACCACCCAATATCTCGAGGAGGCCGACCGCCTCGCCGACACGATCACGGTTCTCGAGCGCGGCCGGGTGATCGCCACTGGCACCGCCGACGAACTGAAGAGCCAGGTCGGCGGCGACCGCCTGGAACTACAGGCACCATCCGGCACCGACCTGCACCTGCTCGCCGCAGCGATGGCGGGCCTCGGCTCGGCGCGACCGACCGTGGACGTCGAGGCCGGTCGAGTCGTCGTTCCGGTCCCGGATGGGCCGGGCGTCCTGCCTGACGTGGCCGCTCGCCTCGCCGCGAGCGGGTTGCGGGTGTCCGATCTCGCGTTGCGCCGTCCCACGCTCGATGACGTGTTCCTCACCCTCACCGGCCAGCCCACGACGGCTCCCGCGGCATCGGACACCACTATGGCGGGGAGAGTCCGATGACCATGAGCATCACGCCGGGCAGCGTCGTGCGAACGAGTGGGCCCGGTTGGCTGGTGGCGAACGTTGCCACGGTCGCCGGTCGTAATCTGCGCCGCCTGGTGCGGGTACCGACGCTGGTCGCGTTCGCGACCGTGCAGCCGGTCTTGTTCGTCCTGCTGTTCACCTACGCCTGGGGCGGCGCCATCCATCCGCCGGGCGTCTCCCGCTACATCGATTACGCCCTGCCCGGAATCTGGGTCCTCGCCATCGCGTTCGGCGCCTCCCAGACCGGCGTCGCCCTCGCTGACGACCTGGCCACCGGAATGATCGACCGGTTCCGGGCGCTGCCGATGGCCCGCTCCGCCGTCCTGGCCGGCCGCGTCGCCGCAGACGCCGTGCGCAACCTGTTCGTCATCGCGCTCATGACCGGCGTCGGCTACGCGATCGGTTTCCGGTTCCACGCCGGTCCAGCCGCGGCGCTGGCCGCGACCGGGCTCGCCCTGGCGGTCGGGGTGGCATTCTCATGGATCTTCGCGCTGCTCGGGCTGCTAGTACGCGACCCCGAATCGGCGGGCATCGGCGGACTCTTGACCGCCATCCCGCTGATCTTCACCAGTTCCACGTTCGTGCCGGTGTCCACCTTTCCTGGATGGCTGCAAGCCTTCGCCCACGTCAACCCGATCACCGTGACCGTCGATGCGCTGCGAGTGCTGTGCTTGGGCGGCCCGACCTCCACGTACGTATGGCACGCCCTGATGTGGATCGGTGGGCTGGTCGCAGTCACTATCCCGGCAGCTGTCATCCGCTACCGGCGCACCACCGCCGCTTGAACACCCCGCCGGCAGCTGCGGCGACCCGATGACCACCCCACCTCTAGGACGCATCCTTTCCCGGCGCTATCATCGCTTCATGGCGATTGGTTGTGCTCCCGGGCTGGCTCCTGCCGTAGCCCTGTTCCGGTCCCTCGGCGACCCGACCCGGCTGGCGATCCTGCGCCGGCTCGCGTCGGGTGAGGCCCGGGTGGTGGATCTGACCGGCGAGTTGGGGCTGGCGCAGTCGACGGTGTCGAAGCACCTGGCATGCCTTCGGGACTGCGGTCTGATCGACTACCGGGTCGAGGGGCGCCAGTCGTTCTACGCCCTGGCCAGACCGGAGTTGTTGGACCTGCTCCGCTCGGCGGAACAGGTTTTGGCCGCCACCGGTGACGCGGTCGCTCTTTGCCCGGTCTACGGCACTGCGTCCGGCTCTCCTGCGGAGGTGACGGCGTGAGCGTGTCGCTGCTGACCCCGGAACGTCGGGCGGTGCTGTCGCGCCGCAGTCTGTGGCTGGCCTACGCCACCGCCGGCTACAACCTGCTGGAGGGCCTGGTCGCGATCGCCGCCGGCACGGCGGCCTCCTCGACCGCCCTGATCGGCTTCGGCCTGGACTCGTTCGTCGAGGTGTCCAGCGCCGCCGTGCTGATCTGGCAGTTCCGCTCCCGGGTGCCGGAGGATCGGGAGCGGCTCGCGCTGCGGCTGATCGGCGTGTCGTTCTTCGCCCTGGCCGCCTGGGTCACGTTCGACGCCGTACGGTCGCTGCTGGCCGGCGGGGACGCCGACGCCAGTCCGGTCGGCATCGGCCTCGCCGTCGCGTCGCTGATCGTGATGCCGCTGCTCGTACGGGCCAAGCGGCGCACCGGCCGGGAACTCGGCTCGGCCACCGTCATGGCGGACTCGACGCAGACCCTGTTGTGCACCTACCTCTCCGCGGTACTGCTCGTCGGCCTGGTCCTCAACGCCGCGTGGAGCTGGTCCTGGGCCGACCCGGTCGCCGCGCTCGTCATCGCCACGGTCGCGGTCAAGGAGGGCGTGGAAGCCTGGCGCGGCGAGCACTGCGACGACTGCGCGCCCCTGCCCGCCGCCGGCGCGCCTGTCAGCCAGCCCTCGAACTGCGCCGACGGCTGCTGCACCGACGGGAAGGCATGACGATGGCACGCCTCGCTCTGCTGCTCTACCCGCTGGGCCTGCTGCTCGCCTTCGGCTGGCGCACCCTGGAGCAGTGGCGCCGCACCGGCGACACCGGCCTACGCCTCGACGCCGGTCCGCCAGGCACCGTGCGCTGGTGGGCCAAGCTGCTGTTCGTGGCCGCGATCGTGCTCGGCTTCGCCGGCCCGGCCGCCGCCCTCGCCGGCCTGCCGCTCCTGCCCGGCCTCGACCACTGGCCCCTGCATATCGTCGGCCTGGTCCTCGCCGTCGCCGGCATCGCCGCCACACTCGGCGCCCAGCTGGCCATGGGAACCTCCTGGCGCGTCGGCGTCGACCCGACCGAACGCACTCAGCTCGTCACCGCCGGCCCGTTCGCCCTCGCCCGCAATCCCATCTTCACCGCGATGGCGGCCACCAGCTTCGGCCTGGCTCTCATGGTGCCCAACGCCGTCGCGCTGGTCGCCTGGCTCGTCCTGGTCGTCGCGCTGCAGCTGCAGGTCCGCGCCGTCGAGGAGCCCTACCTCATCAGCGTGCACGGCCCGGACTATGGACGCTACGCCGCGCGGGTCGGCCGGTTCGTGCCTGGCATGGGTCGCATGAGGCCTCACAACGCCAGTGAGATTTGGGCCAACACCTCATCCTCGTAGCCGAGAACCCGCCACCGATCTTCGTCCTGATGCAGGCGACCCCACTGCACGACTGTCGGATCAGAGGCACGTCAAGACGTTGGGCACGAGCGCCGACGCGCTGAGTAGGAGCACCGGGCGGGTGGATCGCTGGTCGTGACTCGACGGGTTCAGCCCATCGCAGGCGGCGGTGCGAGGGCAGGCCCCTTCTGGTCCCTCCCGGGCGCAATTGCGGGAGGGTAGGAGACATGGAGCAGTCGACGTCCGAGCAGGGTCCTCGGGGACGCGTATCCAACGTGGTCACGCCCACCGGCGCTCGAACGCGGTGTCGACCTGGATGTCCGCGCTGGCCGCGTAAACACAGGGGCGACACCTGCGCCGGGCGCAGCTGCAAGACACCGCATTGGATGAGCCACCGCCTGCTCGGCTGCCATGACGCCGGGGCACGCTCCTGTCGGCCCGCCGGAGCCGCCAGAAGCCATGCATCTACCCGATGAACACGGTAGGCCGGGTGGGTTTGTTCCGCCGTTGCTCGTTTTGTTTTCGCCACCCGTGCCGGGTCACGCCCTGCGGTTTGAACACCGAGAGGATCAACGTGAGGAGCAGTACCACCAGGCCACCGACGGAATGGAGCAGTGTTCCAGGCAACCCGCGCGGGTCGGCGCTGGACGCCGCCGCCTGTGCCAGGTAGCTCACGGTCTGGGTCTCTATCAGCAAGATGGTCGCGGCAAAGACGGTGAGCAGGAGTTTCACCAACACCCAGTAGTGCCGGAACAGGCCCCACGGCGTGCCTAGCGCGTTGACGGTCCCAATGAGCACCGACGCGAGGGCCAGCGGGACGATGGCGTACAGGACGATCACTTCCATCGCGGAGTACACGCCACGAACCGTCTGGGTGTTGTGACTGGTCACTGCGGTGATGTCGAGAGCGAGGTAGGCGAGGACCGCGCCCAGCCAGCCGACCGAGGTGGCGACGTGGATGGTGAGCACGACCTTACGTAGGCGGGGAGGCATGGTCATCGATAGCTGCCGGCCGAGGCTCGGTTCGCGCCGGGACTGTTGACGGGAGTTGCCGGGATATCGACGGCGGCCGTTGACGCACCGCTGGCACTGGCGTGGCGGCCAGGACCATGACCGCTGCCGGTAAGCACCAGGATCACGGCCAGCAGGATCAGGACGCCGACGATGACCGCGGACACCTTCACCCAACGTGGCGCCCGGGGCGGTTCGCTGCGGGGCGACGCACGCTCGGGGTCCACGCCAGTGCCCTCACCAGCTTCGCGGGAACGGGGCGGGTCAGTCATGAGATTCCTCCTGGCGAGCTTTTGCGAGACACTACGCCTCCATCAAATCATAGTGTTCGCATCGTAGCCATCCCGTATGCTTTGGTGGTGCCGAAGCTGTGGAACACGACGATCGAGGCGCACCGTCAGACGGTGCGCGACGCGATCTTGGAAACCACCTGGGCGCTGGTGAGCGAGCATGGGTTGATGTCGGTGACGATGACGCAGATCGCCGAGAAGGCCGGCATCGGTCGCGCCACCCTGTACAAGTACTTCCCGGATGTCGAATCGATCCTGGCCGCCCATCATGAACGTCACGTCGCCAGTCACCTTGCGCATCTCACTGAACTCCGCGACCAGCCCGGCAGCGCGGGCGAGCGGCTCGAAGCGGTTCTCCAGCGCTACGCCCTCATCTGCCACTACCGGCAGCGGCACGGCACGGAAGAACTGGCGGCACTCCTGCACCGAGATGAGCATGTCGCTCACGCTCAGCAGCAGCTCATCGACCTGTTCCGAGACCTGCTGACCGAGGTGGCCGCCACCGGCGATCTGCGCGACGACGTCGCGCCGGACGAGCTTGCCAGCTACTGCCTTCACGCCCTCACCGCGGCCAGCAACCTGCCGACCGAAGCCGCGGTCAGCCGCCTGGTCGCGGTCACGCTGGCCGGGCTGCGTCCTCCACGCTCGTAAGCCCAGGATCGGGGATTTACCAGCAGGACTGAGAGACCCCTCGGCAGGTAGCCACAGTGAAAACTCATCGCCTCGAACAGCTTGGGAACGGGGCTCGGCCCGCCGGGGACGCCGTCAAGGAACGCGTACGACGTGGAGCCGCTCGGCGACGGTAGTTGGCTGCGCACGGATGAGCGCGGACGACTATGGCGCCGCGTTCATTGAGCTGACCAAGGCACCGCCGATCGCTCGTCTTGTGCAGTGGCGAGGAACAGCTTGCCATCGACTGCGTTCGGTGCGCCGATGTCCGGGTCGAGTAAATGATGCCGGCAGGGGTCGCCGCGGCATAGGCCTGGCCGGCACGTTCGCCAGCGCAGTCGCTGTGAGGCTGCGAGCCTGCGGAATCACGTTTCGCCAGGTGGCATTGGGGCCGACCGGCTGGCGCGGCGCGCAGACGTCCTCGTTGCGCTCCGATACCGCAAACGGCGGACGGATGTGCGGTTCGCTGATACGACCCGAGAGCGGGCGGGCCTCGTCGGCACCCGCCCGCTCTCTCGTTGCGCGGTCAGCGGAGCAGGAACGTCTGCGTCTGCGGGTTGAGCATCGGCAGGTGGCGGGCACCGGCTGTCCGCGGGGTGCTGAGTCGCAGCACGTCGACCCCGCGCGAGATGTCGTTGGCGATGATCAGGCCGTTGTACCAGTAGGTGGACCACTGGTTGGACCGCATGTCGTAGTAGGCGATCTCCTTCGGATTGGCCGGATCGGTCAGGTCGACCACGGAGGTGCCCGAGCCGTAGGCCGAGGAGACCAGGATGTTGCGCCCGGCCACCGGCACGTAGTTGAAGTTGTGGTACGTGCTCGGCTCGTCGCGTGGGATCCGCAGGTGGCTCAGCGGCGCGGCCGGGTTGTCGACGGAGTACGTCCAGATCGCTCCGAAGGGCTCCTGCGGCGCGCCGAAGTACTCGTCGCCGAAGGTCACGTGCTTTCCGTCGTGGGTGAACGCGGCACTGTGCCAGATGTCGACATCAGGCGTGTCGACGTCGGCGGTGACCCGGGGAGCCAGCGGGTTGCTGATGTCCCACAGTTGCCCCTGGGACAGGCAAGCCGCGGCGGCGAGATTGCGAGGGGTGAGCACCTGGATGTCGTGGCAGGCGAAGAAGTCACCGGAGGCCCCCGCGAAGAGGTCGACGCCCTTGACCGTCGGTTCGGCGGCCACCTTGGCGGCGAGGCCGGCGGTACGGTCGTCGCCCGGCACGTCGATCACCGAGATCCGCTCGAAAGGTGCCTGACAGTCGGGGCCGATGTTGCTCGCGCTGAGCGGGTACGACGCGACATAGATGTAGGTGCCGCCGTCCTCCCTGGGTACCAGCGTGTGCGTGTGCGACCCACAGTCCGTACGGATCGCCTGAAGAAACTCCGGTGCCGTTGGGTCGCTGACGTCGAAGACGCGTACGCCCTCCCACGCGCCGGGCGTCGTCGCGGTGACGTTGCGCGACCCTTCGCAGCCCGGCGTGCTCTGCGGCGTGTCCACCGAGAGGAACAGCAGGTCGCCCCAGACGGAGACGTCGCCCTGGGGGCCGTTGCAGTGCACATCGGCCAGTTCCACCGGTTCGCCCGGCTCAGAGATGTCGATGATCCGGAAGCCGCCGTAGTGGCCGGCGAAGACGAGGTCGCCGGCAAAGGCCAGGTCGGAGTTGACGCCGCCGGTGTGGCTGGCAGTGGAGAGCAGGTGCATGTTCTGGCTGTAGCCGTCGGCCGGGCTGCTCGGCGGGGGCGGTGGGACGGACCCGTCGTCCCACGGCTCGTGCGCCTGCGCCGGAGATGAGATCACGGCGAGCAGAATCGCCGTGCCCGCGACGGCGAGTGATCGGATTCGGGAAGGTCTACGCACGGCGCCCCCTCGCGTCGGACGTGTCGCCACACGGTGCGAGCACGATAGTGAATGTCACAGTGTCAAATACCTGCAGCTGTCGCTAGCCCCTGTGGCGAAAACAAACCGGCACCGGTCTGGCCACTCCGGGATCCAGAGGTCTTGGGAGGCAAAGATGTCGGACGACCAGTCCGCCGGCGACAACCACAGGCCGACGGTCGTCGGTCGAATTGGTGGTGACGTGCAGAACACCACCACCCAGTAAGCCTCCGTGGCGCCCGGCCGCGACGTGGAGTCTCGGCATCTTCAGCAGTCCCGGCCGTCGATCGGCCGACCTTCACACGGCCTGTCCGTCTTGCTGGCACTCGCTCGGACACGTCTGTGAGGCCGCGGCCGGCCCCGGCCCTGCTGGTGGGTGGCCACGACGGACGAGGACGGGGCTCTACCTTCTCCAAGGCGTCGACGGCCACAGCACGCAATGTCGCAAGTAGTGCGGATGCTCGGCCGAATCGTCGCATGACAGGCTTCCACCTCGGGCTCTGGCGTGGACGTCGGTACCCGACGTCCACACCAGAGCAGGGGTGTTCAGAAGGTGACGATTGCAAAGAGTCCGATTGCAACCGGTCAGGATGCAGCTGGTTCAGTGCGTGTGGGCCTGAGCGCCTGCAGGTGGTTTCACGGCCGGGACGATGAGCAGTGCCAGGACAGCGGAAGCCGCGGCCACGATGGCGGCGAAGGTGAAGCCGCGGTTGAAGCCGGTGCTGCTGCTGCCGGCGATACTCGCCGCCGCGATGCTGGAGACGACGGCGACTCCGAGGGCGGCGCCGAACTCGTGGAAGGTGCTGAGGAGACCCGACGCGATGCCCGCCTCGTGGTGGGCGACCTGTCCCAGCGCGGTGGTGGAGGCGGCGACGAAGGCGGCGCCGATTCCCGCTGCGCCGACGCTGATTCCCGTCACCACCGAGACCGGGCCGTCCCAGAAGGCGGGTACCGCGGTGCCGACGGCAGCGATCGCAAGGCCCGTCATCGCGACGGGCCGGGTGCCGAGGCGGCCAACGACATGGCCGGCGACTTGCGCGCCGATGATCGTCGCCACGGCGACCGGCAGGAACAGCAGCCCGGTCCGCAGCGCGCCGTAGCCCTTGTGGTGCTGCAGGTAGAACGAGCCGAGGAAGAACACCGCGATCATCAGCGCGGTCGCCACAAGGATCAGGAACGTGCCGCCGGCCACCGACCGTCGGGTCAGGATCCGCAGGTCCATCAGCGGCGACCGCACCGTGCGCTGCACGACGGCGAACAGGACGTAGAGGACGACGGCACCGGCCAGAGTCCCGAGGGTCGCGGCGGTCAGCCAGCCCCGGTCGCCCGCGTTGATCAGCGCGTAGATCGCCGTGCCGGTTGCGGCCGTGACAAGCATGGCGCCCGGCACATCCAGGCGCGCCCGAGCTCCCTGCGGCAGCTCTGCGGGCAGCAGCCGGGCCAGTGCCACCAGCACGACCAGGCCGATGGGCACGTTGATGTAGAACACCCACTGCCAGCCAGGACCGGCGGTCAGGACACCACCCAGCAGGACACCGATCGCCGAGCCGCCACCGCCCAGCGCCGACCAGATGCCGAGCGCCTTGTTGCGCTCCTCTCCGTGGAAGATTCTCGTCACCACCGACAGCGCGGCGGGTGACAGCATCGCCGCACCGACGCCCTGCGCGACGCGGCCGCCGATCAGCATCGCGGCACCTGCGGCCAGACCGGTGACCAGCGACGCGACGGTGAACACGAGCAGGCCGAGCAGCACCACACGCCGGGAACCGAGTAGATCCGCGGCTCGCCCTCCAAGCAGCATCAGGCCGCCGAACATCAACGTGTACGCGCTGACCACCCAGGTCAGCGTGTCGCGTTGCAGGCCGAGGTCCGCGCCAATGTGCGGTAGCGCGATCGCCACCACGGTGACGTCCAAGATGAGCATGAACTGGGCGACGCCGAGCAGTGCCAGCAGGCGCCAGCGGCGTGGGTCGGTGGCAGTGGTTTCCGGTTGGTCGACGGCCTGAGCGGACACGGCGTCGCCTCCAATTCGAACAGCAGTGTTTGACTTGTGTCGGGTACAGTAACTCGTACACCACTGTTCAACAAGGGGGATCGGGTGACGGTACCGACGCCGGCGAAGTCGCCGATCAGGCGAGCGGATGCGCAGCGCAGCATCGCAGCGATACTCGAGGCCGCCGTAAACGCCTTGAGCCGGAACCCCGATGCCAGCGTCAGCGAGATCGCGAAGGCGGCCGGCGTCGGAAGGGTCACGCTCTACGGCCACTTCCCGAACCGCGCCGACCTGGTCGAGGCGGCGCTCGCCCACGCCATCGAACAGGGCCACGCCGCACTCGACGCGGTCGACCTGACCGGCGACACCCGGCAGGCACTCACGAGGCTGATCGACTCCAGCTGGCTGCTGGTCAACCAGTCCCGCTCCCTCCTGCTCGCGGCCCAGACAGTTCTCCCGCCAAGCCGGATCCGCGACCTGCACGCCGGCCCGGCCGAGCGCGTCGAAGGCCTCGTGAAGCGCGGTCAGGACGACGGAGTGTTCCGCAGCGATCTATCCACCTCGTGGCTGGTCGGCGTCATGCACAGCGTGATGCACACTGCCGCCGACGAAATCACCGCCGGCCGCCTCGATCCCGACCAGGCCGCAGCATTCATCACAGCGACCGTCCTGGCCGCCTTCACACCGCCCGGACGCCGCGTCCCCACCTGAGAACCGCAGCCCAACCGGTCCCCGTCACGCCTCAACCACGTCGACAATTAGCTTGTTGACCTATCCGGCGCTGCCTCAAGCGCTACATCGTCCGCGACGCCCTACGCGCCGACTTCGCCGCCCTCACCCCTTGACCTCCATAAGAGGATCGGCGTGGCTGACCGCAACCGCCCACGTCCCGGCGGCTGCCGACGATCTTCGGCGTCGTGCGTCCCGGGGTCGAGCACCAGCGCCGCGGCCTGGCGGTGGAAATCCTCGGGGTAGCTGCTCTGTCGAGCAGGTTTCCTCCTCGACAGGATGCCGACTCAGGAGGTGTCCGGTCTCAGGGGGTCACTTCATCACGGATACCAAGGTTGACAGGCTGGTTCTGTCTGTCACAGATCTCACCGTGCCGCCTTGTCTCTGTAGATGGCAACTCGCACAGCTACGGAAGGTGAGGTCCTCATCGTGAGCGTCGAGAACACCAATGCGACTCCGCTGCCGGCGAAGGTGGAGGTCCTTGCGTCGGTGCCGAATCTGCCGGTACCCGACAATGCTGAGGCGACGACTGTCTTGATCACTCTGCCGCCCGGCAGTCCGGGTAACCCGCCGCACCGCCACACGGCCCTGGGTTGGGGTATGTGGTGAAGGGCGAGATGATCTTCGAGCTGGAGGGCGAGCCGGAGCGTGTCATCAAGGCCGGGGAGACATTCTGGGAGCCGGGCGGCGACGTCATCCACTACCAGGGCGCTAACAACCTTTCCGACGGCGAGACCGTATACGTTGCCACGATCCTCGGTGTGCCCGGTCAGCCGGTGGTCATCCCGGTGAGCGCGGAGGAGCTCGAGGCGCGTCGGGGCCGGCGGGCACCTCGCCCGTGACGACTGGGTGGGGGCCAGCTGGGTGCCGGCCTCCCACCCGACCGTTCCACTTCTCCCCCGAAGGTGCCCTCTGAGAGTTCGAGCGGGGTGTCGCGGGCCTGGCGCCGTACAAAAGCCCTTACGTGTTGTGCGGCGGTCCGCAGAGCCTCCGTTGAGCGGAACGATCAGGGCCGCGCCGCCTTCATCAACGGGCTGGGCTCCGTCGCCCTGCCCGACGGCCGTTGCTTCAGACTCGGCCTCGGCGACCGGCAGCCCGGCGAGTGGGGCGGGCGGATGCGGAACGAGATCCGGGGGCCGTGTTCGCCGACGGCTGGCGGACGATGCCATTGAAGCCACCATCGGCATCATCAACGGCCTTCAGGCCTGGCTGGCCGCCGCCCTCGACTGCATCTGAACCCCGTGCACCCTCACCGCGCCCGGGAAAGGACCTTCATGCTGATCGCCGAAGCGCGCGTCCCGGACCGGCCGGCCGAGCCAGTACCTGACACAGCTGGGCAAGCACCCCAGCCAGATAGGCGGCCATATGGGCCACCGGCCCGGCCTGCACCACGACGGCAAGGCACGGCCTCAGATCCAGCGCGTCGAATGGTCCGACACCGGGACCATCGACGTCGGCTTGGGGCGGTGCACCCTACAAACGGGCCCCGACTCGCGGACACTGCGCGTCGAAGCCACGGACCAGGACGCCCTCCAGCGCATCCAGCGCTCGGAGCCAAGCTGGGGCGAAGCAGTGAAACGGCTGCCACCGCACCTGAGCTTGCCTAGCGTGCATTCATGACGTCTTCACCGCAACCAGCCTGGCCGATCACCTCGGTCTTGACGACGCTGTCCGAGCAGATCCCGCCGGCAGTCCCGCAGCCCACCCAGGTCACGACGCTGCTAGTCGAGATACCGCCCGGTGGTCGCGGTCTGCCGCCCCACCGGCACTCCGGTCCGGTCTTCGGCTACATGCTCGAAGGGGAGATGAAGTTCGAACTCGAAGGCGAGCCCGAACGGGTCATCAGAAGAGGTGAGGCCTTCTGGGAACCGGGGGGAGACCTGATTCACTACCAGGACGCCAACAATCTCGAGGACGCGACGAGCAGGTTCGTCGTGGTGATGTGGGGTGCGCCCGGGGCGCCGATGGTTACCTTCGTGGACGCGGACGAACTCGAGCGTCGCCGCGACCGGCGGGCACCGAGACCAGCGTGAACCGTGGACCGGCACAGAGCGAGCGGCCGCCCACCCGATCGGCGTTGGGGATCCCGGTGTCGAAGAGCACCAGGATCTGCCGCCATAAGGTCTGCACTCTTGGTGGCGGGCGCTCCAGCTCGGGCGGGCCAGACCATCGAGCGCGAAGGACGCTTGACCCCTCGGCGTCTGCTCGAGAACGAGCTGGGCGCCGAAACCACTCATCAACACCTCGCCACGCAAGCTCGCCGGACAATCCTGACCCGCGAGCATCCCACGCTCGAACGTAGGCGTACGCCCTGGAGATTGTCGCAGTACAACTCCGTCTGGCGCGCCGACGAGGGGCAGCGGGCGGCCCTGGCCGAGGTGCGGCAGCGCACCGACCAGCGGCTGACGCGGGCCCCCGGCAGACTCGTCGACGTCCGACAACGCCGCTGGCCGGGCCCCTGATGTTGGAGCCCGGCCTGCGGCGCGTGGCGCGAGGGGTATTAGCTGGAGTAGCCGCGGGCGGCGATCCAGTTGGCCATCTTCTGGTCGGTCATCCAGTAGTGCTTCTCCGGGTCGTACGGGTCGGCGACCTTCACCCTGTCGCCGTCGTCGTCATATCCGACGATGGTCACGTAGTGCCCGCCGGGGAACACATGCTGCTCACCATCGGTGTCGACCCCGGTTCCCATGGTGTTGGCCACTACGCCCCGCTTGGCGTCGACCGCCTCAACCACGTCGGCACTTAGCTTGTCGACCTGCTCCGGCGTGGCATTGACTCCGCCGATCTCCGTGGTCTCGTAGCCGCCACCGGTCACCTCGTTCAACACCCGGGTGGTGTCATTGGCAGAATTCGTACCAGCCTCGGTCGTACCCAACTTCTGGGCGACCTCCTTCTGACTCAGGACCTTGCCCTGCGTGGACAGGGCGATCCGGGTCGCCGCCGGGGCGCAGTAGTAGCCGTTCGGCTGCTTCTGGTAGTCGTGCTCCAGCACCCTGTTGTCTTCGTCCGGAGGCGGCTGCGGCTGGGGCGGTTTGGGCGGCTCCGGCGGCGGCTGCGACTCGTGCGATAGCTGCACCGTAACGGCCGGCGTGTCCACTGCCGGACTGGCGTGAGCGGCCATCGCCGGAGCGGCAACAGCGCCACCGGTGACCATGAGGGCAACGGACAGCGTGCTCTTTCGGAAACGTGATTTCATCGTCAAGCTCCCATCGGGTTGACGCCTCCGGAAAGTCGGAGGCGCGGTACCGCGGGGAGAGAACGCCCGCGGTACGCCGTCGGTGCCTCGGACACTCCCGGCGTCCTGGCCTCACGACCGGCTTGCCGGGCTCTCAGTCACCGATTACCCGGCGCAGTTTCGTGAAAACACTGCGAACCTCGCGGAGTAGGAGGAGAATCACCGCCCTCCGGCAGCCCCATCCGGCCGCACCCGCCATCCGCCGCAATGGCGGAGAAGCGCCCGATGGCTCTCCCCAGCGACGGCACGCTTGGCGGAGTCTTTGCCCGCCAAACCCGACACTCGCACCAGGCGCAGCTGGGTACGGCACCGGGATGCCGGACGAGACGACGTTGTCGAGCCGCGGAATCACCCTGCGTGCGCCGGCGCTGGCTCAGCGAGGGACGCCGTGCATCATCTGGTCACGTGCGTCCGCACCAACCTCGGCCCCGCCGACATCTGCGAGAGCACCAGACGGCCGCAACGTGACCACCCGCTCGCGGCGCTCCTGTATCACGGCCCTCATGTGCCTGACTCGCGGCAGCATCTGCGCGGATTCCTCGCGGACTTGCTGACCGAGGCGGCCGTGGCAGGCCATGTCCTTGACGACGCCCCGCCTACCGAGCTGGCGGCCTACTGCCTGCACGCCCTGGGATGCGGCCACCGAATGTCCACCAGAGCCGGTGTCGAACGGCTTGTCGCCACCACGATCTCAGGGCTGCGACCCTGGTTTGTCTACCGAAACGTGGCGTTGACTGCCTGATCCGGTTGGCCGCCGCAACAGCGGCCCGACCGTTCTTCACCCAGCACAACCCGCCCTGACCTTAAGGACGAGGACCTCCCTGGAGGCCAGGTGCGGTGCCGAAGGGCCTGCTATGCGGGTGTCAGATCCGTCGCGCGGTGAGCCAGCGGTCTGGCCAGTAGCCGCTGCCATCCAGCAGCGGAGCGCCAGAGAGGTCGCCCATGGTCGGGCCGTCCGTCTGGGATCGGCTGGAGATGAACCGGTGGTGCCCCCCATCGTCCATGCCGAGATAGATGCCCGAGTGGTCGATCTGGTTGTTGGGTATCGGCTGGGCGTTCAGGAACACCAGGTCGCCGGGGAGCAGACGGTCGATGGCCCGGGCCCGCTGCCCGGTATTAGGCATCAATTGCACGCCTGGGCCAAACTCAGCCATCGCATATGCCCGCCGCGGAAGTCCCTCACCGGGTGTGTTCGTGCCGCGCAGCGGATACCCGAGGCGGTGACCGTAGACCATCCGGAGGAAGCCGGAGCAGTCCAGTGCCAACTTGCGTTGCGGCTCGGGCATCTCGCTCTTACCGTCTGGGAAGGTCCACGGGACGCCAAGGTAGTCGTAGAAATCGGAGCGTTCCTGACGGCCATCTGGATCCGCAGGGTCCGGTGGTCCGAACGATGCGTCCCCCGAATACTGTTGTCCATCGTTGTTCTTCTTGGCCGGGGCCCCGTCGACGTATTCGAAGGCGATCGCCAGTACATCCGGCGAGCGGTCCTGGCGGGCTGCTGAGAGCCAATCATTGAACCATTCCTGGGTTTCCGCGCCGGCCTGCCATGGCTGCGGTGCGATCCGGACCCACACGTCGGTGTCGACCTTCGCGGATGTGAAGGTCGGCTCCTCGAACGTCCGCAGCGGACCGTAGATCTGTGCCGTCCGTGCGCCATCGGTCATGACCGCGACAGGTTGTCCGGACGAGTCAATGATTTCCGTGCGATCTGGTTCCTTTGCCCGCTGGTAGGTGTAGCCCGAGGGGCCACGTGTGGGACCTCCGGCCGCCCCCGCGCCGCCCAACGTGATCTCGATTTGGTCCTCGGGTGCTGGCCGCACCACGACATAGGTAACCGCACTGGCGACGACCAACAGCACGAAACCGGCGATATTCAGCAGGACGAACCTTTTACGGGAGTGCGCCCAGAGTTTCATTCCCACCTTCTCCTCTCGGAACTAGGCCTGGGCGATCGGTCAGGTCCTTCAGCACGAGGCCGGCGACGCAGCGATGAATGTGAAACTGAGCCCTGGTCGCTGGTTCACTACCCGCTCCCGCCTTCTACTAACGACCAGTAGTAGACGGCTTGGCCGCGCCTGTGTAACGTCCGGTGATGTTCCGTCGGCGTCCACTTGGCGTGTCGCTGCCCTGCGTGGTGTAGGCGCGGCAGCCTGCTTTCCGGGCAGGAAGCAGCCGAGGTGTGGTCGAAGCGTTCGGCAGGGAGGTACGCGATGGTGAGGTCGCCCGGTTACCGTTTGCTGGTCACTGCTGTGGTGGCCGTGCTGCTCGGTGTTGCCGGCGCGGCCAGTGTTGCTGCGCCCGCCGCTGCCGCACCGTCACCTGCGGAGATCGAACGGCAGCTCGACGCGGCGTGGGAGAAGCTCGAGCCCGTCATTGAGCAGTACAACAAGGTCCACTCGGAGCTGCAGGCGAACAGGCGCCGGTCCGCAGCGCTGCAGAAGAGGATCGCGCCACTGCAACTGCAGGTCGAGATGTCCGTCGGCCAGGTGGGTGGGCTGGCGGCGCGGCAGTACCGGCTGGGGCCTGCCTCCTACGTCAACGCCATCCTTACCACCGATGATCCGCAGACGATGTCAGACCGGCTGGCGGTGCTGGACTATTTCGCTCGGTCGAGCAATCGGGCTATCGCCGATGTGGTGGCGTTGCGTGATGACCTGGTGCGTCAACGTGCGGCCGTCGAGGCTCTGGTGACCAAGCAGAAGCGGCTGGATGCGGACCTTGCGGAGCGCCGCAAGGTGATTCAGGCCGAGGTCGACCGGCTTGAGCAGTTGCGGGCCCGATCCGGCGGTGCATCGAGTCCGTCCACGGCGTCGTTGCGGATCGGGCCCTGCCCAGCGGTCGACCCGGGCGGTGCCGCCGGGACAGCGGTACGGGTCGCCTGCGCCCAAATTGGCAAGCCGTATGTGTGGGGATCGGATGGGCCTGACTCCTTTGACTGCTCCGGCCTGACCCAGTATGCGTGGAAAGCGGCCGGAGTGACGCTGACACACTTCACCGGCGCGCAGTGGCGTGAAGGTACCCCGGTGGACCGGGCGAACCTTCGCCCGGGTGATCTTGTCTTCTTCTACAGCGACCTGCATCACGTGGGCATGTATGTCGGCAACGGCCTTCTCGTTCACGCGTCGCGCGCCGGGGTGCCGGTGAAGATGGCGCGGCTGAACAGCATGCCGTACATGGGTGCACGTCGCCCCTGAGCACCGGGCCACCTCTCACCGAACCGCCCTGCCCACTACCTCACCTGACTGCGTTGTGCTAGGTCCGCCGCCGCTGAATTTGCCCACTACGTCGCAGGCACGGTCCAGAGGGACGCCTTCCTGCTGCCGGTATCCGGCACGACCCGGGTCGCCGCACTTGCGGCTGCGATATCCGACTTGCTGGCCCCCGATCCAGACGGCCCTCTTGTCTGCCAGCCTTACGGGTCGCCCACCGGCAATTACTCGGAGTCCCTGTTAGCGCAGTGGCAGGACGGGTATGCGCTGCCGCCCAGAGTCCTACTACCCGCGGCCGTAGTTCGCCGATACCGGACCAGGTCCTTTGTCAGCGGCCCTTGCCGGGCATTGTGGAGGCAGCATGAGCAGGAGACGTTTCCCACTCGTCGGTGGCTTCGTCGCACTGGCCATTGCCATCGGGGGATGCAGCGATGGAATGCGGGTCACCGCGGCAGTCCAGACGGCCAGTCCGAGCACGCCCGCCCCGGCGGGGTCGGCGCACGGCTCGGCCATGTTCGCGGCGATGATGATCTCGCACCACGAGGAAGGCATCGAGCTCGCCCAGCTGGCGGTGAACAAGGCGTCCACGCCCGGAGTGAAGGCGGTGGCTGAGCGCTCGTTGCGCAATCAGCAGGCTGAGCTGCCCGAGCTTCGACGCGTCGCCGAAGGCGGGAACATGACCGCGCAGCCGCCGGAGCCGCCGCTGGCGAAATTCAACGAGCAGGAGATGAGCGAGTTGCAGACGCTGTCCGGCCGGGAGTTCGACCTCGGGTGGTTGGACGTGTTCAGTGCTCACCACATGTCGGCGATCATGATGGCGGACATGGAATTGGCCCCCGGTAGCGGTGAGGCCGCGGACCTCGCCAAGAAGATCCACGAGGAGCAACTCCGGGACGTTAGCGAGATGAACAATCTGCGCGACCAACTGCGATAGCGCCTTGCTCTGCCGGGGCGTCGTTGCCGATGGGCTGCCGGGGTCTGGTTCGCGGCTTTGAACGAGATGACCGTTTCACCGGTCAGACGACCTTTTCGGCGTGCACGTCGAGGCGCACCTGCCTGGCAGGTGCGCCTCGACGTTGTCTTAACTGACGGCGCGGAAGCGGCGCAGCCGGAGGCTGTTGGCCACCACGAAGACCGAGGAGAAGGCCATCGCGGCACCGGCGATCATCGGGTTGAGCAGGCCGGCCGCGGCCAGCGGCAGGGCGGCCACGTTGTAGGCGAAGGCCCAGAACAGGTTGCCCTTGATGATGCCGAGGGTGCGCCGGGAGAGCCGGATCGCGTCCACGGCGGCGGTCAGGTCGCCGCGAACCAGGGTCAGGTCGCTCGCCTCGATCGCCACGTCGGTGCCGGTGCCCATGGCCAGGCCCAGGTCGGCCTGTGCGAGCGCGGCGGCGTCGTTGATTCCGTCGCCGACCATCGCCACGACCTTGCCCTCGGCCTGGAGCCGCTTGACCACGTCGACCTTGTCGGCCGGCAGGACCTCGGCGATCACCTGGTCAACGCCGACCTCGGCGGCGACTGCCTGTGCGACGGTGGTGTTGTCGCCGGTGAGGAGGACCGGGGTCAGGCCAAGGCCTCGGAGTTGAGCGATCGCCGCCCGGCTGGTGGGCTTGACCACGTCGGCGACCGCGAGGACGCCGCGAGCTTGGCCGTCCCAGCCGGCCAGCACGGCCGTCCGGCCGGCGGCCTCCGCCGTGGTCGCCGCCTTCTCCACCTCCTGCGGCACGTCTAGCCCGCGCTCGCGCAGCAGCCGGAGCCGGCCCACCAGCACCTCGCGGCCTTCGACGGTGCCGGTCACGCCGAGCCCTTCGACGTTGGCGAAGCCGGTCACTGGTGCCAGCGCGCCAGCTCGCGACGCTCCGGCGGCGATCGCCTGAGCGATCGGGTGCTCGGAGGCGGCCTCCAGCGCGCCGGCCAGCCGGAGCAGTTCGTCGGGGTCCTGGCCGTCGACGGGCAGGACGTCGACCAGGGTCATCTTGCCCGTGGTGACGGTGCCGGTCTTGTCCAGCACCACGGTGTCCACCCGCTTGGTGGACTCCAGCACCTCGGGGCCCTTGATCAGGATGCCGAGCTGGGCGCCGCGGCCGGTGCCGACCAGCAGCGCGGTCGGCGTGGCCAGGCCCAGCGCGCACGGGCAGGCGATGATCAGTACCGCCACCGCGGCGGTGAACGCTGCGGTCAGGCCGCTGTCGTTGCCGATCCAGAAGCCCAGGGTGGCGACGGCGAGCGCGATCACGATCGGGACGAAGACGCCGGAGATCCGGTCGGCGAGGCGCTGCACTGCGGCCTTGCCGGTTTGGGCCTGCTCGACCAGCCGGGCCATCTGCGCCAGCTGGGTGTCGCCGCCGACCCGGGTGGCGGTCACGACGAGGCGGCCGCCGGCGTTGATGGTGGCGCCGACCACGGTGTCGCCCGGGCCGACCTCGACCGGCACGGACTCGCCGGTCAGCATGCTGGCGTCGACCGCCGAGGTGCCCTCGTCGACCACGCCGTCGGTGGCGATCTTCTCGCCGGGCCGGACCACGAACCGGTCGCCCACCGCGAGCTGGTCGACCGGGATCCGAGTCTCAACGTCGTCGCGGAGTACGGCGACGTCCCGGGCGCCGAGTTCGAGCAGGGCCCGCAGGGCCGCGCCGGCGGTCCGCTTCGAGCGGGCCTCGAAGTAGCGGCCGGCGAGGATGAAGGTGGTGACCCCGGCTGCGGCCTCCAGGTAGATGTTGCCGGCGCCGTCGGTGCGGCTGATGTCGAAGCTGAACGGGTGGGTCATCCCCGGCATGCCGGCGGTGCCGAGGAAGAGCGCCCACAGCGACCAGCCGAACGCGGCGATCGTGCCGAGCGAGACGAGGGTGTCCATGGTCGCCGCGCCGTGCCGGAGGTTGATCCAGGCCGCCCGGTGGAAGGGCAGGCCGCCGTAGACCACCACCGGCGCGGCCAGGGTCAGCGACAGCCACTGCCAGTAGTCGAACTGCCAGGCCGGCACCATGGCCAGCAGGATCACCGGCACGGTCAGCACAACCGAGACCCAGAGCCGGGTACGCAGGCCGCGTAGCTCGTCGACGGGCTCGGCGGCCTCGGGAGTGCCGGCCGGGGTGGGTGGAGGCGGCACGGCGGCGGTGTAGCCGGTCTTCTCGACCGTGGTGATCAGGTCCTGCGGCGTGACCGTGTCGTCGTAGCGGACGGTGGCCTTCTCGGTGGCGTAGTTGACCGTGGCGGTCACGCCGTCGAGGCGGTTGAGTTTCTTCTCGATCCGGGCGGCGCAGGAGGCGCAGGTCATCCCGCCGATCGCCAGTTCGATCTGGTTCGGCGCGACGCGCAGCGGCTTGGCGGGTGAGGTCATGACAGGCTCCGGTTTCAGTTGTGGGCGTGGCCGGGCTCGCCGTGGCCGTCGGTTGCCGACAGGCGTGGCGTGGCGGGACCGGCCGGGGCGGTGCCCCCGCTTGTGGTGGGGGCGTCGCCGGCGGTCAGGGTGAATTCCGCGGTGCGGACGGTGCCCTGGTGTTGGAAGTCGAGGAAGAGCCGGTACGTGCCGGCCGATGGAACCTCGGCGAAGAATGTGACCTGCGGTCCGGGCCGGGTCCGCCCGTCGCCGGGCTCGCCGTCCGGGTGCACGTGCAGGTACGCCAGGTCGCCCTGACGCAGCGCCACCAGGTGCCCGTACGCGCCAAGGTAGGGCTGAAGGTCGGTCACCGGAATGCCGTCGCGGCTTACGGTCAGGGTCAGCTCGGCGGTGCGGCCGGGCTGCAGGGTGCCGTCGATGGTGACCGTGTACCCGTCGATGGTGCTGCTGGCCGCCGGCGCCGGCAGCGGACGTGGGCTGAACGGCCCGGGGACGGGCACGTCCACGCCGAGGGTCAGCGGCTGGCCACCGCTTGGGGTGAAGTCGGCGAACGCCCGCCAGGTGCCCGGCTCGCCGAGCGGGGAGGCGACCCGCCAGGTGCCGTCCGGCGCCATCTCCGGGTGCACGTGCCGGAAGCCGGAAAGGTCCCGCCGGGTGACGATCAGGTGCATCCGCTTGTCGTGTGCCTCGTCGAAGGCGGTGACGGCGCGTCCGTCGGGTCCGGTGATCCGGAAGGCGAACTGGCCCGCCGGGGCGGCGACCGGGGCCAGGGTGTAGCCGCGGTCGGAGACCTGCAGCCCGCCCGGGATCTGTTCGGCGACGCCGGAACCGGTGTCGTGGCCGGCATCGTCGTGGCCGGTGGTGCTGTCGTGGCGGGTTTCGGCGGCTGGGGCGACGGGATCGGCTACGTTGCCGACCCCGTACGCCGCGCCGAACACCGCCGCGAGGCCGAGGGCGAAACCGCTCAGCTTCGTCGCCGTGTTCATGTGACTGGCACCTCGGTTCTGCGGGGTTGGTGGGAACTGTCAGGCGTCGACGAGGTCGTAACCGGCCTCGTCGACGGCGGCCCGTACGGTGGCCGGGTCCAGCGGCGCCTCACTGGTCACCGTGACCTGACCGGTGGCCAGGTCGACCTGGACGTCACTGACGCCCGCGATCGCGCCGATCTCGCTGCTGACCGAGTTGACGCAGTGGCCACAGGTCATGCCCTTTACCTGGTACGTCGTGGTGGTCATGGAACGCTCCTCTCAGGCCTCACAATATACCCCGGGGGGGTAATAGCTGAACGGACGTGTGCGACCGCTCAAGCAAACCAATACGGGGAGGGGGTATCCCGCAACAGGACCGTAGCATACCCCCGAGGGGTAAGCTATCCTGGATCCCATGACCACACCGACACCAACCCCGACCCGGGGCTACACCGCCAGCAAGGACCAGCTGCTCGCGCGGCTGCGCCGCGTCGAGGGCCAGGTGCGCGGCATCGAGAAGATGGTCGACGACGACCGCTACTGCATCGACGTGCTCACCCAGATCTCCGCCATCCAGGCCGCGCTGGACAAGGTCGCCCTCGGCCTGCTCGACGGGCACGCCCGGCACTGCATGCACGAGGGCGCCGCCGAGGGCCGCGCCGACGAGATGGCCACCGAGATGATGGCCGCCGTCGGCCGCCTCATGAAGCGCGGCTAATTCCTGACCGGTGACCCGGCCGGCGCGCCGACGGGTGGCCGTCGGTGCACTGGCCGGTAGCCATACCTGCCTAGAAAGTGCGCGGACCGACCGTGTGGGCGGCAGAGGTGCCGCCGCCCCTGGTCGCTGCCCAGGGTGTATGCGTGACGAGAGGAATCAATCGGCCGGCGACCGTAGGGGCAGGATTCCGCTCGTCTGTCGGAGCTGACACCTCGATCGGCCTCGGCATGGTCCGGGTGGGGTCGGCGACGGCGAGACCCGGCAGGTCCCGTCACCAAGGCCCGTTCGAGGGTTGGGTCGTCCGCAACCAGCCGGCTTGCCATCCTGACGGGAGCGGATGGCCCTTTCCTGCTCCCATACCGAGCGGCACCTCCTACTCCCCTTGCCGTCTGCGGGGCGGTCGGCCGTGACGGCCGACCGCCCCACAGACTCGTCAGGCGGGATCACGCCGCGGGAAGAGCCAGGTCAGCCGACCCGGGCGGTCTCGGTGGTGGTGGTTTCCGGGTGGGGTGCGCGGGTGCGCAGGGTGATCGCGGCGATGGCAGCTGCTGCGGCGGCGATGACGCCGGCGCCGATGAAGGCGGCCGAGTAGCCGTTGGTCAGGGCCGGCAGGTCGCCGAGCTGGTCGGCGCCGTAGGACGCGGCGACGGCGGTCATGGCGGCCAGACCGAGAGCGGAGCCGACCTGGTAGCTGGTGTTGACGATGCCGGAGGCCAGCCCGCCTTCCTCGGGCCGGGCGCTGGAGATCGCCGTGCCCAGCGAC
The DNA here is from genome assembly GCF_011759515.1 of Micromonospora sp. CNZ280. NCBI lineage: Bacteria > Bacillati > Actinomycetota > Actinomycetes > Micromonosporales > Micromonosporaceae > Micromonospora > Micromonospora sp. CNZ280. The sequence goes on from NZ_JAAOYP010000003.1 coordinate 245,190, forward strand.
GGGATGAAGGCCAGCGACATGCCCAGCGCCGCGACGAGCGAGGCGGGCAGGACGTCCGCCACGAACGTGCCATCCGGACGGATCAGGGCGAGCCACCCGAGGCCGACGGCGAGGACCGCGAGTCCCGTCACCACCATCGGCTTGGGTCCGAACCGGTTGATGGCCCGCGGCGCGACCGCGATCATCCCGACCATGATGAGGACGGTCATCGGCAGCAGCGCGGCACCGCTGGGGAAGGCGCTGTAGCCGAGGACCTGCTGCAGGTACAGGTTCAGGTAGAACCACATCGGAATCCACGCCGCACCGAGCAGGAGCTGGGCGACGTTCGCGGCGGCGAGGTTCGGGGCGCGGAAGATCGACAGCCGCATCAGCGGCTCACGGCGCGCCGCCTGGATGGCGACGAACGCGACCAGGGCGGCGACCGCACCGGCGAGGACCAGCCAGGTCTGGGCGGAGGCCCAGCCGACCTCGGGGGCGCGGACGATGGCGTACACGGCGGCGCCGAGACCGGCGGTGACCGTCAAGGCGCCCGCGACGTCGAGGGAGCCGCGCCGCGCGCCGCCTGCCGGCATCAGCGCCGGGGTGGCGAGCACGGCGAGCAGGGCGATCGGGATGTTGATGTAGAAGACCCAGGGCCAGCTGACGTACTCGGTGATGACGCCGCCGAGGAAGACGCCGGCGGTGCCACCGGCCGGGGCGGCAGCTCCGTAGAGGGCGAGGGCCCGGGTGAGCTCCCGCGGCTCGGCGCCGAAGAGCATCATCAGCAGCGTCAGCGCCGAGGGTGCGATCAGGGCGGCGCCGGCGCCCTGGACGGCGCGGGCGGCCAGCTCGACGGCGACGTTGTCGGCCAGGCCCGCGGCGGCCGAGCCGACCAGGAGGATCAGCCAGCCGGCGGTGAACATGCGGCGGGCGCCGAACAGGTCGGACAACCGGCCGCCGAGCAGCAGCAGGCCGCCGAAGGCGACCACGTAGGCGTTGAACACCCAGGACAGGTTCTCCGGTGAGAAGCCAAGATCCGTCTGCATCCGAGGTAGTGCGACGCCGATGATCGAGGTGTCCATGATGACCATGAACTGGGCGAGCGCGATGAGGCCGAGGGCCCACCACCGCTTGGTTCCGTGAGACATCACAACCACTCCTTTATGCCCCTGGGGGGTATGGGTAAGTGGTGAAGGTGTACCCCCTAGGGGTATGCCTTGTCAAGTGATCCACGTCAACGACAACCGGACAGGCCACCTCTTGCGACACATACCCCCCTGGGGTAGTTTCCGTTTCAGCAAGGAAGGCGGATCCTGGCGGCGCATGATGCATCACGAAAGGGGCGACCACCAGCGGAAGCGACGCCGAATCAGGGCACGGGTCCGCGGCACCGGACGGCCGTCAAGGCTCTAGTCACCGGGATGAGCGTCCGGCGCTGCGCGTGCCACGCCGCCCAGACCGCGGCCCCGGGCGCCGAGGCCGCGGTGCGGTCAGCTCGCTCCGATGCCATCGGCGTCCTCGTCCGACCCCGATCCGCCTTACACCCCACACATCACTAGAGGAGATCGCCCATGTGCACCAGCGAAACCAGTTGCGGTTGCGCCACGTCCGTTGACACTGCCGGGTCGGCCACCAGCGCCCAGGACGGCATCCGCACCACCTACACGGTGTCCGGAATGACGTGCGGCGGCTGCGCCAAGTCCGTGAGCAGGCACATCAGCGGGTTGCCCGGCGTCACCGGCGTTGAGGTCAACGTGACCGACGGCGCGGTCACCGTCACCAGCGACGCCGCTCTGCAGACCGCCGCCGTGCGCAGCGCGGTCGAGCAGGCCGGCTACCAGCTCGTCATCTGACACAGGGCCGGCCGAGTCCGCCCAAAGTCGCGGACGGACTCGGCCGGCCCCTGCCCGCCGCCGCTTCCGCCAACCACCGTGGCACAGGAGACGACATGACCGGTCCAGATCGTTCCGAGCACCACCCGACCAGCGTGGGGCTCGTGGTCTACGGCACTGGCTGGTGCCCGGACGTCCGACGAAGCCGGGCCCTGCTCGACGCTGCCGGTGTCACCTACCAGTACGTCGACCTGGACCAGGACAAGGACGCCAGCACGCTCGTCCGGCGGCTGCAGCACGGGCGCCGGCGCATCCCCACGCTGTTGTGGCCCGACGGCACCTTCCTGGTCGAACCCACGGATGAGGACCTGCGGAATCACCTCACCCAGAGGGAAACGGAACCCGACACCCGCGACGGGTGATGATCCACCGGCCGACGCTGACAGGCATTCTCCGAGGAGTCCCGCTCTCCCATCCCATGGCGATCGGCCATGGGCCCGATCTGTCGGGTCCGCGCCGGGCAGCGCTCGGGCCGATCAGCGGTCACGAGTCCCTACCCCGTGCCGTAGGGCGCGTCTACCAGCTCGGAGTCCGTCCGGTCAGCCGCCGACGATCGCGTTCACCACCGCAGTAGCCCGCCACTCATGCTGGGCATACGCATACGGAAACGCGGAGACCTGTACCGCTTGGGCCGCCCAGGTCAGCTCCATGCCCTGCCAGCCGGGGATCTCCTGCAGGGCGGTGAGGAACTGCCGGGTGGCGAACTCGGGGTCCATCAGGCGGCCCACGGGGCCCCAGCCGGTGCTCGGGCGCTGCTGGAACAGCCCGACGGAGTCGTGGTCCCAGCCGATGGCCTGGTGCGGGTAGTTCTGCGACTCCGGCAGCACGCCGCTGGCGTAGTTGTAGAGGTTGCTCTCCTGCATGGCAGTGGCCACCGCGATGACCAGGCCCCGGCGAGGCACGCCCATGTCACGGCCGGTCCGGACGATCACCTTGGCGTTTTCCATCTGCGCCCGGTCCAGCCCGGCCACCGGCGCAATCCGCCTCGGCTTCGGCTTCGGCTTCGGCTTCGGCTCAGCCTTGGGCTTGCCCTGCACGGGGGACGGGGCGATGTCCGGGTTGGCCGGGTCGGCGGCTGGCGCCGCCGACTGACGTGCGCCGCCCCGTGAGGCGGCGTCCTGCTCCGCCCGCTGGGCGATCTCCGTACGGTTGGCGGACACATCAGAGTCGTCGGCCGCGCCAAGGTCGACCTGAGCAAGGCCCACCAGGCCGAGGCAGCAGACCACACCGGTGGCCACCGCGACGCGGGACCGGGCGGGCCGGCCGGCGAACGGGTTACGGAGGGTGCCGAGGCGGGTCAGGAGGGAGCCTAGGCCGGAGGCTCGGTCCGGTCGGGTGTGGGGGCTGAGAAGGGCCGAGGTCTCACGAGAGGCAGCCGACCGATCGGTGGAAGGGGTATCGTCCGAACGGTCAGCCAAGCCGTCGAGGCCTCGCCGGTTGTCGAGGGAGCCGTCGTCACGCATTTGACGAGGCTAAGCAGGGCAAACCCTTCTCACCCAATGTGATTCTGTGACCCCGCCCACACTCCGATGCCGGGAAGATGGACGGCCCGCCGCGACCAGTGCGATTCGGGAACGATGATCCCAACCCGGACATACCTCTGCGGCACTATGTGATGGGTTATAGGGGTTTGTTAGCACGCGGCGAGACGTCGTCGGGTCACGATCATCGCCCTCCATCGTTCGGTGGATGTGCCGATCCACCTAAAGGCCCACCGTCTCGCCACGGGTGCATCCTCGGCGCGAACGCGAGCTCCTGTCGAAGCGTCGCCGCCGCAGGTAGCCCACGGCGCGGCGGGACCGCGGTTCCCAGCGTCCGCCATCTACCGTGTCTCCCACACGTTTACCGATGTGAGGAGAGCTCTCATGGCCCGCTCCGCCGACAAGCCGATCTCCGCCGCCATCAGCTGGCAGGCGATCGCCGCCGTGGTGCTCATCGGCCTGTACCCGGCGGTGCACGGCGTGTACTGGGCGATCCCGGTCACGATGGCGGCGACGGCTACGGGGATCGGGGTGTGGCAGGGCGTGAAGTTCCTCGGGATGATCGTCAACCACCTGCACTGGCGGGACGTCGAGGTGCCCGCCGCTGACGACTGATCTGAGGTGGCAGTGGGCCGGCGAAAGGCGTCGGTTGCGCGCACGCGCACGGCGCGCTGACCCACGGGTTCCTGTGACCGAAAGGTTTCGCATGCAGACGCACATCACTTACCCCGTCTACTACCTACCGGAGGTCACCGAAACCAGCGAGATCGAAGGCGCCAAGTGGCTCCAACGCCAAGACGGCGGGCGTCTGATCCGCGTGCAACAGCTGGCGCCCTACCGAAGGGGTGGGATGCTCGCCGCCGCCGGCGACGTGACGATCGAGGGCGACCGAAGTCAGCACGGCCCTCACTGGTACGGCGGTGCCGTCCTGCTTCCATGGCCGACACCCAAGCTGCTCGACGAGCTCGCCGGCCACCACGACCGCGTCACGGCTGCATGCATTCTCGACAACGGTGACGGCTTCAGCCGGCCGTGGCTGCGCGCTCACCGAGCACGGCACCTCCTCACGGGAGAAGCGCTGCAACCCGACCTGGATGCAATCTCGCCTGTTGTGCGCACGGCCGTCAAATCCATCACTGCCCCAGGGCACCTCTCAGACATCGTCGGCTACCTGGATCGGGGACGTGTGATCAGCGGTCTCCAGCTGCTCCATAGGGCTGGGTATGCGTTCACGCCGCAGTCGGTAGCGGAGTATGCCCTGGTGACCGGGTGCCGCACCGGCTTCGCTGGCGAGCTGTACGAGTACGCCCAGGGGGTGCTGAACGGACAGACCTACCGGCCCGGGTCATCCGTACATACGCGGAAGACGCTGGCAATGTGGGAGCAGGAGGCTGACAGTGAATCCGCCGGGGATGACTGAGCCGCACGCCGGTCGGCCGCAGGCGATCGACTGGGAAGAGCAGGAGGGGCCACCGCCGCGAATCGTCCTCGGTCATCGCTACGCGCCGCGGGTGTGCGCCGCCCCCGACTGCACGCTCCCACCCCACGTCCGCTGGCGGGCCGCACACGGCGGCTACCTGTACGGTCAGCATCGCCGTCTCGGTGAACCCCTCGACTTGTGCGACGTTCACGAGCGGGAAGTGGTCGGCCTCTGCGGCGCCGACTGGGACGACGACACACCCACCCTGCCGAGGCAGCGCACCACAGAGCCTGACGCCAGTGTCAGCGGCCCGGGCGGCGTCGCTTCGTGACCGCCCAAACCCCGCCGGCGACGGCCAGGGCAAGGGGCAGAATGCAGCAGATGGTGGCTACGGCGATGTGCCACGGCTTGAGGGCTCCCATGGCGTGCGACGGTAACGGCTCACCTCAACCAGTGCGACCCGGTCGGCTCCGACGTTCAGTCGACGACGCGCTCCGGCTGCTGGCTGTCGCGCCGCCTCCAGCGGATTCCAGCCATATCCGTAAACGTGACCTGGATCCTCACCGACTCGACTAAGACATCTGCAGTCAACGGGAACCGGATAGGGCCGCCGCCGGGCGCTTGCACGATCCCGTCGAATGGCAGCTGCTCTTGCGGTCCCAGCACCCCTCGTGCCATGAGCCGGGTGTGGATCTCGTTGTCATGCTCGACGATGAGGTCTACTTCCACGTCGAGGACGGGGCCGTGTCCGTAGTTCGCGACGAACAGCGTCAGCCGGCCGAACGTGCCGTCGGCGCCGAGGGAGAGTCCGACGTCGGAGATGACCACGGTCCTCGCCTGCTGCGCCTCGGCGTCCCGCCGCTCCGCGCGCGCGAACTCCCGATCCTGCGCCGCTTCGGCGCGGTCCTGTGCGGCCTCGCGTGCGGTCCGGCGGCCTGCTCTGATCTCGTACAGCAGCAGCAGTCCGGTGAAGATCGCTGCGAGTAGGCCGATCACCACCCCCGCGATGCCGCTCCAGCCTTGCATCCAGTCGGTGACCTTGGGTTCTTCGGCGGCCGCGATGATCGGAAGCATCGGCGCATGGTGTACCAGGACGTCTCGCCACACTGTCGTCTGGTTGACACGGGGCTGCAACGGCTCGGCTGCCTGGCTGCGGGATGGCTGGGTCCAGGTCGGCGGGGCTAGGCTGTCGCCCCGGTCGGCAGGCATGAAGAAGGAGCACCCCATGTCGAGTGCCTACGAGACGTTCGACCCGTTCGCTGAGGATCCCGACGCCGGCAGCGACTACCAGGAAGGGCTTGCCAAGCTGGGCTGGCAGCGTTTCCTCACCATCGGTGACCCCGACCACTCCCCCATGCACGTCAACGCCTGGCGGCGTGACCGCGACGGTCAGGCAACAGAGTTCGCGGTGGACGTGTGGACCAGAACGGCGGAACGCCGTTCATCAAGGTCGATTCTCTTCCCGAGGTAATGGACCTGTTGGCCCGCTGGGCGCCGCTGGTGCAGGCGGCCTCCGTGACGCAGCTGATCGCCGAGGTGTCCAGCGGTGGCCTGTCGACCTGGGGCACGGTCGAGCAGATCGCCGGCAAGGTTGCATTCGGCATGACTGACGGACTGGACGCCATGCGCCGGGAGGAAGCGCAGGCCGACCGGGCGCGGCGGGAGCGGGCCGCGGCGCGCAGGGCCCAGCAGACGCAGTAGGCGAGGTCAGCCGATGCGCATCGAAAACGTCGAGCAGCGCGCCAAGCGGGTCGTGCAGAAGATCGCCACCGACCAGCCGACCACCGCCGAGGACGTGCAGATCGTCGCCCTCTACTGGGCGGTGTCCGACCAGGAGGAGGCGGCCGCGGCCGGAACTACCACCGCCGCGGACCTGGAGCTGCTCACCGTCGTCCGGGCGTACCCGCGGGAGGGTGACGCCGCCGCCCAGACCGTGTGCGACGCGGCGTGCCGGTGGCGGGACCGCACCCGTCTCGACCTGCCCGCCGACCGCGGTGGCTTCCGGTGGCTGCTCGCTCAGACCGTCGACCGGTACCGCCGGCCCCGCTGGCACCGGCACCGGATGCGCATCGCCATGGCCCTGGGCTTCACCTCCGGCGGCTTCCTCGCGGCGGAAGGGGTCATGGACCTCGCCGGCGCCGGCCCGCGGCTCGTCCACCTGACGCTGCACGCCGCCGCGCTGGGCAGCTTCGCCACCTCGATGACGATCGTCTTCCTGTTCCACCGGTCCACCACACGCTGACCGACAGCCGCAGCGGCGGCCGGCTACAGTGCGCCGATGCAGCACCAGCAGTACCTGCTCGCCGCGTTCAAGCAGCGCATCGCCGAGGCCCTGAACGACTACGCCGACCGCGCCGACGGGGAGCCTGACCCGCTCGAGCTGGAAACTGACCTTGTCCGCGGCATCCGCTTCGCCGCCGACCTCGTGGCCGGGCTCGTCCATAATCCGCATGCCCGCGAATGTTCCTGCCCCTGCGACAAGCCCGACCCGGCGCTGCTGCCTACTCCCCTCCACCCGACGAAAGAGGAGCTGCAGTCTCTGGCGAGGATCGTTCGGGACGCTGGTGGCAGCCCTCGTGACGCTCTTAGCCTGGCTCGTCTGATCATGGCCGCTGGCTACCGGATGACGCCCACTGATATGCCGCCCGCGCCGCGCCCGGATGGCCGCCGATCAGGCGCCGCGGTGGAGTTTGCCCGGGTACCTGCACCCGGACGGCGACGGGTGGCTGTTGAAGGCACCGTGTCAGCGGTGCAACACCTGGCACGCCTTCCACGCAGAGAATGTGTTGGCGGGTGATCGAGTGACGTCGCAGACGACGTGCCCGGCGGTGACCGACAGCGTGGGGCGAGTTGTCCAGCCGGAGGTGACGATGATGCGGCTGGTGGTGCAGGCGGTGCGGTTCAACCGGCGGTGCGAGCGGGATGGGCGCGTGACCAAGGCGTGTTGGACGCTGTTCCGAGGTTGACCCTCAATAGCGGGCACCCGGACTGTACGAGGCAGGTCCACCCGACATGATCTAGCGGCTGACCCCCGTGGGACTCGGCGTGCTGGTGGCGGTCGGCGTGGTCGTTGGACTGGGCGTGGTCGTGCGGCTGGGCGTGGCGGTTGGATGGGGCGTGGTCGGCACGGCGGTCGGGCTCGGTGTAGTGCTTGGGGTCGGGCGTGGGGCCGCGGTTGGGGTCGGTCGTGGGGTCGCAGGCTTGGGGACGGTGGGCGAGGGTGTGGGCTTGGCGGGGGGTGTCGGGGGGGCCGGCACCGCCGGGATGACCCGGGTGGCGGCGAAGAACCGTGACCACCACACGGTGGAGACCTTGACGACGTCACCGGTGGTCGGCGCGTGAACCATCTTGCCGTTGCCGATGTACATGCCCATGTGGTGGATGGTGTTCCAGCTAGTACCGGAGGCGAAGAAGACCAGGTCACCGGGGAGCAGTGCGTTGCGGTCAACGGTGCGACCCCGGGTGGCGTAGTACTGGTCGCGTGACACCCGGGGCAGCTGGTCGTAGTCGGCGCCCTTGGAGCGGTACGCGGCCCAGATCAGCCCTGAGCAGTCGTAACGGTTGGGGCCTTCGGCCGCCCACTCGTAGGGCTTGCCCAGCTGTGCGAGAGCGAACCGCACGGCGGCCAGGGCCCGCGGGTGCGCGGCCTTGCCGGCAATGCTGCCACTACCGGTGACATCAGCGCCGAGACGCTGTTCAGCGGCTTCGCGTTGCCGCTCGATCGCCACCAGCTCATCAGCGTGGCGTCGTTTCAGCGCAAGCAGAGCCGCGTCACGTTGCTTGTAGGTCGTCTCCAAAGCGGTGTACCGGCTGCGAGCCGCCTCGTCAGCAGCGACTGCCGCGCTGTGGTTGGTGTAAGCCTGTTGTTCTGCAGCCTGCGCCCGGCGTAGCTCGCGGGCGGCATCGTCAATATCGCCGTCTTCCTGCTGTCCGCGATTGGCGGCGGCTAGCGCGCCCAGTTCAGGCAGGTCGGAGTCCACGACGCCAGGTGGCAGTGCGGCGGCTTGCTTGAGGGCGTCGGCGGCGGCGGGCACGACGTTCTGGCGTGCCCGCTGCAGAGCGTCCCGTGCCTCGCGCAGCTGCCGCTCGGAGTCCTGCAGGGAGACGTTCGCCCGGCTCTGGTCCTGCCGCAACAGAAGCAGCTGCTCACCGAGGGCCGCTACCTCCGTTTCCATGGCCAGGATCTGCCCGGCAAGAGGATTCGCCGGCGGCGACAGATTCCGGCCGCCGGGGGTCGGCGCTACCGTGGTGCGGCCGCCAGGCAGTTGCACCGGCCCAGCCGGAGACGGCCGGATCCCTGCATCGGGGATGACATTGGGCAGCGGCGGATCGGCGTACACGGGGCTCGCGAACGCGGCCGCGGCTACTGCGCCCAACAGAGCGGACCATGCGACCGGACGTAGGACCGCCAAGCTTTCCCCGTACCGCCTGGACCGCCCATACCCGCTACTCATCATCTCGCTCCCCGCCCGGAGTCTGCACCGCCTGAGGTACAGCGGTGGCATCTGTCCGGGAGCCGTGGTCAGGTAGTAACGGAACGACAATAGCGGCCATCTACGATGCGGCGATAGTAGGAGTGTCGGTTGTGAGATTGCAGCGCCGATCGACGGAGGCCGTGTGTCCCTACAGGATCGACGAACCGCTGAAGCAGGTAACAGGTAAGCAATCGAGCGTGAGGCGACTGTTCCGGGACGCTGCGCGACGGCCGCCGGAGCGGGCGACCGGAAGCGGCCGCGGAGTCCGTGTGTGGGGGAACGTAGCGTCTTCCCTTTAGAGACAGTGGCCTCTAGCCCAGGGCCGTACCAAGCTCAGACGCAGAAGATGATGGCGGTGGCGGCGCTGACCAGTGCCGGTGCGAACACCGCAGCCAGCGGAAGGGCGACACGGGCCGACGTTCGGTAGCCCGGCGCCTCGGCCTGCAGGCGGTGAAGCCGCGTCGGCACGTCCGCTCCGGCCATCGGAAGGGCGTGCGTGGGGTGCGGCGCACCGTTGAGGGCGATTAGCGCCGCGCGAACCGCGGGCGCGCCACAGGTGCGCACAGCGGCCGCATCGGCGCACAGTTCAACCAGAAGTCGCATGGCGCGCGGGGCGCGGCGGGTCAGGGGCACCCACGGTGCGGCCGCGGCGAGGACCTCGGCGAGGGCGACGATCAGATGGTGGCGGCCGCGTAGGTGCGCCCGCTCGTGACATAGCACCGCCGCGCGTTGCGCCGGAGGCAGCTGCAGGACGCCAGCGCTGACAACGAGAAGTCCCCGGCGGCCACCAACGCTGTAGGCCAGTGGCGCGCGGTGCGGAACCCGCAGCACCGGTTCGCGCTCCGGCGTTAGGGTTTCACCGAGCAGAGTCATCAGGTCCTGGTGCGCTTGGCGGGACTCGCGCTGGGCACGCCACTGCCGAGCTGCCACGACGACCGATCGTGCGGCCAGCGTGGAGACGGCCAGCGCGCCCGCGACGCCGAGCACCTCGTCTTGCGCGGGCAGGTGGCCGTGGCGCACCGCGTGCCAGCAGTGGTGCGCCAGTTGCTCTGCCCAACTCTCGAAGCGGTTGACCGGCGCGAGCAGCAGAGCTATCCCGGCGGTGAAGGTCAGCAGCACTGCGGCCAGACTGCCCCACCAGGCGAGGAGCACAGCGATCGGATCACGAACCCGGCCGACGGCGCGCTCCAGCAGGGCCGGGGCCAGCCAGGCTACGACGAGCGCGCCGACGATGAGGGCGACGGCCGGGCTCACCGGGAATCCGACCGCTCGTCAAGCACCTGCCGCAACACCGCCAGTTCCCGGTCAGAGGCCGAACGGGCGAAGTGCAGCAGCACCACGTCCGGTCGGCGACTGGTGTTCAGCACGCGCCGCAGGGTCCGAGCCACAAGTTCCTCCCGGCTGCCGGCCGGCCGGTAGTGGTAGGCCTTGCCGCTCTTGTCACGCAGCACCCACTGCTTGCGGTGCAGGTTGTCCAGCACAGTCATGACGGTGGTGTAGGCAAGGGTGCGTCCGGTCAGCCTATTGAGCACCTCACGCACCCGCAGGGGCTCGTCCGCCTGCCACAACACGTCCATGACGGCGGCTTCCAACTCACCCAGGCCGTTCAACGTCACACCGCCTCCCACATCACGTCAGCCTACGCCGACGTCGAGGCGCCATACGTCCGTCTGCGACCCCCAGGGACGACATAAGAGACGACCGCGGCGGCCCTGGCGTCGCGCGCCAGGGCCGCCGCGGTCGGTGTTGCTCAATCGTGCGTGTCAGGCGGAGTAGCCGCGCGAGGCAGCCCACTCGGCCAGCTCGCCGACGGAGATCCAGTAGGTGCCGTCGCCCACCGGCTGCCACGGGTCGGCGATCTTCACCTGGTCGCCGTCATAGGCCACCACGGTCACGTAGTGCCCGACCGGGAAATCGCGCGACACGCCGTCCACGTCGGTGCCCGCACCGATGACGTTCACCACCGGAACGCGGTCGTTGTCGATCGCGGTGGTCAGGTCATCCTTCAGGCGCCGCACCTCGTCTTCGGTGGCCGTGTCGTTCGGGATCTCACCGGTCTTGTAGACATCCTTGCCGAGCTCCTCGTTGAGAACCCGGGTGACGTCGAACGCCGAGGCCGTCCCGGCGACGGTGGTGCCCAGCTTCGAAGCCAGCTCGTCCTGACTCTGGATCTTGCCCTGCGCGCTGAGCGCGATGCGGGTCGACGCCGGGCCGCAGAAGTAGATGTTCGGCTGCTCCTGGAAGCGGTAGTCGACGCGCTTGTCCGACTTCTTGTCTGCCTGCTGCACGGCGACGACCGACGGCACCGACGACGGCGCGGCCAGCGCACCCGTCACCGGCGCGGCGACGCCGGCGGCGACGAGGGCCAGTCCGGCCACGCCGAGCGCGCTGCGGCGCACCACTGCGGTACGAGCCGTGGTCCATTGCGTGAGGGGGTTCATCTTTGTCACCTTTCCTCGGGGTGACCAGGCCGATGTTTGTCGGCCGGCATCACGGGGATCCGCCATCTGGCGTCGAAGGCCGGATATGGCGAACGCCGGGGCTGCTGCTCCGGCGTACATCTGCGCAACCGCTCATGGCCGATCGGCATTCCGCGATGACCTCGTGGGTGCCGGTAGCGAGCGCCTCATCAGCATGGAGAACCGGACGCCCATCCCAGATAGGCATGTCTACAACGACTTGGTGGGACCGGGCCTCAGCTACACGGCGGCGGCCGGACCCGGCACGGGTCCGGCCGCCGTCTCGTCGTGCCTTACAGGCGGTCGAGGATCTTCTGCAGGGTCTGCACCTCGGCGGCCTGATCCGCTTCGATTTGCGCGGCGAGGGCCTTGGCGTCCGGATTGGCGCCGTTGGCCTGCTCGGCCTTGGCCATCTCGATGGCGCCGTTGTGGTGGGCGATCATCATCTGCGCGAACATCTTGTCGAACTCGGTGCCCTTGGCCGCCTTGAGCTTGTCCATCTGCTCGTCGTCGGCCATGCCCGCCATCCCGGTCGGGGCGGTGCCGTGCATGTCGTGGCCCTCGGGGGCGGCGGTGGGCTTGCCCCACGCGGTCAGCCAGCCGGTCATCGTCACGATTTCCGGATCCTGCGCGGCCTTGATCTTCGCCGCGAGGTCCTTCAACTCAGGGTCGTTGGCGCGGGTCGGCGCCAGATCGGCCATTTCGACGGCCTGCCGGTGGTGCGGAATCATCATCTGGGCGAACATGACGTCGGCGTCGTTGACGGCGGCGCTGGCCTGCGCCGACGCCGATGCCGTGACGGCCGGGCTGTTGCCGCTGCCGTGGTCCATGCCGCTCATGTCGTCCCCGCATGCCGCGGCGGTGGCGGCGAGAGCGGACAGGGTGACGCCGGTCAGCAGGGCGCGGCGCAGCACGATGGTGCGCTTCATGGTGAAGGAGTGCCTTTCGGGTTGGTGTGTGAATGTAGGAGTAGCGGTCGGCTTGACCGGCCGTTCCTATATCCGCAACACCGACACCGCCGCGACGCGCAGGCCCAGCGACGGCACAGGGGGACCACGCCCACCCCTGTGGGTTGCGAGACGAGTCCGGGCGCCAGACCTGTGGCGGTGGGATCGGACACGCAGCATCGCCAGGCCGACGGCCAGCCCGAACGCGCCGAGCACCGCCAGGCACACCGATAACAGATCCATGCCGGTGCTGCCGCCGGTCGTCGACTCGCCGACCTGCGCAACCTGAAGCAGGTCGTGGGACACGTCCTGGCCGGCGGCGGTGAGCGCGCCGTGTGGCAGGCCGTCCGCCATGGTCTGGTGCCCGTTTGCGGCGTGGCCGCCATGGCCGAAGGTGTGCATCCCGGCGACACCGAAGGTCAGCAGGACGAGCAGCAGCACCCGGGGCAGGCTGATCAGCCCGGCCGGGCACTGGCGTGCTGTCCTGTTCATACCGATCCAGGATAGTAGGTGGCATAATCGGCGGCCAGCCGTGCGGCGGAGAAGGGGCACGTGCTCGGCGGCCGGACGGGGCGGGTTGGGGTTACGGCGTCAGGTTGGGGATGTCGAACCAGGAGAACGGCGCCCACGGCAGGTTACGCAGCACCGTGCTGTAGAGCAGGAAGGCGACGATGTACGTCCCGTAGACCCAGGCGGGCAGGCGCAGCGCGGGTAGTTCGCGTCCGAGCCAGGCCGAGGCGAGGAAGCGGACGCCGAGGTAGGCCACGAAGGGCACCGCGACCAGCGCGACCAGGTGGTGGCGAGCGGCCTGGGCGAGGTCGCCGTGCAACAGGTAGTAGACCATGCGGGTGCCGCCACAGCCTGGGCCGTTGATGCCGGTGAGGGAGTGCCATAGGCAGGGGCCGGTCGGGTCGGCGACCCGGTCGGTGGGATCAAACCGGAGCACGAATCCGATCGCCGCGGCCAGTGCCGCACCCGCGGCCACCGACGCCGCGCGCCGCATCGCCCGGTCAGGCGCTGCCGTGACCTGACGCACCGGTAACCTCCTCGCTGCGCCGACGGACGGCGCTCACCCGACCCGTCGCGGTCATGCCTGCACCGTGACTCCCCACGACGCTACTACTAGCGGGCAATAGTAGATGGCTTACCATCGGGGCGCAGTTGCGGACGGTCCGCGTAGCCGTCGCAGATCGCGGAGTCGAGGCAAGGGAGCTGGGTGTGGCCCTCAAGGGGCAGAATCGGTGGGCGTGGCTTGGCGTCGCTCTCGGCGTCCTCCTGCTCGTGGCGGCCGCGGCCACCGCGCTCAGTTGGCGTGAGGACACCGCCACGTCGACCGCCTCGACGACGGTGGACAGCGGTCGGCTCAGCCACGTGCATGGCCTTGGCGTGAACCCCGCGGACGGGCAGCTGTATGTGGCCACCCACCACGGGGTGTTCCGGCTCTCCGGCACCGAGGCGACCCGGGTGGGCGATGGCCGGCAGGACACCATGGGCTTCACGGTGACCGGCCCCGACGAGTTCCTGGCCTCCGGTCACCCGGCCCCGGGCGAGGACGGGCCGACGCACCTGGGACTGATTCACAGCACCGATGCCGGCCGCTCCTGGCAGAGCCTGTCCCTGGCCGGGCAGGCCGACTTCCACCTGCTGCGCTTTTCCGGCGGCGTGGTGTACGGCTTCGATTCGACCACCGGCGCCCTGATGGCCAGCAGTGACCGGGTCACCTGGCAGACCCGCTCCACGATCGAGGCCTACGACCTGGCGGTCGATCCCAACCGCCCGGACACCCTGCTGGCCACCACCGAGCAGGGCCTGCGCCGCTCCATCGACGGCGGACGCACCTGGACTCCGGCCGGCGGCCCGCCAGCGGTGCTACTGCATTGGTCCCCGCGGGAGCTGGTGGCGGTCACGGCGGACGGCACGCTGGTGCGCTCCCTCGACGCGGCCGCGACCTGGTCGTCCACCGCCGGCCGCGCTCCCGGCGACCCGGCGGCTCTCACCGTGCACGAGAACCTCATCTACCTGGCCACCCGGGACGGCCAGGTGCTGCGCAGCGCCGACGCTGGCACGACGTGGCAGCCGATGATGCCCTGACCAGGGGGCCTCAGCCGACTACACCCCCTTAAGACGCGTGCGACGGCCCGGCCGGATCATCCCGACCGGGCCGCCGTCCTTGCCTGCGTCAGTGCTGGCCGGGGGTGAGCTTGACCCGGCGCAGCAGCTGGGCGTTCAGTGCCACCACGATGGTGGAGGCCGACATCAGCACCGCACCGACCGCCGGACTGAGGGTGACTCCGGCCCAGGCCAGCGCGCCGGCGGCGAGTGGGATCGCCACCACGTTGTATCCGGCGGCCCAGGCCAGATTCTGGATCATCTTCCGGTAGGACGCCTGGGACAGCCGGATCACGCCGGTGACGCCACGCGGGTCCGACGAGGCCAGGATGACCCCGGCGGACTCGATCGCCACGTCGGTGCCAGCCCCGATGGCCAGGCCGACGTCGGCGCGGGCCAGGGCGGGTGCGTCGTTGACTCCGTCGCCGACCATCGCCACGGTCAGCCCCCGTGCCTGCAGGTCGGCGACCGCCCTGTCCTTGTCGGCGGGCAGCACCTCGGCGAAGACCTCATCCACCCCTTGCCGGAACCCGAGGTCGGCGGCGACCGCCTCGGCGACCGGGCGGGCATCTCCGGTGATCATGACGATCTTCTTGACGCCCTGTTCGCGCAGCTCGGAGATGGCCTCGCGGGCCTCCGGACGGACCTCGTCCTCCAGAGCGAACGCGCCGACCGCGGCCGGTTGGCCGGTCTCCGGCAGACGGATCAGGTGCAGCACCGCCGCGCCACGGGTCGACCATCCCCGCGTGACGTTGCCCAGTTCCCCGGGCACCTCCGCGCCGAGTTCCCGCAGCAGGGCGGGGCCTCCCACCGCCCAGGTGGTGCCGTCGACGACCGCCTGGACCCCTCGGCCGGTCAGGGACCGGAAGTTCCCGGCGACCGCCCGCAGCCCCCGGTCCTGCGCGACCTTGACCAGAGCCTTGGCGAGCGGGTGTTCGCTGTCGGCCTCCACGGCGCCGGCGATGCGCAGCACGTCGTCCTCGCTGACGCCGCTGGCGGCGGCCGTGGCGGTGACGGTGTGCGCGCCCTTGGTCAGGGTGCCGGTCTTGTCGAACAGCACCGCATCCACGGTGCGCATCCGCTCCAGGGCGAGGCGGTCCTTGACCAGGATGCCGGCCTTCGCCGACACCGCGGTGGACAGCGCGATCACCAGCGGGATGGCCAGCCCGAGGGCGTGGGGGCAGGCGATGACCAGGACCGTCACCGTCCGGACCACGGACTGGTCGAGGTCGCCCAGCGCCCACCAGGCGGCGAAGGTGACCAGCGCGGCGGCGGTGGCGACGTAGAAGAGCATCGCGGCGAACCGGTCAGCCAGGACCTGCGCCCGGCCGCTGGAGGCCTGCGCCTGTGCCACGAGCCGGCCGATGCCGGCCAGCGCCGTGTCCTCCCCGACCGCGTCGACCCGGACCCGTAGCGCGGAGTCGGTGGACACCGTGCCGGCCACGACCCGGTCCCCGACGCTGCGGGGCACCGGCCGGGACTCCCCCGTGATCATCGACTCGTCCAGCTCGGCGGAGCCGTCGACGATCCGGCCGTCGGCGGGTACCCGGCCACCGGAGCGGACCAGCACCACGTCTCCGACCCGCAGGTCGGACACCGATACCCGGTGCACGGCGCCGTCGTCGTCGACCCGTTCGGCGTCGTCGGGGAGCAACGCCGCCAACGCGGCGAGGGCGCCCTGCGCCTGACCGATGGCCTTCATCTCCTGCCAGTGACCCAGGAGCATGATCGTGACCAGCGCGGCCAGTTCCCACCAGAAGTCCAGATCGAACGCGCCGACGCTGGTGGCCATCGAGGCGACGTAGGCCACCGTGATCGCCATCGAGATCAGCAGCATCATCCCCGGTGTCCGGTCGCGTACCTCGCGGACGCCGCCGACCAGGAACGGCCAGCCTCCGTAGAAGAAGACCACCGAGCCGAGAACCGGGCCAACCCAGCTCATGCCAGGAAAGTCGAGGGTGTAGCCGAACCAGCCCATCACCATGTGGCTGGTCGCCACGATCGGAATCGTCAGCGCGAGGCTCAGCCAGAACTTGCGCCGGAACTGCTCCGGGTCGTGCCCCGCGTGCTTGTCGTGAGCCCCGTGCCCACCGGCGGATCCGTGCCCCGCGTGGTCGTGGTGGCCGCCGTGGTGGCTAGCCGCCGGCCGGACACCGCCCAGGTGCCCGTCATGCGGTCCACCGGTGGTGTGCTCGCCCACCTGCACCTGGTGCCCGTGGTGTCGCGCCTGGCCGGTGATGAACGTCGGATCGGTGTGGGTCGTGTGTTCGTGTCTCATTGCCGTCCACCTCCAACCGGCACCATATACCCCCTAGGGGTATCCGGCAACTCGTCTTTGCGGTGCCGGCCAGACCTGGTGCAACACGGATTCGGAGCCCCAACGGGCATTACCGTCCGTACCCGTACCCCTGAGCGGTATCGACACATGCGGCCCGGAGGGCGACCACCTCTCCCGTGTTCGCAGCTCATGGCGCAGGACAGTTTCGGAGCCTCCAGGGGATGCCCCCCGGAACCGCGCTGAGCCCGCTGAGACGGCGTCGCCACTCACCCACGACCACCCAAACAGGGCAATCCCCCGTGAAACCCCCCTCCTACGCGCCGTCACAGCGAGACTCGCTCATGACAGCACCGCCGCGCCGGCGACTGCCGTCGCCGCCGTCATCGACCGAGGAGCCGCCATGACGCCCGCCATCACCCGCCGTCGGTTGCTGGTCGGATTGGCGGGCACGGTGGGGCTTGCAGGAACGGCTGCCACCACCTCCCGGGCCGGCGGTGCCTTCAATCCTCGGCCAGCGAGCCCGCATGCCGACCTGGCGTCCCGCGTCGAGGCGGCCCGACGCCATCCTGACTCGGCCACCGTGACCGCGTCGCTGAACCCCCGACCAGTCACCATCGACCTAGGCGGGCCGCAGGTGCGAACCTGGGGCTACGCGGACGACCTGCCCGGTCCGCTGATCAGGGCCCGCGCCGGTGACCTGATTCGGGTCGACGTGGCCAACGACCTGCCCGCTGACACCAGCGTTCACTGGCACGGCGTGGCGCTGCGCAACGACATGGACGGCGTCCCGGGTCTCACCCAGGCGCCGATCCCCAGCGGAGGCAGACACCGCTACGAGTTCACCGCTCCCGACCCGGGCACCTACTTCTACCATCCGCACTCCGGGTTGCAACTCGACCGGGCGCTGTACGGGGTCCTGATCATCGACGACCCGCACGACGCCGGCGACTACGACCGCGAGTGGATCGTGGTGCTCGACGACTGGGTCGACGGCACCGGCCGCACCCCGGAGGACGTTCTCGCCGCCCTCACCGCGGGTACCGGACACGGTGGCACGCCGGGGATGGATCACGGCGGCGCGGGCGACATGCCGAGCATGGGCCACGGCGCGATGGACGGCGCAGGTCCCGGTGACGTCGGCGGGCACGGGGACATGGGTGGGATGGAGATGATGACCTCGCCGCTGCTCGGCGGTGCCGGGGACGTCGCCTACCCGCACTATCTGATCAATGGCCGTGTCCCCGCAGCGCCGGTCAGCTTCCGCGCCTGGCCACGGCAGCGAGTGCGGATCCGGCTGGTCAACGCCGGCTCCGACACGGCATTCCGGGTGGCACTGACCGGGCATCGGATGACTGTCACCCACACCGACGGCTTCCCGGTCGCCCCGACGACGACCGACGCGGTCGTGCTCGGTATGGGCGAGCGGGTCGACGTCATCGTGGAGCTCACCGACGGAGTGTTCCCGCTCGTCGCCGCCGCCGAAGGGAAGACCGGGCACGCTCTCGCCCTGGTCCGCACCTGTGCGGGCGACCCGCCCCCGGCTGCCGCCCGGCCGGCCGAGCTGAACCGGCGGGCGCTACTCACCCACACGCTGCGCGCTGCCGAGAGCGTGGCGCTGACCGGGCAGCAACCTGACCGGGTGCACCGGCTGGTGCTGGGTGGGTCGATGACGCCCTACCGATGGACCATCAACGGCGTCACCTTCGACCACGCCGACCCGCTCCTGGTCGAGCACGGTGAGCGGGTGCGGCTCGAATTCGTCAACGACACGACCATGTTCCACCCCATGCACCTGCACGGGCACACCTTCGCCGTGACCGGCGGCGGCGCCCGCAAGGACACCGTCATCGTCACCCCGGACCGGACGGTCACCGTCGACTTCGACGCCACCAACCCCGGCCAGTGGATGACCCACTGCCACAACGTCTACCACGGCCAAACCGGCATGATGGCCCATCTGACGTACCGGCTGTGACAGCCCCGCACGCCGCCCAGCGAATTGGATGCGAGCGTTGGTCCCGGCAGGCACCCCATCAGTAACGGCCGGGGAGCATTCTCTTCGTCCGACACCTAGCGCAACCGCCCATCGGTCGTTACCGGAACCCTACGGGCCGGTCACCACAGTCCACACCACTCCTCCGGCGAGGCCAGCGGCAAGACTGAGAGCGGCGGCCGTGACCGCGGTGAACGAGGCCCATCGCCCTCGGGCCTGGGTCTTCCCCGGCGCTGGGGGGCCCGGTTCGGGTGGCCGGTAGGTGGGGACGATCCAACGCAGGTAGTAGAACAGACTGATCAGAGTGTTGACGAACACCACGACGGCGAGCCAGCCGTAGCCGCCGTCCCAGGCGGCGGTGGCGGTGGTGAGCTTGCCGACGAACACCCCGGTGGGCGGGGTGCCCACCAGTCCGAGGAGCACCACGACCAGGGCGGCAGCGAGCCAGGGGCGCTGATACGCCATGCCTAGGTAGTCGGTGAGATCCCGACGCTCAGGCAAGGCGGCGGTGACGGCGAAGGCGGCGATGTTGGTCACCGTGTATCCGACGAGGTACACCAGCAGCGACGGCAGCGCCAAGTCACTGCGGCCAGCCACCACCACGGGAACGAGCACGAACCCGACCTGGCTGATGGTGGACCAGCCGAGCAGCCGCCGCGGGTCGGACTGCCAGTACGCGGCCAGGTTGCCCAGCGTCATGCTCGCCACCGCCACGGCGGCCACCAGCACCGGCCAGGGCACCGCGTCGGGCAGCACACCGACCAGGCGGTACACCGCGATCAGCGCGCCGATCTTAGGCACCGTGGTCAGGAACGTCGCCGCGGTGGCGTGGGCGCCCTGCGCCGCATCAGGCACCCAGAAATGACCCGGCACACCGCCGGCCTTGAATATCAGCCCGGCCACCAGCGCGACGGCGGCCCCCGTCACCGCCGCCGGTGGCGCGTCGACCAGCCCGCTGGTGAGTTCGGCATAGCCGGTGCTGCCGGTGAGTCCGGACAGGATCGTCACGCCGAGCAGGAGCAGGATGCCGAACAACGCCCCCATGAGATACGTCTTCACGGCTGCCTCGGCGCCGCTGGCGGTGAACACGAGGCCGATCAGTCCGTACAGCGGGATGGTGGCGAGGAGGAAGCCCACGGCGAGGACGAGCAGATCGTGTGCGCCGGCGAGCAGCACGGTTCCGGCGGTGCCGAACAGCAGCAGTGCGCAGGTCTCGCTCTCCCGCGCCGTGCCGGCGATCTCGTCGGTGGCCAATGCGAGCACCAGCAGCGTCCCGACCGCGGCGAGGATCCGGGCCACCCCGGTGGCGGTGTCGACGGTGAAACTGTCGTCGAAGGCCGAACGGGTCGGCCCGGCCATCCCGATCGCGGCGGTGACGATGGCCGCGACGAGAACAGCTGCGGCCAGGACCCGGATGATCCACTGCTGGTGTCGGGGGACGAACGAGCCGCCGAGCAGCGCGGTGAGCGCTCCGACGACGAGCAGCATCTCGGGCAGCAGCAACAGCGGCCGCATCATCTCCGTCTGCACCGGCTACCTCCCGACGAGGTCGATGACGGTGGCGGAAGCGGGTTCGATGACGTCGAGCAGCGGACGGGGCAGGACACCGAACAGCAGGGAGAGCAGCAGCAGCGGCCCCACCGACCAGACCTCGGCGGGATGCAGGTCCGTGAAGCCGACCGAATGGCCCTGGGTGTCGCCGGTGAAGACCCGTTGCAGCGCACGCAGGAACAGCGCGGCGGTGATCAGGATGCCGAGGATCGCCACGGCGGTAGCCGGAGCGGCGGCGACACTGCCGGTGAAGATCTGAAACTCGGCGATGAAGCCGGTGAACGCCGGCAGGCCCAGGGCGGCGAAGGCGCCGACGGCGAAGAGCGCCGCGAAGGCCGGCGCCGGGCCGGCGAGGCCGCCGTACGTGCGCATGTCGTAGTTGGCGGCACGGTCGCGTAGGACGCCGGTGAGCAGGAACAGGGCGGCGCTGATCAGGCCGTGGCTGACCATCTGGGTGACGGCGCCGGTGACCGCGATGGTCCGGGCCTGCGCGGTGTCGGTGGCCACCAGGCCGGCGACGCCGACGGCGAGGACGATGTAGCCCATGTGGTTGACCGACGTGTAGGCGATCATGCGTTTGAGGTTGGTCTGGGCCAGCGCGACGAGCGCGCCGTAGAGCACCGACACCACGCCGACGACGATGATCACCCAGGCCCAGGCGCGCCACGCCTGGGGCAGCATCGGCATGGCGATGCGGACGAATCCGTAGGTGCCCATCTTCAGCAGCACCCCGGCCAGCACCGCCGAGCCGACGGCGGGCGCGTCGGTGTGTGCGGGCGGCAGCCAGGTGTGGAACGGAACGGTGGGGGTCTTCACCGCCAGACCGACCAGGATCGCGGCGAGGACCAGCCCGCCGGCGAGGGGCCGGCCGGCCAGCGGTGTGGCGGCGGCGAGCGCCGGCATGTCAAAGGTGTGCGGTTCGGCCGCAACGAACAGGCCGATGAACCCGACGAGCAGCGCCAACGAGCCGAGGAACGTGTAGAGGAAGAACTTCATCGCCGAGCGGCCCGGGTCCCCGTGGCCCCAGCCGGCGATCACGAAATACATGCCGACGATGGACAGGTCGAAGAAAACGAAGAAGAGGATCAGGTCTGCGGCGACGAACAGACCGAGGCTGACGCTCTGCAGGAACAGGAACAGCGCGGCTTGCACTCGGGGGCGGTGACGATTGCGCAGGGCGTACACCGCGCACGCCAGGAAGATCACCGCGGTCATCGCGACCAGGGGCAGGGACAGGCCGTCGACGCCGAGGTGGTAGCTGCTGTTGACGCCGGGGATCCAGGCCGCCTGCTCCTCGAAGGCCAGACCTCCTGGTGGTGGGGTGTCGTAGCGCAGCCAGAGCCCGACGATCAGCGCGACGTCGACGGCGGTGACCGCCACCCACGTCCAGCGGGCGGTCCGGTCACTCAGCCGCGGGAGTGCGGCCAGGACCAGACCGGCGACCAGAGGCAAGAAAATGATCACGCTGAGCACGGCTCACCCCAACGCCACGAGGATGACGACGCCGAGGAGGAGCACCACGACGGCTTGCAGGTAGTACTGGTGCAGTTGCCCGGTCTGCGGCCGGCGGGCCAGCCGGCCTAGCAGACGCATCCCGGCGGCTAGGTGTTCCACCGCCGCGTCGAGCCACCGGTCGTCGGCCTGTCCAGCTCGCTGCGCGACCCGCAGCGATCCGGCGGAGATCCGGCCCACGGCACGGTCGAGGATTCGGTCGTCGAACCGGCCGGCGCGGCGACTCACCGCCACCACGGCTCGCGCAGCGCCGGTGATCCCCCGGTCCAGGACCCGGTCATCGAACCAGGCCAGAGCGTTCGCGCAGCGCAACGTGGGGCGCACCACGAGCGCCGACGCGGCCGCCTCCAGCCCGACCCAGCGCAGCGCCCAGCGCGGCTCCGGCACCCGCCGGCGGGCGACGACGACCAGCAGGACCACGAGAGCGACGGCCGCCGACACGACCAGCTCCCCCGCGGAGGCGTGAAACTCGCCGGCCTCCCCGACGGCCCGCCCGACGGTGCCGGCGAGGGGTGGAAGAGCCAGCAGACCGGCGTACGCGGCGCCCGCCGCCAGCGGCAGCAGGGGTACCTGCTGCCACGCCGTCACCCGCCGGGTGCCCCGCTGCTCCTCGTCGAAGCGTGCCTCCACCTCCGCGCGGCGGTCGGCGGGTACCCGCGGCCAGATGACAACGAGGATCTTCGCGGCGTATGCGGCGGACAGCGCCGACGCGGTGAGACCAGCGGCGTACAGCCACGACGACTGCTTGCCGACGGCGGTGAGCACCGTGTCCTTGGTCGCCCATAGCGACAGCGGCGCGATCCCCGCGAGGGCCAGCGCACCGATCGTGGCCGACCAGCCGACCAGCCGCCACCGCCCAACGACTCCGCGCAGGCCCACGAGCCGCTTGGTGCCCAGGGCGGTCAGCCACACCCCGGCGGCCAGGAACAGCAGCGCCTTGGTCGCTGCGTGCGCGACCAGGTGCACGGCACCGCCGGCGACCGTTCCGGCGCCGGCGGCCATCACCACGAAGCCGAGTTGAGCGGCGGTGGAGGCCGCCAGCAGTTGCTTGAGGTCCCGCTGCGCCACAGCCACCGCGGCGAGCAGCAGCGCGGTCGCGGCACCCAGCCCGGTGGTCACCGGGCCCGCCCACCCGGTGGCGGCCAGCAGCGGCTCGA
The DNA here is from genome assembly GCF_011759515.1 of Micromonospora sp. CNZ280. Taxonomy (NCBI): domain Bacteria; kingdom Bacillati; phylum Actinomycetota; class Actinomycetes; order Micromonosporales; family Micromonosporaceae; genus Micromonospora; species Micromonospora sp. CNZ280. Next base: position 268,443 of record NZ_JAAOYP010000003.1, read on the forward strand.
CCCGCAGCAGCAGGTAGCCGCCCATCGCCACCATCGCCGCTGAGTGCAGCAGCGCACTCACCGCGCTCGGGCCGGCCATCGCCCGGGAGAGCCAGAACGAGAACGGCAGCTGCGCGGCCTTGCCCAACGCGGCCAGGAGGATGCCGGCGGCGATCACGTGTCGCCATCCCGAGCTGCTCTGCGACAGCTCCGCCAGGGCCAGGCCCGCGCCACCCGCGAGCGCCGCTCCGGCGGCGGCGTATAGGCCCAGGTCGGCGGCGCGGGTGGTGAGGAAGGCGGTCAGGCCGGCTGACACCCGGTCGTCGTCGCGCCACTGGAAGCCGATGAGCGCGTACGAGGCGGCACCCATGATTTCCCACGCCAGCAGCAGCGCCGGCAGGGTCGCCGCTGCCGCGGTGACCGCGACGGCAGCGGCGAAAATCAGCATCAGTCCGTGAAACCGGGCGGCCGACGCCCGGATCTCCCCCGTCGCTGCGAGCAGCACCAGCAGGGTCACCACGGTGAGCATGGGCAGCATCAGGGCGGCGAGCCCGTCGACGGCCAGCGCGAAGTCGGTGCGGGCCACAAAGGGCACCGCGACGGCCGGGCGGGCGGCTGCAACCACGGCCGACAGGCCCACCATGACAGCGGCGGTCGCCACCGAGATCGGTACGGCAACCCGGTCCGCCCGCCGAACGGCGGCGAGCAGACCGCCGACGCCCGCCGGAAGGGCCACCAGAAGCCACAGGCACACCTGCGCGAGGTCATTCATCCGGACAGGTCCGCGGCCATATCGGTCATGTCGGCCCGGCGTATCCGGTGCAGCAGCGTGGCCACCGCGAAGCCCATCGCCATCTCCACGGTCATCGCCGCGATGATCACCAACAGCAGCACCTGCCCGGACGGGTCCGGGGCGAGGAACCACCAGAAGCCGGCGGCGGCCAGGATGAGCCCGTTGAGCATCAGTTCGAGGCCCATCATCACCATCACCACGACCTGCTGGGACAACGCGCCGTACAGGCCGACGCTGAACAGGGCCGCCGCCACGAGCAGCACCGTCCGTAGGGTCATCGGCCGACGCCTCCCGGTTGGGGATCGTTCGCGGGGCGGCGGCGCAGGTCGTCACCGAAGCGGTCGTAGCGGCTGCGGTGCGCGGCCAGCACCACGCCGGCCACGATGGTGACCGCCATGACCACCCCGACGGCGACCATCACCAGCATCTTCGGGCCCATCAGCTCCTCACCCAGAGCCGCCGTCACGTCGTCGGCGGGGGCGCCGCGGCGGGCCGGCCACGGAACGAGGAGCGCCCCGGCGGCCGAGGCAACGAACACGCCGATGGCAACGGCGCGGGCGTGCCGCTTGTCGTGCACCATGCTCATCGGCATCAGCGCCGGGTTCATGCCCATGAACATCACCATGTAGACGGCCATAACGGCCATCTCCATCACCATCATCAGGATCGTCACCACCCCGATGTAGTTCTGCTGCAGCAGCAGCACCTGCAGACCGACCACGATGAACGACACCGCGAGCGCGTAACTCGCCCGGGCCATCGAATTGACCCAGAAGACGGCGGCACCGGCCAGCACGGCGACGACGGCGAGCGCCCAGAACGCAATGTGGGTGATCATGCTCAGCCTCTTCCGACCGCGATGACGGCAACAATCAGGTCCTGCACCAGCACGGCGGGCAGCAGCACCACCCAGCCGACTTCCATGAACAGATCCGGCCGCACGGCCGGCAGCCTGCGGCGCAGCCACACGAACACCCCGAGCACGGCGGCCGTTTTCACCAGCACCCACGCCCAGCCGGGCAGTAGCGGACCGGCCCCACCACCGAGAAACATCGGCACCGCGAACGCCGCCCCGGCGGCCAACACCGCGTAGCGGCCCCCCGCAAAGAGCAGCCGATCGACGCCGGACAGCTCGGCGGTGACCCCACCGGCGATGTCCGCACCGAGGGCCGGCGAGAACGGCCCCCAAACAGCGATCGCCACCGCGCCGAGGCAGTAGGCCAGGAACGCCACCGGCATCCACACCACGAACCACAGGTCTTCCTGCGCGGCGGCGACCGCCCCGACGTTCAGGCTCGACGCGGCCACCGCGGGCGCCACCAACGCGAACATCAGCGGCAGCTCGTAGGCCAACCCGTGCGCCAGGAAGCGGTAACCGCCGACGAGGGAATGCGCGGAGTTGGCACCCCACCCGGTCAGCCACACGAACGCCCACGCCAGGACATCCATCGCGTTGAACCAGACCACCCCGACGTCGAGGTCGAACAGCGTCCACCTGCCCAGCGGCACCACAGTGACGATCATCAGCGCCATCACCAGCAGCCCGGACCCGCCGATGCGCCACAGCAGGCTGTCGGCCGCGACGGTCGTGCGTCGCCGCTGCCGCAACAGGCGGGCCACCTCCCCCACCGGCGCGCTCAGCCCCGACGACCGGGCGCCGGTCGCCCGGGCGGTCAGGACCCCGTCGAGCATCGCGGCAGCGATCGCGAGCAGGCCGAGGAGCCCGGCCGCGACTGCCGCCCAGCCAGCGGACACCGTCGTGATCGCGGAGTCAGACACGGCTGACCTCGCCGTGGGCACTCAGGGCATCGAGGTCGAGGCTGGCCACGACCAGCCGCGCCGCGGCGAGGTCCAGTCCGCGTACTAGCTCGGGGATGCTGCCGACCGGCGTGGGCGATGTGTGCCCGGCGCCGAGTTCGCCGGCGGTCCCGGCGAGGATCGTCACGGCCTGCTGCAGCATCGCCAGCATCCGGTCACGCGTGTCGCCGCGCAGGTGAGCGGGCAGGCCGTGGTGGGCGAGGTCGTGGTCGGTCAGATATCGCAACCGCCGCAGCGACCAGCGCAGCAACCAGGACCGGCGCACCGAGCGGCACAGCCCGTCCACGTCCGCCGCGGCTCGGTCGACCTCAGGGCCGGACAGCAGCGCGTCGCGGATGCGGCGGGCGCGCGACGCCGCATCGGTCCATCCGGCGAGCGCCAGCAGATTCATGGCGTTGTCGCACCGCCGGGCCGCCCGGTGGAACTGGTCAAACGGCACAGGGTCATGGGCGGGAGCGACGTCGGCGTCGATCAGGCGGGCCTCGGCGTCGACGATCACGTCCCCCTGCAGCGTGCAGCGCAGGATCAGGCCCGCCGGCCAGTACGCAAGCACGGGGCCCAGCTGCATGTGCAGGGCGTCCAGCTCCAAGCCGTCGCGGTCCTCGCCGCCCCGCGCCAGCGGGATGCCGGCCGGGGCCATCTCCATGCCTTCGTGGCCCATGTCGGCGTGGCTCATTGCCCCGTGACCCATGCCTGCGTGGTCGATGTCCCCGTGTTTCATGGCGCCGTCACCGGTATGTCCGCCGTGACTGGGCCCGCCGTGCATGTCATGCCCTGTCTGCGTGGCCGGATCCGTGCCGCCGTGACTAGCGACGTCCTCGCCGATCGTGCGGTCGTGGCGGCCCGCGTGCTGCCCATGACGCATCCCGCCGTGCTGATCATGACCGGGGTGCTGGTCACGGTTGGCGTGAGGAGCTGGTTCCGGTGCGTCGTGATCGGCGTGCGGACCGGATTCGCCGTGACCGGACGCCGTCGCGACGTGGTTGGCGGTCGACTTCTCGTCCCGCTCCGATCCGCTTGGGTGTGCGTCGGGCCGGTCGCGGCTGTCGGCCCGTTGCCGCGCCCAGTCGAGCAGCTCATCCTCGGCCGTTGTTAGGGCGGGCAGCACCGCGTCCGGGCTGGCCACGTGGACACGGCTTCGTGGTCCGGGCATCTGGTCCCACAGCCGCGTCACCAGCTGCGTCAGTTCCGGGCCGGGGATACCGCAGACCGCCAGGACGTCCGCGTCCGCGGGTGACGCGGCTAGCCGCCAGCAGCGCGCCAGGACATGCCGTTCGACGGCCACGCGGGTCAGCCAGTACCCGGGCACCTCCACCACCAGGACGTGCGCGTGGCGGACCGCGGACCGGGCGATGGCATCGGTCATGCCCATCTGAGGGCTCCCTCCCGCCAGGCCCACAACACCGCCACGAAGACGGCGCCAAGGAACAGGAACATCTCGACGACCGCCGTGACTCCGAGTTCAGCGACGACGACCGCCCACGGGTACATGAACAGCATCTCCACGTCGAAGGCGAGGAACAGCAGGGTCGCCAGGTACCAGCGGACGTGGTACCTGGACAGAGCATGCTCTTGAGGCTGCCAGCCGGACTGGAACGGCAGGACCGTCAACGGGTCAGTGGCGACCGCCGCCAACCGGTGGGCCAGGTACAGTCCCGCAACGATCAGGGACGCGACCAGCGCCATGCCCGCTGCTCCTGAAAACATGCCGCCTCCGCTGATCCCTCCCGTTTTGCAGGTCAATACGGTCTTTCTACCCGTGCCGTCGGCACCCGCGTCGCGTGTCCGGGTTACGACCCTTGTGCGGTTCGTTCAACCCCGCCAGTGCGTAGAGGTGCGGAAGCGAGCGGTTCTGGGGCTAGCGGCAATGCCGGGTAGTTAAGGGTCTGGGCTGGTCGTCAAGGCAGGTCCGGCGAGGATGTTGAGGCTGAGGGTGGCTTGGTAGGTGCGTCGGTCGATGTTCGGGCCGCGGGCGTTGTATTTGGAGATCGCTCGTTTGACGGTGCGGGCGTTGACGCGTAGCCGCCGCTCAGGCAGCAGGTTGTCCAGGACGAGACGGCCGATCTTGCCGACCAGGTCGATGACGGTGCCGGCGATGACGCCGGCGGCGTGGACGACCTGATCACGGGCGGCGTTGAGGGCGATGGTGAAGCTGGCCCGGTCGGGGTCGGTGCCGGTCTGGCTGTTGGTGGCGTCGGTCATCGCGGTGCGCAAGATCTGGTAGGTGACCAGCAGAGCGTGGATTTCCTGGTCGACGCCGGCCGGGGTCCGGGCCCGTAACACCCGGCCGCCGAGGATGCTGGACTTGATCTCCAAGTAGGCGGTCTCGATCTCCCACCGCTCGTGATACAGCCGCAGCATCGCGGTGGCCGGGTAGGCGTCCGGGTCCAGCAGCGTGGTGATCAGGCGGTAGATGCCGGTGACCGTGCCAGTCTTGGTGGCGATGCTGATCTCGGCGTCGATGACCCGGACCGGCTGGCCACCGAACACCGATCGGTAGGAGCCGTCCCGCCAGCGGTGCAGGACCGGCATCTTCGGGCCGCCGCGGCCGGTCTTGGCCCGCACCAGCAGGTGCGCCTGGCGGCCGGTCACGAGCTTGAGTAGGTGCCCGGCGGCGAAGTTACGGTCGGCCAGCAGCAGCACCCCGGCGGGCAGCCGGGCGAGCAGATCCTTGGCGTAGGTGCTCTCCCCGGCGGTGATCGGCCCGAACACCGCGTCCATCACCGACCGGGTACCGCACGCCATGACCGTGACCAGCCGCAGCATCGGATAGCTGGACCCGCCCGTGCGGCCCCCGCGCTGCTTGCTGAACCGGGCCAGGTTCGCCGCGCTGTCCGCGACGCTCAGCGTGGTGCCGTCGATCGCGCAGACCAGCAGGCCGCGCCAGCGTACCGGCCCGGCCAGACTGGCCGCCGGCCCGCGCAGCAGATCGAACAACGCCCGCAACGGCGCCGGACCGACCCGGCGGCGGGCCTTGGTCAACGCGGCCTCGCTCGGGTCCGCGACCGGCAGCCCATCGAGACCGGCGACCAGCCGCTGCCACACCTGCCGATACCCCAACTCGGTGAACAAACAGCCCGCCAACAGCAGATACACCACCACCCGCGAAGGCAGATCCCGCACCCGCCGCTGGGTACAGCGGACCTGCGCGAGAACCGCATCGATCATCTCGAACGGCACCTGCTGGGTCAGCTCACCCAAATGACCCGGCGCGAACGGACCTGCCCCGACCCGGACCACACGCGTAATGACAGACTGAACAGACAGCGGGACTCCCGGCGGTAAGGCATGTCTTGGCGGACGTACCTCTCTACCGGAGTCCCGCTGCCGGTACCTGCACCAACACGCCCTCTTGACCAGCCACCGCCGCGCTTAACTACCCGGCATTGGGCCTATCCCTCGAATATGGAATGCCGGCGTGCCCCCTCTCCAGGACAATGTTGCCCGTCGTGGAGGAGGCGGAAGGTAAGAATGTTCACTGAGTTGACGAAGCCGGACGAGCGCACACTGCGCTTCACTTCGATGGGGCTAAGCCTCGGTGGGATGCTGCACCAGGACGACGCCCTCGCGTTTCAGCGTTCACAGATCGCCGACGCCGTGCTGACCGAAGCCGTGCCGGCCGACCTGCGGAACAGCTTCGAGCGGCTTCGCCACAAGCACGGCCTCGGCGTGCTCGACTACGAGCAGTTCACCGACGTCGCCGACGACGCCATCGGTCTCTACGAGCCCGCCCTGCGTGCCCGGTTCACCGAGTTCTACCGGGGACGGGCAGTGCCGTTCACCGACAAGGACGGCCGACCGCAGCCGCTGACCAGCGACCGATACGACGACATCACCGAGCGGCTCCGTAAGGACCATCTCTATCTGCCCTCCAGCGACGGCAAGCTAGCGCGCTTCCGCGGCATGCTCACCGACCTGCTCGGGTGGGCGCGCGACCACCGGCTCCTGCGGGGGCAACGCGTCCGACGGCACGAGGAGCTGATCGTCAGGATGCGCAACCGCCTCAGCCACGCCCGGCCGCGCCACATCTGCACCCCGGTCGAGGCAACCTTCGGTCTGCGCGACCTTGCTGAGTTCATCAACCAGCTCTGGGGCGTCGCCACCCCCGGCGGCAGGCGTTACCCGGCGCCGGTGCGACGCGAGACGCTCGCGATCGGTTGGAACCCGGCGACCAAAACTCAAGCGATCACCCGGGCCGAAAACCTCACCTCTGACGAGGATCCCACCTGGCGATGGATCCTGTACCGCGGTGTGCACCTCACCTACCCGTCGACGTGCGGGCCCAGACTCCGATGTCCTGGCCCACGCGGTCGAGATCCCGGGCGGCTGACCGAGCCAGCCTCAAACCACTCACGGTAACCACGGCGCAATCGCCCCGCCGAGCGGCCGACCCCGGCGAGTGACCGCCGCCAGCCGGCTGCTGTACGTACTTGCTGCCCTGCGCCCTTTCCGCTCTCCTGCAACTGGTGTTCGCTGCCGATCCGACAGCCACCTGCGCCGCCCGTACTCAGACATCAACGGTGAGGTCGGGTCACCTCATCGCCCTGCGGGTCGTAGATCGTCAGCCCGTACTGCGCTGCGAGATCCAGGATCAACGCGAGCGCCACGACCCCGCGCATCGACCAGTCCCAGCTAACCGTGTTCGAGACTGAGATACGGCCGCAGGTCGCCGTGGAGACCATGCCGTGAGGTTCCGGGCCGTCTGGATCACGCGCAGTAGAGAGTCTCCTGTCCGACCCGAGAAAACTCATGAAGCCCGGAACCTGCGGGTCGGGCAGGCAGCAGTAGTCGCGGTCGAGGTTCCAAGAACTAATCGGCTGCGCGAACAGCTTGTGGACTGCTTCCGGCGATCGCAGGCCGGCCAATCGCGTTGATGCGGCCGGTGCCGCTGGGGGTCACGTTTCCTCGATTTCGATGGCTCTGGTTGTGGTCAGGCCGTAGGAGTTGGTGTGGCGGGCGGGCCAGCCGAGGAACCGGTCGAACATGCCAGCGGCGGTGCCCGTCTCAGCGGGGTTGAGCCGGTGAAGATCGTCGATCGCGTCGTGCAGGCATCCGGCCAGGTAGAGGAACAGGCTCACCCGGTTGTCCTGGTACTCGGTGACGAGAGCGAGTTTCGCCGCTCCGCATGGCCATGGCTGCCCGCACCGGCGGCACAGCCATAGCGGGCGCAGCGGCAGATGCTCCACGGGCTCGCCCGCGATCGGGCGCCCCAAGACGCGGCGCTGCTCCTCTGTCATCAACTATCGCCTTCCCGGGCCTGCTGCTTAAAGAGCCGACGCCATACGTGGGTGAGCAACGGCGGATCAGAGGGCTCGGCCTGCTGCCGCGCAGGAACGTGCGAAAGGGTTTCGGGCCGGCAGGATTGATCGGCCCCGCGAGACATACACCGTCATGCCGCCCTACCTTCCATAGCGAGCCCGACGGTGGTAGTCGTACGGGCTGACGCGGGCGAGGCAGGTATGGCTTTCATGCTGGCTGCCGACCATGGCGAGGGTGGCATCGCCGCCTGTCTCGTCTGCTCTTGCTGACTGCTGATTGGGCTTTGCGATCGATCGCTGTGTAGGGCGTTGACGGCGGCAAGAGCATGCGCGTATCCGCGACGGGAGAAGGGAGTCAGATGGCGGTCGCGGTTGGTGTGGACGTGGCCAAGGAGTTCCACTGGGCTGCGCTCGTGCACTGCGAGACGGGACGGGTCCTGGCCAGCCGGAAGGTCGACAACGACCCGTCGGCGATTCAGGCGCTCATTGACGACATTCGAGCCGCTGAAGCCGAGCATGGGCCGGCCACGGTCGCCATCGACGTGCTCGGTGGCATCGCCGGCCTGCTGCAGGTCATGCTGGGCGACGCTGGCCTGCGGCTGGTGCACGTCTCCGGGCTGGCGGTCAACCGGGCCCGCCGGGCCACCCGCGGGGGTGAACACAAGTCGGACCCGCGCGACGCCAAGGTCATCGCCGATCAGATCCGGCTGCGCGCAGACGAACTGCGCACCGTCGAACCCGCCACCGAAGCCGACAGCGAGCTGCGACTGCTGGTGGGCCGCCGCCGGGAGCTGGTGGTCGACCAGACCCGCCGCATCGGCCGGCTGCGTGACCTGCTCGCCTCGATCCATCCCGGTCTGGAACGCGTCATCAACCCCACCCACAAGGTCGACACGGCGCTGTTGGCCCGCTACGTCACCCCGACCGAGATCCGCCGCGCCGGCCGACGCCGCATCACCGAGTACCTGCGCACCACCGGCCGGCACAACACCCCGGTGATCGACGCCCTGGTCGACAAGGCACTGACCGCCGCCGGCGCCCAACACGTCGTCGTGCCCGGCGAAGCGGTCGCCGCGGACATCGTCCGAGACCTCGCCCGCGAGACCCTCGCGTGCCGGGACAAACTCGCCGACCTGGACACGCGCATCCACGACGTTCTCGACCGCCACCCTGACGCGGCCCTCATCCAGTCCCTGCCCGGGATGGGGGCCACCCTCACCGCCGAGTTCCTCGCCGTGGCAGGCGGCATCACCCGATTCGCCACCGGCGACCAACTCGCCTCCGCCGCCGGCCTCGCACCGGTGCTCCAACAGTCCGGCAAGGTCCACTACCTGCGCCGCGCCACCAGCGGCGACAAAACCCTCAAACGGATCTTCTACCAGTCGGCGTTCTGCGCCCTGCAACGCGACCCGGCCAGCCGCGCCTTCTACGACCGCAAACGCACCGAAGGCAAACGACACCACCAAGCCCTCATCGCCCTGGCCCGCCGACGCATCAACGTCCTGCACGCCATCCTGCGCACCCGCCAGCCCTACCGACTCGATCATGCTCTCGCGGCTTGACTCAGTCATTAGGCTGCCACCCCCTTCCAAGCCGGTGAGCGGTGGGCCCGCCGGGGGAACGGCGAACCCACCGCCGCACCACAGCGGCCCGAAGCAGGCCGCCGGTCACCGACCCACGCAGCCCTCGTGGCAGTACGCAGATGGGGCATCACCCACAAGCGAGCGGGAGTGCCATGCGGCGGTAGCAATCCATGCTTGAGGTTGTCCTCGGCAGCTGTCTCAGTTCGATCTAGCTCATCGGAGCTCACCTCGCACCCCCGCTCGGTAGGTCGGGCTTGATCGCCGCCCGCGTATTCATCCAATCGCCGAGGGCATGCGGTTCCCAGGGCGGCAATGACGCAGAACTGACGCATCCTCATTGCGCGACACGGCGTGAGCTGGATGAATGGATCCGTGATGGTCAGCGGCGGAGGAGGGCGGCGCGCGGGCAAGCGTCGGCATCGGCTGGCCGAGCGCCGCAAGGCGATCGGCTTGAGTCAGGAACGCCTTGCCGAAGTTCTTGGCGTCGACCGCTCCACGATCGTGCGGTGGGAGCGGGCAGAGACTGATCCACAGCCGTGGCATCGACCGCGTTTGGCTGCGGCTCTCAAGCTGTCGGTCGAGGATCTGGCCGACCTGTTGGTCGAGGTCGGCCAGCCACCGTCGCCGCCCAACGAGCGTCTCAACTACGTGCTGCGGCACCCCCGCCGCGTCGACCTGGTCACCGTTGCGTACCTACGGGAGCGTGTGCAGCACCTTGACGAGCGCTACGACCGGACGCCTTCGACGCTTCTGCTCGCCGAGGCGGGGCAGCTACACGGCCAGGCAACCTTCCTCCGCCAGCACGGCAGCGACGGCTTTGTTCAGCGTGAACTCGCCGCAGCCGTCGCCGAGTCCGCCACGCTGATGGGTCAGCTCGTGTGGGACGCCTCCCAGCGTCACGACCACGCCGCCAGCGCCGCATACTTCGACCAGGCGATCCGCGCCGCACAGGACACCCGCGACGCGGTCAGTGAGGCCAACGCGTTGCTGCGCAAGAGCTATCTCGCTCTATACGGCACCAAGCAGCCGACCGCTGGCGTTGCGTTGACCGCGCGCGCCGCCGGCGTAAGCCGCAACGACAGCCACGTGATCGCGGGCCTCGCCCAACTGCACCGTGCCGAGGCGCACGCGATGCTCGGCCAGGCCCGGGACTGCTTCGATGCCCTTGGTGCCGCTGAAGATCACTTCGCCTCGGTAGATCGTCGGGATCCGGCCGCTGCCCTTTTCTGTCCGAGCCATCACGCGCGACTCGCGGGGTCTTGCTGGCTGTCTCTGGGCAAGCCGGCCGACGCCATGACAGCCTTGGAGGAGGCTCGGCAACTCATCGCCGCACGCCGCAAGTCGACCGCCGTCGTCCTCGGCAATCTCGCCCTTGCCGGCATCCTTCATCGTGACGTTGATGCCGCCACGTCCTACCTGCACCAGACCATCGAGGTCATCGAGCGGACCCGCGCTGGTGGTGGCCTCAACCTCGCCTTCGCCGCGGCCCGCCAACTGCGTCCATGGCGCGACCTGCCCTCGGTCCAGGACGTCAACGACCGACTGTTCACCCTCATGACCCGGTAGGAGGAGCAGCGTGACCAGCATTGGCCATGCCAAGCAGTCCGTTCGGCGACGGGTCTGGGATCTCCTTGAACGCGAAGGTGCCGCACCCATCGGCGTTCACGGTCACATCCCTGACTTCACCGGCAAGGAAGACGCCGCCGCCCGACTCGCCGCGTTGGATGTCTGGAAGCAGGCACGGGTCATCAAGTGCAATCCCGACCGGGCCCAACTGCCCGTGCGAGTACGCGCTCTCCAAGAGGGCAAACTGCTCTACATGGCGGTCCCCCGACTCGCCACGCCGAAGCCCTTCTACCTGCTCGACCCGACCGTTCTAACCGCTCCGTTCGAGGCTGCCGCCACCAGCACCGGCGCACCAGACGTCGCCCCTACAGTCGGCCCCGACGACATGCACCCGGTGGACCTGATCGTCTGCGGCAGCGTCGCCGTCAGCCGGCGGGACGGCGTACGGGTCGGCAAGGGCGCCGGCTACTCCGACTTAGAGATCGCGCTCCTCACCGAGGCTGGACTCGTCACCAAGGGCACCGCCATCGCCACCACCATCCACCAGATCCAACTCCTCGACGAGGAACTACCCCACGCCAGCCACGACTTCAACGTCGATCTTGCGATCACCCCCACCGAGGTGCTCACCTACACGGCGGATCGAGATCGACCGGCAGGCATCATCGCGAAAGGCCTCCGTCAAGATCAGCTAGACAGCATCCCGATTCTGGGCGGCACAAGGTGGCAAGACGCCCGGCACAACCCCTAGCAGGGCCGTCGGAACAAGCGTTCCCGGGCATCAACGCTGGCTTGGCCGTCGAACCCTTAGGTCGAGCAGGCCAGCTGGTGAAACTCCAGTTGCTGCGGTCCGCGGGAGATGCGATCAAAACGGTCGCAAGTGGAGTGCCAACCGACGGATCCGAGCCAGGGCACGCCGGTGAACGCCCGCCCAGGGCCATAGGGAGCCAGGCCATCCAAGGGCGGGAGCGCCATGCTCCCAATCTGCTCCCAATTTAAGGGGCGACAGCGGAGAAGCCCGTTACCGGCAATTCCGGTGACGGGCTTCCTACCTGCCTATATTCATAGTGGGCGATACTGGGATCGAACCAGTGACCTCTTCGGTGTGAACGAAGCGCTCTCCCGCTGAGCTAATCGCCCTCAGCGCGGATGACTGTACCTGATCGGCTGCCGTCCCCGCGAATCCGGGGTCAGTGCGTCGCGAGGTAGTGCAGCGCCCGGGCGACCACGTCGATGCCGAGGCTGTACTTGAGCGACAGCCAGACCACCGTGGCCACGAACACCAGGCCGACGGAGCCGAGCACGAACCGTACGCCAAGTGACTGCCGCTTCACCCACTGCGTCCAGCCGTGCACGTGCCTGCGAGTGAAGCCGAGCAGCCGGCGGGCCCAGTGGAACTCCACGGCCCAGATGCCCAGGCCGGCGATCACCAGCAGCCAGCCCGGCCCGGGCAGCGGGATGAGGGCGACGCCGATGGTCACCACGAGGGCGCCGGCGATGGCGATGAAGATCTTGAGGGCGACCCGTCCGGTGGGGTTGGCGCGGATCAGGTCCAGGGTCATGCTGACCCGCTCCCGCCAGCGCGGCCGGGGCCGCCGGTCGGCCACGGCGGTGCCGCCGGCGCGCTCGGGCGCCCCGCGCCCGGCCTCCGGCCGACCGTGCCGGTCGTGCTGTTCCATCGGCACCCCGTACCCCCGCTGTTCGGCTGCTCGGACCGCGACGTTCGGCGGACGCGACGCGGCCATCGGATCCACTGAGGATCGTTTCGTGACCATTTCCACCCCCAGTGTCGCGCGGAACCGTCACCCCTTCCGACGACTGGACGTTACCGGAGTAAGTCGACGACTGAACCACCCGATGCCGGGCGGGATCACGCACTGGGCAGAACCGGAAATCCTACATGAATTTTCACATTCTGACGGCTCTTCCGACCCCCTTCCCACCACTGGGTGAAGTCAGCGTATGGCGGAGCGTAGCCAGGAGTAGCACCTGAGTATGGGAAAAAGCGGGACACGCGCGTTCCGCAGCGGTGCCGGGGGGAGAACGTCCATGAGTGTCATCCGACCGACGACCGTAGAGGTCGAGACGTCGCTAAGGCTCGTCGCGCCTGACGCCACCGCCTTGCCGGTGCGTGCCAGCCTGCGCTACGACCCTGCTGACCCGTATGCGGTCCATGTCCTGTTCCACGCCGAATCGGCCGGCGGCGAGGCGGTGAGCTGGTCCTTCGCCCGCGAACTGCTGGTCACCGGCCTCGACGAGCCAGCCGGCATCGGCGACGTGCGGGTCTGGCCCTGGGCCACCCCGCGCGGCGACTTCGTCGCGCTGGCACTGTCGTCGCCCGACGGCAACGCCCTGTTCGAGGTGCCACGCAGCGTCCTGGTGCGCTTCCTGCGGCGGACCTACGTCGTCGTCCCGCGCGGCCGCGAGGCCGAGCACCTGGACGTCGACACCGCGGTGAACCGGCTGCTCGCCGGTCGCTGAAAAACCGGAACAACCGGCCAGACGGGGCCGCGCGGATCTGCCGAGTCCGCGCGGCTCCGGCTCACCCGGGCGTACGCGGACAGCCTCCCGCCGCGGGCCGGGCTCAGCCGTGGGTGGTGATGCCCCCGTCCACCGGGATCACCGCGCCGGTCAGGTACGCCCCCGCCCGCGACGACAGGTAGATCGCGGTGCCCGCCATGTCCTCCGGCCGGCCGATGCGGCCCAGCGGCACCTGCGACTCGATGGCGGCCCGGGACTCCGGGTCGTCCAGCGCGAACGCCATCATCTTGCTCTCGAACGGCCCCGGCGCGATCGCGTTAACGGTGATCTGCTCGCCGGCCAGTTGGTGGGCCAGACTGCGGGTGAGCATGTGCACGGCGGCCTTGGTGGCGGAGTAGGCGTACACCTCCATCCACGGCACCCGGATGCCGTCGATCGAGCCGATGTTGATCACCCGGGCCGGGTCGTCGGCGCTGGCGGAGGCCCGCAGCGTGGGCAGCAGCGCGGTGGTGAGCCGGAAGACGGCCTTCACGTTGACCGCCCAGAGCTTGTCGAACGCGCTCTCCGGGTACGCCTCCAGCGGCGCGCCCCAGGTCGCGCCGGCGTTGTTGACCAGCACGTCGAGCCGGTCGACCCGGTCCCGGACGGCCGCCGCGAGGCCCTCGGCGCCGGCGTCGTGGCTCAGGTCGGCGGGGATCGCCTCGCAGCGCCCCTCGGCCGACAGCTCTTTGGCGACCCGCTCGCAGACGTCGGCCTTGCGGGACGAGATGATCACGCGTGCGCCGGCCCGGACGAAGCCCTGGGCGATCATCAGGCCGATCCCCCGCGAGCCACCGGTGACCAGGACCGTCTTGCCGTCGACCGAGAACAGATCCGTCATGCCCATCCCATCGCCCGTCGCCGCTACCGCTCGGTAACGTAACCCTCCCCCAGACGCCGGACAACCCCCGCCCTCCGCCACGATCCGCGCGCTTTCTCCGAAAGAGTGCCCTTCCGCGCGGGAATGGCCCCGCCTTCCGGGCACGCGCGTCGCTGTCTGACCGTGGCGGGGCGGGGTACGGCGCCGGGGCGGGAGGTCGGGCACCCAAAGGAGCCTGGCCGCACGCCACGCCGTCGAGGTGCGGCAACCGGCGGCGCGGGCTACCGTCGCAGGCGATGGTCCCTTCCGGTCAGCTCTCCCCTGCGTCGTATCCCACCGGTGCGTCCTGCCCCGCCGAGATCGACACTCTCACCCTGGATGACCTCGCGCCGGGCCCCGGTTGGCGGCGGCCGGTGCTGCTGGAGCGGGAACTGCTCGTACTGACCACAGGCGGACACGGCACCGCCGAGGTGGACTTCCGGGCGCTGCCGTGCCGGCCCGGCACGCTGCTCCGGGTGCACGCCGGGCAGGTGCTCCGCTGTGCCGGGGCGAACCTCGACGCCACCGTGGTGCGCTGGCGGGCCGACGCGCTGCGCGGGCTCGACGTCGACCCGGACGCGATGCCGACCTGGCTGCAACTGGCCGGCGAGGACGAGGACGCGGTGATCACCGAGGTCAGCCAGCTCTTGGTGGACTGCCAGCGGCACCGCGGCGTGCCGGCCGCCCGCGCCCTGCTCCGCCACCAGCTCGCCGTGCTGCTGATCCGGCTGGCGCTGCTGCCGACCGACCGGCCGGCGCCGCGCGCCGAGACTGCCACCTTCCATCGGCTCTGCCGGGAGATCGAGCGCGGCTACCAGCACACCCGCCGGGTCGAGGACTACGCCGACCGGTTGGGCTGTTCGGTCCGCACGCTCACCCGCGCCTGCCTCGCGGTCACCGGGCGCAGCGCCAAGCAGGTGGTCGACGAGCGGGTCGCCCTACAGGCCAGCCGGCTGCTGGCGGCCACCGACGAGCCGATCGCCCGGATCGGTCGCCGGCTCGGCTTCTCCGAGCCGACCAACTTCGGCCGGTTCTTCACCCGCGAGGTCGGGGTGAGCCCGGGCGCGTTCCGGGCCGCCCGCGAGCAACCCGTACCGGGGCCGGTCATCCGCCCCCGCCCGCCCGCCGACCCGCTCACCGGCGCCGGCCCGGCCTGACGGCGGGCGGGAGATTTTCCGGTGGTCACCGCCCCGCCCGGGCGCGTACGTTGACCGCCGCCCCACCCGACCGCCCAGGGAGACCCGGCTGATGCCCACCCCCACCCTGCACACCGACCGGCTGCTGCTGGAGCCCTACCAGCCGGACGACGCCGAGGACTTCGTCACCTTGTTCACCGACCCGGAGGTCGGGCGGTTCATGGGCGACGGACCACTCACCGCCGAGGAGGCCGGCGCGCTCTTCGGCCGGGTCTTCAGCAAGGTGTACGCGGCGGACCTGTTCGACGTGTGGGCGGTGCGCCGCGATGGCCGGTACGTCGGGCACGCCGAGATCAAGCGGACCGACCAGGTGGCCGGCCACGAGATCATCTACGCGCTGGCCAAGCCGGCGTGGGGCGGCGGCCTCGGCACCGAGCTGGCCCGGGCCCTGGTCCGGTACGGCTTCGACACCCTCGACCTGCCCCGGGTGTACGCGACGGTCGCCGACGCCAACCACGCCTCGCTGGCGCTGCTCGGCAAGCTGGGCTTCGCCCACGAGCGCGACATCGTCGAGGACGACGGCAGCATCACCCGGGTCCTCGCCGTCGACAGGCCCGCCCCGGCGAGCTGAGCCGCGCGGCACCACGACACCGCGGGCCGTTTCCGTCTCGCCCCACCCGCCGCCAGCACCCGGCTCGCCTCCAGCCGGCGGCGGTCTCCGCCGCGCTGAACCGGCCGCTCGTTCGGGTGCATCTGTTGTCGCTGGGACGACAACAGGTGCACCCGGTCTGGTCGAGCCGGTCACGCCGCCGTCCTGGCGGGTTGCCGCGCAGGGTTCACCATCGACGTCACCGTCCAGGGCGGACGGCACCGGGTTTCGCGAATCGCGCGTCCGGGCAATGTTCGGTTTGGACACGGCAGGGAATGGTGACGAAGGGAGCCCCGCGATGGGTCTGATGTTCCGCAAGCGCAAGAAGTACGGGCCGATCATCCTGAACTTCACCGAGAACGGGTTCTCGTCCTGGAGCATCAAGATCGGTCGCTGGTCCTGGAACTCCCGGGCCAGGGCGCACCGGGTCGACCTGCCCGGCCCGCTCTCCTGGAAGCAGGACAAGTCCCGGACCTGACCTTCCGGGCGTCGCGCGGGGTGCCGGTGGCCGGCCCGACCGGCACCCCGCTCGGCGTCCGGGCCCGTTACCGCTCCACCACCGCGCCTGCTGCGCGCAGGTCAGCAGCGCGGCGGCGGTCAGGCCGGCGGATCGACGGCGGCTATGACGACGTCGCCGCCGAGCCGGCCGTGTTCCGGATCGCGGCTGACCGCCCCGGAGTGCAGCAACCCGGTCAGCGCCCGGACGGCGTCGGCCGAGCGGTAGACGGTCGAGGTGAGCGCGTGCCGGCGCAGCTCGGTGACCGTACGGGGGCCGGCGCGGTGCAGCTCGGCCAGCAGTTCCCGGCGCAGCGGCCCGGGCTCGGGGTCCAGCGCGATGTCCAGCAGCCGCCCGGCGGGGTCGGCCGGGTCGCGGTAGCGGACGCCGGCGAACTCGTCGACCGCCCAGAGCGCCTCCTTGAACGCCTCCAGGCTCTTGTCCGACCCGGTGGCGAAGGCGAGCCGCCGCGCCGGTGCACCGTCGACCGGCACCAGGTCGACCTCGGTCACCAGCGGGAAGCCGGCGCTGCCCAGCGCGTCCCGGGTCGGCACGTCGGCAGCGGTCAGCAGCAGCAGCTCGGCCGGACGCCCGGTGGCCGCGGCGGCCAGCACGGCCGGGTCCGGCGCGGCCGGGTCGTCCACGAACGACAGGGCGGGCGCGCCGGCCGTCCCGGCCGCCTTGAGCGCGACCGGCAACCGGGCGGGCGGGCCGGGTACCACATGCACGGCCACCTCGGCCGGCAGTTCCGCCTCGACGGGGCCGAGCCGGGCCGGCAGGTCCTCGCCGCCCTCGGCCAGCACCAGCACGGTCAGCCGGCGGCCGCGCAGCCGGTCGGCGTACTCGGCGACCACCCGCAGCGCGGCCTCGGCCCCGCCCGCGTCGTCCCCCGCGTACGCGCAGGCGACGGTGGCCCGGCGGGCGCGGTGCAGCGCCCCCGGCAACCAGTGCTCCAGGTGTCGGACGAGCAACTCGCGCAGCACTGCATCGGTCGGCATGCTGCCGTTCTACCGCACCGCGGCGCCCGGCGGGCGGCCCGGCCCGTCCCGGCGTCGGGCGGACCCCGCCGCAGCTTCAGGCGGGGCAACCCCGACCCCGCAGGTTCAGGCGGGGATGGAGATGCCCACTCCGCCGCGGGTCTGGCCGCCGTAGCGCTGCCGCTCGGCGTCCAGGTCCAACCGGCCGATCCGCTTCCGGGCGGCCAGCGCGGCGTCGTCGAGCCGGTCGGCCGGTACCAGCCAGACGATCTCGAACTCCAGGCCGTCCGGGTCCTGACCGTAGAGGCTCTTGGTGGTGCCGTGGTCGGAGGTGCCGACCAGGGCGCCGGCGGCGGCCAGCCGCTGGGCGGTGGCGGCCAGTTCGTCCAGCGTGTCCACCTCCCAGGCCAGGTGGTAGAGGCCGACGGTGCCGCGGCCGGCGGCGGAGCGGCCGGCGCCGGCGCCGATCTCGAACAGGCCGAGGTCGTGGTCGTTGGTGGAGTCGGGCGCCTGGAGGAAGGTGGCGCCCCGGAAGCCGTCCGGAGTCATCGCCACCGGGCGGAAGCCCAGCACGTCCCGGTAGAAGGCGACGCTGCGGGCGAGGTCACTGACGTAGAGGACGGCGTGGTTGAGGCGGTGGATTCCCATGCCCCCGACGCTAGCGCGATTTAGTTGAGCCTTCAACTACCGGGCTATGATGGGCGTCATGACCCGCTGGCTGGACCCGGACGAGCAGCGTACCTGGCGGGCGTTCCTGACCGCCTCCCGGGCGCTGATGGAGACGCTCGACCGCGAGCTGCAACGCGACGCCGGGATGCCGCACGCGTACTACGAGATCCTGGTCCGGCTCTCCGAGGCGCCCGGGCGCCGGCTGCGGATGAGCGAGCTGGCCGAGGCGAGCGGCGCCTCGCGCAGCCGGCTCTCGCACGCGGTGTCCCGGATGGAGGCGGCCGGGTGGGTGCGCCGCGAGGAGTGCCCGACCGACCGGCGCGGGCAGATCGCGCTGCTCACCGAGGCGGGGTACGCCGCCCTCGCCGCCGCCGCGCCCGGGCACGTCGAGGGGGTACGCCGGCACCTGTTCGACGCGCTGACCCCGGCCCAGGTCGACCAGCTACGCCGGATCAGCGAGACGCTGGCCGACCACCTGACCGGTTCCTGACCGAACCGCTCCGGCGCGGGACTTGTACTTACCGTCGTCGGTTGAGCACGATGGGGCGTGCCCTCCGGCTTCGGTGAACTGACTGACCAGGCGCACCACCTGGTGTCCGCCGGCGACCTCGCCGGCGCCCAGCGGCTGCTCGCCGACGCGCTGACCGAGGCCGACCCGCGACCGGCCAACGCCACGCCCGAGCTGGCCGAGGCTGCCAGCCTGCAGGCCCGGGTGCTGGTCGCCCTCGGCGAACCGCACTCGGCCCGGGGCTGGGCCGCCTTCGCGTACGCGGCCACCACCCGGTTGCACGGCCGCTCCGACCAGCGCACAGTGGCCGCCGCGGCCACTCTGGCGGCGGTGCTGCACCGGGTCGGCAGCTGGTCCCGCGCGGCCCGGCTCTACCAGGAGGTCATCATCGAGCTGACCGCCCTGGACGGCCCGGAGTCGCTGCGGGTGCTCGCCGCGCACGCCGACCTGGCCACCGTGGAGTACGCCCGCGGCCAGTGCCAGGTGGCCCGGAACCGGCTCCAGGACGCCTGGGAGCTGCACCGCGAGGTGTACGGCGACGGGCACCCGAGCGGCATCAAGATGCTCGCCCGGCTCGGCGCGATGCAGCGCGACTGCGGGCAGTTCGCCGAGGCGCACGACAACCTGGCGTTGGCCCGCGAGCTCTGCCGCCAGCACCTGCCCGCGGACGACCCGCTGGCCGCGCAGGTGGCCACGCTGGCCCGGGCGGCGGCGAACCCGGACCACGTCTGCGCCGAGACCGCCCCGGTGACCCGCGACGGCCCGGTCGTGCCGGCCGCGCGCACCCCGCCGCCCGGCGACGGACCGGCCGAGCCGCCGCAGGACTGGCCCCCGCCCGGCGAGGACCCGGCGCAGGACTGGCCCCCGTCGGGTGAGCACCCGGCGCAGGACTGGCACCCCCCGGAGGGCTGGCACCCCTCGACCGGCGGCCAGCACCCGCCCGAGGGTTACCACCCCTCGGGTGGCTACCACCCCGCCGGCTGGCAGCCGGACGAGGAATCCACGCCGGCGGAGGCCGCCGACCCACCGGTGCCGACGCCCCGGCAGCCGCTGGACGGCTCGACCGCCACCGCGGAGCAGGGCTGGTGGCCCCCGGAGCAGGGCCCGGACGACGGGCCGGGCAGCGCGGTGCCGCCGTCGGTGGTCACCCTGGCCGGCGGACCGGTCGACGAGGCGGACGGGGTGCGCCGGGTGCCCCGGCACGACGAACCGCCGTACCCGCCGTCACCGCTGCTGCCCGTGCCGGTGCACCGGCCGCCGGGCCGGCGTACCAACCGGCTGCTGCTGCTCGTCGTCGCGGGCGTCGCCGTGGTGCTGCTCGGCACCGCGGCGGTCATCGCCGGGGTGTCCCGGATGGACGGCGGCGCCGCCCCGACCGCCCCGGCCGCCAGCGGCGGGCCGGCCACCTCCGCCGCGCCGAGCACCGCCGCACCGGCCACCCCCTCGCCGACCGGCGTCGCGGCGGCCCCACCCGGCACCCCGCCCGGCGCGGTCACCCTGCGGGACAACCGGGACAACGTCGCGCTGAGCTGGACCTACCCGGCCGGCGGCGAGGGGCCGGTGGTGATCTCCGGTGGCCGGGCGGGCCAGGCCCAGACCGCCTTCGCCGACCTGCCCGCGGGCACCACCAGCTTCGTCGTCTACGGCCTGAACCGCAGCACCGACTACTGCTTCACGGTCGCCGTGGTCTGGTCCACCGACACCGTCGCCCGCGCCGAGCAGGTCTGCACCCGCCGCCGCTGACCACCCGGCGGATCCGGCACCTAGCCTGGGGCAAGCCGGGCCGATTCAGGCCGGCTCAGCCGGATCGCCGGGCAGGGCCGGCAGCCGCAGCCGCACGCTCAGCCCCGGCCCGGGCTCGGCGTCGGCCAGCTCGACCGTGCCGCCGGCCCGGCGGACCAGTTCACGGACGATGGCCAGCCCCAGGCCGCTGCCGCCGGCGTCCCGGGCCCGCGCGCCGTCGAGCCGGGTGAACCGGTCGAAGACCCGCGCCCGGTCCGCGACCGGGATGCCCGGCCCGTCGTCGGTCACCGTCACCAGGTGGTACGCGCCCGGCCCGGCACCCGCCCGCCTCGACGCCGGGACGCCCGGAGCGGGCCGGTCGGCGTCGGATGCGGGTACGGCCAGCACCACCTCGCCGCGGGCGTGCCGGACGGCGTTGTCCACCAGGTTGGCCAGGATCCGGTGCAGCTCGTCCGGATCGCCGACGGTCCAGACCGGCGTCTCCAGCGGGAGCACCCGCACCGGCGGCGACGGGTACCGGGCGGCCACCGCGGCCAGCAGCCCGCCCAGCTCCACCGGACCGGTGGCCCGGGCCGGCTGCGCCTCGTCCAGCCGGGCCAGCAGCAGCAGGTCGTCGACCAGCCGGCTGAGCCGCTCGGTATCGGCGAGCAGGTTCGCCGACACCGCGGTCCAGTCGGTCCGCCCGGCCAGCCGCTGCGCCACCTCCAGTTCGGTGCGGATGTTGGTCAGCGGGCTGCGCAGCTCGTGTGCGGCGTCCGCGACGAAGGCCCGCTGCCGGTTCCGGGCCGACTCCAGCCGGCCGAGCATGCCGTTGAGGGTGACCGCCAGCCGGTGGATCTCGTCCCGCGACCCGGGGACCGGCAGCCGGCCGCCGCCGTCGCGTCCGGTGATCTCCTCGGCCCCCCGGCGCAGCGCCTCCACCGGCCGCAGGGTAGCCCCGACCACCCGCCAGGCGACCACCGCGAGCAGGCCCACCAGCAGCGGAAACGCGACCAGCAGGATGGTGCGTACCGCGTGCGTGCTGTGCCGCACGTCGGCCATCGAGCGGGCGACCAGCACGGTACGGGGTTCGGCCCCGGTGCCGGCCGGCACGGCCACCACCCGGACCGGCCCGGGCAACCCGACCCGCTCCCCCGGCACCGTCAGCCGCTGCCGGGCGTCCCGGTCGATCTGCTCCGGCCGCAGCATCGGCACCAGCCGGTCGGCGTCGATCGAGGCGGCCCGGACCCGACCCTCGTGGTCGACCACCTGCACCCTGGTCTGGCCGGCGGCCACCGGCAGCGGGTCGGGCAGCGCGTCCTCCGCGGCGAGCAGCGCGACCGCGTCGGCGGTGCGGAACGCCTCGTTGTCGACGGTGCGTTGCAACACGAAATGCAGCACGCCGAGCAGAACCAGCCCGCCGACCGCCAACCCGACGGAGAGGCCGAGCACACCGATCACCATGAGCCGGCCGCGCAGCCCGAACGCCGCCCGCAGCCGGCTCCACGGTCCGGCCCCGCTCACGTCGCCAGCCGGTAGCCGGCCCCGCGGACGGTCTCCAACCGCTCCCGGCCGATCTTGCGCCGCAGGTAGCCGACGTAGACCTCGACGACGTTCGGCGCGGTCTCCATCCCGGCGTCCCAGACGTGGTCGAGCAGTTCGGTCTTGGAGACCACCTCGCCGGGGCGGCGCATCAGGTAGTCCAACAGGGCAAACTCCCGGGCGGTCAGCTCCACCTCGGCGTCGGCCCGGGTCACCCGCCGCCGGGCCGGGTCGAGGGTGAGGTCGCCCACCGCGAGCACCGTCGGGCGTTCCGGGGCGCCGCGGCGCAGCAACGCCCGTAGCCGGGCCAGCAGCACCACGTACGAGAACGGCTTGGTGAGGTAGTCGTCGGCGCCGCAGTCCAGCCCGTCGGCCTGGTCGTACTCGCCGTCCTTGGCCGAGAGCATGAGCACCGGCAGCCAGTGCTCCTCGGCGCGCAGCCGGCGGACCACCTCGTAGCCGGAGAGGCCGGGCAGCATGACGTCGAGGATCATGGCGTCGTAGCCGCCGTGCCGGGCCGCGTCCAGCCCGGCCGGGCCGGTCGCCGCCACGTCCACCGCGAACCCCTCGGCCTGCAACCCCCGTTGCAGGGCCGCCGCCAGCCGCGACTCGTCCTCCACCACCAGCAACCGCACCGCTCAAGCGTGCCACCCCCGGACGAGGGGCCGAAGCGCCGTCCTCAGCGCCCTCTCAGCCGCGATTGGGGAGGATGTGCCCAGGAGGTGCCATCCATGTCCGTCCTGAAGAGCCGTCCCGTCCTGCGCTGGCTGGTCCCGGTGACCGCCGCCGCCACCGTCATCGGCGGCGGTGCCGCGCTCGGCACGTTCGCCGCCCAGGCCGAGCCGAGCCTGCCGCCGCGCACAGCCGCCGAACTCCTGGTCGATCTGCAGACCTCCCGGCTGGAGGGGCTCTCCGGCACTGTCGTGCAGCGCGCCGACCTGGGCCTGCCGCCGCTGGCCGGGCTGGCCGGCGGGGAGCTGGGCAGCCTGCTGACCGGCACGCACACGCTGCGGGTCTGGCACTCCGGCCCGGACCGGCAGCGGGTCGCGCTGCTGGACACCCTGGGCGAGAAGGACGTCATCCGCAACGGCCGGGACGTCTGGACCTGGGACAGCCGGACCAACACCGCCACCCACCGCACGCTGCCCATCGAGGGCGGCGAGCCGGCCGCGCCGGAACTGCCGGCCACCCCGCAGCAGGCGGCCGACCAGGCCCTCGCCGCGATCGACCCGAGCACCGAGGTGACCGTCGGCCGCTCCGCCACGGTGGCCGGGCGGGACGCGTACGAGCTGGTGCTCGCGCCGCGCGACGCCGCCTCGCTGGTGCACCAGGTGCGGATCGCCATCGACGCCCGCGAGCACGTGCCGCTGCGCTTCGAGGTCTTCGCCGACGGCAGCGACCAGCCGGCCTTCGAGATGGCGTTCACCCAGGTGGACTACGCCCGGCCCGCCGCCGACCAGTTCGCGTTCAACCCGCCGCCCGGCGTGAAGATCACCGAGGAGTCGGTGGAGCGGCCGACGGGCGCGCACCGGGACCAGCGGCCCGCGGGCGAGCGGCCGCAGGCGCGTACGGTCGGCGAGGGCTGGACCACGGTCGTGGTCGCGCGGCTCGGCGGCGCGGCCGCCGGCGGCGCCGGCAGGCCGTCCGAGGCCCCGCCGGCCGAGGTCGCCGGGGTGCTGGACGCGCTGCCGAGGGTCAGCGGCGACTGGGGCAGCGGGCGGCTGCTGACCGGGAAGCTGTTCAGCGCGCTGCTCACCGACGACGGCCGGCTGCTCGCCGGCGCGGTCACCCCGGAGCGGCTCTACGAGGTGGCCAGGGGCTGACCTCGGCGCCGGTCGGGAGGTACGCGCGGGCGCGGCCTCCCGACCGGCGCGTTCGGGGAGTGCGGGCCGGCGGGTGACGCCGGCCCGCAACGCTTGGTGCGGCGGATCGGCGCGCGGTATCTTTCTCAGTTCAGGCAACAAAAAAGAACGGTTCGAAAACCGTTCTTGGGAGAGATACTAACCAATTGGGAGACGGCTTGTCAAGGCACTCCGGCGATTCCGGTGAATTGCAGCCCGACGACGAGATCGGTCGCGAGCAGGAGTACGTCTCGATGCTCTACCGCCGGCTGGACGGGCTGCGTGAGCAGGCCTCCCGGCGGCTGACCGAGGAACTGCGCAACACCGGCGGCACGTTGCAGGCCCGTTCCCAGCGCGACAGCGCGGTGCGGATGTACGCCGAACAGGTCGAGCAGTTCTCCGCCGTGGAGAACGGCCTCTGCTTCGGCCGGCTGGACACCGACGACGGCGGCCGGCACTACATCGGCCGGATCGGCATCTTCGACACCAGCGGCGACTACGACCCGCTTCTGATCGACTGGCGGGCGCCGGCCGCCCGCGCCTTCTACCTCGCCACGGCCGCCAACCCGCAGGGCGTACGCCGGCGCCGGCACCTGCGCACCCGGGAGCGCAAGGTGACCGCGCTCAACGACGAGGTACTCGACCTGGCCGCCGCCTCCCCCACCGCGCACGAGGAACTGACCGGGGAGGCGTCGCTGCTCGCCGCGCTCAACGCCGGCCGGACCGGCCGGATGCGCGACATCGTGGAGACCATCCAGGCCGAGCAGGACCGGGTGATCCGGGCCGACCTGCCGGGCGTGCTGGTGGTCCAGGGCGGGCCGGGCACCGGCAAGACCGCTGTCGCGCTGCACCGGGCCGCGTACCTGCTCTACACCCACCGCCGGGAACTCGCCACCCGCGGCGTGCTGCTGGTCGGCCCGAACGCGACGTTCCTGCGCTACATCTCCCAGGTGCTGCCGGCGCTGGCCGAGACCGGCGTCCTGCTGCGCACCCAGGGCGACCTCTTCCCCGGGGTGAGCGCCCGGCGCACCGAAAGCGCCGAGGCGGCGGCGCTCAAGGGGCGGCTGGTGATGACCGAGGTGCTCGCCGCCGCGGTACGCGACCGGCAGTGGGTGCCCGACGAGCCGCTGGAGATCGAGCTTCCGCAGCAGGAGATGCTCCGGCTCGACCCGGAGACGGTCCGCGCCGCCCGGGACCGGGCGCGCCGCTCCGGCCGGCCGCACAACCTGGCCCGCGCGCTCTTCGACGTCGAGATCGTGCACGCGCTCGCCGGGCAGGTCGCCGAGCGGATCGGCGCCGACCCGCTGGGCGGGGAGAACCTGCTCGACGAGGCCGACATCGCGGAGATCCGCCGCGAACTGCGCGAGGAGCCCGAGGTGCGGGCCGTACTGGACCAGCTCTGGCCGGTGCTCACCCCGCAGCGCCTGCTCGCCGAGCTGTACGCCTCGGCCGAGCGGATCGCCACCGCCGCGCCGATGCTCACCGACGCCGAGCGGGCCCTGCTGCACCGGGAGCCCGGCGGCTGGACGCCGGCGGACGTGCCGCTGCTGGACGAGGCGGCCGAACTGCTGGGCGAGGACGAGCGGGCCGCGACCGCCCGCCGGGAGCGGATCCGGGCGCTGCAACGCGAGTACGCCGAGGGCGTGCTGGAGATCGCCCGGGGTTCCCGGTCGATCGACGTGGAGGACGAGGCCGAGGGCGGTGAGATCCTCGGCGTGACCGACCTGCTGGACGCCGACCGGCTGCTGGAGCGGCAGGAGGAGGTCGACCGGCTGACCACCGCGCAGCGGGCCGCGGCCGACCGGAACTGGGCGTTCGGCCACGTGATCGTGGACGAGGCGCAGGAGTTGTCGCCGATGGCCTGGCGGCTGCTGATGCGCCGCTGCCCGAGCCGGTCGATGACCATCGTCGGGGACGTGGCGCAGACCGGCGCGCTGGCCGGGACGCCGTCCTGGGCGGACGCGCTGGAGCCGTACGTGGCGCAGCGCTGGCGGCTGGAGGAGCTGACGGTCAGCTACCGCACCCCGGCCGAGATCATGGCGGTCGCCGCCACGGTGCTGGCCGAGATCGACCCGGCGCTGCGCCCACCCCGCTCGGTACGCCGGAGCGGTTTCCCGCCGCGGGAGCAGGCGGTGCCGGCGGCGCGGCTGGCGGCGGAGCTGGTCGACGCGGCGACCCGGGAGGCGGCCGGGCTGACCGACGGCCGGCTCGGCGTGATCGTGCCCGCCGGCCGGGTGGCCGAACTGGGCGCCGCGGTCACCGCCGCGCTGCCCGAGGCGGCCGTCGGCGAGCACCCGGAGCTGGAGAGCCGGGTGGTGGTGCTGACCGTCGCCCAGGCCAAGGGCCTGGAGTTCGACTCGGTGCTGGTGGTCGACCCCGACCAGATCGTCGCCGAGTCCCCCCGCGGCCGCAGCGACCTCTACGTCGCCCTCACCCGCGCCACCCAACGCCTGACCACCCTCCGCCCCACCCCCTGACCCGAAATGTTGATCATGAGGTTGGCAGCGATGTGGATCTTCCACTGCCGCCAACCTCATGATCAACGGGGTTCTCCCGGGTAGGTGGGCTATTCGGTGGTGGTGTTGCCGGGACCGGTGGCGATGGTGGACTGGTCGCTGGTGGAGCCACCGGCGGGGGTACTGAGACCGCCGGTGGTGGCGTCGCCGGTGGTGGTCGGGGCGACCTTGCCCGGGTGCCGCTCCGGCTGGCGGGCCAGTCGCCGCACGCTCGCCGGGCCGGCCGTGCCGCCGGTCGTGGTGACCGCGCCCTGACCCCGGGTCGGCCCGCCGTCGCGCAGCACGGTGGGGTCGACCCCCACGTGCGCCGGGTCGTCCGGGTCCTCCTCCTGGATCACCCGCTCCACGTCCGTGCGGGGCACGGTCACCTCGTCCAGGGCGCCCTCGCCGTACGCACCGCCGGCGATCCGGTTCTCCGCCCGCCGGGCGGCGTCCTGTCGCATGTCGTCCTCACGCACGATCCATCACCTCGCAGAAAAGGGTCGGTCGCTGTGCGTGCCCGACGACCGGGCGGCCAAACCCCCACCGCCGGTTCACCGGGGTGTCTCCCGCCGCTCGCCTGCCGGCCGCCCCGGCTGCCCATGCTGGCCCGTGGACCGGCCGGAGATCCCGGCCGGAGGGAGAGAGGACAGCGTGCGCACAGTACGCCGTACCGCCGTCGCGGCCCTGGCGGCGGCGACCGTGGCGACCGGTCTCGCGGTGCCCGTGGAGGCGACACCGCGACCGGACCGGACATTCGACGTGCAGGCCCACCGCGGCGGCCTGGGACTGCGGGTGGAGAACACCCTGGCCTCCTTCGGCAACGCGCTCCAGCTCGGGGTGAACACCCTCGAACTGGACGTGCAGATCACCGAGGACGGCCAGGCCGTGGTCACCCACGACCGGAAGGTCAGCGGCGCCAAGTGCGTGGACACCGCCCCGGTGACGCCGGGTGACCCGGAGTTCCCGTACGTCGGGAAGTACGTCAACACGCTCACCCTGGCCCAGGTGCGGACCCTGGACTGCGGGTCGCGGACGCTGGCCGACAAGCCCGGCCAGCTCGCCGTGCCGGGTGCCCGGATGCCGCTGCTACGCGAGGTCTTCGCGCTGGTCAAGCGCTACCGGGCGGACGACGTGACGCTCAACGTGGAGACCAAGGTGGAGGCCGGCGCGCCGACCGAGACCGCCCCGCGCGAGCAGTTCGTGCAGGTCACCGCGGCCGAGATCCGGCGCGCCGGGCTGCTGCGGCAGGTGACCGTGCAGAGCTTCGACTGGGGCGCGCTGATGCGGATGCGCCAGGTCGAGCCGCGGCTGCCGCTGGTCGCGCTGACCAACTACGACTTCCTGCAGACCGGCCGGCCGGGAGCGTCGCCGTGGTTGGGCGGCCTCGACATCGACGACTTCGACGGCGACCCGATCCGGGCCGTACGCAGCTTCGGCGCCGACGCCTTCTCGCCGGTGCACGGGTTCCCGCAGAACGGCACGGTCACCGACCCCGGCTACCGCCCGTACGTCACCCGGGAGATGGTGGCGCGGGCGCACCGCCACGGCCTCAAGGTCGTCCCGTGGACGGTGGACGACGTGCCGACGATGGCGAAGCTGATCGACGACGGCGTGGACGGCATCATCACCGACTACCCGGACCGGCTGCGCGGCCTGCTCGCGCAGCGCGGCCACCGGCTGCCGGAGGCGTACGCCTCGCCGTTCGACGTGCAGGCGCACCGGGGCGGCCGGGCCACCCGCCCGGAGAACACCCTGCCCGCCTTCGCGCACGCGCTAGAGAACCCGGCGATCTCCACACTGGAGCTGGACACCGGGGTCACCGAGGACGGCACGCTGGTGGTGCTGCACGACCGTACGGTCAACGGCTCGCACTGCGTCGACACCGCTCCGGCCCGACCCGGTGACCCGGAGTTCCCGTACGTGGGCAGGCCGGTGCACGAGCTGACCCTGGCGCAGGTGAAGACGATCGACTGCGGCACGAGGACGCTGCCCGAGCTGCCCGCGCAGGTACCCGCGCCGGGCGCCCGGATCCCCACCCTGGAGGAGGTCTTCGCGCTGGTGCGGCGCAGCGGCCGGGACGACGTTCGGCTGAACATCGAGACCAAGATCAGCCCCCTGGTGGCCGACACCGAGCCGTACCGGAGCTTCACCCGCAAGCTGGTCACCGCGATCGAGCGGGCGCGGTTCACCGACCGCGCGACCATCCAGTCCTTCGACTGGCGCACCATCCGGTACGCGAACAAGCTGAACAGGCGGATCGGCACCGTCGCGCTGGTCTGGCAGTACGGCCCGGCCGAGTGCGCCAGCCTCGCCGACGAGTGCTCGCTCCAGGCGGTCTACGGTGACCGGTCGGTGCGCAGCCCGTGGACCGCTGGGCTGGACTGGTGGCAGCACCGGGACCTGGGCCGGCTGAGCCGGGCCGCGGGCGCCGGCACGGTGTCGGCGAACTGGCAGGTGCACGACCCGGCCCAGGGCACGGTGCCGGACGCCGACTGGTACCTGAGGGAGAACCCGGCATACTTCCACGGACCGGACGTGCCGACCCTGCAGAACCGGTACGGCCTCAAGGTGGTGCCGTACACCGTCAACGACGCCCGGGTGATGCAGCGGGTGATCGACCTCGGGGTGGACGGCATCATCACCGACGACCCGGACCTGCTGGTCAGCGTGGCCATCCGCAACGGCCTGCGCTGACGTGCCCCGCCGGTGGCACCGCCGGGTGCCACCGGCGGATCCCGGATTTCGGCCGGTGACCGGGTGTTACTGCCCCGGGGGGTCGGGTAGTCGGGAGGTGCCCCCGCCATGAACGACGAACCCTGCCGTGGCCGAAACGCGGTAGCGGGGCGAGGGAGTGCAGGTAACGACTCATCGCATCCGAGGAGGACAAGATGAGCACGCAGGCTGCATCCACCAGGCCGATGAACCGGCCCGCGCAGGACGTGCAGAACCGCGCGATGCAGGAAACCCGGCCGATGCCGGTGATGGGTGACGGTCACCGGGAGCAGGCGCCGTCTCCGGGTACCGAGACGAAGCACTCGTTCCTGACCACCGAGTTCTGGATCTACGCCGCCGCGACAGCGGTCCTGGTGATCGCCGCGTTCTGGCGGGGTCCGGAGACCAACGGGCTGAACCTCAACAACCCGAACCAGGTCTGGTGGTACCTGTCCATCCTGACCGGTGCGTACCTGATCAGCCGGGGTCTGGCGAAGGCCGGATCGGCACGGCGTTCCGGCGAGGAGCGCAAGACCCGCGGGCGCTGACTCGCACCGCGTGACGGCCGGTGGCCGCCGGGAGAAGATCCCGGAGGCCACCGGCCTCTTCGTACCCGCCCTCGGATGTGCTCGCGCCACCGCAGGCGGGAGCGGGTCACTCCTCGAACCCGCCGAAGTCCGCACCGAAGTCGCCCTCGAAGGCGTCCTCGATCATCTCGCCGGCGATCATGCCGCCGGCCACGCCGAGCGCCGCCCCGGCGACCATGCCGCCCATGCCGTGGCCCCGACCGCGGGCGTGCGGCACGCCGAAGCCCTGGGCGCGCAGGCTGCCGTAGCGGGAGGTGGTCTCCCGCAGCCAGCCGTCGACGACCTGCGCCCAGTCGACCCGGTCGGCATCGGTGTGCGGGACCCGGTAGCGGCCGAAGGCGTCGTGCCCGGCGCTGAGGAAGCCGCCGCGCTTGTCGCACTCCAGGATCACGTCCACGCCGTCGCGGCTGGTGACGAAGGTCAGCTCCACCTCGGTGACGGTCTGCGCGTACTGCGGCGCCGCGAAGAACTCGATCTCCTGGTAGAAGGGGAGCGTCTGCTGCACCCCGTGGATCCGGCCGCGCTCCAGGTCGGCGTGCTTGAACCGGAACCCGAGCCGCTGGAACGCCTCCAGGATCCGCTCGTGCACCGGCAGCGGGTGCACGTTGACCTGGTCGAGGTCGCTCTTGTCGACCGCCCGGGCCACCGCCAGCTCGGTGCGCAGCCCCATGGTCATGCCGCGCAGCCGCTGGCCGTAGACGTCGGTGATCGGGGTCTCCCACGGCACCGGCAGCTGGAACGGGATGGCGAGCTGCTGCTTCGGGGCCAGCTGGAGCGGCCCGCTGACCACCATCCGGTGGAACTCCATGATGCCGGCGTACTCGGTGTCGCCACCCTCGATCTCGACCCGAGTGACCAGCCCGAGCACGACCTGCTCGATGTTCGCCTGCGCGTCCCCGCCGAGCAGGTTGACCTGGCCCTCGAGGGTCAGGCCCGGACGGGTGTTCGGGTTCGTCAGGACGGTGTCCACGCTGGGACCGCCCACGCCGAGTGCGCTCAACATCTTCTTGAAGACCATGCGAACTCCCGTGCCGCCGGTCCCGCTCCACCCTGGAACGGGACGCTCACCCGGCACTCTAGCCGCCGCCGCTGTGAGATGCCTGGGAGGCGCGACGGGCTCACTCCACGCCGACGACGATCAGCTCACCGACCTGCTCGCCGATCGCGGCCCGCGCCTCGGCCGGCAGCCCGCCGTCGGTGATCAGCACGTCGGCGTCCTCCAGCGGGGCGATGGTGGCGATGCCGATGGTCTCCCACTTGGTGTGGTCGGCCAGCACCACCAGCCGACGCGAGGCGTTGATCAGGCAGCGGTTGATCCCCGCCTCCAGCAGGTTGGGGGTGGTGAAGCCGGTACGCGGGCTCATCCCGTGCACGCCGAGGAAGAGCAGGTCGACGTTGAGGGCGCCGATCGCCGCCTCGGCCACCGGCCCGGTCAACGCGTCCGACGGGGTGCGGATGCCGCCGGTCAGCACCACCGTCTGGTCGGCCCGGGGGTTCTGGTAGAGCGCATCGGCGACCGGGATCGAGTTGGTCACCACGGTCAGCCCGCGTACGTCGGCGAGCAGGGTGGCCAGCGCGGCCGTGGTGGTGCCGGCGGAGAGCGCGATCGCCATGCCGGGCTCGACCAGCGCGGCGGCCCGCTCGGCGATGGCCCGCTTCTCGGCCTGCTGGCGGATCGACTTGGCGGCGAAGCCGGGCTCCTCGGCCGAACCGGGGCCGGCCAGCGTAGCTCCACCGTGCACCTTGTCGACCAGACCCCGCTCGGCGAGCACCTCCAGGTCGCGCCGGATGGTCATGTCCGAGACCCCGAACCGGCTCACCAGGTGACTGACCCGCACCCCGCCGCGCTGGCGGATCAGCTCCAGGATGGCGGTCTGCCGCTGCTGGGCCAGCATCTGGGTAACCTCCTTCGCGGCCGTCACTGTACGGGCCTCACGCCGGCCCGGCGGCCCGGTCCTCGCGGACCACGGCCACCTCCCCGGCCGGTACGACCAGCTCACCGGCGCACCGTCCACCGGTCAACAGCTCGGTGCCGGTGGCGTCGAGCCGGGCGGGCGCGTCGGTGTGGTTGACCACGAAGAGCCAACTGCGCTCGCCGTCACGGCGGCGCACCACCTCCACCCCCGGCGGGGCCGCCGCCGCCGGGCGTACGCCGGACTCGGCCACCAGCCGGGCCACCAGCCGGTCGGTGGCCGGCTGGTCCAGCCGGGTGCCGAGGTACCAGGCGGCGCCGGCGCCGACCGGATGCCGGGTCAGCGCCGGCACCCCCGGCAGCGGCCCGTCGGCGTACGCGGCGAGCACCCGCGCGCCCTCGGCGTGCAGCCACTCGGTCCACACGTCAGCGGTCGAGCCGTCGTCGAGGCGGACCCGCTCCCCCTCCCGCAGCGGGAAGAACTCCTCGGTGCGGACGCCGAGCAGGTCCCGGAACGCGCCGGGGTAGCCGCCGAGCCGGATGTGGTCGTGCTCGTCGACGATGCCACTGAAGTAGGTGACCAGGGCGGTGCCGCCGGCCGAGACGAAGGCGCGCAGCGCCGCGGCGTGCGCGTCGCGGACCAGGTAGAGCGTGGGCACCAGCACGAGCCGGTAGCCGGAGAGCTCGGTCGACGGGTGGACGATGTCGGCGGTGACGCCGGCCCGCCAGAGCGAGTCGTAGAGCGCCCGGAGCCGGTCGCCGTAGGTGACGTCGACGCTGGGGTGGGAGTCCAGCTCGGCGCCCCACCACGCCTCGTAGTCGAACAGGATGGCCACCTCGGCGTCCACCCGGCTGCCGCGTACCTCGGCCAGGTTGGCCAGGTCGGCGCCGAGCCGGCACACCTCGCGGAACACCTTGGTCTCCGGCCCGGCGTGCGGGACCAGCGCGGAGTGGAACTTCTCCGCGCCGGCCCGCGACGCCCGCCACTGGAAGAACAGCACGCCGTCGGCGCCGCGGGCGACGTGCGCCAGGCTGTTGCGGCGCAGCTGCCCGGGCGTCTTGGCCACGTTGCGCGGCTGCCAGTTGACCGCGCTGGTGGAGTGCTCCATGAGCAGCCACGGCGCGCCGCCGGCGACGCCGCGGGTGTGGTCGGCCGCCAGCGCCAGGCCGACGTGCGCGTCCGGGTCGGCGGCGGTGAGGTAGTGGTCGTTGGCGACCAGGTCCACATCCGACGCCCAGGAGTGGTAGTCGAGGTACTTGATGCCGGTGCCGATCATGAAGTTGGTGGTGACCGGTTGCCGCACCAGCCGGCCCAGCACCTCGCGTTCGGCCCGCAGCTGGGCGCGCTGCTCGTCGGAGGAGAAGCGCAGGAAGTCCAGCTGCTGGGTGGGGTTGGCGAAGGTGGGCGCAAGCCGCGGCGGGTTCACCTCCGCCCAGTCGCCGTAGCGCTGGCTCCAGAAGGCGGTGCCCCAGGCGTCGTTGAGCCGGTCCAGATCGCCGTGGCGCTCGCGCAGCCAGCGGCGGAACGCCTCCGCGCTGACCTCGCAGTAGCAGTGCACGTTGTGGCAGCCCAGCTCGTTGGAGACGTGCCACATCACCACCGCCGGGTGCTCGGCGTAGCGGGTGGCGACCGCCTCGACCAGCGCGAGCGAGCGCTCGCGGAACACCGGCGAGCTGGGGCAGTACGCCTGCCGGCCCCCCGGCCAGAGCACCGCGCCGTCGGCCCGGCGGGGCAGCGTCTCCGGGTGCCGGTGGGCCAGCCAGGGCGGCGGGCTGGCGGTCGCGGTGGCCAGGTCGACCTGGATCCCACCGCGGTGCAATACGTCCAGCGCCCGGTCCAGCCAGCCGAACTCGAACCGGCCCGGCTCCGGTTCCAGCAGGGCCCAGGAGAAGATCCCCACCGAGACCAGGTTGACCCCGGCGCGGCGCATCAGCTCGACGTCCTCGGCCCAGGTGTGCTCGGGCCACTGCTCGGGGTTGTAGTCCGCACCGAAGTGGATGTGGTCGCCCTGCCATCGCCGCATGGCAGCAGAGCGTGCCCCGGCCAGGTCGGCAAGTCAACAGTTTCCAACATCGACGGTGTTTCCAACGTTTACCTCGTAACGGCCGTGTCACGACTGGGTTATCGGCCCCTGACCTACCCCTTGACAGCGACGGATCGGCGAGTAGCTTGAGGCGCCACTGGCAGTTCGTGTTCGCCAATGTGGATTCACGGTGGATCCGGATGTGGGATCACGACCGGCCGGCCCCGCCACCACTGACGGCCCTCGGGCGCAGTGCACCTTCTCATCCGCAGGAGGCACCATGTCCCGTCCCCGATCCCACGCCGAGTACCTGGCCCGTCTCGTACCGCCCTCCGTCGCCGGCCTGAACCGGCGGTCCCTGCTGGCCGGCGCGGCCGGCGCCGGCGCGCTGCTCGGCACCGGCCTGATCGCCGGCTGCGGATCCGACTCCGGCGGGTCGGGCTCCAAGACCGTCACCCTGGGCTCCAACCAGTCCGACCCGAAGCCGAAGGACGTCATCGCCAAGGTCATGGACGGGTTCCAGACCTCGTCCGGCGTTCAGGTCTCGATCAACACGGTCGACCACAACACGTTCCAGGAGAACATCAACAACTATCTCCAGGGCAAGCCGGACGACGTGTTCACCTGGTTCGCCGGCTACCGGATGCGCTTCTTCGCCGCCCGTGGCCTGGCCGGCGACCTCAGCGACGTGTGGGGCAAGCTCTCCGGCTACTCGGACGCGTTCAAGAAGGCGTCGACCGGTGACGACGGCAAGCAGTACTTCGTGCCGGCGTCGTACTACCCGTGGGCGATGTTCTACCGCAAGTCGGTCTGGCAGCAGTACGGCTACCAGGTGCCCCGGACGCTCGACGACCTGACCAACCTCGCCGGGCAGATGAAGAAGGACGGCCTGATCCCGATCGCCTTCGCCGACAAGGACGGCTGGCCGGCGATGGGCACCTTCGACATCCTCAACCTGCGGATCAACGGCTACCAGTTCCACGTGGACCTGATGGCCGGCAAGGAGGCGTGGACCTCGGACAAGGTGAAGAAGGTCTTCGACACCTGGGCGGGTCTGCTGCCGCTGCACCAGCCGGACAGCCTCGGGCGTACCTGGCAGGAGGCGGCCCAGTCGTTGCAGCAGAAGAAGTCCGGCATGTACCTGCTCGGGCTCTTCGTGGGCCAGCAGTTCAACAACGACGAGCAGGACGACCTGGACTTCTTCACCTTCCCCGAGATCGACCCGGCGATCGGGGCCAAGGCCCTGGACGCGCCGATCGACGGCTACATGATGGCCCGCCGCCCGAAGGCGGAGGAGAACGCCAAGAAGCTGCTGGAGTACCTCGGCTCGAAGGCGGCCGCGGACATCACCGTGAAGAACGACCCGAGCACGCTGGTCGCCAACGGCCAGGCCGACACCGGCGGCTACACCGCACTTCAGAAGAAGGCCGCCGAACTGGTCGGCTCGGCCACCGAGATCGCCCAGTTCCTGGACCGGGACACCCGGCCGGACTTCGCCTCGACGGTGATCATCCCGGCCTTCCAGCAGTTCATCAAGGACCCGAAGGACATCAGCGGCCTGCTGACCAGCATCGAGAACCAGAAAAAGTCGATCTTCACCGACTGACGGCGAGAGGGGAAGGACAACCGTGTCCGACCTGCCCCTGATCCAAGCGGATCGCGCCGTGCCGTCGCCGGCCGCGGCCACCCCCACGGGTGGCCGTGGCCGCCGGCTACGGCTCCTGTCCCGCACCGACCGCGTGGTGATCACGCTGATGGTGCTCGTACCGCTGCTGCTCGTCGTCGGCCTGGTCTGGCTGCCGGCGCTGGCCACGGTGGCGCTCTCCGGCACCAACTGGGACGGCATCGGCCCGTTGAGCGAGATCGAGTGGGTCGGCGGCCGCAACTACGCCGACGTCGTCCAGATCTACCCGCCGTTCGTGCCGGCGGTGCAGAACAACCTGCTCTGGCTCGCCGCGCTGTTCGTGGTGGCCACCCCGCTGGGCATGTTCCTGGCCGTGCTGCTCGACAAGGAGCTGCGCGGCAGCCGGTTCTACCAGACCGCGCTCTACCTGCCGGTGGTGCTCTCGCTGGCGCTGATCGGCTTCGTCTGGCAGCTGCTCTACTCCCGCGACCAGGGCCTGATCAACGGGGTGTTCGGCACCGACGTCGACTGGTACGGCGACCCGGACGTCAACATCTGGGCCGTGCTGGTCGCCTCCGCCTGGCGGCACGTCGGCTACATCATGCTGCTCTACCTCGCCGGGCTGAAGGGCGTCGACCCGTCGCTGCGCGAGGCCGCGGCGGTGGACGGCGCCTCCGAGGCGAGCACCTTCTTCCGGGTGGTGTTCCCGGTGCTCCGCCCGATCAACATCATCGCGCTGGTGGTGACGGTGATCGAGTCGCTGCGCGCGTTCGACCTGGTCTGGGTGGTCAACAAGGGCCGCAACGGGTTGGAGCTGCTCTCCGCGCTGGTCACCCAGAACGTGGTCGGCGAGGCCAGCCGGATCGGCTTCGGCTCGGCGCTGGCCACCATCATGCTCGTCGTCTCGCTGGTCTTCATCACCATCTACCTGGCCACCGTGATGCGGGAGGGACGCCGATGACCACCGCGACCACGCCCCGCGCCGCCGACCTGGCCGCCGCGCCGCGCCGGCAGCGCCGGCCGCTGCGCCCGCAACGGGTGGTGCTGCACGTCTTCCTCACCGCGGTGGCGCTCGGCTGGCTGTTCCCGATCCTCTGGGCCGTGCTGACCTCGCTGCGCTCCTACGAGTACACCGCCGCGAACGGGTACGTCTCGTTCGGCGGCTGGACCCTCGACAACTACGTCACCGCCTGGCGGACCGCCGAGTTCGGCCAGCACTTCCTCAACTCCGTCTACATCACGGTGCCGGCGGTGCTGCTGACCCTCTTCCTCGCCTCCTGCGTGGCGTTCGTCATCGCCCGGTTCAGCTGGAAGGTCAACATCGTCCTGCTCGGCCTGTTCACCGCGGCGAACCTGCTCCCGCAGCAGGCCCTGCTGATCCCGCTGTTCCGGCTCTTCACCCAGGTGCCGCTGCCGGCGTTCATGAGCGACTCGGAACTGCTCTACGACAGCTACTGGGGGCTGATCCTGGTCAACGTCGCCTTCCAGTGCGGCTTCTGCGTCTTCGTGCTGAGCAACTACATGAAGGCGCTGCCGCGCGACCTGTACGAGGCGGCGATGGTCGACGGGGCGAGCGTCTGGCGGCAGTACTGGCAGGTCACCATGCCGCTGTGCCGGCCGGCCCTGGCGGCGCTGGCCACCCTGGAGGTGACCTGGATCTACAACGAGTTCTTCTGGGCCACCGTGCTGATGCGCACCGGTGACAAGTTCCCGGTGACCAGTTCGCTGAACAACCTGCGCGGCGAGTTCTTCACCGACAACAACCTGGTCTCGGCCGGCTCGGTGCTGGTCGCGATCCCCACCCTGGTCGTCTTCTTCCTGTTGCAGAAGCAGTTCGTCCGGGGGCTGACGCTGGGGGCTTCCAAGGGATGACGATCGTCCACCTGCGCCGCGGCGGGACGCACCTGGTGCTCGACGCACGCGGCCCGGGCCTGCCCCGGGTCGTGCACTGGGGCGGCGACCTCGGCCCGCTCGACACCGACGGCCTGCGGCAACTCGCCGAGGCGACCGTCCCGCCCGTGGTGCCGAGCAGTTTCGACACGCCCACCGTGCTGTCCCTGCTGCCCGAGGCGAGCGCCGGCTGGGGTGGCCGGCCCGCGCTGGCCGGGCACCGGGAGCGCGCCGCCTGGTCCACCGCGTTCCGGCTGGACGCGGTCGAGGTGTCCGACGACGACCCGGCCGCGTCCGCGCGGGTCACCGTACGGGCGGCCGACGCCGGGGCCGGGCTGGCGCTGGCCGTCGAGCTGGAACTGGACCCGACCGGGCTGCTGCTGCTGCGCCACCGGCTGCGCAACACCGGCGCCACCGGGTACGAGCTGCGCGAGCTGACCCCGGTGCTGCCGGTGCCGCCGGTCGCCACCGAACTGCTCGACCTGACCGGCCGGTGGTGCCGGGAACGCGCGCCGCAGCGGCACCCGTGGCCGATGGGCGCCTGGGTTCGGGAGGGCCGGCACGGCCGTACCGGGCACGACGCCACCCTGCTCCTGGTCGCCGGCACGGCCGGGTTCGGGTTCGGCCACGGCGAGGTGTGGGCAATACACACCGCGTGGAGCGGCGACCACGTCACCTTCGCCGAGCGGCGGCCGACCGGCGAGTCCACGCTCGGCGGCGGTGAACTGCTCGCCCCCGGCGAGGTGCTGCTCGCCCCCGGGGCGGAGTACGCCACGCCGCTGCTCTACGCCGCCTGGTCCGACGCCGGCCTGGACGGGCTGAGCGACGTGCTGCACAGCCACCTGCGCGCCCGGCCCGGGCACCCGCGCGGTCCCCGCCCGGTCACCCTGAACGTCTGGGAGGCGGTCTACTTCGACCACGACCTGGACCGGCTGCGCGCGTTGGCCGACCACGCCGCCGACATCGGCGTGGAACGGTTCGTGCTCGACGACGGCTGGTTCCGCGGCCGGCGCGACGACACCGCCGGGCTCGGCGACTGGTACGTCGACGACGGCGTCTGGCCGGCCGGCCTGCACCCGCTGATCGAGCACGTCACCGCGCGCGGCCTGCGGTTCGGGCTCTGGGTCGAGCCGGAGATGGTCAACCCCGACTCCGACCTGTTCCGCGCCCACCCCGACTGGGTGCTCGCGGTGCCCGGCCGACTGCCCCCACCGTGGCGCAACCAGCAGGTGCTCGACCTGGCCAACCCGGCGGCGTACGGGTACCTGCTGGACCGGCTGGACGCGCTGCTCACCGAGCACCCCGGGATCAGCTACCTCAAGTGGGACCACAACCGGGACCTCACCGACGCCGGCCACCACGGCCGGCCCGGGGTGCACGAGCAGACCCTCGCGGTGTACCGGCTCCTCGACGAGCTGCGCCGCCGCCACCCGGCGGTGGAGATCGAGAGCTGCGCCTCCGGCGGCGCCCGGGTCGACCTGGAGATCCTCGCCCGCACCGACCGGGTCTGGGCCAGTGACTGCAACGACGCGCTGGAGCGGCTGGCCATCCAGCGCTGGACCGGGCTGCTGCTCCCGCCCGAGCTGGTCGGCAGCCACATCGGACCGGAGCGCTCGCACACCACCCGCCGGGTGCACGACCTCGGCTTCCGGGCCACCACCGCGCTCTTCGGCCACTACGGCATCGAGTGGGACATCGGCTCCATCGACCCCGCCGACCGGGCCGAGCTGGCCGCCTGGGTGGCGCTGCACAAGCGGCTCCGCCCGCTGCTGCACGCCGGGCGGGTGGTCCGGGTGGACCACCCCGACCCGGCCGTCTGGGCGCACGGCGTGGTCACCCACGACCGCTCCCAGGCGGTGTACGCGGTCGCCCGGCTGGCCACCTCGGTGGCCCAGGTGCCCGGCCCGGTCCGGCTGCCCGGCCTGGACCGGCGACGGCGCTACACCGTCCGGCCGGCGCGAGGCGTACCCGGGCCGGCGACCCTGGACCGGGTGCCGCCGCCATGGCTGGCCGCCGGCGCGACGCTGACCGGCGCGGCGCTGGGCACGGCCGGGTTGCAGCTGCCCGCGCTGCACCCGGAGCAGGCGCTGCTGCTGGAGGTCACCGCCCTCGACTGAGGCTCCCCCGGCCCCGCCGGAGATCCGCCGGAAATCTCTCCGCCGCGGATGTCGAGAACGGGTGCGCCTGCTTCTACCTCAGGGTGAGAGCACCGATGATGGTGCGCAGACGTGAGGAGCCAGACGTGAAGTACATGTTGCTGATGCAGTTCAGCTCGGCGGGCACCGACTTCCCCTCGATCGAGACGTGGACGCCCGAGGAGATCCAGGCGCACATCGGCTTCATGGGGGACGTCAACGCGAAGCTGGTCGCCGACGGGGAGTGGGTCCAGGGCGAGGGGCTCGCCGGGCCGGCGCAGGCGAAGATCGTCCGGGCGGGTGCGGACGGGGCGCCGGTGGTGACCGAGGGCCCGTTCGCCGAGACCAAGGAGTTCCTCGCCGGCTGGTGGATCGTCGACACCGACAGCCCGGAGCGGGCCGTCGAGATCGCCGCGCACATCTCCACCGCGCCCGGCCCGGGTGGCCGGCCGCTGAACATGCCGATCGAGGTGCACCCGGTGATGTCCGCTCCACCGCAGGAGATGTGACGACTGCCCACACCTGACCGACGCGTCGAGGACCTGCTGCGCGAGCTGGCGCCGCAGGTCCTCGGCGTGCTCGCGCGCCGGTTCGGCGACTTCGCCACCGCCGAGGACGCGGTGCAGGAGGCGCTGCTGGCGGCGGCGACCCAGTGGCCGGGCGAGGGGGTGCCGGACAATCCGCGCGGCTGGCTGATCCAGGTCGCGTACCGCCGGATGGTCGAACTGGTCCGCGGCGAGGCGGCCCGGCGGCGCCGGGAGGACCTGGTCGCCCGGCGCAAGCCGGACGACCGGCAGATCGTGCCGGCCGCCGACGAGCAACTGACGGCCGACCGCGACGACACCCTGGTGTTGCTCTTCCTCTGCTGCCACCCGGCGCTCTCGCCGGCCTCGCAGATCGCGCTGACCCTGCGCGCGGTGGGCGGGCTCAGCACCGCCGAGATCGCCCGCGCCTTCCTCGTGCCCGAGGCCACCATGGCCCAGCGGATCAGCCGGGCCAAGCAACGCATCCGCAGCTCCGGCCTGCCGTTCCGGATGCCCGACGAACGGGACCACGAGCGGCGGCTGGCCGCGGTGCTGCACGTGCTCTACCTGATCTTCACCGAGGGGCACACCGCCAGCCTCGGCCCGGACCTGCGCCGGGTGGACCTGGCCGAGGAGGCCATCCGGCTGGCCCGGGCGCTACACGCGTTGCTGCCCGACGACAGCGAGGTCACCGGCCTGCTGGCGCTGATGCTGCTCACCGACGCCCGCAGCGCGGCCCGGACCGGGCCGGCCGGCGAGCTGATCTCCCTGGCCGACCAGGACCGGAGCCGCTGGGACGCGGCGCTGATCGCCGAGGGCGTCGCGCTGGTCACCCGGGCGCTGCCGCGCGGGCCGGTCGGGCCGTACCAGCTCCAGGCGGCCATCGCGGCGCTGCACGACGAGGCGCCCACCGCCGGGCAGACCGACTGGCCGCAGATCCTCGCTTTGTACCAGGTGCTGGAGCGGCACTCGGCGAGCCCGGTGGTGGCGCTGAACCGGGCCGTGGCCACCGCCATGGTGCACGGCCCGGCGGCCGGGCTGGACGCCCTCGCCGCCCTGGCCGACGACCCGCGGCTGGCCGGGCACCACCGGCTGCACGCGGCCCGCGCCCATTTGTACGAGATGGCCGGCGACCGGGATCGCGCGGTGCACCACTACCGGGTGGCCGCCGGGCTGACCACCAGCCTGCCCGAGCAGCGATACCTGACCGTGCGGGCCGCCCGGCTCGCCACGACCGAGGGCGTCACCCCGCCCTGACCGGCCCGGCGGCGACCGGTCGGCGGGGTGGCCGGGCCCGTACGGCCCGGCCACCGGTGGTACTCGCCGGTCAGCTCGCGGCGCAGCTCACCGCGGGCACCGCGTTGCTGCCGTTCCAGCCGGCGATGAAGCCGAAGCTGGTGCTCGCGCCGGCGCCGAGCCGGCCGTTCCAGTCCACGTTGCGTGCGGTGACCGCCGACCCGCTG
Source organism: Micromonospora sp. CNZ280 (assembly GCF_011759515.1). Taxonomy (NCBI): domain Bacteria; kingdom Bacillati; phylum Actinomycetota; class Actinomycetes; order Micromonosporales; family Micromonosporaceae; genus Micromonospora; species Micromonospora sp. CNZ280. Next base: position 309,728 of record NZ_JAAOYP010000003.1, read on the forward strand.
CTGGTCAGCCGGGTGTTCCAGGACTGGCTGACCGCCTGGCCGTCGGCGAACGTCCAGGTCGCCGTCCAGCCGGTGATGGCGGCCGCCCCGGCAATCACCTTCACCTCGCCCTGGAAGCCGCCGGGCCACTGGTTGACCACCGTGTAGCTGGCCGTGCACCCGCCCGGTGGCGGGGTGGACGGCGGTGGCGTGGTGGGCGGCGGAGTCGTCGGGGGCGGCGTGGTCGGCGGAGTGCCGAAGACGGTGGCCTCCCGGGCGGTCTGCCGGATGCCGTTGGCGCCGTTGAAGATGCGCTGGCCCCAGCTGGTCAGGCTGGCCGGGTTGAAGTCGGTGGCCATGTCGAGGTACTCCACGCCGCCGCCGTTGCCGCTCCACGACCAGCCGAGCCAACCGATCCCGTTGGCCTGGGTGTAGGAGAAGATCGCCTCCTCGTCCGGGTCGCCGTCGGAGTGGTTGTGGCCGAACTCGCCGACCACGATGGGCAGTCCGGCCGTGCGGAACCGGCCGAGGTAGTCGCTGATCTCGGTGGCGGTGTCGAAGACGCCGTACATGTGGACGGAGAAGACGGTGTTGCGGTCCGGGTCGGCGGCGAACACCGACGCGGCGTTGTCGCGCATGGTGAACGCCCAGTCCTGGCCCCAGTTCGGGGCGTCCACCATGATCGTGTGGTCGAAGCCGGCGGCGCGCAGCCGCTTGATCGCGTTGCTCGTGTCGCTGGTCCAGGCCGCGTAGCCCTGGTTGCCGTACGGCTCGTTGCCGATGTTGACGATGACGTACTCCTCCTCGCCGGTGAGCACGTCGGCAAGGCTGATCCAGTAGTCGACGGCCTGGTCCAGGCTGGCCGCGCCGCTCTGCTCGCCGTAGCCGGTGGTGTCGTGCACCTCCAGCACGCAGATCAGCCGGTTCGCCTTGCACAGCGTGATGACGTTGGCGACGTCGGCGTTGGTGTTGCGGGTCCAGCGCTGTCCGCTGGCCAGCACCACCCGGACGGTGTTCGCGCCGAGCGCCTTGAGGTCGGCGAACGAGCTGGTCCGCTGCGGGTACCAGGTGTGCGCGTGGTTGACGCCGCGCATGACGAACTCGGCGCCGTTGGCGTCGTAGAGCTTGCCGTTGGCGACGGTGAAGCCGGCGGCGGCCTGCGCCGGTTGCCCGAACGCCAGCACGGCGGCCAGGAGGGCGAGCAGGGCCGCGCCGGCGGCGGTGAGTCGTGTCTTCATGGCCTTCCTCAACGGGAGGACCCCACTGCCCGGTGGGGAGGGAACTGACAGGGAGAGGCGACCGCAGCCCGACGGCCGCCGCCCGGATCCCGGCGCAGGGATCAGCGTAGGCCGATGGGTCGGGGAACGCAATGAACCGGTTAAGGTCCGCCCGGCGAGCGGCGGCGGCGAACCGGACGGGAGGGTTGACCGACGCCCGCCCGGGTATCCGGGGATGATCCGCCCGGGTCGGAAGGAGAGGCGTCATGGTCAGCGTCGGCTACACCCTGATGTGCGAGCAGGCCGGTCCCAAGCAACTGGTCGACCACGCGGTACGGGCCGAGGCGGCCGGCTTCGACCAGCTCGTCGTCTCGGACCACTACTACCCCTGGCTGGACTCCCAGGGACACTCCCCGTACGCCTGGTCGGTGCTCGGCGCGGTCGCGCACGCCACCAGCCGGGCGGCGCTGATGTCCTTCGTGACCTGCCCGATCCGCCGCTACCACCCGGCGGTGGTGGCGCAGAAGGCGAGCACCGTCGGGGTGCTCTCGGACGGCCGGTTCACCCTCGGCCTGGGCGCCGGGGAGAACCTCAACGAACACGTGGTGGGCGGCTGGCCGCACGTGCAGCAGCGGCACGAGATGTTCGAAGAGGCGCTGCAGATCATCCGGCCGCTGCTGAACGGGCAGACGCTGACCTTCTCCGGCAACCACTACGACGTGCCGGACGCGTACGTCTGGGACCGGCCCGACACCCCGGTGCCGATGGCGGTCGCCGCCTCCGGCCGGCAGTCGGCCACCCTCGCCGCCGAGTACGGCAACGGCGTCATCGCCACCGAACCGGACCCGCACATCATCGAGCTGTTCGAGGACGCCGGCGGCGCCGGCCAGCCCCGGTACGGGCAGGTGGCCATCTGCTACGGCCCGGACGAGGCCGAGTGCCGCAAGATCGTGCACGACCAGTTCCGCTGGTTCGGGCTGGGCTGGAAGGTCAACGCCGAGCTGCCCGGGCCGGAGGGGTTCGCGGCGGCCACCCAGTTCGTCCGCGAGGAGGACGTCGCCGCGGGCATCTCCTGCGGGCCGGACGTGGACCGACACGTCGAGGCGTTCAAGAAGTTCGTCGACGCCGGCTTCACCCACGTGGCGATCGTGCAGGTGGGCGCCGACAGCCAGCCGATGTTCCTGGACTGGGCGCAGGAGCAGTTGCTCCCGCGACTGCGCGAGCTGTGAGGCCGGCCCGACGCCGCGCCGCACGAGCCGCACGGTGCCAGCCGTGAGGCCGGGACGACGGCCCGCGGCGAGGCCGGCCGGGGCTGCGACCGGCCCGCGCCGCCGGCACGGGTGGCCCGACCCGGTGGCACAGGCGGTGGGCACACCCCGACCAGGGGCGCCCGGCCGGGCGACACAGCCGTCGACCCCGACCATCCCGCCGGGGCGGTTCGGCCCGGTGGACCTCCGCCTGGCGTTCGCCGCCCCACGCCCGGCGGCCGGACTGACCAGCGAGTGGCGGCTGGTCGCCGGGCTGCGGACGCACACCCGCCGCGGCGGCGACCCGGGCGGCGACGCGCCGCCGGTGGTGCTGGTGCACGGGCTGGCCGTCTCGCACCGCTACCTCGCCCCGCTGGCGCTGGCGCTGGCCACCACCCACCCGGTGTACGTGCCGGACCTGCCCGGCTTCGGGCTCTCCGCCCGCCCCGGCACGGCGTACGACGTACCCGGGCACGCGGCGCACCTGGCCGCCTGGCTGGCCGCGTACCGGCTGCCGCCGGTCTGCCTGGTCGGGCACTCGTTCGGCGCGGAGGTCGCCGCCGCGGTCGCCGCCCGGCATCCGGACGCGGTGCGCGCGGTGGTGCTGGCCGGGCCGACCACCGACCCGACCGCCCGCTCCCGGCGCGCCCAGATCGGACGGTTCCTGGTCGACACCCTCCGGGAGGCGCCGTTGCAGGCGCCGATCCTGCTCCGCGACGTGTGGGACGCCCGTCCCTGGCGGGTCTCCGCCACGCTGACCCACTCGGTGCGCAACACCGTGGAGGCGGACCTGGTCCGGATCGCCGCACCGACCCTGGTGGTCACCGGCGCCCGGGACCCGGTCGTGCCGCCGGCCTGGCGGACCCAGCTGGCCCGGCTCGTGCCTGACGCGCGGGAGGTGGTGGTGCCGGGTGCCGCGCACAACGTCGCCACCACCGCCCCGGCCCAGGTCGCCGCCGCGATCCGCAGCTTCCTCGATCCGTTCAGCACGAAAGGGTGACCCGATGCGCTTCGGAAACGTGGAGATCCGCCCGCTCGGCGGCGGCGTCGGCTGCCTGCTGATGATCCTCTTCTCGCTGGTCGCCTCGATCGTCCTCACCGTCCTGCTCAACCTCGTCTTCTGAGCCGACAGCGTGCGCGACGGTCAGTGGCGGAGGCCGAGGGCGATCAGCACCTCGCGGGTGGTGGTGCGGATCGGGTCGAGGACGGTGTGCCGGAGCCAGCGGGCGGCCGGAGTGACCGTGGCCCGCCAGGCGGCGGCGAGTGCCCGGCCCACCGGCACCGCGGCGTGCCGCCACAGCCAGCCCGCTCCGCGCACGAACGGCCGCAGCGTCACGACGTACCCCCACCAAAGCAGGCGGCCGGCCGCCCACCACGCCCAGCGAAGCGCGCCGAGCAGCACCCGGGCCACGGCCGCCGCCGCGCGGAGCAGCACCCGGACGACGGCCGCCGCACCGCCCAGCAGCCACCGGCCGGCGGCGGTCAGCCCGGCCAGCAGCAGCCGGCCGAGCGGCGCGAGCCGGCGGGCCAGCCACGCCGCCGGCAGCCACACCAGGTGGTACGCCAACCAGGCCAGCGGCAGCCAGACCAGCGTGCGCGCCAGCCAGCCGAGCCCGCGCCCCAGCCACACCAGCGGTACCCAGACCAGGATCCGGGCCAGCCAGGCCAGTCCCCGTCCGAGCCAGACCATCGGCACCCAGACCAGGTTGCGGGCCAGCCAGGCCAGCCCTCGCCCCAGCCAGACCAGCGGCACCCAGACGAGGTTGCGGAACAGCCAGACCAGCGGCTGCCAGATCAGCGTCCGGGCAACCCAGGCGAGGCCGCGCCCGAGCCAGACCAGCGGCAGCCAGAGCGCGTGGTGCAGCAGCCAGCGGAGCGGGCGCAGCAGCCACCGGTCGACGAACCGGCCGACCGGTGCGAGCAGCCACCGGTGCAGCGCGGCTCCGATGGCCGCTACCAGTTCCCAGGCCAGCCGGACCGGCAGCACCACGACCAGGGCGATCCCGCGGGCGATGGCCGCGACCAGCGGCGCGGGGGCGTCGGACCGGACCGGCGGCCGGGACGGCGCCGAGGCACCGGACGGGACCGGCCGCGGGGAGTCGGACGGGACCGGCGGGCGGGGCGGTGCCGGGGCGTCGGATGGTGCCTGCGGCCGGGGCGGCGCGGGGTCGATCACCGGGTCACCGTAGCCAGCCGGGGCAACGGCCGCCGCCCCGATTGGTGGGGCCGTGATCGGTCCGGGATGCGTCGAACGCGCCCTGGACCCACCGCAGTGGCCGCCGGCTACAACGGCCGCCACGCCGCCGGGTCGTCCGGGGCGTCGACCAGCCGCACGGCCGCCGCGAGGGCGAGTGCGGCGTCGCGGCCACCCAGTGCGGCACGGCCAGCGGTGGAGAGGTAGCCCACCTCGCCGACACAGGTCGGACAGGCACCTCCCGGCACCTGCCACACCCGGTACACGCCGGCGCTGTGCGCGTCCTCCGCCTCGGCCGGCCGTCCGGCGACCGTTGTCTCCTTCTCCGCCGAACGCGCGATCGGGCCCCGCTTGACCCCGATGGTCAGGTCCTCGTAGGCCCGCGGCGAATCCGGCCGGGACGGCGCCAGGTAACCCACATGCGCCCCCGTCCACCGTCCCTGGTACTCGGAGACGACAGCACGGTGGAGCCGGGCGCCAGCGGGCGGGGCCACGTCGAGGAACGGCAGGGTGACCCGGTACGGCTGCCAGACCATGATCGCGGCGAACCGGCGGGCGCTCTCCTCCATTCGTTCGTTCCCCCGTACGGTGACGACCGCCCAGGCGTCCGGGGCGTACTGCCAGGACAGGCGGGTCTCGCGTTCGTCCGGGCTGGTGTGCAGGTAGGCCGGTGCGCCCTGCACCGGGTCGACCGGTTTCCCGGGCAGCGGCACCTGGACGGGGCGCTGGGGTTCGGCCCGGGTGTCAGACTCGCGCATCGACTCGAAGACGTCGACTCCGCGGGCTGCGATCTGGATGGTGACCGAGCGGTCCAGCCTGACGAACCCCTTCGACGGTTCGTCTCCTGGCCGAGGGCTGGCCAGCGTCACCCACTGGGTGTGGTGGTCCGTCGAGTACGTCCGCAGTGGCAGGTCGTCCGGTATCCCGTCGAGCCGGAAGAGCCACTGCCCCGGGTCGAAGCGCTCCGGCGCCTCGGCCGGCGGAGTGGTCACCGGCCTGGCGCTGTCCGCCGGGGCCGGGCGCGGCGTCGGGCGGGCGGCGTCGAGCACGGCCGTGGCGCCGAGCAGGGCGAGCGCCGTGACGACGGCGGCGGCCCCCGCGACGAGGCGTCGCCGCCGGACCGCCCGCCTCCCCTCGGTCAGCAACGGCTCCGGTAGCACGGTCGCGGCAGGGAACTCGTCGGCCGCGCGGAGCAGCAGGTCACGGACCTGGCGCTCGTCGTACCCGGTCATCGGCGCGCCTCCTTCGGATTCCCGTCGGGCAACTGCCGGCGCAGCGCGGCCAAACCGCGCGCCGTCTGGCTCTTGACGTTGCCGGTCGAGCAGCCGAGCACCGCGGCGGTCTGTTCCACGGTCAGGTCGGCGTAGAACCGGAGCACCAGGACCACCCGCTGGCCGGGCGGGACCGCTGCCAGCGCGGCGCGTACCGCCATGCCGTCCGCGACCGTGTCCCCCTCGTCCGGCGGGCCGACGCGCGGTGGTGATTCCGGTGTGCGGTCGAACAGGCACACCCCGCGCCACCGGGAGCGGCGTTCCTGCCGGAAGGCGTTGACCAGCATCCGGTGCACGTAGGCGCCCAGGTCGTCGGCGTCCCGCACCCGGTGCCACTTGACGTACAGCTGGACGAGCGTCTGCTGCACCACGTCGTCGGCCCGGTCGCCGTCGCCGGTCAGCAGGTACGCGGTGCGCCGCAGCTTCGGGGTGGCCCCGGTGACGAACTCGACGTACTCCTGCTGCTGTGTCGCCTGCATCGGCCACTCCCGTTCCGGTCCGCGCGACTTCACCCGTACCGATGACCGCCGGAGCGGAAAGGGTTGCACGAGCCGCGCGGCCGGTCTTACCGACCGGTCAGGCCGGGGTCAGGTCCACCTTGGCGACGAGCGGGTAGTGGCCGGAGGCGTACTCCGTCCCGCCGCCGCGGAGCACCCGGCAGCTGCGCACCCGGGCGGCCAGCGCGGGCGTGCCGAGCAGGTAGTCCAGCCGCATCCCGGTGAACTCGCCGCCGCCGTGCCGGGTGGGCACGGTCGGCCCCTCGTCCGGCGTCCCGGCCGGGTACAGGTCGACCAGGCCGGCCTCCAGCAGCCGGGCCACCGCCCGGCTGTCCACCGTCCGCCCGTCCCGGCGCAGGTGCCGGCGACGGTACGGCTGGCCGAGCCGGCCGATCCGGTCGGTGTGGTCGGTGACCGGGTCGAGCGTGTTCAGGTCGCCGGCCAGCAGTGCCAACTCCCCCGGCGCCCGGCGCAGCGCGGTCGCCGCCCAGCTCGCCTCGACCAGTCGCCGGGTGCCTGAGCACGGATCCAGGTGGGTGCTCAGCACGGTGAGCGGGCCGGCTGCGGTGGCCAGCACCACCCGCTGGGCGGCGTGGTGGAACGGCCGGCGCAGCGGGCCGGCGGCCACCACCCGCCACGGCGGGCGGACCAGCACCGCGACCGGCTGCCCGAAGCAGGAGCGGGCCAGGTGGCCGCGCATCCGGAGCCGGGCGGCGAACCCGGCCAGCGCGCCGGCGTCGAAGCCGCGCAACTCCTGGAGCGCGAGGACGTCCGGCCGCTGCCCGGTGAGCACGGTGAGCACCCGGTCCTGCCGGTCGGGGCCGCCCCGGTCCCGGCCGCCGGTGCGGATGTTCCAGGTCATCACCCGCAGCACGGGCCGCTCACTCCACCCGGGCGGCCTTGGCCAGCTCGTCATCGGGGCTGCGCACGTCCTCGGACTCGATGCTCGGCCGGTACGCGGAAAGACGATCAGGGTGATCGCGATCCAGACGCAGAGCGTGGCCGCGATGTGCCCCGAGGGGAAGGACGAGGTGGGCATCGGCCCGTCCAGGTTCCTCACCGGCGGGCGCGGCCCGGTCCACCGCGGCGGCCGAGGCGAGGAAGAGACTCAGCTCGCCGAACATGGTCAGCGCCACGAAGAGCACCGGCCGCCAGCGCCGCCACACGGCCAGCACCAGCGGGCAGAAGACCAGCGAGATGAGCAGAATGGCGTGGGTGTCGCCGGCCTTGCTTCACCACCAGCTGACGTCGTCCCGCGCCGGGCGATCCCGCTCCACGTGCCAGGCGTCGTCGGCGGAGAGTTCCTCGTCGGCCATCAGTCGGGTCTCCGGCACCATCCGGGTGCTACTCACGGCGGGCCTCCTCGACCAACTGCTCGCCGCGTTCGGCCGCGGCGTCGACGTCGAGCAGCCGCCGTCCGCGCTCGACGGCGACCTCGATGCCGGCGGCCAGGTCGGTGGAGAGGCCGAGGTTGGCGGCGAGCAGGTTGCCGGTGCCCTGAGGCAGCACCGCCAGGGCCACGTCGGTGCCGACCAGCCCGCGGACGCAGGACATCACGGTGCCATCGCCGCCGCAGGCGAAGACCACTTCGACGCCGGCCTCGACGGCCTGCTCGGTCTGGCCCCGGCCCGGGTCCTCGACGGTGGTCTCGTACCACAGCGGCTCCGGCCAGCCGGCGGCGGCGAGCGCGTCGGTGACGGTGCCGCGCAGCTCGTCGAGGTCGGCCACCTTGACCGGGTTGACCACCACGGCGGATCGCGGCCCGCCGGCGCCCGCCGCCGGTCGGCTCTCCTGTCCAGCATCCACGGCGCCAGTGTGCAGCACCTCGGGGCGTTCAGCGAGCCACGCGGACCGCCCGTTGACAGTGCCACAGACAGGTTTGGAAACGCGGCCCGGCTGCCGGGCGGTTCAGGCCGCGGTGCGCAGCGCGACCTCCACCCGGCGGCGCAGGTCGTCCAGGTCCAGTCCGGCCTCGGTGAGCACCAGCGCGGCCAGCCCGCGCCCCTCGCGCAGCAGCCCGAGCAGGATGTGCTCGGTGCCGATGTGATTGTGCCGCAGCCGGACCGCCTCGCGCAGGGACAGCTCCAGCACCTTCTTGGACCGGGGCGAGAACGGGCCGCCCGCGTACCGCCGGCGCCACCAGCGACGCGGCGACGGCGCCGCCTCGCGGAGCGCGTCCGGGCCGAACGACTCCTCGATCCGGGCCACGATGGCGGCCAGGTCGATGCCGATCTCCCGCAGCGCCGCGGCGTCGGCTTCGGCGAGGCCGGTGGCCCCGTGCGCGGTGTGCCGGTGGATCCGCTCCCGCAGGTCGTCGCCGCGGACGCCGGCCTCGGCGAGCACCCGCGCGGCGAGGCTGTCGCCGTCGGCGAGCAGCGCGAGGAGCAGGTGCTCGGTGCCGGCCTGCCGCTGGCCCTCGCTCCGGGCCTCGTCACGGGCCTGCCGCACGAGCGTGCGGGCGCGGTCGGTGAACCGCTCGAACATCACGCCTCCCAGGATTGTCCGACCGCCGGTCGACCGGCGTGCTTCTTGTGGACCGCCTGCCGGCTGACCTCGAGCGCGTCGGCGATCTCCTGCCAGGACCAGCCCTGTCGACGGGCATTGTCCACCTGGACCACCTCGAGCCGCTCGAGCAGCCGGCGCAGCGCGCGGACGGCGCGCAGGCCGACCCGGGGGTCGGTGCTGCCCGCGGCCGCCGCGAGTTCCGTCGCCTGACTCATGTCGTCAACTTACGTTGACATGAAGGGATTGTCAACCCTCGTTGACACCCGGGCCGGGCTGTCCGGTGCTACGGTCCGGCCCGTGTCGCAACCGCCGTATGCACCCTCGCGCCGGTGAGCGCCGTGATCGATGACTCCGTCGGTCCCATCCGGACGCACCGCTGGTCGACCGGCGGGCTCACCCTGGACTGCGCCGGAGGCAGCGTCATCGGCAACCGCTACCGGGCGAACTACGACGTGCTGCACGTCGACCCGGCGCTCCCGTTCGCGGCGGTGGCCGACGGGATGGGCGACGGCGAGGGCAGCCGGCGGGCCGGCGCCGCGGCGATGGGCACGCTGGTCGAACAGATCCTGGCCGCGTGCCCGGCGACCGGCCCCGGCCCGTTGCGCGCCGCGGTGGCCCAGGCGCAGGCAGCCGTACGCGCCGCCGGCGCCGGCCGGCCCGAGCTGACCGGCTGTACGCTCACCGCCCTGCTCGTGGAGCCGGGCGGCGGCCAGGGCTGGCTGGCCCAACTCGGCGACTCGCGCGCCTACCGGCTCCGCGGTGGCCTGCTGGAACTGCTCACCGTGGACCACACCGTGGCCTGGCTCGGCGTCGTACACGGCTGGTACCCGGCCGACTCCCCCGCCGCCGCCCGGGCCCGCTACCAGCTCACCCGGTACGCCGGCCACCCGGACGGACCCGAGGCGGACCTGCTCGCCGTCACGCCGCGCCCCGGTGACACCTGGCTGCTCTGCACCGACGGGGTGAGCGACCAGGTCGACTACCACCGGCTGCGGGAACTGCTGTCGACCCACCAACCGGCCGACGCCGTCCGCACGCTGCTGGACGCGACGCTGGCCGCCGGCGGCGACGACAACGCCACCGCCGCCGTCCTCCGCGTCCATGCCACAGCCCGCTGACCCATCGACACCGGCCCGCCCGGCCCAGGCCCCGATACGCCGCGGGGCCGGCGCCCGGTGGTGGGTGCCGACCCTGCCGGTGGTTGGTACGTGCTGCTGGCCGGCACCTGTTGGGTGCCGGCCAGCAGTCCCCCTGTGAGGAAAGTGTTTGTTCGGTTGGGTCAGCTGTTCCAGTGCTCGGCGACGAGGTCGGCGGCCTGCTGTTCCCATTGGGCGTAGTGGTCCGGGTAGGCCGACACCTGCACGGTCTGCGCGGCGACGGTCAGGGGCATGTCCTGCCACCCGTCGACCTGCTTGAGGCCCTTCAGGAACGCCGTGGTCGAGTACTCGGGGTCGGTGATCTGCTCCACCGTGCCCCACCCGCTCGACGGGCGCTGCTGGAACAGGCCCTGCGAGTCGTGGTCGTTGCGCTCGCCCAGGTGACCCAGGTTCTCCAGCTTCGACTCCTGCAGGCTGGTGGCGATGGCCACCACGGCGGCGCGCTCGTCCATGTCGGACTTCTTCGTCGCCGCGATGATCGCCTTCACATTCGCGACCTGCTCGTCGTTGAGGTCGATGCGCGACTGCTCACCCTGCACACCGTGCGGGATCAGCTTGCCCATGTCCGGCTTGTCAGCCTGCACCGCAACCGCAGCGACCGGCTTGACGGCCTCGACCGGGCCGGTGTCGGCGTGGGTGGTGGGGCCAGCGGCGATGCCACCGGCGAAAGCCAGACCAGCAATACCCAGAACGCTCTTCCGCATGATCGTGTTCATCACACAGCTCCTTCCGGGGGATAACGCCCACCAGCCCAAGGGGGGCAGGCCGATAGGGCGCAAGCACCATCAGGCGCTCAGAAAGACTCGAGAGAAAACGTGGCACTCTGACCGGGCGGGGGGATACCCGTGGCGCCGGGTGCCCGGCCGACCTGCGGGGCAGGGGGTCGCCCTTCGCGGTGCCGGACTGTGTGCAACGACCGCCAGCCCACCATCATTCCGCGAACCCAGGACCCCGGGCCGGCCCTGCCGGCCACGTGCCCCTGCTCGATCGTCCGCATGATGTAACGCCCCCGACCAGGCCCCGATTCCACCACCCGGATGCCACCGACCACACCCACAAACCCGACACACACCCCACCGACCGCATCCCAGCAAACGCCCACCCCGGAGGCTGGGCAAAGTGATCAACTCCGGGTCAGCGGGGAGGGGGCCACCGAGGAACGAGCGGGATACCTCAGCGGCATATCGATGACTCAGAGGTACCACCCTCCCGGACAACACGCCTGGCCCCCGACGACACACCCGACCCGACCAGCCACCGAACCCCACTGGACCGAGCGGACCCGGACCACCACCAACGGTGGCGCACACCGTGACCACACGAACAGAGCCGGACCACGGCGCGGGAGTGGCCCGCCGTGACCGGCGCAGGGACCAAGCCCGACCACCCGGAACCGGTCACGGCAGGCCACACCCCCAAACCGCAACCACCCACCCACCGCCACGCGAACACCGACCGCAGGGATCCAGCCTGACCACCCGAACCAGTCACGGCAGGCCACACCCGGACCGCAACCACCCACCCACCGAGTCAAGAGCAGGCGATACCGCCCCAAGCCCACACGGTCGGGACTAACCTCGGACGGGAGCCAGTCGTGCCGGGCGCGACGCCTGCGGAGGTGATGCCGGATGGCCGCAGCCGCCGACGCAGCGGTGCTGGTCGGCGTCGGCTCGGAACGTAACTACCCGGCGGTCCGGCTGGCCGCGCAGGAGGCCGCCGAGCACCAGCGGCAGCTCCATCTGCTGCACGCGTTCAACTGGACAGCCGCGTTCGAGGCGCCGACGGTGGCCGAGCCTCGCGCCCACGCCGAGGAACTGCTCGCCGAGGCCCGCCGGATCGCCGCCGATGTCGCGCCGGACCTGCCGGTACACGAGGAGATCGCGGAGGGGCCGGCGGTGGACGTGCTGGTCCGCCGCTCGGAGTCGGCGTTCCTGGTCGCAGTCGGCGACGGCGGGATGGCGGCCTGCCCCGACTGCGTACCGGCCGACGCGCCGGCCGTGCAGTTGGCCGCGCGGGCCGGCTGCCCCGTGCTGGTGGCCCGCCGGGAGCCGCCGCCACAGGGGCCGGTGCTGGTCGGCGTGGACGGCACCGCCAGCTCGCAGGCCGCCCTGGAGTGGGCGTTCGACTGCGCCGCCCGGCGGAAAGCGCGCCTGCTGGCGGTACGGGTGGTCGAGCCGGACGACGACACCGAGGACAGCACCGACCAGCTCGAAGCGATGGTGGCCCGGCACCGTTGCCCCGACGTACCCGTCGAGTGCCACGCGATCCGCGGCGACCCGGGCACCGTCCTGGTCGACCAGTCGCGCTCGGCCCAGCTGGCCATCGTGGCGGCCCGGGGCGACGAGCCGGCGCGGGGCATGCTCGGCGCGGTGAGCCAGTCGTTGCTCTATCACTCGCCGGCGCCGGTGATCGTGATCCGTGGGCTGACCGGGATCCCGATAGCCGGGGCATAGCGCCCGGCCGGCCCGGGACCAACGGCCCTGAGCCGTACCGGCACGGTCGGAGAAGCTGGGATCGGCCCGGATGGATCCGCGCTGTGAAGATGCAGGATTCCCCTACCCGCGAGAGGCTCAGGCAGTATGGACACCGCTCTCGACCTGCACGGCCCCCTGACCGAAGACGAGCTGCGCCGGCTGGACGCCTACTGGCGGGCGGCGAACTACCTCACCGTCGGGCAGATCTACCTGCTGGACAATCCCCTGCTGCGCGAACCGTTGACGCCGGAGCACGTCAAGCCCCGGCTGCTGGGCCACTGGGGAACCTCGCCCGGATTGAACCTGCTCTACGCCCACCTGAACCGGGTGATCGTCAATCGTGACCTGTCCGCCATGTTCATCACCGGGCCCGGCCACGGCGGGCCTGCGATCGTGGCGAACACCTGGCTGGAGGGCACCTGGAGCGAGAAGTACCACGGCACCGGCCGGGACGAGGCCGGCATGGCGCGGCTGTTCCGCCAGTTCTCCTTCCCCGGCGGCATCCCCAGCCACGTGGCCGCGGAGGTGCCGGGTTCGATCCACGAGGGCGGCGAGCTGGGGTACGCGCTGAGCCACGCCTACGGCGCCGCGTTCGACCACCCGGACCTGCTGGTGGCCTGCGTGATCGGCGACGGCGAGGCGGAGACCGGTCCGCTGGCCGGCAGTTGGCTCTCCAACGTCTTCCTCAACCCGGCCCGTGACGGCGCTGTGCTGCCCATCCTGCACCTGAACGGCTACAAGATCGCCAACCCCACGGTGCTGGACCGGATCCCCGCCGACGACCTGCTGGAGATGATGCGCGGCTTCGGGTACCAGCCGTACGTGGTGGCCGGTGACGAGCCGGCGCAGGTGCACCAGGCGCTCGCCGCCACCCTGGACCGGGCGCTGGACGAGATCGCCGCGATCCAGCGCGCCGCCCGCTCCGGCGGCGCCGTCGAGCGCCCCCGCTGGCCGATGATCATCCTGCGTACGCCGAAGGGCTGGACCGGCCCGCGCGACGTGGACGGCAAGCAGGTGGAGGGCACCCACCGCTCGCACCAGGTGCCGCTGTCCGAGGTACGCAAGAACCCGGACCACCTGGCCGAGCTGGAGCGCTGGCTGCGCAGCTACCGGCCGGAGGAGCTGTTCGACGCCACCGGCGCCCCGGTCGCCGAGCTGACCGACCTGCCGCCGACGGGTGACCGGCGGATGAGCGCCAACCCGGTCACCAACGGCGGGACGGTGCTGCGTGAGCTGAACCTGCCGGACTTCCGCGACTACGCCGTGGACGTGCCGCGGCCGGGCGCGACGGTCGCCGGGGCCACCGGCGCGCTGGGCCCCTGGATCCGGGACGTGATCGCCGCCAACCCGGAGACGTTCCGGCTCTTCGGCCCGGACGAGGTCGCCTCGAACCGGCTCGGTACCTCGTTCGAGGTCACCGACCGGGCCTGGGTGGCCGGCACGGTGCCGGGTGACGACCACCTCTCCCCCGACGGCCGGGTGATGGAGGTGCTCTCCGAACACCTGTGCCAGGGCTGGCTGGAGGGTTACCTGCTGACCGGCCGGCACGGCATCTTCACCAGCTACGAGGCGTTCATCCACATCGTCGACTCGATGGTCAACCAGCACGCCAAGTGGCTGAAGGTGACCCGGGGCATCCCCTGGCGGCAGCCGGTGGCCTCGCTGAACTACCTGCTCTCCAGCCACGTGTGGCGGCAGGACCACAACGGCTTCTCGCACCAGGACCCGGGCTTCATCGACCACGTGATGAACAAGAAGGCCGAGGTGGTGCGGGTCTACCTGCCGCCGGACGGGAACACCCTGCTCTCCACCATGGACCACTGCCTGCGCAGCCGGCACTACATCAACGTGGTGGTGGCGGGCAAGCAGCCCGCCCCGAACTGGCTGTCGATGGACGAGGCGATCCAGCACGCCCGGCGCGGCATCGGCATCTGGGACTGGGCCAGCACCGACGAGGGCAGCGAGCCGGACGTGGTGCTCGCCTGCGCCGGGGACGTGCCGACCCTGGAGACCCTCGCCGCCGCGGACCTGCTGCGCCGGCACCTGCCGGAGCTGAAGGTGCGGGTCGTCAACGTGGTGGACCTGATGCGGCTCCAGCCGCCCTCGGAGCACCCGCACGGCCTGTCGGACAAGGAGTTCGACACGATCTTCACGCAGAACCGGCCGGTCATCTTCGCCTACCACGGCTACCCGTGGCTGATCCACCGGCTCACCTACCGCCGCACCAACCACGACAACCTGCACGTGCGCGGCTACAAGGAGGAGGGCACCACGACCACGCCGTTCGACATGGTGATGCTCAACGACCTCGACCGGTTCCACCTGGTCATCGACGTGATCGACCGGGTGCCGGGGCTGGCCGCGCGGGCCGCACACCTGCGTCAGGAGATGGTCGACGCCCGCCAGTCCTGCCGCGACTACACCCGCCGCTACGGCGAGGACGACCCGCGGGTGGCGGAGTGGCGCTGGATCCGGGAGACCGAGCCGGGCCTGCGGGGCGGGCAGTGACCGCGCGGGCGGTGGCCGCGCGCGGCGCCCCGGTGGGTTTGGCGGACGGCGGGCGGACCCGATGAGCGGCACGGAGATCCTGGTCGGCTACGACGGTTCCACCGAGGCCGCGCGGGCGCTGCAGTGGGCGCTGGACGAGGCTGGCCGCAGCGGCCGCCCGGTCCGGCTGGCGTACGTCTACGAGTGGCTCACCGTGGCCGGCTGGCTCGGCCCCGGCATCGCCCCCGGCGTCTGGCCGGACGAAACGGCCCGGCGGCAGGTCGAGGACCTGGTGCGCACGGCGACGGCGGACGCCGCCGCGACGAGCCCCGGCGTGACCGTGCACGGCGAGGTGTTCGACGGGCCACCCGCGTTGGTGCTGGAGGAACGGTCGGCGCGGGCCGGCCTGCTGGTGCTCGGCAGCCGCGGGCACGGCGGCTTCACCGGGCTGCTCGCCGGGTCGACCGCGGTGGCCGTCGCCGGCCACGCGCACTGCCCCGTGGTGGTGGTTCGCGGTGAGCCCGGCCAGCGGGCCGGGCACATCGCGGTCGGCGTGGACGGCTCCGAGTTCTCGCTGGTGGCGCTCGGTTTCGCCGTCGAGCAGGCGGCGGCCCGGCGGGTGCCGCTGCACGTGCTGCGGGCCGCCCACCCGCCCGCCGGCCAACGCTCCCCGTCGGGCCCGGAGGCGCGGGAGGCGGCGGCCACCGACCGGGCCGAACTGGAGGAGGCGCTGGCCCGCTGGCGGCCCGCCTTCCCGGACGTCGAGGTGACCGTCGAGGTGGCGGCCGCCGCGCCGGCCGCCCTGCTCGTCGAGGCCAGCCGTAACGCGCAACTGGTGGTGGTCGGCAGCCGCGGTCGCGGCGGGCTGCGCGGGATGCTGCTCGGCTCGGTGAGCCAGCAGCTCATCCAGCACGCCCACTGCCCGATCGCGGTGGTTCGCGAGCGCTGACCGGCCGGGGACGGGGACGCACCCCCGCCCTCGGCGCGGCCGTACCGCCGGCGCCGCCGCCTCAGTGACCGGCGTCGGCGGGCGGGGCGAGCGAGAAGTAGTCCTCCTCTTCCTGGGCCAGGTGCAGCCGGAGCACGGCCTCCAGCCCGTAGAGCGTGGCGAGCAGGTCGGTCACCTGGTCGGGGCGGAGCCGCCCGTCCTCGACGCCGGCCAGGTGCGCGCCGATCCGGTCCACCTGTCGCCGGATCTCCAGGTGCGCCCGGCTCATCGTGGAGGTCGCCTCCGCGCTGCCCAGCGGCCCGGCCAGCGCGGGATAGAGCTCCCGCTCCTCGGCGGCCTCGTGCGGCAACACCTCTTCGGTGAGCCGGCGGTGCGCGCCGCGCAGCGCGGGCAGGCACTCCGGCGAGTCCGGGTGGGTGGCGACCAGGTCGGCGGTGTCCCGCAGCCCGGCGAGCACGTCCCGCATCGCGGCGTGCTCGCCGGCGTACCGGTCGAGCAGTTCCCGGGTGTGCGGTGCGACGTCGCGGTGGCGCAGTCCTCCGCCGAGGGCGCGCAGCGCGT
The DNA here is from genome assembly GCF_011759515.1 of Micromonospora sp. CNZ280. NCBI lineage: Bacteria > Bacillati > Actinomycetota > Actinomycetes > Micromonosporales > Micromonosporaceae > Micromonospora > Micromonospora sp. CNZ280. The sequence goes on from NZ_JAAOYP010000003.1 coordinate 326,266, forward strand.
TGAGGATGACCAGCACGTCGATCCCCTCCTGGAGGAACGCGCCGGCGACCGGGGGCAGCCGGCCGGCCGCCGCTACCAGCATGGCGAGCACCGCCAGCCCCATCCCGACGGCGGCGCTCTGCACCGCGATCCGGCGGGCGTACCGGGCGATCTCCACCGCGTCGGCCAGCCGGTCCAGCCGGTCCACGGTCAGCACCGCGTCGGCGACGTCGGCGGAGGCGGTCGCCCCGGTGGCCCCCATCGCCACGCCCACGTGCGCCTCGGCGAGCGCGGGAGCGTCGTTCACCCCGTCGCCGACCATCACGGTGACCGCCCGGCCGGCCTCCGCCCGGACCCGGTCCACCTTCTCCCGCGGGGTGCACCGGGCCAGCACGTCGTCCACCTCGACGAGCTGGGCGACCTGCTCGGCGGTGCCCGGCCGGTCGCCGGTGACCATCACGATCCGGCGCAGGCCGGCCGCGCGGAGCCGGCGTACGGTGCGCCGGGCGTCGGGGCGTACCGGATCCTCCAGCAGGACCGCGCCGAACGGGCCGGCCTCGTCGCTGACCCAGACCACCGAGCTGCCGGCCAGTTCGGCCCGCTGACGGGCCCGTTCGGCCCAGCCGGGCAGCTCGCCGCCGAACTGGCCGACCCGGACCAGCCGCCCGTCGACCCGGCCGGCGACGCCCCGGCCGGGCTCCTCGGTCACGTCGGTCGGCTCGGTCAGCGGCAGGCCACGCTCGCGGGCCTGGCCGACCAGCGCGGTGGCCAGCACGTGCGGGGAGAGCTGCTCGACGGAGGCGGCCAGCCGCAGCACCTCGTCCCGGTCGACGCCGGGGCCGGCGAAGGTCTCCGCGGCCCGGGGCCGCCCGGCGGTGAGCGTGCCGGTCTTGTCGACCAGCAGCGTGCGGGCCCGGCCGAGCAGTTCCAGCGAACCGCCGTCGCGGACCAGCACGCCGCGCCGGGCGGTCCGGGACAGCCCGGAGACGATCGCGATCGGGGTGGCCAGCAGCAGCGGGCAGGGGGTCGCCACCACCAGCACCGCCACCGCCCGGGTCAGGTCACCGGCGAGCAGCCAGCCCAGCCCGGCCAGCGCGAGGGTGAACGGCACGAAGGCGGCGGCGTACCGGTCGGCGAGGCGGACCATCGGCGCCTTGCGGGCGGTCGCCTCCTCGGCCAGCCGGACGATCCCGGCGTACGTGCTGCCGGCCGCGCTGGTCGTCGCGCGCAGCCCGAAGCCGGCCCCGGCGTTCACCACGCCGCTGGCCACCGCCTCCCCGGCCGCCCGCTGGACCAGCCGGGACTCCCCGGTGACCACCGATTCGTCCAGCGTGGCGGCCGCCTCCAGCACACCGTCGACACCGACCACGTCGCCGGGGCCGACCAGCAGCCGGTCCCCCACCGCGATCCGGTCCACCGGCACCACCTCGATCCCCCCGTCCGCGGTGCGCCGCCGGGCGGTGCGCGGGGCGCGGGCGAGCAGCGCGCGCAGGTCGCGGGTCGCCCGCCGCTGGGCGTACGCCTCCAGCGACCGGCCGGTGACCAACATCACCGCGATCACCGCGCCGGCCAGGTACTCGCCGACGCCGAGCGCGCCGGCCAGCGCCAGCACGGCGATCACGTCCACGCCGAACCGGCGGCGCCACAGGTCGCGCAGCACCGACCAGGCGGCCGGCAGCAGCGCGACCAGGGTCAGCGCGGCCCAGACCAGGTTCGCCGCGTCCCGCCGGCCGGCCAGCCAGAGCCCGGCCCCGACCAGCACCGCAGCGGTCGATCCCGCCAGCGGCGCCCACGCCGCCCAGCGCGCCGCCGTCCGCCGTACCGGATGTTCCGGTACGCACTCCGTCGGCTCGGCCCCCACCTGCGGATCGTCCCAGTTCCGGCGGCGGCCGGCGGGCGGTTCGCCCCGTCCGTGGCGATCGGCGGGCGCGCCGGGGCGGGCCGAACGACCCGGCGTCGGCGGGACCTTGGGTACCGTGCGGCTGTCCAGCGGATGTCGCAGGATGGAGCGGCAACCCCACCCGCGACGCCACCCGGGTACGGCACGATGGGCAGAGACGAAAGGGTCGTGACGATGAGCCAGGAGACGCCGGCGAGCGACCGGCCGCTGACCACCGCGCTCGCGGAGGCGGCCGCCATGGCCGGCCACGCCCCGTCGGTGCACAACACCCAACCGTGGCGGTGGCGGGTGCTGCCCGACGCGCTGGAGCTGCACGCGGTCCCCGACCGCGGGCTCACCGCGACCGACCCGGAGGGTCGGCTGCTGGCGATCAGCTGCGGCACGGCACTGCACCACGCCCGGCTGGCGCTGGCCGCCGAGGGCTGGACGGCGATCGTGGAGCGGCTGCCCGACCCGGACGACGCGCAGCTGCTGGCCCGGCTGACCGGCTTCGCCCGTACCGGGGCGGACCCGGACGCGATGCACATGGTGCAGTGCATGCAGGTGCGGCACACCGACCGGCGGCCGGTCAGCGACGAACCGGTGTCCACCGCCGCGCTCGGGCAGATCAGCTCGGCGGTCGCCGCCGAGGGTTGCCGGTTGCAGGTCCTCAACCAGGACCAGGTGATGGAGCTGGCCGCCGCGGCGGGACACGCCGCCACTGTCGAGGCGGAGGACCCGCAGCTGCGCGAGGAGCTGGACTACTGGACCAGCCGGGCCGGCACCGGCACCGGGCTGCCCCCGGAGGTGCTGCCCGAGCAGCCGCCGCAGACCACCGTGCCGGGCCGGGACTTCGGCCGCCCCGGCAGCCTGCCGATCGGGCCCGGCCACGACCGGGCGGCGGTGTACGCGCTGCTCTACGGCGACGAGGACGAGCGGGACAGCTGGCTGCGCGCCGGCGAGGCGCTCTCCGCGGCGTGGCTGACCGCCACCCGGCAGGGCGTGTCGGTGGTGCCGCTGAGCGGCGTGGTGGAGGTGGAGGGCACCCGGCAGACGCTGCGCCGGCTGCTGGCCGGGCTCGGCCACCCGTACATCGTGCTGCGCCTGGGGATCGCGGACCCGGCGCACGCCGGGCCGCCGCACACCCCGCGGCTCCCGGTGGAGCAGGTGGTGGACACCTCGGCGGTCCACGGTCAGGGTTGACGCGTTCGTGCCGGCGCCATCGGCCGATAAGATCGGCCGATGGCGGCCAACGCACCGAACCCCCGGCCCGAGCTACCGGCGACACCCTCGCTCGGCCTGAGCCCGCTGTCCCGGGTCCACCTCGACGAGCTGCTGCAGGAGATGCTCGACCGGGTCGGCGAGGTGGTCACCAGCCGCGAGCGGCTGCGGGCGCTGCTGGACGCGGTGGTCGGCATCGGCACCGACCTGGATCTGCGCAGCACGCTGCAGCGGATCGTCGAGGCGGCGTGCGAGCTGGCCGGCGCCCGCTACGGCGCGCTCGGCGTGATCGGCGCCGACCGGATGCTGCACGACTTCATCACCTACGGCATCGATCCCGAGCTGCACGCCAAGATCGGCGACCTGCCGCACGGGCGGGGTGTGCTCGGCCTGCTCATCGACGACCCCCGCCCGGTGCGGATGCCGGACATCACCCAGCACCCCAACTCGTACGGCTTCCCGCCGCACCACCCGCCGATGCACAGCTTCCTCGGCGTGCCGGTGCGCATCCGCGACCAGGTCTTCGGCAACCTCTACCTGGCCGAGAAGCAGGGCGCCACGGAGTTCACCGACGACGACGAGGAGATCGTGGTCGCGCTGGCCGCCGCGGCCGGCGTAGCGATCGAGAACGCCCGCCTGTACGCCCTGGCCCACCAGCGGGAACGTTGGCTGGCCGCGACCGCCGAGATCACCTCGGTGCTGCTCGGCGAGGTGCGCCGCACCGACGCGCTGGCGCTGGTGGCCCGCCGGGCCCGCGAGGTGGCCGAGGCCGAACTGGCGCTGGTGCTGCTCTACGACCCCGAGGCCGGCCAGTTCACCGTCGAGGTCGTCGACGGGGCCGGTGACCAGGCCGGGGCGCTGGTCGGCACCGCGCTGCCGGCCGCCGAGACCAGCTTCGCCGCGGCCGTCGCCGAGGGGCGGCACGACGTGGTCGACGACCTCGCGCACGCCGCGCCCTGGCCGGCGCTGTTGCACACCGGGCCGGCGGTGGTCTCCCCGCTGGCCACCGCGGACACCCTGCACGGCGTGCTGGTGATCGCGCACCGGCCCGACCACATGCCGTCCAGCATCGACGACCAGGCGCTCGCCCAGCTCGGCAGCTTCGCCGGGCAGGCGGCGCTGGCCATGGAGCGGGCCCGGGGCCAGGAGGAGCGGGAGCTGCTGGTCGTCCTGGAGGACCGCGAGCGGATCGCCCGCGACCTGCACGACGTGGTCATCCAGCGGCTCTTCGCCACCGGCCTGCAACTGCAGAGCGCCGCCCCGATGGCGGCGAAGCCGGAGATCGCCAAGCGGATCAACGCGGCGGTCGACGACCTGGACGCCACCATCAAGGACATCCGCCGCACCATCTTCGAGCTGCGCACGCCGATGAGCGCGGCGCTGCGCACCGAGATCCGGGAGGCGGTCGAGGTGGCCGCCGAGTCGCTCGGCTACCGGCCCAGCCTGGAGCTGGCCGGGCCGATCGACAGCGCCGTGCCGGACGCGGTCCGCCCCGACCTCACCGCCGTGCTACGCGAGGCGCTGTCCAACGCGGTACGCCACGCCCAGGCCGACCGGGTGGCGGTCGCCGTCCGGGTCGACGCCGGTCAGGTGTCGGTCACCGTCACCGACGACGGGGTGGGCTGTGACCCGACCGCCGCCCGGGGCGGTCTGGTCAACCTGCGTGAACGCGCCGAACGGCACGGCGGCGTGTTCGAGGTACGCCCGGCCAGCCCGCGCGGCACCGAAGTGCACTGGTCCGTCCCCCTCCGCGACTGACAGAGATGCCCCTGCCCTCCCCCGCCACGACCTCATGGGGCGCTCGTACAGGGAACGAGGGGCCTCCGGGCGCGACGAGGCCACTCGTTCTCTGAACGTGCGCGCCGGGGTCGGCGGGTGGTGGTGGGTCAGTGGGTCTTGCCGAGCAGACGGGTGGCCAGTACTGCGGCCTGGGTACGGCGCTCCAGGCCCAGCTTGGCGAGCACGCTGGAGACGTAGTTCTTGACCGTCTTCTCGGCCAGGAACATCTTGCCGGCGATCTCCCGGTTGGTGAGCCCCTCGGCCACGTACTCCAGGATCCGCCGCTCCTGGTCGGTGAGGTCCTTCAGCTCCCGGGGCTGCTCGACGCCGCTGCGGATCCGCTCCAGCACCCGGGTGGTGATCGCCGGGTCGAGCAGCGACTGCCCGGCCGCCACCCGGCGCACCGCGTCGACCAGGTCGGTGCCGCGGATCTGCTTGAGCACGTAGCCGGCCGCGCCGGCCATGATCGCCGCGAACAGCGCCTCGTCGTCCTCGTACGAGGTGAGGATCAGACCCTTGATCGAGGAGTCCACGGCCCGGACGTCCCGGCACACGTCGATGCCGTTGCCGTCGGGCAGCCGGGCGTCGAGGATGGCCACGTCCGGCCGCAGCGCCGGGATCCGCCGCGCCGCCTCCTGGGCGGAGCCGGACTCGCCGACCACTTCGATGTCACCGCTGCTGGTCAGCAGGTCGGCAAGGCCACGACGGACGACCTCGTGGTCGTCGAGGAGGAACACCCGGATCATTCCTCGTTTCTACCCGCTGCCGGGCGGATCGGCACGGGCCGAAGGTCCCGAACCGCCGTGACCTGCGGCCGCGCGGACAGCCGCCGTCACGGGTGACAACCGGGCGGAACGGGGGCGGCCGCACCGGAGCGGGCCGGGGCTGGCCGCCGTAGGTGGGCGGGCGCAGCCAGCCCGGCGCGGTGCTGACAAGGCGGTTGACCTGCGGCGGGGGGCGCTCGGGCCCAGACGGACGGGACGTCCGGCCCTGTCCGGCCCGGTGCCGGCCGGGGCACCGTGGAGAGGAACCCGGCGAGGGCCGAAGGAGCCGAACATGGACACCGCCTACACCGTCGAACAGTTGCGCAACGCTGTGACCGACGCGGTACGCGCGCCGTCGCTGCACAACACCCAGCCGTGGCGGTTCCGCCTGCGTGACGGCGGCATCGAGGTGCTCGTCGACGCGTCCCGGCGGCTGCCGGCCACCGACCCGAGCGGCTGGGGCGTCCGGATCGCCTGCGGGGCGGCTCTGTTCAACCTGCGGCTCGCGCTGGCCGTGGCGGGTACTCCGGCGCGGGTGCGGCTGCGCCCCTACCCGGCCGAGCCGGACGTGGTGGCCCGGCTGGTGCCCGACGTGCCCCGCCGGCCCACCCCGACCGAGCAGAGCCTGTACGCGGCCATCCCCCGCCGGTTCAGCAACCGGGCGCCGTTCTGGCCGGACCCGGTGCCGGCCGACGCCCGGTGGCGGCTCGCCGAGGCGGCCCGGGCCGAGCTGTGCTGGCTGGAGCTGCTGATCGGGGTCAGCGCGGTGAACGCCTTCGCCGAGATCGCCCGCAGCGCCCACCGGGTGCTCGAACGGGACCCGGCCTACCGGGCGGAACGCACCGACTGGGTGCGTACCGAGCCCGCCCCGGACGGGGTGCCGGCCGCCGCCGGCGGCCCGCAGAGCGAGCCGCAGGACCTGCTGCCGTCGCGCGGCTTCGGCGGCCTGGACCGGGCCCCGGGACGCGACTTCGAACCGGAGCCGCTGGTGGCCGTGCTCGGCTCCGCCGGCAACACGGCGGTGGACCAGGTGGTCGCCGGCCAGGCGTTGCAGCGGGTGCTGCTCACCGCGACCGACTCCGGGCTGTCGGTGTCGATGCTGTCGCAGCCGATCGAGGTGCCGGGGGCCCGGGAGCAGCTGCGGCTCTCGCTGGGCCGGTTCGGCACCCCGCAGATGGTGCTGCGGATCGGCTACGGCCAGCCGGGATCGCCGACGCCCCGCCGCGACGTCGACGAGGTGCTGGAACTGCCGGTCGGCCCGTGACCCGGCGGGCCGGTCGCCTCGACCGGCGACCGGCCCGCGCGGGCTTCCCGTGCGGGGCGCCGCCCCGGCCGGGCGGGAGCCGTCCCGGCCCGGCAGGGACGCGCCGGCCGGTCAGGCCGGGGCGAGGCCGGCCAGCAGCGCCGCCTCCCGGGCCGGGTCGAGCCCCACCTTCGCCCGCTGCGGGCGTCCGGCCCGCGGCGGCACGGTGCCGACCTGGCGCAGCCACTGCCAGGTGTCGGCGACCGTCTCGGTCACCGGGCGGCAGGTCAGCCCCGCCGCGTACGCCCGGCTGACGTCGCGCTCCTGCAACCAGCGGTACTCGTGCCCGAGCGGGATCCAGATCGGCAGGTCGTTCCAGGGCACCACGCCCGCGGCCAGGATCGGTTCCGGGTCGACCCAGCGCAGCCGGGCGTCCGCCCCGGTGGCCGCCACGCAGGCGTCGAGCAGCTCGCCCATGGTGGTGTGCCCGGTGCGGCTGACCACGTTGAGCGTCCCGCCGAGCCGGTCCGCGCCCCGGTCGAGCAGCCAGCCGGCCAGGTCCCGCGCGTCGACGTACTGCAGGGGCAGGTCGGCCGGGCCGGGCGCGAGCACCTCCCCGCCCCGGGCGATCCGCTCCAGCCACCAGGGCAGCCGGCCGATGTCCTCCCCCGGCCCGAGGATCAGCCCGGCCCGGGCGATCAGCGCGGCGTCGCCGTACACCTGCCGCACGGCCCGCTCGGCGCCCGCCTTGAGCTGCGGGTAGTCGCCGTCGGTGGCGTCCGGGTCGGCGTCCACCACGGGCGCGTCCTCGGCCGAGCCGGGCCGCACCGGCTCGGCGTAGACCGACCCGCTGGAGACGTAGACGAACTGCCCGACCCGGCCGTGCAGCGCCCGCGCCGCCGCCCCCGCCGCCCGCGGCGCCCCGTCCCAGGTGTCCACCACCACGTCCCACTCGCCGTCGGCCAGCGCGGCCAGCCCGCCGGGCGCGGTCCGGTCACCCCGCAGCCGGTGTACGCCCTCCGGGATGCTCCCGGAAACGCCCCGGTTGAACACCGTCACCGACCAGCCCCGGCGGACCGCCTCGGCGACCGTCGCTCCACCCACGAAACCCGTACCACCCAGCACCAGCAGCCTCATGGGCTCCACTGTGCCGGCCCGGGGTGGCGCCCCGGGCCGGTGTTCACGGTGAGCGGATCTGCCGACGGCAGAATCCGGCCGCGCGGGCTTGCGGCTCCTGCCACCGGCCTCCTGCCGTCGGAGGAGGCGCGGCCGGTGGCAGGAGCCCGGTCCGGCCGTACGGCAGGAGGTGCCGGCCGCCCGCGACGACGACCGTCGAGGCATGACCACTTCACTGCGCACCGCCTGGCGGGGCAGCCCCGCCCTCACCCTCCTCGCCGCCCTGATGGGCGGCCTGCTGGTGGCCAGCGCCGTCGGCCTGGTCGTCGACGGCCGTACGGTCGGCGGGCAGCCGATCTGGCTGAAGCCCGCGAAGTTCGCCGCCTCCTTCGTTCTCTACGGACTGACCCTGGCCTGGCTGATGGCGCACCTGCGGCGCGGCCGGCGGATCGCCCGCTGGACCTCGTACGCCGTCGTCGTCACCGCGATCCTGGAGGTCGGCATCATCGTCGCCCAGGCCGCCCGCGGCCGGGCCAGCCACTTCAACGAGGCCACCCCGCTCGACGAGACGTTGTGGCAGGCCATGGGCGGCCTGATCAGCGTGCTGTGGCTGGGTACCGCGGTGCTGACCGTGCTGCTGTGGCGGGACGGCATGCCGGACCGGGCCGGCACCTGGGCGGTCCGGCTCGGCATGGTGGTGCTGCTGGTCGGCCTGCTGCAGGGGCTCACCATGACGGTGCCGACCGAGGCGCAGTTGGCCCTCGACGAGCGGGGCCTGGGCACCACCATGGGCGCGCACGCGGTCGGGGTGCCCGACGGCGGGCCGGGGATGCCGCTGACCGGGTGGAGCACCACCGGCGGCGATCTGCGGATCGGGCACTTCGTCGGCATCCACGGCCTGCAGGCGTTGCTGCTGTTCGCGATGCTGCTGTCCGGGCTGGTCCGCGACGTGGCCCGGCGGACCCGCCTGGTCTTCGTCTTCGCGTTCGCCTGGAGCGGGCTGCTGGTGCTGGTGACCTGGCAGGCGCTGCGCGGCCAGCCGCTCACCGCCCCGGACGCCACCACGCTCGCCGCGTTCGCCGTGCTGGTGCTCGCCACGGCCGTCGGCACAGCGGCGGCCTGGCTGCTACCGACGCGTTCCGCGGCGGTACTGCCCGCCCGGACCGCCGCATAGGATGCCGGCATGCTCTGGGTGGAGCGGCTGTTCGAGGAGCGGTACACCGCGATCCGGCTCACCCTGGTGAGCCTGGCCGGGGTCGGCTACCTCGTCCTGACTCCGGACGGCAGCACCATGAGCGCGCTCGACCGGGGGCTCGCGGTCGGCGTCCTGCTCTTCGGCTACCTCGGGATCTGGTCCCCGTTCACCGTCGTCTGTGGAGTGTCCGCGGCGTTCGCGGTCGGTTACCTGTTCGGCGCGGACAACGACGCCGTCCCCTCGGTCGCGCTGGCCTGGGCGATGTTCGAGCTGGGCGCCCGCCGCTCCGGCTGGCAGGTGTGGACCGGCCTGGCGGTCGGCGTCACCGGCACCATGCTCTCCGACTACGACGAGCTGATCGAGGTGGCGCTCACCGTCCTCTACGCCGCGGCTGCCGCGGTGGTGGCGCCGCTGCTGCTGGGCATGCACGTCCGGGCGCTCGGCGAGCTGAACCGGCAGGCCGCCGACCGCGCCCGGCAGGAGGTGTCGCGGGTACGCGCCGAGGAACGCACCGCCATCGCCCGGGAACTGCACGACCTGGTGGCGCACCACGTGGCCTCGATCGTGCTCCGGGTCGCGGTGGCCCGCAACGTGCTGCCACTGGACGACCCCCGGGTCCGGCAGGTCCTCGACGACGTGCACGCCACCGGCTCCGGCGCGCTGACCGACCTGCGCCGGCTGGTGGCCGTGCTCCGCGATCCCGGCTCGGCCCGGGACGTCACCTTCGTCGACCCGGAGGGCCTGCCGGTGGCCCTGCGTACCGCGGTGGACCGCAGCCACCGGATCGGCCTGCAGGTGCAGGCGGACATCGACCCGGACGTGGTCCGGCTGGATTCCCGCACCGCGCTGGCCGTGCTGCGGCTGACCCAGGAGGGACTGGCCAACGTGGCCAAGCACGCCGGCCCGGCGGCCCGGGCCCGACTGTCGATCCAGGTCGACGACGACCGGGTGGAGTTCGAGCTGCGCGACTCCGGCGGCCCGGCCGGGCCGGCGCCCGGCGGGCCGGCCGGGCACGGGCTGGTCGGCCTGCGGGAACGGGTCGAGGTCCTCGGCGGCCGGCTCGACGCCGGCCCGGCGGGCACCGGCTGGCGGCTGACCGCTCGGGTGCCCACGGGGGCCGCCGCATGATCCGGGTGCTGCTCGTCGACGACCAGCAACTGGTCCGCGCCGGCCTGCGGATGCTGTGCGGCTCGGTGCCGGACATGGAGGTGGTCGGCGAGGCCGCCGACGGCGCCGCCGCGGTCCGGCTCGCCGAGCAGCTCCGCCCGGACGTGGTGCTGATGGACCTGCGGATGCCCGGCGTGGACGGCACCACGGCCACCGCCCGGATCCTGGCGAGCCGGCCGGCCACCCGGGTGGTGGTGCTGACCACCTTCGACGACGACGACCACCTGTACCCGGCGCTGGCCGCGGGCGCCTGCGGCTTCCTGGTCAAGGACACCAGCCCGGCCGAGCTGCTGGACGGGGTGCGGCGGGCGGCCGCCGGGGACAGCCCGTTCAGCCAGGCCGTGCTGCGCCGCCTGGTCGAGCAGGCGGTGCACACCCAGGCCAACCGGGCCCCGGTCACGGCGCCGGCGGGTGTCACCGAGCGCGAGCGCGACGTGCTCGCCCTGGTCGGGCAGGGGTTGTCCAACCCGGAGATCGCCGCCCGGCTGCACCTGGGCGTCACCACCGTGAAAACCCACGTGGCGAACCTGATGACCAAGACCGGCAGCGCCAACCGGGTACAGCTCGCCGTCTACGCCGCGACCGGCGGGCAACCCGACTGACCGGCCCGCAGCCCGCGGTGTGCTGGTGGACGTAGCCCTGTGGTGTCGCAGAACATAGGAGACCCCGGCGCCCATGGTGAAAGTGCCACCGAAGACGAGGTGCTCAACGACCTCCGCCAGGCACTGACGGGCCTCATCGAGGAGTTCGCGTTCCCCGGGAGCTGTCTGTCACCGTGGCAGCCCAATGCCGCCGCTTCCCTCCGTCTCTGGCATCCGGATCGTCCGGGCATTGGAGCGGCAGGCCTTCAGCGGATGCGCTGCCGGTGGTCGTCGACGCGTACGTGTCGCTCGCATGGCTGCCGTGGTTCCCGCGGGCAGAGTACCCACAGCGCGGACGCCTCGGCTCGGAAGATGCGGCAGGGTGCCGATCCGGTGACGTCTGCTACCGATACCGCGGAACCGCCACGCGACTTCGGCCCGGGATAGATCGTCAGGCCCGCCGCAACTCCGCGCTGTCGAGCACCGTGGCCGTGCCGGCCGCGTACAGGCACCGGCCGTGGTAGGGCGGTACGGTGGAGTCGAACACCACGAGGCTGACCTGAGGCCGCGTCAGGAGATTGAGCGAGTGCTGAGCCGTCGGCGCGGAGACCCAGTAGAAGCCTCGAAGGTCGTCGTCGACGGCGAAGTAGACCGGTGACGTCCATGGGCGGCCGTACTCGTCGACCGTTCCCAGCGTGAGGTAGCGGTTCGTCTCGGCAAGCCCGCGTGAATGGGCCATGAGTGCCTCATCCACGGCGCACCGCGTATTGCAGGTGCAGAACCCGTTCGCCGCGGATCACCACGTGCGGGTCCTCCAGGAGCTGCTGGGTATCGAGAGCACCGAAGAATCGCCTTCCAGATCCGAAGATCACGGGTGCGACATCCATCGCCACCTCGTCGACCAGTCGCGCGGCGAGAAACTGCCCGCCTACCTGGCCAGCGGCGACGCCGATGTTACGGTCCTGGGCAAGCGCCTTGGCCTGTCTGGCCGCGGTCTCGACATCTCCGGCGAAGTGGTAGGGCGCATCGGGGTACCAGCCGTCGGGCCGGGGGCGGTGCGACACGACCACGACGTGCGGGATACCCGCGGGTGGCCTGCCGTCCCATCCGTTCATCAGGTCGAACAGACGTCGGCCGATCACGAGGCAGCCGGTCGCCGCCCAGGTCGACTCGAGGTACGCCGCGGTCTGCTGGGTGACGGTGAACCCATTGATCGGGACGTTGCCCGCGAAGTACCACTCGAACAGCGGGCCTACATCGTCGTTGTCGTCGGCGATGAAGCCGTCGACCGACACGACATTGTGCATCACGACCTTGCTCATAACATCCTCGCCTTTCCTCGCTTGGTCCTAGCTTGCGATCTTGTATCTCACGTACCGACAGCCCAATACATTCCGACTATCCTGAATCGCATGCCACCCGCAGCGACGCGGATCCGGTTTCGGTTCGGGCGGGTTGATCTCCTGCGCACGCGCTTCGCGATCTCGCCGCTGATCGAGATCGCCGCGGCCACGTACGTCCTGCGGCTGCCGGGCCGGTTCCCCGAACACCGCCGGTTCGTCGAGTCCGCCGCGCCTCGGCTGGCCGGCCTCCAGCTCGACCTGCTGTATGCCGTCAACCCGCTGGGCCGCCGGGCGTGGCCCAACTTCAACGCCCCCGCCCCGGTCAGCCCGCATCCACTCATCGCCGAGGAGCTGGCCAGAATCGCCAGCACCGCTCGAGCGTCGTCGTGGAGGACGTCCGACGCGCCTATCCCGAGGGTGTGCCCGCGAGCATGTCGGCGTTCGTCGAGGACCCGGAGCCTGCGCTGGCCGACCTGATCACAGATGCGCCGTTTCGATGCAGGATGTCTTCGTGAACCAGGACTGGCGACGCCGGGTAGTCACTGCGCTGGTCGAGCTCGCTGGGAGCGACGACTACCGGGATCGAGCTGACGCGGGCCGCGCATTGGCGAATTTCGCTGAGGCGACCGAATCGCAAGAGCCGCTGCTTCGACTCGTCCTTGATGCCAACGACACGTTCGTAACCCTTGCTACCACAGAGGCGCTGCTCCGGCGACACGACACCTCAGGGCTCGCCATTGTGGCTGAAGCATTGGCCTCAGCGGACTTCCAGCACGGCACCTACATCGCAGACGCCGTCACCGCTGTATTCATGGTGTTCGCTAGTGAGCGAGACCGTGCAGTGGAAGCATGCGATGCTCTTTTTTCGGTCGGCGTCAGTGCAACAGTTCGTCGCGGAGCGGTCCAACTGCGAGAGATGCTCGAGCGGATCCGCCCGGTGCTCTACCCGGAACAACCAGCTTGAGGTAACCGCAGCACCTTGACTTGACCCAGAATCGACCCAGTCCGTTGCATTGGACCACATTGCCGCCGCAGCCCTCTTGCGGGCGATCGAGTCGGCCTGACACCGACGAAGGCAGCATCGATTGGGTGCCTGCAGCACTGCGCATGCCCACCGAGCCGGGGGTCTCGCACGTCGCCGTCGAGCAGGCACACCGGCTCAAACGACTTCCCGCCCTGCCATCGCAGTCACCGTCATCGGCGTCGTCGTACTGCTCGACCGCTTCATCGGCAGCCGCACCAACAGCGACGGCCAGGACATCGTGCGGCAGATCGTCGCCGCCGTCACCGCGGCGGCCGCCGTCGAGTCGCCTGGCTCAGGACGAGGCGGCCCAGACAGGATGCCTGCGTCCAGGCATCCCACCGAGAAGATCGGTCGGCCGAGCACCGAAGTTCTCCTGACCGACGACGCGGAAGCCGCACTGCTTGAAGAACTTGATCCTCGCCGTCGGATCCGATGAGACGTCAATCGTGCCCGCGACGAAGGTGCAGCCACGCTCGGCCGCTTCTGCTGCGTACGCCGAGATCAAGGCACCGCCGACACCCGCGTGTCGCACCGCCGAGTGCACGTGAATCCGATCAAGGAAGGCATGCGGTGCGACCGGCAACTCGAACGACTCGAACGCCCCGCTTTCAGCGACGTTGGAATCAAACGATCCGGTCAGCATCCCCTCGATCGCGTCACCACGCACTGCCACGAACGTCGTGTAGAGGCTGCTCGGACGCCTGTGACGCAACAGCACGTCGAATGCAACATCGCCGGAGTCCTCGAGCATCCGACACATCGCCGGACGATCAGCTTCCTCCAGGAACTCGATGCGAAGGGCTTCCACCCTCCCAGTTCAACACACGACGCGACGCTCGGCGGCCGCGGGTCAGGACAGTTACATCGCCGCTGCCGTTACCAGGCAATATAGGCTTGACTTTATACAAGTCTACCGCTACGACTACCATTCGAAACGCAAACGCGCAGGCCGATGGCCTGATCACACTCAATGGTGGGCGATACTGGGTTTGAACCAGTGACCTCTTCCGTGTCAAGGAAGCGCGCTCCCACTGCGCCAATCGCCCCTGGTGACCACCCGACACAGCCGCGGGGTGGCTCGCGAGCGGACGACGGGATTCGAACCCGCGACCCTCACCTTGGCAAGGTGATGCGCTACCAGCTGCGCTACGTCCGCGTGTCGCCGGCGTTCCCCGGCGACGGGCCAAACTCTACCCGATGACAAGATCCCCCGGTCCGTCGGCCCACCCGGCCCCGGGCCGCGGCATGGTTGCGCAGGTCAGCGCCGGGGTACTGAAGACCCTCGACAGCACACCACATCCCCTGACAAGGAGGCTGTCGTGGGTATCGGCACCAGCATCTTCCTGATCGCGGTCGGCGCGATCCTCACCTTCGCGCTGGACGCGAGCATCGGCGGCATCGACCTCGACGTGGTCGGCTGGATCCTGATGGCGGCCGGCGTGCTCGGGCTCATCATGACCACCCTCATCTGGGGCCGGCGCCGCCAGGTGGTCAGCACCACCGAGCCCGTCGAGCCGGTGGAGTACCGGCGGGTCGAGGAGCGCCGGGACATCGCTCCGCCGCTCTGACCGCACCGGCGCGGCCGACGGAGCTGGACGGTCGCGACGGCGACGTGCCGACCACCACACCGGTGGCCGGCGCGTCGCCGTGCGCGGGTCAGCGCATCAGGGTGTTCAGCGCCCCGTAGTCGAACCCGCCGGCGAGCGACTGGTACGTCCCCGGGCCGAACGCCTCGTCGGCGGCCCGCCGGGCCACCGCGTACGCCGCCTCGGCCACCGACGAGCCCAGGCTGACCCGGGCGACCCCCAGCCGGGCCAGCTCCGGCACCGCCGGGGCACCCGCACCGGCCAGCACGTTGACCGGCGCCGACAGGTCGGCGACCAGGGCCCGGATGGTCTCCGGGTCGACCACGCCCGGCACGAACACCCCGTCCGCGCCGGCGGCCAGGTACGCCCTGGCCCGCGCCACGGTCCCCGCGACCCCGGCCACGCCCCGCAGGAAGGTGTCCGTACGGGCGTTGACGAACACCGGCACGCCCGCGGCATCGGCCGCCGCCCGGACGGCGGCGACCCGGGCGCACTGGTCGTCCACGTCACGGAGCACCGGCCCACCGTCGTACCGGGCGTCCTCGATGTTCACTCCGACCGCGCCGGCCGCGATCACCGCCCGCGCGGTCTCGCCGACCTCCGCCGGATTCGCCCCGTAACCGGACTCGATGTCCGCCGAGACCGGCACCGGTACCGCGGCGGCCACCCGGCGCACCAGGTCGACGGCCGCCTCGCGGCCGAGGGCGTCGCCGTCCGGCGCGCCGAGGCTCCAGGCCACGCCGGCGCTGGTGGTGGCCACCGCGCGGGCGCCGGCGGCGGCCACGATCCGGGCGCTGGCCACGTCCCAGGCGTTGACCAGGACCAGCGGCGAGGCGGCGGTGTGCAGGGAACGGAACAGCTCTGCTCGGCTGTGTTGGTCACTCACCCGGCCAGTCTGGGCGGGTCCGGCCGCCGGCAGTATCGTTTCAGTCCCAGCTGAATCCACCGGGGGTGCCGTGGTCTCGATCGGGCTGTCCGCGGCCGGCGTCGCCCGGATCCGCTTTGCCGTCTCCTGCCTCTGGGAGGTGGCCGCCGGCGTCCGGGTGCTCCGCGAGCCCGGCCGCCACGCCGTACACCTGCCCTGGGCGCGCCGGGTGCGGCCGCGCCTGGTCGAGGCCGGGCTGGTCGGCCCGGACGGGCTGCTCTGGCAGCTGATCCCGGCCGCCCCCGGCTACTTCCCCGACTTCCTCACCCCGCCGCCGGCCGGCCTCACCCCCGACCTGGCCGCCGAGCTGGCGGTGCTGCGGGCCACCCCGGCCGCGACCGTACGCGCGCAGCTCGACCTCGGCCCCGGCGACCGGCCGCCCGCGGTGGCCGCCCTGTACGCCGACCCGGAGGCGGGCCTGCGCCGGCTGGCCGGGGAGATCGAGGCGTACTGGCGGATCGCGGTGGCCGCCGACTGGCCCCGGATCCGGGTGCTGCTCGACACCGAGGTGTTCGCCCGGGCCCGCCGGCTGGCCGAGGACGGCGTCGCCGCACTCCTCAACGACCTGCACGAGTGGGTCCGCTGGGAGGACGACACACTACGCATCGCCCAGCGGCACTGCGCCGCCCCCGACGTGCCCGCCGGTGGCGCCCTCGTGCTGGTCCCCTCGGTCTTCGTGTGGCCGTCGGTGCTCAGCGTCGCCGCCGGGGACGCGCCGCAGCTCAGCTACCCGGCCCGCGGGGTCGGCACGCTCTGGGAGAGCCCGGCCGGCGCCCCCGGGGCGCTGGCCGCGGTGCTCGGATCGGGGCGGGCCCGGCTGCTGGCCGAACTGGCCGCGCCGACCGCCGGCGGCGAGCTGGCCCGGCGCACCGGGCTGTCCCCGGCCGGGGTGTCGCAGCACCTCACCGCGCTGCGCGCGGCCGGGCTGGTGACCACGCACCGGCAGGGCCGGACGCTGCTCAGCGTCCGCACCGAGGTCGCCGAGGCGCTGCTCGCCGCCGCCGGCTGACCCACCGGCGGCGAGGGTTCGGATGCCGCCCGACGCCGGTCCGACAACCCATCAAACGCATTTGATGTAAAGTCGGCCCATGGTGCCATCGAGCCCCGACGCCCCGGCCTTCCTGTACCTGGCCGCCCACCCGCTGCGCTGGCGGCTGTTGACCGCACTCGCGGCTGGCGACTACCGCGTCCGGGAGCTCGCAAGGCTGGTGGGCGAGCCGCAGAACCTGGTGTCCTACCACCTTCGGCTGCTGCGTGACAGCGGGCTCGTCACCGCCTCGCGCAGCAGCTTCGACGGCCGCGACAGCTACTACCACCTCGATCTGGACCACTGCGCGCAGGCGCTGGCCGACACCGGAGCGGCCCTGCATCCTGCACTGCACCGTGCAGCGGCGCCCCCTCCGGTGGACCCGCAGCGCTCGCCGCCGCTCGATGTGCTGTTCGTGTGCACCGGCAACAGCGCCCGGTCGCCGATCGCCGAGGCCCTGCTGGGCCATCGCACCGGCGGCCAGGTCCAGGTTCTCAGCGCCGGCACCCGGCCCAGACCGAGGCTCCATCCCTACGCCGTACGGGTGCTGCGCGACAGCTTCGGCATCGACGTCACCGGACAGCAGCCCCGGCACCTCGACACGGTGACCGACCGCCGGTACGACTACGTGATCACGTTGTGCGACAAGGCCCGCGAGGTCTGCCCCGACTTCGCGGACGAGCCTCGGCGGATGCACTGGAGCGTCCCCGACCCTACGACGACCGGCGAAACCGGCGACCCCGACTACTCCGCCTTCCAGCGCGCCGCGACCGACATCGACACCCGCGTCAGACATCTGCTGCCCATGCTCAGCGCCACCCGGCCCGCGAAGGAGACTCGGCCATGACAGCACCCAGCCAGTACGCGAGCGTGCGTTACCTCGTCGACGACGTCCAGGCCGCCGTCTACTTCTACACGACCCATCTCGGGTTCACCGTCCACACCAGCGCCGCTCCTGCCTTCGCCGACGTGGTGCGCGGCCCGCTACGGCTGCTGCTGTCCGGACCGACCAGCTCCGGCGCCCGCGCCACCCCCGCCGACGCCGCCACCGCCGGACGCAACCGCATCCACCTCGTCGTCGACGACCTGGATGCCGAGATCGACCGCCTGCGCGGCAGCGGACTGACCTTCCGCAGCGAGGTGGTCGCCGGCCTGGGCGGACGCCAGATCCTGCTCACCGACCCCGCCGACAATCTCATCGAACTGTTCCAGCCCGCCGACAGAACGCCCACCGCACCAGTCACGCCCTGACCAGAAGCCCGCCGGCTACTCCTCACCGACTGTCCGACGCCGCTGATATGTTCGCCCGCGCTGAACGGTGCTGGACCGGCGTAGGAGGCAGTTGTGGTTGACGTGGCGTTGCGGCCGATCGACGACTCCGATCTCGACGCGTTGTTCGAACAGATGCGGGACCCCGAGTCGGTCCGGATGGCCGCCTTCACCGCCGAGGATCCCGCCGACCGCGCCGCGTTCGATGCCCACATGGCGAAGGTCAGGGCGTCACCCACGGCCATCAATCGCGCCATCACCGCCGAAGGACGGCTGGTCGGCAGCATCGCCGCCTTCGTCATCGACGGAGTCACCGAGGTCACGTACTGGATCGACCGGGCCTACTGGGGGCAGGGCATCGCCAGCCGAGCACTCGCCCTGCTCCTCGAGTCGGTTCCCGTCCGGCCCCTGTTCGCCCGCGTCGCCAGTGACAACGCGGGATCGCTCAAGGTGCTGCGGAAAGCAGGCTTCGCCATCACCGGCACGGAGATCGCGTACGCCAACGCGCGGAAGACGGAGATCGAGGAAACGATCCTGCGCCTCGACGAGCCCGCCAAGACAGCACCGTCCGGTGCGGCGAGCGGAGAAACGGCCTAAGGATCAAGCGGGGCTGTCGCGGATGGCGAGTGCGGCCTGGACGAGCGCGGCGTGGTTCAGCGTCTGCGGATAGTTGCCGAGCTGGGCCCCGGTCGCGGGGTCCAGCTCCTCGGGCGGTGGCCGGCCTGGACGAACACCCAGGCGACGTCGACCACCCAGCCGTAGCCGTCGAGCTGGTGCTGGTCGGCGGCGCCGTTGCCGACCCGTACCGGCACGCTGTCGTGGTAGCCGGGCCAGCCGGCTGGCGTGCAGCAGCCACGCCAGGAAACCGTGGGCCTCGTCGAGTTTGCCGACGCCGAGGAACGCGTTGACGCCGATGCTGGCATCCCTGGGCCAGACATAACGGTAGTCCCAGTTCCTCGCCCCACCGGGATCCTCGGGCAACGACGTCGTCGGTGCGGCCACCGGGGCCCGCGAGGGGGAATAGGTCAACAGGCGCATGGTCATCAGGCTGCGTACGCCGAACAGCGCACCGACCCACCAGGTAGCGCGGTCCAGCAGGGCGAACGCGGCCGCGTACCCCCAGGGCGAAGCCCTGACCGGCGATGAGGTGGACGAAGAAGCCGACGACCCGCGCCCGGTCGGGGTCCTCGGTGACGAGGGTCCCGAGCACCAGGGGCAGGTCGAGGCGAGTGAGCCCGGCCAGTTGCGCCGCGATCATCGCTGCGGTGAGCGCGGCGGTCGCGACCAACCCGAACACCGCCCATCCGGCCCAGTCCATCTCAGCGGCCGTCGGTCACGCACGCCCGCGCGGGTAGCGGACCGGGTCTGGAGCTGTCGAGCGGCAGCCTCCCTGCGTCCCGTACGCGGCCACGCGCACTTGTCTCGGACATCGATGCCTTCCGGCTGGACACACGAGGCCGGGGCGCCCGCCTCGCGACCGCTCTCGAGGGCGCTGGTCGCCCGGGTCTCCACCCTGGGCCCACCAGACCCCGGACACCGTCGGCTTGCCGGAATGCACACCGCGCACAACCGGGGAAGCCGTACGGCCACCACCGCCGCCGGTGGCTGTCAGTGTGCGGACCGGAGTGTGTCCACGACCGGGCGCCGGGCGGCGACCATCGCGGGGATGGCGGTGAGCGCGGCGATGGCGAGCAGAACCCCGAGCGCGGTGGTGAGCAGCCAGGACCCGGGCGGGTACCGGACGTCGCCGGTGCTGACCACCTCGAGGAGCCCGATGCCCGCCGGGATCCCCGCGACGACACCGGGTATGGCGGGAAGCAGTTGCGCCACCGCGAGGCCCATGCCGGCCTGCGCGGGCGTGGCGCCGAGCGTCCGCGCGACGGCCAGCGGCTGCCGGGCGTCGAGGACGGCGGTCCAGGTGCTCACGACGGCGTTGACGAGCGCGAGGACGCACAACACGACGATGACGACGAGCAGGGCCCGGTCCATTCGCTCGCTGCGCGGGTTGGCGAGTTCGGTGTAGCCGAGGTCGAAGTGCTCCACCCGGGCGTTGACCATGAGCATGGCGACGAGCGCGGTCATGGTGATCAGCGTGTTCACCGTGACCAGCCGGGCGCGGCGCGGCCGGCGCGCGTTGATCCGCACGCCGATCAGCAGAGCGGTGGGCAGCCGCCGCGACAGCCAGATCCGCCACCGCCGGCGTCGCGGTGGCGTCGCCGCGTCGGCCAGCGCGTGGACGGTGCTGCTGGCGGCGGCGCGCACCACCGGCACCAGGGTCGCCGCCACCGCGATCGTGAGGGCGAGGGCGGTGACGGCGACCACCGTGCGCAATGCGGGTGGTTGGGCGTTGACGGAGCCGATGAGCCCGGCGCTGGGGCGGATCAGCACCGGCGCGGCGATCCAGCCCGCGGCCAGCCCGGTGGCGGCGGCGGCAAACCCGATCACGAGGTACTCGGCGAGGTGGACGGCGGCGATCATGGCCGGTCCGGCGCCGACGGCCTTGAGCAGCCCCACCCGGCGGCGCTGACCGATGATCCGGCCCGCGACGATGCCGCCGACGCCGGCCAGTGCAAGGCCGGTGAGCAGCCAGCTGCCGACGAGCAGCGTCATCCGCGCGTCGCCGTACAGCCGACCGTTGAGGTAGCTGACCTCCTGCCAGGTGGTGAGGTGGGGGCCGACGTCGTGCTCGGCGCTGGCCGCCGGGTCGGCGAGTTTGAGTTTGGCGGTGTACGACAGCGGTTGGCCGCCCGCGAGCGTGCCGATGTCGCTACGGTCGACCCAGACCAGGCCGCCGCGCTCGACCAGGATGCTGCCCGGGTGGTGCCATCCGGCGTAGGGATACGTCGGTCTCGCGGCGGTGACCGCGGTTCCGATCACGCGCAGCGGATGACCGTCGATGCTGACCGTGTCGCCGGTGCGGATGCCGAGGGCGTCGGCGAAGGCACGCTCGACGACCACGCCGCCGGGGCGTACCCAGGTGCCGTCGGTCACGGCGGGCCGGTCGACGGACGCGGGTGCGGCGTCCCGGCCCTCGACGACGGTGTGCGCGGACGTGCCGCCGGCCGTCATCGTCAGGTAGGCGATCGGGAACGGACCGCTGTGCTCGGTGACGCCGGCCGCGCTGGTCAGCGATGCGAGCTCGTCCAATGCCGCCTGGCCGGTGGCCAGGGGCGTCACGGCCACGTCCGGGCCGGCGGTGGCGGTCCGGGTCTGCTGGTACGGCCGGTCGGCGATCTCGGTGAGGGCGAGGCCGACGGTCAACGTGGCGGTGGCGGCGGTGATGGCGGCCAGCAGCAGGGCGGTCTCGGTCCGGCGGCGGCGCAGGTCCCGCACCAGCAGCCGGCAGACGAGCAGCAGGCGGCCGGCCACGTCAGCGCCGCCCGTCGTAGCCGGTGCGGGCGAGCCGGTTGTCGTCGACGAACGCGCCGTCACGCATGGCGATCACCCGGTCGGCGACCGCCGCGATGCGCGCGTCGTGGGTGACCACCACCAGGGTCTGCCCCGCGGTGCGCAGGTCCTCGAACAGCCGCAGCACCTCCAGGGTGGCGGCGCTGTCCAGGCTGCCGGTGGGTTCGTCGGCCAGCACCACCAGCGGCTCGTTGCTCAACGCGCGGGCGATGGCGACCCGCTGGCGCTGCCCACCGGACAGCGCCGAGGGAAGGTGCGCGGCGCGGTCGGCCAGCCCGACCCGGTCCAGCAGGTACATCGCCCGCCTGCGGGCCTGTCCCGGTGACCGGCCGGCCAGCAGCGCAGCCAGCTCGACGTTCTCCACCGCGGTCAGCTCGTCCATGAGGTGGAACGACTGGAAGACGAACCCGATCCGGTCGCGCCGCAGCCGGGCCAGGGCTCGCTCGCTCATCGCGTCCATCCGGCATCCGGCCAGCCACACCTGCCCGCCGGTCGGGCGTTGCAGCCCGCCGAGCAGATGCAGCAGGGTGGACTTGCCGCAGCCGCTGGGTCCCATCACCGCCAGCGCCTGCCCTGCCGGCACGTCCAGATCGACCTCGTCGACCGCGCGGACCAGCGCGTGCTCGCCGCCGTACCGCATGCTCAGCCCACGCGCCTGCAACACCGTCGACCCGGTCACGCTCCCGCCTTCCGTCCGGTCCGGTCACGCCCGCTCCACAGGCGTTCACACGCCTCCAGCCAGTCCAGGTCGGCCCGCAGCCGCAGCACGACACCCTCCAGCAGCAACCCGGCGACCGGATCCACCGCCCGGTCCAACGCGGCCCGCTGGGCGTCCCGCAGCCGGCGCAGCACCTCACGCCGCTGCGCGTCGACCAGAGCCAGCGGGTCGGCCAGCCGGGCGGCCGCGGCGGCCACCAACTTGAGATGGAACTCCGCGAGGTCCGGCTTCGGCCAGTTCACCTCGGTCAGCCAGGCGGCGACCCGCTGCTGTCCCGCCGGGGTCAACGCGTACACCCGGCGATCGGGCCGGTCCGGCAGGCCCTCGGCCCGCTGCGAGGTCACCAGCCCGGCCTTGGCCAGCCGGGCCAGCGTCACGTAGATCTGCCCGGCGTTCATCGCCTCGCCCAGCGGGCCGAGCGCGGTCCGCATCCGGCTGCGCAGCTCGTACCCGTGCGCCGGCTCCTTCGCCAGCATGGCCAGCACCACGTCCTGCACCCGGGCAACCCCTTCGATCAGATCGCTAATGGATAACCGTTAGCTACGGCGCTGTCAAATCGCCGCGGCGTGTGCGGACGCGGTCGGCCGGCGACGTGAGTGTGTGCCGGGTGCGCCGACCCGCAGACGTTCCGTGCGCACTCCGGCGCGGCCGCGAGCGGCTGTCACGCCCGGGCGGCCAGTTGGACGGGCGGAAGCGTCGGGCCACCGGCCGAGGCTCGTGCGGGCCCGGTCGTAGCGCAGGCGGTGCACGGGTCGGCGGCGGCGATCGGCCGCCCGGCCTGCTGCTCACAGCCGGGAAGCGAAAGGCAGCGGGCCCGTCACCGATCGGTGACGGGCCCGCTGTACTTCTGGTGGGCGATACTGGGTTTGAACCAGTGACCTCTTCCGTGTCAAGGAAGCGCGCTCCCACTGCGCCAATCGCCCGCGTCTGTGTCGAGGTGGGGACGGGATTTGAACCCGCGTACACGGCTTTGCAGGCCGTTGCCTCGCCTCTCGGCCACCCCACCGAGGTTGCCCCCGTCATGCGTGGCGGCAGCTCCGAGCGGACGACGGGATTCGAACCCGCGACCCTCACCTTGGCAAGGTGATGCGCTACCAGCTGCGCTACGTCCGCGTGCCCCCGGCATTCCCCGGTGACGGATGAGAACTTTAGCCGAGCCGACGAAGGGTTGCCAACTCGGGGGGCGACTCGGCGCGTCCGTGTCGGTACACACGCCCTCCAGAGCTTCCTAGGAGGATCTCTGAGCCTCGGCCGGCAGCGAGCGCCGATCCTCGCAAGGCAATGACCGACGACTATTCGTGATTCACGTTTTCGCAGGTCAGGAAGTGTCCGACATCTGACTTTAGCTTCGCGGCAGGCCGTTTCGGTAACGGCTCGTGTTCGGGCAAATGGGTTACGGTGACGGGCGTGACGAGACGTGCGGCCGAGATCCGCCTGGATGCCCTGCTGCGCACCGCCTGTGACGTGATCGCCGAACGTGGCCTGGCCAACACCCGGACGGCCGACGTGGCACAGGCCGCCGGAGTGAGCCAGGCACTGGTCTTCTACCACTTCGCCACCAAGGACCGGCTGCTCGCCCAGGCGTTCGCGTACGCCGCCGAGCAGGACCTGGCCCGGCTCGACGCGGTGGTCCGGTCCAGCGCCCCGCCGCTGACCAAGCTACGCCGGATCCTGAAGATCTACACCCCAGCCGGGCGGACCATCTCCTGGGCCATGTGGATCGACGGTTGGGCCGAGTCGCTGCGTACCCCCGAGCTGGAGAAGGTCTCCCGCCGGCTGGACCTGCGCTGGCGGGAGGACCTGGCCACGGTGATCGCCGACGGCGTTCGCGACGGCACCTTCCAGTGCGCCGACCCGGCCGGCGCGGCCTGGCGGATCAGCGCGGTGATGGACGGCCTGGCGGTGCAGCTGGCGGTGCACGACCGGGTCATCTCCCGCCGGCAGTTCA
The DNA here is from genome assembly GCF_011759515.1 of Micromonospora sp. CNZ280. Taxonomy (NCBI): domain Bacteria; kingdom Bacillati; phylum Actinomycetota; class Actinomycetes; order Micromonosporales; family Micromonosporaceae; genus Micromonospora; species Micromonospora sp. CNZ280. The sequence continues at coordinate 350,438 of NZ_JAAOYP010000003.1, forward strand.
CCGAGTGGGTCCGCCTGGTCACCGCGCGGGAACTCGGCCTCGACCCCGCCGAGCTGGACTGACCGCCGCCGCGCGGGGAGCCGGACCGGTTCACGGCGCCTCGACCGGTCGGTGGGGCCGGCGGTCGCCGTGGGTGGCGGCGCGCCGGCGGTGCCGCTCGTGCAGCCGGGGCAGGGCCGGCGGGTGCACGTTGGCCCGCTCGATGTCGCCGGCGTAGTGCTCAATCACCCGGTGGTCCATCATCCGCCGCCACAGCGGCGGCATCAGCGCGGCGACCACCATGGTCGCGTAGCCGGCGGGCAGCTGCGGCGAGCTGTCGAAGCTGCGCAGCGTCTGGTAGCGGCGCAGCGGGTTGGCGTGGTGGTCGCTGTGCCGCTGGAGCTGGAAGAGGAACACGTTGGTGACCACCCGGTCGCTGTTCCAGCTGTGCCGCGGATCCACCTTCTCGTACCGGCCGGCCGCGGTCCGCCACCGGGCCAGCCCGTAGTGCTCCAGGTAGTTGACCGCCTCCAGCAGGGAGAACCCGACCACGGCCTGGAGCAGCAGGAACGGCAGCACCCCCGGGCCGAACGCGACGACCAGCGCCGCGAACAGCGCCACCGTCATGGCCCAGGCGTTCAGCACCTCGTTGCGCCAGGTCCACGGCGACCGGCCGCGGATCCGGAACCGGCCGGTCTCCAGCCGCCAGGCCGAGCGCAGGCTGCCGACGACGGTACGCGGCCAGAACCGCCAGAAGGTCTCCCCCAGTCGGGCGCTGGCCGGATCCTCCGGCGTGGCCACCCGTACGTGATGGCCCCGGTTGTGCTCGACGTGAAAGTGCCCGTACCCGGTCGGCGCGAGGGCCACCTTGGACAGCCAGCGCTCCAGCCGTTCCCGCTTGTGGCCCAGCTCGTGCGCGGTGTTGATGGCGATGCCGTCGACCACCCCCGCGGTGAGCACCAGGCCGGCGGCGCCGAACGGGGAGAGCCGGCCGTCGGCCCACACCGCGCAGCAGAGCACCAGCGCGGCGTACTGGGCGGGCAGATAGAGGTAGGTCAGCCAGCGGTAGTAGCCGTCGGCGGCCAGCTCGGGCACGGCCGCCTCCGGCGGGTTGCCGCGGTCGTCGCCGATCAGCAGGTCGACGACCGGGATCAGGCCGAAGACGATCGCCGGGGTGAGCCACCACGCCCAGCCGCCGTCGGTGCCCCGCCAGGTCGCGTAGCCGAGGAAGGGCAGCGCCGGCACGAGCAGCGCCAACGGCCAGAACGGGCGGCGCGGGTCGCGCCAGCGGTCAGTGGGGACGGTCGCGCGGACACCGGTCGCCATCGTCAACCTCCGATGCGGGACAGTCCCGACCCTGACACCGGAGCGGGACCTTTACAAGGCTGCTCCTTTTGTAAAGAGCCTGGCCGCGAAAACGGACAGTCGCCGACCTTGTCGCCACCGTCACCGGCTGATATCCACAGATGCGCATGCGTCACCGCGCTGCGCCGGGCCGGCGAGGTGCCGGCCATCCCGCTCCCACGAGGAGGACCCGTGGCACAACCGGAGTGGACACCCTGGATGAGCCGGCGCCGACGCCGGCTCATCCCCGTTCTGGCGGCGACCGCGGTGGTCGCCGCCCTGCTTCCCGCCGGCCCCGGCACCGCCGCGCCCGCCGGCGGCGGCGCCACCCAGGAACGGCGCTCCGGCCCGTTCGCGGAGGGCCACCAGCACGCCGACGTGGACAACCGCGCCGGCACCGCCGCCCCGGACGCCCGCCAGCGCGGACTGGCCCGCAAGGCCGACCCGGACGTGCGGTGGAACCGGCTGGGCACCCCGCACGCGCTCGGCCCCGGCAACGCCCCGCTCGCCACCGGCCTGCCGGCCGACCCGGAGGCGGCCGCCCGCGCCTACCTGACCGGCAACCAGGACCTCTTCGGCCTCGGCGCGGCCGAGGTGGCCGCGATGGACCGGCTGCTGGTGCGCCCGGTCGGCACCGGCGCGGTGGTCACCCTGCGGCAGCGCTTCGGTGACCTGCCGGCCGGACACGACGGCCTGGTCACCCTCGCGGTCGCGGACGGCAAGGTGCTCTCGGTGAGCTCCTCGCTGGCCCGCGACGCAACGGCGCCGGCACCGGCCACCCTCACCGAGGAACAGGCGTACGCGGCCGCGCTGGCCGACGCCGGCCTGGAGCCGGCCGGGGTACGCAGCCACACCGTGCACCGGGTCGCCGTGCCCACCCCGCTGGACGGGGCCCGGGACGCGTACGAGGTGACCCTGATCGGCGCCGACGCCGACCACCCGACCGCCTACACCACCTACGTCGACGGGATCACCGGTCAGGTGCTGGTCCGCGAGGACCTGGTCGACTACGACTCGGACAACCCGAGCTGGGCGGTCTTCCCCGCCACCCCGCCCCGCGACCTCGGCCCCGGGGTGGACCCGCGGGTGCGCTGGTGCGGCGACCCGGCCCCGGACTGCCAGGCGGCGTTCCGCGACCCGGCCACCGGCCAGCCGTGGGACGTCGACGCGGCCACCGGCACGCCGACCCTCACCTCGCGGGGCAACTCGGCCAACACGGTGCGCTCCTGGGGCGCCGGCACCCCGGCCGTCCCGGCCACCCAGAGCCCGGAACGCCGCTACGAGTACCCGTTCACCGACCAGTGGCACCAGGCCCGGTGCAACCCCGAGGTGTTCACCTCCGCGCAGCGCAACGACGACGACGCGGCGATCGCGAACCTCTTCGCCATGCACAACCGGATGCACGACTGGGCCTGGCACCTCGGCTTCACCGAGGCGACCTGGAACCTGCAGGCGGTCAACCTCACCCCGGACGGCCTGGGCGGGGACGCCGAGCAGGGCCGCGCCCAGCAGGGCGCGCTGAGCGGCAACCGGAACAACGCCAACCAGGGCACGCCGCGCGACGGCCTGCCGCCGACCACCAACATGTACCTGTGGCAGCCGCAGGCCGGCGGCCCGTACCCGCCGTGCGTGGACGGCGACTACGACATGACGGTGATCGGGCACGAGTACACCCACGCCATCACCAACCGCATGATCGCCGGCCCGAACAGCGGAATCGGCGGGCACCAGGGCGGTTCGATGGGTGAGTCGTGGAGCGACCTGCTCGCCGCGGAGTACCTGTTCCAGCACGGGCTGCGCGCCCCGGGGGAGACGCCGTACATCACCGGCGGGTACGTCACCGGCAACCTGGTCAGCGGCATCCGCAACCACGACTTCAGCCGCAGCCCGCTGAACTACTCCGACGTCGGCTACAACACCGGCGGTCCGGCGGTGCACGCGGACGGCGAGATCTGGAGCGCCACCAACTTCCGGGTCCGCGCCGCCCTGATGAAGCGGTACGGGGTCGGCACCCCGCAGCGCCAGCTCGACTGCGCGCGGGGCAAGGTGCCGGTCGATCAGTGCCCGGGCAACCGGCGCTGGTCGCAGTTGGTCTTCGACTCGTTCCTGCTGCAGGCCGCCAGCCAGGTGAGCATGCTCGACATGCGGGACAACCTGCTCACCGCCGACCTGCTCCGCTTCGGCGGCGCCAACCAGGACCTGATCTGGGCCGAGTTCGCCCGCTCCGGGATGGGCCGGGACGCCGCCACCAACGGCGCCTCCGACACCGATCCGACGCCGAGCTTCGCCGCCCCGAACGCGGACAACGCGCTGCTCACCCTGCGGCCGAAGGGCGACAGCGCCGACGCGCCGATCCGGGTGTACGTCGGGGCGTACGAGGCGCGGGCGGTGCCGGTGGCCGACACCGACCCGGCCACCCCGCTGCCGGACACCATCGAGCTGGTACCCGGCACCTACCAGTTGCTGGCCGTCGCGCCCGGCTTCGGGCACCAGCGGCTGACCGTGGTCGCCAAAGCCGGCAAGGAGGGCTACGTCGACCTGCGGATGAGCCGGAACCTGGCGTCCACCGCGTCCGGCGCGACGATCAGCGGGGACGGCGTCAACCTGGACCGGATCGCCGACGACACCGAGGCGACCAACTGGGCCTCGCTGGACGGGGTGGCCGGCCGGCAGGTCACCGTGGCGCTGCCCGGGGACGCGCCGCAGGTGGTGAAGCGGGTGAACGTCAGCGCCATGCTGCGCCCGGCGATCACCGGCGACACCGACCCGGGCAGCCAGAACTCGCTCAGCGCGCTGCGGTCGTTCGCGGTGTCGGCGTGCAACGCGGGGACCACCGACTGCGCGGATCCGGCGAACTGGCGGCGGATCTACACCAGCGCGGCGGACGCCTTCCCGGGTGGGGCGTACCGGGCCTACGTGCGGGACATCAACCTGCGCGAGTTCCGGGTGCCCACCACGCTCGCCACCCACCTGCGCCTGGAGGTGCTGGCCAGCCAGTGCACCGGCGGCCCGGCCTACGCCGGTGAACAGGACGACGATCCGGCCACGACCACCGACTGCGCGACCGCCAGCCCGGCCCGCGACCAGGTGCGGATCGCCGAGTTCCAGGCGTTCTCGAAGTGACGCCGCCCGGGGCCGGTCGGCACGCGCCGGCCGGCCCCGGGACACCGGCCGCCCATCACGGCCCGCAGGTCACAGCCCGCCGGGTCACGGCCCCGCCGGGCACCCGCCGCCGGGTCACGGCCCGCCGGTCACCACCGCCGCCGACCGGTGGGCCGCTCCCACCGGTCCAGCGATTCCGGCTCGCCGTCCCCGGCGGCGGTCCGGGTCAGGTGGCGCAGCCGCAGCAACAGCCCGACACCGAGGAAGAGCAGCAGCCCGCCGAGCAGGAACGCGGCCTGCACCACGCCGAACCCGCCGGACTGCGCGACCGGCCGGCCCGCGGCCGGCGGCACCTCGGCCACCGGCTCCTCGGCCGGCTCAGCCGCCGCGGTCTCCTCGGCCGGCTCGCTCGGCGGTGCCGGTGGCGTGCTCTCCGGCGCCGGCTCGGTCGGGGTGGCCGGGGCGTCCGGCCCCACCACCGACCGGGTGGCCGTCTGCCGGGCCAGCAGGCGCAGGTTCGCGTCGTACGCCTCGGCCGCCAGGGTGACCCGCCCCCGGGTGACGTCCTCGGCGAAGGCCAGCCGGTAGCGGGCGGTGACCGTCCGGTCCGGGCAGAGCGTGCCCGGGTCCAACTGCCGGTCGGTCAGCCGGGCCACGTCCCCGTCGGTCCGGATCTCCAGCGGGAACGAGCCGGTCTCCTCGACCCGGTCCACCTTCACCTGGTCCAGCCGGATCCCGCGCACGGTGAGGACCATCGACCAGCGCACCTTGACGCACCGGCCGGGGTCGGTCCGGGAGACCACCGCCGAGACGGTGGCCACCCGGTCCCCGGCGGTGAACTCGTCGGGCAGGCCGCTCAACTCGGTGGCGAACGCCGCCCGCGCGGGCGCGGCCGGGCCGAGCGCCATCCCGCTCAGGCAGGCCAGCACCACCCCGGTCCGCAGCGCGTACCAGCGCATCGTCACCGCTCCGCCCTCCCCGGGTCGCCTCCTTGCCGGCAACGCTAGGAGCACGCCGGGCCGGCGACCAGACGGGTGTGTTCGCACCGATCGCCAAGCGCGGGGGCGGATATCACCGAGCGTGGTGAACCGATCACCCCTCCCCCGCGACACGCCGGGTCGGCGGGCCGGGCGAGAATCACCCGGTGTCCGAGCTCTCCGCCGCCTTCGTCCGGCTGCACGCCCGCCTCGCGCCGGTCGCCTTCGTCCCCGAGGTGCGGCTGCACCAGGCGGACGAGCCGATCGGGCTCTGGGAGCTGACCGAGGGCGAGTTCCGCAGCGCTCAGCCGCCGCCGTTCTGGGCCTTCGCCTGGGCCGGCGGGCAGGGGCTGGCCCGCTACGTCACCGACCACCCGGAGCTGGTCGCCGGCCGCCGGGTGCTCGACCTGGCCGCCGGCTCCGGGCTGGTGGCGATCGCCGCCGCCCGGGCCGGCGCCGCCGCGGTCCGCGCCGTCGAGGTCGACGAGCTGGCCGTCGCGGCGGTCGCGCTCAACGCCGAGGCCAACGGGGTACGCGTCGACGCCGAACTCGCCGACGTGCTGGACGGCGACGCCGGGGACGCCGAGGTGGTGCTCGCCGGGGACGTCTTCTACAGCGAGGCGATGGCCAACCGGATGCTGCGCTTCCTGCTGCGGGCCGCCCGGTCCGGGGCGCGGGTGCTGGTCGGCGACCCGGGCCGGGCGTTCCTGCCCCGGGACCGCTTCGACGAGCTGGCCAGCTACGACGTGCCGGTGCCGGAGGCGCTGGAGAGCGTCCGGGTGAAGCGCACCACGGTGTGGCAGCTGCGACCCGGCCGGCCGGGGGCAGCCGGCTAGCGTGTCGGCGTGCTGTTCCGCAGCTGGGCGCAGGCCGCCGACGCGTCCTGGCCCGACGTCGCCCGGGTCGCCGACCACACCGGCGTCGAGCATCTGGTGGTCACCCGGCACGCGCTGGTCCGCCAGGTGCTCACCGACCCGGTCACGTACCGGCCGGACAACGCCCTGGACGCGGTGACGCCGATGCCGGTGGCCGCGCTGCGGGTGCTCGCCGGGCACCGGTTCCGGCTGCCGGCGACGCTGGCCAACAACTCCGGCGCCAGCCACCCGGCGATCCGGGCGGTCGTCGCCGACGCGCTGCACCCGACCCGGGTCGCCGCCCAGCGGCCCTGGCTGACCGACCTGGTCCGCGGTCGGGTCGCGGCGCTCGCCGCCGAGCTGGACGCCGGCGAACCGGTGGACCTCTACGCCCGGCTCGCCGCCGACCTGCCGCTGCTGGTGCTGGCCCGGCTGGTGGAGCTGCCGGACGCGCCGGTCGGCGCGGTGAAGGAGTTCGCCCGGGCCGCGCTGGAGCTGTTCTGGGCGCCGCTGGACGCCGACCGGCAGCTCGCCCTCGCCGCCGAGGTGGGCCGGTTCCACCGGGTGCTGCGGGAGTTCGCGGCCACCGGCGGCGGGCTCGCCGCCGACCTGCGGGCCGCCGGCCACCCGCCCGACACGGTGGTCGGCGCGCTGTTCTTCCTGCTGGTCGCCGGCCAGGAGACCACCTCGCAGTTCCTCACCCTGCTGCTGCACCGGCTGGCCGGCGAGCCGGCCGTGCTGGCCGGCCTGCGCGCCGGCGCGGTGCGGGTCGCCGACGTGGTCGAGGAGGGGCTGCGGCTGGAGCCGCCGATCGTCACCTGGCGGCGGGTGGCAGCGACCGACACCACGCTGGGCGGGACGGCGGTGCCGGCGGGCAGCAGCATCGTGCTCTGGCTGGCCCGCGCCGGACGGGACCCGGACACCGTGGACGCCCCCGACGAGTTCCGCCCCGGCCAGCGCGGGTCGCGCCGCCACCTGGCCTTCGGCGCGGGCCCGCACCGCTGCGTCGGCGACCAGCTGGCCCGGATGGAGGCGGCCGTGGTGGTCACCGAGGCGGCCCCGCTGCTGACCGGGGCGACGGTGGTCCGCCCGCCCTGGTGCCCGGACAACCTCACCTTCCGGATGCCCGACGCCTTCGTGATCCGCCGGGGCTGACCGGACCGGGCGGTGCCTCACCGCTGCGCTGCCGGCTCCAGACCGAGGCGGGCGGGCAGGCCGGCCACCGCCGCCTCATCGCCCAGATCATCCGAGTTGCGACATCAACCAGCTCAGCTTCAGAATTTCCAATCGCCGCAGGAGGTTGGCCCGATCACGCTCCATGTCAGTTGTCATCGCGAGCATCATCTTGACGTGGCGGTCTGCCGATGCGGGGGCTCACCGCCGCGACCGGCCCGTCAGCTGAGGGCCGGCCTGCGGAACCGATATCTGTCTATTGTCCGGGCGTCACCAGCCCACATTCGAAGGCGAGGATGACGGCCTGTACGCGGTCCCGGCTGCCTGTCTTCGCCAGGGTCCGTCCGACGTGTGTCTTCACGGTCGATTCGCCGAGGTGCAGCATCGCGGCGATCTCGGTGTTGGACAGGCCGCGGCCGATGAGGGTGAGCACCTCGCGTTCCCGGTCGGTCAGGGTGGCCAGGCGCGGGTCGGCGGCATCTGCGCGGGGACGCGCCACCCATTTCTCGATGAGCCGCCGGGTCAGCGCCGTGTCCAGAAGCGCGTCGCCAGCGGCGACGGCGCGTATCGCATCGATTAGGCGCGCAGGTCGGGCGCTCTTGAGCAGGAACCCGCTCGCCCCGGCCCGCAGGGCGTCGTAGACGTACCTGTCGAGGTCGAACGTGGTGAGGATCAGCACCTTGGTGTGGAGCCCACGCCGCCGTAGCTCCGTTGTGGCCGCGATACCGTCCAGGACCGGCATCTGGATGTCCATCAGCACCACGTCGGGGCGTTCACGTTGCGCAACGTCGACCGCTTCCCGGCCGTTTGCGACCTCGGCGACCACGGTGAGATCCTGCTGAGCGTCCACCATCAGGCGCAGGCCGCTGCGGAACAGCGCCTCGTCATCGGCGATGACGACCCGCAGCGCAGTCGCGCCGGTTGCGGGCATCTCGCCGGCGGTCACCGGCGGCTCCCCGCTGCCACCGGGTGTGGTTGGTATTGCAGCGGGATCGTCGCGCGCACCCGGAATCCGCCCGTCTCGTCGGCTCCGGCGTCGAACTGGCCGCCGAAGATGGTGACCCGCTCGCGCAGTCCGATCAGGCCGTTTCCGGTGCCCACCGCCGACCCCGGCACCCGCTGCCCACCCAGTGACACATGCGTGTTCACAACCGACACCTCCAGCTCCCGTGCCGTTCGCCGCAGGCCGACGCGCACTGATGCCCCGGGCGCATGCTTCATCGCGTTGGTCAACGCCTCCTGCAGGACCCGGTACGCCGTCAGGTCCACTGCCGGCGGCAGCGCGTCCAGATCACCCTGCGGCTCGACGTCGACCGCCAGGCCCGCGCCGCGTGCCGTGGCCACCAACGCATCGAGCTGAGCCAGCCGCGGCAGCGGGGCGGTCGCCGACTCATCGGCCGCCCGCAGCAGGCCGAGCATGCGGCGCAGCTCCGTGACCGCGTCCTCGCCGGCCTGCTGCACAGTGTCGAGGGCCTCGCGGGCACGGGCTGGACGTTCCACCAGCAGCTCCTGCGCCGCACCCGCATGCACGACCATGATCCCGATCGCGTGCGCGACGATGTCGTGCAGCTCGCGTGCGATCCGGGCACGCTCATCGGCGACCGCTTGCTTCGCCTCCCGCTCGCGGGCTTCGGCGAGTTCGGCCGCGGCACGGCGTGCTCGCTCGCTGCGCCGCGCGGCGACGCCCGGCGCCCATGCCCCGAGAGTGAGGGTGGCCATGAAGACCACGTCACCCCAGCTAAAGTCACTTTGCACGGAGGCGATCAGGGTCACCCACCACAGCGCCAGCGCTGCCAGCGACTGCCGAAACGGTAGATGTGCCCCGGAGGCGTAGCTGCCGACGATCCAAATTGCCAGGTAGAAGACGTCACCCGGGCCCGTCCCCGTGATCAGCAGCGTGATGACGGTGGCCGCCAGCGTGCCCAGGGTCGACACGAACGGATTCACCCGGCGAAAAGCCAGCGACAACGCGGCGACCAGCTGCGCCACCAGGGTCACCGTCGCCGAGCCGTCCGACAGCAGCGACACCAGCGAACCGGCCGCTAGCCCCGCGGCCAGCGCGATGTCAGTCCGGGGTATCCGCACAAAGCCGCACGCTAGCAGCACGGCTGCCACGCCGGATCATGCGCAGATACCAGTGCCGTCCACCCCTGGGAGGACGACGCGGATACGCCAGGGCACCAAGCGGGCACCGCGGGCGGACGCCGCGCCGCGCCGGCCAGATGACGCTGTACCGGCCCGCCCTGACCGACGGAGGAAGCACGATGATCCGCAAAACCCTAGCCGCCAGCCTGGTGGCCGCACCGATCCTGTTCACCGCCACGGAGTTCACCCGGCTGCTCGTTGAAGCCGGCGGCACCGACGATCCGGGAGCCGCGCTGGCCCGCATCCAGCAGTCCCGCAGCACATGGGAACTGTTCGGCTGGCTCGTGTTCGTCACAGCGCCCGTCTGGGTCGCCGCCATCGTGGGTCTCGTCGAGAGCCTGCGTCAGGCCCGCGAGCGGTGGGCCACCGTCACCGGCATCATCGCCGTCGCCAGCGCTGTGTCATGGGCCATGCACCAAGCCAGCTACGTCGAGCTCAACGCGGTGGTGGCGCACCACTACGGCTCGGCCAGCCAGGTCGCCCTGGCCATGTACGACGGTGTCGGCGGCACCGGAATGGAGGACGCGACGCTGATCGGAATGGCCCTCGGCCTGCTCCTCGGCCCACTGCTGGTGCTGCTCGGTCACGCCCGCGCCGGCCTGGTGCCATGGTGGGCGTTCGCCTGTGTACCGGCGTGGATGGCCATCACACTGCTCTCCGGCGGCATGTCCCCCATGTTCGCCCTGGCCAACCTGCTCCTGCTGCCGCCGTTCGTGCTCGTCGCGCGGACGCTGGCCCGTCCAGCCACACGTCTCGAGGCCGAGGTCGAGGCATCCGGGAAGCTCGTCGGCTGACCTGCGTCACCGATCCCGCTCGCGCCTTGGCGCGAGCGGGATCGGCACGTCCGGCTCATCGGCCAGGTCCGGTCGCTGCTACCCCGCAAGATCGACGCCCTCTTCCCGGCTACCTGTTCCATTGACCTACCACCGCGGCCCAGAAGCGGACACCGAGCGGCTCGCCATTGAACGGCCGATCGTTACACAACGTCACGGATCGCGCTCGCGGCCGATCCACGGCCACCCGGCACCGCGCCAAGTACCGACGAAGATTCGCAGATAGCCGTCGGCTCCTCGCCGGGCCATGGCTGATCCCGGTACGCGGTCACCGGCGACCCGCGCCGCCGGCCCCCACCGATCATGACCGGGTGGCGGCACGTACATGACGAAAGTGAGGGGCGGGTGGTGCCGTTCGGGCGCGGTGCCGGCCCGGGCCGGCCACCTAGCGTCGACACATGATCACACTACGTGGGTTGACCAAGCGGTTCGGGCGGACGACGGCCGTCGACGACCTGACCGTCGACATCGCACCCGGCCGGGTCACCGGGTTCCTCGGCCCCAACGGCGCGGGGAAGTCCACCACCATGCGCATGATCCTCGGCCTGGACCGGCCCACCACCGGGCGGGCGCTGATCGACGGCCGGGCCTACCGGGAGCTGCGCCGACCGCTGCGCGAGGTCGGCGCGCTGCTGGACGCCCGGGCCATCCACCCGGCCCGGTCCGGCCGGGCCCACCTGCTGGCGATGGCCCGCAGCAACGGCCTGCCCGTCCGCCGGGTGGACGAGGTGCTCGGCACCGTCGGGCTGGACGCCCGCGCCGCCGCCAAGCCCGGCCGGACCCTCTCGCTCGGCATGGCGCAGCGGCTCGGCATCGCCGGCGCCCTGCTCGGCGACCCGCCCGTGCTGATGTTCGACGAGCCGGTCAACGGCCTCGACCCGGACGGGGTGCGCTGGGTCCGGCAGCTGATGCGGTCGCTGGCCGGCGAGGGCCGGACGGTCTTCGTCTCCAGCCACCTGATGAGCGAGATGCAGTTGACCGCCGACCGGCTGGTGGTCATCGGCCGGGGCCGGCTGCTCGCCGACGCGCCGATCGACGAGGTGATCGCGGGCAGCGCGGTCGCGGTACGGGTGCGCAGCCCGCACCCGGCCGGCCTGGCCGCGCTCGCCGAACGGCTCAGCGCCACCGGGGCCGCCGTCGACCCGGCCGGCCCGGACGAGCTGACCGTCACCGGCACCACCGCCGACCGGATCGGCGACCTGGCGTACGAGCTGGGGGTCCGGCTACACGAGCTGAGCCCGCACGGGGCCTCGCTGGAGCAGGCCTTCATGGAGCTGACCGCCGGCGGCGTCGAGTACGCCGGCACGCCGACCGGAGGGACCACCCGATGAACACGATCGCCGCCGAATGGACCAAGTTGTGGTCGGTGCGCTCCACCTGGTGGACGGTGCTGGCCGGGCTGCTGCTCACCGCCGCGACCGCCGGCCAGCTCGCCATCTACGCCGCCAACGCGAACACCAACGACGACCCGGCCGACGACGCCGGCGTCGTCACCGTCGGCAGCGTCGTGATCGGCTCGGTCGAGCTGACCCAGTACGCCGTGCTGGCGCTCGGCCTGCTGATCATCACCAGCGAGTTCACCAGCGGCACCATCCGGACCACCCTGCAGTGCAGCCCGTCGCGCGGCCGCGTACTGCTGGCGAAGGCCGCGGTGACCGGGGCGGTGACCTTCGCGCTCGGCCTGCTGCTCGGCGCGGTCGGCGCGGCGGTGGCCCGGCCGGTGCTGGGCCGGTGGGGCACCGCGCCGGCCGCGGAGACGCTCGCCGACGTCGCGGCGGTGGCGGTCTACCTGGCGCTGGTCGGCGTGCTCGCGCTGGGCCTGGCCGCGGCGCTGCGCAGCGCGGTGCTCACGCTGACCGTGCTGGTCGCCACCCTGATGATCGTGCCGCTATCGTTGCAGGAGCCGGACATCGCGGTGCTGAACCGGATCGCCGACGCCTTCCCGGGGGTGGCCGGGGCGCACTTCCTGGCCGGCGACAGCGACCCCTACCCGGCGGCCGTCGGGCTGCTGCTGCTCGCCGGGTGGGCCGCCGCCGCGCTGGCCCTGGGCCGGGTCGCGCTGCGCCGCCGGGACGCCTGACGTGCGCGGGCGGGGCGGGTCAGCCGGCCGGCTCGACCAGCCCCGCCTCGTACGCGAGGATCGCCGCCTGCACCCGGTTGCGCACCTCCAGCCGCGTGAAGATGCTGGTCAGGTAGCTCTTCACGGTCCCCTCCACCAGGTGCAGCCGGCGGGCGATCTCGGCGTTGGACAGCCCGGCCCCGACCAGCGCCAGGACCTCCCGCTCCCGGTCGGTGAGCCCGGCCAGCCGGTCCCGGGCGGCCGGGCGCCGGGCCAGCCGCCCGCCGCCCAGCTCGATCACCCGGCGGGCCACCCGCGGCGACAGGTACGCCCCGCCGTCGGCCACCGCCCGCACCCCGGCGATCAGCTCGCGCGGGTCGCCGGCCTTGAGCAGGAACCCGCTCGCGCCGTGGCCGAGCGCCCGGGCGACGTGGTCGTCCTCGCCGAAGGTGGTCAGCATGACCGTGGCGGTCTGCGGGACCAGCCGGCGGATCTCCGCTGCGGCGCTGAGCCCGTCCAGCTTCGGCATCCGGATGTCCAGCAGGGCCACGCTCGGCCGGTGCGCCCGGACCAGTTCCACCGCCGCCCGGCCGTCGCCGGCCTCGGCCACCACCTCGATCTCCGGGTCCGCGGCGAGGATGGCCCGGACGCCGGCCCGGATCATCGCCTCGTCGTCGGCGAGGACGACCCGGACCGGGCCGGTCGGCGTGCTGTCGGTGCTCACTGGTTGATCCGCTCCTTGCTGACCAGCCGGCCGTCGGCGAAGCAGAGTCGCCAGGTCGGCTGGGCCAATGGGAAGTTTCCGTCGGTGTAGTACTCGCAGCCGGCCGGGTCGGTGCCGGCGGGCCGGTCGAGCTGGCGGCGGGGCAGCCCGGTCAGCTCCGCCCGGACCGTGCCGATCCGCATCGCGTCGAAGGTGGCCTGGTCCAGCACCGTCCCGGCGGTCGCCACCGGGTAGTAGACGAGGGAGAGCACCAGGGCGAGGCCGGCCGGCGCCCCGAATGCGGCCAGCAGGCTGCGCCGGACCCGCCGCCGGGCGTCGCGCAGCCGCCGCTCCGCCTCGGCCGGCCGCTCCGGCGGCTCCGCCCGCCCGGTCCGGTCGCCGCCGGCGGCCGGACCCACCACCGACCCGCCCGCCCGGCCCGGGTCCACCCGCGCCGGCTCGTCCACTCGCCCGGGCACGTCGAGCCCGGTCGGGCCGGTGACCGGCAGCCCGGCGCGTACGGCGAAGCCGCCGTCGGGCCGCGGGCCGGCGTCGAGGGATCCGCCGGCGAGGCGTACCCGCTCGGCGAGCGCGAGCAGGCCGCTGCCGTGCGACGGCGGACCGGGCAGCGGGCCGGCCGGCGGCGGCGCGTTGACCACGGCCACCTCGATCCGGTCACCGGCCCGGGTGAGCCGCACGGTGACCGCGGCGCCCGGGGCGTACCGGGCGGCGTTGGTCAGCGCCTCGCGGACCACCCGGTGCGCGGCGTGCCGGACCCGCGCCGGCAGCTCGGCCGCGTCGGGGATCGCCGCCAGCCTCACCGCCATGCCGGCTTCCCGGGCGCCGTCGACCAGCTCCGCCACGCTCTCCTCGGCCGGCCGGGTGGAGCTGGCGCCGCCCGCCTCGCGGAGCAGCCCGATGATCTCGTGCAGCCGTTCGGTGGCGGTGGCGACGCTGGCCCGCAGCTCCCCGGCGGCAATCCGGTGCCGCGGGTCGAGATCCGCGGCGACCTCCAGGGCGGCGGCGCGCAACGCGATCAGGCTGAGGTCGTGGCCGAGCGAGTCGTGCATCTCCTGGGCGATCCGGGCACGCTCCCGCAGCCGGATCCGCTCGGCGGCACCGCGCTCCTCCCGGACCAACGCCTCGGCGTGCCGGCGGCCCGCCTCGGTCAGCTCGTGCTGCTGGCGCCGGTACCGGCCGACCAGCCAGGGGAACACCCCGGCGAAGAGCAGCACGGAGGCGAGCAGGAACCAGGTGGCCGCGCCGGCGCCGAGCAGCCCCAGGTTGAGCACGGTGCCGCCGGCCGCGAGCGCGACGAAGGCGACGGCGGCCGGCGTGGCGGTGGCGCCACGGCGCCCGGCCAGGTAGCTGAACACCGGGATCGCGAACAGGAAGTTGCCGTTCAGCAGCGAGCCGAGCACCGCCATGACCAGGGCGGCCACCGGCCAGCGCCGGCTCACCCCGACCGCGGCGGTGAGCACGAGCAGCGCGCAGACCGTCAGCACGGTGTCCCGTCCGGAATGCGGCGGGGTCACCCCGGCGTATCCGATCGGAGCGGCGGTCACCAGCCACAACAGCGCGTCGCCGGCCCACCGCCGGTGATCGGCACGCGACCACCGCCCGTCGCCCACCCGGGCCACCCACCAGCTCGTCACGGCGGCCAGGCTACCCACGGCCGCCCTGGGCGGGCACCGACGAAAGTCAGGTGTTCAGCTGATCTCCTCGGCCCAGGCCCGCCAGTCGTCCAGCACCCCGTAGAGCGCCGGGGTGAGCCAGCCCGGCGCGGACCGCCGGAACACCCCGGGGTCCATCGCGCCGGCGCCGGCGGGCAGCGCGCCGAGCAGGTTCGGCACCAGGTCGGTGAGGTTGGCCCAGTGCACCAGCTCCGGCTCGGCGGGCCAGGCGCCGATGACCACCCCGGCCGGCACCGCTCGGCGGTCCAGCGCCTCCAGGGTGAGCGCTGTGTGGTTGAGCGTGCCCAGCCCGGCCCGGGCCACCACCACCGCCGGCGCGCCCAGCGAGACGGCCAGGTCGGCCACCGTCCACGGCTCGCCCGACGGGCGCAGTCCCATCGGCACCAGCAGCCCGCCGGCGCCCTCGACCAGCACCAGGTCGTGCTTGTCGGCCTCCTCGCGGACCGCGTCGACCGCGCTGTACAGCTCCAGCGGCTCCCGCTCGGCGACCCGGGCGGCGGCCAGCGGGGCCAGCGGGTCGGGGAAGCTGGCCAGGGTGCGGCCGGTCAGCGGGGCCGCCAGCCGGGTCACGTGGTCGACGTCGCCGGGCTCGCCGCCGGCCGTACCGGTCTGGCCGGGCTTGACCACCGCGACCCGCAGGCCGGCCGCCTGCGCGGCGGCCGCGATCGCCGCGGTCACCACGGTCTTGCCGACCTCGGTGTCGGTGCCGGTGACCAGCACCGGCCCCCGCCACGGCTCGGTCATGCGCCCACCTCGGTTCGCGACTGCGGGGCTCGCAAACCCGGCTCACTCCTCGCGCTCACGGTGCCACCTCGGTTCGCGACTGCGGGGCTCGCAAACCCGGCTCACTCCTCGCGCTCACGGTGCCACCTCGGTTCGCGACTGCGGGGCTCGCAAACCCGGCTCACTCCTCGCGCTCACGGTGCACACTCCACAATGACCTCCAGGGCCCGCTCGAAGTCCGCCCGGGGCACCCCGGCGCCGATGGTGAGCCGCAGCCGGGACCGGCTGTCCGGGGTCGACGGCGGTCGGAAGCAGCCGACCGCGACGCCGCGGTCACGGCAGTCGGCCGCCCAGGCCGTCGCGGCCTCCGGGCCGGGCGCGGTCACCGAGACGACCGCCGCGTCCGGTGCGGAGACGTGCAGTCCGGCGGCACGCAGCCGGCGCACCGCCAGCGCGGCCCGTTCGGCGATCTCGGCGCGCTGACCGTCGCCCGCCCGGGCCCGCGTGACGGCGGCGTGCACTCCGGCGGCGACCGCCGGGGGCAACGCGGTGTCGAAGATGAAGGTGCGCCCGGTCTCCACCAGGTGTCGGACGAACTCGGCCGGTCCGGCGACCACCCCGCCGGCGCCGCCGAGGGCCTTGGACAGGGTGGCGGTGACCACCACGTCCGGCTGGCCGGCGAGCCCGGCGGCGGCCACCCCGCCGGCCCCGGCCGGGCCGAGGACGCCGAGCGCGTGCGCGTCGTCGACCAGCAGCAGCGCGCCGTGCCGGCGGGCGAGCGCGTGCAGCTCGGCCAGCGGGGCGAGGTCGCCGTCGACGGAGAAGACCGACTCGGTGACCACCACCGCCGGCCGGCCGGGCGCGGCTTCCAGCGCGGTGGCCACCGCGGCCACGTCGTTGTGCGGGGTCACCACGGTCTCCGCGCCGGAGATCCGGCAGCCGTCGATCAGCGAGGCGTGGTTGTGCGCGTCGGAGACGAGCAGCGTACGGGGCTGCGTGAGCGCCCGGACCGCGCCGAGGTTGGCCAGGTAGCCGGAGGAGAAGACCAGGGCCCGGTCGGTGCCGAGCCAGTCGGCGAGGGTGTCCTCCAGCGCGTGGTGGGCGTCGGTGGAGCCGCGCACCAGCCGCGACCCGGTGGCTCCCAGCCCGTACGCCGCCAGCGCCCCGCCGGCCGCGGCGGTGACCTCGGGGTCGGTCGCCAGGCCCAGGTAGTCGTTGCCGGCCAGGTCGACCACGGCGTCGCCGGCCGCGCGGGGCCGCAGCCGGCGGGTCAGCCCCGCCTTCGCCCGCAGCTCGGCGCGGCGGTGCAGCGCCGCCAGCCAGTCCGCCACCGTCACCCCCACACCGCCGGTCGCGGCCGCCGTCGCCGAGCACGGCCGCCGGGCGAAATTACCATCCGTGACCCGGGGCCCGACGCTTCCACCCCGGCCGGCGTCGCCTCGTCACCGCAGGCCGCGCGGCCGTTCCTGTCGATCCGGCGGGCTTGTAGGGTACGAACCATGCCAGAGATCCTCGACCAGGCCCGTACCCAGGTGCTGGAGAACGGTGTCGGCCTCGACGAGGCCGGCGTCCTCGCCGTGCTGAACCTGCCCGACGAGCACCTGCCCGCCGCCCTCCAGCTCGCCCACGAGGTGCGGATGCGCTGGTGCGGCCCGGAGGTGGAGGTCGAGGGGATCGTCTCGCTGAAGACCGGCGGCTGCCCCGAGGACTGCCACTTCTGCTCCCAGTCCGGCCTGTTCACCTCGCCGGTGCGGTCAGTCTGGCTGGACATCCCGTCCCTGGTCGAGGCGGCGAAGCAGACCGCGGCCACCGGGGCGACGGAGTTCTGCATCGTGGCCGCCGTCCGCGGCCCGGACGCCCGGCTGATGAAGCAGATGCGCGAGGGTGTCGCCGCCATCAGGGCCGAGGTCGACATCCAGGTGGCCGCCTCGCTCGGCATGCTCACCCAGGAGCAGGTCGACGAGCTGGTCGACATGGGCGTGCACCGCTACAACCACAACCTGGAGACCTGCCGCTCCTACTTCCCGAACGTGGTCACCACGCACTCCTGGGAGGAGCGCTGGGAGACGCTGCGGATGGTCCGCGAGTCCGGCATGGAGGTCTGCTGCGGCGGCATCCTCGGCCTCGGCGAGACGGTGGAGCAGCGGGCCGAGTTCGCCGCGCAGCTCGCCGAGCTGGACCCGCACGAGGTGCCGCTGAACTTCCTCAACCCGCGGCCGGGCACCCCGCTGGGCGACCGGCCGGTGGTCGAGGGCAAGGACGCGCTGCGGGCCATCGCCGCGTTCCGGCTGGCCATGCCGCGCACCATCCTGCGGTACGCCGGCGGCCGGGAGATCACCCTGGGCGACCTGGGCACCCGCGACGGCCTGCTCGGCGGCATCAACGCGGTGATCGTCGGCAACTACCTGACCACCCTGGGCCGGCCGGCCACCGAGGACCTGGCACTGCTGGACGACCTGAAGATGCCGGTCAAGGCGCTCTCCGCGACGCTGTGAGGGGTTGACGGTGACGGACGCTGCGGGGCTGGTGACGCCGAACGGGGCGGCGCCGGCCTGGTGCGACCGCTGCGGCGAGGCCGCGGCGGTCGGGTCGCACGAGGCGTGCGTGGCGGCGCGCGCCCTGGAGCCGCCGCGCTTCTGCGCGCGCTGCCGGCGCCGGATGAAGGTGCAGGTGCTGCCGGTGGGCTGGGCGGCGGTCTGCGTCGAGCACGGCGAGATCCGCGGCTGAGGCCCCGGTGACCCCCCCGCTTCCTCGTCGCCGGCGGGCCGATCCCGCGGCCGGAGTCCCGGTGGCGCCGGTGACCGGGGAACTGCGCGGGCGGGCGGTGACGCTGCGCCGGGCCGGCGCCGCCGACGTGCCGGCGCTCGCCGCGATCCGGGCCACCCCGCAGGTGCGCCGCTGGTGGCGCGGCGGCGACGACCTGGCCGCCGCCGTCGAGGCCGACCTGGCCGACCCCGACCTGACCGTGTACGCGGTGCTGCACGACGGCCGGGTGGTCGGCGCGATCCAGTGGTACGCCGAGGACGACCCGGACTACCGGCACGCCAGCCTGGACATCTTCCTCGACCCGTCGGTGCACGGCCGGGGGCTCGGGCCGGACGCCATTCGCACCCTGGTCCGGCACCTGGTCGAGGCGTACCGGCACCACCGGTTCACCATCGACCCGGCGGCGGCGAACACCCCGGCGATCCGCAGCTACGCCAAGGTCGGCTTCCGCCCGGTGGGCGTGCTGCGCCGCTACGAGCGCGGCGAGGACGGGCGCTGGCACGACGGGCTGCTGATGGACCTGCTCGCCGACGAACTGGTCGACTGACCCCGTTCCGGTACGTTCCGGGCAGCCCGCCCATGTCCCGATCCGAGGGTCACCTGTCCGTCCGGCCGGCCATCAGCCACCGGCCTTCCCCGGTTCCACCTGATCAGCGGGTCGAACGGCCCGCCGATCAAGGAGGAACCCATGTCCCGATTCCAGCGCTGGCGGGAACCGCTGACAGCGCTCGGCCTGGCGGCCGGGCCGGTCGTCGCGCTCGGCTTCACCCGGTTCGCGTACGCCCTGCTGCTGCCCGCGATGCGCGGCGACCTGCACTGGACGTACGCCCAGGCCGGCGGATTGAACACGGCGAACGCCGCCGGCTACGTGATCGGCGCCGGGACGGCGGTGTTCTGGGCCCGCCGGTTCGGTGACCGGGCCGCCTTCCTCGGCACCCTGGCGGTGAGCGCGCTCGCCCTGCTGCTCACCGCGACCACCGCGAACTACCAGGTGCTCAGCCTGCTGCGGTTCGTCGGCGGCGTGACCACCGCGGTCTCCTTCGTGCTCGGCTCGGCGCTGGCCGCCCGGGTCGCCGCCGGCGGCGGGCAGCGGCGCGCCGCGTCGCTGGTCGCGCTCTACATGGCCGGCGTCGGCGTCGGCGTGCTGCTCTCCGGGATCGCCGTGCCGGCGGCGCTGGCCGAGGCCGGTGACGCCGGGTGGCGGGCCGGCTGGCTGCTGCTCGGTGTGCTCGCCGTGGCCGCGGTCGCGCCGGCCCTGCTCGCGGTGCGCCGGGTCGCGCCGGTCGCCGGCGCCACCAGCGCCGGACTGCCCCGGGCCGACCTGGCCCGGCTCGCCCCGACCTTCGCCTGGTACGTGCTGTTCGGCGCCGGCTACGTCAGCTACCTGACGTTCGTCGTCGCGCTGCTGCGCGACCAGGGGCTGGGCACCCCGGGCATCGCCAGCTTCTTCGTGCTGCTCGGCCTGGCCTCGGCGGTCGCCACGCTCACCGTCTGGGGACGGGTGATCGGCCGGCTGCCCGGCGGCCGGGCGCCCGCGCTGGTGTCGCTGCTGGTCCTGCTCGGCGTGCTGCCAGTGCTGCTGCTGCCGGCCGGCCTGCCCGCCGCGCTGCTGTCGGCCGTAGTGTTCGGCAGCTCGTTCATGGCCGGCCCGACCGCGGCCACGGTGCTCGCCCGGCGGGCGTTGCCGGCCACCGGCTGGACCGCCGGGATCGCCCTGCTGACGGTGGCCTTCTCGGTCGGCCAGGCGGTCGGACCGCTGGCCAGCGGCGTGCTGTCGGATTCCGGCGGGGTCGCCGTCGGGCTGTGGCTCTCGGTCGGCCTGCTCGCCGCGGCCGGGCTGGTCGCCCTGCGGCAGCGCGACGGCGAGCCGGTCGCCCCGGCCGCCGCCGAGCCGGCGCTCGCCGCCCGCCGCTGAGCCTCCGCCCGCTCGGCGGGCGCGGCGGGCCGGCTGCGTCGCCTGCTCAACGGTCGGTGGCGATGCCGGTGGTGCGGAACCGGGACCGGAACGCCCCCGGGGTGATGCCGATCTCCCGGAGGAAGACCCGCCGCATCGTCTCGGGCGAGCCGAAGCCGGCCCGCCGGGCCACTACGTCGAGCGTGTCGTCGCCCCGTTCCAGCAGGCCACGCGCGGCCTCCACGCGGACCCGGTCCAGCCACACGGCGGGAGTGGCGCCCAGTTCGGCCCGGAACATCCGGCCCAGGTGCCGCACGCTGACCCCGGCCAGCGCCGCCATGCCGGCCAGGTCGTACGGCCGGGCCGGGTCGGCGGCCACCGCGTCCAGCACTCGGCGCAGCGCGTCGTTGCGGGTGCTCGGGGTGCTGGTGCGGACGCTGAACTGGGACTGGCCACCCGGCCGCTGCATGAACACCACCAGGTGCCGGGCCACCGCGCGGGCCACCTCCGGCCCGAGGTCCGCCTCGACCAGGGCCAGGGTCAGGTCGATGCCGGCGGAGATGCCGGCCGAGGTGATGATCCGCCCGTCGGTGATGAAGATCGGGTCGGGGTCGACCACGACCGCCGGGAAGTGCGTGGCGAGCTGGTCGGCCAGGTCCCAGTGGGTGGTCGCCCGCCGGCCGTCGAGCAGCCCCGCGGCGGCCAGGGCGAAGGCCCCCGCGCAGACCGACGCGGTCCGTTTCGATCCGGCGGCGAGCCGGCGGATCTGGTCCAGCATCGCCCGGTCGGCGGCCACCGCCTGCCAGTCCGGCGCGCCGGGCACCACCAGCGTGCCCACCGGCGCGGCGACGTCGGGCAGCGCCCGGTCGACGCCGAGCCGGACGCCGGCGCTGCTCACCACGTCCCGGCCGTCCGGCGAGGCCAGCACCGTGCGGTACGCCCCGCCGTGCTCGTTGGCGACGGTGAGCACCTCCAGCGGCCCAGTGACGTCGAGCAGCCGCACCCCGTCGTAGACGACGAAGACCACGGTGTGGCACCGGCCCGGAGCTCGCACGGCTCGACCCTAGTCAGCCGCCCGGGTGCCGGGCGGCGGATCGTCCGACACCGGCGCGACGGGCGACGGTCAGCCGTCCCAGACGAGATCGTGGTCGCCGTCGCGGCGGGCGCCGGCGGCCGGCCGGTGCGCGGCGAGCCGGCCGTCCGGCATCAGGTGGTTCACCGGCACGTCGTGGCCGAGCACCGCGACGTCGGCGATCAACCGCCGGTGGCAGCGCCACCAGACGCTCTCGCTGCACATCACCGCCGTGGTCCGGGCCGCCGCGTCGGCCAGCACCGCGCCGAGCGCCGCCCGGAAGTCCGGCGTACGGGTGTACGCCGCGTACGCCCGGAACGCCGCCACCGTCCACCAGGTGTCCGGCTCCGGTGTGCCGGCCGGGGTGTGCCGCCGGCCGCCGAGGCTCGGCTCCCAGCGGTAGTCGATCCCGGCCCGCGGCAGCCAGCGTTCCAGCTCCTCCCGGCGGACGTCGGGGTTGGTGCGGCTGGCGGGGAACCGCCGCACGTCCACCACCAGCTCGATTCCCGCCCCGGCCAGCAGCTCGCCGAGCCGGGCCCGGTCGGCCGGACCGTGCCCGACAGTCACCAGCGCCCGCTCCACCACCACATCCTGCCCCGAATCCCGGGCAGTCACCGTTCGCGACGAACGGTGACTGCCCGGGATCTCGACAGAGCGGTGGTCAACCCAGGGTGCAGGGGGCGCCGTTGAGGGTGAAGGCGGTGGGTCTCGGGTTGCTGCCGGTGTGGGTGCCGTTGAAGCCGAAGCTGGTCGACGCCCCCGGGGCCAGCACGCCGTTGTAGGAGACGTTCGTCGCGGTCACCGCCGTCCCGGTCTGGCTGTACGTCGCCGACCAGCCCTGCCCGACCCGCTGCCCGGTGCTGGGGAAGCTGAAGGCGAGGGTCCACCCGTTCAGCGCCGCGGTGCCGGTGTTGGTGATGGTGATGTTCGCGGTGAACCCGGTGCTCCAGTCGCTGGTGACGTACCCGACCCGGCAGTCGGCGGTCGGCGTCGGGGTGACCGGGGTGGTCACCTCCAGCACCGGCGAGGCGGCCGAGCGGTTGCCGGCGCCGTCGCGCGCCCGCACCGAGAACCGGTACGTCCGCTCCGGCGTCAGGCCGATCACCGCGAGGGAGTTGGTGGCGGCGGTCAGCAGGACCAGCGCGTCGCTGCCGACCTGCTCCTGGGTGACCTCGTAGCCGGCCAGGCCGCTGCCCCCGGCATCGGTGGCGGCGGGCCAGGTCAGGGTGAGGCCGGTCGGCGTCAGCGCCGAGGCGACCGGGGTGCCCGGCACGGTCGGCGCGGTGGTGTCCGGCGTGCCGGGGCCGGGCTCCGCACCCCAGACCCGGGTGCCGCCGGAGTAGAGCGGCACCGTTCGGTTCGGGCCGGCGTCGGCCTGGTACGACGGGTCGTTGGTCGGGTCCCAGGTGCCGCCCTCCGGCACGCCGACCTTGAACTGCACCTCCATCCGGTGCTGGGACTGGCCGGCCGGGGCGATGGTGTGCCCGGTGCAGTCCACCTCCACGTACCAGATGTCACCGGAGTGCTGCCGGGCGCTGGTCGGCGCCGGGCAGCCCTGGGAGTAGCCGGGGGTGACCTGCACCGGGCCGGGGCCGTCCGGGCGGAAGTAGTACCGGAACCGGCCGTCGGTGAGCGCCCGGGCCGGGAAGCCGGACCGGTTGTAGACGATCGCCTTCAGCCCGGTGGCCCGCGGCTCGGCCTGCATCACCGTAGTTTCCACGGTGAGTTCGTCCAGGTCCGGCGGCTCCGGGGTGGGGAAGTTCGCCAGCGGGGTGCCGCCGTACTCCTGCGCGAGCCGGGCCAGCGCCGAGGTGAAGCCGGCGTTGTAGTCGGTGGCCACCTCGTTCATCACGTAGTCGGAGCGGTTGTCGGTGTAGGCGTCGTTGGCCGTGGAAGGGCCGCCGACCAGCGCGCCGTACAGGGTGTGCCGGGTCTCGGTGGGCACGGTCTGGCTGTCCCACCACGAGCCGTGCGCGGTGCGGTGGTGCGGGTTGCGCGGCGGGTTGGCCCCGAAGCCGATCACGTAGCTGGAGTTGCGCGGGTTGTCGCCGAGCGCGTAGCCGATCTGCCGGACGGCGAAGTCGTGGTAGCGCGCCTTGCGGGTGGCGTCGGTGGTCCGGTCGCTGTAGACGAGCGCGGCGAATGCGGTGTTCGCGGCGTAGCGCAGCGCGCCCCAGGAGTCGAGCACGGCCATCCCGCCGGGCGAGTACGCCACCCGCTGCCCGTTCACCCCGACGGTCCACCAGTCCAGCCAGCGGTTGGCGTCGTCGACGTACTTCTGCTTGCCGGTCAGGTTGGCCAGCAGCACGTACGCGCCGAACTGCTTGTTGTCCCAGGCGATGGTCCACTTGTAGGACCGGGTGGTGGTCTGGTTCTCGGTGCCGAGCTTGTCGTACTCGCTCTCCGCCTTGGCCAGGTAGGCGGCCTCGCCGGTGGCGCGGTGGAGCCAGATCGCGCCCCAGACCAGTTCGTCCTGCCAGCCGCTCCAGGAGCGGTAGAAGTTCGTCGCGTCGGTGATGCACTCGTGGTAGCTCCTCCGCACCGTGTCGGCGAAGGTGTAGAGCTGCCGGGCGTGGCCGAGCAGCGTGTCGGCGTAGCTGGGGTCGGTGGGGCGGAACACCATCGAGGAGGCGGCCATCGCGGCAGCCGTTTCGCCGGCCAGGTCCGCGCCGCCGCAGCTGGCATCGATCTTGTACGCGGGCCGCGCCATCGGCAGCACCTCGGCCGGCCCCCACCACTTGTGGTCGTCGTCGCCCTTGCCGACCTGTCCGTAGAGGACGTTCGGTGCCGGGTGCGCCTTGATGAACCAGTCGTTGACCCAACGGAGGTTGTCGAGCAGGTGCGGGAGCTGACCCGTGGCGGCGTAGCCGGCCCGGTACTCGACAGCGCCCCAGGCGAGCATGGTGGCGCTGAACGCCATCGGGAAGCCGAACTTCACGTGATCACCCGCGTCGTACCAGCCGCCGGTGAGGTCGAGGCCCACGTCGGCGCCGTCGGTCAGCGCCGAGTCGCCCCGCCAGGAGACCCGGTTCCAGTCCGGTAGCCGGCCGGACTGCTGCGCCTCGTAGAACAGGAGCGACTTCTGCAGCGCCTCCGCGTAGTTGAACGCGGGAGCGGCAGGCGCGGGCGTGGCCGGCGCGACGACCGCGAGGGCGAGCCCGGTGGCGAGCGCGGCGCCGGCGGCCAGCAGGCGACGCGGCCAGGGTTGGTCGGCCGGTCGGGGCCGTCTCGGGTGGGGCATGGCGTGCTCCTGTCGGTGGCGCCGCCGGGCGGGACGTCGTCGGATCCGACGTGGACTGCCGGCGGTGGTGGTGGTGGTGAGGGTCGCCACGGGCACCGGGAGCGCTCCCATGGATATTCAGCAATGTAATCTCACCCTCACCGGTTTGGGAAGACCGCCGGCGGCCGCCCTCGCCCCACCTGCGGGGCGGTCGCAGCGTCACGCCGAGCATTTCCGTTACAGCGACACGCCTGCGGAGAGTAGTGGATTTCGCCGGACGGCCGGCTTCCGGCGGCATGTCCGCGCACGTCAGACCGATCACCTGATGTCGACGGCGATCACCGTCCGTGCGATCATGTGCTGTCCCCTCGATCCATTCCGGAGGAATCCTCATGCCACAGCGTCGGCGCGTGGCGCGCACGGCCGTCTCCACGGCCGCCGCCACGGCCCTTCTCGCCATCGCCACCCCCGCCTGGGCATCCAGCACGATCCCGCTGCACGAGCCCCATGAGGGCAAGAAGGCGGGGTTCCAGGAGCAGTGCGGCGACGACAAGTTCACGGGCCGGCCGGCAGATCACGACGGCTGGCACTTCGTCCTCGACGGTGGCCGGAAGACCGCGGGCGACTTCGAGAATCTCACCCTCACCTTCCAGAACCTGGCCGGCGCCACGGTGACGGTGAAGATTCCGGACGGCACCGACGCCTACCCTGACTTCCTCTCCGCCAACGGCGAGGACGGCCAGGTCAAGCACGCCTACCTGTTCACCCCGGCCGGATGGACCCTGCTCGGCGGCAGCGCCACGATCAGCGGCGTCGCCGACAGCTTCAATCTGAGCCACACCTGCGCCGGCACCCCGGTCACGCCGAGCCCGTCGACGCCGACGACCCCGACCACGCCGACCACGCCCGCGACGCCGACCACGCCGGCCTCGCCGTCCGGGTCGGTCACGCCGTCGACGTCGGTCACGCCGTCTGACTCGGCCACGCCGTCAACGTCGGTCACGCCGTCGGAGGGCACCGGCGTCGGGGGCGGCGGTGGTGACAACGGGGGCGGTTTGCCGCTGACCGGTGTCGCCACCACCAGCATCGCGCTGGGCGGCCTCGCCCTGATCGGCGCCGGCACCCTGCTGGTGCTGCGCCGCCGCCGGGACAACGTCACCTTCACCAGCTGACCTGACGCAGCACACCCGAACGGCCGCCGGACACCCGTCCGGCGGCCGTTTCGCGTGCCCACCCCAGCGCCGGCCATCGTGCGGACCTCAGCACCGGCCATCGTGCGGCCCGTCCAGTGGCCCGCCCGTCGGCGGGCGGCCGGGATGCGTCGGGCCACACCGAGGAGGCCCGGATTGATCCCTTCCGGAGCGAGATCCGTACCGACGGGTAACCCGGTCGACGGCGCCCGGAGATAGCTCACATTATCGATATACATGGATGTGCTGGCCGCGTACACCCAGGTCAGGACGTTCGGGATCGACCGCGACCCGCGGTCGGGGCGGGCGCCGCGCGAGCGTCGCGTTCCGGCATACGAACGTACTGTTGCCCGGCCGCCGCGCGACGCGCGACAGTACGCGACACCAAGCGGTGCCATCGACGCCGCCGCTCCCCGGACGAACCTGAGGAGATCGCGATGGCTCTACGACTCGCCGACGGCACCGCCTGGTCGGACACCCTGGCCCGCGCGGTAGCCGCCGCCCCGGAGGCGTTCGGCCCGCCGGCCGACGGCGTCGCCACCCTGCACAACCTCGTCGAGGGCGACTGGCGTGCGGTCGGGGCGCCCACCCCGGTACGCACCCCGGTGGACAACACCGTCCTGATCAACCTGCCCCGGCTGGACGCGGAGAGCGCCCGAGCCGCCGTGGTGCACGCCGCCGCCGCGCACCGGGACTGGGCCACCACCCCGCTGACCGAGCGGAAGGCCCGGGTCACCGACGCGCTCGACGCGCTCACCGCGCACCGCGACCTGCTCGCCCTGCTGCTGGTCTGGGAGATCGGCAAGCCGTGGCGGCTGGCCTGCGCCGACGTGGACCGCGCGCTGGACGGCGTGCGCTGGTACGTCGGTGAGATCGACCGGATGCTCGCCGACGGCCGGGAGCCGCTGCCCGGCCCGGTCAGCAACATCGCGTCCTGGAACTACCCGATGAGCGTGCTGGTGCACGCGGAACTGGTGCAGCTGCTGGCCGGCAACGCGGTCATCGCCAAGACGCCCTCGCAGGGCGGCGCGGTCTGCCTGACCGTGGCGCACGCGCTGATGCGCCGGGCCGGGCTGCCCGCCACGCTCGTCTCCGGCAGCGGCGAGGAACTCTCCGAGGTGCTGGTCCGGGCGCCGGAGATCGGTGCGGTGGCGTTCGTCGGTGGCCGGTCCAACGGCGGCAAGGTGGCCGCCGCGCTGCTCGACTCCGACAAGCGGCACTTCATCGAGCAGGAAGGGCTCAACGCCTGGGGCGTCTGGAACTTCTCCCAGTGGGACCTGCTCGCCGGGCACCTGAGGAAGGGCTTCGAGTACGGCAAGCAGCGCTGCACCGCGTACCCCCGGTTCGTGGTCCAGCGGGACCTGGTCGACGAGTTCCTCGACATGTACCTGCCGGTGGTGCGCTCGGTCCGGTTCGGACACCCGCTCGCCGTCGGCGACGACTGGTCGGCCGGCGACCCGCTGCCGGAGCTGGACTTCGGCCCGCTGATCAGCGCCGCCAAGGCCGACGAGCTGCGCCGCAAGGTCGACGAGGCGGTACGCGGCGGCGCGGTGCCGCTGCACCGGGGCAAGCTCGACGGCGCGCCGTTCCTGGACGGACAGGACACCTCCGCGTACGTGGCGCCGGCGGTGCTGCTCGCCCCGCCCGGCCGGTCCCGGCTGATGCACGCCGAGCCGTTCGGGCCGGTCGACACCATCGTGGTGGTGGACACCACCGACGAACTGCTCGCCCAGATGAACGCCTCCAACGGCGCGCTGGTCGCCTCGCTCGCCTGCGACGACGAGGAGTTGGCCGGCAAGCTCGCGGTGGACCTGCAGGCGTTCAAGGTGGGCATCAACAAGCCCCGCTCCCGCGGTGACCGGGACGAGCCGTTCGGCGGCCGGGGCGCCTCCTGGAAGGGCGCCTTCGTCGGCGGCGACCTGCTGGTACAGGCCGTCACCCAGGGCACCGACACCCGCCTCTACGGCAACTTCCCCGACTACAGCAGCTACCCCACCACCTGACTTACTCCCCCACCCCGCGATCTTGCACTTTCGGCCCGTGAAACGCGGCATGTGCCCCGTTTGCCGGGGCGGAAAGTGCAAGATCGCGCGGGGCCCTCAGCGGGGGTGGGCGGGGGTGGGGGTGGTGAGGGGGACGGTGAGGGTGAGCAGGGCGCCGTCGCGCTCGGTCGGGGTCGGCCGGGCCAGCCGGCGCAGGGTGCGCAGCATCGGGGTGTTCTCGGCCTGGACGTGCAGCAGCAGCGCCGCGTAGCCGGCCCGCTCGGCGTGGCCGACCAGTCGCCGCAGCAGCGCCGAGCCGAGCCCGCGCCGCTGCCAGTCGTCCCGCACCAGCAGCGCCACCTCGGCCTCGTCGCCCTCGGCGAGCAGGTTCGCCATCGCCACCACCGGCTCCCCCGCGCCGCGGCAGCCGGGCGCGGAGGCGAGCAGGGTCAGTCCGCGCGCCGGTTCCAACAGCCGGCGCAGCCGGGCCGGCGACGGGGCCGCCGCGCCGCCCAGGTAGCGCCGGTACCGGCTGCGCGCCGAGCACGCCTCGTGCAACTCGACCACGCCGGCCAGGTCGTCCGCGCCGGCCGGTCGTACGCCCAGCTCGGCGCCGTCGGGCAGGACCAGGGTGACCTGCTCGGCGGCCCGGCGCGCGACGGTCGCGGCCAGCTCGACCAGGGCCTGCGCCCGGGCGTACTCGGCCGGGGTGAAGTCCGGGGCGGCCCGGTGCAGCTCGAAGGACCCGCCGCCCGGGTCGGCCAGCAGCATGGTTCGTCCGTGGATGCCGCTGCGGACTCCGGCGGGCACCGGCCGCCAGCTGACCGGGTCCGCGCCGAGCAGCGCGCGCAGCGCCTCACCGGTCGCGTCCGGGTCGCGCACCAGGCGGTTGGCCAGCCCGAGCACCCGGGTCGGCTGGTCGGCCAGCCCGCGCGCCTCGCTGCGCGCGACCCAGCAGTCCCGGCCCCGGCCCCGCTCGACGGCGGCGACCAGGTCGGCCTCGCCGAGCGTGTCCGGCGCGTCGACCAGGAAGTCGTCGACCGCGCCCCGCTCGGTGGTGTGCACCTGCACGGTGAGGATGTTGACCCCGCGCAGTGCGAGGCTGGCAGTGAGCACCGACAGGTAGCCCGGCCGGTCGTCCACGGTGGCTCGGATCCGCCACAACGTCATGGTTGCCTCCCTTCCCCGGGTACGACCCTCGCGGGTGGCTGTTGCGGGCCGGTTGCCCCGGGGTGACGGCTCCGGAACCGGGTGCGCGACCTGCGCCACACCCGACGCACGGGCCGGCTCGAGCACAGCTTCGGGGCCGGGCGTCGCGCCGTGGACGGCGGTGGTCGGGAAGCGGTCCTTGCCGGTCAGGGGCCGGCCACCACCGGCGGTACGCCGACCAGGTCCAGCCGGTCGCCGAGGATCACCGCGCTGGCCCGGACCAGCTGCGCCAGCCGGTCCACCTCGGTGCTGTGGAACGCCGGCGCGGCCAGCGGTTCGGTGTGCTCCCGAGCCACCACCAGCACCAGGCCGGCCCGGCCGAACGGAGCGACCGCGAAGTGACCGCCGTCGGGCGTACCGACCGCCCGGGCGCGCAGCGGGGTCACCTCCGGCAGCGGCGGCGGGACCGGCGCCCGCCAACTGGCCTGCCCGATGGTGGGCGTCCCGCCGCCGGCCCGGGTGGCCCAGTCCAGCGGCACCACCGCGGCGACCGCCCAGTCGGCGGCGAGCAGTCCGGGCACCGCGTCGACCAGGGTGGCGACCCCGTCGGCCGGGTTCGCCGCCACCTGGGCCAGCAGCTCGGCGTCCTGGCCGGTGGTGGTGGGCGCGCCGATCGCCCGCCACACCCCGTCCACCCGTACCCCCGGGATCGCGGCCAGGCCGGCCAGCAGTCGCTCCACCCGGGCCGCGCCCGGCCAGACCACTGTGAAGTCGTCCACCGCCCGCCCGCCGAGCCGCTCCAGCACCACCACCTGGACGATGTCCGCACCGGAGACGCCCATGGTGCGGGCCACCTGGCCGAGCGTGCCCGGACGGTCCGGCAGCGTGACCCGAACTCGCAGCAACATCTGTGTACCCTCCGCTCGGCGGGGCCGGCAGCGTGGCCGGCAGGCTGGGCACCAGCCTGGCCGGTGCCCATTTCGTCCCTGTTGCCGCGGCATGTCCCGGGGGAAAATCCGACCTTGACAACCCGGTCGGGCTGCCATCAACTAGTCGGATGACCGATCCGGCCGTCGACGCGCTCCGGCCGGGGACCGCCCCGGCCACCCCGCCGGAGCAGGGCTCCACCCCCACGGCGCCCCCCGCCGGCGTCGACCTCGACCGGCTCGCCGGCTACCTCGCCGAGCACCGGCCCGAGCTGGCCACCGGCCCGCTGCGCGCCCGGCTGATCGCCGGCGGCAAGTCCAACCTGACCTACCTGCTGCGCGGCGGCGAGCACGAGGTGGTGCTGCGCCGCCCGCCGCTCGGGCACGTGCTGGCCACCGCGCACGACATGGCCCGCGAGTTCCGGGTGATCTCCGCGCTCGCCCCGACCGACGTGCCGGTGCCCGCGGCCCTGCTGCACTGCCCGGACCCGGAGGTGATCGGCGCGCCGTTCTACCTGATGGAACGGGTACCCGGCGAGGTGTTCCGCACCCGCGCCCAGACCGACCCGCTCACCGCGGCGCAGCGGCGGGAGCTGGCCATGGCGATGATGGACACCCTCGCCGCGCTGCACGCCGTCGAGCCGGCCTCGGTCGGGCTGGCCGACTTCGGCCGGCCGGAGGGCTACCTCGCCCGGCAGGTGCGCCGCTGGGCCGGTCAGCTGGAACGCTCCCGCAGCCGGCCGCTGCCGGGCATCGAGGAGCTGCGCGACCTGCTCGCCGCCACCGCGCCCGAGGGGGCCAACGCCGGCCGGATCGTGCACGGCGACTACCGGCTGGACAACCTCCTCGCCACCGTCGACCCGGTGGCCGTCCGGGCGGTGCTCGACTGGGAGATGGCCACCCTCGGCGACCCGCTGGCCGACCTCGGCCTTCTGCTGACCTACTGGGACGTGCTCGGCGGCAGCGAGACCGCGGCCGGCAACCCGGTCGCCGACGGGCTGGGCCCGCGCGCCGGCTTCCCCTCCGGCGGCGAGCTGATCGAGCGGTACGCCGGCCGCAGCGACGTCGACGTCGGCCCGCTGCACTGGCACGTCGCGCTCGGTTGCTTCAAGCTCGCGGTGATCTGCGAGGGCATCCACTACCGACACACGCTGGGGCAGACCCTCGGCGAGGGCTTCGACCGGATCGGCGAGATGGTGGCACCGCTGGTCGCGCACGGGCTGACCGCCGCCAGGGAGCGCTGATGGACTTCGCGTACGACGCCCGCACCGAACAGCTGCGCGGCGAGCTGACCGCGTTCCTGACCGAGCACGTCTACCCGGCCGAGCCGGTGCACGCCGAGCAGGTCGCCGCCGCCGGTGACCCGTGGGCCCGGCCGCCGGTGATGGCCGAGCTGAAGACCGAGGCGCGCCGGCGCGGCCTGTGGAACCTCTTCCTGCCCGACCCGCGCTACGGCGCCGGGCTGACCAACCTCCAGTACGCCCCGCTGGCCGAGCTGACCGGGCGCAGCCCGCACCTCGCCCCGGAGGCGGTCAACTGCGCCGCCCCGGACACCGGCAACATGGAACTGCTCGCCGAGTTCGGCTCCGACGCACAGCGCAAGCGCTGGCTGGAGCCGCTGCTCGAGGGCGAGATCCGGTCGGCGTTCTGCATGACCGAGCCGGAGGTCGCCTCCTCCGACGCCACCAACATCGCCACCCGGATCACCCGCGACGGTGACCACTACGTGATCAACGGCCGCAAATGGTGGTCGTCGGGGGCGATGGACCCGCGCTGCGAGATCTTCATCGTGATGGGCAAGACCGACCCGGGCGCGGACCGCCACCGGCAGCAGAGCATGGTGCTGGTCCCCCGGGACACCCCGGGGGTCACGGTCCGCCGCGGCATGACCGTCTTCGGCTACAGCGACGCCCCGCACGGTGGGCACGCCGAGATCGACTTCGTCGACGTACGGGTGCCGGCGGAGAACCTGATCGGCGCCGAGGGCGCCGGGTTCGCCATCGCCCAGGCCCGGCTCGGCCCCGGCCGCATCCACCACTGCATGCGGCTGATCGGGATGGCCGAACGGGCCCTGGAACTGCTCTGCCGGCGGGCCGGCGAGCGGGTCGCGTTCGGCCGGCCGCTGGCCGAGCAGGGCGTGGTGCGAGAGTGGATCGCCGAGTCCCGGGTGCGCATCGAGCAGGTCCGGCTGCTCGTGCTCAAGACCGCCTGGCTGATGGACACGGTCGGCAACAAGGGCGCGCACACCGAGATCCAGGCCATCAAGATCGCCACGCCGCTGATGGCCGAGTGGGTGATCGACAAGGCCATCCAGGCGCACGGCGGCGCCGGCGTCAGCCAGGACACCCCGCTGGCCGCGCTCTGGGCCCAGGCCCGCACCCTGCGCCTCGCCGACGGCCCCGACGAGGTCCACCGCGCCTCCCTGGCCCGCCGCGAACTCCGCCGCTGGACCCAACCCCCCGCCTGACTACCGGCCGGACCCACCCCGGCCTGTTCCGAGCCGTTGATCATGAAGTTGTTGCACGTGACATCGGCGTGTCACGCAACAACTTCATGATCAACGGGGTCAGGCGGAGGCCCGTTCGACCAGTTGGGTGTCGAGGAGGATGTGGGGGGCGGGGAGTTCGTCGCCGCGGATCCGGGCGACCAGCAGCTGGGCCATCTGCCGGCCCATCTCCTCCACCGGCTGGAACACGGTGGTCAGCGGCGGGTCGGCCTGCCGGGCGACCGGCGCGTCGTCGAAGCCCACCACCGCCACGTCCTCGGGCACCCGCCGGCCTGCCTCGCGCAGCGTGCGCAGCGCGCCGAACGCCATCAGGTCGGAGGCGACGAAGACCGCGTCCAGGTCGGGGCAGACCTCCAGCAGCCGCCGCATGCCGGCCGCCCCGCTCTCCTCGCTGAAGTCGCCGTACGCCACCAGGTCGGGGTTGACCCCGCTGCCCGCGGCCCGGACCGCCTCCGTGTAGCCGGTCAACCGGGCCAGGCCGGCGCCCATGTCCTGCGGGCCGGCGATGGTGGCGATCCGCCGTCGCCCACGGCCGGCGAGGTACTCCACGGCGCGGCGGGCGCCGCCGACGTTGTCCACGTCGACGTACCAGGCCGGCTGGGCGCCTGGTTGCAGCATCCGGGCCGGGCGGCCGCCGAGCACGGCGGGCAGGCCGCGCTCCTCGAGCAGGGTGGGCAGCGGGTCGGCGTCGTGCAGCGACAGCAGCAGCACCCCGTCGACGTGCTGGTTGGTCAGGTGGTGCTCGACCCGCTCCCGCTCCACCGGGGACTGCGCCATGGCCAGCCAGAGCTGCATCGGCGTCTCCAGCAGCGCGGAGCTGATGCCGCGCACGATGCCGGCGAAGAACGGCTCGGTGAAGACCCGGTCGCCGGATTCGGAGACGACCAGCGCGACGGAGTCGGTGCGCTGGGTGACCAGGGCGCGGGCGGCCCGGTTCGGCACGTACCCCAGCTCGGCGATGGCCTGCTGCACCGCGGCCCGGGCCTCCGGACTGACCTGGGGCGAGCCGTTGACCACGCGGGACACCGTCCCGCGGCCGACGCCGGCGCGGGCGGCGACCGCGTCGAGGGTCGGGCGGCCGAGCGACCGGGTGCGCTGCGTTGTCATGGTCTGCTCCTCCGACGTCGGGCGGGCCCGGCGCACCTCGCGGGAGGTGGCGCCGGGACCGCCCGGTGCTGGCTGGTCCTCGCTATTGTGCGGCCAGACCGTTACGTCGGATCACCTCGGCGTACCACCTGGCGCTGGACTTGGGGATGCGGGCCTGGCTGTCGTAGTCGACGTAGATCATGCCGAACCGCTTGGTGTAACCCCAGGCCCACTCGAAATTATCCATCAGCGACCAGGCGAAGTAGCCGCGCAGGGGCACCCCGGCACTGATCGCCTCGTGGGAGGCGCGCAGGTGGGCGTCGAAGTAGGCGAGCCGGTCGGTGTCGTCGACCTGCCCGTCGACCACCGCGTCGACGAACGCCGAGCCGTTCTCGGTGACGTAGAGTGGCAGGTCGGTGTACTCGCCGCGCACCCGGCGCAGCGTCTCCACCAGGCCCGGCGCGTCGATCTCCCAGTTCATGTCGGTCACCGGCACGCCCCGGGTGACGAACCGGACGTCCTCGCTGCCCGGCCAGCAGGACGGCGACCGCCAGTACTTCTCCGGCGCGACGCCCTCGACCGGGGCGGCCACCACGTGCCGGCTGTAGTAGTTGATACCGACCAGGTCCAGCGGGCTGGAGATCACCGCCAGGTCGCCGTCGCGCACGTGCCCGAAGTCGGTGACGGTGGCCAGGTCGGCCTGCAGGTCGGCCGGGTACGACCCGCGCAGCAGCGGGTCCAGGAAGAACCGGTTGGCCAACCCGTCGATCCGCCGCGCGGCGTCCGCGTCGGCGGGCGAGTCGCTGGCCGGGGTGACCGGGTAGAGATTGACGGTCACCCCCACCTGGGCGGACGGCCGGGCCGCGCGCAGCGCCCGCACGGCGAGGCCGTGGCCGAGCATCAGGTGGTGCCCGGCCCGGACCGCGTCCGCCCCGTTGGAGCGGCCCGGCGCGTGCACGCCGGAGCCGTAGCCGAGGAACGCCGAGCACCACGGCTCGTTGAGCGTGGTCCAGTAGCGCACCCGGTCGCCGAGGGCGTCCGCGACGAGTTGGGTGTAGTCGGCGAACCGGCCGGCGGTGTCCCGGGCCGGCCAGCCGCCGGCGTCCTCGAGCGGCTGCGGCAGGTCCCAGTGGTAGAGGGTGAGCCACGGCTCGATGCCGTGGGCCAGCAGCCCGTCGACCAGCCGCCGGTAGAAGTCCAGCCCCTCCTGGTTGGCCGGGCCGGAGCCGCCGGGTTGCACCCGCGGCCAGGAGACCGAGAACCGGTACGACTTCAGCCCCAGCTCGGCCATCAGCGCGATGTCGGCGTCGAGCCGGTGGTAGTGGTCGCAGGCCACGTCGCCGGTGTGCCCGGCGACCACCCGCCCCGGCGTGTGGCTGAAGGTGTCCCAGATCGACGGGGTCCGGCCGCCCTCGGCCGCCGCGCCCTCGATCTGGTACGCCGCGGTGGCGGCGCCCCAGAGGAAGCCGGGCGGGAAGGTCAGCGGCGAACGCTCGTCGAGCACGCCGAGGGCGGGTGGGGTGGCGGGGTTGCTCACGACTTGACGGCGCCTTCCATGATGCCGCCGATGATCTGGCGGCCGAAGATGATGAACACGATCAGCAGCGGCAGGGTCGCCAGCGCGGTGCCGGCGAACAGCGCCACGTAGTCCGTCTGGTACGGCCCGGACGAGAGGATCTTCAGGGAGTACTGCACCGTCGGGGTGTCCGGGGTGAGCACGATGAACGGCCAGAGGAACTCGTTCCAGGTCTGCATGAAGGTCAGCAGGCCGAGTACGGCGGCCGCCGGCCGCAGCCCGGGCAGTACCACGTTCCAGTAGATCCGCCAGGTGGAACAGCCGTCGAGCCGGGCCGCCTCGATCAGCTCGTCGCTGATCGCGGACATCGCGTACTGGCGCATCATGAACACCCCGAAGCCCTGCACCAGGAACGGCACGATGACCGCCTGCAGGGTGCCGGTCCACTCCAGCTCGACCATCATCATGTAGAGCGGGATGACGCCGAGCTGGGTCGGCACCATCATGGTCAGGATGATGATCAGCAGCAGCGCGTTGCTGCCCCGGAACTTGAGCTTGGCGAAGGCGAAGCCCGCCAGGCTGGAGAAGAAGATCACCGAGATGGTGACCACGCTCGACACCACCGCCGAGTTGACCAGACCGTAGACGAATGCCGCGTCCTCGTTGGCCAGCATCCGGTCGATGTTGTTGAACAGCTGGTCGCCGGGGACCGGCGGCATCTCGTAGACCGCGCTGTTGTCCCGCGAGGCGATGATGAACGACCAGATGATCGGGAAGACCGAGAGCACCGAGCCCATGATCAGCGCGAGGTAGGTCAGCGGGCTGGCCTGCCAGAGCTGAGCACCGGGTACCCGGCCGCGCCGGCGGCGCCGAGGGGCCGGCGGGGGTGGGGTCACCGACCGGGGAAGGGTCTGTGCGGTGGTCACTTCTTCTCCCCCTTCACCGAACGGCGTACCAGCGCGAAGTTGATCAGCGCGAAGATGATGATCATCATGAAGAGCAACCAGGACATCGCCGAGCCGTAGCCGTACTCGGCGTTGCCGGTGAAGGTCTGCTCGTAGATGTACATGGCCAGGGTCTGGAACTGGTGGTCGGCGCCGCCACGGACCAGACCGAACCCGTACATCAGGGGCTCGGTGAAGATCTGGAAGCCACCGATGGTGGAGATGACGACCGTGAAGAGGATCGTCGGCCGGATCAGCGGCACGGTGATCGTCCAGAACTGCCGCCAGGCCGAGGCGCCGTCCAGCGCGGCCGACTCGTACAGGTCCTTCGGGATGGCCTGCATGGCGCCGAGGTAGATCAGCGCGTTGTAGCCGGTCCACCGCCAGTCGACCATGAACGAGATCGCGAACCAGGAGGCGTAGCGGTTGTCCCGCCAGGCGATCGGGTCGAAGCCCACGGTGCCGAGCAGCCAGTTGATCAGGCCGTACCGGTCCGCGAAGATCAGCGCGAAGATGATCCCGACCGCGGCCACCGAGGTGATGTTGGGGATGAGGATGCCCATCCGCAGCACCGTGCGGGCCCGCATCTGCCGGTTCAGCAGGTTGGCGAGGATCAACGCCACGACGAGCTGCGGCACCGTGCTGAGGATGAAGATGCCGACGGTGTTGTACGCCGCGTTCCAGAACTGGGCGTCCGCCATCAGGACGCGGTAGTTCTCCAGCCCCGCGAACTCCTTGGTGCCGCTGAGCAACTCGTAGTCGAAGAGCGAGACGTAGACGGTGTAGAGGACCGGGAAGAGGCCGAAGACCCCGAAGAGGACGAAGAACGGAGCGATGTAGAGGTACGGCGAGTACTTGATGTCCCAACGGCCGAGTCGGAACGACGGGCGCCGGTGTTGCGGGGTGGACGGGGGCGGGGAGGCGGCAGCCGATGGTGGCACCGCGCCGACGGTGGAACTCATTGCGGGTCCTTCCGGAAGTTGGGCGTTGGTGACCTCGGCGCAGGTCGCCGTCGGGCGTCCGCGGGGTCGGCGCCCACACCCGGGCCGGGTGTGGGCGCCGCCGCCGGTCCGCGGGCACCTGACGCCCGCGGACCCGACCGGTCACCGGCGACTCAGCTGGCCGCCTTCTTGGCCTCGTCCATCGCCTTCTTCCAGGCCGCGTCGGAACTGAGCCGGCCGCGCTCGGCCGCCTGCATCTGCGGCTCGACGATGGTCTCCCAGATCTGCTGGTGCTTGGCGCCGAGGAAGACCGGCTTCATGTTCTTGACGCTCTCCCCGAAGATCTTTCCGGTGGGCGCGCCGCTGAAGTACTCGCTCGTCTTGTCCTTGAACGCCGGGTCCTCGAGGCCGGCGATGTCGGACGGCATGGCGCCCGCCTCCTTGAACGCCGCCAGGTGCCCCTCCTTGCTGGTCAGGTACTTGGCCAGCAGGTACGCCTCCTTCGGGTGCTTGGTCTGGGCCGGGACGGCGAGGTACGACCCGCCCCAGTTGCCACCCCCGCCGGGGATCCGGGCGATGTCCCACTTGCCGGCGTTCGCCGGGCCGGAGCGCTGGGCGATGACGCCCTCGGTCATCCAGGCCGGGCAGGGCAGCGTGGCGAAGGCGGAGTTCTTGAAGGCCGCGTCCCAGTCGGCGCTCCACCGCTGCGCCTTGGCGGTGAGGCCATCGGCGGCCATCTGCAGGCCCATGTCCCAGGTCTGCTTGACCACCGGGTTGGTGTCACCGATGAACTTGTTGTCCTTGTCGAAGAAGAACGTCTCGGAGTTCTGCATGACGTGCGGCTGCATCAGGCTGGTGGCGCTGTCCAGCCAGGCCGCCTTGACCTTGCCGCTGGCCTTGAACTCCTTGCCCAGCGCGATGTAGTCCTGCCAGGTGCTCATCCGCTGGGAGACCTGTTCGCGGTCGGTGGGCAGGCCCGCCTGCTGGAACAGGTCCTTGCGGTAGCACATGGCCAGGCCGCCGACGTCGGTGCCGAGCCCGATCAGCTTCTTACCGTCCGGCGTCAGCGCGTTGTTCCACTTCCACTCGGGGAAGTTGGCCTTCAGCTCACCGGCGCCCAGGTCGAGCAGGTTGGTGAACTTGTCGTGGTTCTGGACGTACCCGAGCAGGACGCCCTCCTCCAGACCGACCACGTCGCCGGCCCCGCTGCCCGCGGCGAGCCACTGCACCAGCTTCGGCTGGAAGTCGCGCAGCTCGCCCATCTTCTGGTGCTCGACCTTGATGTTCGGGTTGGCCGCCTCGAAGTCCTTGATGGCCTGGTCGTAGCCGAAGTTCTGGAAGGTCTGCAGGACCAGCTTGACCTGCCCACCCTCGCCGCTTGCCTGGTCGTCGTTCTTCTTGCTGCACGCCGTGCCGCCAAGGGCCACGCCCACGGCGAGCGCGGCGACCGCGACAGTGCGGAACCGGCGCCCGATGACGCTCATCCCTGACCCCTCTCAGGTGGTGCTTCGTGTGGTGGTTGCGGATGCCTGACGCTGCTTCGTCGGTGGTGGCTTCCGGAGGTGTTCCAGGCTCGTGTGAGGTCCGCCCGCCGCCGAGCCGGGCGCCGAGCGGGTACGCCCCGTCGGGAGCGCTCCCATGAGATTGCTGGGGTGTGTCGGAGGTGTCAATAAGGTCGATGGGAGCGTTCCCAGATCGTTACCGCGCGTCGCCTGCGCGGGCGGCCGCGCGCGCAGCGGCGGCGGGGAGCAGGGGTGGCCGCGGCTCAGCGGAAGCGGGGCGGCAGGGGTGGGCGCGGGTCAGCAGAAGCGGCGCAGCAGGGTGTCGGCCCGGCCCGGGTCGAAGGCGGCCGGATCGAACCGGTCGCCCACCCACTCCCGCATCGACCGGTGCTCGGGATGGCGCGGGTCGGCCAGCGCGGCCAGCAGGGCGTGGTAGCCGACCGGTCCGCCGATGTCCTCCGGCGGGCAGGCCCGCGCGCCGTCCAGGCAGGACGGATAGCGCACCTCCGGGTCGGCGGTCACCGCGTCCTCCACCACCAGGTCGTGCTCCCACCAGTCGCCGAAGTCGTAGGTGTAGTGGAACCGGCTGCCCTTGCCCACCACCGCGTCGAGGCGGACGTCCAGCTCGTCGGTGAGGGCCAGTTCGCCGTCCGGGTCGGGCTCGCCGTACTGGATGCCGTCGATCTCGAACGAGTGCAGGTGACAGTCGCGCCAGCCCATCGCGTGCTGCACCACCCGGTGCAGCCGGTCGAGGGTGTAACCACCGGGGACGAGCACCCGACGCCAGACCGTCGGCCGGACCCCGGCCAGGGAAATCTTCAGCTGGAAGATCTGACGCGGCATGCTGTTCCATCCTCCCTCGGCATAGGCTTGCCAGCATGATCTGCCGAGCGTGCCGGGCGAGGCGGCACGACGACTGTCCGGGCCGGAACTGGTGCGACTGCCAGCACCGTACCCCCCGGCCCACCCCTCCGGTCACCGGTCCGGCCAGCGAATGACCGGCAAAATCCTGATTTCCCGGCTCTGGCCCGCCCCGCACCCGCAGCCCCTCGACGACGACGCGCTGGTCGCGCTCTACCCCCGCGGCGACCGCCCGCGCCTGCGGGTGAACTTCGTGACCAGCGTCGACGGCGCGGTCAGCGTCGACGGCTACTCCGCCGGGCTCTCCGGCCAGCCGGACAAGCGGGTCTTCGGCCTGCTGCGGATGCTCTGCGACGCGCTCGTGGTGGCCGCCGGCACGCTGCGGCACGAGGGCTACCGGGCGGTCCGGCTCAGCCCGCAGCGGCGGGCCTGGCGGCGGGCGCACGGGCTGGCCGAGTATCCGACGCTGGTGGTGGTCTCCGGCGCCCTCGACCTCGACCCGGCGCAGGCCGCGTTCGCCGACGCCCCGGTCCGCCCGGTGGTGCTCACCCACGCCGGCGCCGCCGCGCCGCCCGGGCTGACCGAGGTCGCCGACGTGGTGCGCTGCGGCACCGGGACCGTCGACCTCGTCGCCGGCCTGGCCGAGCTGCGCCGCCGCGGCCACGACCAGTTGCTCTGCGAGGGCGGCCCGCGGCTGTTCGGCGCGCTCACCGCGGCCGACCTGGTGGACGAGGTCTGTCTCACGGTCGCCCCGCTGCTCGCCGGTCCCGGCCCCGGCCGGATCACCGCCGGCGACCCGAGCCCGGTGCGGCAGCTGCCGCTGCGGCACGTGCTCGCCGCCGAGGACGGGGTGCTGCTGCTGCGCCACGCCCGGGACTGACGGCGGTCCGGGTCACCGCGGAGGTGGCCGGCCGCCGGCCCGCCGGCACCTGACGCCGAAGGCCACGTCGCGGGCCGATGCTTCACCCAGGGCACCCACCCGGTCCCGGTCGGTGAACGCCGCTCGTTCTCCCCGTGGCGTCCGCCGCGTCGCGTGGCGGCCTGTCGTACTCCTCGGGCAGGATGCAGGGCGTGCCTCCCCACCCCGACGACCAGCCGACCGGAGTTGCGATGACCGACGACGACGTCGACGGCCCCGGCGAGGGGGTCGGCCGGGTGCTGGGCACCGCCGACGCCACCCCGCTGCAGTTCTGGACGGCGGTCTCCCCCGGCAGCTACCTGCAGCTCGACGACGTGGTGGTGACCCGGCGCGAGCTGCCCGACCGGGAGCCGGTGACCATCGCCGGCGTGGTCACCCAGGTGCGCGCCCGGCACGAGGGCGCCCAGTTCGACTCCGACGTCTTCGCCATCGCCGACGGCACCCTCCCCGCCCAGGTGCAGGAGGCGGCCGAGATCACCACCACCCGGGTCGACCCCGAGCTCTACGTGCCGCCGTCGCCGGGCGCGGTCGTGCACCGCGCCGAGGGCGACGCGCGGGCCCGCGCGCTGCACTTCGACCGGATGGAACGGCGGATCCCGATGGGCATGGGCCGCGACGGGGTGCCGGTCTACCTGAACGCCGACTTCCTCGACGGCAGCCGGGGCGCGCACGTCTCCATCTCCGGCATCTCCGGGGTGGCCACCAAGACCAGCTTCGCCACCTTCCTGCTCTACTCGGTGTTCCGCTCCGGCGTGCTGGGCGGCGACGCGGTCAACGCCAAGGCGCTCATCTTCAACGTCAAGGGCGAGGACCTGCTCTTCCTCGACCATGCCAACACCCGCCTCGACGACGGCACCCGCGCCGGCTACGCCCGGCTCGGGCTCACCGCCGGCGCCTTCCCCGACGTCCGGGTCTACGCCCCGCCGCGGGTCGGCGACTCGTCCGGCACCCCCGACGTGAGCAGCCGGCTCACCGGAGTCGACAGCTTCTACTGGACGCTGAGCGAGTTCTGCGCCGACCGGCTGCTGCCGTACGTCTTCGCCGACGCCGACGACGAACGCCAGCAGTACACGATGGTGGTGCACTCGGTCGCCGCCCACCTGGCCCGGCACGCCCAGCCGGCCGACGGCGGGGTGAGCCTCGACGGGGTGCGGCTCGGCTCGTACGCCGACCTGGTCGACCACGTCGTCGAGCAGCTCAACGACGACGAGACCCGGTCGGAGTGGGCCGGCAGCGCGGTCGGGCTCGGCACGGTCAACGCGTTCGCCCGGCGGCTGATCGGCAGCAAGAAGGACCTCTCCCGGCTGATCCGGGGCGACCTGGCCACCCGCCGCCCGCACTCGATCAACACCGCCGAGAGCGCCCAGGTCACCGTGGTCGACCTGCACAACCTGCCGGACCGCGCGCAGCGGTTCGTGGTCGGCGTGACGCTCAAGAGCGAGTTCGAGCGCAAGGAGAAGGCCGGCACCGCCAAACCCCTGCTCTTCGTGGTGCTCGACGAGCTGAACAAGTACGCCCCCCGGGAGGGCTCCTCGCCGATCAAGGAGGTGCTGCTCGACATCGCCGAGCGGGGCCGGTCGCTCGGGGTGATCCTGATCGGCGCCCAGCAGACGGCGAGCGAGGTGGAGCGGCGGATCGTCACCAACTCGGCGATCCGGGTGGTCGGCCGGCTCGACCCGGCCGAGGCGTCCCGCCCCGAGTACGGCTTCCTGCCCCCCGCCCAGCGGCAACGCGCGCTGCTGGCCAAGCCGGGCACGATGTTCGTCAACCAGCCCGACATCCCGGTGCCGCTCTGCCTGGAGTTCCCCTTCCCCGCCTGGGCGACCCGGGTCTCCGAGGCCGGCCGGGCCCCGTCCGAGACCTTGCGCTCGATCACCCAGTCCGCCGACCCGTTCGCGGTGGTCGGCTCGGGCGGCGGCGCCGACGACGACATCCCGTTCTAGGGGGCGAACCCGTGAAGATCCTGCACACCTCGGACTGGCACGTCGGCAAGGTCCTCAAGGGGCAGTCGCGGGCCGAGGAGCACAAGCAGGTGCTGGCCGGGGTGATCGACATCGCCCGGGCCGAGCGGCCCGACCTGGTCATCGTCGCCGGTGACCTCTACGACACCGCCGCGCCGACGCCGGAGGCCACCCGGCTGGTCACCCGGGCGCTGACCGCGCTGCGGCGCACCGGCGCCGACGTGGTCGCCATCGGCGGCAACCACGACAACGGGCAGGCCCTGGACGCGCTGCGCCCGTGGGCCGAGGCCGCCGGCAT
Organism: Micromonospora sp. CNZ280; assembly: GCF_011759515.1. Classification (NCBI taxonomy): domain Bacteria; kingdom Bacillati; phylum Actinomycetota; class Actinomycetes; order Micromonosporales; family Micromonosporaceae; genus Micromonospora; species Micromonospora sp. CNZ280. The sequence goes on from NZ_JAAOYP010000003.1 coordinate 392,757, forward strand.
CACGCTGCGCGGCGGGGTCCGCGACAACCCCGATGAGCACGTCGTCGACGGCACCACCACGGGCGGCGAGCGGTGGCGGCTGGCCGCGCTGCCGTTCCTGTCCCAGCGCTACGCGATCCGCGCGGTGGAGATGTACGAGCTGACCGCCGCCGAGACCACCCAGACGTACGCCGACCACCTGGGCCGGGTGCTCGGCCGGCTCACCGAGAGCTTCACCGAGCCGGACCGGGTGCACCTGGTCACCGCGCACCTGACGGTGGTCGGCGCGGCCACCGGCGGCGGCGAGCGGGACGCGCACACCGTGCTCGGCTACGCGGTGCCGGCGACGGTCTTCCCGGGCACCGCGCACTACGTGGCGCTCGGCCACCTGCACCGCTCCCAGCGGGTGCAGGGCCCCTGCCCGATCCGCTACAGCGGCAGCCCGCTGGCGGTGGACTTCGGCGAACAGGAGAACGTCCCGTCGGTGACGCTGGTCGAGGTGACCGCGACGACAGCGGCGCAGATCCGCGAGGTGCCGGTAGCCGCGGCGACCCCGCTGCGGACGGTCCGCGGCACGCTGGCCCAGCTCGCCGAGATCGACGCCCCGGAGGGCTGGCTGCGGGTGTACGTCCGGGAGCAGCCGCGCGCCGGGCTCCGCGAGGAGGTGCAGGAGCTGCTGCCCCGGGCGTTGGAGATCCGGATCGACCCGGAGCTGGTGCCGGCGCCGGGCAGCGGCACCCGGGTCGCCCAGCGGGCCGGCCGCTCCCCGAGCGAGCTCTTCGCCGACTACCTGAGCAGCCGGGGGCACGCCGACGACGGAGTCCGGGAACTCTTCGACGAGCTCCTGGAGGAGGTGGAGCACTGATGCGCCCGATGCGGCTGGACATGGCCGGCTTCACCGTCTTCCGCGACGAGACCACCGTCGACTTCACCGACGCCGACTTCTTCGCCCTGGTCGGCCCCACCGGCTCCGGCAAGTCGACGGTGCTGGACGCGATCTGCTTCGCCCTCTACGGCACGGTGCCCCGCTGGGGCGGCGCCCGTGGCCTGGCCAACGCCCTGGCGCCGTCGGCCACCGAGGCCCGGGTCCGGCTGGTCTTCGAGTCCGGCGGGGCCCGCTACGTGGCCACCCGGGTGGTGCGCCGGGACGGCCGGGGCAACGTCAAGACGGCCAACGCCGGCCTGCAGCTGATGCCGGCCGGGTTCGACGTCACCAAGCTGGACACCGGGCTCAGCCCGGAGGATCTCGGCGAGGTGGTGGCCGGCACCCCGGCCGAGATGGACGAGGCGGTGCTGGAGGCGGTCGGGCTGCCGTACGAACAGTTCACCAGCTGCGTGGTGCTGCCGCAGGGCCAGTTCGCCGATTTCCTGCACGCCAGGCCGGCCACCCGGCAGCAGATCCTGGTCAACCTGCTCGGCCTCGGGGTCTACGAGGAGGTGCAGAAGAAGGCGACCGCGCGGGCCGCGCAGGCCGAGGCGCGGTTGGAGACGGTCGACCAGCTGCTCGGCGGGCTGACCGACGTCGACGACGCCGCGCTGGAGGCGGCGACCGCGCAGGTCGACCGGCTGCGCGAGTTGGCCGGGGCGGTGGCCGCGGCCGTACCGGAGCTGGACGCGGCCCGGGCCACGGCGCTGCAGGCGCAGGCGGCGCTGGCCGCCCTCGACGCCGACCTCGCCGTGCTCGGCGCGGTGCGGGCGCCGGCCGGAGTGGCCGAGGTGGCCCGGGCGGTGACCGCCGCGCGCGCCGACGCCGACGCGGCGGCCACCGCGGTGGCGCTGGCCGAGGAGCGGGAGGAGAAGCTCCGGGGCGAGCTGGCCGCCGCCGGCGACGAGAGCGCGCTGCGGCTGCAGCTGAAGGCGTACGCCGACCGGGAGAAGCTGGCCGGCGAGGCGGACGCGGTCCGGGCGGCGCTGGCGGTGGCCGGCGCCGAGCACGACGCGGCCGTGCGCGCGCTGGCCGAGGCGCGGGCGGCGGCCGAACGGGCCGAGGAGGAGTTGGCGGCGGCGTTCCGGGCGCACGAGGAGGCGAAGGCCACCGACCAGGCCGTGGCGCTGCGGGCGCACCTGGCCGACGGCGACGCCTGCCCGGTCTGCGAGCAGGTGGTGGCCACGGTGCCGGCGGTCCCCGCCGGTTCGGCGGTGGCCCGCGCGGTGGCGGCCGGCAAGGCCGCCCGGGCGGCCAGCGAGGCGGCCGGGCGGGTGGTGCGGGAGCGCGACACGGCGGCCCGCGACCTGGAGCGGGTGCTGGTGCAGGCCCGCGCCCGGCAGGATCAGGTGGACGGCCGGTTGGCCGAGCTGGACGCTCAGCTCGCCGGGGCCGCGACGGCCGAGGCGCTGCGGGACCGGCTCGCCGAGCACGCCCGGCTGCGGCGGTCCCTGGAGGAAGCGGGCGCGGCGGTCCGCGCCGGCCGGGAGTCGGCCCGGCAGGCCCGCGGCGCGGTGGACGCCGCCGAGCAGCGGCTGCGCGCGGCGTGGCGGGCGTTCGACGCGGCCCGGGACGGGCTGGCCCGGTTCGGCCCGCCGGCGGCCGACCGGGAGGACGTCGCGGCGGCCTGGACCACGCTCACCGGCTGGGCCGCGGCCGAGGCGGAGCAGCGCCGGGCGGAGCGGGCCGGGCGGGCCGGCGCGGTGGCCGAGGCCGAGGCGGCCGCCGCCGCGGCTGCGGAGCGGATCGCCGGCATCTTCGCCGCCGCCGGGTTGCCGCCCGCGGACGACCCGGTCCGCGCCGCCGCGGTGGCCGTCGAGCGGGCCGAGGCCGACCGGCGGCAACTGCTGCAGCGGCGGGAGCAGGCGGCGGGGCTGCGCGAGCAGCGCGCCGGGCACGAGCGTGAGGCGCAGGTGGCCCGGGCGCTCGCCGGGCACCTGCGGGCCAACAACTTCGAGCGGTGGCTGCTGGCCGAGGCGCTGGACCTGCTGGTCGACGGCGCCTCCGGGATCCTGCGGGACCTCTCCGGCGGCCAGTACGACCTGGTGCACGACAAGGGCGAGTTCTTCGTCGTCGACCACCACGACGCCGGGCTGCGCCGGGGCGTGCGCACCCTCTCCGGCGGCGAGACGTTCCAGGCGTCGCTGGCGCTGGCGCTGGCGCTCTCCGAGCAGCTGGCCGGGATGTCCACCACCGCGGCGAGCCTGGAGTCGATCGTGCTGGACGAGGGCTTCGGCACGCTCGACGCGGCCACCCTGGACACGGTGGCCGCCACCCTGGAGAGCCTGGCCGCCCGCGGTGACCGGATGGTCGGCGTGGTCACCCACGTGCCTGCGCTGGCCGAGCGCATCCCGGTCCGGTTCGAGGTACGCAAGGACGCCCGCTCGGCGCGGGTGGAACGGACCGGCCGATGACCGCCCGGTTCTTCGTCGACGCGTGGGATCCCGCGTACGGGGCGTCGTTCGAGGCGTCGTCGGCCGGGCCGGCCGCGCCGAGCAGCGCCCAGGTCGACCCGGACGCCGAACTGCCCGCGGTGGACTGGCGGGCCATCGACGCGCGCCCCGGCCTGCGCGCGCCGGACGTGGTGCTGCTGGTCGACGGGGTACGCCGGATCGACGCCAGCGTCTGGACGGCGGAGGCCGACGGCGGATCGTTCCCCGGCCTGGCCGCCTCCTACGCCGCCGGGGTGGTCCGCTGCGACCTGCAACGGGGCGCGGCGCAGTTGGCGGGCACCCGGGTGGGCCGGGGTCTGTTCACCGCGAGCCCCTCCGCCGAGGACGTGGTGGCCGGGCGGGTCCGCTATCCGGTGCACCGGGTCAGCGGCACCGGTGAGCTGGCCAAGCTGCCGGCGGCCGTGCAGGGTCCGCTGACCGCGCTGGAGGTGGAGGTCTCCGGCGCCGCCCGGGTCGACGGCGACCTGCTGGTGGTGGACGGGCCGCTGCGCAACCGGCGGCAGCTGCCCCGCACCCTCGGCTACATCAAGACCCAGCACAGCCAGTACCTGGACGCCCGGCTCACCGCGGTGGTCACCGGGTTGGCCGCCGGCCAGCGCTCCCCCGTCTTCCGGCTCGGCACGGCCTGGGGCGGCTGGTCGTGGTACCTGCGGTTGCCGGTGGCCGCCGGGGCGCCCTGGGCGGGCATCGTCCGGCTGGAGTGCTCGGCCGACCTGACCATCACCGAGGCGGTCGAGCTGGCCGACCTGTCCCTGGTCACCCTGCCCCGGTTCGCGTCCACGCCGTACAAGGACCCGCGGGCCCCGCAGAACCTGATCCCGATCGCCGGCCTGGAACGCCGGCTGCGGGCGCTGCTCGGTGACGCCCGGCTGCTGCACCGGGCGCTGACCGCCGCCGCCCGCCCCTGACCGCCGCCGGGATACTGGGTGGCATGGGGCGCAGGCGGGCCGGGGACCGGGTGGTGGAGCAGGTCGACACCGGGCACGCCGAGCTGGTGCCGGACCCGGACCGGGCCGACTCGTGGACGCTGCTGCTGGACGGCGCGCCGCAGTCGCACGTCGACCTGGCCGACCCCACCCACCTGGAGTTCGAGTACGTCCGCCGGCTGGCCGCGGCGATCGACCTGGTCGCGCCGGCCGGCGCCCCGCTGCGGGTGCTGCACCTGGGTGGCGGCGCGCTGACCCTGCCCCGGTACGTCAGCGCCACCCGTCCGGGCTCGACGCAGCGGGTGGTCGAGGTGGACGGCGCGCTGATGGACCTGGTCCGGCGGGTGCTGCCGTGGCGCGCCGACCCGCGGCTGCGGGTCCGGGTCGCCGACGCCCGGGCGGTGCTGGCCAGCACCCGGGACGCCAGCTGCGATCTGGTCGTCGCCGACGTCTTCGCCGGCGCCCGGACCCCGGCCCACCTGACCTCGGTCGAGTACACCGCCGAGGTGGCCCGGGTGCTGCGCCCGCAGGGCTGGTACCTGGCCAACGTCGCCGACGGCCCGCCGCTGCGGTACGCCCGCGGCCAGCTGGCCACGGTCCGCTCGGTGCTGCCCCGGGCCTGCCTGGTCGGTGACGCGGCCGTGCTGCGCGGGCGGCGCTACGGCAACCTGGTGCTGGTGGCCGGCCGGGTGGAGCCGCCGGTGCCGGAGCTGACCCGGCGGGCCGCCGGGGACTGGTTCCCCGGCCGGGTGCTGGCCGGGGCGGACCTGGACCGCTTCGTCGGCGGCGCCCCGGTGGTGCGGGACGCCGGTGCCACCGCGTCGACGCCACCACCGCCCGGGATTTTTTCCGTCCGCCGTTGATCCGTTCGGCCCGGCGCTGCGTACCACCGGGCGGCCATGCCCGTGGGGGGAGGGCCGATGTCATCGGACACCCGGAGGTCTGCATGCATGCGGTGGCGGTCGGCTGGCACGGCGACTCGGTGCGGGCGGACTGGATGTCGGCGCGGTCCCAGTCGCGGTCGACCCGGTCCGCACGTGGGGTCGACGCCCGCCCGTCGTCTCGCCAGAATGACCCGGTGACGCCGCGACCGGCGCCGGGACGCCACCAGGCGGCGTCGTCCGAGGCCGCTCACTCCGACCAGTTGATCCGGCTGCTCTACGCCGAGCACGCCGGGCCGCTGCTGATGTTCGTCATGCGGCTGACCGGTGGGGACCGGCAGCGCGCGGAGGACATCGTGCAGGAGACCCTGCTGCGGGCCTGGCGCAACGCGCACCGGCTGGGGGCGCAGGGGCAGGGGTCGCTGCGACCCTGGCTGGTCACCGTGGCCCGCCGGATCGCCATCGACGAGCACCGCAGCGAGCAGGCCCGGCCGGCCGAGACGTACGACCGGGACCTGACCGCGTTCGCCGAGGCGGACAGCACCGACCGGGTGCTGCGCACGATGACCGTGGCGGACGCGCTGCGTACGCTGAGCCAGTCGCACCGGGAGATCCTGGTGGCCACGTACTTCCGGGGCCGGACGGTGCCCGAGGCGGCGGAGGAGTTGGGGCTTCCGCTGGGCACCGCCAAGTCGCGGGTCTACTACGCGCTGCGCGCGCTGCGCACGGCTCTGCAGGAACGGGGGGTGACGGAATGAGCCGGGCGGACCACATGGACGTCGCGGCGTACGCGCTGGGCGTGCTGGACGAGCAGGACACCGAACGGTTCGAGGAGCACCTCGCCACCTGCTGGGCGTGCGCCGCGGAGCTGGAGACCATGGTCCCGGTGGTCGGGCTGCTCTCCGGCATCGACGGCGAGACGATGTCCGCGCTGGAGCAGACGCAGACCGACCCGGCGCTGCTGGACCGCACCCTGGTCGCGGTCCGGGCCGACCGGCGGCGTACCCGGTTCCGGCAGTTGCTGGCCACCGCGGCCGCCGTGGTGGTGCTCGGCGGCCTGACCGGGATCGGCTTCGCCAGCGTGGTCGAGCGGGACGACGCTCCGCCGGACGTGATCGCCGGGCCGACCACCAGCGCCCCGCTCACCCCACCCCCCGGGACCCGCTCCGCCGGCCCCAACGAGCCGAACGTGGGCGGCAACGAGGAGGAGGGCGACCAGCACGACGTGGTGGACCCGAGCACCGGCGTGAAGACGACGTTCTTCGTGGTGGCGAAGGAGTTCGGCACCCGGGTCAACTTCAGCCTCTCCCGGCTGCCCGGGCCGCGGACCTGCCGGCTGGTGGTGGTGCGCAAGAACGCCACCACCGAGGTGATCTCCACCTGGTCGGTGCCGGCCGGCGGGTACGGCACCAACACCAACCCCCAGTTGCTGACCCTGTCGGCGGCCACCTCGACGCCGGTCGACGACATCAAGCAGTTCCAGGTGCAGTCGGTGGACGTGAACGGGGTGGCGAGCCCGCTGGTGACCGTACCGATCTGACCGTCGATGCCGATCGGCGCCGGCCAGGAACAATGGCCGGCGCCGATTGGTCGTTGGTTTCTCCGAATGGCGGTCGTCGATGGCGCACACGCGTCCGAGGCGCGCCCGGTTCACGCATTCCTTGTGAAATTGGCCACGGATCCGATTTCAACCTTGACAGCCCTCGTGCCGTATTACCCGGTGAACTGCCAAGCATGAGGAGGGCACGTGGCACAGATGAAGCGGACCGTCATCGTCGCGAGCGCGATGGTCGCACTTACGGCCTGCGCTCCCGCGGGTTACGACGGGGCGAACCAGAGCGCGGCCGAGCCGGTCGCCGTCGCCGCGGCCGAGCCCACCGCGACGGCTGAACCGGAGGCGTCGGCATCGGCGGAGGCCCCGGTGGCCGACGCGCCGCCGCCCGCCGACGTCGAACTCACCGACCGGCTCATCGGCAAGAAGGTCGCCCGGATGGGCAGCGTGGTCACCGACCAGGACGGGTGGATCCTGTACCGCTTCGACAAGGACACCAACGACCCGGCGGCGTCCAACTGCGTCGACAAGTGCGCGGAGGTCTGGCCGCCGGCGCTGACCGACGGCAACCCGCAGCTGAACGGCGTCTCCGACGACAAGGTCGGCACCGTGACCCGGCAGGACGGTACCCGGCAGATCACCCTGGACGGCTGGCCGCTCTACCGCTACATCGGTGACAAGAAGCCCGGCCAGTGGAAGGGCCAGGGCGTCGGTGGCACCTGGTTCGTGGTGGCGCCGGACGGCAAGAAGAACCTGACCTGCCTGCCCACCGGCACGCCGAAGCCGGTGGCCCCGCCCTCGGACGACCAGGGCGCGCAGGGCGGCGACTCCGGCTATTCGTACTGACCCGCTCCAGGGCCCGGTGGCCGGTCGCAGCCGGGGAGGGCGCGGCCGGTCACCGTCGTCGCTCGGGTCGGCGGCACCGGCCGCCGGTCCCGGCGAACCGGGAGCGGGCCCGGGTCGGTGGCGCGCCGACGCCAGCAGGCGCTGCCCACCGAGGTCCCCCCAACCCGCACCCACGGCCGATCCCGGCCGGTCCGCTCCCGAGGCACCGCCGACGCCACGCGCGTCGGCGGTGTCGTGTGTCACCCGGACCGCCCGTGACAGCATGTCCCGGTGACCGAACCCACCGCGCGCCGGGCGCTGCGCCCACCGGCCGGCTACCGGCTGGCCGCGTCGGTGCGGGCGCTCACCTTCAGCCCGTACGACCCGTGCGCCCGGATCGCGGACGGCACCCTCTGGTGGGCCACCCGCACCCCGGCCGGGCCGGCCACCCTGTCCCTGCGCCCGGCCGCGGGCGAACTGGTCGCCGAGGGGTACGGCGCCGGCGCCGACTGGCTGGTGGACCGGGCGGACGCAATCGCCGGGCTGCGCGACGACCTCACCGGTTTCGCCGCCCTCGCCGCCGCCCACCCGGTGGTGGCCCGGCTGGCCGCGCAGCACCGGGGCCTGCGGATGCCGGCCACCGGGCTGGTCTTCCCCCGGCTGCTGCGGGCGGTCTTCGAGCAGAAGGTGACCGGCAAGGAGGCCTACCGGGCGTACGCGGCGACGGTGCGCCACTTCGGCGAGCCGGCCCCCGGGCCGCTGCCGCTGCTGCTGCCCCCGGAACCGGCCGCCGTCGCGGCCACCCCCTACTGGGTGTTCCACCCGTTCGGGGTGGAGCAGCGCCGGGCCGAGACGCTGCGCCGCGCGGCCGCCGCCGCGGACCGGTTGCAGCGCTGCGCGGACGCCGCCGAGGCCACCCGCCGGCTCACCGCGATCGCCGGCATCGGCCCGTGGACCGCCGCCGAGGTGGTCCGGGTCGCGTACGGCGACCCGGACGCGGTCAGCGTCGGCGACTACCACATCCCGAACACGGTGGCCTGGGCGCTCGCCGGGGAGCCGCGGGGCGACGACGCCCGGATGCTGGCCCTGCTGGAGCCGTTCCGCGGCCACCGGGGCCGGGTCTGCGTACTGCTGGAGGCCGCCGGAGTCCAGGCGCCGAAGTTCGGTCCCCGCGCCCCGATCCGCTCCTTCGCCCGGTTCTGACGGCCGGTCCGCCGGCCGGTGCGGACGGCGGCGGCCGATCCGTCCTATCCGGGTGGGCGGGCGCAGAGCCGGCGCAGGGTGCGCCCCAGCCACCAGGCGTACCCGTGCTGGAAGAGCCGGCCGGCCGGGCCGGCCGCGCGCATGACGAACCCGCCCGGCCGGCTGAACGCCACCACCTCGAACCAGACCCGGCCGGCGGCGTCGCGGCCGACCACGAACGCCTCCTCGCCCCGCGCCGGGTGCCCGGGCAGCGTGCCGTACCCGAAGCCGGCCCGGTCCGCGTCGTCGACGGCCCAGACCACCTGGCACGGCGCGGCCAACCGCAGCGGACCGACGCCCAGCCGGGAGACGACCCGCACCCCGGGCTCGGCCCGGGCGGCGTCGGTGTCCATCCGGATCCCGGCGGACCGGTGCAGGCGCCAGGAGAGCACGGCCGCGCCGGCGGCGGCGAAACAGCCGTCCGGCAGCCGGACCCGGTGCCGCACGTGCCGCCAGCCGTCCGGCAGCCGGCCGTCGCGGGTGGCGCCGACGTGCGGATAGGTCAGTGCCGGCACGCGCACCCCCAGGCTCGACGGATCACCGCCAGCCTACGGGTGGGCGGGAGACGAAGCGCCCGCGTGCCGGGCACGGGCCGGCTCAGGCCGCCTCGTGCAGATCGGCCAGACCGAGCGGGGTACGTCGGCGCAGCAGCTCCTCCAGTTCGGCCACCGAACCGACCTCGCCGAGCACGTTCTTGCCGCCGCCGAACTGCCGCGGATAGCGGTGCACCAGCCGGTAGCGGTACCGGCCTCGGACCAACTCGACGGTCACCCGCCAGCGACCACAACACCCGCAGACCCACTCGGACACCCCGCGAAAGTAGCTCTGAGCTGCGGTTATCCGATTCGGCCGGCGGGGCGGAAGGGGGACGGGGGCGGACACGCCGCCCGCGTACCGGCGGTGATCTGCCTCACCGTTGTCGGTGCCGTCTGGTTGACTGGTCGCCGTGGAGCTGCCGATCAATCCGCCGGTCGAGCCGATGCTGGCCAAGAGCGTCCCGAAGATCCCCACCGCCGCCGGGATGACCTACGAACCGAAGTGGGACGGCTTCCGGTGCATCGTCTTCCGCGACGGCGACGAGGTCGAGCTGGCCAGCCGCGGCGGCAAGACGATGACCCGCTACTTCCCGGAGGTGGTCGAGCAGGCCCGGCGGCAGCTGCCCGAGCGGTGCGCGGTCGACGGCGAGCTGATCGTGATCCGCCGCGACGGCCCGGGCGGCCAGCCCCGGCTCGACTTCGAGCTGCTGGCCCAGCGCATCCACCCGGCCGCCTCCCGGGTGAAGCTGCTGGCCGAGACCACCCCGGCCGACTTCGTCGCCTTCGACCTGCTCGCGCTCGGCGACGAGACGCTGCTCGACCAGCCCTACCCGCAGCGGCGGGCCCGGCTGGAGGCCGCGCTGGCCGGGGTGCGTCCGCCGGTGCACGTCACCCAGATCACCACCGACCCGGACACCGCGCACCGGTGGTTCGACGTCTTCGAGGGCGCCGGCCTGGACGGGCTGATCGCCAAGCCGGCCGACCTGCCGTACGAGCCGGGCAAGCGGCTGATGTTCAAGGTCAAGCACGCCCGCACGGCCGACGTGGTGGTGGCGGGGTTCCGCTGGCACAAGTCCGGCCCGGTGGTCGGCTCGCTGCTGCTCGGCCTCTACGACGACGCCGGCGTGCTGCACCACGTCGGGGTGAGCGCGTCGTTCACCATGGCCCGGCGGGCCGAGCTGCTGGACGAGCTGGCGCCCTACCGGGACGCCGGCGCCGACCACCCGTGGGTGCACGGCGACCACGAGCGGGGCCAGCGGATCCCCGGCGGGGTCAGCCGGTGGACCGGCACGAAGAACCTGGAGTGGGAGCCGCTGCGCCCCGACCTGGTCGTCGAGGTCGGCTACGACGCGATGGAGGGTGACCGGTTCCGGCACACCGCCCAGTTCGTCCGCTGGCGGCCCGACCGCGACCCCCGCTCCTGCGGCTACGACCAGCTCGACCGTCCGGTCCGGTTCGACGTGGACCAGGTGCTGCGTGGCGACCCGGCGGCGATCGTCGGGTCCGCCGCGGGCTCCGCGTAGCCTGGCCGTCGACCCGATCACGGAGGCTCGCTCGTGACCCGCACTTCCGACCGGATCCGCCGGTTCCGGCTCACCCTGGCCGGGCTGGCCGGGGCCGCGCTGATCGCCGCCGGCTGCACCCTTCCGGCGCTCGCGCCGCGGACGGACACCGACGGCGAGGCCGCCGCACCGGGCACCGCGCCGACCTGGCGGGCCTGCCCGGAAGTGGCCGAGGAGTTGGTCGGGCGGGGCGCCCCGGGCATGCGCTACGAGTGCGCCCGGATCGCGGTGCCGCGCAACTGGGGCACCGGCACCGGGGCCACCGCCGGTCCGGGCGTCGGCGAGACCTTCGAGATCGCGCTGCTGCGGGCCCGCTCCAGCAAGCAGCGCGACCGGATCGGTTCGCTGGTGGTCAACCCGGGCGGCCCCGGCGGCTCCGGCGTGGACACCGCCGTCTACCTCTCCTTCGGCCCGGCCTTCGGCGGCCTGCCGGCCTCGGTGACCGACCGCTTCGACATCGTCGGCTTCGACCCGCGCGGGGTGGCCCGGTCCAGCCCGGTGAAGTGCATCTCCGACGCCGACCTGGACGCCAGCTTCGGCTACGACCCCGATCCGGAGAGCCAGCCGGCGTTCGACGGGTTCGTGGCGCTCAGCCAGCGGATCGGGCGCGGCTGCGGCGAACGCTACGGCGACCAGTTGCCGCTCTACGGCACCGAGCAGGCCGCCCGGGACATGGACGCGGTGCGCGCCGCCGTCGGCGACGACAAGCTGACCTACCTCGGCTACTCCTACGGCACCCTGCTCGGCGCCACGTACGCGCAGCTCTACCCGCAGCGGGTGCGCGCCCTGGTGCTGGACGGCGCGGTCGACCCGAAGCTGGGCCTGATCGCCGGCTCGGAGAGCCAGGCCAAGGGCTTCGAGCGGGCGTTCGACAACTTCACCCGGTGGTGCGCCGCGAACGCCGGCCGCTGCCCGATCGCCCCGGACGCCCGGGCCGCGGTCACCTCGGCGATCGACAAGGCGCGGGTCTCCCCGGCGCGGGGCGCCGACGGGCGGGAGGCGACCCCGGGCTGGGTCTTCTACTCGGTGATCTCCTCGCTCTACACCGAGTCCGGGTGGCAGGAGCTGGCCCGGGCGATCGAGCGGCTCGAGGGCGGCGACCCGGAACAGGTGTTCCGCCTCGCCGACGCGTACGCCGGCCGCGAGGACGACGGGCGCTACACAAACCTCTTCGACGCCAACCTGGCGGTGAACTGCGCCGACGAGGAGGAGAAGCCGAGCCGGGAGCGGATCCGCCAGTTGCAGTCGCAGTGGCGGGAGAAGTACCCGCTGTTCGGTCCGGCGCTCGCCGTCGGCATGCTCTCCTGCACCGAGTGGCCCGGTGGCCGCGACCCGTATCCGACGGGTCGGGCCGACGGGGCGCCGCCGATCGTGGTGGTCGGCACCACCGGCGACCCGGCGACGCCGTACGAGCAGACCGGGGCGCTGGCCACGATGCTCGGGGTGGGCCGGGTGCTGACCTGGGAGGGTGAGGGGCACACCGCCTACCCGCAGACCGCCTGCATCACCGCTGCCGTCGACGCCTACCTGATCGACCTGACCGTTCCCCGGGCGGGGCTGCGCTGCCCGGCCCGCTGACCGGGCGCTCCGCCGGCAGGTCCGGCAGCTCGATGCCGTGCCGGGTGGCGATCTCCTCCAGCAACGCCCGCATCCGGCGTACGTCGGCCTTGAGCTGCTCCTGCTCCTCGTGCTCGAAGGCGTCGTCGTCGACGATGAGCTGGCTGGCGAAGTGCGCGGTGATCAGCGGGATGACCAGCAGCACCATGGTGGAGATGAGCAGCGCGGCCAGGGTGCGGCCGGCCCAGCTGGTGGGTGAGATGTCGCCGTAGCCGACGGTGGAGGCGGTCACCACCGCCCACCAGACGGCGTCGGCGGGGCTACGGTTCTCCACCTCGCCGTAGATGATACCGGCCACCACGATCATCAGCAGGTACGAGGTGATCAGCGTCCGGGGCGAGTTGGCGAACCAGACCAGCCCCTGGTAGATCCACCGGAACGGCAGCAGCAGGGCGTCCATGTCGCATCATGCTGCCCGGTGCCGGCAACCGGTGCCCACTCATCGGCCCAGGTCGCTGTGCCACGCTCACTGGCATGAGCGACGTGATCTTCCGTGAGGCGGTCCGGGCCGATCTGCCCGCGATCGTCGCCCTGCTCGCCGACGACGTGCTCGGCAAGGCGCGCGACCACGCCGAGGTGGACGCGGCGTACGAGAAGGCGTTCGCCGACATCACCGCCGACCCGCGCAACCAGCTGATCGTGGCCGACGCCGGCGGTGAGCTGCTCGGCTGCATGCAGTTGACCTACATCCCCGGGCTCGGCCGGCACGGCGCCGAACGGCAGCTGATCGAGTCGGTGCGGGTCCGCTCCGACCGGCGCGGCCAGGGACTCGGCCGGACGATGATGACCTGGGCGATCGACCAGGCGAAGCGGCGGGGCTGCGCGCTGGTGCAGCTCACCACCGCCAAGACCCGGCACGACGCGCACCGCTTCTACCTGGGCCTCGGCTTCGTCGCCAGCCACGAGGGCATGAAGTTGCCGCTCTGACGGCTCCCCCGCGGCGGGGAGCCGGGTCCCCCGGCGGCGGGGTGTCCGGCCCGCCCCGGCCGGCCAGGCTGGAATGGTCGCCGAGGAACGGAGTCCGTCATGACCAGCGCAACCGCCATCGCCGCCGCCCCGTCCCGCCACAGCAGGGACGGACGACCGGCACCCCGGTGGGCGGTGCGGACCGCCCACCTGATCCCCCTGCTCACCCTCCCGTCCGGGTTGTGGCGCATCGCGCTGGTGGCCGGCGTACCGCTGGGCACGGTGGGCGTGGACGAGCCGATCCGGGGGTGGCTGGCCGTCTACATCGTGTCGCTGAGCGTGCTCTCCGAGGCGCTCGCACTGCTCTCACTCGGACTGGTCCGGCCGTGGGGCGAGACCTTCCCGCGCTGGCTGCCGCTGGTCGGCGGCCGGCGGGTGCCGCCGCCGTTCGCCGTCACCGCAGCCACCGCGGGCGCCGTCGCGCTCATCCTGATCTGGGGGTACGCCGCGGTGAACCTGGTGCTGCGCGACCTGACGGGCTTCACGCCGGGCGGGTTCGCGCTGATGGTGGCCTGCTACGCACCGCTGCTGCTCTGGGGGCCGCTGCTGCTCGCCCTCACCGCGGCCTACCACCGGCGCCGCTGCCGGGCCTGAGACCGGACGGCACCGGGCTGCGCGGTCATGGTCGCGGTCGACGGAGCGCCGGACCGGGCCCGACGGCGGGTTCGCACCGCCCCAGGTGCGAACCCGCCGGGGCTCAGCCGTCGACCAGGTGGCCGTCGCGCAGGGTGAGGACCCGGTCGGCCAGGTCGATCAGGGCGGGGTCGTGCGTGGCGACCAGGGCGGTCATCCCCCGGGCGTGCACCACCGCGCGCAGCAGGTCCATGATGGACCGGCCGGTCTCCGAGTCGAGCTGACCGGTGGGCTCGTCGGCGATCAGCAGGTCCGGCTCGTTGGCCAGGGCCCGGGCCACCGCCACCCGCTGCTGCTGGCCGCCGGAGAGCTCGTACGGCCGCTGCGCCGCGTGCCCGCCGAGGCCGACCATCTCCAGCAGCACGGCCACCCGCTCCTCCCGCTCCGCCGCCGGCACCCGGGCCAGCCGCAGCGGCACCCCGACGTTCTCCGCGGCGGAGAGAATCGGCACCAGCCCGAAGGTCTGGAAGACGAACCCGATGGTGCCCCGGCGCAGCTCCAGCAGCTCCCGCTCGCCGGCGCTGGTCACCTCGTGCCCGGCCACCACCACCCGGCCGGCGTTCGGCCGGTCCAGCCCGCCGACCAGGTTCAACAGCGTGGTCTTGCCGGCGCCGGAGCGACCCCGGACGGCGACCAGCTCGCCCCGCTCGGCCCGGAACGAGACGTCCCGGACGGCGTGTACGGCGTGCTCGCCGCGCCCGAAGGTCCGGCTGAGCCCCGCCACCCGGACCACCTCGTCGGTGGCCACCGCGCTCGCGCCGGCCGCCAGACCCCGCACCACGACATCCTCGCTCATGCCGGCACTCCGCTCCGCTCCGTGCCGCCGTGAGGCACCACCGCGCTCAGCCTGATGATTCGCTCGCATCGGTCGCTCATGCCCCCGCCTCCCGCTCGTCCCGGGCACGGTCGCCCGGGCGTACCTCCACGTGGTCCGGCTCCAGGTTGAGCCGGACCCGGTCGCGCAGCGACAGCGCCTCGACGAACGGCGCCGGCAGCTGCATCCGGCCGGACCGGTCGAGCACCGCGTACTCCTCGGCGACCAGTTCGGTGTTGCCGTCGGCGCCGACCCGCGCGGTCCGGCGTACCTCCGAGGCGGTCCGGCCGTCGCGGATCGCGACGGTCCGGCGGACCTGCTCGGCCACGGCGTGGTCGTGGGTGACCACGACGATGGTCACGCCCAGTTCGGCGTTGATGGTCCGCAGCGCGCCGAACACCTCGGCGCCGGTCGCCTCGTCCAGCTCGCCGGTCGGCTCGTCGGCGAAGAGCACCTCCGGGTCGTTGGCCACCGCCACCGCCACCGCGCAGCGCTGCTGCTCGCCGCCGCTGAGCTGGCCCGGCCGGCGGTCGGCGCAGTACCCGACGCCCACCATGTCGAGCAGCTCACGGGCCCGCTGCCGGCGGGCCCGCCGGCCACCGCGTCCCGCCAGCTGCATCGGCAGCTCGACGTTCTCCAGCGCGGTCAGGTACGGCAGCAGATTGCGGCCGGTCTGCTGCCAGACGAACCCGACCATCTGCCGCCGGTAGCTCAGCCGCCGGCGGGCGGAGAGGTCGAGCAGGTCGTAGTCGCCGACCCGGGCGATGCCGGCGGTCGGGGTGTCCAGCCCGGAGAGGATGTTCAGCAGGGTGGACTTGCCGGAGCCGGACGCGCCCACGATCGCCACCAGCTCGCCCCGGTCGATCACCAGGTCCAGCCCCTGCAGGGCGACCACCTCGACGCCCTCGGTCTTGAAGATGCGCACCAGGCCGTCACAGACGATGTGCCCGCGCAGCCGGTGCCGGCCGCCGGCCCGCTCGGCCGCGCGCTCGGCGGCCCGCGCCTGGAGGGCGGCCAGGTCCGGCACCATCGGAGTCTGGGCGGTAGCGGTCATCTCAACTCTCCTCTCCGAGCCGGAGCACCTCACCGAGGCGCAGCCGGCGGTTGTTCAGGGTCTCGACGGCGACCGCGAAGCCGAGCGCGACGGCCCCGAGCACGACGACCCCGGCGACCAGGCCGGGCTCGAACGCCACCGTGACCGGCGCGCCGCTGGTGAAGGTGGACAGGTTGAGCCGCGGGGTGAGCAGCAGCGGCAGCAGCGCCCCGACCAGCGCGCCGGTGAGCACCGACGCGCCCACCAGCGGCGCCAGTTCGACCAGCAGCAGGCCCCGCCACTGCCGGCGGGACAGCCCGAGGGTGCGCAGCCGGGACAGCACCTGCCCGCGGGCCCGGGCGCCGGCCAGCACGCAGAACGCGACGGCGAGCAGGCCGAGCACCGTGCCGCCGGCCGCGCCCGCGACGAACCCGAACACCAGCACCCCGTTGGCCCCGCCCTCGCCCACCTGGCGACGGACGTCCGCCCAGGTGAGCACCGCAACGCCGCGCGGCCGTTCGCCGCCGGTCACCGCACCGCCGGTCTGGTAGCGGTTCTGGCCCTCGTCGCCGGCCCGGCGCAGCGCCTCGGCGTCGAGGCCGTCACCGGCCACGAGGAAACCGGTCGGCACCGGGTCGTAGTCGCGGCGCGGCAGCGACTGCCACGGCAGGATGACGAACCGGCTGTTGGTCGGCCGGAGCAGCGGGAAGCTCTCCGTCCGGTCGGCGACCCGGAACTCGTACCGCTGGCCCTGCACGGTGACGAAGGCGGAGTCGGCCAGCCCGGCCTCGGCCAGGTCCGCGGCGACCGCCGGGGAGACCACGGCGGGCAGCGGGCCGTCCTGGCCGGCCGGGGCGAGCAGCGCCGCGGGCACCGTCACGTCGACGCCGGCCGACCGGGTGAGCCGGTCCAGAGCCGGCCCGTCCACCAGCAGCACCGTCGCCGCGTCCATCCGGGCCTCGGTGCCGACCGCGTCCGTCGCCGGCCGCTGCGCCGGCTCGTCCAGCACCGGGGCGGTGGCCCGCACACCGGGCAGCCGCTCCAGTTCGGCGCCGGTGTCCGGCGCGAGCCGGTCGCCGCGGATCAGCGCGTCGCCGGGCACGGTCCGGTCGGCGACCCGGTCGCGGCTGGCCTCGATGCCGGCGGCGACCACCGCGCAGAACGCCGCGGTCGCGATGGCCAGCACCACGACGATCAGCGGGGCGGCCACCACCGACCGGCCGGCCCGCGCGGTGCCGAGGAACGCGACGCTGCCCCGGGTCCGCGCGGCGAGCCGGCTGACCAGCCGCAGTGGCCACGGGTACGCGCGCAGCGTCAGCACCGCCGCGGCGACCGCGAGCAGCACCGGGACCGACACCAGCAGCGGGTCGACCGCGCCGGGGGTCAGCCCCCGGCGCACCAGCAGCACGGTGGCCAGCGCGGCCAGCGCCAGGACGGACACCTCGACCGTGAGCCGGCGGGCGGACGGGCGCGCCCGGATCAGGTCGCGACGATCCGGACCGCCGACCGGGGCGACCAGCGTGGCCACCGGCAGCACCAGGGTGAGCAGCGCGGCCGTCCCGACGGCGAGCGGCAGGGTGCCGCTGGGCTCACCCGGGACGAGCGTGCCGAGCAGCCAGCCCGCCGCCGCTGCCGCCGGTATGACCAGCAGCGACTCGGCCAGGCTGCGCCGGGCGCCGGCGGCCGCCGAGCCGCCCCGGGCGCGCAGCAGGCTGAACTCCTCCCGCCGTCGACGGGTGCTCAGCGCGGCGGCCAGCGCCACCAGCCCGGCCAGGGTGGCCAGCACCCCGGCAGCGATCACCGCGAGCAGCGTACGGGCGGCGTTCAGCGCGGCGGCGAAATCCCGCAGCGGGATGTCGAACCCCTGCACGAGGCTCCGCCGCGGCGGCGTCTCCCGCTTCATCTGCTCGATGCTGTCGATCAGCTGGTCCAGCTTCCGGGCGTCGACGCCCTCGGCGCCCATCCGGTAGCGCCAGCTGAACCGCAGCGGCATCCCGGCCACCGCCTGGCTGTCCAGCGCGGCGGCGCTGACCAGACCGACGGCGACGAACGGCTGGGCGTCGCCGGGCGGCTCCACCACCTCCAGCGCGGACGGCAGATTGTCCCAGATCCCGTCGGACCGGTCGATCGGCTCGAACAGCCCCACCACTGTCAACGGCAGCCGCGGCGAGGTGTCCCCCGGCCTTCCGGTGGCCATGTTCAGCCGGCTACCTACGCTCAGGTTCAGCCGCCGGGCGACGTCGGTGTTCAACGCCACCTGCACCGGCTGGCCGGGCCCCCACCGCTCCTCCGGCCAGCGGCCCTCGGTCAGCCGGGCCGCCTCCGGCACGCCGGGCACCGTCCGCAGCGCGAGGTGGACGAGGAGGTTCTTCGCCGCCAGGTGTGGACCGGTCACCCGTAGCTGCTCGGACTCGGCGACGTACCAGCGCTGCGCCACCGCGTTCCGCACGTCGGGCGGCATGCCGGCCTGCAGCGTGTCCAGCTCCTGCTCGAACGCCTGGGCCAGCGAGGTCGCGCCGGTGGCGGGGGTGAGCGGCTCGGTGCTGTAGGTCAGGTCCCGGATCGCCGCCGGCTGGTTGGCCAGGTGTTCCCGCAGGCCCTGCTCGGCGAGCCGGTTCACCACCCGGGGCACCCCACTGATCAGCAGCGAGACGACCAGGGTCAACATCGCCAGCAGCAGGAACTGCCCGCCGTGGGCCCGGACCCGGCGGATGGCCGCGCCGATGCTCATCGCGCCGTCTCCCCGCACTCGCTGGTCAGTCTGTTCCGCCCGGTCACCGCTCTCCCCCGATCCGCAGTTGCGCCGCCGCCACCCGCTGCCGGATGCCGAGGGCGATGAACACGCTGAAGGCCAGCGCCGCCAGCAGCAGGCCGACCGCGGTCGCCCCGATCGGCGCCCAGTGCAGCGCGAACGCCGCCTCGGGCACCGGCCGGCCGCCGGCCGGCGTGAGGATGACCAGCGGGGCCATCGTCGCGCCGACCGCCGCGCCGAGCAGCAGGCCGACGCCGACGCCGATGCCGGCCAGGAAGGTCTGCTCGGCCAGCAGCGCCCGGGCCAGCAGCCGCGGGCTCGCGCCGAGGGTGTGCAGCACGGCGAACTCGGACAACCGGTGCCGTGCGGTGGCCCAGACGTCCACCACCAGGCCGACCAGCGCGAGCAGCACCGAGCCGAGCGCGGCGGCCAGCAGCCCGGTCCGGGCGCCCTGCCAGTACGGGTCGCGGGCCGCCTCCGCGGCCACCTCGCGCCGGTCGAGGACGGTGGCGCCGGGCAGCTCGGCGGCGGCCCGGGCCGCCGCGTCGTGCCCGCCGGCGGTGGTGCTCACCCACCATTCCGGCACCGGACGCACCGCGCCCTGCTCGCGGATCAGCCAGTCCATCGCCGCGGGCAGGTCGAGCAGCACGCCGGCACCGGCGGCGGACGGCAGCGCGTCCACCTCGCCGACCAGGATGATCGGCACCGACACGCCGGAGAGGGCGAGGGTGTAGGTGTCCCCCTCGCGCAGGCTCAGCGCCTCCCGGACGGCCGGGGTCATCAGCGCCGGCACCGGGGGGTTGTCGTCATCGGGCACGACGGCGAACCGGGACGGCGGCTGGAAGGCGAACCGGCCACCGGCGAGGTATTCGACCCCGTGCTCGGCGGTCAGCCCGGTCGGCGTCACCGACGCGGGACCGCGGTCGCCCAGCAGCCCGCTGGTGGCCGCCCAGGTGCCGGCCAGCTCCGCCGGGCGCGCCGTGCCGTCGGCCCCGACCAGCTTCAGGTCATCGACCACCAGCCCGTACGACCGGCCCGCCGCATCGCCACCGTCGGCCTCGAAGCCGGCCAGCCGAAGGGCGCCGCCGGTCTCCGGCAGCTCGACGGTGAACGGGACGGCCCGACCGTCGCTGCCGGCGGTGGCCACCGGCAGCCGGAAGGCCAGCCCGTCACCCTGGCTCAGCAGGACCGACACGGCAATCTGGTGCGGGCGCACCGCCTTCTGGACGGGGGTGCTGACGGTCCCGGTGAGCTGCCGGGTGCCGGCGGGCAGCTCGACCCCGGCCGGGGCGGCCCGCCGGCTGACCAGCCGGTCGTACAGCGCCGGCGGCGGGACGTCGGCGAGCCGCTCGTCGAGCCGCATCACGTCGGCCGCGGCGGCCGCGTCCACGGCCACCACGGTCACCGGCAGGTCGTCCCGGCCGACGCGCACCTCGTCCCGCCAGGCCGGCAGCGTCCGGTCGGTGCCGGCCAGCGCCGCGATCTCCCCGGCGCGCCGCCCGGTGGCCTCGACCGGCACCCCGCCGGTCCGCTCCACCACCCGCAGGTCGGCACCGACCGTGTGGTCGGCCTGGTCGAGGTGGGACCGCTCGCCGGTGGCGACCAGCGACCAGGCGAGGGTGCTGCCGCCGACGGCGAGGGCGAGCAGCAGCACCGGCCCGGCGTGCGGGCGGCGGCCGGCCTGCCACATGCCGAACATGGTCGCCGTCCACAGCTTGCGGTCGATGAACCGTTCGGCGAACCGGGTGGCCGGCGGGAGCAGCCGCAACGCGACCACCGCGCCGGCCAGCACGCCGAGCGTCGGCGCGGCGACCAGCAGCGGGTCGAGCCCGAGCCGGCCGGCGGCGCCGGCCAGCGGGGACGAGTACTGGCGCAGCTGCACCCAGGCCAGCACGGCGAGCGCGACCAGCGCCAGGTCGAGGCTGGCCCGCTGCACGGTGGCGGAGCGGGCGGGCCGGGACAGGGCGGCCATGTCGGCCACGTACGTGCCGGCGCCGCGCAGGGTCGGGGCGACCATGGCCACCAGGCACCCGGCGGCCGCCGCGGACGCCGCCGCCCAGACCAGCGTGCCGCCGCCACCGGTGGTGCTCAGCTCGGCCGGCCCGCCGGTGCCCACCAGCCGCAGCGCCTCGCCGGCCAGCAGCGGCCCGAGCAGGGCGGCCGGGAGGACGACCAGGGTCGCCTCGCGGGCGGCGAGGCCGGCCAACTGCCGGCGCGCGGCGCCCCGGGCGCGCAGCAGCGCGGTCTGGCCCCGCCGGTCCTCGTGCAGCAGCGCGGCGACCAGCACCAGCGCGTACCCGCCGAGGACCACGATCAGCAGCAGCGGGGTGGCCAGCGCGGAGCGGCCCACCAGGTCGGCCCGGCTGATCCGGTCGATCAGCCGCTCCATCGACGTGACGGTGCGGGCGGAGGAGCCGAGGTCGGCCGCCTCGGGCACCTCGGCCACCGCCTCGGTCATCGCCTTGCGCAGCTCGGGCAGGCGGCCGATGCCGGCCGCCACGAGGTCCGGCTGGACCACCCAGGACGCGGAGACCGAGCCCGGGAAGATCGTCTCGAAGTCGGCCCGGTCCAGCACGAACGGCCCGTACGAGCTGCCGGAGTCGGCGATGCTGCCGGCGCCCACCCCGGGGGCCAGCTGCCAGTACGGGTCGGTGGTGTCGCGCGGTCGCCAGGTGCCGGCGAGCACCACCTCGCTGGACCGTTCGGTGGCCCGGTCGCGCAGCGGCACCCGGGCGCCCGGCGTGAGGCCCAGCGCGCCGGCGACCTTCTCGGGCAGCGTCACCTGCGCCGGCACCGCCCCGGCGGTGGGCCAGGCGCCGCCGGTGAGGTCCGCGTGGGCGGGCAGGTCGTCCAGCGTGGCGAGGTTGGCGAAGATCGGGTCGTCGGTCCGGACCACCGGGCCGAGGTCGCCGGTGAGTTCCCGGCCGGTGCCGTAGCGGGCCCCGGTGACCACGAACGGGGCGTCGCCGAGGGCGGCGGCGAAACCGTCCCGGATGGCCCGGTCGCGGGTGGCGAACTCGGCGACGTCCTTGCCGCCGGAGCCGGTCACCAGCAGGCTGCGCTCCTCCATGGGCGCCCGCGCGAGCAGGGCCTGCTGCCCCGCCTCGACCGCCCGGCGGCTGTAGTCGGAGAGCCCGGTGACCAACGCGACCGCGACCAGTGCCGCCACCACGGCGGCGGCCAGCAGACCCCGCGCCGCCCGGGCCCGCCTCCACACCAGCTTCATCCGACGCCCTCCCCTGGCCCCCGTCGGGCCGACGAACAGCTAAAGCGGCGACGGGTGGGGAAAGGTTCGCGGCCGTTACTTGATCGTTACCCGACGCTCCCGGCCGGGCACGGCGCGCGGGCGCTGCCTTGATCCACCCGAGGTGCGGCATCCCGGGCTGTCGCCGGCCCCGGGACGCCCCGACCTGCCGCGACCCGAGGTGACCACCCCGGCGGGATTCCCACCATGTCGCCGATCTGGCGGTATCGGCCCTGGGTGGATACCGCCACCTCGGCGGTGCGGAGGGGACCGAAGGCCACGCCGGGCGCTGGCACCGGAGTGCTTCGATCGGCGGCGTGGAGGCTCCCCTCACCGTCCTGCTGGTGGCCGTCGTCGCGCGGGGCGACAAGATCAAGGCGATCGCCGCGTATCGGAAGGCGACCGGCGCCGACCTCCGCTCGGCCAAGGCGGCCGTCGAGGCGATCAGCGGCCCCCGCTGAGAGCCCTCCGGGCCCAGGTGTGAGCGATCCTTGATCGGATGATGGTCAGCAGGTCGTGAAGCGGTGATCCGGCCTGCTCACCATCAGACGATCATGAGTGGGCGCAGCGGCGGTCGCGGGGGTCAGCGGGGGCGGTCGCGGTCCTTGGAGGGTTGGACGCGCTTCGGCTCGCCGGGCATCTTGGGGTGGTCGGGCGGGTAGGGCATGTCGCCCTGGCCCGCGGCGGCGTCCCGCTCGGCCCACTCCAGCAGCGGGGTGATGTCCCACGCCGCGTCGTCGATACCGGCGTGCGGGTCGCCCCGCTCCGCCAGCCGGGCCGGCACGGTACGCAGGTCGAAGTCGTCCGGGTCGACGTCGGGCAGCTCGTCCCAGCCGACCGGGGTGGAGACGGTCGCCCTCGCGTTGGCCCGCAGCGAGTAGGCGCAGGCGATGGTGCGGTCCCGGGCCATCTGGTTGAAGTCGACGAAGACCCGGGTGCCGCGCTCCTCCTTCCACCACGCGGTGGTGACCAGGTCCGGCCGGCGGCGTTCCAGCTCGCGGGCCAGCGCGATGGTGGCCCGGCGCACCTCGACGAACGTCCAGCGCGGCTGGATCCGCAGGTAGACGTGCACTCCCCGGCCACCGGAGGTCTTCGGCCAGCCGGTGGCGCCCAGCTCGTCGAGGATCGCGCGCAGCTCACCCGCGGCGGCGGCCGCGTCGGCGAAGTCGGTGCCGGGCTGGGGATCGAGGTCGACGCGCAGCTCGTCGGGGCGGTCGACGTCGGCCGCGCGGACCGGCCACGGATGGAACACGACGGTGCCCATCTGCGCGGCCCAGGCCACGTGGGCCAGGTCGGCCGGGCAGAGTTCGGCGGCCTTCCGCCCGCTCGGGAAGCTGATCTCGGCGGTCGCCACCCACGGCGGTACGCCCCGGGCGGGCACCCGCTTCTGGAAGAACATCTCGCCCTCGATGCCCTCGGGGAAGCGTTGCAGCGTGGTCGGTCGGTCGCGCAGGGCGCGCATGATCCCGTCGCCGACCCCGAGGTAGTAGTGGAAGACGTCCGCCTTGGTGAACCCACGCTGCGGGAAGATGACCCGGTCGGGGCTGGTCAGCCGGACGGTGTGCCCGGCCACGTCGAACTCTTCGGCCGCTGCCTTCGTGCCACCCATTGCGCGACCATATGCCACCGGTCCGACGACCGACGTACCGTTGGCGGGTGAGTCTCGACGACACCGAACTGCCCCGCACCGAGGACGAGTGGCGGGTCCGGCTCAGCCCCGAGGAGTTCCGGGTGCTGCGCGAGGCCGGCACCGAGGCCCCGTGGACCGGCGAGTACGTGAACACTAAGACGCCGGGCGTCTACCACTGCCGGGCCTGCGGGCTGGAACTCTTCGCCAGCGACACCAAGTTCGACTCGCACTGCGGCTGGCCGAGCTTCGACGACGCCATCTCCGGCCGGGTCAAGGAGATCGAGGACCGCAGCCTCGGCATGGTCCGGACCGAGATCCGCTGTGCCCGCTGCGACAGCCACCTCGGGCACGTCTTCCGGGGCGAGGGCTTCACCCCGAAGGACACCCGGCACTGCGTCAACTCGGTCTCGATCCGGCTGGAACCGCGCTGACCGCCGGCCGGCGCGGGCCGGCCGACCGCTGAGGCGCCCATCCCGCCGCTCCCCGCCGTGGGTCGGGTGCCCGGCTCAGCGACCGGCGGCCGGCCGCCCCGCCATCAGCTCGACCTGGGCGGTGCGCGACTGCTCGACGCGCCGGGCGAGGTCGGCGACCTCCGGGGCGACCGCGGTCGCCCGGTGCGCCCGGGCGAGGTCGGCGGCCGCCTGCTGGTGCGCGGAGAGCACCTCGCGCAGCACCCGGTCGACTTCTGCCCCGGTGGCCGAGCGCAGTCGGTCCAGGTCGGCGGCGTCGGCGTGCCCGGCGTGGTCGTGCCGGCCGGCGGTCGCGGCCGGGTCGGCGGCACGCAGCCAGCCGCGCATGGTGGCCAGCTCGTCCGCCTCGGTCGCCTCGATCGCGGCGACCAGGGTGCGCAGCCCGCCGTCGGTCAACCGCTCCCGCACCAGCCGGACGATCTCCAGCGTCCGCTCGGTGTGCGCCACCATCATGGTCAGGAACACCACGTCGAGGCCGCGGACGGCGGCACTCGCCGTGCCGGCGGGCGCGGGGGCGCCCGCCGGTGGCGGCGCGGGGTCGGCGGCGCAGCCGGTGACCAGCAGCAGGCCGAGCAGCGCGGCGAGGCCCGCGGGGCGACGTCTGCCGGCGGCCCGGTCGCCCCGTCGGGCGGTGCCGGGTGCGGCGCACGCGGGCACGGGCCGCACCCGTACGGTCAGATCCGGGTCCACAGCGCCGGCACGTTCGGCGGTTCCCAGCCGGGCAGGGCGGTGTGCGCCTGCCGGCAGCGGTAGCTCTGCCCGTTGTAGGTGACCTGGTCACCGACCTGGTAGGCGCGACCGGCCGTCCAGCTGCCGCCCGGGGCGGGCGGGGTGGTGGGCGACGTCGGCGTCGGGGTGGGCGACGCGGTCGGCGGCGGGGTCGGCGTGGGGCTGGGCGTCGGGCCGCCACCGCCGCCGATCTGCAGATCCACGCAGGAGTAGAAGGCGTTGGCGGTGTCGGCGATGTTCCAGATCGCGAGGACCTTCTGCCGGCCGGAGTAGCCGCCCAGGTTGACGGTGTGCGACACGGTGGCGCCGGGCTGCTGCCCGCCACCGTTGAAGACGGCGATCCGGGTACCGCCGATGTAGTACTCCCAGTTGCTGGTGGCGTGCCGGGCGGTGTTGACCCAGGTGAAGGTCACCGAGCTGCCGACCGAGGTGGCCGGCCAGCCCCGGCTGTCGTCGTTGAGGACGGCGAAGTGGGCGATGTTGGCGTGGCAGTTGCGCAGCCCCTTCGGGCCCTCGACGCTCTGCGGCTCGTACTTGATCTGGCCGCAGTCCGGGACCCGGTTCTGCGCGCAGAGCGCCTGTCGGCTGGGTGGCGACGAGACGTAGCCGTGCGCCTGCGCGGGGGCGGCGACGGCGAGCGAGGACACGACGGCGCCCGCCGCCACGAGCGGGACGGTGATTCTTCGACGCATGCTGGCAACTCCCTCGGCTCGGGCCTGCGGTGGTGTGCCAACAACGTAAATTAAACCTTGTTAACAGTAAAGACTCCTGTCTATAAAATCATCGACATCACTCAACTTCTGACCAGCCGTGGCGGGGCGGCTCCGCCGGGTGAGAGTCAGAGCCACAACAACCCGCCCCGCTCGTCGACCTCGCCGGCGGAGTCGTCGTCGAGCCCACACGTCGCCGGTGGCGAGCTACCAAATCCCGACACGCCGGGGGTGACACGCCGCCGGCCGGGCCCCGTCGGCCCGTTTCGTCCCCCCGGCCCGGCCGGTGCCGCAGGCTGGAGGAAACGTTCCGTTCGGAGGGATCTGTCGTGGCAACCTGCGAGGTCTGCGGTAACGACTACTGGATGGCGTTCGAGGTGCGGACGGTCAGCGGCGACGTGCACACCTTCGACTGCTTCGAGTGTGCGGCGCACAAGCTCGCCCCGATCTGCGAGCACTGCCAGATCAAGATCATCGGCCACGGCGTGGAGGTTTCCGGCCGCTTCTTCTGCTGCGCACACTGCGCCCGCGCCGAGGAGGGCGCCCAGGGCGCCGAGATCCGCGACGCCGTCGGCGCCCGCCCCGCCTGACCCCCGCCACCCCGCACCCGCCGCACAGGCCACACGCCGCACGCGGTGCTCGTGATCGTGCGCTGAACAGCAGGGCGACCCGCCGGGCCGGCCCTGCGTGCGATCAGACGACCAGCGGCTCCGCCCACGGGAGCCGGCGTCGGGCGGGGCGGAACTAGGATCGCGGGATGCCGTCGTTGAGTATCGAGGTCCGGGTCGCCCGGTTCGCCGACCTGGACGCCCGCACCTTCCACGACCTGCTGAGGCTGCGCATCGACGTCTTCGTGGTCGAGCAGCGGTGCCCGTACCCGGAACTCGACGGTCGGGACGTCGAGCCCGGCACCCGGCACCTCTGGCTGGAGCACGACGGCGTGCCGCTGGCGTACCTGCGGATCCTGGCCGACCCGGGCGGCGCGGCCCGGATCGGCCGGGTGGTGGTGGCGCCGGAGGCCCGCCGCGGCGGCCACGCCGGCCGGCTGATGGCCGCGGCGCTCGCCGAGGTCGGCGACCGGCCGTGCGTGCTGGAGGCGCAGTCACACCTGGTCGACTTCTACGCCCGGCACGGCTTCACGGTCAGCGGGGCGGAGTACGTCGAGGACGGCATCCCGCACACCCCCATGCGGCGGGAGCCGATTGACGACTGACGATCGATGTGGCAGCCTGCCGGGCAGAGCCACACGGGAGCCACGCGAGCGCCGGGAGGGGCAACTCCCGGCCGTCCGGGCGTCGTCGTCCGATCTCTGCCCTGGGGGCTCCCCTTGTCCACTCAGCTCCGACAACCACGCGTCCTGTGGCTGCTCGCCGTCGCGGCGGCCGCCGTCCTCCTGCTGACCACGGCGCTGGCCAACCCGGTCGCCGCGCACGGCTCCGTGGTCGACCCCGCCTCCCGCAACTACGGCTGCTGGCAGCGCTGGGGCGGCGACTTCCAGAATCCCCGGATGGCCACCGAGGACCCGATGTGCTGGCAGGCCTGGCAGGCCAACCCGAACGCCATGTGGAACTGGAACGGCCTGTTCCGCGAGGGCGTCGCCGGCAACCACCAGGCGGCCATCCCGAACGGCCAGTTGTGCAGCGGCGGCCGCACCGAGGGCGGGCGGTACGACGCGCTCGACACGGTCGGTGCCTGGAAGACCGCCCCGGTGGCGAACAGCTTCCGGGTCCGCCTGTACGACCAGGCCAGCCACGGCGCCGACTACATCCGGGTGTACGTGACCCGGCAGGGCTTCGACGCGCTCACCGAACCGCTCGGCTGGGACGACCTGGAACTGGTGGGCCAGATCGGCAACACCCCGGCGTCGCAGTGGAAGCCGGAAACCAACGGCGTCTCCATCGAGATCCCGGCGAACGCGCCGGGTCGCACCGGCCGGCACATCGTGTACACCATCTGGCAGGCCAGCCACCTCGACCAGTCGTACTACCTGTGCAGCGACGTCGACTTCTCCGGTGGCGGCGGGCCCACCACCCCGCCGCCGACCACGCCGCCGCCGACCACGCCGCCGCCGAGCACCCCGCCGCCGGCCGGCGCGTGCACGGCGACGTACCGGGTCACCGGGCAGTGGGCCGGCGGCTTCCAGGGCGAGGTGCAGGTGACCAACGGCGGGTCGCCGATCAGCGGCTGGTCGGTGACCTGGACGTACGCCGACGGCCAGCAGGTCAGTTCGGCGTGGAACGCCACGGTCAGCACCAGCGGGAACCGGATCGTCGCGCGCAACGTCGGTTACAACGGCAGCCTCGGCGCCGGGGCGAGCACCACGTTCGGCTTCATCGGCTCGTGGAACGGCAGCAGCAACACCGCGCCGATGCTCACCTGCACGACGAGCGGCTGATCCCCGGCCGGGGCCGCGTCCCCCTGCCTCCGGACGCGGCCCCGGCCGGCCAGCGCGGCCCGCACGGCCGGGTGCGGGTCAGCCGGCCTGGTGGACGGCGCCGGCCGGGACTCAGACCAGGCAGTTGACGATGTCGGCGATGGACCGGCGGCGACCGGTGTAGAACGGGATCTCCTCCCGCACGTGCCGGCGGGCGCCCGCGGCGCGCAGGTCGCGCATCAGGTCGACGATCCGGTGCAGCTCGTCGGCCTCGAAGGCGAGCATCCACTCGTAGTCGCCGAGCGCGAACGAGGCGACCGTGTTGGCCCGCACGTCCGGGTACCCGCGCGCCATCCGGCCGTGCTCGGCGAGCAGCTCGCGCCGCTCCGCGTCCGGCAGCAGGTACCACTCGTACGAGCGGACGAACGGGTACACGCAGAGGTAGGCGCGGGCCTCCTCGCCGGCCAGGAACGCCGGGATGTGGCTCTTGTTGAACTCGGCCGGCCGGTGCAGCGCCATCTGCGACCAGACCGGAGTGAGCGCGCGGCCCAGCGCGGTCCGGCGGAACCGCAGGTACGCGTCCTGGAGCGCGTCGCTGGACTCGGCGTGCCACCAGATCATCAGGTCCGCGTCGGCGCGCAGCCCGGCCACGTCGTACGTGCCGCGGATCACCACGTCCTTGCCGGCCAGCTCCTCGAAGAGCGCCTCGACCTCGCTGACGACGTTGTCCCGCAGCGACGGCAGCGGACTGCTGGCCCGGAACACCGACCACATCGTGTAGCGGATGGTCGCGTTCAGCTCGCGCAGCCGGGCCGCGTTGGTCTGCTCGGTCATCTCGCCGATCCCTCCAGTGCTGTGATGATCTCGTCGGCCGCCGTCGCTCCGGAGCGCACGCAAACCGGGATGCCGACCCCGTCGTACGCGGCGCCGGCCAGCGCCAGGGTGGGGTGACCCACCCGCAGGGCCGCCCGGGCGGCGGCGACCCGGTCGGCGTGCCCGGGGGTGTACTGGGGCAGCGCACCGCCCCACCGCTGCACGTGCCCGTCCACGGGGGCGGGCAGCGGGACGCCGAGCACCGCCGACAGCTCCCGGTGCACGGTCGCGGCCAGGTCCTCGTCCGTACGCTGCAGCGACGCCTCCTCGCCGTACCGGCCGACCGAGGCGCGGACCAGCGCCAGCCCGTCCGGCCGGCGCAGGTGCCCCCACTTGGTGGTGAAGAACGTGGACGCCTTGATCAGCAACCCCTCGGTGCTCGGCACCAGGAAGCCGGACAGCTCCGGCAGCTCCGGCTCGGGCAGCGCCAGGGTGACCAGCGCGACGCTGGCGTAGTCCAGCCCGCCGACGGTGTCCGCCAGCTCCGGCGCGGGCCCGGCGAGCAGCCGGGCGGCCGGGCGGGCCGGCACGGCGAGCAGCACCGCGTCGACCTCGACGTGCTCCGCGTCCCGGGTCGGGCCGACGGTCAGCCGCCAGCCGGCCGGCGTCGAGGTCAGCTCGCGGACGGCCGCGTTCCGGCGGAACCTCGCGCCGCTGGCCCGCGCCGCCGCCTCGACCAGGGTGCCGAGCCCGCCGGCGAGGGTGCCGAAGACGGGGGCGCCCGGTGCGCGCGGCGCGGCGGCCTGCGCGGCCCGCACGGCGCCGACCAGGGTGTGCTCCACCCGGGCGGCCCGGGCCAGCGCGGGCATCGTGGTGACCAGCGACAGGTCGTCGGCCCGGCCGGCGTACACCCCGCCGAGCATCGGGTCGACCAGCCGGTCCACCACCTCGTCGCCGAACCGGGACCGGACCAGCGCGCCGACGCTGACGTCGTCGTCCGGACCGAGCAGCGGGCGGCCCTCGTCCCGGTCGGCCGCCGCGTCCGGCCGCGCCACAGTGCTCACCGTGGCCAGATCCCCCGGTACGCCCACCAGGGTGCCGCCCGGGATCGGCCGCAGCCCGCCGGCCAGGGCGAGCGCGGCCCGCCCGACCGTGGGGTGGACGATCCGGTCGGCCAGTCCGAGCCGGCGGACCAGGGCGACCGCGGCGGACTCGCCGCCGGCCGGGTCGCGCATCAGGAACGACTCGGCGCCGAACTCCACCGGCTGGCCGGCCAGCTCGCCGGTGCGCAGCTTCCCGCCGAGCGCGCCGGACTGCTCGTACACGGTGATCTCGGTGCCGTCCGGGGCGCGGTCGCGCAGCTGGACCGCGGCGGCCAGCCCGGCGATCCCGCCGCCCACCACCGCCACCCGCCACGGCCGCGCCACCGTGCTCAGCTCCCGTCGGCCGGGCGCGCGGACAACTCGTGCACCAGCGCGACCACCCGGGTCAGCACGTCGGGGTCGGTCTCCGGCAGCACGCCGTGGCCGAGGTTGAACACGTGCCCGGGGGCGGCCCGCCCCTCGGTCAGGATCCGCCGCACCTCCGCCTCGACCACCGGCCACGGGGAGAGCAGCACGGCCGGGTCGAGGTTGCCCTGCACGGCTTTGTCGGGGCCGATCCGCCGGGTCGCGGTGTCCAGCGGCGTACGCCAGTCGACGCCGACCACGTCCGCGCCGGCCTCGCCCATCGCGGTGAGCAGTTCGGCGGTGCCCACCCCGAAGTGGATCCGTGGCACGCCGGCGTCGGCCAGGCCGGCGAGCACCGCCGTCGAGTGCGGCAGCACGTAGCGGCGGTAGTCGGCCTCGGACAGCGCGCCGGCCCAGGAGTCGAAGAGCTGCACCGCGGAGACCCCGGCGTCCACCTGGACCCGCAGGAAGGCCAGGGTCACCTCGGCCAGCCGGGCGCAGAGCGAGTGCCACAGCTCCGGGTCGCCGTACATCAGCGCCTTGGTCTTCGCGTGGGTGCGCGACGGCCCGCCCTCGACCAGGTAGCTGGCCAGCGTGAAGGGCGCTCCGGCGAAACCGATCAGCGGGGTGTCGCCGAGTTCGGCGACCAGCAACCGGACCGCCTCATCCACGTAGGAGACGTCGGCCCGGGTGATCGGGCGGATCCGCTCGACGTCGTCGGCGGTGCGCACCGGCTCGGCCACCACCGGCCCGGTACCGGGCACGATGTCCAGGTCGACCCCGGCCGCGGCGACCGGCACCACGATGTCGCTGAACAGGATCGCGGCGTCCACCCCGTGCCGGCGCACCGGCTGGAGGGTGATCTCGGCCACCAGCTCGGGACGCCGGCAGGATTCCAGCATCCCCACGTTGGCCCGGATCTCCCGGTACTCCGGCAGCGACCGGCCGGCCTGACGCATGAACCAGACCGGGGTGTGTGGGCCCGGCCGGCGCCGGCAGGCCCGGACGAAGGGCGAGTCGGCCGGTCCGCCGGGGCGGGGTGCCTCGTCTCGGGCGGCGGTGCCCGTGGTGTCGGTGGTCATCGCGGCCATCGTGCCACGGTGCCCGCCCGCGCCCGCGCCCACCGCCGCCTTTTGTGATGTGGAACGAGAGGGCCGAACGCCGCTGGCCCGGCGCGCGGGCCGCCCCGCTCGGCGTGCCGTCCCGGTCGTCGGCCGGACGCGGGCATAGGCTGCCGGCATGGCCCCCCCGATCGCGCTTCCGGAGACCTTCGCCCGCGCGGTCGCCGGGTTGCGGTCGGCGACACCCCGGCCGGAGATCGTGCTCGAGGAGGTGGGCGCGCCCCAGCGGCTCGCCCCGTACGCCTTCGCGCTCTCCGCGGCCGTGCTGCGCGACGGCGGCGAGGTGGCCGCCGGTCGGCTGATCCTGCTGCACGACCCGGCCGGCCACGAGGCCTGGCAGGGGACGCTGCGGCTGGTCAGCTACGTGACCGCCGAACTGGAGGTCGACCTGGCGGCCGACCCGCTGCTGCCCGGGGTGGGTTGGACCTGGCTGACCGACGCCCTGGACGCCCAGGACGCCCGGCACCGGGCGATCGGCGGGACCGTCACCCAGACCATGTCGACCCGGTTCGGCGAGCTGGCCGGCCCGCCCGCGGCCGGCGACATCGAGATCCGCGCCTCCTGGACGCCGGTGGACGACGACCTGGCCCCGCACCTGCTCGCGTGGTGCGCGCTGCTCGCCTCGACCGCGGGCCTGCCGCCGCCCGGGGTCACCGCCCTGCCCGAGCGGCGCCCCGCCGGCGCCGCCTGACCCCGCCGGTCATGGCGTGCGGCGCACCGCACGCCATGACCGAGTGCCGGATCAGTGGTGCCGGGTCAGAGGTAGTCCTCGGCCTCGTTGCAGACCTTGTCCAGGCCCTTGCTGGCCTTGTCGAACGCGGCACGATTGCCGGCGGCGGCCGCGTTCAGCGCGGTGGTGAGCTTGTCCAGGCAGGTCGCGATGACCTTCTTCTGCCGGGCCTGCTCGTCGCGGTCGTTACGGGTGCCGGTGAGGTCCTGCTCGGTGTCGGCCAGTTTGTCCTGCACGCTCTGCAGGTCGGCCTTGAGCTTCTCGATCTCCGTGGCGTTCGCCGCGATGGTGCCGTCCCGCTCGCTGACCTGGCTGGCCATCTCCTTCTCGGTCCGGTCCAGCTTGCCGCTGGTGGTGACGAAGAGGCCGGTCATCACCCCGCCGAGGACGAAGAGCAGGCCGGCCACCACGGCCAGGACCAGCACGGCGCGCCCCTTGCCGGCGGCCGGCGCGGCGCCGTACGGCGGCACCGACCCGGGCGGCCCGGACATCGGCGGCCCCGACATCGGCGGTCCGGACATCGGCGGCGCGGACATCGGCTGGCCGTACGCGGGCGCGGAGGCCGGGCCGCCGTAGG
Organism: Micromonospora sp. CNZ280; assembly: GCF_011759515.1. Classification (NCBI taxonomy): domain Bacteria; kingdom Bacillati; phylum Actinomycetota; class Actinomycetes; order Micromonosporales; family Micromonosporaceae; genus Micromonospora; species Micromonospora sp. CNZ280. Next base: position 425,299 of record NZ_JAAOYP010000003.1, read on the forward strand.
ACGCGCCGGTCGGGGCGTAGCCGGTCGGGGCGTAGCCGGTCGGGGCCGGTGCGGCCGGGTCGGGGGCGGGCTGGGCCGGGGGCGTGGACTGCGGGACGCCCGCGTACTGCTGCGGCGCGGGCTGGCCGGTGCCGTACACGGTGCCGCCCGCGGGCGGCTGACCGGGCGCGGCCGGCGGCTGCGGCGGGTACGGCGGCGGGTACCCGCCCGGCCCGGTCGGTGGCTGGGACATCTCTGCTCTTCCTCCAGGTGCGTGGTCCGGGCAGGGTCGGCCCGCCGGATCGGATCGGTACGGGTCGGTGGCTGACCGGGGTCAGCAGATCTTGAAGCCGTCGCAGGCGGTCTTGATGGGTACGGCGAGACCGATGCCCTCGGCGTCACGCGCCTTGGCGGTGGCGATGCCGACCACCTGCTTGCTGCCGTTGACCACCGGGCCGCCCGAGTTGCCGGGGTTGATCGGCGCGTCGAACTGGATCACCGGACCGTCGCCGCCCTCGGCCTTGCGGAACGCGCTCACCACACCGGTGGTGACACTGTCCTCCAGCCCGAGCGGGGCGCCGACCACGACGATCTGCTGACCGGACTTCACCGCGGCGGACGCGGCCACCAGCCCGGTGAACTTGCTGGTGGTGCGCAGGTGGGCGATGTCGTTGGCCTCGTCGACCTTGACGATGGTGGCGGGGAACCGCTGGTCGGTGCGCTCCAGGAAGACCTCCCGGCCGCCGCCGTCCCAGACCGCCTCCACCACGTGGAAGTTGGTGAACAGGTTCGTGCCGCCGCCGGCGGCGGGCTTGCCGATGGCGAACGCCGTGCCGGTGAACTGACCGGCCCGGACCCGGAACACGCTGGGCAGCACGGCGCTGGCCACCGCCTCCGGGTTGAACGCGGCCCCGGCCTGCTTCTCCAGCGCCTCCGCGCGCTGCTCCAGCCCGTCGAGCCGGGTGCCGTCGGCGGCCTGGGCGGTGTCCAGCCGGCGGCCGGTGTCGCCGAGCCGGTCGGAGAGCCCCTTGATCTGGATCGCCTGCACGATGGTCACCACGGCCAGGACGGCCGCCACCAGCGAGACCACGATCGTGCGCCAGCGACCCCGCGCGGGTGCGGCCGGGGCGGGCTGGCCGGCTCCCGGCCAGCCGTCGCCGGCCGGCGGGAAGCCCGGGGCGCCAGCCGCCGGGAAGCTCGACCCGGTCGCCGACGGGTAGCCCGGCGCGTTGCCCGGGGCCGGCGGGTGGCCGGGCGCGGCGGGTGGCCGGGCGTCGGGGTTGGCGGCCGGCGGCGCGCCGGCCGGCGGGTAGGGCGGGGCGGTCGGTGCCGCGCTCGCGGGCTGGCCCCACTGCCCCTGCTGCGGCGGGGACCAACCGCCCCCGGCCGGCGGACCCGCCGGGTACGCCGCGGCGGGCGGCCGGGGCGGCTCGACCCGGGGCGGCAGTGGGCCGGGCCGGCCGTAGACCCCGTCCGGCGGCGCACCGCCCGAGCCGTCGCCCGCCGCCGGTCCGCTACCCGCCGACCCGTAGCCCGCAGTCATGTTCGCCACGCCCTCCCCGTAGCCGCCCCCAGTGGCCGCCCCCGGCTGGGGAACGCGCACCAGCGGGGCGGCCGGATGGACCGTACCTGCGTGATCGGGGTTTGTCTTCCCCGATGTCCGACCCGTCGGACACCTGAGGGTCACCTGACCGACACACGCCGGACCCCGGCTGCACCCGCGGAATCCGGTGGCGCACTAGGGTTGTCAGGTGACCGACGAACCACCCCTGCGCCGTCGGGCCGCCGAAAGCCGTACGGGAAACGCACCGCACGACCCGCCGTCGGCCCGGCCGGAGCCGGCGGACGCGGGAGACGACCCGACCGCCGGCGGGCCCGTGCCGCTGACCGCTCCGCGGGAGGGCACCCCTGAGCCGGTGGCCACGCAGAGCGAGCTTGACGAGGTCGTGGCCCGTTTCGCGGCGGGCTCCGGCCCGGTCGCCCTGGACGCCGAGCGCGCCTCGGGCTACCGCTACAGCCAGCGTGCCTACCTGGTCCAGCTGCGCCGGGCCGGTGCCGGCACCGTGCTGGTCGACCCGCTGCCGCTGCCCGACCTGACCGCCCTCGACGAGGTCATCGGCGAGGCCGAATGGGTGCTGCACGCGGCCAGCCAGGACCTGCCCTGCCTGGCCGAGCTCGGGTTGCGTCCGCGCCGGCTCTTCGACACGGAACTGGCCGCCCGGCTGGCCGGATTCGAGCGGGTCGGCCTGGCCGCGCTGACCGAGCAGCTACTCGGGTTCAGCCTGGAGAAGCATCACTCGGCAGCCGACTGGTCGACCCGGCCGCTGCCGGAGTCGTGGCTGACCTACGCCGCGCTGGACGTGGAGCTGCTGACCGACCTGCGTGACGCGCTCGACGCGGAGCTGATCCGGCAGGGCAAGAGCGAGTGGGCGGCCGAGGAGTTCGCCGCGCTGGTGCGCACCGGCGCCCGGCCGCCCCGGGTGCGCGCCGAACCCTGGCGGCGCACCTCCGGCATCCACCGGGTACGCGGCGCACGGGCGCAGGCCCGGGTCCGCTCGATGTGGTACGCCCGGGACCAGATCGCGGCCCGGCGGGACGCGGCTCCGGGCCGGGTGCTGCCGGACTCGGCGATCATCGCGGCGGCCGAGCTGGACCCGAAGGACGAGCAGACCCTGCTCACCCTGCCCGGCTTCGGCGGCCGCTCGGTACGCCGGCTGGCCCGCACCTGGCTGGCGGCCTTGGACGACGCCCGGCAGTTGCCGGACGACGCGCTGCCGGTGACGCCGGCGGCCGAGGGCCCGCCGCCGCCGCACCGCTGGGCGGAACGGGACCCGGTGGCGGCGGCCCGGCTGGCCCGGTGCCGGGAGGTGGTGACCCGGGTCGCCGGCGAGCACAACCTGCCGCCGGAGAACCTGATCGCCCCGGACTCGGTCCGCCGGCTGGCCTGGGTTCCGCCGGAGGAGGTCACCGAGCAGGCGGTGGCGGACACGCTGCGCGGCTTCAACGCCCGCGAATGGCAGATCCGCCTCCTCCTTCCCGCCCTCGCCGAAGCCCTCCAGCCCCCACCCCCCGCCCCCTGACCGCCCACCCCCACCCACCCGCTCGCTCGGCCCGTTGATCAAGAAGTTGTTGTCGTCCCGCCCGGCGTGTCGCGACAACAACTTCATGATCAACGCGCGCGCCACGGAGGGGGCGGCCGGGAGGGTGGGCGGGGGTGGGTGTGGGGTGGGCCACACGGGGGGTGGTGTCGGGTTTGGTTACTGGCGAGTAGCATCCGAGGGACCACGCCCGTGCCGGCGACCTTCATTCGGTCCGTGCGCCGCCCGGCGGCGCGGCGACCGGATCATGGTCGAAAAGGAGGCTCTCAAGTGCCCCGTGAAGTTCGGGATGTCGTCTTCGTCGACGGCGTCCGCACCCCGTTCGGCAAGGCGGGTGGCATGTACGCCAACACCCGCGCCGACGACCTGGTGATCCGCTGCATCCGCGAGCTGCTGCGCCGCAACCCGCAGCTGCCGCCGGAGCGGGTCGAGGAGGTCGCCATCGCCGCCACCACCCAGATCGGCGACCAGGGCCTCACCATCGGCCGGACCGCGGCCCTGCTGGCCGGCCTGCCCAAGACCGTACCCGGCTTCGCCATCGACCGGATGTGCGCCGGCGCGATGACAGCGGTGACCACCGTCGCCGGCGGCATCGCCATGGGCGCCTACGACATCGCCATCGCCGGCGGCGTGGAGCACATGGGCCGCCACCCGATGGGCGAGGGCGTCGACCCGAACCCGCGGATCATCGCCGAGAAGCTGGTCGACCCGTCCGCGCTGGTCATGGGCGCCACCGCGGAGAACCTGCACGACCGGGTCCCGCACATCACCAAGGAGCGCACCGACGCGTTCGCGCTCGCCTCGCAGCAGAAGACCGCGAAGGCGTACGCCAACGGCAAGCTCCAGCCCGACCTGGTGCCGGTCGCGGTCCGCGACCCGGAGGCCGGCTGGGGACTGGCCACGGTGGACGAAGCGCCGCGGGACACCTCGCTGGAGAAGCTCGCCACCCTGAAGACCCCGTTCCGCCCGCACGGCAAGGTGACCGCGGGCAACGCGGCCGGCCTGAACGACGGCGCCACCGCCAGCCTGCTGGCCGCCGAGGAGACCGCCCGCGAGCTGGGCCTGCCGGTCGCCATGCGGCTGGTGTCGTACGGCTTCGTCGGGGTCGAGCCCGAGGTGATGGGCGTCGGCCCGATCCCGTCCACCGAGAAGGCGCTGCGCATCGCCGGTCTGAGCATCGACGACATCGGCCTGTTCGAGCTGAACGAGGCGTTCGCCGTGCAGGTGCTCGCCTTCCTCGACCACTTCGGCATCGCCGACGACGACCCGCGGGTCAACCCGTGGGGCGGCGCGATCGCCATCGGCCACCCGCTGGCCTCCTCCGGCGTGCGGCTGATGACCCAGCTCGCCCGGCAGTTCGCCGAGCACCCCGAGGTCCGCTACGGCCTCACCGCCATGTGCATCGGCATCGGCATGGGCGGCACCGTGATCTGGGAGAACCCCCACTGGGAGGGCAACAAGTGAGCGCGCTCGCGGCACCGAACGAGGTCGTCACCAAGGCGCTGCTGCGCCAGGTGAACGTACCGGGGCTGGATCGGCCGGCCGCCCTGATCACCCTGGACAACGGCTTCGACCACACCAAGCCGAACACCTTCGGCCCGGGCGGTCTGACCAGCCTGGACGAGGCGATCACCGGCGCGCTGGCGGCGAACCCGGCGTTCATCGCGGTCACCGGCAAGCCGTACGTCTTCTGCGTGGGCGCCGACATCGTCGGCCTGCCGGCGCTGGCCGACCGCGAGCAGGCGCTGGAGATCGGCCGGCTCGGTCACCGGGTCTTCGCCCGGCTCAAGGACAGCCAGATCCCGACCTTCGCGTTCGTCAACGGCGCGGCCATGGGCGGCGGCCTGGAACTGGCCCTGCACTGCCACTACCGGACCCTCTCCGGCGGCGCCGCGGCGCTGGCCCTGCCCGAGGTCTCGCTCGGCCTGGTGCCCGGCTGGGGCGGCACACAGCTGCTGCCGAACCTGATCGGCATCCCGGCCGCGACCCAGGTGATCATCCAGAACCCGCTGATGCAGAACAAGATGCTCAAGCCGAAGCAGGCCGCCGAGATGGGCATCGCGGACGTGCTGCTGGAGCCGGCGGACTTCCTGGAGCGGTCGCTGGAGTGGGCCGCCGGCGTGGTCCGCGGCGAGATCACGGTGACCCGGCCCGAGGTCGACAAGGACATGTGGGCGGGCGTGCTCTACTTCGCCCGACAGACCCTCGACCAGCGGCTGCACGGCGCGGTCCCGGCCGCGTACAAGGCGCTGGACCTGCTGGAGACGGCGAAGGACGCGGACTTCGCCACCGGCACCGCCGCCGAGGACGAGGCGCTGGCCGACCTGGTCTTCTCCGAGGAGCTGCGCAGCGGCCTGTACGCCTTCGACCTGGTGCAGCGGCGGGCCAAGCGGCCGGCCGGCGCGCCGGACAAGGGCCTGGCCCGCCCGGTCACCAAGGTCGGCATCGTCGGCGCCGGCCTGATGGCCAGCCAGCTCGCGCTGCTGTTCGCCCGCCGCCTCCAGGTGCCGGTGGTGATGACCGACCTCGACCAGTCCCGGGTGGACAAGGGTGTCGGCTACGTGCACACCCAGATCGAGAAGGCCGTCAGCAAGGGCCGGATGGACAAGGGCACCGCCGCCAAGCTGTACGGCCTGGTCAGCGGCTCGGTGGACAAGTCCGTCTTCGCCGACGCCGACTTCGTCATCGAGGCGGTCTTCGAGGACCTGAACGTCAAGAAGCAGGTCTGGGCCGAGCTGGAGAAGATCGTCAAGCCGGAGGCGGTGCTGGCCACCAACACCTCCAGCCTGTCGGTCACCGCGATGGCCGCCGACCTGGAGCACCCGGAGCGGGTGGTCGGCTTCCACTTCTTCAACCCGGTCGCGGTGCTGCCGCTGCTGGAGATCGTCCGGGGCGAGCGCACCGACGACGCCACGCTGGCCACCGCGTTCGCGGTCGGCAAGCAGCTGCGGAAGTCCTGCGTGCTGGTCAAGGACGCCCCGGCGTTCGTGGTCAACCGGCTGCTCACCCGCTTCCTCGGCACGGTCTTCGCCGCCGTGGACGCGGGCACCCCGCTGGACGTGGCGAACAGCGCGCTGGACCCGCTGGGCCTGCCGATGCGCCCGCTCGCCCTGCTCCAGCTGGTCGGGCCGGCCGTGGCGTACCACGTCGGGGGCACCCTGCACGGCGCGTTCCCGGACCGGTTCGGGGTCAGCGAGAACCTCAAGCGGATCGCCGACTCCGGCCAGCCGATCGTGGTCGACGACGAGGTCAACGCCGAGGTGGCGAAGCTGCTGGTGGTCGGCGACCAGCCGCTGACCGCCGAGCAGGTACGGCAGAACGCGCTCGACGCGCTGGCCGAGGAGATCCGGCTGATGCTCGACGAGGGTGTGGTGGCCGAGGCGCAGGACATCGACCTGTGCATGATCCTCGGCGCCGGCTGGCCGTTCCACCTGGGCGGCGTGACGCCGTACCTGGACCGCACCGGCACCAGCGAGCGGGTCACCGGCCGGCGGTTCCTGCCGCGCGGGGTCGCCAGCCTGCCCGCCTGATCCACCCCGCTCCCCCGCGACCGCGGTGGTCGGTCGCGTCCGTCGGACGCGATCGGCCACCGCGGTCGTCTCTGCCACCCTGTCGGGAGCCGGGCAGCGCCATCTTGATCGACGTCACTAGGATCGCCGTGACCTCGACAGATCTGGAGCTGACTGATGTCCCAGCCGCCGGCCAGTCCCTACGGGGACCACGGCTCGTACCCGCCCCCGTCCGGGGGCTACCCCACGTCGCCGCAGCCCGGGGGCTACCCGGCGCCGCAGCAGGGCGGTTACCCGTCCCGGCAGCCCGGCGGCTACCCGCCCCAACAGCCCGGCGGCTACCCACCCCAACAGCCCGGCGGCTACCCACCCCAACAGCCCGGCGGCTACCCACCCCAACAGCCCGGCGGCTACCCACCCCAACAGCCCGGCGGCTACCCACCCCAACAGCCCGGCGGCTACCCGCCGCAGGGCGGCTATCCACCCGCCGAGCCCGGCCACTCGTACACCCCGGCCGGCCCGCCGCCGAAGAAGAAGTCCGGCGCCGGCAAGATCGTGCTGATCGTGCTGGCCGTGGTGCTGGTGCTCTGCCTCGGCGGCGCCGCGGTCGCCTGGTTCGCGGTCAAGGACGAGGTGGGCGACGCCGTGGACGCGGCCAACACCCGCGTGGTCGCCCCGACCACCCTGGCCGGCCGCCCGCAGATCACCGACCCGGACCTCAAGTCGGTCGCCGACGAGATGGTCGCCGAGATGAAGTCGACGGTGCAGAACGAGACCAGCGCCGTCGGTGCCTTCTACGGCGACCCCGCCAAGCAGGACATCGTCATGATCGCCGCCGCGTCCGGGCTGATGGCCGACCCGAAGAAGGAACTCGAGGTAGCGGTCACCGACCTGTCTTCCCAGCTGGCCGTCAGCAACATGGCCGACATCGACCCGGGCCCGCTCGGCGGCGAAGCCCGTTGCGGCGACGGTAAGATCGACGATGCGCCACTCGGCGTCTGCGTCTGGGCCGACAAGGGCAGCGTCGGCATGATCGTCATCTACTTCTCCTCCGCCGACAAGGCGAAGGCCGAGTTCGCCGGCATGCGCGGCCAGATCGAGCAGCGTTCCTGAGGTCGTGACCCCACGGGCCGGGCTCCCGCCACCTCGGTGGCGGGAGCCCGGCCCGCGTCGTACCGGGGTCAGGCCGACGGGGCCTCGCCGGCCAGGGCGGTGGCCGCCGCGGGGGCAGACGCACGGCGGCGCCCGCTGGTCAGGCTGCCCGGCTACGAGGCGTTGCAGGAGTCGATCAAAGCGGTTCTGGTGCTGCACCTCTGTGCGGGTGATAGCTGGCGCGGCAGGGCCATTCGATCCGGGCTGAGCAACCGACCGGCCCTGTCGACGAGACGACATCGGGCAACTGCATCGACGCCGGGACCGCGGCTGACCGGGAATGGGTCCCGAGACAACGGGTACAAGGTCCCGTGCCTCGGACGCCCTCGCCAAGATGACGCTGGTGGTGGCCCGGCCCATGATCGTGACCCGGGCGACGGTCGACCGTGCGGGCGCGCACGGCGTTGAACGATAACCGGTGGCTAATCCGGCGGTTCGATCTTTTGCGTTGTTCCACGCCGACGGCCCGGCGATCGTTGGTGCCATGAACGAAGCCTTGACCGAGATCATCGCGGCGCCGGGTCACCCGGGTCTGGCGATGGCGGGCCATGGCGCCGCGCGGCTTCGTGGCCGGGGTGGCCACGCTACGGCCGATCATCCCGTTCGGGCTCGATTTCCTCCTGCCAGCGGCCCCCGCGCTGAAGCCGGGCACCGCCGACCTCGGCCTGTACGTCGAGCCGGCGTGGCGGCGCCGCGGGATCGGCTCCCGGCTCCTCGCCGCCGTCCGGGAAAGGACGGCCGAGCCCCGCCTGGTCACCGACGTGGCCGCGGGCTCGCCCGGGGAGGCGTACTGCCGATGGCACGGCTTCCGGCACACCCAGTCCAGGCGGCATGACCTGCTGACCTACTGCGATGTCCACGAAGCCTGGCTGGGTGAGCTGATTGACGCCGCGCACCCCGGATACAACCTGCCCACTGGAGCGGCGACCTCTCCGACGTGTCCCGCGTCGAAACGCTGCTCCGCAGCCCGAGCCGTCCCGGTAACGCCCTGCTGACCGCCGCGGAGGCGAACGGCGACCTGGCGGCCTACGCCATGGCGGTCGTCGGCGCCCCGCCCCAGCCGCGCGCCCGCCAGTACGGACCGGCCGTGTCCCCCGAGCATCGCGGACGGCGGCTGGACCACTGGGTTCAACGCCGCCCTGATCCAGCGACTGCGCGAGGTCCACCCACACGTCAACGAGATCCAAACCCACCCGGCCTGGGGCGACCCCGACCTGCTCGCCACGCGCGAGGACCTCGACTTTCGCCCCCTCCGGCGAACTCACCGCTACGAGCTCGCCCTGTCATGACCCCAAGCGGCACGCGGAGCCGACCCGTGCTGTGGGAGAGAGGTCTGCCATGAAGTGTCAGTGCGCACCGTCAGCGACGCCGTGAAAAGCCGCGACCCGCCGAACGGCGCGAAACGTCCGACAGCAAGGCCCGTGAGCCGTGGATCGAGCATTGAAGACAAGGAGATCGAGATGGAGTTCGGCAATGGCGGCCTTTCCAAGTCGGGGCTGCACAGGCTGCGCGAGGTGCTGCAACGGCATGTCGAGTCCGGGCGTATTCCCGGGCTGGTCGCGCTGGCCAGCCGGGGTGACGAGACGTACGTCGAGGCGATGGGGACGATGGCCCACGACGGTGGGCCGCCGATGGGCCGGGACACGATCTTCCGGATGGCGTCGACGTCGAAGCCGGTGTCGATCGCGGCGGCGATGGTGCTGCTCGACGAGTGCCGGCTGCGGCTCGACGACCCGGTCGAGCCGTGGCTGCCCGAGCTCGCCGACCGGCGGGTGCTCAAGCGGATCGACGGGCCGCTGGACGACACCGTGCCGGCGCGGCGGCCGATCACCGTGCGGGACGTGCTGACCTCCACGTTCGGGCTCGGCATGGACATGACCGTGCTGGGCACCCCGATCATGGGGGCGATCTTCGAGCAGGGGCTCACCCCCAACCTGCCCGAGCCGATGCCCGAGCCGGACGAGTGGATGCGCCGCCTCGGCGAGCTTCCGCTGATGCATCAGCCCGGAGAGCGCTGGCAGTACCAGATCAGCAGCGACCTGGTCGGTGTGCTCGTCGCCAGGGTCACCGGCCAGCCGTTCGAGACGTTCCTTCGGCAACGTGTCTTCGACCCGCTGGGCATGAAGGACACCGGCTTCCACGTAGCCGCCGACAAGATCGACCGGCTCCCTCCGCTGTACGCACCCGACCCGCGGACCGGCGAGTTCCACGTCTGGGACGAGGCCGAAAGCGGCCGGTGGAGCCAGGCCCCGGCGTTTCCGGGCGGCGGTGGTGGCCTGGTCTCCACCGTCGACGACTACCACGCCTACTTCCGGATGCTGCTCAACCATGGCATGCACGGCGGCGAACGGATCCTGTCCCGGCCCGTGGTGGAGTTGATGACCAGCAACCGGCTGACCCCCGAGCAGAACGCCGCCCGAACCGCGATGGCCCGCGACAACGTCCACATCTCGTTCGGCCAGGGCCAGCACGGCGGCTGGGGCTTCGGGATGGCGGTGCGCACCTACCGCGGCGACTACGCTCCGATCGGTCAGTTCGGCTGGGACGGCGGCAGCGGCGCCTCCACCTACGCCGACCCGCACAACGACGTCGTGGGCATCCTGCTCACCCAGGTCGGCACGTCCGCGCCGAACTCGGCGCACGCGTTCCACGACTTCTGGACCACGCTTTACCAGGCAATCGACAACTGACACCAGCCCGCCCGTGACGGGAGCACTCACCATCGCCCGTGCAAGAAGGAGCACACCGCATGTCCCCTCACCCTCACCGACCAGGACAAGATCACCCTGCGCATCGCCGCGTACGCGCGGTCACGCTGCTCGCCACCGCGGACACCGCCGGCTCGCCGCACGGGGTCGCCGCCACCGGCTCCATCGCTCTGCGTCCGCGACGGGCCCGGTCGGGCACGTACTCGCCGAGAAGGCCAAGGTGCCGAACCTGGACGGCAAGTCCGTGGCGGAGATCGCCGACCACGTGCTACCGGCCCTGACGGCAACCATGATCCTGCTCGCCAAGCAGGACCCGGCGGAGGCCGAGAACTTCCGCAGCACCGTCCTGGTCGCCGTCGATGCAGCCGCCCGGACCCGGGAGAGCGAGCCCAGCCCAACCTTGACGGAAATGACCCGCAAGATCACTCAGGCGCTCGACGCCGCGTGACGCGATGACGTCCCGCAGCGGCTGACGATCGCACCCGACCTGATGCACCTCGCCATGGCCGCGTTCATGGCGAGGTGGACGCTCCGGGCCCGGGTCGTTCGCCGGCGGACTGGTGATCGAGTTGCCCCTGCGCAGGGGCAACTCGATCACGTTCACCAGGTGACGAGTTCGGTCAGCGCGGTACTGGTGGCTTCGTCAGCCGGCAGGAACGCTTCCAACTGTGCGGCGCCCTGGCTGACCGGTTTGAGACCTTCCTTTTTCGCGGCCCTGCTTCCCTCCTTTTCTCGCCCATCCGCAGCCTGCGTGCGCTGCCAACGATTGACCATCGAAGGAAACTGACTGTGCTGACGATCCGCCCCGCCCGGCCCCAAGAACTACCCGCCCTGACGGCGTACCCGAACGACGACGAACGCAACAGCGCGACCGCGGCCTACCTGTCTGGGCTGCTCGACAGCGGCTGCACTCAACCGGCCTGGTGCCTGGTGGCCGAGCAGGACAACGAACTCGTCGGCAACGTCGTGCTGTGGACGGTCCCCGGCCGCTCGGTGCCCATGGACGTGGTGCTGCTGGAGCCGGGCGACGACCAGACCGCCGCCGCCCTGCTGACGCACGCCGCCGAACTGGCTCGCTCGCTCGGTGCGCGAACGCAGGGTCACGTACTGGACACGCCGAGCCAGGCCCCCCAGCTCCAGCGCGACCCGCAGCGACGCGAGCAGTTGCTCGCCTCGCACGGTTTCTCGGTCACCCGCGACGGACGGCGGTTCCTCTGGCAGAACGGCGATCCGCTTCCCGCCCAGGACGACCGGCTGCACTGGCGGTCACTTACTGAGCTGGGCGAGGAGCCGTTCGTCGACCTGCTCGCCGACGCCTTCACCGACACGAAGGATTCAATTTTCCTCGCCGAGATCGCCGAACACGGCCTGCGCGGCGCGGCCGAGCGCAGCCTCGCCGACATGCTGGAGCTGGACCACGAGCGGGACTGGTTCGAGATCGGCTACGACCAGCAGGACCGGCCGATCGCGATCAGCCTGCCCGCCCGTACGCCGAGCTCCGCGGTAATCGGCCTGGTCGGCGTCGCCACGACCGGACGTGGTCACGGCTACGCCACCGCCGTCGTGGCTCGCGGGACGAACATCCTTGTCGCTGCCGGGGCAACGGAGATCCGTGGCGACTGCGACACCGGAAACATCGGCATGGTCAAGGCCTTCCAGCGCGCCGGCTACCACAACTTCGCCAACCGCAAGATGTTCAGCCGTCCACTGTAGATCCCCGACGTCAGACCCGCTCGGCAGCACCGCACTAAACCCTGAGCTCGTTGTCCTCCGGGTCGGCCATCGTCACCACGCCCATTACTGGACCGGAAGGTGGCGACCCGGACGGCAGGAATTCCTGGCCGCGGTCGGCACCGGCCGCAGCCGCGATCCACGCCTCGATTCCATCCGGCCTGCGCTCGTCGGAGACGACGGTCGTCCTGATGCACGCAACCACTCCACCTCTCGGTCACGCGGATCGACGGTAGGCATGAGGTCGACGTGAACCGGCCAGGGCATAGGTGTCGCGGCAGTCGATGCCGATGTTGTGGATAGGGCGCTCACTGCTGTTCCTCCATCTGGGCCGTACCTGCCCGTTCCGCCGCGCTGCGCAGGAGGCAGAACTCGTTGCCCTCCGGGTCGGCCAGCACCACCCAGCCCGTGCCGTCGGCGCGCCGCCGGTCGTCGACCAGGACGGCGCCGAGCCCGAGCACCCGGTCGACCTCCTGATCCCGGGTCCGGCCGGCCGGCTCCAGGCAGATGTGCACCCGGTTCTTGACCGACCTGGCCTCGGGAACCTGCTGGAAGAACACGTTCGGGCCGGCGCCGTCCGGTGGCAGCAGCACCGCCTCCGGGTCACCCGGGAAATCGTCGGCGTGTCGGGCGTAGCCGAGCACCGCCGACCAGAAGCCGGCGAGGGCGTAGGTGTCGTGGCAGTCGAAACTGATGTTGTGGATCCGTGGAAACACGGGTGAAGCCTCCGTGGTCGAGGCGCCCCGTGTGCGTGAGCGTCAGCCGGCGAGACGGGGCGCGGACGTCATGACGATGGACATTCGACGCACCCCCCTCCGACTTCGGGCTGACGGCATGATCCTTCCATCCGCCCGGCGGTGGCCGCAACCCCGGTCAGCGACTCCCCGCCGGCCCGGCGTGCTCCTCGGCGGTCACCGCCGGAGCCGCGTCCGCCGCCGGCAGCGTCACGGTCACCTCCAGGCCGCCGCCGGGCTGGGCGACGGCCTGCACGGTGCCGCCGTGCGCGTCGCAGACCGCGCGGACGATGGAGAGCCCGAGGCCGGAGCCGCGGGCGCCGGTGCGTTCCCGGCCGCCCCGGCGGAACGGCTCGAACAACCCCGGCACGTCGGCCGGGTCCACCTCGAACCCGGTGTTCCCCACCACCAGCCAGGACCGGCACCCGTCGGAGCCGGTGCGCACCCAGAGCCGGCCGTGCAGGTGGTTGTAGCGGACCGCGTTCTCCACCAGGTTGCCGGCCAGCCGGTCCAGCAGCCCGGGATCGCCGACCACCGGCGCCGACTCCAGCGAGGTCTGCACCCGCAGCCCGATCCGCTCCACCTCCCGGCGTACCGCCGACAGGGCGTTGGCGGTGCCGGCGGCCAGGTCGCACTCGGTACGCCGGCCGAGCCGGCGGCCGGCCTGCGCCTCGCTGCGGGCCAGCACCAGCAGCGCGTCGACCAGCCCGTTGGCCCGCTCGGAGGCGTCCCGGACGACGGTGGCCATCCGCCGGTACTCGGCGGTGTCCGCCTCGTCGTCGCTGAGCGTCACGTCGATCTCGGTACGCATCACGGCGAGCGGGGTCCGCAGCTCGTGCGAGGCGTTCGCGACGAACCGCTTCTGCGCCTCGAACGCGGCGGCGATCCGGTCCAGCATGGCGTCGAACGTCTTGGCCAGCTCGGCCACCTCGTCGTCCGCGCCCGAGTAGCCGATCCGCTGGTCCAGGGTGGCCTCGCCGAGCCGCTGCGCGGTGGCGGTGACCTGGTGCAGCGGCCGCAGCGCGCGCCCGGCCACCGCGTACGCCCCGGCGACGCCGACCACGCTGATCGCCAGCAGCGCGACCAGCCCCTTGGCCAGCAGCTCCGCGGAGGCGGCGTCGACCAGTTGCCGCTGCCACTGCCCGGCGTCCAGCGTGCGCCCGTCGGCCAGCACCACGGTGGTGCCGGGGAGCAGCTCGTCGGTCGGGCGCAGCGCGTCGCGGACCAGCAGCCAGGCCAGCAGGACCATGATCGCCCCCGCGCCGATCAGCAACACGCCGTTGAGCAGGGTCAGCCGCAGCCGCAGGGTGGGCCGTAGGCGGGGCGGGCGGCTCGTCCGCTCGCTCATGCCGGCACCTCGGCGGTGCGGTAGCCGGCGCCGACCACCGTCTCGATCAGCGGCGGGTCGCCGAGCTTCTTGCGCAGGGTCATCACGGTGACCCGGACGATGGTGGTGAACGGGTCGGTGTTGGCGTCCCAGACCCGTTCGAGCAGCTCCTCGCTGGAGACCACCGCGCCCCGTGCCTTGAGCAGCTCGCACAGCACGCCGAACTCCTTGTTGGTCAGGTCGACCGGCACGCCGCCGCGGGTCACCACCCGGCGGGCCGGGTCGAGCACCAGATCGGCCAGGGACAGCACCGGCGGCGCGGCCGGGGTGGCCCGCCGGCCGAGCGCCTGCACCCGGGCCACCAGCTCGTCGAAGGCGAACGGCTTGGGCAGGTAGTCGTCCGCGCCGAGCTGCAACCCCTCCACCCGGTCGGCCACCGTGCCGCTGGCGGTCAGCATCAGCACCCGGGTCAGCGTGCCGGAGGCGGCCAGTTCGGCGCAGATCTGGTCACCGTGCATCCCGGGCAGGTCGCGGTCGAGCACCACCACGTCGTAGCGGGTGACGAAGGCCAGCTCGTGACCGCTGTCGCCGTCGTAGGCGACGTCCACCGCCATGCCGCGCCGGCGCAACCCGCGCGCGATCGCGTCCGCGAGGTTCCGCTCGTCCTCGACCACCAGCACCCGCATCCCGGTCCTCCTCGCCGCTGACCACCCGACAACCTAGTGCCGGCCGCCAAACCAGCGTTTCGCGCCGTCCCGATCGGCCGCCATTGCAGAAAACCTTCGTCGTACGTAATGCTGCTGGCGGGAAACTACAGAACGGACGGATCTGTCATGACCGACGCGGCGGCCCGGCGGGACATCGCCTACCGGGGCTTCCAGCTGCCCGGCGACCTGGCCGACGGGGAGGCGGCCGGGGTACGCGCGGCGGCCGGGGGCCTGGCGCTGGCCGAACCGGCCGGCCGCCGGGAGCACCGACTCCCCGACGGCACGACCGCGATGTACGAGTGGGGCAGCTGGACCGCGCCACCGGTGCCGGTGGGCTTCGCCGTGCACGAGGTGGTGCCCTCCTGGACCGCCGACAGCCCGGCGGGCTGCTGGCTCCGGGTCGAGCTGCGCGGCTGGCACGACGACCGCCCGGCCACCGGCTGGTACCTGCTCGCCGACTGGGCCGCCGACGACGCCACGGTGCGGCGCACCTCGGTGCCCGGGCAGCGCGACGGCGACGCCCGGGTGGACACCGACACGCTCGTCGTCGGCGAGGCGACGGTCACCGGCTGGCAGGCCCGGGTGACCCTGTTCCGGCCGGCCGGCGCGGCGGCCGGCCCGGTGCTGCGCTCGGTCGGCGCGGTGGCCTCCGGCCGGCCGGTCGGCGCCGCGGTCCGGCCCCCGGCGGGTGGCCCGGACGCCCCGGGCCCGGACGGCGTCCGCCCGGCACCGGTGGCCCCGGCACCGGCCGGCGCACCCGGGCGGCGGCCCGGCTGGGGCACCGTGCTCGACGTGCCCCGCTACTCGCAGCGGCTGCACGCCGGCGAGCACGCGCACTGGGGTGGCGGGGGCGACTCCTGGTGCAGCCCCACCTGCACCTCGATGGTGCTCGCCTTCTGGGGCGCCGCCCCGGCCCCCGAGCGGTACGCCTGGGTGCGCCCGCCCGGCCCCCGCCCGGTGGTGGTGCACGCCGCCCGGCACTGCTACGACCACGCCTACGCCGGGGCCGGGAACTGGCCGTTCAACACCGCCTACGCCGGCCTGCACGGGATGGACGCCTTCGTCACCCGGCTGCGCTCGCTCACCGAGGCGGAGGCGTTCGTCGCCGCCGGCATCCCGCTGATCGTCTCCGCCGCCTTCCAGGCCGGCGAGGTGCCGGGGCTGGACTACGACACCCGGGGGCACCTGATGGTGCTGGTCGGCTTCACCGCGACCGGCCACCCGGTGCTCAACGACCCGTACGCCCCGGACGACGAGGGGGTGCGCCGCACCGTCGACCGGGACCGGTTCGAGGCGGTCTGGCAGGCCGGCAGCGGCGGCGTTGCGTACGTCGTCCGCCCGCCCGGGGTGCCGCTGCCGGCGGCCCCGGTGCAGGCCAACTGGTGACTCACGGCAGCCGCCAGATCCGCAACGTGTTCCCCGGCGCCTGGCAGACCAGCATGCCGGCCTGCGCGCCGCACCGCCGCGCCCAGTTGGGCAGCACGGTGAGCACCCGGGCCCGGGCGGCCGTGACGTCCAGCTCGGCCAGGAGCACCCGCCCGTCCGCCAGCCGGCGCAGCCCGTACCGCGGCTGGCCTGCCGGCCACTCCCAGAGCGCCTGCCAGCGGCCCAGCTCACCCAGCACCCGGCCGGTGGCCGGATCGAGCACCGCCAGCGGCCGGTCCTCCCGGTCGTCCGGCCGGCCCGTTTCAGCGAGCAGCCGGTCACCGACCAGTGCCAGGTGCGACCAGCGCGGGTCCGCCCAGCGGGTCCGGCCGGTCGCCGGGTCGACCGCCCGTACCCCGGTGTCGGGCCGGTGCAGGCAGATCGCCGGTCCGCACGGGCTCGCCCAGCCCGCCTGCGGGTCGGGTGGCAGGGCCCAGCGCCGGCGCAGCGACGGCACGTCGTAGCCGGCGATCCCGCCGGTCCCGTCGCCGACCAGCAGCGCGTCCCCGATCAGCTCCAGGTAACGGTTCCCGGCCTGCCCGATGCGCGGCAGGTCGGCCGCGCCGAGCCGGGCGCCGGTAGCCGGGTCGTACAGCTCCACCCGCCCTGTTGGGGAGACCGCGGCGACCAGGTCGACGGCACCGCCGGCGTACCGATAGGCGGCGAAGCCCTCGGCCACCGGCACGGACCAGCCCGGTTCCCCGGTGGCCGGATCCACCGCCCGCACCGTGTACCCCGGCCCCGGCCGGTGCGCTTCCAGCAGCACCCCGCCGCCGG
Source organism: Micromonospora sp. CNZ280 (assembly GCF_011759515.1). Lineage (NCBI taxonomy): Bacteria > Bacillati > Actinomycetota > Actinomycetes > Micromonosporales > Micromonosporaceae > Micromonospora > Micromonospora sp. CNZ280. The sequence continues at coordinate 442,446 of NZ_JAAOYP010000003.1, forward strand.
CCACGGGCAGGGCCCGGCCCGGTCGGTGCCACCGCGGCTCGCCGCCATCCAGGGTGAGGGCGCTGGTGGACACGTCGTCGCCGTCGGGCGACCCGGTGCTGACCAGGAGCAGGTCGCCGTGCACGGTCAGCCCCATCGGGACGTCGTCGTCCGGCAGCGCCCGGCGCCAGAGCGGCTCACCCCCGGGCAGCCGGTACGCGACCAGCTCGCGGGCCGTGCCGTCGGTCGGCAGCAGCCCCTGCAGCACCAGCAGCCGGTCACCGAGCAGGACGAAGTCGGCCGGATCGGTCGCGGGCACGGTCACCGTCGGCGGGCCCGCCGGTGGGGCCGCCCCGGCGGTGAGCGTGCCCAGGGCGAGCAGCAGCGGCAGCGCCACCCGCCACCAGCGGGCCGGCGGCCGGGGCCGGCCGGCAAACAGCTCGGGCTCGGGGCCGCGCGGCCGCTCCCCCAGGTCGATGACCATGTCGCCGCTCATGCCGGCACTCCACTGTGCTGCGTGCCGCCACGAGGCACCACCGCGCTGAGCCTGATGACTCGCTCACTCCGCTCGCTCATGCCGGCAGCCGCCGCACCAGGAAGCCGTCGCCCGGTCGACGGCACAGCATCAGGTCCCCCTCGAGCTGGCAGTCCCCCGCCACGTCCCGGAGCACGTCGTGCCCTCGCGCCCGGGCGGTGGCGGGGTCCAGTTCGGCGACCAGCAACCCGCCGCCGGGTACCGGCCGGGTCCCGACGACCCGGTCGTCCACCGACCGGGACGGCACCAGCTGCCAGGCGCCGAGGTCGGCGAGTTCCCGGCCGGTCGCCGCCTCCACCACGACGACCCGGTCCGCCCCCGACGGGGTCGGCGCGAACGCGAGCATCGCGCCACCCCGCTCGCTCGGCAGGGCCGTGCGGCTCGCGTCACTCCACCGGAGGAGGCCGGTGGCCGGATCGACCGCCCGGATCCCGCCGGTCCGCCCGCCCGCGCAGAGCAGGGCACCGCACGGGTAGAGGTAGTCCACCAGCGGCAGCTCCGCCTCCCAGCGCCGCCGTAGCCCGTCCAGGTCGTACGCGGTCACCCGCCCCGCCGGTTGCCGCACCACCACCAACAGGTCCCCAGCGACCTGCGGGTACACGTCCGACTGCTCCTGCCCGCCCGGCTCGCCCAGCGGCAGCTCGTTCCGGCTGACCAGCGCGCCGGTGCCGGCGTCGTAGATCTCCACCCGCCCGCCGTCGATGACCACGACCTGCTCGATCAGGCCGTCGCGGCCCCGGTACTGCGCTCCCCGCAGCGGGACCGGCAGCAACCACAGGGCCCGGCCGGAGGCGAGGTCCACCGACCGGAGCGTGCCAGCACCGTCGCGGCCATTGGTCTCCAGCAGCAGCCGGCCACGGGTGTCCAGCCGGGCCAGGCCGGGCTGCTGCCATCGCGTCCGCCCGGTCTCGGCGTCGAGGACGATGGTGTCGCCCTGGGAGCCGTCGAATCCGGCGACGGAGAGCAGCACCGCCCCGTCCCGGGCGTGGAATCCCCAGAGGTCGCCGCCCCTCGGCATCGGCACCCGCCACAGCGGCGCGGGCCGCTGCGGGGTGGCCGTCGCCCGCTCGGGCAGCGGGTAGGCGAGCAGATCGCGGCTGCCGTCGGTGACTCCCTCCGCCGGCCGCACGACGTAGAGCCGGTCACCGGCGAGGAAGGCGCGCGCGGAGGCGGGGCCGGGCACGACGGCCGTGACCCGGCCCGGCGGCGGGGCCGCGCCGGCCACGACCGCCAGTACCAGCGCGAGCATCAGCGCCGTCCGCAGTGGACGGCCGGCCGGCCGGAGCCGGCGGGGTCGCGCCGTCCACTCCGGCTCCGGCGCGTCACGCAGCTCACCGAGGTCGATCAGCGTCACGTCGTCCTCCCCGTCGGCCCGCGCCCGCCCGGCAAACCGGCCGTGGCCGTACCGGGCCGGCAAATGCGACGCATCACGCCTGTACGATGGCGCGTCGTGGCTGCGCCGATGGTAGACCCCGCACCGACCCGAGTCGCCGACCCAGTCGCGGAGCGGCCGTCCCGGCGCTCCCGCTGGCGGCCGGCCCGCGCCGACCTGCTGGCCGTGGCCGCCTACCTGGCGCTCGGCGTCCTCGTCTGCCTCAACTACTGGGTGGACGTGCAGCACCGGGTCTCGTCGCACCTGCCCACCGACCACAGTTGGTTCGAGTGGCTCTTCTCGCACGGCGCGTACTCGGTGCGGCACCTGGAGAACCCGCTCTTCACCACCCGGCAGAACGCCCCGGACGGGGTGAACATGATGGCGAACACCTCGCTGCTCGGGGTGACGCTGCCGCTGGCGCCGCTGACCATGCTGCTCGGCCCGCAGGTGATGTACGCGCTCTACCTGGGCGCCGCGCTGGCGGCGACCGCCGGCACCGGGTACTGGGCGCTCTCCCGGCACCTGGTGCGCTCCCGCGCGGCGGCCTTCGTCGGCGGCGCGTTCCTCGGCTTCGCGCCCGGCATCGTGCACCACGCCAACGGCCAGCCCAACTTCGTCTCCAACTTCCTGCTGCCGCTGATCGTGGTGCGGGTGCTGCGGCTGGGCGAACCGGGCCGCTGGCGGCGCAACGGCGTCGTGCTCGGCCTGCTGGTCGCGTACCAGATCTTCATCAACGAGGAGATGCTGCTGCTCACCGCGCTGGCCTGCCTGGTCGTGGTGGTGGCGTACGCGGTCATGCGGCCGCGCCGGGCGTGGGCGATGGCCGGCACCTTCGCCGCCGCGCTCGGCGTCGGCGGCGGGCTGGCGCTGCTGCTCACCGCGTATCCGATCTGGTTCCAGTTCACCGGCCCGCAGTCCTACCGGGGGTTGCAGGGCGGGGTGTTCCACAACTGGGGCGAGGACCTCAAGGCCTTCGTCACCTTCGCCCGGGACACCGTGGCCGGTGACGAGGCGGTGGAGCAGACCATCGGGCTGACCGAGCAGAACACCTGGTTCGGCTGGCCGCTGGTGCTGCTGTCGCTGGTGGCGCTGGTGCTGCTGGTCCGCCGCTGGTTCGCCGCCCGGATCCTGGCCGTGCTGGTGGTGGTCTTCACGGTGGCCTCGATCGGCCCGAAGGTGCGGTTCGACGGGGTGGAGACGGAGACCGACGGCCCGTGGGCGTACATCCCGGACGACCTGCCGCTGGTCGAGATGATGATGCCGACCCGGCTGGCCCTGGTGGTGGTGGCCGCAGTCGGCGTGCTGCTCGCGCTGGCCTGGGAGGCGGTGTCCGGGGCGGGCCGCCCGCCGGTGCCCGCGCAGCGCACCGACGAGGCGGACGCGCCGACCCGGCCGCGCCGCCGCTGGCTCCGGCCGGTCGGCTACGCCGCAATCGCGCTGGCCGTGCTGCCGCTCGTCCCGCGTCCGCTGCCCGCGCAGCCGGTCGACCCGCCGCCGCACTTCATCACCGCGGGCGGCTGGCGGCCGTACGTGCCGCAGGGCCGCACCCTGGTGCCGGTGCCGATCCCGAGCAACGTGCACGGCCTGCCCACGCTGCGCTGGAGCGCGCTGACCCAGCACGCGTTCCCGATTCCCGGCGGCTACTTCATCGGCCCGAACGAGCTGGGTGAGGGCGTGTTCGGGGCGCCGAACCGGCCGACCAGCAGCCTGATCTACACCACCATGGACAAGGGCGTGGTGCCGGCGCTGACCGAGGAGAACCGCCGCCAGGCGGTCGAGGACCTGCGCTTCTGGAAGGCGTCGGTGGTGGTGCTCGGGGCCCACCCGCGCGAGGCGGTGCTGCGCGAGCTGATGACCGCCCTGCTCGGCCCGCCGCAGCGGGTCGACGACGTGTGGCTCTGGGACGTCCGCCCGCTGGTGCCCTGACGCCGACCCGCGCCCCCGCGCTCAGCGGGCGGTCAGCGCCCGCTCGGCGTACGCCCAGAGCCGGTCGGCGGCGGCCGGGTCGACGGCGTGGGCGGCCACCCCGCCGGTGGCATCCGGGCCGCCGGCCACCACCGCCGCCTCCTGGTTGTCGTCGAAGTACCGGCCGGTGACCCCCTCGACCAGCGGTGACGCGGCCAGCAGCACGGTGGTAGCCGCGCCCTGGGCGGGCGTCTTGTAGTACGGCAGGTCTACCCGGTTGCCCGCCTCGTCCAGCACCCCGAACGCCCGCAACGTGTCGTCGTCCAGGTGGCGCTGCAGGTTGGTGTTGATGTAACCGGGGTTCAGGGCGTTGGCGGTGATGCCGTCGGCGGCCCAGCGCCGGGCGATGCCCGCGGCGAGCAGGACGTCCGCCGTCTTCGACCGGCCGTAGGCCGACCACGGGTCGTACATCTGCCGCTCGAACTGCGGGTCGGCGAAGTCGAACGCCTCCCGCAGGTGCGCGCCGGAGCTGACGACCACCACCCGGGCGGAGCCGGTGGCGCGCAGGTTGCCGTGCAGGCCGCGGGCGAGCGCGAAGTGACCGAGGTAGTTGGTGCCGAGTTGGAGTTCCCAGCCCTGCGGGGTGAGCTGCCGGGTCGGGATCGCCATGATCCCGGCGTTGGCGACCAGCGCGTGCAGCGGGCCGTCCCAGGCCGCGACGAAGGCGTCGACCGAGGCCAGGTCGGCCAGGTCGAGGGCGGCGGCCCGGACGCTGCCGGGGCCGGCGAACTCCGCCACCAGGGCGTCGGCGCGGGCCGGGTCGCGGGTGGCCACGGTGACCTCCGCCCCGGCCCCGGCCAGGGCCCGGACGGCCGCCGCGCCGATCCCGGAGGCGCCGCCGGTGACGATCATCCGGCGGCCGGTGAGGTCGACGCCGGCGAGGATCTCGGCGGCGGTGGTGCGGGCGGTGTACGGGGTGGTCAGGCGTGCCGTGGCTGTCATGACGACAACGCTAGGGACGCCACCGCTGGACTGCCTATAGTCTAGGATCCGCCACTCTTTAGCGATAGTCCGGGAGGTGCCGGGTGGACCCGTTGGAGGACGTGCTGGCGCTGCTCGCCCCGACGAGTCGGGTGTCGTCCGGTCTGGCCGCGGGCGGACGCTGGGCGCTCCGGTTCCCCCCACCGGCCGGGGCCAAGTTCAACGCGGTGCAGCGGGGTCGTTGCTGGCTCCGGGTGGACGGCCTGCCCGACCCCGTCCGCCTCGCCGAGGGTGACTGCTTCCTGCTGACCCGGCCCCGGGCGTTCACCCTCGCCAGCGACCCCGACCTGCCGGCCGAGCCGGCGCAACCCGTCTTCGCCGCGGCCGTCGCCGGCGTGGCCCACGCCGGCGACGGCGACGACGTGCTCCTCATCGGCGGCGCGTTCTCCTTCGCCGAGCGGGCCAACGCCCTGCTGCTGGACAACCTGCCACCGGTCATCCACGTGCCCGCCGGCACACCGGAGGCCGCCGCCGTGCGCCGGGCCGTCGGCGAGATCGACGCCGAGCTGCGCCGGCGGCCGGTGGGGGCCACGCTCGTCGCCGAGCACCTCGCCCTGGTCATGCTGATCCGGATCCTGCGCCTGCACCTCGCCCAGGACGGCGGTGGCCGGTCGGGCTGGCTGGCCGGGCTGGCCGATCCGGCGGTCGGCGCGGCGCTGCGGGCGATGCACGACCGGCCGGCCCATCCGTGGACGGTGGCGGAGCTGGCCCGGGCAGCCACCGTCTCGCGGTCGACGCTGGCGGCCCGGTTCAAGGAGGTGGTCGGCAAGGGCCCGCTGGAGTACCTCACCGAGTGGCGGATCGAACTCGCCGCCGACCGGATCCGGCGCGGCGGCGAGACACTGGCCACCATCGCCCGGTCCGTCGGGTACGGCTCGGAGAGCGCGCTCAGCGTCGCCTTCAAGCGGACCACCGGGCGCACGCCGCGCGCCTACCGCGGTGAGCGGACCCGCTCCGGCTGAGTCTCCGCCCGGCCGGGCCGCCGACCTCGCCGGCCCGGGCGCGGGGCACGGCCGGGCCGGCGGGCGCCGCCCGGTCAGCCGACGAGGGACCGCACGTCCCAGACCCAGGCGCCGGCGACCTCCCGGCCGGGGCCGAGCAACTGGTCCACCGTGCGGCGCACCGGGTCGCCCCGGTGCAGTCCACCCTGGACGACCACGGCGGCCCGCCAGTGCCGCAGGTCCTCGACCGCCCGGCGGCGGTCGGCGTCGGTGACCACCGGCACCTCGCCGGTCTCGGCGACCCGGCGCAGCAGCACCGAGGTGGGCCGGTCCGGAGCGCCCCAACGCGCCGCCGGGTCGTCGGCCGACCGGGGGCCGATGAAGTAGCCGCCGGGCGCGTCGAAGGCCAGCCCGGTCCGGGCCGACCAGAGCATCGCCGGGCTCAGGCCCGCGCCGGTCACCGGCGGCACCGGCACCACGGTGCGGCCGGCCGGCACGGCCGCCCGCCAGCCGCCCTCGGCCACGTACGCCGGCACCGGCCACGCCGGCACGGTCCGGATCGGCGTCGGGGTCAGCGGAAGCAGCGCGGCAGCCACCGCGCCGGTCCACAGCAGCCGCACCGGCGCCCCGGCCGCCGGACCGGCGTCGGCCGCCGGCCGGAGCGACCGGACCCGGTCCAGCGAGAGGGCGAGCAGGATGCCCAGCACCGGTACACAGACCAGGGACAGCCGGGCCGGCACCGCCAGGTCCAGCAGCGGCAGCCCGGACACCAGCCGGTACGGCCCGGGGATGCCGGTCGGGGTGCCGTCCAGCCGGATCTGTTCACCGAGCGAGAGCAGGGCGAACAGCACGCCGCAGACGGCCAGCGCCTGCACCAGCGGCCGGCGCCACAGCCAGACGACGACCACCACGGCGAGCACCAGCAGCCCCGGGCCGAAGAACGAGTTCTCCTCGGTCGGGTTCGGCGACAGCAGGCCGGGCAGGTAGTCGTCGCCCAGCACGGTCTGCCGGGCCGACGCGGTGAACGAGGCTGCGTCCAACTGGTAGCCGTGCGCGTGGAAGGGCATCCCCCGGTAGTGGCCGGGGCCGAAGAACTGGAACCACAGCGGGTACGCCAGCACCGCCACCGCCACCGCCGCGCCGATCCCGATCCGGGCGAACATCGCGGGCGCCAGCCGGCGGGCCGACGCCCGGTCGGCCAGCGCGTACGCGACCACGAACACGCCGGCCGCCAGGGCCACGAAGACCAGCACCTCCTCGCCGAGGAAGACCTGGTAGGTGACGGTCAGGCCGAGCAGCACGCCGGAGCGCCAGACCCGGTCGGGCGCCGGCCGGAACACCAGCGCGAGGATCACCGGCACCAGGAACTGCGCCGCCATGTGCAGGTGCGCCCCGGCCTGGGCCACCATGCCCGGGGCGAAGCCGCAGCACAGCCCGCCGACGGCGGCGGCCACCCGGGAGTCGACCAGCCGGCGGCGCAGCAGCACGTACCAGGCGGTCGCGGTGCCGGCCAGACAGCACACGACGGCGGTGAGGAAAGCCGCCTGCGAGCCGAACAGCAGGGTGACCGGGGTCAGTGGCACGCCGAGGCCGAGCACCGAGGTGTTGGCCATCAGGTTCACCCCGTCCGGGGCGTTCAGCGCCGTGCTGTGCAGCGGGTTCTCCGCCTCCACCACGGACCGGGCGGCGCGGGCCAGCATCCACTCGAAGAGAACCTGGTCACCGGCCTGGTGGAACAGCCGGTCCGGGCGCCCCCACTGGCCGCTGGTGAGCAGCACCGCCAGCGCGAGGTAGCCGGCGACCACCAGCAGGTCCGGCCGGCGGACGACCGGCCACCGGCGTCGGCGGGCGGGCGGGGCGTCGGCGGGTGCGGTGGTGGTGCCGACCGCCATCAGGCCGGCTGGTCGGTCAGCGCCCGAACGTCCCAGACCCAGACGTCCAGCTCCCGGCGGCCGGGGCCGACCAACTGCTCGACGGTGCGCCGCAGCGGCTCCGCGTGGTGCTGGCGCACCGGCAGCACCAGGATGGCCGCCCGCCAGTGCCGCAGCTCGTCCAGCGACCGGCGGCGCTGCCGATCGTCCAGTTTGGGGGTACGCCCGGTGCTCGCCACCTCCTCCAGCAGCTGACCCAACCCGCTCGGGCGACCGCCGAAGCGCCCCGGGTCGCCGGTGTTGCCGTTGCGCGGGGCGAGGAAGTAGCCGCCGGGAATCTTGAAGTCCAGGTTGGTGGCCGCCGCCCAGCGCATCCCGTTCGTGTTGCCCATGCTCGGCACCGGGATCGGCACCAGGGTCTGGTCCGGCCCGACGTAGCCGCGCCAGCGGTCGGCGGTGATGAAGTCCGGCACCGGCGGGCGGGAGGTCATGTGCAGCGGCATCGGCGCGATCGGCAGCAGCGCCAGCACCAGCCCGGCGACGGTGAGCGTCCGCACGGTACTCCGGTCGAGCGGCAGGGACCGGGCCCGCTCGACGGCGAGCGCCAGCAGCACGCCGATCACCACGCTGGTGATCAGGCCGAACCGGGTGGGCACCACCGCGTCGAGCAGCGGCAGCCGGACCAGCCACTCCCACGGCCCGGTGAACAGCTCCCGGTCCCACCAGGACACCCGCTCGCCGAGGGAGAGCACGGCGAAGAACACCCCGGTCGCGGCGAGCGCCCGGACCAGCGGTTCGCGGCGCAGCCAGAGCACGATGCCGACGGTGAGCAGCCCCAGGCTCCAGCCGAAGAAGGCGTTCTCCTCGGAGTAGTTCGGGGCCAGGTTGACGTTGGCCCGCTGGTTGCCGCCGATGGTGGGCGAGCCGGGGGCGACGAAGGCGGCGATGTCGTTGCCGTAGTCGCGCACCGCGTCGCTCAGCCCGTGGTACGCCATCGGCCCGCCGAACTGGATGTAGAGCGGGTACGCCAGCAGCGCGCCGGCGAGCACCGCGCAGACCGCCAGGCCCGCGCCGAGCGGCCGCCACGCCGCCGACCAGAGCGCGGGCCGCTGGACCAGCACGGCGAGCAGGAAGACCCCGCAGGCCAGCGCGGTGAAGAGCAGGATCTCCTCGTTGATGAACGCCTGCGCGGTGACCATCAGGGCCAGCAGCACGCCGTCGCGCACCGGCCGCCTCGACCGGGTGAGCACCAGCACCCGCCAGACGATGAACGGCAGCAGGAACTGGCTGATGATGTTCGGGTGCCAGCTGGCGTGCGAGAGCATGGCCGGCGAGAACCCGCAGAACCAGCCGCCGACCACCGCGGCCAGCGGCGCGCGTACGACGTGCCGGGAGAGCATCACGTACCAGGCCGTGGCGGTGCCGGCGAGGCCGAGGGTGACCAGCACCACGAAGGTCACCGCGGGGCCGAACAGCAGCGTCACCGGCACCATCGGGATGCCCAGCGCGAGGATGGCGGTGTTCGCCATCAGGTTCACGCCGTCGGGGTAGTTGAACTGCTCGGTGAAGAACGGGAACTCGCCGTGCAGCACCACCCGGACCGAGTGGGCGAGGAAGAACTGCACCTGGGCCGGGTCGCTGCTGTAGAGCGGGGCGACCCGCCCGGCCGGGTCCACCCAGATCTGGCTGGTCACCCAGAGCGCGGTGAGCAGGAAGAGCCCGAAGACGGCCAGGTCGGTGCGGCGGCGGCGCCACCACCGGGGCCGGGGCGCCGCCCCGGCGGACGCCTCGCCCTCGCTGTCCGCCGCCGGCTCGACGGCGGCCTGCCCCGGCTCGACGGCGGGAGCCCGGTCCTTCTCCGGCCCGGTGGGCGCGGTGGGCGCGGTGGCCGGCTCGGCCCCACCCACGCCGGGGTCCGTGGTGGACGGTGCCGGCAGGGTGCCGACCCCGGCGCGGGCCGTCCCGTTCGGGGCCGGCGCGCCGTCCGGGGCGGGCTGACCGTTCGAGGTGCCGCCGTTGGCCGGGTGGCCGTTCGCCGTGCCGCCGCCGACGGTCACCGGATCGGACGCGGTGGTGGCGTCGGATTCCGGCGAGGACTCGGCGCGGGTCTCGGCAGGCGTCACAGTCGGCGGAGTCTACCGGAGCGGGAAAATGTCCCCAAAGACACTGCGAGGTCCCTTGTGGTGGCTCGCGCCGGGCCCGGTGGCGGCGGTGGGAACGGGGACGAGGCGCCGCGTCCGGGTGACCGGACATCTCGTACTATGGCGCTTTCACGACGGCAGCTCGACCGAGGGGGCGTACAGGTGGCTCCAGCCCGCCGGCGCGGCACGACGGCCACCGCACTGCTGACCCTGCTGCTGACCGCCACGGCCTGCGGCCCGGTGGCCGACCGGCAACAGCCACGCGAGCTGCGGGTGGGCTACGACAGCCGGGACGGCTCGCTCGCCGTCTGGCCGCCGCGCGGCACCCTGGCCGGCGACGCCGCGGTGACCGCCGCGGTGACCGCGGCGGTGAGCGACTGGCGGTCACCGGTCGACGACCGGGTGCACCTGCCCACGTCCGGCATCCTCTACGCCGGCGAGGTGGACGGCGCGCCGCTCGCCCTGGTCGCCGCGGACGTGCCCGGGGAGAGCGCCTCCTGGCTGCTGCAACTCACCCGCGACGGCGACCGGTACGCGGTCACCCGGGCCACCGAGTACACCGACCCCGGCTACCTCGTCTACTCCGACGTGCTGCCGGTGCAGACCGCCGGCGGCCGGCGCTACCTCACCTCCGCCCGGGTGCAGCGCCTGCTCGGCCCGGACGGCAAGGCGTTGACCGGCACCGACGGCCTCACCGGGCCGGTCGACGTGCCGGCCTGCCGGGCGGTGGCGGTGACCGCCACGCTGCGGTCCACCGAGTCGCTGCCCCGGGGCCGGGCCGCCGACCGGCTGCTCGACCTGGGCACCGGCACCGCCGAGCCGCGCTACCCCCTGGTCAGGGACGAGAGCGGGTCGGGCAAGCGGGCACTGGCCGGCCTGGACACCTGCGCGCTGGCCGGCGAGGAGGGCCCGTTCGGCAGCATCTCGCGGCGGATCGGCGACCGGGACGCGCCACGCTCGGTGCCGTCGTCCTGGCCGATGGAGAAGGTGACCGTCCGCACCCTCGGCGAGGTGGCGCTCGGCGGCGGCGAGCCGGCCGAACTGCAGCAGCTGAGCTGGGAGACCGCCACCGGCCCGATGACCGCGGTGGTCTACCGGCCGGCCGACGGCGGTCCGGCCGTGGTCTCCCCCGCCGACCAGGCCAGTCCGTTGCAGACGTACCTGCTGCCGGTGCCGGGGCAGCCCCTGGTGGTGCTGAGCTGGCGGGCCACCCGGGACAGCTCCCTGTCGGTGCCACCGGGCACCCCCCGGCTGGTGGACCGGCCGGGGCTGACCGTGGTGCCGAAGCCGGCGCGCAACGAGACGTTCAGCCTGGCCGGTTCGGGCAAGACCCACTACCGCTCGGTCGGCGGCCGCTGACCCACGCCGGCCCGGCCGGCCCACGCCCGGTCGACCGATCCTGACGAACGTCGACGGCGGCGTCCCCGGTGACCCGGGGCCGCCCGCCGTCGGTGGCGCTCAGTTCGAGGCGGCCGCGTCGTCGGCGGAGAGCCCGACCGGCTCCACCGGCTCGACGTCGAGCCGGGAGATCCAGCCGGTGACGTCGCGGGCCACGTCCTGCGCGGTCAGGCCGAGGTCGGCCAGGATCTGCGCCCGGGTGCCGTGCGGGTGCCAGTCGGCCGGTACGCCCAGGTCGCGCAGCGGCACCCGGACGTCCGAGTCCCGCATCGCCTGGGCGAGCGCGTCACCGACCCCGCCGACCCGAACGCCGTCCTCGACGGTGACCACGAGGCGGTGCCCGGCGGCCAGCTCGACCAGCTCGGCCGGGATCGGGCGGACCCAGCGCGGGTCGACCACGGTGACCCCGTAGCCCTGCTCGGCGACCCGGGCGGCCACCTCCATGCCCAGCTGCCCGAAGGCGCCCACCGCGACCAGCAGCACGTCGGTACGCGCCGACTCGGCCAGCACGTCGACCGAACCGACCCGGCGGACGGCCGGCAGGTCGGCGGCCACCGTGCCGGTCGGGAAGCGCACCACGGTGGGGCCGTCGTCCACGGCCACCGCCTCGCGCAGCTCCTCGCGGAGGGTGGCGGCGTCCCGGGGCGCGGCGATCCGCAGCCCGGGCACCACTCCGAAGACCGACATGTCCCAGATGCCGTAGTGGCTGGGGCCGTCCGGGCCGGTGATCCCGGCCCGGTCCAGCACGAAGGTGACTGGCAGCTTGTGCATCGCCACGTCCAGCAGGACCTGGTCGAAGGCGCGGTTGAGGAAGGTCGCGTAGACCGCCACCACCGGGTGCAGCCCGCCCAGCGCCAGCCCGGCGGCCGAGGTGGCCGCGTGCTGCTCGGCGATGCCGACGTCGTAGGTGCGCTCCGGGTACTTGCGGGCCAGCGCGGCGATGCCGGTCGGCTCGGCCATGGCGGCGGTGATGCCGACCACGTCGGGACGCTCGTCGGCGATCGCGACCAGCTCCTCGGCGAAGACGTGGGTCCACTTCACCGACGGGGCGGCGACCAGCTTGCCGGTCTCGATGTCGAAGGCGCCGCCGGGGCCGTGCAGGCAGTCCGCCTCGTCCTCCTCGGCCGGCCGGTAGCCGTAGCCCTTGCGGGTGACCGCGTGCACGATCACCGGGCCGCCGAAGTTCTTCGCCGCGCGGAGCGACGACTCGACCGCCGACACGTCGTGCCCGTCCACCGGGCCGACGTACTTGATGCCGAGGTCCTCGAACATCGCCTGCGGGGCGACCGCGTCCTTGATGCCCTTCTTGACCGCGTGCAGCACCTCGTACATCGGCTTGCCGACCAGGGGGGTCGAGCCGAGCGCGTCCTTGACGGTGTCCAGCACCTTCTCGTAGCCGGGGTTGAGGCGCAGCGAGGAGAGGTGGTCGGCCAGCCCGCCGATGGTCGGCGAGTAGGACCGGCCGTTGTCGTTGACCACGATCACCAGCGGGTTGCCGCTGGTGGCGATGTTGTTCAGCGCCTCCCAGCACATGCCGCCGGTCAGCGCGCCGTCGCCGACCACCGCCACCACGCTGCGCGACTCGCCGCGCAGCGCGTACGCCTTGGCCAGGCCGTCGGCGTAGGAGAGGGCGGTGGAGGCGTGCGAGTTCTCGATCAGGTCGTGCTCGCTCTCCGCCTGGCTCGGGTAGCCGGAGAGCCCGCCGCGCTGGCGCAGCCGGTCGAAGCCGGCCTGCCGCCCGGTCAGGATCTTGTGCACGTACGCCTGGTGGCCGGTGTCGAACAGGAGCCGGTCCCGGGGGGAGTCGAAGACCCGGTGCATGGCCAGGGTCAGCTCCACCACACCGAGGTTGGGCCCGACGTGCCCGCCGGTGCGGGAGACCTTCGCGATCAGGAAGTCGCGGATCTCGGCGGCGAGGACGTCCAGTTCCTCGGCGGACATCCGCTTGACGTCCTGCGGACCGCGTACGGTGGCCAGCAGCCGGCCCGGGGCGGCCGTGTCCTGTTCAACACTCATGACCGGAGAGTCTATCGGCCGTCCGGTACTCCGCAGCCCGGGCCGAGCCCGCCCGGCCCCCACCGCCGGGCTGAGCGCCAGCTCAGGACCGGATCCGCAGCCGGCGCGGCGGGGTGGGCGGGACGGCGTCGCGGGCCGGCCCGGCCGGGGTCCAGGAGCCGAGCACGGCGGCCCGGGTGGCCCCGGTCACCGACGGCAGCGCACCGGGCAGCCGGTGCCAGGAGAGCCAGCCCAGCAGGGCGAACGCGTACGCCTCGCAGCAGCGCGCAGATCTCGGCCCGCAGCTCGTCGTCGTAGTTCAGCTCGCGGTGGCCGAGCGGGCGCAGCCACAGCGTGTCGCCCTCGACCTCGAACTCGGCGGCGGCCACGTCCACCCCGTCGTAGGAGGTGCCCGACATCAGCCCGACGATCTTCACCGGGCCAGGCTAGCGGCACGCGTCGGCGTGGTCACCCGGGGAACCGGAGGCCGGCTCAGTCGGGCGGCAGCAGCAGCCCGACCAGCTCGACGTGCTGGGTCATCGGGAACAGGTCGAAGCCGCGCAGCGTGGCCAGCCGCCAGCCGAGCCCGGCGAAGGTGCGCACGTCCCGGGCGAAGGCCGCCGGGTCGCACGCCACGTACGCCACCGCGCGCGGACCGGCGGCGGCCAGCTCGCGCACCACCCGGGCACCGGCGCCGGAGCGAGGCGGGTCGAGCACCACCACGTCGACCGGACCGGTGATCCGGCGGCGGGCCAGCGCGGTCTCCACCCGGGCCGCCACCAGCTCGACCTGGCGCAGGTCGCGCAGGTTCTGCCGGGCCGCGGCCACGCCCTGCGCGGCCGACTCGACCAGGGTGACCCGCCCACCGGGGCCGACCCGGTCGGCCACCGCCGCGGCGAACAGCCCGGCCCCGCCGTAGAGGTCCCAGGCCGACTCGCCCGGCCCTGGCTCCAGCGCCGCCAGCACCGCGCCGACCAGCGTGTCCGCCGCTGCCGGATGCACCTGCCAGAAGGCGGACGCGGGCAGCGTCCACTCCCGGCCGGCGGCCACCTCGCGCACCTCGGCCGGCCCGCCGACCGGCGTGGCGACCCCGTCGGCGACGGTGGAGACGGTGACGTCGCCACCGGTGGAGGCGACGGTGTCGACCGCGTCCGCCTCCGGCCAGCGCGCCCCGCTCGGGGTGAGCACCGGCAGCTCCTGGATCGCCGGGTGGGCGATCAGGCAGCGGTCGATCGGCACCACCTCGTGCGAGCGGTGCTTGAGCAGGCCGGCCCGGCCGGCCGCGTCGACCGCGTAGCGCACCCGGGAGCGCCAGCCCAGCGGGCCGCCGGGCAACGCCTCGACCCGCACGCCCAGCCGGTCCAGCTCGTCCGAGGTCAGCCCGCCGAGGCGGGTGAGCTGCTCGCGCACCACCGCGGCCTTCCACTCCAACTGCCCGGCGGGGGCGACATGCTGCAGGTCACAGCCGCCGCAGCGGCCCGGCTTCGCGTACGGGCAGGGTGGCTCGACCCGCTCCGGCGCGGCGGTCAGCACGCTCACCGCGTCGGCCCGGGCGAAGCCCTTGTGCACCTCGGTGACCTCGGCGACCACCCGCTCGCCGGGCAGCGCGTGCCGGACGAAGACCACCTGGCCGTCCACCCGGGCCACGCAGTGCCCGCCGGGGGCGACCGCCCCCACGGTCAGCTCGATTCGCTCGGCCTCCTCCAGGCCCCGCCCCGACTCAGTCACGGTTGGCCCCGGCGGTCCGGCCGCCCTCGCCGGGCTCGTCCACGCCGAGCGGCGGCACGGCCGGCGGCAGGGTGCTGCGCGGCACCACCCGCGGGCCCCGGGCCGGGCCGCGGGTGAGCGTGGCGTCGAACCGGTCCAGGTTCTTGCTGGCGGTCGACTCGAGCTGCCACGGCACGCTGGTCACCATCACCCCCGGCTCGAAGAGCAGCCGGCCCTTGAGCCGCAGCGCGCTCTGGTTGTGCAGCAGGTTCTCCCACCAGCGGCCGACCACGTACTCCGGGATGAAGACGGTGACCACGTCGCGCGGGGACTCCCGACGGACGCCGGCCACGTAGTTGAGGATCGGCCGGGTGATCTCCCGGTACGGCGAGTCGATCACGGTCAGCGGCACCGGCAGCTCCCGCCGCTCCCACTCCTCCTGCAGGTCCCGGGTGTCCTTGTCGTCGACGTTGACGGTCACCGCGGTCAGCGTGTCCGGCCGGGTGGCCCGGGCGTACGCGACGGCCCGCAGCGTCGGCTGGTGCAGCTTGCTGACCAGCACCACGGCGTGGTTGCGGGCGGGCAGCACGGCCCGGCCGCCGTCCGGCGGGGTCAGCTCGGCCGCCACCCGGTCGTAGTGCCGGCGGATGGCCAGCATCAGCAGGTAGATCACCGCCATCGCGGCGATCGCGATCCACGCGCCGAGCAGGAACTTGGTGACCAGCACGACGACCAGCACGGCGCCGGTCATCGCCATCCCGAAGGTGTTGATGGCCCGGGAGCGGAGCATCCGCCGCCGGGCCTCCGGGTCCCGCTCCGTCTTGAGGTGCCGGTTCCAGTGCCGGATCATGCCGGCCTGGGAGAGGGTGAACGAGACGAACACCCCGACGATGTAGAGCTGGATGAGCTTGGTCACCTCGGCCTGGAAGCCGACGATCAGCACGATCGCGAAGGCGGCCAGGAAGACGATGCCGTTGGAGAAGGCCAGCCGGTCGCCCCGGGTGTGCAGCTGGCGGGGCAGGTAGCGGTCCTGGGCGAGGATCGAGCCGAGCACCGGGAAGCCGTTGAACGCGGTGTTCGCGGCCAGGAAGAGGATCAGCGCGGTGGCCCCGGCGACCACGTAGAGCAGCACCGAGCCGGAGCCGAAGACCGTCTCGCCGAGCTGGGTGGTGACGGTCTTCTGCACGTACCCCTCGGGGCCGGCGACGATCTGCAGGGCCGGGTCCTCGACGAACTGCAGCCCGGTGAGCCGGGACAGCCAGATGATGCCGACCAGCAGACTCACCGAGATGGCGCCGAGCAGCAGCAGCGTGGTGGCCGCGTTGCGGCTCTTCGGCGCCTTGAACGCCGGCACCCCGTTGGAGATCGCCTCCACGCCGGTGAGCGCCGCCGCGCCCGAGGAGAAGCTACGCAGCAGCAGGAAGACCAGGGCGAAGCCGGTGACGCTGTGCTCGGCCTGGATCACCAGGTCGGCGCTGGGGGCGCGTAGGTCGTCGCCGAGCACGAAGATCCGGATCAGGCCGGTGAGCAGCATCCCGCCGACCACGATGACGAAGCCGTAGGTGGGGATCGCGAAGGCCGTGCCGGACTCGCGCAGGCCGCGCAGGTTCATCGCGGTCAGCAGCACCACCGCGAGGACCGCGATGAGCACCTTGTGGGTGGCCACGAACGGCACCACGGAGCCGAGGTTGGCCACCCCGGAGGCGACCGACACCGCGACCGTCAGCACGTAGTCGACCAGCAGCGCGCTGGCCACCGCCACCCCGGCGCGCGGCCCGAGGTTCACCGTGGCCACCTCGTAGTCGCCGCCACCGGAGGGGTAGGCGTGCACGTTCTGCCGGTAGCTCGCCACCACGGTGAGCATCACCACCACCACGGCGAGGGCGATCCACGGCGAGAAGAGGTACGCCGACGCGCCGGCGATGGAGAGGGTCAGCAGGATCTCGTCCGGCGCGTACGCGACGCTGGAGAGCGCGTCCGAGGCGAAGACGGGCAGCGCGATGCGCTTGGGCAGGAGGGTGTGCTGGAGCCGGTCGGACCGGAACGGTCGACCGACGAGCAGCCGCTTCAGCAGCGAGGTGGGACTGGCCACAACCGCCAAGCGTACGACGCGCCGTCCGGGACCACCGGGGTGGTCGATCACCCCCGGCGACCCCGGCGGAGTACCGTCGGTCCCCGCCCCTGCCGGGAACGTGGCAGGCTCGCAGACACACGCCCGATCCGGCGGGGCGGGGTGGCACCTTGGGAGGGCAGCGTGCACGTCGTGATCATGGGGTGTGGCCGGGTCGGCTCGACCCTCGCCCACAGCCTGGAGTCCCGGGGGCACTCGGTGGCGGTCATCGACCAGGACGCCGACGCCTTCCGCCGGCTCGGCCCGGACTTCGCCGGGATCACCGTCACCGGCGCCGGCTTCGACGGCGAGGTGCTCCGCCAGGCCGGCATCGAGCGGGCGGACGCGTTCGCCGCGGTCTCCAGCGGCGACAACTCCAACATCATCTCGGCCCGGCTGGCCCGGGAGACGTTCGGGGTGTCCCGGGTCGCGGCCCGGATCTACGACCAGCGCCGCGCGCAGGTCTACGAGCGCCTGGGCATCCCCACCGTGGCCACCGTCCGGTGGACCGCCGACCGGATGCTGCGGCACCTGGTGCCGGAGGGCAACGTGGAGATCTTCCGCGACCCGACCAGCACCGTGTCGATCGTCGAGGTGCCGACGCACAAGGACTGGATCGGCCGCCCGGTGCGCGCCCTGGAGGAGGCCACCGGAGCCCGGGTGGCGTACCTGAGCCGCTTCGGCATCGGCACGCTGCCCACCACGTCCAGCGTCGTGCAGGAGGGTGACCAGGTCTTCATGCTGGTCACCGACGACATCGTGGCAACGGTCACGTCGGTGGCGGCAGCGCCGCCGGAAGGAGTGCACTGAGCATGCGGATCGCCATCGCCGGCGCCGGCAACGTGGGCCGTTCCATCGCCCAGGAGCTGATCGACAACGGCCACCAGGTGATGCTCGTCGAGCGCCAGCCCAAGATGCTGCGGCCCGACCGGGTGCCGGCCGCGGAGTGGGTGCTGGCCGACGCGTGCGAGCTGACCAGCCTGGAGGAGGCCAACGTGGCCGGCTGCGACGTGGTCGTCGCGGCCACCGGCGACGACAAGGTCAACCTGGTGGTGTCGCTGCTGGCCAAGACCGAGTTCGCGGTGCCCCGGGTGGTCGCCCGGGTGAACCGGGCCGAGAACGAGTGGCTCTTCACCGAGCAGTGGGGCGTGGACGTCGCGGTGAGCAAGCCCCGGGTGATGGCCGCCCTGGTCGAGGAGGCGGTCACGGTCGGCGACCTGGTCCGGCTGATGACCTTCCGGCAGGGCGAGGCGAACCTGGTCGAGATCACCCTGCCGACGACCGCCCCGTACGTCGGGCAGCCGCTGCACGCGGTGCCGCTGCCCCGCGACTCGGCGCTGGTGGCGATCCTGCGGGGCAAGCGGGTGCTGGTGCCCAGCCCGGACGACCCGTTGGAGGCCGGGGACGAGCTGATCTTCGTCTGCACCGCCGAGGTGGAGGACGCGGTGCGGGCCGTGGTGCTCGGGCCGGACAGCGTCGAACGGACCCGCGAGGCGCGCTGACCCGGCCGGGCGCCTCGGTATACCCGGTCCGGCGGCTCAGCCGGCCCCGGCGGGTGGCTCAGCCGCCGGTCAGCGGGGCCGGGCGGGTCTCCCGGGTCACCCGGCGGACGGTCCAGACGGTGATCAGCAGCAGCAGCGCGTACGGCGGGTAGCCCAGCGCCAGCCGGGCCACGCCGAGCGCGGTGTCCTGCTCAGCGAGGTAGAGCCCGGCCTGCACGCCCACCTTGGCCAGCCAGACCACGCCCCAGAGCACGGTCAGCCCGGTGAAGGTCTTCACCAGGCGGGGGTCGTCGCGCCACTCCGAGCGGCCCTTGGCCACCAGCACCGACCAGATCCACCCCACCAGGGGCTGCCGGATCGCCGCCGAGAGCAGCAGCGCCAACCCGTAGCCGATGCCGTAGAGGATGCCGGGGAGGTAGAAGTCCCGCTCGTCGCCGGTGCGCCAGGCGATCGCCGCGCCGATGGCGATGCCGAAGAGCCCGTTGACCGCGTGCCGGACGGGCCGGCGCTGGGCCAGCCGCAGCACCGCGATCGCCAGCGCCACCGCCACCGAGGCGATCACCGCGGGGCGCAGCTCGCCGAGAATGTTGGCGACCACGAAGACGACCACCGGGATGCTCGACTCCACCAGCCCCCGCCAGCCGCCGAGCTGGTCGGCCATCTGTTCGGCGATGGTGGGCAGCCGCTCCTCCTCCGGCCCGGTGTCCGGCTCCGCCGCCCGGTGCTGTCCCGTCGTCACTTCGGCGACTCCAGCTCGTAGTACGGGTTGTAGATGACCTTGCGGTCGTCCCGGACGGCCACCCGCCCGCGGGCGGTGAGGTGCCGGCCGGGCTCGATGCCGGCGATGTGCCGCCGGCCCAGCCAGACCAGCGTCACCACGTCGCTGCCGTCGTAGAGGTCCGCCTCCAGGGTGGGCAGGTTGGTGCGCGGGGTGTAGACCACGGTGCGCAGCCGCCCGGAGACCGACACCACCTGGCCCCGGTGGCACTGCCGGGCCGGCACCCCGCCGTGCTCGGCGCTCTCCCTCTGCAGCTCCTGCGCCTCGATCTCGGCCTCGCTGGCCGTGAACCGGCGCAGCATCCGCCGCAGCGGCCTCCGGTCCTCGTCGGTCGTCATGACCTCCGCGTCACCCTTCCACGCCGGCCGGCCCACGCCGGCACTGCCCGAGCCCGGCGGCACCGGGACCGTTCCGCCAGCGTACGCCGAGCGGGCCGGTCCCGGCGGGCCGGCGAACGGCGGTCACGCCTCGCGGGGTTCCGGGGCGGGACGGCCGGCCGCCGCACCGGCGTCGGCTCCCCCGGCACCGGCCGGGCCGGCCTGCTCGGCGACGTCGCGAGGCAGCCGCAGCGGCAGCGGCTCACGCACCGGCTTCGCCTCCTGGCCCCGGTCGACCACCAGCCCGTCGAGGCACTGCGCCAGCGGCCCGGCCGAGGCCGGGTCGACGGCGGCCGGGCCCTGGTAGACGCCACGGACCATCCAGCGCGGCCCGTCGATGCCGACGAACCGCAGGTCGGTCAGGCCGTCCGGGGTGCGCACCCGGGCGCGCAGCTCGGTGCCGTACTCCCCGTCGACCTCCTGGGCGGCGGCGCCGTCGTTGAACAGCGACTGGCGGATCTCCTCGCGCACCTCGTCCCAGATGCCCTCGGAGCGGGGTGCGGCGAAGACGCCGAGCTGGAGCGCGTTCTCGCCGTGCACCAGCACCACCTGCTGGATCACGCCCTGCGGGTCGGCCTGCACCCGCACCTCCACCTCGGGCACCGCCGGAATCTGCAGGCTGCCCAGGTCGAGCCGCTGCACGCCGGCAGGCGCCTCGCCGACGTCGTACGGGCCGCGGGCCGGGGCCGCCGAGGTCTGCTCGCCGTCGTGACTGTCGAGGACCTCGGTGGTCCGCTCGTCGCGGCCACGCCGCCCGGCGTCGGCCCGCTTACGGGAGAAGATCACTGCGCCAACCCTCCGCTGTTCGCACTCACCCTGCCACCTCTTCCGTCCGCCCGTCCGCCCCGTCGGCGCGCGGCGCGGGCGGCACCAGCCCGGCGTGCCCGCCGGTGGAGCCGTGCCCGCCGGCGCCGCGCGGGGACGCGGGCAGCTCGGCCACCGGCTGGAAGACCGCCCGTTCCACCCGCTGGATGACGAGTTGGGCGATCCGGTCGCCACGGGAGATCTTGGCCGGCACGTCCCGATCATGGTTGATCAGGTTGACCAGGATCTCACCCCGGTAGCCGGCGTCGACCGTACCGGGCGCGTTGAGCACGGTCACGCCGAGCCTGGCCGCCAGCCCCGACCGGGGGTGGACCAGGCCCACGTACCCCTCGGGCAGGGCGATCGCCAGGCCGGTCGGGACCAGGGCCCGGCCGCCGGGCGGCAGCTCGACGTCCGCAGCGGCCACCAGGTCGGCCCCGGCGTCACCGGGATGGGCGTACGCCGGCAGCGGCAGCTCCGGGTCGAGCTGCCGTACGGGCACGGGTACGACGTCGGTCACGGTTCCCCTCTTCCGTCCGGTTCACGGGGTGACCCTGCCATCCTGCCGGGTACCCGGGCGGTTGTGCGCCGTACCCTCGGACTGTGAGCCTGTCGCCCTCCTCGCCGTCGCCGTCGCCGACGTCGCCGCCCTCGCCGGCGTCGCCGGTCGCGGCGCCCACCGAGCACTCCGAGCGGCTCGGCCTGCCCTGGTGGCTCTGGCTGGCCGGGGTGGCCGCGGCCGTCCTGCTCGCCGCCGAGCTCTGGATGGGCTACTCCGGGGTCCGCGCGTGGCTGCCGTTCGCGGTGCTGCCGCCGGCGACCGTGCTCGGCCTGGCCTGGCTCGGCCGGGTCCGGGTAGCGGTACGCGACGGCGAGTTGTGGGTGGACGACGCCCGGCTGCCGGTACGGTTCGTGGCCGACGCGATCCCGCTGGACGCCGCCGGCCGGCGCGAGGTGCTCGGGGTCGGCGCGGATCCGCTGGCGTTCGTGGTGCAGCGGCCGTGGATCGGCGGCGCGGTGCAGGTCGTGCTGGACGACCCGGCCGACCCGACCCCGTTCTGGGTGGTGAGCAGCCGCCGCCCGGTCGAGCTGGCCGAGGCGATCCTGGCCGCCCGCGACGCCGGCTGACGGCCGCCGCTCAGCGCGGAGCGGACGCGCCGGGCAGTGCCGGCGGGGCGCCCGGCAGCGCGCGGCGCTTGCGGTACAGGTCGGCACGGACCTGGTCGGCCAGCCCACGGGTGGCCCGCCGGTTGAGGTAGCTGGCGACCGCCGCACCGGTGAGGAACGGCCCGAGGGTGGTCAGGTTGCGCCCGAAGCGCCGTAGCAGGGTGTCCCGCAGTTCCCGGCGGGCCGCGGTGCCGAGCACCGCCCCCACCCCGGCGCCGGGGATCATCGGGTTGACCCCGCGCTGGCTGGCCCAGGAGTGCACCAGCGCGACGGCGCGCGGGGTGCCGCCCACGGGCAGCGGTACGCCGTAGACCTCGTGCAGCTCGCCGACCAGTTTCAGTTCGATCGCCACCACGGCGACCGTCTCGGCGGCCAGCAGCACCGGCGCGGAGAGCAGGGCCGGGGTGACCGCCCACTCCACGGCGGCGACGCCGCCGCCGGCCGCGCCCACCCCGGCCGTCGCCCGGGCGGCGTTGCGGACCAGCCGGTCGGCGAGCGCGTCGTCGTCCAGTCCGGGGAAGTGCCGGCGCAGGGTGGCCAGGTCGCGCACCGGCACGTGCGGCGCTATCTCGGCGACCGTGTCGACCATCCAGCGGACGGCCGCGCGGGGTTTGAACAGGTCGCCGAGCCCACGCGCCCGGGCCTGCCCGACGAGCCGGGTGAGCAGTTGCCGGCGCCGGGCCGGCTCGATCTCGTCGGCGGTGAGCGCGGCGACGGTCGCCCCCAGCTCGTCGTCCGCGCCCCGCTCGCCCACTCCCGCCTCGTCCGCGCCGCGCTCGCTCATCGAGCCAACCTCCCGGATGGATCGTCCGCCGCCGTGCCGGCTACCCGTCCCGAGTCAAGCAGTTCCCCCGACCCGCCGCACGGCGACCAGGACTGCGGCGGCCGGGGACGGCGGCGACTCGGACAGCGGCGGCCCCGTCAGGGAGCCGCCGCTGGTAAAGCCTGCCCGGATCAGACGCACTCGCGGCAGATCAGCTCGCCGTTCCGCTCAACCGCCAACTGGCTGCGGTGGTGCACCAGGAAGCAGCGGGCGCAGCGGAACTCGTCCTGCTGCATCGGCAGCACCTTGACCGTGAGCTCCTCGTCGGCCAGGTCGGCGCCGGGCAGCTCGAAGCTCTCGGCCACCTCGGCCTCGTCGACGTCCACGGCGCCCGACTGTGAGTCGACGCGCCGGGCCTTGAGCTCTTCCAGGCTGTCCTCGCCGAGGTCGACCTCGTCGCGACGCGGGGCGTCGTAGTCGGTGGCCATCGGTTTCACTCTCCCATATCGATGTTGTCGCTTCCGGTTGTAACGCCGGACGACGCTGTTTCGGTTCCGCTGGCCGGCCACCACCTTGTGTCGGTCACCCGACCCGGCTGACCGTACGGGCCGTCGCCGCCAGAGAACTCCCCCAGCGAGCGCGGAACCATACCCCCCCTTTGGGCGAGGCATGTATACCGCCCTCGTGGCTGAGATGTACGCCCCCGCACGCGAAGTTGTTCCCAATGTGACTCAGGCGACACGAAGATAGGGGTAGTAGTACCCGCTTCCGGGATGGCGCGCCGGCATGTCCGGCTGTTTCCACGCGACGGCCGGACAACCGTTAACCTCAGCGGCGTACTCGACGGCCGGCGGGGCGGTCCGACCGCCGGCGTCCGCCGCCACCCACCACTGTCCGGGAGCGCCCTGATGAGCTTTGCGCGAGTGCGAGCACTCGTTGTCGTCGGCCTGCTGGGGGTGCTCGCCCTGGTCTTCGTGGTCGTCGCGCTGGTCCGCGACACCCAGGGCAACGCCGGCCTCGCCGAGGGCTGCCCGGAGGGCTGGCCGTTGGCCGACGTGACCCTGCGCGAGCCCAAGGACGTCAAGATCAACGTGCTGAACGCGACGACGGACCGGCACGGCCTGGCCGCCCAGATCGCCGACGACTTCCGCAACCGGAAGTTCCAGGTGCAGAAGACCGGCGACGAGAAGAAGAAGTCCGACGACATCGCGGTGCTCCGGTACGGCCCGAAGGGCGTCGGCTCGGCCCACCTGCTGCGGGCGTACTTCCTGGACAACGCGGAGCTGGTGTACGACGCGAAGCGCCCGGACGACGTGGTCGACGTGGTGCTGGGCAACTCCTTCCAGCAGCTGGCCACCACCACCGAGGTCAACCAGTCCCTCGGCGACCTGGGCTCCCCGAACGCGCCACCCGAGTCCTGCCCGGCCCCGGTCGAGAAGTGACGTCACCCCGGGCGGCGCTGACCCCCGCCCGGCCGGCGAGCGGCCCGACCGCCTGACCCGCGACCGCCGCGCGGCCGCCTGACCCGCGACCGCCGCGCGGCCGCCTGACCCGCGACCGCCGCGCGGCCGCCTGACCCGCGACCGCCGCGCGGCCGGGCCGGTCGACGCCCGCCGGCGCGGATCCCTGACGCCCGTCCCGGCCGGTCGGCCGGCCACGCCCGACGTACCGGACCGGTCAGGGGCCGCCGGAGGCGTCCAGGTCGGCCAGCCGGGCGTGCAGCGGCTCGAACAGCGCCGGCGGCGCGGCGATGACCAGGTCCGGGCCCGCCGGCAGCCCGCCCAGCCCGCCGACCCGCAGCCCGGCCTCGCCGGCCACCAGACCGCCGGCCGCGAGGTCCCAGGCGGCCAGCCCCTTCTCGTAGTACGCGTCCACCCGGCCCTCGGCGGCCAGGCAGAGGTCGAGCGCGGCGGCGCCCAGCCGGCGGATGTCCCGGACGTGCGGGATCAGCTCGGCGACCACCCGGGCCTGGTGCGCCCGGCGCCCCGGGTCGTAGCCGAAACCGGTGGCCACCAGCGCCTGACCGAGATCGGTCTCGGTGGAGCAGCGCAGCCGCTCGCCGTCGCGCCAGGCCCCGCCGCCGAGGGTGGCGGTCCACTCCTCGCCGGTGCTGACGTTACGCACCACCCCGGCGACCACCTGGCCGGCCACCTCGGCGGCGAGCGAGACCGCGCAGTGCGGCAGGCCGTAGAGGTAGTTCACCGTGCCGTCGATCGGGTCGAGGATCCAGCGCACGCCGCCCGGCTCGGCCGGGCCGCCCGCGCCGTACTCCTCGCCGAGCACCGCGTCCGCCGGGCGCAGCCGGCGCAGCGCGTCCGTCACCTGCCGCTCCACCGCCCGGTCCGCGGCGGTCACCACGTCGGTGGCGGTGCTCTTGGTGGCCGCCACCGACACGCCCTCGGCCCGCATCCGGTACGCCGTCGCGGCCGCGTCCCGGGCCACCTCGACCGCGATCTCCAGCAGTTCCCGCGGCGCCGGCGCCGTCCGGTCCATCGTCCGTCCCCTTCCCGCACGACCGGGGTGTTCCGGATCCCGCGCGGGTATCATCCTTACAAAGTCCACATCTGCGTCGAATCGGCGGTCCCCACCGCGGGTACGCCGTGCGCCGCAGGATGATCGCCGCAGACGGCGTTACAATTCACCCCTGCCCACGCGCCACGGACCGCCAGCGACCGGTCGGCCCGGGACACGGGGGTTCCTCAACCACATCGTTCGGCACGGTGCCCCGCTCTGCGTCGGACGACCCGGCCGTGCTCGCTCTTCGCCTCCGGAAGGTCATTCGTGACAGAACCCCGCCAGACCGGCGCCGACGTTCGCTCGCTCACCGACACCCTGATCGCCCACGCGCAGAGCGCCGGCGGCCAGCTCACGTCGGCCCAGCTCGCGCGCACCGTCGAGTCCGCCGAGGTGACTCCGGCCCAGGCCAAGAAGATCCTGCGGGCGCTCTCCGAGGCGGGAGTGACCGTGGTGGTGGACGGCTCGGCCAGCACCCGCCGCCGGGTGGCCGCCGCCCGCTCGGCCACGCCGGCGTCCCGGGCCACCACCGCCAAGACCACCAAGAAGGCCGCCGCGCCGGCCCCGAAGCAGGCGCCCGCCGCGGAGGAGGCCCCCGCGCCCGCGCCGCGGAAGGCGACCGCGCGCAAGGCCGCCGGCACCACCGCCGAGGTGGCCGCCAAGGCCGCGGCGCCGGCCAAGAAGGCCACCCGGGCCACCAAGGCCACAGTGGCCGCCGCGACCGGCCCGGCGAAGGCCACCAAGGCCGCCGGCAAGGCCAAGGGCGACGGTGCCGAGGGCGAGATCGACCCGGAGGAGCTCGCCGCCGAGATCGAGGACGTGGTGGTCGAGGAGCCGGCCGAGCTGACCCAGGCCGCCGAGACCGACGCGGCCAACTCGGCCAGCGACAACGACTTCGAGTGGGACGACGAGGAGTCCGAGGCGCTCAAGCAGGCCCGCCGGGATGCCGAGCTGACCGCCTCCGCCGACTCGGTCCGGGCGTACCTCAAGCAGATCGGCAAGGTTCCGCTGCTCAACGCCGAGCAGGAGGTGGAGCTGGCCAAGCGGATCGAGGCCGGGCTCTACGCCGCCGAGCGGCTGCGCGCCGCCGACGAGGGCGAGGAGAAGCTCACCCGCGACATGCAGCGGGACCTGCTCTGGATCTCCCGCGACGGCGAGCGGGCCAAGAACCACCTGCTCGAGGCCAACCTGCGACTGGTCGTCTCGCTGGCCAAGCGCTACACGGGTCGCGGCATGGCCTTCCTCGACCTGATCCAGGAGGGCAACCTCGGCCTGATCCGCGCGGTGGAGAAGTTCGACTACACCAAGGGCTACAAGTTCTCCACCTACGCCACCTGGTGGATCCGCCAGGCGATCACCCGCGCCATGGCCGACCAGGCCCGCACCATCCGTATCCCGGTGCACATGGTCGAGGTGATCAACAAGCTCGGCCGGATCCAGCGCGAGCTGCTCCAGGACCTGGGCCGCGAGCCCACCCCGGAAGAGCTGGCCAAGGAGATGGACATCACACCGGAGAAGGTGCTGGAGATCCAGCAGTACGCCCGGGAGCCCATCTCGCTCGACCAGACCATCGGCGACGAGGGCGACAGCCAGCTCGGCGACTTCATCGAGGACTCGGAGGCCGTGGTCGCGGTCGACGCCGTCTCGTTCTCGCTGCTGCAGGACCAGCTCCAGCAGGTGCTGCAGACGCTGTCCGAGCGTGAGGCGGGTGTGGTACGCCTGCGCTTCGGCCTCACCGACGGCCAGCCGCGCACGCTGGACGAGATCGGCCAGGTCTACGGCGTGACCCGGGAGCGGATCCGGCAGATCGAGTCGAAGACGATGTCCAAGCTGCGCCACCCGTCGCGGTCGCAGGTGCTCCGGGATTACCTCGACTGATCCGGGATCGTCAACCGGGCGTGTCGTTTTGGTCACTTGGCGTGCAACGTCGGATGGTGATCGTTCGGTTGCACGAATGTGATCGTTGACGTGGCACCCTTGGTGCACGGCACACTGTCCCTGCCATGTGTGACCTCCGTCCCCGCCGGGCACACAGGGAAGGCAAGGCCCCACAAGGGTGTTGCACGATAGGTGAGCAACGACCGAAGAGATTGTTCATCGGTGACGACCAGAGGAGGAAGGCGATGACCCCGACCCTCACGCCGCCGCCCGAGACGGTGAGCCCCCCGGCCGCCGATGAACGGTGCGACCGCTGCAATGCTGCCGGCAAGCTCCGGATCACTCTGGCGGGTGGGAGCGAGCTGGTGTTCTGTGGGCACCACGCGAACAAGTACGCGGAGGATCTCGTGAAGATCACCGTGCGGTACGCGACGGACCCGGAGTTCAGCTGGCGTGGCGCCGATCTGATGGCGAACTGAGTCCGCTACCCGACATAGCCGGCCGGAGGCACCCCAGGGTGCCTCCGGCCGGCTTTTCACTGTCCGCACCCCGCCGGCACCGCACTCGCCCGCCGGGACACCCTGATCGCATCCGCCCACCCGCGTGACCAACCGGCCCGCACCGCCCACCCGGCACCTCGCGCCCACCAAGCCGAAAGATCGCCTGACGCTGGGCAGGCGTGAGTCGGGCCGCGGCCCTGCTCACGACAGGCCGATCAGGGCCGCGCACGGAATGAGCATGAGCGGTGGCGGGTCGAGTGGACCCGGGGCGCCGGAACCGGCTCGGCCGGCGCCGTCAGAGGGTCTGCACGGTGGCGATGCGTTCTTCCAGCTGTTCGATGGTGGCCTGGGCGCTGGGCGGGCCGCCGCAGAGCCGGCGCAGCTCGGCGTGGATCTTGCCGTGCGGCTGGCCGGTCCGGTGGTGGCGGGCGGCCACCAGGGCGTTCAACTGCCGGCGCAGCGCCACCCGGCGCTGGGCGGCGCTCATCGGCGCCGCCGGCTGCGGGGCGGCGTCGGCGGCCGGCTCGGCCGACCGCGCGGCGGCCTTGCGCCGCTGGGCGGCCAGCTGCTCGGCCTGCCGCTTGCTCAGCAGCAGGGCCACCTGGTCGGGGGAGAGCAGGCCGGGCAGGCCGAGGTACTCCTCCTCTTCCGGGGTGCCGGCCTGGGCGGCGGTGCCGAACGAGGCGCCGTCGAAGATCACCTGGTCGAGCTCGGCGGTGGCGGACAGCGCCGCGAACCGCTTCTCCAGCTCGCCGCTGGCCTGCTCGTCGCGCTGGGCGCGCTCCAGCAGGTCGTCGTCGAAGCCCTCGCGGTCCTTCGGCTTGCCGAGTACGTGGTCCCGCTCGGCCTCCATCTCGCTGGCCAGCCCGAGCAGGTGCGGCACGCTGGGCAGGAAGACCGACGCGGTCTCGCCGGGCCGGCGGGCCCGGACGAACCGGCCGATCGCCTGGGCGAAGTAGAGCGGCGTGCTGGCGCTGGTCGCGTACACCCCGACCGCCAGCCGGGGGATGTCCACCCCCTCGGACACCATCCGCACCGCCACCAGCCAGCGCTGCTGGGACGCCGCGAAGCTGGCGATCCGCGCGGAGGCGCCGACGTCGTCGGAGAGCACCACGGCCGCCTTCTCGCCGGTCACCTGCTCGACCAGCTTGGCGTACGCGCGGGCGGCCTGCTGGTCGCTGGCGATGACCAGACCGCCGGCGTCGCTCATGCCGGCCTCGCGGAGCACGGTGAGCCGCGCGTCGGCGGCCCGCAGCACCTGCGGCATCCAGTCACCGGCCGGGTCCAGGGCGGTCCGCCAGGCCTGGGCGATCAGGTCCTGGGTCATCGGCTCGCCCAGCCGGGCGGCCAGTTCCTCCCCGGCGTTGGTGCGCCACCGCGTCTCCCCCGAGTACGCCAGGAAGAGCACCGGCCGGACCACGCCGTCACGCAGCGCGTCGGAGTAGCCGTAGACCGAGTCGGCGCGCGACCGGAGCAGGCCGTCGTCGCCCCGTTCGTAGCTGACGAACGGGATCGGGTTGTCGTCCGAGCGGAACGGGGTGCCGGTGAGCATCAGCCGGCGGACCGCCGGCTCGAAGGCCGCCTTCACGCCGTCGCCCCAGGACCGGGAGTCGCCGGCGTGGTGGATCTCGTCGAGGATGACCAGGGTGCGCCGGGTCATGGTGCGCCGCCGGTGCACCTGCGGGGCCATGCCGACCTGGGCGTAGGTGACCACCGCGCCGTGGAAGTCGGCCGAGGAGTGCAGGTCGGCGTTGCGGAACGCGGCGTCGAGCTGGATGCCGACCCGGGCGGCCGAGGCGGCCCACTGGGTCTTCAGGTGCTCGGTCGGGGCGACCACGGTGACCGCCTCGACGGTGCCGTCGGCGAGCAGCTCGGCGGCGATCCGCAGGGCGAAGGTGGTCTTGCCGGCGCCGGGCGTGGCGACCGCGGTGAAATCCTCACTCCGGCGGCGCAGGTACTCCACCAGCGCCTTGCGCTGCCAGGCGCGTAGTGCCGGAAACGTCTCGATCGCCGGCAACCGGGCAGCCACGCGAGCGCTCCTCTCCGACCGCACACAGGCGGACCCCGGCCGAGGGCCAACGGGGACCGCCGCCCATGAAAACGCCTCCGCGCAGAAGATGCCGCGAAGGCCGACTCAGCATAACCAGCGGTCCCCACCCGGCGCAGCGGACGCCACGCTGGTCACCCGGGTCACACCCGGACCGTCGCCACCGCCGGCACCGGACGGGATCACAGGCCCGGGCCGCGCGGCGGGCGCAGCGTGGCCACCGGAGCCGACCAGCGCCGGCGCAGCGCCACCAGTCGGATACCGAAGACCAGCACCGCCGCGGCGATCAGCCAGCCCGCCTCGGCCCGGCCCAAGGCGTGCAGCATCGCCACCGCCACCGAGCCGACGAGCGCGGCGACCGCGTAGATCTCCCGCCGGAGCACCACCGGGATCTCGGCGGTGAGCAGGTCCCGGCCGAGGCCGCCGCCGATCGCGGTGAGCATGCCGATCACGCAGGCGCCGACCGCGGGCACCTGGGCGTCCAGGGCCTTCAGGGTGCCGGTGACGGTGAACAGGCCGAGGCCGGCCGCGTCCAGCACCAGCACGGTGGTGCGCAGCCGGGCGAGCTGGGGATGCAGCCAGAACACGGCGGCGGCGGTGACCGCCGCGGTGGCCGGGTAGCGCCAATCGGCGAAGGCCAGCGGCGGGACCTCGTCGATGGCCAGGTCGCGGAAGATGCCGCCGCCGAGGGCCGCGACGAAGCCGACGAAGACCACGCCGAAGAGGTCGAGCCGCTTGGCCACCGCCGCGGAGGCGCCGGAGGCGGCGAAGACGGCCACCCCGGTCAGGTCGGCGAGGAGCAGCGCGGTGGAGGTGGTCACCGCCGCAGGCTACGTGGACGGCCGGACGGGCCGCCCCGGATCAGTCGGCCCAGGAGTCGTAGATCTCCTTGCACTTCGGGCAGACCGGCGAACCGGGCTTGGCGGCCTTGGTCACCGGGAAGGTCTCGCCGCAGAGCGCGACGACGAACGTGCCCATCACGGCACTTTCGGCAATCTTGTCCTTCCGGACGTAGTGGAACATCTCCGGACCGGTGTCGGCGTCCTTCAGCTCCGGACGCTCGAGGACCTGTGTGCTCACTTTTCCACCTCCAACCCTCAAGTCTGGCAGGTCACCGCGGCCCGGTCCACTTCAGCCCGGCCGGGGCGCGGCCCGTACCGTGGCTGTCGTGAACAACTTCCACATCCGTTACGGCACCGAGGTGGCCGACGCGCTGCGCGACGGGCGTCCCGTCGTCGCCCTGGAGAGCACCATCGTCTCGCACGGGCTGCCCCGCCCCGACAACCTGCGGGTCGCCCGGCAGATCGAGCAGGCGGTCCGGGACGCCGGGGCGGTGCCGGCGACCATCGGCATGGTCGGCGGCAAACTGGTGGTGGGCCTCGACGACGCCGAGCTGACCCGGCTGGCCACCGCCGACGGCGTGACCAAGCTTTCCGTACGCGATCTGGCGGTGGCCGCCGCCACCGGCGCGGACGGCGCCACCACCGTGGCCGCGACCAGCGCGGTCGCCGCGGCGGCCGGGATCGGGGTGTTCGCCACCGGCGGCCTCGGCGGGGTGCACCGGGAGGCGGCCCAGACCTTCGACGAGTCGGCCGACCTGGTCACCCTGGCCCGGACGCCGATCGCGGTGGTCTGTGCCGGGGTCAAGTCGATCCTCGACGTGGGCGCCACGCTGGAGCGGCTGGAGACCCTCGGGGTCGGCGTGGTCGGCTACCGCACCCGGCGGTTCCCCGGCTTCTTCGTCACCGACGGCGGCTTCGACCTGGACTGGTCGGTCGACAGCCCGGAGCAGGTGGCGGACGTGCTGGCCGCCCGCGAGCAGCATGGCGTCCACCGCGGCGGCCTGATCGTGGCCAACCCGCTGCCGACCGACGAGCAGCTCGACCCGGACCTGCACGACCGCACCCTGGCCGAAGGGCTGGCCCGGCTGGAGCGCGACGGGGTGACCGGCAAGGCGGTTACGCCCTACCTGCTGGCGCACTTCCACTCGGCCACCGAGGGGGCGAGCCTGGCGGTGAACGTCCGGATCATCCTGCGCAACGCCGACCTGGCCGCCCGCATCGCGGTCGCCGCCGCCGCACGCCGCGCCGACGCATGACCACAGGCCGGGTCCTCGTCGTCGGTGACCTGATCACCGACGTGGTGGCGGTGCTGGCCGGGCCGCCGGCCACCGGGTCGGACACGCCGGCGGCAATCCGGTTCAGCGGTGGCGGGCAGGCCGCCAACACCGCTGCCTGGCTCGCCGCCCGGGGTGTGCCGGTGACGCTGGTAGGCGCGGTCGGCGACGACAGCCAGGGGCGGGACCGGGTGGCCGAGCTGGAGCGGATCGGGGTCGACTGCGCGGTCAGCCGGCATCCGGACCACCCCACCGGCACGGTGATCGTGCTGGCCACCGACGGCGAACGCACGATGATCACCGAGCGGGGCGCCAACCTGCGGCTGACCCCGGAGCACGTCGAGGCGGCGCTGGCCGCCGCTCCGGACGCGGTGCACCTGCACCTGTCCGGCTATCCCCTGCTGGACGCGGCGTCCCGCCCGGCCGGGCTGGCCGCGTTGGCCGCCGCGCGCGGGCGTGGGCTCACCACCAGCGTCGACGCGGCCTCCGCCGCGCCGCTGCGGCGGGTCGGCGCGGCGGCCTTTCTGACCTGGGTACGCGAGGTCGACCTGCTGCTGGTCAACGCGGACGAGGCGACCGTGCTGGCCGGCGGGCTGGACCCGGCCGCCCAGGGGCGGGCGTTGACGGCGTCCGCCCGGCGGGTGGTGGTCAAGCGGGGCGCGGCCGGGGCGGTCTGGGTGGACCGGAACGGGGCGGTG
The DNA here is from genome assembly GCF_011759515.1 of Micromonospora sp. CNZ280. Classification (NCBI taxonomy): domain Bacteria; kingdom Bacillati; phylum Actinomycetota; class Actinomycetes; order Micromonosporales; family Micromonosporaceae; genus Micromonospora; species Micromonospora sp. CNZ280. The sequence continues at coordinate 474,588 of NZ_JAAOYP010000003.1, forward strand.
ACGGTGTCGCCCGCCCGCCGGGTGGCGGTGGCGGACGTCACCGGTGCCGGGGACGCGTTCGCGGCCGGGCTGCTCTCCGCCTGGCTGTCCGGGGCGGCACCGGCGGCGGCGCTGGCCCGGGCCGGTGACCTCGGCGCGTCGGCGGTGTCGCAGGTCGGCGCCCGCCCGAGCTGAGCCGAGCCGGCCGGGGTGGCGTCCGGCCGGTCAGGGCTCGGCGTCGATGACCTTGTGCGGCCGTTCCTCGGCGGTGAGGCTCATCGGGGGCGTCTCGTCCCGGTGCCGGGGCTGGAACCGGTTCATCAGCCGGTGCTCGTCCTTCGGCGGCCGGTCGTTGGCCAGCAGCACGGCCAGCCACGGGATGAGCAGCATGCCCAGTGCCACCATCGGCAGCCAGAGCCAGAGCAGCGGAGCCTGCGCGCCGACCAGGATCGCACCAACGATCAGGCAGGCCACCCGGATGCCCATCATCAGCACGTACCGCTTCTGTCGGCTGGTGAGCTGGTCGTCCTGGCTGCGCGAGGCGTCGGTGATCAGGATCGGCTGGTACGCCTGACGCTTCACCACGGACCTCCTCGAGGGGGTTACGCCTCATCCTGTCACCCCGAGGCCGTGATCAGCGAAATTCCGGGCATCGAAGCTTCGTGTTACGTACGTGGTACGCTCGCCGCGTGGGCAGCAGGTTCAGCTTCACCGACGAGGCGTTGGCCAACCTGAGGGTCTACGACGTCACGCCGGGGGAAGTCTGGGAGGCGCTGCACAGCAGCCGGCGGGTCATCCGCCACCTGGGCGACGACGTGATGGTCGTCTACGCCGCCGCCCGCCGGGGGCGCCGGCTGGCCGTGCTGCTCGCCGAGGCCGACGGCACCGACAACGACTGGGACATCCTCTCCGCCCGGGAGCTGAGCGACGTCGAGGCCAAGCGCTACGACGAGGCAGTGCGGAGGTCCCACCGACGAGGAGGCGGTGACGATGCACCGTAACGACGCGACCAAGCAGTTCCACAGCGGCGGTGACCGGCTCGCGGAGCTGATCGACGAGAGCCCGCCGGTGGAGCTGCCCACCCCCGACACCGACACGCCGATGGTGAGCCGCTCGGTCCGGCTGCCGCTGGAGACGTACGAGCGGGTGCGGGCGGCCGCGGATGCCCGGGGGATCGGCGTCACCACGCTGATGCGGCAGTGGATCGAGGCCGGGCTGGCCGACCTCGACGACTCGGCCACCGTCTCGCTCGCCGACGTCCGGCGCGCGCTGGCCGCGCTGGCCCATCCGACCGCCGCCTGATCCGGGCTCCCTCACGGGGCCGGGTGGAAGTCGCCGTCCGCGCTCCCGCCGTGCACCAGCGGCGAGGCGGGCGTCTCGAGCGGCCGGCCGTGGCTGCGCCACGCGTCGGCGGTCGCCACCGCGGCCAGCACGGCGGCGACCGCCGCCAGCGCCACCATCGGCGAGCCCAGGGTGAGCGCCGGCGCCATCAGGAGCAGTGCCGCCAGGCCGCCCCAGCGCGACCAGGACACCCGGCCGAAGATTTCGTACTCGAAGCGGGCCCGGGCGAGCAGGAAGACCGCCGGGCCGCCGACCAGGAAGACCAGCCAGCCCGGGTCGATCCGACCGTACGGGTGCTCGATCACCAGCTCGTAGCCGACGCCGGTGGTGAGCACCCCGACCACGATGCCCAGGTGGGTGGCGCCGACGGAGGAGCCGAGCCGGCCGGCGGACCGGGCCACCCGCAACGCCTCGGCGAGCAGGTGACCCGTCCGGTGGAAGTAGATCCGCCAGAGCAGTGCCGTGGTGGCGAACGCGGTGACGAAGGCGCCGATCCGATCGGCGGTGAACGCCACCCCGCTGTAGATCACCCCGATCACCAGGATCGTCTCCCCGAGCGAGATGAGGAAGATCTGCTGGTACCGGTCGGCAAGGTGCTCGCCGGCGATCAGCCAGCCGGACGCCCGCGCCGGGCCCAACCGGGGCAACGGCCACCCGAGCATGAGCCCGACGCCGTCGACGGCCAGCGCGAGCACCCACAGCGGCAGGCGCAGGTCCTCCGGCGCGAACGCCCCGGCCAGCCACGGCACGGCGCCGACCGCCGCCCAGGCGGCGAGCCGCAGCGGGACCGTACGGCGCGGATGGCGGCGTAGCGCCGCGGCGACGATCAGCGGCCGGCCGATCATCGCTCCCAGGTAACCGAGCACGAACGGCAGGGCCCGGCCCTCGAACGCTCCCGGCAGCGCGACCGCCATCACCATCGCGGCGAACATGGACCCCACCACGACGAACTGGATCACCCCGCGCTCCGGCTCGTACCGGCTGGTGACCCAGGTGGTGATCGACCAGAGCAGCCAGAGGGCGAGGAAGAGCACTCCGGTGCGCACGATCTCGGCCACCAGCTCGCCGCCGGGCGCCCCCGCGGCGTCGATCAGGCGCACCGAGACCCGGGTCAGCGCGAAGACGAAGACCAGGTCGAAGAAGAGTTCGAGGAAGGTGGCCCGGGTCGCGCTGACCTCGGGGCGCAGCAGCTGCGCGCCGCGTCGGTCCGTCATCGGTCGCCCGTCGCCATCCTGCCAACAACGACCGGCCCGACGTCGGGGTTGCGTCAGGCCGGCGCGGACTCTGCCTTGGCCGCCGCCTTCATCTGCTGCTTGTACTCCCGTACCCGGCGCAGCGAGTCCGCGTCGACGACGTCCGCCACCGACCGGTGGGCGTCCGGGTCGCCGTAGCCGCCGGCGGCCTCCCGCCAGCCCTCCGGCGTGACGCCGAACCGCTTGCCGAGCAGGGCGAGGAAGATCTGCGCCTTCTGCTTGCCGAAGCCGGGCAGGTCGGCGATCCGCCGCAGCAGGTCCCGGCCGTCGGTGGCGTCGGACCAGAGCCGGGCGGCGTCGCCGTCGTACCGGTCGACGAGGACCCGGCACACCTCCTGCACCCGGGCGGCCATCGCCTTGGGGAACCGGTGCAGCGCGGGTGGCTGGGCGAACAGGGCGACCAGGGCCTCCGGGTCGTACCCGGCGAGTTCGGCGGCGTCCGGCTCATGGCCGAGCCGTTGGCTCAGCACGTACGGCGAGGAGAACGCCTTCTCCATCGGCACCTGCTGGTCGAGGACCATGCCGAGGAGCAGGGCCAGCGGGCTGCGCGCCAGCAGCCGGTTGGCCTCGGGATCGATGGGCAGCGCGAGCGTCATGGTAGTCATGCTTCCTCATCGGGCCGCGCCGGGTGAGCCGGGCCGCCCGACACGCCAGCACCGTGGCGTCGATCCGACCGGTACACGCATTCGCACTGAGGTTAGCCTGTGCTAACTTCTCCCCGTCGGCCGCCGATGGCCGGGAAGAAGGGGTTCTCGTGTCCGTCACTGTGCGCCGGTCCACCGCGATGCTCGTCGCGGCCGGCCTGCTCGGGTTCGGCCTGGTCGCCTGCGGGTCAGGCGACGAGGGATCCACCGACCCCGGCAAGCCGAACGACAAGAAGATCACCGTCTATAGCGGGCGCAACGAGCAGCTGGTCAAGCCGCTGCTGGAGAAGTTCACCCAGCAGACCGGGATCACCGTGCAGACCCGGTACGCCACCACCGCCCAGCTCGCCGCGCAGCTGACCGAGGAGGGCGGCAAGTCCCCGGCCGACGCGTTCTTCGCCCAGGACGCCGGCGCGCTCGGCGCCGTCGCCAAGAAGGACCTGTTCAGCACCCTGCCCGAGACCGCCACCGCCAAGGTGTCGGAGAAGTACCGGGCCCGCGGCGGCCAGTGGGTCGGGGTCAGCGCCCGCGCCCGGGTGCTGGCGTACAACGCCGACCTGGTGCCCGCCGCCGAGCTGCCGAAGTCCGTCTTCGAGCTGGCCGGCCCGAAATGGAAGGGCAAGATCGGCGTCGCCCCGACCAACGGCTCGTTCCAGGCGTTCGTCACCGCGATCCGGGTGCAGCACGGCGAGCAGAAGGCCAAGGACTTCCTGGCCGGGCTGAAGGCCAACGAGCCGCAGATCCGGGACAACAACGTCAAGATCGTCGAGGACGTGAACAGCGGCACGATCCCGGTCGGCCTGGTGAACCACTACTACCTCGGCGAGGTCGCCAAGGAGCAGGGCACCACCCCGGACGCGCTCAAGGCCAAGCTGCACTTCTTCCCCGGCGGCGACACCGGCGCGCTGGTCAACGTGGCCGGGGTCGGGGTGCTCAAGCGCGCCGCGCAGGACCCGGACACCCAGGCGTTCGTCGACTACCTGCTCGGCCCGGAGGCGCAGGCGTACTTCGCCGAGCAGACCTTCGAGTACCCGGTGGTGCCCGGCGTCGCCGCGCCGGCGGGCGTGCCGCCGCTGGCCGACCTGGACACCCCGGACATCGACCTGAACGACCTCGACACGCTCGAGGCCACCATCACCCTGATCAAGGATTCGGGGCTGGTGCCCTGACCAGCCCGTCCGCCACCGTCGGGCCGGCCGTTCCGCGGCCGGCCCGCTCCGGCGTACGCGCCGGGGTGCGGCGGCTGGCGCCGCGGCCGGCGCTGCTCGCGGCCTCGACCGCCGCGGTGGCCGTGGGCCTGCTCCCGCTGGCCTACCTCGCGGTGCGCACCGTCGAGGCCGGGCTCGACCGGGTCGCGGCCGAGCTGTGGACCGACCGGGTCGGCCTGCTCGCCCTGCGCAGCCTCGGCCTGGCCGCGGTGGTCACCGCCGCCAGCGTGCTGCTCGGCGTCGGCACCGCCTGGCTGGTCACCCGGACGGACCTGCCGGCCCGCCGGGCCTTCGCGGTGCTGGCCGCGCTGCCGCTGGCCGTCCCCACCTACATCGCCGCCTTCGCCTGGGTCTCCTCCGCGCCGCGGCTGGCCGGGTTCTGGCCGGCCGCGCTGGTGCTCACCCTCTGCTGCTACCCGTACGTCTTCCTTCCGGTCGCGGCCGCGCTGCGCGGCGCCGACCCGGCGCAGGAGGAGGTCTCCCGTTCGCTCGGGCGCGGCGGCTGGCGGACCTTCACCGAGGTCACGCTGCGCCAGATCCGGCCGGCCACCGCGGCCGGCGGGCTGCTGGTCGCCCTCTACGTGCTCTCCGACTTCGGGGCCGTGTCGATCCTGCGCACCGACACCTTCACCCGGGCCATCTTCGTCGCCTTCGACCTGGGCTTCGACCGCACCGGCGCGCTGGTGCTCTCCAGCGTGCTGGTGGCGTTGACCGTGCTGCTGCTGGTCGGCGAGACGGCCACCCGCCGCCGCGGCGCCCGGTACGCCCGGCTCGGCGGCGCCCGCCGGCCGGCCACCCGGCTGCGGCTCGGCGCGGCCCGCTGGCCTGCCCTGGCGGCGCTGGTCGGGGTCGCCGCGCTCGCCCTCGGCGTGCCCGCGGTGAGCCTGGCCCGGCGGCTGGCCGACGGGGTGTCCCGGCCCGGTGCGCTGGCCGAGGTGCTGACCGCGGCCGGCAACTCACTGTGGATCTCGCTGGCCGGCGCCGCGCTGACCATGCTGCTGGCGCTGCCGCTGGGGCTGCTCACCGCGCGCGCCCCGGGCCCGCTGGCCACCGCGCTGGACCGGCTGGCCTACCTGGCCCACGCCCTGCCCGGGGTGGTGATCGGGCTGTCGCTGATCTTCTTCGGGATCAACGTGGCCTACCCGCTCTACCAGACCCGCTGGCTGCTGGCGCTGGCCTACGCCACGCTCTTCCTGCCACTGGCCGTCGGCGCGGTGGCCGGGGCGGCCGCCCAGTCGCCGCCGGGGCTGGAGGAGGTGGCCCGCTCGCTGGGCCGCGGCCCGCTGACCGTGCTGCGCACGGTCACCCTGCCGCTGACCCTGCCCGGCATCGGCGCGGGCGCGGCGCTGGTCTTCCTCACCGGCATGAAGGAACTGCCGGCCACCCTGCTGCTGCGCCCCACCGGGACGGACACGCTCGCCACCGAGCTGTGGACCAGCACCGCGGTCGGCGCGTACGCGGCGGCCGCACCGTACGCCGCCCTGCTGGTGGCCATCTCGGCGCTGCCCACCTGGCTGCTGGTCGCCCGCAGCGGACTGCTCGACAAGGAGGACCGGCGATGAGCGAGGTCGAGCTGACCGGCGTGGTCAAGCGGTACGGCCCGGTCACCGCGCTGGCCGGGGTCGACCTCACCGTGCCGGCCGGGCTGCTGACCGCGGTGCTCGGCCCGTCCGGCTGCGGCAAGACCACCCTGCTGCGCTGCCTGGCCGGCTTCGAACGGCTCGACGCCGGGGAGATTCGGATCGACGGCGCCCCGGTCGCCGGAAGCGGCCGGCACCTGCCCGCGCACCGCCGCCGGATCGCCGTGGTGCCGCAGGAGGGCGCGCTCTTCCCGCACCTGAGCGTGGCCGCCAACGTCGGCTACGGACTCGACCGGGCGGCCCGCCGCGGCGACCGGGTCGACGAGGTGCTCGCCCTGGTCGGGCTGGCCGGGTACGGCGACCGGATGCCGCACCAACTCTCCGGCGGGCAGCAGCAGCGGGTGGCGGTGGCCCGGGCGCTGGCGCCCCGCCCCTCGGTGGTGCTGCTGGACGAGCCGTTCAGCGCGCTCGACGCGGGGCTGCGCGCCGGGCTGCGGCACGACGTCCGCGAGGCGCTGCGCGCGGACGGCGCGACCGGGGTGCTGGTCACCCACGACCAGGGCGAGGCGCTGTCGGTGGCCGACCGGGTGGTGGTGCTGCGCGCCGGGCGGGTGGTCCAGGCCGGGCCGCCGACCACCGTCTACCGGGAGCCGGCCGACGAGTGGGTGGCCGGCTTCGTCGGCGACGCGGTGCTGCTCCCGGCGGTGGCCGGGGCCGGCGTGGCCCGTACCGTGCTGGGCACCGTCCCAATCGTCGGCGCGGTGCCCGGCGGCCCGGTCACCGTGCTGGTCCGCCCGGAGCAGATCCGCCTGGCCCCGGCGCCGGGAGCGGTCACCGCGACGGTGCTGCGGCACGATTTCCACGGGCACGACGCGCTGGTCGGGTTGCGGCTGGCCGACGGCACCCGGATCACCGCCCGGATCCTCGACGACGCCACGCCGCTGCCGGTCGGCGCGGAGGTGTCGGTGACCGTGGACGGCACCGCCCGGGCCTTCCCGGCGACCGGCGAGGCCGCTCGCATCGAACTGGCCGGGCAGCCGGTCGCCAGTTGACCGACGGCACGGGCTCGTCAATACCCGGTGCGTGGGCGCGCTACTGGAGATCTTTACCCGTATGAACACCACGGGTAAGCGACTCACCAAGTCGGAGGTCTTCCAGGCACTGCACGCGGGTGCCGTGGCCGATGATCTCACCAGCCTCAGCGGTCTCGGCCGGGTCACCGCGGAACTTGGATTCGGAGCGATTGACGAGCGGTTGGCATTGCGCTGCGTGCTCGCGTACCGAGGTGGGGACGTCTTTCGGGAAGACTTCCGGCAGGAATTCGCGCCGGAGGACGCCCCGGCGGAGATCCTCCGAGAAGTGGCGGGCGCTCTGCGGGATGCGGTGACCTTCCTTCGCGGCGCCTGCGCCATCCCCCACATCAAGCTGCTCCCGTACTCGCATGTGCTACCCACCGTCGTGCGCTTCGTGTACCTGCACGGCGCACCGGCCGAACGTTCGGCGACTCTGCTGAGGCGGTGGGTCTGGCGCAGTGCCGTGGCCGGCACACGTGCCCGGGGTATCAGCGTCGCCGACATCCGAAACCAGATCGCGGCAGTGGACGTCACTAAACCGGTGGACGCCGCAGCAGAGCTGCTCCGTCGGGTCCAGCCGTTCCCTGAGTTCGCGCCGGAACTCGACAAGGTCCATTTCAATCACGCGATGGCGAAGATCAACGCGCTGGGCTTGTTGTCCGCGGAACCCCGCGACCCATCATCAGGTGCCATCCTGGACGTAGCCCGCCTGCTGGACAACGGTAGTCCGCTGCGGCCCCTGCTGGGCCAGGACAACCTCGCGTTGGCGGGTACCATCGCCAACTGATTCGTTCTGCCAGCCGGCGAGCGGGTCGACCCGGCCCGCCTCGCATCCGCACCATCCACCGTCGCCGCGAGCCATCTCCTCGACGAGAAGGGGCAGCAGTTGCTCGGCCGCCGCCAGTGGCAGGCGTTCCTCGCTCATCGCGCAGACGTCTGTCGAGAGGTCATCGGCGGGCACGTCGACCGAATGGCGGAGTGGGGAGCCCGCGATGGCCGGGCGCTGACCGACATCCTCCGCTCCGCGGCCTGACATGGGTGCCCCCATCGTCGCCGACGTACGCCTGCATGGGCGCCACGTGGGCCAGCTGAGGTACCACCAGGGTGGGTCCGAGTTCCGATATGAGGACGATCTTTCCGCCCCGGCCATCTCGTGCTCGGTCAGGTCTTCGAGGACGATCCCCGGGTCGCCCGTCGCGCCCGAGTCGGCCTCCCCGCCTGGTTCAGCAACCTGCTGCCCGAGGGAGCCCTCCGCCGCCAGATCGTCCGCGAAATGGGCGGCGGCAACATCGGAGATTTCACCCTGCTGCTGCGGGTCGGCAGCAATCTGCCGGGGGCGGTGACCGTCCATGCGGACGGCGAGCCGGTGGACGACCTCCTGCCCGGCCCGGTCGAGGACACCGAGCATCCGCTGCGGCACTCCCTGGCCGGAGTCCAGCTCAAGTAATCCGTCTCCGCGGAACGCCTCGCGATTCCGGTGAGCGGCCAGGGCGGCTGGTGGATCGTGAAGCTCCCCGACCGGGGCCTGCGGGACCTGCCGCTCAACGAATACCTGACCATGCGTTGGCTGGCGGCCGCGGGTTTCCCCGTGCCCGAGGTACATCTGTTGCGGGCCGATGGCGTGAAGGGCCTTCCCGACGGCATGGTGGACCCAGCCGACCTCGTCTCCGCATCCGTCGCTTCGACCGCGCCCTTGACGCGCGAATACATGTCGAGGACTTCGCCCAGGTGGCCAACGTCGAGCCGATGTACAAGTACAGCGAGTCGGGCGTGTCCTACGACGGCCTCGCGGCCGCCATCCGGCAGTTGACCGGCGACGACGGCTATCAGCAATTCGTCCGCCGGCTGGTCGCCATGCTGGTGGCGGGCAACACCGACGCCCATCTGAAGAATTGGGCCCTCACCTATCCGGACAGACGCACTCCCCGCCTGTCGCCCGTCTATGATTTCCATTCCCTGACGGTCTACCAGCCGTATCGCTACGCGCCGCTAGCCCTGAACCTCAACGGCGAGACAATGCCCTCCGCGATCAGAGTCGACCACTTCCGCCGGTTGGCAGAAGGAGCGAAAGCGGATCCCGACCAGACCGCCCAAACCGTCACAGAGACCGTGGTCAGCCTTCGGGAGGCATGGGAGTCCGATATCGCCGCCGAAGCGGCGACGCGGTTCGAAGCCCTCGCGGATCACTACGTCCGACGGCTTGCAACGCTTCCCTTGTGCCAGCCGACTGTTTAGCCTCGATCATTCACGGCCGATGTCGGCCGCTTCGGCCCCGGGCCTCTGATCGCTGGTGTTCGATGCGATTGGGTCGAGGGCATGGTGATGGGCCGTCTGTCGCGGCGGTGGGCGTGGTTCTCCTTGGTTCCTCCGGTCGTCGGGACAGGGCTGAGCTGGTCAGCCGGGGGCGGGGATCGCCGCGATTCGGGTGAACGCGGCGGTGATCTGGTTGGCCCAGGGCCAGGTCGATGGGATGCGCAGCCGGCGGCGGCGTTGACCGTGGACCAGGCGGGCGGTGGTGTGCAGCAGGCGGTAGCGCAGCCGTTTCGGTTCGGCTTTGGCCAGGTCGCCGTCGAGGGCGATGGCCTGCAGCCAGGCGATCAGGTCGTTGGCGATGGCTGCGATTGGCACCAGGCGATGTTGATGGCGAACTCGCGGGAGGGCAGCCGGCCGAGTCCGGTGTCTTTGGCGCAGCGGATGCGGTCTTCGACGCGGGCGTGGGTGCGGTGGCGGGCTTCGAGCCACTGCAGGGCGCCGACGGTGGTGTTGGTGACGAAGGCGGTGTAGCGCCAGCCGTCGCGTTCCTCGAACAGCGACAGTTGGGCGCCAGGGTGTGGTCGTTCTCGACGCACGATCACCCGCATGTCGGGCGGCCAGCCGGCCAGGGTGAGCAGCCCGGTCAGTTCGGCGACCTGTGCGCCGTCACGGATGCCGCTGTCGGCTGCCAGGGCGGGTGACCAAGCCGCGGTCGGCAGCGCGCTGATGGCGGCGCGTTCGGCTTCGCCGATCGACCAGCCGAGCGAGTACTCTACGTTGCGGCCACGCTTGCGGCCTTGCGCGGTCAGCCAGTCCGGGACTGTTCGAGTGGCGGCGGCCGAGTCGCCACGCACCAACAGGTTCCTGCGGTGGGCGGCCGGGACCTGCGCGAACGCCTCACCCAACACGTCCAGGTGATCAGCCGCGGTGTTCGCCCCGGCGTTGCCCGGCCGCAGCCGGATCGCCAGCAGCTCACCGGTGTTGTCGCAGGTCACCAAGATCGGATGGAACCCGTAGGTGTGCTTGTAGGTGGCCGCGGCGCCGTCCTTGTCGCTGTGGGCGAGCACGATCGTGGAGTCCACGTCCAGCACAACGAGGCCGTCGCCGAGGCTACGGCCGGCGGCACACGCGGCCGGGACCTGCCCGAACAACGCCCACACCCGGGCCCGGACCTTCGCCCGTGCCCGGCCGATACGCCACACCTGCACGTCGCTGACCTCGTCGAGGGCCCGCCAACACGTCGCCGGCGACGCGACCACGCCGAACACCTCGCCCTGATGGCGCAGCACGTCGATATCCGCGATCGCCTCACCGCCGTCGGCGATCATCACCGCCAGGTCGACCAGCACCCTGCCCCGGTCCCGACCAGGGACGAACCCCCGCCGGGCCACCGCCGCCGACAACGCCTGCGTCAACCCGCTGCGATCAGCCAGCAGCCGCAGCAGCGCCGCACCCACGTGCGACACCACGCCACCGCCACCGACCTCGACGGACAAGCCCTTCGACCACTGGGTAATCTGCACCTACGAAGTGCCTCTCACGCGGGGAACCTGCACGACCCGACACCGGGCAGTTTTCCTTACGTGGCAGGCACTTCGCCATATCTACCGACTCGCCACACATCCAAGATCACGACCGCTGTGAAAGGCCGAGGTTAGGTCTTCGGCGTCCGCCGGTGATCTGCCGAGGTCTGGCCGCCGGATCGCAGCTGACGACGTCTCGTAGCGCGGGGTCATCTTCGTCCGGTCAAGGCTGTGTCCGGCGAACCCAACGCGACGGCCTGACGGGCACGGCGGTGTCAGTTGACGACGAGAGCAGCCGGTCCGGCGAACCGGAGCCGGGGTTGGTCGCCTTGCCGGTGGTGGCGTTGCTGGTCAGGTAGCTGCTGACCAGCAACGGCGATCCGATGGGTTGGCCGAAAGCACGAGGGCGGCGGTGCCGGCCACGTGCGGCGAGGCAATCGCGGTGCCGCTGATGGGCTTGGTTCCGGTGTCGCTGGTCTGCCACCCCGGCACGGATGTCGCGGGTGGCGCCGCCCGGCGCGACGGCAGGAGGCAGGATGGCGACGTGGACGAACACGACATGCTGCTCTCCCCCGCCGGGGTGACGGCGCTGCGGACCGCGCTCACCCGGGCCGGGTTCACCGCCAACGGCATCGCCACCCGGCTGGGTCCGCAGGCCACCGGCGGGGTGGCCCGCAACGACTTCCGGGCCGCGCTGCGGGCCACCGAGGAGCGCGACCCGCTCGGCACCCTCATCCGGGTCTTCATCTGCGAACAGACCGAGCCGGAGTCGGCGGTGTCCGCCGCGCTGGCCCCCCTGTCCATCGAGGAGGCGCTCGCCGGCGGCCTGGTCGAGCGGCACGGCGACGGCCTCCGGATGGGCCTGGACCTCGAACCGTACGGGGACGACTGGTGGGTGCTCGCCGACGTGCCCGCCAGCGCCCGGCCGGGTCGGCCGCTGCACGCCGAGCACGTGCTCGGCATCGGCGGGGCGACCCAGACCCTGATCGGCGCCACCGTCCGGCGGCCGGTGGAGACCGCACTCGACCTGGGCACCGGCTCCGGGGTGCAGGCGCTGCACCTGTCCAGCCACGCCCGGCGGGTCACCGCCACCGACGTCTCCGAGCGGGCCCTGCGCTTCGCCGCCACCACCGCCGCGCTCAACGGGCAGGACTGGGAACTGCTCCGCGGCGACCTGGTCGCCCCGGTGACCGGGCGGCGGTTCGACCTGGTGGTGAGCAACCCGCCGTTCGTGGTCGGTCCCGGCACCACCACTCACGTCTACCGGGACTCGGGCCGGGTGGGCGACGCGATCGGGGCCGAGCTGGCGGCCGCCGCGCCCGACCTGCTCACCGAGGGCGGCACCATGCAGTACCTGGCCAACTGGGTGCACGTGACCGGGGAGGACTGGGCCGAGCGGGTCACCGGCTGGTTCGCCGGCACCGGTCTGGACGCCTGGGTGGTCCAGCGCGAAGTGGCCGACCCGATGGCGTACGTCAACCTGTGGCTGACCGACGTCGGCGAGGCGGCCGACCCGCACCGGATGGCCGACTGGCTGGACTGGTTCGACGCGCACAAGGTGGAGGCGATCGGCTTCGGCATCGTGTCCCTGCGCCGGGCCGGGCACGACGACCCGGTGATCCGGGTCGAGGACCTGCGCCAGCGGGTGGAGGCGCCGATGGGCGACCGGATCGCCGGCTGGTTCGACCGACAGGACTGGCTGCGTACGCGCGGGGCCGACGACCTGCTCGCCGCGCGCTACCGGGCGGCCGAGGGGCTCCAGCTGCGCCAGGAGGCCACCATGGGCGACGAGGGCTGGGCGGTGGACCGGCAGGTGCTCGCCATGCCGCACGGGCTGCGCTGGACCGAGGAGATCGACCCGCTGGTGCTGGCCCTGGCCGGCGGGGCCGACGGGCGGTTGCCGCTGCGCGACCAGCTCGCCCTGCTCGCCGCCGCCCATGACGTCGCCGTCGAGGAGCTGGCCGAGGCGGCCGGGCCGATCGTGGCGCACCTGGTCGAGCGGGGCTTCATCGAACCGGTGGGCGACTGATGCGGGCGGTGGTGCAGACCGTCGGCCGGGCCGGCGTGACCGTCGACGGCGAGCTGGTCGGTGCGATTGAGGACGGGCTGCTCGTGCTGCTCGGAGTCACCCACACCGACACCGTGGAGACCGCGCGCACGATGGCCCGCAAGGTGCACGAGCTGCGCATCCTCGACGACGAGCGGTCGGCGGCCGACATCGGCGCGCCGATCCTGGTGGTCAGCCAGTTCACCCTCTATGGCGACGCCCGCAAGGGACGCCGTCCGACCTGGACCGCGGCGGCGCCGGCCGAGGTCGCTGAGCCGCTGGTGACCGCGGTCGTCGAGGCGCTGCGTACCCGGGGGGCGAAGGTCGAGACGGGTCGGTTCCGCGCGCACATGCTGGTGGAGAGCGTCAACGTCGGGCCACGTACCATCCTGCTCGATCTCTGACCGGCTCCGACCAGGCGGGCCGCATGGCGGTGGCGGAGTGGCGCCGTGGCGCGACCCCGCCACCGTCAGCTGTTCACCGGGCCGGGCGGCGGCGGTAGAACCGTCGCATGTCATCGCCCTCACAGCACTCCGCCGTCGGCCGGACGAGACGGCGGCTGATCGCCGCCGCGACCGCCGCCGGACTGGTCGCGGCCGGCGCCGCCGCGCTCCAGTCGCCCGCCACCGCGGCCGACCCGGCCCCACCCGCCCCGGCCGCTACCCGGGACACCCACACCGTCACCCTGGTCACCGGCGACGTGGTCACGGTGACCACGTTCGCCGACGGCCAGGCCACCGCCGACGTCGACCGGCCCGACCACGCCACCGGCGGGGTACGGATCCAGCGGAGCGGCGGCGACCTGTACGTGCTGCCCGACGAGGCGCTGCCGCTGCTCGGCAGCGACCGGCTCGACCGGCGGCTGTTCAACGTCACCGACCTGATCGAGATGGGCTACGACGACGCCCGGACGGCCGAACTGCCGCTGATCGCCACCTATCCCCCGGCCAAGGCCCGGGCGGGCCGGCCGGCCGCGCCGCGGGGCACCCGGGTCGTCCGCGACCTGCCCAGCGTCACCGGCGCCGCGCTGGCCGCCGACAAGAAGCAGGCCCGCGCCCTCTGGTCCACCGTCGCGTCCGCGCCGGCGGCCCGGCCCGGCTCGGCGCTCGGCGGCGGGATGGCGAAGCTCTGGCTGGACGGCCGGGTGCAGGCCAACCTGACCGAGAGCGTGCCACAGGTCGGTGCCCCCGAGGCGTGGGCCGCCGGGTACGACGGCGCCGGCGTGACCGTCGCGGTGCTGGACAGCGGGGTCGACGCCGGCCACCCCGACCTGGCCGGCCAGGTCGACGAGGCGGTCAGCTTCGTGCCCGGCGAGGACGTCTCGGACGTGCACGGGCACGGCACCCACGTCGCCTCGACGATCGCGGGCACCGGGGCGGCCTCGGGCGGCGACCGCAAGGGCGTCGCGCCCGGCGCCGACCTGATCGTCGGCAAGGTGCTCGGCAACGACGGGTACGGCCAGGACTCGTGGATCATCGCCGGCATGCAGTGGGCCGCCGAGTCCGGGGCCGACGTGGTCAACATGAGCCTCGGCGACGCGTCGCGGACCGACGGCACCGACCCGATGACGGCGGCCGTGGACACCCTCACCGCGCGGCACGGCACGCTCTTCGTGGTGGCCGCGGGCAACTCCGGCCCGCAGACCATCGGCTCGCCCGGCACCTCGGCCAGCGCGCTGACCGTCGGCGCGGTGGACAAGCAGGACGAGCTGGCCTGGTTCTCCAGCACCGGCCCGCTGGCCCGCACCGGCGCGCTGAAGCCGGACCTCACCGCGCCCGGCGTCGCCATCACCGCCGCCCGCTCCGGGCAGGCCGCCGGCGAGGGCGCCTACCAGAGCATGGACGGCACCTCGATGGCCGCGCCGCACGTGGCGGGGGCGGCGGCGATCCTCGCCCAGCGGCACCCCGACTGGTCCGGTCCGCAACTGAAGGACGCGCTGATGAGCAGCGCGAAGGGCCTGTCCGACAACTACCAGCCGTACCAGGTGGGCAGCGGCCGGCTGGACGTGGCGGCGGCGGTGCGGACCCCCGTACGGGCCACCGGCTCGGCGTTCTTCGGCAGCTTCGACTGGCCGCACGAGCCCACCGACGCGCCGGTCACCAGGCCGGTGACGTTCACCAACTCCGGCCCGGCGGACGTCACCCTCGACCTCGCGCTCACCGGCGCCGGCCCGTTCTCGCTGGGTGCCACCTCGGTGACCGTGCCCGCCGGCGGCAGCGCCGACGTCGCGGTGACCGGCGACCCGCGGGGCGACGCCCACGGCCAGCTCACCGGCTACCTGGTGGGCACCGACGTGGCCACCGGCACGCCGGTCACCCGCACCGCGCTCGCCCTGCTCAAGGAGGACGAGCGGTACGACCTGACGATCAAGCTGACCGGCCGGGACGGCAAGCCCGCCAGCTCGCAGGTGGTGCTGAAGAAGGCCGGCGAGTTCTACCCGTGGCGGTACCTCGTCGACGGCGAGCGGACGCTGCGGCTGCCGCCGGGCACGTACACCGTGGAGGCGGTGCTGGACGTCCCGGGTGAGCGGCCCGACCGGCTCGGCCTCGCCCTGCTGGTCGACCCGGAGACGGTGCTCGACGGCGCGGCCGAGGTGGTGCTGGACGCGAGCCGCGCCCGGCTGCTCGACACCACCGCGCCACAGCGGGCCGAGGACCGGCAGCGCCGGCTCGACTACCTGGTCCAGTACGCCGGCGGCGACAGCTTCCGCGCGGCGTACCACGTGCCGGTGAAGTACGACGACCTCTACCTCATGCCGACCGAGCCGGTCAGCCACGGGTCGTTCACCATGGCCAGCCGGTGGCGCAAGGGCGAGCCGCTGCTCAGCCTGCTCTCCCCCGGCGAGCCGCCGCTCGCCGCCACCGTGCAGCCGGGCAGCACGCTCTCCGCGGGCGCCGGGAAGCTGCGCCCGGTCCACGTGGGCACCGGCTCCCCCGCCGAGTACGCCGGCGTCGACGCGAAGGGCCGGATCGCGGTGGCGAACCGCAGCGACGCGGTCTCCCCGGAGGAGCGTGCCTCCGCCGCGGCGGAGGCCGGGGCGGCGCTGCTGCTGGTCGTCAACGACGGGCCCGGAATCCTCAACGAGTACGTCGGCGAGTCGCCGATCCCGATCGCCACCCTGCACCGCGACGCCGGGCAGCGGCTGATCACGGCGATCCGGGGCGGCCGGGCGCCCAAGCTGACCGTCGAGCGGACGCCGTACGCCGGCTACGTCTACGACCTGACCCGGGTCTACCCGGACCAGGTGCCGGACCGGGCACTCACGTACCACCCGGGTCACCAGGACCTGGCCCGGCTCGACGCCCGCTACCACGCCGTGCGGGACACCGCCGGGGCCGGCTACCGGTACGACATGACCTTCAGCCCCGCGGTCGGCTTCCCCGAGTCGGAGTGGCACCCGGGCACTCGCACCGAGTGGGTCACGCCGGACGTGGTCTGGCACGAGGTGCACCAGCAGGACAGCTGGACCGACACCGCCTACCTGAACACGTACGCCAAGGGCACCGCTACCCGGCTGGACTGGTTCGCACCGGCCGTGCGGCCCGCCTTCAACCGGGCGTTCGCGGTCCGCAACAGCCGGTACCGGGACTTCATGACCCTCAACGTGCAGGCCTGGAGCCCGTCGGCCAACATCCTGGAGCACGGCGGCAACCTGGACTGGGGGTCGGTGCCGACCAACCTGAAGCTCTACCAGGGCGACACCCTGCTGGCCGAGAACCGGTTCAACTCCGACCTGCAGTGGACCGAGGTGCCCGCCGGCACGCTGCCGTACCGCCTGGTGCTGGATGCCTCGCGGCCGGCCGAGCAGTGGCGGCTGTCCACCCGTACGCGCACCGAGTGGGACTTCGTGTCCAGCTCGAACGAGGCGGACAACTTCGTGCCGTTCGCGCTGCTTCAGCTCGACTACGCGCTGGAGACGGACCTGCGGGGTGACCTCAAGGCGGGCACCAGCCAGCAGATCAGCGTCAAGGCGGGACCGCAGCCGGGTGGCACCGGCACCGGCACGGTCACCTCGGTCGAGCTGGAGGTCTCGTACGACGACGGCGGCAGCTGGCAGCGGGTCACGCTGAGCCGGGGCGCCGACGACCGGTGGACCGGCTCGCTGAAGCTGCCGAAGCAGCCCGGCTTCGTCTCGGTACGGGCCGCCGCCCGCACCGACGCCGGCTTCGCCATCCGGCAGGAGCTCATCCGGGCATACGGCCTGCGCTGAGCTGGCCGGCGGACCCCCGGGACCGGCACCGTCCCGGGGGTCCGCCCGGCCCCACCCCCTGTTCAAGATCCATCAGCGTGGCCCATACTCTCCGTGCCGTCACCGCCGGAGGGAGGCAGCCACCGATGCTGGGCGCGCTGGGTCTGAGCCCGGACGACGAGGCGGTCTACGGCCTGCTGGTCCGGCGCGGGTCGGCCGGCCAGGCCGAACTCGCCGACGCCCTGCGGATACCGGTCGCGGCGGTCGGCGCGGCGCTGTCCCACCTGACCGCGTCGGGCCTGGTGAAGTGCGGGCCGGACGAGGCGTACTCGGTGGCGCCGCCGGCGGTCGCGCTCGGGGCGCTGATCAGCGAGCAGCGCAGCGCCCTGCGCAGCGCCGAGCTGGCGCTGGTCACGTTGGCCGAGGAGTACCGGGGCGCGGTCGCGGGCCGGGCCATCGACGAACTGATCGAGGTGGTCACCGGCGTGGACGCGGTCCGCCACCGGTTCGCCCAGGTGCAGCACGCCGCCCGGACCGAGGTCCGCAGCTTCGTCACCACGCCCTTCCTCGCCGTACCGCCGGGCACCAACGCGGTCGAGGAGGTGGCGGTAGGCCACGGGGTGCGGTTCCGGGTGGTGGTGGACCGCCCGACGCTGGCCGAGCCCGGGGTGGTCGCCGAGACCCTGGAGTCGCTGCGCAACGGGGTGCAGGTGCGGGTGGTCGACTCGTTGCCGATCAAGCTGATCCTGGCCGACGCGGACCTGGCCCTGGTGCCGCTCACCGCCACACCCAATGGCGAGCCCGGCGCCGTGCTGCTGCACCGCACCGGGCTGCTGGCGGCGATGGACGCGCTGTTCGAGACCGTGTGGCGCACCGCCCGCCCGCTCGACCTGACCGCCGAGGGCCTGGCCGAGCGCCCCGACGGCGACGGCACGGCCGGCCCGACCGAGCTGGACCGGCGGATCCTGGCGCTGCTGCTGGCCGGGCTCACCGACCAGGTGGTCGCCGCCCAGCTCGACCTGTCGTTGCGGACGCTGCAACGGCGGCTGCGCCACCTGATGGACCTGGCCGGGGTCGAGACCCGGATGCAGCTCGGCTGGCACGCCGCGCGGCACGGCTGGACCTGACCGGCCGGCGCCCGGCTGGCAAGCCGGCCCGGTCCGGTCAGAAGAAGAGGCCCCGGCGCTGCAGCGACTGGCGCAGCCAGCCGTCGAGCTGGGCGGCCCAGTCGGTGCGGTCCATGGTGGCGTAGTCGACGGTGAACCGGCCGAACGCGTCGCGGCCCTCGGTGAGCAGCCCACCCCGCTTGTCCAGCTCCAGCACCACCTGCAGCTGCCGCGGGTCGGCGATGAAGGTCACCTCCAGCTGGTTGATCGCGCGGGCGTACTGCGGCGCCGGGTGGAACTCGATCTCCTGGTAGAACGGCAGGGTCTGCCGTACGCCGTAGATGTGGCCGCGCTCGACGTCGGCGCGGGCGAACCGGAAACCGAGCCGCAGCAGCGCCTCCAGCAGCCGCTCCTGGGCCGGCAGCGGGTGCACCGCGACCGCGTCCAAGTCTCCCTTGTCGACCGCCCGGGCCACCTCCAGCTCGGTACGCAGCCCCATCGTCATCCCGTGCAGGTGCTGCCCGTACAGCTCGGTGACCGGGGTCTCCCAGGGCACGTCGAAGCGGAACGGGATGTCGTGGCGCTGCCCCGGCTCCAGCCGGAACGCGCCGGTCACCTGCTGCCGGTGGAACTCCTGGGTGGTGTTGTACTCGTTGTCGCCGCTCTCCACCTCGACCCGGGTGACCAGGCCCAGCGCCACGTAGCTGACGTCGACCTGGTGGTCGCCGCCGGCCACGTGGACGGTGCCCTCCAGGTGGCCGCCGGGCCGGCAGTTGGGGTTCGCCAGCACGGTTTCCACCGACGGGCCACCCACACCCATCGCCTGCATGAGCCGCTTGAAGACCACGACGCCCTCCGTTGCCTGTTCCGCGCCGGCCGGCGCGATCGGCCCCGCTGGCCGACCGCTGGCACGGTAACCGGGCCCGGCAACCGCCGGCGGCCGACACCCCGACACCCGCCGTTCCACCGAGATTGGTGTCGGTTCCCCGATCGCCTCACTCCCGTTTCACGCCCCGCCCGCCAAGCTGTGTGTCACACCGGCACCACTGGGGCCGGCGAGCGGCACCGAAGCGGACACGGGGAGAAGAGATGGCCCTGCAGATGACGGAGCACCGGATGCGCGGCACCATCGAGGCCGAGCACGGCACCGACACCCTGACCGACCTGGACGCCACCGACGAGCGCGGCGTCTCCACCGACCTGGTCCGGGCGTATTTGAACGGCATCGGCCGTACCAAGCTGCTCACCGCCGCGCAGGAGGTCGACCTGGCCAGGCGGATCGAGGCCGGGCTGTTCGCCGAGGAGAAGCTGGCCACCTGCACCCCGGTCTCGGCCGAGCTGCGGGCCGACCTGGAACTGGTCGCCGCCGAGGGCCGCGCCGCCAAGGACCACCTGCTCGAGGCGAACCTGCGGCTGGTGGTCAGCATCGCCAAGCGGTACACCGGTCGCGGCATGGCCTTCCTCGACCTGATCCAGGAGGGCAACCTCGGCCTGATCCGCGCGGTGGAGAAGTTCGACTACACCAAGGGCTACAAGTTCTCCACCTACGCCACCTGGTGGATCCGCCAGGCGATCACCCGCGCCATGGCCGACCAGGCCCGCACCATCCGTATCCCGGTGCACATGGTCGAGCAGGTCAACCGGATGGTCCGGGCCCGCCGCGAGCTGTCGGTCACGCTGGGCCGCGAGCCCACCGTCGCCGAGGTCGCCCGGGCGCTGGACATCCCGGAGTTCCAGGTGATCGAGCTGATCTCGTACGACCGGGAGCCGGTGAGCCTGGACCAGGCGGTCGGTGAGGACGGCGAGAGCGCGCTCGGCGACTTCGTCGCCGCCGTCGACCCGGGCGCCGAGCCGGGCGACGCGGCCGCGCAGGGCGAACTGCGCAACGAGGTGAGCATCGTGCTGGCCACCCTTTCCCAGCGGGAGCAGGCGGTGATCCGGCTCCGGTTCGGCCTCGACGACGGCCGCCAGCGCACCCTCGACGAGGTCGGGCGGGAGTTCGGCCTGTCCCGGGAGCGGATCCGGCAGATCGAGAAGGTGACCCTGCTGAAGCTGCGGGCCCCCGAGCGGGCCCAGCGCCTGGAGGCGTACGCCTGCTGACGGCGCCCGCCCCACCGTGGCCCCGGCGGTTCGCCGGGGCCACGGTGCGTCCGGGGGCTTGACCCAGCCCCCGATCCGCGATAGAAACCGACTGGTTATAGAACCAGGAGGTTATGAACGGTGGCCACCGATCTGGACGCGACCTTCGCCGCGCTGGCCGACCCGACCCGGCGGGCCATCCTCGCCCGGCTGGCGGTCGGCGAGGCCACCGTCTCCGAACTGGCCGCGCCCTTCGCGATGAGCCAGCCGGCCATCTCCAAGCACCTCAAGGTGCTGGAGCGCGCCGGGCTGGTCAGCCGGGGCCGGGACGCCCAGCGGCGGCCCTGCCGGTTGGCGGCCGGGCCGCTGCGGGAGGCCAGCGCCTGGCTGGCGAACTACCGCGACTACTGGGCCGAGAGCTACCAACACCTGGACGCCCTGCTCGACGAACTCCAGGCCGACGACCGCGCCGCCGGTCACCCGGACGCGACCCGGTGACCGGCACCGACCCGCTGGTGGTGGCCACCCCGGGCGACCGGGAGATCGTGCTGAGCCGGCTCTTCGACGCGCCCGCGCACCTGGTCTTCGCCACCTTCACCCGCCCGGAGCTGCTCGTCCGGTGGTACGGGGCCCGCGGCTGGCGGCTGGTCGAGTGCGAGGTGGACCTGCGGGTGGGCGGGCGATGGCGCTACGTCTCCCAGGGCCCGGACGGCCAGCGGATGGTCCAGGGCGGGGTGTACCGCACGGTCGAGCCGCCGCACCGGCTGGTCTGCACCGAACTCTTCGACGACCAGTCCTACCCGGGCGAGACCCTGGTGACCCACGAGTTCACCGAGCTGGTCGGGCGGACCACGGTCACCACCACGCTGCGGTACGCCACCGCAGAAGGACGCGAGCGGGTGTTGCGTCACCCGATGACCCGCGGCGTCGGTGAGAGCTTCGCGCGGCTCGCCGAGCTGCTGCATGAGACGACGAGACAAGGAGAGGCACCGTGAACTGGACCCTGGAAGTGGTGATCGTACCGGTCTCCGATGTGGACCGGGCCAAGGCGTTCTACGCCGACCAGCTCGGCTTCGCCGTCGACCACGACACGGTGGTCGGCGACGACGCGCGGATCGTGCAGCTGACCCCGCCCGGCTCCGGCTGCTCCATCGTGATCGGCAAGGGTGCCGTGCCGGAGATGCCGCCGGGCTCGCTGAAGGGCCTCCAACTGGTGGTGCCCGACCTGCACAAGGCGCGGGCCCAGCTGGTCGAGCGGGGCGTCGAGGTCAGCGAGATCCAGGTGCTGGGCGAGAACCCGCGCCCGATGCCGGACCCGCTGGACAACGTCGGCTTCGTCTTCTTCGCCGACCCGGACGGCAACTCCTGGGCCGTCCAGCAGATCTCCGACCGGGCCTGAGGCGCTACAGCCGGCGCGGGCCGGTGTCCGGCCGGTCGGCCGCGGAGCCGGTGCGCACGGTGGCGTGCAGCACCGAGAGGCCGTCCGGCCGGACCAGCACCGGGTTCAACGTCGCCGACCGCACCCGGGGCTGCTCGTCGGCGAGCCGGCCGACCCGCAGCAGCAGCTCGGCCAGGGCCGCCCGGTCCACCGGCGCGGCGCCCCGGTGGCCGCGCAGCAGCGGCGCCGCGCGCGGCTCGTCGACCAGCTCGGCGGCGTCCCGGTCGGTCAGCGGGACGGCCCGCCAGGCCCGGTCGCCAAGCAGCTCGGTCGCGACACCGCCGAGCCCGAAGCCGACCACCGGCCCGAACGCCGGATCCTCCACCAGCTCGACCACGCAGGCCACGCCGGGCGCGACCATCGGCTGGACCAGCACGTCCTTGCCGAAGACCGCGGACATCTCGGCGTACGCGCGGCGCAGGGTCGCCGCGTCGGGCAGGTCGAGCCGGACCGCGCCGAGGTCGAGCCGATGCCGCAGCCCGGGGGCGGCCGCCTTCAGCGCCACCGGGTAGCCGAGCCGGTCCGCCGCGGTTACCGCCTCGTCGGCCGAGCACGCGGGCACCGACTCGACCACGTCGATGCCGTACGCGGCGAGCAGTGCCGCCGGGTCGGTGGCCTCCGGGCGCAACGCCGCCTGCGCCGCCGCCCGGTCGACCCCGGGCAGCTCCGGCAACGTCCCGGGTGGGCGGCGCAGCCAGTCGGCGTACGCGGCGACCCGGGCCAGGGCGCGGACCGCCTCCTCCACGCTCGGGTACGCCGGCACCCCGACGGGCGCCCGGCCGACCAGGAACGTGGCCACGGTCGGCTTGCCGGCCGCGAGCGCGTCCGGCAGCGCGGCGGAGAAGTCCGCCTCAGCGTCGGGAAGCTGGCCGGGCAGCGGCGGGGCGAAGACCACCACCAGCGCGTCCACCTCGTCGTCGGCGGCGGTGGCGGCCAGCGCGGCGGCGAACTCGGCCGCCCCGGCGCGCGGGCCGACGTCCCGCACGCCGCCGGCGGCGACGGTCAGCCCCTGGGCGGCGCAGGCGGTGGCGGCCAGCCCGGTCAACGCCGAGGAGTTGCCGACCACGCCGACCCGCCGGCCGGCCGGCAGCGGCTGGTTGGCCAGCAGCACCCCGACGTCGAGCAGTTCGGCCACGGTGTCCACCCGGATCACGCCGGACTGGGCGAACAGCGCGCTCACCGCGACCTCGTCCGGGCCGGCGGAGTCGCCGACGCCCGGCGGGCGGGCCGGCGAGGCGAGCGCCACCACCGGCTTGTCCCGGCCGATTCGCCGGGCCAGCCGGGCGAACTTGCGCGGATTGCCGAACGTCTCCAGGTACAGCATGATCACGTCGGTGCCCGGATCGTCCTGCCAGTACTGAAGCAGGTCGTTGCCGGAGACGTCGGCCCGGTTGCCGGCGGAGACGAAGCTGGACAGCCCCAGGCCACGCCGGTCCGCCTCGGCCAGCAGGGCCACCCCGAACGCGCCGGACTGGCTGAAGATGCCCACCCGGCCGGGCACCGGCAGCCGCGGCGCGAGGGTGGCGTTGAGGCGTACCGCCGGGTCGGTGTTGGCGACGCCGAGGCAGTTCGGGCCGACCACCCGCATCCCGGCGGCGTGCGCGGCGCGGACCAGGGCCCGTTGCGCGGCGGCCCCCTCCGGGCCGGCCTCGGCGAAGCCGGCAGAGATCACCACCAGGCCGTGCACCCCGGCGGCGGCCGCGTCCGCGACCACCGCCTCCGCCGAGTGCGGCGGCACCGCGACCACGGCCAGGTCCACCGGCAGCCCGGCCGCGGTCGCCGACGGGTACGCGGGCAGCCCGGCGACCGTCGCCGCGCTCGGGTGCACCGGCACCACCGGCCCGGTGAAGCCGAAGTCGCGCAGGTGCCCCAGCACCGCCGCGCCGACGCCCTGCCCGGTGGCGCTGGCGCCGTAGACCGCCACCCCGCGCGGGGCGAGCAGCCGGGCGATGGACCGGGCCTCGGTCCGGTGCTCCCGGCCGCGCTGCACCTCCAGCGTCGTCTCGGTGGGCGCGATCGGAAAGCTCAGGTGCACCACGCCGTCGGCGAACTCGCGCTGCACCTGGTAGCCGAAGTCGGCGAAGACCCGCAGCATCGCGCCGTTGGCCGGCAGCACCTCGGCGACGAAGTTCACGATGCCGACCCGGCGGGCCGCGTCGGCCAGGTGCTCCAGCAGCACCGAGCCGATCCCCCGGCCCTGGAAGGCGTCCTCGACCACGAAGGCCACCTCGGCCTCGGGCGCCGCCGGGCCGAGCCGCTCGTAGCGCCCGACGGCGACGATCCGCTCGCCGACCAGCACCACGAACGCCTCCCGGTCGCGGTGGTCGACGTTGACGAAGCGCTGCAGGTCGCGTTCCGGGATCCGCGGGTACGGCGAGAAGTAGCGCAGGTAGCGGGTGCGCTCGGAGAACCGGGAGTGCATCGCCACGATGCCCGGGGCGTCCGCCGGCCGGATCTGTCGCAGCTGGACGGTGGTGCCGTCGCTGAGCAGCACGTCCACCGGTTGCGGCGCGGTCGACACCGGCCCGGTCGTGACCGGTTCAGTCACGGGGGTCGTGCGGGTCGAGCCCGAACAGCGGGAAGACCGCCTTGCGGGTGGCCGCGATGGCCCGGTCCACCGCTGTCGGTTCGCCGGTCGGCTGCCACGGCTCGTACGTCGGGTCGACGTCGTCGGTCATCCGCAGCGGCACCTCCCGCCCGGGACAGCGGGTGGTGGCCAGTTCCCGCCAGGCCGGCGGGGTGAGCGTGGCCGGGGCGATCGGCTCTCCGGTGGCGACCGCCAGCAGGTGCGTCCACGCCCGGGGCACCACCTCGACCAGCGCGTACCCACCGCCGCCGGTGGCCATCCAGCGGCCGTCGCAGAGCTCGTCGGCGAGCGCCCGCAGGGCCAGGTAGGTGGCGCGCTGGCCGTCCACGGACAGGTGCAGGTCGGCCAGCGGGTCGAGCCGGTGCCCGTCCGCGCCGCACTGGGTGACCAGCAGCTGCGGCCGGAACGCGCGCAGCACCGAGGGCACGATCGCGTGGAACGCGCGCTGCCAGCCGGCGTCGCCGACCCCGGGCGGCAGCGGCAGGTTGACCGCCGTCCCCACCGCCTCCGGGCCGCCGGTCTCGTCCGGGAAGCCCGTACCGGGGAAGAGCGCGAGCGGGGTCTCGTGCAGGCTGACCGTGAGCACCCGCGGGTCGTCCCAGAAGATCTGCTGCACCCCGTCGCCGTGGTGCACGTCCACGTCAACGTACGCGATCCGCTCGGCGCCCAGGTCGAGCAGGCGGGCGATGGCCACCGCCGGGTCGTTGTAGACGCAGAAGCCGGCGGCCCGGGCCGGCATCGCGTGGTGCAGGCCACCGGCCACGTTGACCGCGCGGCGGGCCTCGCCCCGCCAGACCGCCTCGGCCGCGGCCACACTGGCGCCGGCGACCAGCGCGCTGGACTCGTGCATCCCCGGGAAGACCGGATTGTCCGAGGTGCCCAGTCCGAACCCGGCGAACAGCGGATCGCCCGGGGCGGTGCGCACCGCGTCCAGGTAGCGCGGGTCGTGCACCCGGGTCAGCAGCGCGTCGTCGGCCGGTTCCGGCTTGACCAGCCGCACCCCCGGGCGTCCCAGGACGCCGAGCTCGCGGGCGAGCGCGACGGTCAGCTCGACCCGTACCGGGTCCAGCGGGTGGTCACCCATGTCGTAGGCGAGCAGCGACTCGTCCCACACCACCACCGTGTCGTCGGACATGGGCTCATCGTCGCACGAGCGGCGCAGGGACCTCCGCTCACGCGTCGGGTGTCGCCCCGGTGGCCACCGGCCGGTCCGGGTCGGCGACCCAGTTGCTCCACGAGCCGACGTAGAGCGCCGCGTCCGGCCGGCCGGCCAGGTGCAGGGCGAGCACCGCCTGCGCGGCGGTCACCCCCGAGCCGCAGTAGGCCCCGACCGGGCGGTCCGCGCCCACCCCGGCCGCGGCGAACCGGTCGCGCAGCGCGTCGGCGGCCGGGAACCGCCCGTCCGGGCCGACGTACTCCGCCGCGGGCAGGTTGGCCGCGCCCGGAACGTGCCCGGCCACCGGGTCGATCGGTTCCGTCTCGCCCCGGTAGCGGGGCGCGGTCCGCACGTCCAGCAGCACGCCGTCGCCGGCGGCGAGCCGGGCCGCCGCGCCGGCGTCCAGCACCGGCAGCTCGCCCGGCCGGACGGTGACGTCGCCGGGCCGGGGCGCGGGCGCCTCGGTCGAGGTGGGCAGCCCGGCCGCCAGCCAGGCCGGGAAGCCGCCGTGCAGCAGCCGCACCTCGCGGTGGCCGGCCCAGCGCAGCGTCCACCAGGCCCGCGCGGCGGCCATGCCGTCACCGCCGTCGTACACCACCACGGGGTGACCGGCGCGGACGCCGGCGGCCCGCAGCGCCGCCTGCAACGCGGCCGGGTCGGGCAGCGGGTGCCGCCCGGCGGCGCCGGGCGGCCCGCAGAGGTCGGTGTCCAGGTCGACGAAGACCGCGCCGGGCAGGTGCCCGGCGGCGTAGTCGTCCCGGCCGGGCGGGCCGGTGAGCCGCCAGCGGACGTCGAGCACGGTGGGCGGGTCGGCGCGGTCGAGCTCGACGGCGAGCCGGTCGGGTTCGACCAGAAGATCATCAGTACCGGACATGGCGTCCAGTCAACACCATCCGGGCCGGCCACCGGTTCGGCGGCGGTCGATCGTCGGACGTCCGAGGTAGCATCGACCACCGGAGGGCCGCTGACGATATGAAGTCTCACGACCTGGTCGCAGGGTCGAGTTGGTCACCGACACACGCGTCTACCTCCGGGCCACGGCGAACGACCACGGCCGGCGCAAGGGCGAGGTCTGGTTCGAGGCGCGGCTCTCCCGGCGCGTCGCCCCGCGCGAGGCGGTCTACATCCACAACGGCAAGGGTCACTTCGACTGGACCCGCGTCGACATCGCGGCCTGACTTTCCAATCGGAAAAAGCGCAAAAAAGGCCTGGCCCCCAACACTGGGGAGCCGGGCCTATGCCTTGCTTGTCGCTAGGCGGTGACGCTGACCCTGACGGGCTCGGACGGCAGGCGCAGGGTCCGGGCCAGCTCGGCGATGCCGGCCGCCCCGATCTCGCGTGCCTCCTCCTCCGTCTCGGCGGTCACCGAGGCGGTGATGCGGGTATTGCTGGTCCCGTCCACCGTCATGCTCGCCAACTGCACGCGCTCGTCAGTCTGCCCACCCTCCTCGGGGTAGGGCTTGACGGGCGCACCCTGGTACTCGACCGCGACGCCGAACGTCTGTTCCATGTCCAGATCCTACTTCTTGGGCTTCGGGCAGGACACGATCTGCGCCTCGCCCTTGCCCTTCGGGCCGTCCGGGCTGAAGGCGAACGGCGTGCCACTCGGCCCGGTGCCGGTCACCATCACCTTCGTCCGGAAGGACCGGCTCAGCCGCGAGGGACGATAACTACCGAGTCGATCGGCGGCCCGTCCCATCCGTTGCTGCCGCCCCTACCTACTGGCTTGACGATGATCCGCTTGACGTAGCGGCCCAGGATCTCCCTGCGCCTGTGCAAGCTCTCCGGGTCATCGTCAAGCCAGTCTTCTAGTTCCTGGTCCCTGTCGATCGGGACCATCGCGGCCTCCTTGGCTAGCTGCCCCTGCTTGGCCCGCAGCTCCTGGATCTGCTCCCGCATCGGGATGATCTCCTCCAGGGCCTCGTCGTCGGTAAAGACGCCCTTGGCTACGGCGCCGCGCAGGCGCTTGATCCCCGCCTCCAGCTCCCGGATCTCGGCCTCGATGCCGGGGTTGGGATCGTCGGCTTGGTCGCCCTCGGGGGCGCTGATCTTGCCCTCGATGGCGCCAGCCACCCACGCCTCTACCACGCCCTCCAGCCAGGGCCGCTGGCGGGAGATCTGGCCACACCCTCCCCGCTGAGAGAGGCAGATGTAGCGGTTGTAGCCGCCCTTGCCCTCGACCCTCGGCTCGAATACCTGAGCGGACATCGGGGTGCCGCAGACGCAGTACACGAACCCCGGCAGCAGGTACTTGCGGGGCCTCGGGGGTCCGCCCTTCCCCTTTGCCCCCCTGGCTCCCAGGGCCTCAAGGATGGCCTCGTGCTCGGCCCGAGTGATGATGGCGGGCCAGTTGCCCTCCCCAACGATCTCCCCGTCGTGAGCCACCAGGCCGGCGATGCGGGGGTTGCGCAGGGTTCGGGCCACGTTGCCGTCGTTGCGCCACTCCTTGCCCAGCGGGGTCGGGACGCCGAGGCGCTGCCAGAGCTTCCGCACCTCCGACACCCTGCCAGTGAGGAACAGGACCTCCATGCCCTCCCGGATGGCCTTGGCGGCGAGCGGGTCGATCTCCTGGCAGTAGCCGAGCGGGGAGCCGTGGACGTAGCCGAACGTCCGGGCGCCACCGTGGATGCGGCCCTCCTCCCGGCGCTGCCGGGCGGCACGGGCGACACGCTCCGCGGTCCGCTCCACCTCAGCCGCGTCAACCGCGGCCTTGATCCGGGCAACCATCCGGCCGTCAGCGGTGCTGAGGTCGTCGTTGCCGCTCTTGACGGTGTGGATCAGCACGCCGGTCTTCTCGTGGAGCTGGATCAGGTCCTCCAGCTCCAGGGGCCGGCGGGTGAGCCGGTTGTTGGAGTAGGACACGATCACGTCCACCCTGCGGGCGTTCACGGCGGCGACCATGGCCGCGTAGTCCGGGCGGACCTTCTTGGTGCGGGTCGACGCGGACAGGTCGTTGTCGACGTAGATGCGGACGACCTCCCAGCCGTACCGGGCGGCCAGCTCTCGGCAGTCCTCCTCCTGGCGGGTTACGCCCTTCTCCTCGCTCTCCCGGTCCTGGCTGATCCGGCAGTAGATGGCGCACCCTCAGCGGTACGGGCTCACCCATGGTGGGCCTCCGCGTGGTGCTGGTGGCAGCTCAGGGGCTGCTCGTGAGACACTAGAGCCTCCGGTTCGTTCCTCGTGACAGGTGATTAAGATAAACGCCCACTCACTGGTCGACACGACCGAGATGTACCTGCGCACCATCCTCGAGCTCGAGGAGGAGGGGGTGCCGCCGCTGCGCGCCCGGATCGCCGAACGGCTGCGGCAGAGCGGCCCCACCGTCAGCCAGACCGTCGCCCGGATGGAGCGCGACGGCCTGCTCACGGTCGAGGGCGACCGGCACTTGGCGCTCACCGCGCAGGGCCGGGCCACCGCGGTCTCGGTGATGCGCAAGCACCGGCTGGCCGAGCTGCTGCTCGTCAACGTGATCGGGATGCCCTACGAGGACGCCCACGAGGAGGCCTGCCGGTGGGAGCACGTGATGAGCGACGCGGTCGAGAAGCGGGTCTACGACCTGCTCAACCGGCCCACCCGCTCGCCGTACGGCAACCCCATCCCGGGGCTGGAGGAGCTGGGCTCTGCTGAGCCGGAGGCCGTCGACGTGGCCGAGGGTGAGCGCAACCTGGCGTTCCCCGGCCTGTCCGGGCCGGTGGTGGTGCGGCGGATCTGCGAGAGCGTGCAGACCAACGCCGACGTGCTGCGCCAGCTGCACGCCGCCGGCGTCGACCCGGGCGCCCGGGTGACCGTGGCGCAGGAGCGCGACGGCGTCTCCATCGACCGCTCCGGCGACCGGATCCGGCTCCCCCGCGAGGTCGCCTCCCGCGTCTTCGTCGCCGCCACCTGACCCGCTCCCGGCCACCCCGCCCTCAACCTGGCCTGGCGATCTTGCCCATCCGGCACCGGGCACATCTGGCGAGCCGGCGGCCGGAAGTGCAAGATCGCGGGAGGGGGCCGGCGGTGGCTACAGGGCGCGGGGGTCGAGCTGCTTCGCCAGGACGACCAAGGCTTCGGCCAGATCCTCCACGGTGGCCTTCTCCGTGCCGGGCGGGCTGGTGTAGCGCAGGGTGGCGAGCCGCCCCTCCCCGGCCAGCCAGCCCACCTCCGCGACCGGGCCCTGATCGCCCTTGGCCGCACTGGTCCGCCGGTACCCCTGCTCGCCCAACCCGGAGACCTTGGCTGCCTTCTTGGGCATCACGTCGGCGGTGAAGCCCGCCCGGTCGATCGAGGTTTCGGTGACCGTCAGGGTCAGCTCCGGCAGGGTTGCCGCCTCGGCGCGGACGACACAGGTGTGGCTGTCGCCCTTCTTGCTGGCCGCCGCCACGTCGAACCGGATTCCGGCGTGCTCCTCGATGACGTCGAAGTCGAGCAGCCGGCAGGCCCCACCTGACGAAGCGGCCGCCATGTCGACAGCCACCGGGGCCGGCGGCGGCACCGCAACCGGTTCAGCCTCCGCCCCGCAGCCCGTCGCCAGCAGCCCGGCCGCCAACCCGGTGACCACGATCCGCCCCCGCACGACCACTCCTTCCCTGTCCACCCCGACGTGTCCGCCGGACACGGTACGACCTGCCCTGCCCCTGGCGGTAGCCCGCACGGGCCGCGCGCCGGCGATCGTCAGTCGTCCACGTACGGGCAGTGCCGACAACCCCGCCCGCAACACGTGCCGCGCCGGGCCAGGAAGCCGGCGCTGAGCACGAAGAGACCGGTGGCCGGATCGAGGTAGCCGGCCTCGCCGGCGGCCAGGGCCGCGGCGTGTGCCACCAGGATCCGGTCCCGGTCCGGATGCCCCGGCGACAACCGCGCCGGATGCGGCTCGGTCAACGGCCGGTCCGCCAACGGTCGTCGCTCGCCAGTCACCGGTGCAGTCTTCCAGACGCGGCGGCCGGCCCGTCCCGGCCGGCCGGTGGGTCCGACACGACAGCCGGCGGGACGCTCCCCGGGCCGGCGCCGAACCACGGTACGGCTGCGCGCCGCCGCGGTCCAGTGCGGCGGATCGAGCGCCGCCCTCGGCTTGGGCGTCGCGGCATCGCGCCGGCCTCACCCGTGCCGGGTCAGGGCGACCTCGATCGCCTCGCGCTCCGCGCCGGCAGCGAGCAGCAACCGCAGCAGCACCTTCGCCTTGTACGGGTCGAGCATGCCGCCGTTCAGCAGCCCTCGCCGTTGCAGGTCGATCTCGGACCCGACCGCCCCGTAGGTGTGCCGCAGCACCGATCCCGCGCCGCAGCGGGAGGTGAGCACCACCGGGATGCGCCCCGCCAGCTCGCCCAGCACCGGGGCCAGCACGGCCGGGACGTGCCCGACCCCGAACCCGGCCACCACCAGCCCGTGGTGGAGGTCCGCGACCCCGTCGAGCAGCCCACCGTCGTCGTCCAGGGTCACCGTGTACTGGGCGACGCGGATGGCGGCGAGCCGATCCCGGTCGACCGGCGGCAGCGGCTCCCGCCGCTCCGGGCGGGTGAGCAACCGCACCCGCCCCTCGATGACGTGCCCGACCGGGCCGGCGTTCGGGGAGGCGAAGGTGGCAGTGCTGGTGCTGTGCGTCTTGCGGACCCAGCGGGCGGCGTGGACCTCGTCGGCGAGCACGACCAGCACGCCGAGGTCGCGGGCGGCGGGCGCGGCGGCTACCCGGGCGGCGGCGAGCAGGTTCGCCGGGCCGTCCGGGCCGGCCAGCGTCGGGTTGCGCATGGCGCCGGTGAACACCAGCGGCGCGGCGTGCGGCCAGACCAGGTCGGTCAGGAACGCGGACTCCTCCAGCGTGTCGGTGCCCTGGGTGACCACCACACCGGTGGCCCCCGCGGTGACCGCCTCCGAGGCGGCCTCGACCACGTCCAGCAGGTCGCCGTACGTCAGGTGGGCGCTCGGCACGGCGTGCGGGTCCCGCACGTCCAGCGGCAGTCCGAGGTCGGCCAGCCCGGGCACTGCGGCGACGAGATCCGCGCCGGTCAGCCGGGTGACGACCCCGGGCCGGCCGCGGTCGACTCCGCCCATCGCGATGGTCCCGCCGAGGGTGAACAGGGCGATGGACACAGCGGACCTCCCCGTCGGCCGCCGGCCGGACCCACCGCGTCGGCGCCCCGTCGGCGGCGTACCGCGGCGGCCGGCACGACCGTACCGCCCGTGCCGGGGCTCGCCTCGGTCAGGCCGGACGACGCCAGCCCGCTCGGCGCGGCCGGTGGGGGCCCGGAGACCCAGATGCCGGTGGCCCGGTCCCGCCGACAGCGTCCTGCCTGGTCGGCGGTCGCACGCCGCCGGCCGACCGGACGCCCCTACCGACAGGTCGTATCCGTGTCGCAGCAACTGGCAGAGTTCCCGCGGAGCGAACCGCCGTCCCTGTGCGGGTGCGGGTGGTTCGGTCGCCGGGAAACGCCGGGAGCGACCACCGGGGGCGGGCCACGTCCGGCACGCCGGGTGAGGGATCCGTCTCCGGCGTGGCCACCCCGTCCTGGGCAGGCGGGGCCGGTATGACCGCGATGCTCGGGGACCCCGTCGTCGACCGTGGCGGGGAAGGACGTTGGGTTTCCCCGCCACGCCGGCCTATGGTGGCCAGCATGTGTCCGTGGGGTAAGCCGATGCGTACCGCCGTCGTGGTGACGGCGGCGGCCGGCGCTGCCCCCTGGACGGTGCGGGCGGTCGTGCCGTCCCCCGCCGGCTCGGCGGCCATCCAACTGCCGAGCCCCACCGGGCGTGGCCCTCCGTGGACCGGCACCTCCCAGAGACCGGCCACCAGGGCGAAGCTACACAGCTTCGGCCCTTTTTCTTTTCCGAGGAGACACGGCATGACCCTCCACACCGAGCCGGGCGAGCAGCAGTGGCTCGACGAGCTGCGATCCACACTGGCGACCGAGCGCGAGGCGCAGGCCGCAAGGTTGACCCAACTGACCGCCGACACCGGCGACCCGGGCGAGGCGCACACCCGGGGTGCGATGATCGCCGCGACCCGGCAGAGCCTGGCGCAGATCGACGGCGCGCTGCGGCGCATCGCCGAGGGCCGGTACAGCGTCTGCGAACGGTGCGCCGCCTCGATCCCGCGGGAGCGGCTGGAGGTCCTGCCGCACGCCCGGTTCTGCGTACCCTGCCAGCAGAAGCAGAGCAGCTGAACCGGACCCGCACCCCGTGGGGTACGCGCCAGGTCGCCAGCGGGCACACCGCCCGGCCGAGGTGCGCCCCTCGCGTCGACGGCGTGGTCAACCGCGGATCGTCCGGCTGCGGCCCCGGAACTCGGCGATCACCTCGCCGTCGTCCCGGGTGACGGTGACGTCGTAGACGCCGCTGCGGCCGTACCGGGTGCGTTCGGTGGCCTGCGCGGTCAGCAGGTCACCCTCGCGGGCCGGGCGGACGAAGGTGATGTCGCCACCGGCGGCGACCGTGACCGGCCCGTAACTGTTGCAGGCCAGCGCGAACGCGGTGTCGGCGAGCAGGAACACGTAGCCGCCGTGGGCGATCGCGTGGCCGTTGACCATCGCGCCGGTCACCCGCATCCGGGCCACCGCCGCCCCGCCGGCGGCCTCGACCAGCTCGATGCCGAGCCCGCGGGAGGCGGCATCGATGTCGAACATGTCGTACGCGGCGTTGCGTGCCCCGCCCACGTCAGCCGGCCCGCCGCTGGTCGACGATCCGGCGCATCTTGCCCATCGACCGCTCCACGCCGTCCGGGGCGATCACGTCGACCGCCACGCTCACCCCGATGGTGTTCTTGACCAGGTCGACAAGTTCCGCGCCGGCCCGCTCGGCGGCGTCGACGGCCACCCCGACCCGCCGTTCCACCCGGACGGTCAGCGTGTCCATCCGCCCCTGCCGGGCGAGCACGCACTGGAAGTGCGGCGACAGCTGCGGGGTACGCAGGATCAACTCCTCGATCTGGGTCGGGAAGACGTTCACCCCGCGCACGATCATCATGTCGTCGCTGCGGCCGGTGATCTTCTCGATCCGGCGCATCGTGCGGGCCGTACCCGGTAGCAGCCGGGTCAGGTCCCGGGTGCGGTACCGCACCACCGGCATCGCCTGCTTGGTCAGCGAGGTGAGCACCAGCTCACCCCGCGCCCCGTCGGGCAACACCTCCCCGGTCACCGGATCGACGATCTCCGGATAGAAGTGGTCCTCCCACAGGTGCAGGCCGTCCTTTGTCTCCACGCACTCGTTGGCCACGCCCGGGCCCATCACCTCCGACAGCCCGTAGATGTCGACCGCGTGCATGTCCAGCCGCTGCTCCATCTCCCGGCGCATGTCCTGCGTCCACGGCTCCGCGCCGAAGATGCCCACCTGCAGTGAGGTGGAACGAGGGTCGATCCCCTGCCGCTGCATCTCGTCCACAATGGCGAGCATGTAGCTGGGAGTGACCATTATCACATCAGGCTCGAAGTCCCTGATCAACATCACCTGCCGCTCGGTCATCCCGCCCGACACCGGGATCACCGTGCACCCCAACTCCTCGGCCCCGTAGTGCGCGCCGAGCCCGCCGGTGAACAGCCCGTACCCGTATGCCACATGCACCCGGTCACCCGGGCGGCCACCCGCGGCCCGGATCGACCGGGCCATCAGGCGGGCCCAGACCCGCAGATCCTCCGCGGTGTAGCCGACCACAGTCGGCCGCCCCGTGGTGCCCGAGGAGGCGTGCAGCCGGGCGATCCGCTCCCGGGGCACTGCGAACATGCCGAACGGGTAGTTCTCCCGGAGTTCGGCCTTGCTGGTGAACGGGAAGCGGGACAGGTCGTCGAGGTCGCGGCAGTCGTCCGGATGCACGCCGGCGGCATCGAAGGCGGCGCGGTAGTGGGGCACGTTCTCGTACGCGTGCCGCAGCGACCAGCGCAACCGCTCCCGCTGCAGTGCCCGCAACTCATCCACGGACGCCCGCTCGATGGGCTCCAAATCCTCCGGCCGGGGACTGCGATCCTGCATGTGCTCCTCCTCAGGATGTTCCAGGTGGGTGCTGATCCGGCCGTCGGCGGGTCAGTGGCAACGACTCCACCGCAACCGGATCCTTGATCGGTAGAGCGGTCAGCAGAGTCGGTCGGAGACGGCGGCGGCCGCCGCCGCCACCCGCCCACCGAGCTCTGCAAGGTCGGCGACCTCGGTGACGTAGACGACGGCCACGGCGCCGATCGCCTGACCTCCGGCGTTGTCGACCACGGGCGCGGCCACCGACCGCATCCCGGACAGCACCTCGCCGCACGACGACGCCCAGCCGCGTTCGCGCGCCTCGGTCACCTTCTCCGGCTCGTCGGGGCGGGGCGGCCGGCCGGCAAGGACCGCGATGCCCGGAGCACCGACGTGGATCGGGTGCCGGACGCCGGGGCGGTACGCCACGTGCACGTGGGTGCGCCGCGGCTCGACGCTGGCCAGGGTGACCACCTCGTCACTCTCGGGCACCACCAGGAAGGCCGTCATGCCGACCTCGTCGGCGAGGTCGGACAGGGCGGGCAGAGCGGCGGACTGCAGCGCCGGCCGGATGGAGCGCGCGAGGGCCGACAATCCGAGGCCCAACTCGTACAGGCCGTCCTGCCGGCGGGTCAGCAACTGGTGGGTTTCGAGGGTACGCACCATCCGGTAGCAGATCGAGCGATGGACACCGATAGAACGGGACAGGTCGGCCACCGACTGGGGTCCGTCGGCGGCGGCGAGGACCTCCAGGATGCGCAAGCCGCGATCCAGGGTCTGGGAGTGCGTCACCTGGGCAGATCCTCACTTCGTCCTGGCCACACCCTTGTGTGGGGGTTCACAGAAGATTAACCTCACGACTCAATATTGGAACAGGGTGTTCGATTATCGAACAACCCCCGAGCGGCGATCCCGGCACCCCCGACGCCGCGACCAAAGGGAGCAACTGATGGCTAGGACCGGCAGGGTCGGTGTCATAACAGCGGCGTTGGCGACTCTCATGGTCGCGACGACCGGCTGCGCCGAGAAGGACGCGACGACCGGCGGCGGCGACAGCAGCGGCCCGATCAAGATCGGCGCGGTGCTCGACATCACGGGCGCCGGCGCGAGCCTCGGCGTGCCGGAGCGCAAGACGCTGGAACTGCTGACCAAGCAGCTCAACGAGGCCGGCGGCGTCAACGGCCGCCAGATCGAGCTGATCGTCGAGGACAACCAGTCCACCGAAGACGGCGCCGCCAAGGCGATGAACGAAATGATCAGCAAGAAGGTCGACATCGTGCTGGGCGCCAGCCGGACCGGGCCGCGCCTGGCCATGCGGCCGGTGGCGGAGTCCAGCAAGACCCCGATGATCTCGCTCGCGGCCAACGCGAAGATCGTCGAGGGCTCGACGTGGGTCTTCAAGACGGCCCAGAACGACGCGGTCGTCCTGGAGAACATCATCGACCACGCCGAGACCAAGGGCTGGAAGACGATCGGCCTGCTGCGTGACTCCTCCGGGTTCGGCGAGGGGGTGGCCGAGATGCTCACCGACCTCGGCAAGCCCCGCGGCATCTCGGTGACCCGGGTCGAGAAGTTCGCGCCCGACGCGAACGACTTCACCGCCCAGATGATCAACATTCGGAACGCCAAGGCGGACATGAACCTCATCTGGGGGATCCCGCCGGCGGCTGGGCTCGCTCAGCAGGCCTACCGGCAACTCAACATCACCGCTCCCGTCCTGCAGAGCCACGGCATCGGCAACCAGGTCTTCCTGGACACCGCGAAGGGCAGCGCCGACGGACTGGTGGCACCACTGGGCCGGCTCCTCGTCGCCGACCAACTCCCCGACAGCGACCCGCAGAAGAACGTCCTGACCAAGTTCCTCGCCGACTACCAGTCGGCCTACAACGAGAAGCCCTCCACCTTCGCCGGGCACGCGTACGACGCCTTCCAGCTCGCCGTGGACGCGTTCAAGGCCGTCGGCACGGACAAGCAGAAGGTCCGCGACCACCTGGAGAGGGTCGACGGCTTCGTCGGCATCACCGGGGTCTACAAGATGACGCCGGAGGACCACTCCGGCCTGAGCAAGCAGGCACTCGTGCTCGTCACCGTCTCCGGTGGCAAGTGGCAGCTCCTGCAGGACAAGTAGCCCCGAGACGATGAGCGATCTCCTCCAACTCCTCCTGGCCGGCGTCTCCATCGGCGCCATCTACGCCCTGATCGCGATGGGCTTCGTCGCGATCTACACGGTCAGTGAAGTGATCAATCTGGCCCAGGGCGAGTTCGTGGCACTGGCGGGGCTGGTCGCGATCAGCGCGGCGGGCAGCGGGATGCCGCTGCCCGCCGCCATTGGGCTGGCCGTCGTCACCGTCGTGATCGTGGCCGCACTGATGCAACGGCTCGCGATCGCCCCGGTCAAGCGCATGACGACCCTGTTGTCGATCATCCTCACGCTGGGTGTGTCCACCGCGCTGAAGGCCGCCATGCTGCTGATCTGGGGGCCCAACGCGACCGGCCTCACCTCCTTCCCCGGCAGCGACTTCACCGTCTTCGGCGTCGCGGTCCGGGCCCAGTACCTCTGGATCCTCGCGGTCACCGCGGTGGTCGCGGTCGCCGTGACCTGGTTCTACGAGCACACCCTGCACGGCAAGGCCCTGAAGGCCTGCGCCGAGCAGGCGACCGCCGCCCGGCTGGTCGGCATCTCGATCTCCCGGGCCTCACTGGTCTCCTTCGGCCTCGCCGGCCTGCTCGCCGCCATCGCCGGCGTGCTGGCCAGCCCGATCTACTTCAGCGCCTGGGACTCCGGCCTCACGCTGGGGCTCAAGGGCTTCGTGGCGGCCACCCTGGGCGGTCTGACCTCGATCCGGGGTGCGATCGGCGGGGCGGTCCTGCTCGGCATCCTCGAATCGCTCGTCGCCGGCTACGTCGACTCCGGCCTGCGCGACGCGGTCGCCTTCATCGTCCTGATCGTCGTCCTGGTGGTGCGCCCAGGCGGCATTCTCCGGCAGCGCGCCGTGGCCAGGGTGTGATGACGGGCAAGACAACGGTGAACACACCGCAGAGCCGGAAGGTGACCATGGCGACCCGCGCCCGTCGCGGCTTCGGCCGGGGCGAACTGGTCGGCTTCGTCGTGCTGGCGCTGCTGCTGGCGGCGTTCCCCCTGGTGGCCTCCGAATCGGCCGTCAACGTCGGCGTGTACGCGCTGATCTACGGACTCGCCGCGATCGGCCTGACCCTGCTCATGGGGCTCGCCGGGCAGGTGAGCCTCGGGCAGGCGGCCTTCTTCGCCATCGGTGCGTACGGGCAGGCGGTCCTGATCACGAAGTACCAGATGCCGATGATCCCGGCCGCGATCATCGCGGTCAGCCTCGCGATGGTCGCGGCGCTGCTGGTGGGCCTGCCGCTGCTGCGCCTGCGCGGCCACTACCTGGCGCTGGCCACCCTGGGACTGGGCATCATCGTCACGGTCGCCGCCACCGAATCCGAGTTCCTCGGTGCCACCTCCGGCATCTACGGGGTGGACAAGCCGACCTTCGGCGGGCGCCGCTACGACAGCGCCGCCGAGTACTTCTGGCTGCTCGCCCCGGTGGTGTTCCTGGCGCTGCTGCTGGCCCGCAACATCGTCACCGGGCGGATCGGGCGGGCCCTGGGGGCGGTCAACGACTCCGAGATCGCCGCCGAGTGCCTCGGCGTCGACACGTTCCGCCTCCGGCTGCAGGTCTTCGTCCTCTCCGCCGGCTTCGCCGGGCTGGCCGGTGTCGCGTACGTGCACTGGATCGGGGTGGTGAACCCCAACGCGGCGTACTTCCCGCTGTCGGTGGAGTTCCTGCTGATGTCGGTGCTCGGCGGCCTCGGCAGCGTGTGGGGTGCGATCATCGGCGCCTTCGCGGTCGAATTCCTCGACGAGGGGCTGCGCAGCGTCATCCCCACCCTGGTCCCGGGCGCCGTCGGCGAGGTGCAGCTCATCGGCTTCGGCGTCGTGCTCACCGCCGTGATCCTGTTCGTACCCGGCGGCATCCACGAGGTGTGGCGACGGCTGCTGGCCCGCCTCCGGCGTCCGGCACCCCCCACCGGGGACACTGCGGCGGTCGGCGGGAGCGAGCCGGACACCTCCCCGCTGCTGGCCCGGGAAGGTCGGCCCGCGCCGGGCGAGACGTTGCTGGCGGTACGCGACCTGACCCGTCGCTTCGGCGGCGTGACGGCCGTGAACGAGGTGTCGTTCGACGTGCGAGCGGGCGAGATCTTCGCGCTGATCGGCCCGAACGGGGCCGGCAAGACCACCTGCTTCAACATGATCAGCGGCGTCCTGGCGCCGTCGGAGGGCTCGGTCCGGCTCGGTGCCACCCGCATCGACGGCCGCAAGCCGCACGTCTTCGCCGAGGCGAGGGCGACGCGGACGTTCCAGAACCTGCAGATCTTCCGGTCGACCACGGTGCGCGGCAACATCGCGGTCGGACGCCACCTGCGCAGCGGGGCCGGCATGCTGCGGGGCGCGCTCTCCGTCCCGGCCCGTGCCGAGGAGCGGCGGATCCAGCGATCGGTCGACGACCTGCTGGCCCTCACCGGCCTGGCCGGCGACGCCGATCGACCCGCCGCCGACCTGCCTTTCGGCCGGCAGCGGCAGCTGGAGATCGCGCGGGCCCTCGCCCTCGAACCGGACCTGCTCCTGCTGGACGAACCGATGGCGGGTCTGTCGGGTGGGGAGCGCCGCGAGCTGGTCCGGCTGCTGCGCCGGCTGCGTGCCGGTGGGATGGCGATCGTCCTCGTCGAGCACGACGTCGAAGCGGTCCTCGCCCTCGCCGACCGGGTGGCGGTGCTCGACGACGGGCACCTGATCGCACTCGGCACACCGGACGAGGTCCGGGAGGACCCGGCGGTCCTCGCCGCCTACCTCGGCGTGGACGACGACGAGGTGGACGTGCCCGTCACGGTGGCGCACGCCGCCGACGGCAGAGTGTCCGAGGAGGACGGGAAGTGATGCTGGACGTCTCCGGGCTGAGTGCCGGCTACGACAAGCTCCAGGTGCTGCACGAGGTGGATCTCGCCGTCGACGACGGCCAACTCCTCGCCGTCATCGGGGCCAACGGCGCCGGCAAGACCACCCTGCTGCGCGCCCTCTCCGGCTTGCTGCGCCCCACCTCGGGGCGGATCACCCTGGCTGGGCGGGACCTGACGGGGCTTTCCCCCGAGGCGATCGCCTCGGCGGGGCTGGCCCACGTACCGGAGAATCGCCTGGTCTTTCCGTCGCTGACCGTGTCGGACAACCTGGCCCTCGGCGGCTGGACCCGGCGCGGCCGGAAGGCCACCGCCGCGCGCCGCGGCCACGTGCTGGAACTCTTCCCCCGCCTCGCCACCCGGCTGGACCAGCCGGCCGGCACGCTCAGCGGTGGCGAGCAGCAGATGGTGGCGATCGGGCGGGGGCTGATGGCTGAACCGAAGGTGCTCGTCCTCGACGAGCCCAGCCTGGGGCTGGCACCCCGGCTGGTCGGGGAGATCTTCGCCGCGCTCGCCCAGCTGAAGTCCGAGCTCGAGCTGGCCATCGTGCTGGTGGAGCAGAACGTCCGGGCCGCGTTCCGGGTCGCCGACGACGTGGTCGTCATGGACCGGGGCCGGGTGGTGGCGACGGGCACACCCGAGACCCTCGGCGCCGACGACCGGGTCCGCAGCGCGTACCTCGGTGGCAACTACTCGACCGCGACGTCCTGACCGGGACCGACAGAGAGGACATGCCGTGACATCCGTGGCCAAGCCGTTCGCCTCCTCCGCGGACACAGAGGATAAGGCCGAGACCCTCGAGGTGCTCGCCGAGGGTGTCTACGCCCTCACCGCCGAGGGCGACCCGAACGTCGGCGCCGTGGAGGGCGAGGACTTCGTCGTCGCCTTCGAGGCCCGGGCCACGCCCGTGATGGCCCGCCGGTGGCTGGACAAGCTCCGCGAGCACACCGACAAGCCCGTGAAGTACCTGGTGCTCTCGCACTACCACGCGGTGCGGGTGCTCGGCGCGTCCGCCTTCGACGCCGACGTCGTCATCGCCCACGACCAGACCCGCCGGCTCATCGCCGAACGCGGCATGCAGGACTGGGAGTCGGAGCGGGGGCGGATGCCTCGGCTCTTCACCGGTGAGGCGAGTATCCCGGGGCTGACCTGGCCCGACGTCACCTTCTCCGACCGGCTCACCATCGATCTGGGCGGCGACCGGGGTGAGCTGGTACTGCGGTACTGCGGACGCGGACACACCGCCGGCGACATCGTGATGTGGCTGCCTCGCCAGCGGGTGCTCTTCGCCGGGGACCTGGTCGAGGCGCAGGCCGCCCTCTACACCGGGGACGCCTTCCACACCGACTGGTCCACCGGCACGCTGGACCAGGTCCGCGAATTCGGCGCGGAAGCACTGGTCGGCGGACGGGGAGCGGTGGCCCAGGGACGAGCGGCCGTTGACGCCGCGATCGACCAGACCCGCGACTTCCTGCTGGTGATGCGGGAGAAGGTCGGCGAGGTGCACGCCGCCGGTGGCTCGCTGAAGGACGCCTTCCAGGCCACCCACGCCGCCCTCGCTCCCCGGTACGGCAGGTGGCCCATCTTCGAGCACTGCCTGCCGTTCAACGTGCAGCGGGTGTGGGACGAACTCGACGGCGTCGACTGGCCACACATCTGGACCGCAGAACGGGACCGCGAGGTCTGGAACGAGCTGCAGGGATGAGCCTGGGAATGGACTTCGACCCGGTCGTCGTGATCGGTGCCGGGCCGGTCGGCCAGACCGCCGCCCTGCTGCTGGCCCGCTGGGGCGTACCCGTCACGGTGCTCGACGCGCGCGCCGAACGGGATCCCGTCGGCTCCAAGGCGATCTGCCAGCAGCGCGACGTGCTGGACGTCTGGGAAGCGGTGGGCGCCGGTCAGGCCATCGCCGGCGAGGGCGTGACCTGGGAACGGGCCCGCACCTACTACCGGGACGCGGAACTCTTCTGCATGACCTTCGCCGACCGCGGCCGGTCACCGTTCCCGCCGTTCGTCAACGTCTCCCAGTCGTACACCGAGCAGGTGCTCGACGAGCGGATCGCCGCCACGCCGGCGATCGAGGTCCGGTGGGGGCACGAGGTCACGGCGATCAGACAGGACGAGGACGGCGTGACGCTCACCTGCGCCACCGCCGACGGCGAACGGGAGGTACGAACGCCGTACGTACTCGCCTGCGCCGGCTCCCGGGGGGACGCGGTACGCCGGATGCTCGGCGTCACCTTCGACGGGCGGTCCTTCGACGACCAGTTCCTGATCTGCGACATCCGCGCCGATCTCGGCGAGTGGGCCGACGAGCGGCGGTTCTACTTCGACCCGGTGTGGAACCCGGGGCGGCAGGTACTCATCCACCCCTGTCCGGACTCGACGTACCGGATCGACTGGCAGGTGCCGTCCGACTTCGACCTGGAGCGGGAACGCGACAGCGGGGCACTCGACCGACGCATCCGCCGGGTCGTGGGCGACCAGCCGTACGAGGTGGTGTGGTCGTCGGTCTACCGCTTCCACGCCCGGCTGGTTGACCGGATGCGGGTCGGGCGGGTGCTGCTGGCCGGCGACTGCGCCCACCTGGTGGCGCCCTTCGGGGCGCGAGGGCTGAACTCCGGCGTGCAGGACGCCGAGAACGCCGCCTGGAAGATCGCCTTCGTGCTGCGCGGATGGGCAACGCAGGAACTGCTGGAGACGTACCACACGGAACGGACCGCGGCGGCGGTGGAGAACCTCGCCGTCACCAGCGCCACGATGGACTTCCTGGTGCCGCAGGACGAGGCGGCGCGGCTGCGGCGGCGGGAGGTGCTGGAGGCGGCACTCACCGATCAGGCCAGGCGGCGGGACGTCGACTCGGGCCGGCTGGCCGAACCCTACTGGTACCTCGACTCACCGCTGACCACCCCGCACCCGGAGCGCACGTTTCCCGGGCGTCCCGCGCGGGGAGCAGCACCACCGGTCGTACCCGGTGTGCTGGTCCCGGACGCACCGGTGGTGGTCTCCGACGCACCGACAATCACCCGCCTGCGTCAGCTCGTGCGTGACGGCGTCCTCGTCCTCACCACCGGGGCGACAACCGTGCTGAACTCCCCGGACCTGATCTGCGCCGCACCGCTCCGGGTGCTGGCCACAGCGGAGATCGACCCGGCTGGCGTGTTGCGTCAGGCGCTCGAGATCCAGGACGGTGAGGCGCTGGTGATCAGACCGGACGGGCACCTCGCCGCCATCGTCGGGCACGACGAAGTGGACGCGATGTCCGCCGCGATCCGCCGCGCGATCGGGTTGGTGCCAGCGGACGGTATGCGCGGCTGACCTGCGTTCGGCAGTGGGCGGGCGCTGGCGCGCCAGCGCAGAGACCGGCCCAGCCGCGGCGGGCGAGGAGGGCAGCGATCTCGGCCCGGCCGGCACCCCGGGCGAGCAGCAGCCGGAGCAGCACCTTCGCCTTGTACGGATCGAGCAACCCGCCGTTGGGCAGGCCACGCCGTTGCAGGTCGGTCTCCGAGCCGACCGCTCCGTAGGTGTGCCCCAGCACCGATCCGGCCCCGGAGCGGGAGGTGAGCACCACCGGGATCCGCTCGGCCAGCGCGCCGAGCATCGGGGCCAGCACACCGGGCACGTGTCCCGCCGGGCGCTTCATACTGCCTTCTCTGCGATCGCTGTTCGGGTTGGGCGCGGCTCTGGTTGCTAGGGGATCTGTCTGGGAGTTGCCGGGCCCGGAGGCTACTGCGCGAGTCCTCCATTGTCGGCGAGGGAGGCCGGTACTGGAAGGCGCGGGTCGCTGCGGTAGGCGTCGACTGCCTGCCGCAGCGGACCGCCGGCCGCGCCGACGGCAGCGACCTGGTCGAGCAGGTTGATGGCCGTTGGGTCCAGTTGGTCGTAGTGGACGGCTGGCCAGATCCCGCACGACGTTGCCTTGGACCTCCCACATGCCGGTCAAGCCTGCTGCGCTGGTGCCGATGCGGCCCAGGTCGCGGAGGAGCCAGCCGGCGGCCAGCCCGACCGCGACGCTGACGCCGAGCGAGACCAGCGGCCGCAAGCTTCGCCGGGACGGGCAGGTTCGCCGTGGGCACCTCGCCAGGCCGGAGGTCGTCGAACCGACAGCCTAACCATGATCGATCTCACGCG
The DNA here is from genome assembly GCF_011759515.1 of Micromonospora sp. CNZ280. Taxonomy (NCBI): domain Bacteria; kingdom Bacillati; phylum Actinomycetota; class Actinomycetes; order Micromonosporales; family Micromonosporaceae; genus Micromonospora; species Micromonospora sp. CNZ280. Next base: position 518,062 of record NZ_JAAOYP010000003.1, read on the forward strand.
CTGTCCCGTCCCGATGACGTGGCGCTCTCCGGCTGGCAATCTCCGCGAGGTGCTTCTGCTTGTGCTGGCGGACCATCACGTTCCACACCTCCTGGTCGTAGTCCGCGTCGGGCGGGATCCACTTGTGCGACCCGTCGCTGTAGTGGAAGCGCTCGTCCCCGGGCCGGATCACGCCCACCGGATCCACCCGAGGAAACGCCGGTGCAGCAGCCCCGCCGGCACCCAGGTCAGGTCTTCGGCGGCCGAGACCAGGTATGACCCCATGTAGAGCGCCAGCGAGACCGGCGCTCCCTCGAACTCCGCCGCCAACTCCCTGCGCCGGGTCGCGCACGGCCACGGCCCGTTGCACCCGCCGCAGGTCCACAGCGGAAGGACCGGCCCGTGCGTGGTCACGAGCCGCCGCCGAGAAAGCGCCAGGTGGTCGCGCGGGCATGCCAGCGGCACGCCCACTCCGCTTGATAGCAGGGGTACGGAGCCAGCCGCGCCCACCACCGCCGGCAGCCGATACAGAGGCCATCCACATCGGGCAGGTGCACCGCCAGGATCCGGCTGGCCTGCCGCTCGATCACGCCTGCTCCTCCCCCGGCCAGTGGCCGCGACGGATCGGGACACGGTGGCGGGCGCGGCAGGGCAACTCCGTGCCACAGCGGCAGACCCACCGCCACAGCAGCCACGACCAGACCGGACGGTGCCGCCGAGCCAGGGTCAGCGCCACCGCCAGCAGATACCCGTCGTACGAGACACGTGACGGCATCGCCCCTCCAGCCCGGGATCAAATCCATCGACTTGCACAGCCATTTTGCGTGTGCATTTTTAGGTAGTCAACCTCACACGCCAAGTCGACAGGAGCGTGTTGGACGGCGGTCAACCGGCACAATGACCGGCATGGAGAGTCCGACCTTCGTTCGCTTCCAGCTCGGTGCGCAGCTTCGGCGGGTCCGCGAGGAGGCCAACGTGACGGCCGAGCAGGCCGCCGAGGTGATCGAGGTCTCGGCCAGTACGCTGCGGCGTATCGAGGCGAGGCGAGTCGGAATCAAAGGACCAGCGCTCAACGCCCTGCTGGATCGCTACGGCGTGACCGACGCCGAGCTGCGCGACACGCTGCTGTCGATGGCGAAGAGCGGCAAACAGCGCGGCTGGTGGGCCAAGTACGGCGATCTACCGTCGTCGTACCGCCAATACATCGGACTGGAGTCCGCTGCCGAGGAGGTACAGAACTTCGAGACGCTGGTTGTGCCGGGTTTGCTCCAGACAGCGGACTACGCCCGGGCTATGACCAGCGAGGACGCATTCGAGCCATCGCCCGAAGCGGTTGAACGCCGGGTGGCCGTCCGCATGCAGCGTCAGGAGTTGATCACATCAGGCAAGTTGCGACTCGTGGCAGTTCTCGACGAAGCGGTGCTGCACCGTCAGATCGGCGGGGCAGCGATCATGACCGACCAACTCACTGCCCTGCTCGACGCCAGCAAGCGCTGGAACGTCTCGGTCCAGGTGATCCCGTTCAGAGAGGGTGCCTACGCCTCCATGCTGTCCAGCTTCCACATCCTGAACTTCGCTGAGGGTCCAGGCGTGGTCTACATCGAGGGCCTCACGGGCGACCTCTACGCGGAAGGCGAGGATGTGAGGCGCTGTACGGTTGTCTTCAACAGCCTGCGTGCCGCGGCCTTGTCGCCCACAGACTCGGCCGCGATGATCGAGGAAATCCGCGACGCGAGGCGTAAGAAGTAGGAGGCAGACCGTGGACTCGCAGTGGCGCAAGAGCACCCGCAGCGGCAGCAACGGTGCCTGCGTCGAAGCCAGGCGGGTCGACAGGGCCGTCGAGGTCCGCGACAGCAAGGACACCCTGGGGCCGATCCTTCGCTTCGACGGCCAGGCATGGTCCGCGTTCCTCGCCCACTTCAAGCAGTAGACAGCACCACGGGCGCTTGAGGCACTGGCGCATGAAGCGACCGCGCTTGTACGGGCCCGGCGAGCTGGTCGCCCTGTTCGGCGTGTCGCGGCAGCGGGTTCTGCAGATCACCCGCCGCCCCGGGTTTCCCGAGCCCGTCGCTCGCCTGATCGGGACGACCATCTGGGACGCGGACGAGGTGGACGAGTGGGCCCGACACAACCGCCCGCCGCGCCCGGCGAACGTGCGGTAGGTATCGGCAGCCGTCACGCCCTCAGGATCGCACCACGCCGGATCCCCCCGCCGACGAAAGCCGCCGGAATGGTCCACTCCAGATGCGGGAAGTCGGGATCCAGTGCGTTGGACACCCCGACGTCCCGCAGCTCGTGTCGATCAAGGGAAGCGCGGCCCGGGCACCCAGCCCGGGCCGCGCGTACGTCAGCTGCAGCCGCTGGTGCTGCCGCAGCCCTCGCAGACGTAGCAACTGCCGGCCGGGCGCATCTTCGTACCGCAGGTGAAGCAGAGCGGCGCGTCAGCGGCCTTGCCGATCACGGCCTCCAGCAGCTCGGTGCTGGAACCCACCGACGGCGCCGGCTTGGCGGCGGCGACCTCGGCGGTCTCCTTGGCCGGCTGGGCGACCGGGCCGGTCTTCGGCTCCTCCGGCCTGGTCTCGACCGGGGCGGAGGCGGCCATCGCGGCGAGGTCCGCGCCGCTGTTCTCCGCCTCCGCCTCGGCCCGCAACTGGGCAGCCCGCTCCTTGGCGGTGAAGATGCCCAGCTCCGCGCGCCGCTCGTACGGCAGGAAGTCCAGCGCGAGCCGGCGGAAGATGTAGTCCATCACCGAAGCGGCCATCCGCACGTCCGGGTCGTCGGTCATGCCGGCCGGCTCGAAGCGCATGTTGGTGAACTTGCTGACGTACGTCTCCAGCGGCACGCCGTACTGGAGGCCGATGGAGATGGCCACCGAGAAGGCGTCCATCACGCCGGCGAGGGTCGAGCCCTGCTTCGACATCTTGAGGAAGACCTCGCCGAGGCCGTCGTCGGGGTAGGACGACGCGGTGAGGTAGCCCTCGGCGCCGCCGACGGAGAAGCTGACCGTCTGGGACGGGCGCTTCTTCGGCAGCCGCTTGCGCACCGGGCGGTACTCGACGACCTTCTCGACCACCTTCTCCACCTCGGCCGGAGCCTCGGCGGTGGCCTTGTTCGGCTTGGCCGCCGACAGCGGCTGGCCGACCTTGCAGTTGTCCCGGTAGATGGCCAGGGCCTTGAGGCCGAGCTTCCAGCCCTCGAAGTAGATCTTCTCGACGTCCTCGACGGTGGCCTGCTCCGGCATGTTGACCGTCTTGGAGATCGCGCCGGAGATGAACGGCTGGACCGCCGCCATCATCCGCACGTGCCCCATCGGCGCGATGGACCGCTCGCCCATGGCGCAGTCGAAGACCGGGTAGTGCTCCGGCTTCAGGCCGGGGGCGTCCACCACGTGGCCGTGGTCGGCGATGTGCTCGACGATCGCCTCGACCTGCTCCTCCGGGTAGCCGAGGCTGCGCAGGGCGCGCGGCACGGTCTGGTTGACGATCTGCATCGAGCCGCCGCCGACCAGCTTCTTGAACTTGACCAGCGCCAGGTCGGGCTCGACGCCGGTGGTGTCGCAGTCCATCATCAGGCCGATGGTGCCGGTCGGCGCGAGCACGCTGGCCTGCGAGTTTCGCCAGCCGTTCTTCTCACCGACCTTGTTGCCCAGCGACCACTGCTTGGTGGCCTCCCGCTGGATGGCGGTGGCCACGGTGCCGGCCGGCTTGATCTCGTCGTTGGCGGCGGCGTGCTTGCGCATGACCCGCTTGTGCGGCTCGGCGTTGCGGGCGTAGCCGTCGTACGGGCCGACGATGCCGGCCAGCTCGGCCGAGCGGCGGTAGGCGGTGCCGGTCATCAGCGAGGTGATCGCCGCGGCGACCGAGCGGCCCTGGTCCGAGTCGTACGGCAGGCCGGAGGCCATCAGCAGGGCGCCCAGGTTGGCGTAGCCGATGCCGAGCTGCCGGTAGGCGCGGGTGGTCGCACCGATCTTCTCGGTCGGGAAGTCGGCGAAGCAGATCGAGATGTCCATAGCGGTGATGACCAGCTCGACCGACTTGACGAACTTCTCCACCTCGAAGTTGCCGTCGGCGCGGAGGAACTTCATCAGGTTGAGCGAGGCCAGGTTGCACGAGGAGTTGTCCAGGTGCAGGTACTCCGAGCACGGGTTGGACGCGGTGATCCGGCCGGTCTCCGGGCAGGTGTGCCAGTCGTTGATGGTGTCGTCGTACTGCAGGCCGGGGTCGGCGCACTCCCAGGCGGCCTGGGAGATGGTGCGGAACAGCTTCTTGGCGTCGATGGTGTCGATGACCGCGCCGTCCAGCCGGCCGCGCAGGTCGAAGCTGCCGCCGTTCTCGACCGCCGTCATGAACTCGTCCGAGACCCGGACCGAGTTGTTGGCGTTCTGGTACTGGACGCTGACGATGTCGGCGCCGCCGAGGTCCATGTCGAAGCCGGCGTCGCGCAGCGCGCGGATCTTGTCCTCCTCGCGCGCCTTGGTGACCACGAACTCCTCGATGTCCGGGTGGTCCACGTCGAGGATGACCATCTTGGCCGCGCGCCGGGTGGCGCCGCCGGACTTGATGGTGCCGGCGGAGGCGTCCGCGCCGCGCATGAAGCTCACCGGGCCGGAGGCGGTGCCGCCGGAGGAGAGCAGCTCCCTGGAGGAGCGGATCCGGGAGAGGTTGACCCCGGAGCCGGAACCGCCCTTGAAGATCAGCCCCTCCTCCTTGTACCAGTCCAGGATCGAGTCCATCGAGTCGTCGACGGCCAGGATGAAGCAGGCGCTGACCTGCTGCGGCGACGGCGTGCCGACGTTGAACCAGACCGGCGAGTTGAAGCTGAACACCTGGTGCAGCAGCATCCAGGTCAGCTCGTGGGCGAACACCTCGGCGTCGGCCGGGCTGGCGAAGTAGCCGTACTCCTCACCGGCGGTGCGGTAGGTGGTCACCACCCGGTCGATCAGCTGCTTGAGCGACCACTCCCGCTCCGGGGTGCCCACCGCGCCCCGGAAGTACTTGGTGGTCACGATGTTGGCCGCGTTGACGCTCCAGGTCTCGGGGAACTCGACCCCGCGCTGCTCGAAGTTGACCGAGCCGTCCCGCCAGTTGGTCATCACGACGTCGCGGCGCTCCCAGGTGACCTCGTCGTACGGGTGCACCCCCTCGGTCGTCCAGACCCGCTCGACCTTCAGACCTGTCCCCGCCTTGCTCCGCGACCTGCTCGTCGTCACGACGTCCGCCCCCTCGTCTACGTGGTCACCCACCACGCGTCCCATCTGTCAGAAATCTGGAAAAACTCAACCGGCCCGGCCGGCGGCCTCGGCCGCCCCGGCCTCGGCGCCCTCCCGGGCGCGTGCCCGCAGCGTCTCGATCTCCCGCTCGAAGTCGGCGAGCGAGTCGAACGACCGGTAGACGCTGGCGAACCGCAGGTAGGCCACCTCGTCCAGGTCCCGCAACGGGCCCAGGATGGCCAGCCCCACCTCGTGGCTGGGGATCTCGGCGGCCCCCTTGGCCCGGACGGTCTCCTCGACCCGCTGCGCGAGCAGCGCGATCGAGTCGTCGTCCACCGGCCGGCCCTGGCACGCCTTGCGCACCCCGCCGATGATCTTCGTGCGGCTGAACGGCTCGGTCACCCCGCTGCGCTTGACCACCGCGAGGACCGCCTCCTCGACCGTGGTGAACCGCTTGCCGCACTCCGGGCAGGACCGCCGCCGGCGGATCAACTGGCCGTCGTCGGCCTCCCGCGAGTCGACCACCCGGGAGTCGGCGTGCCGGCAGTACGGACACCGCATCGCCTGACCTCCTTCGTCGATCCGCGGGCCCGCCCCGCGCACCTCCGGGCACGCCGGACCCCGGCGGGGCCATCCTCCGATGACCGTCGCCGTGCCGGCGGTACGGGAGTGCGGTCGGTAGCCGAACCCAACCTGTAGGCGACTTACGCCCGTGTGACTACTACATCTAGGGGTCGACCGTATGCCGCCGACGATCGGAGGTCAAGTTGGGCGGCGTGTCCGGCGCGTCACCGGCAAACCCCGCCGAACCCCCCTTCCCGGTACCGCCCGAGGACCAACCGAACGGCGCCGCCGGGGGTTACCGCCCGGCCGGACGGCACCCGCCGACGATCCGCCAGAATCGAACACCCGTTCGACCCGACGTACCATTACCAGAACGGGCGTACGAGCGACCGGCTTTTCCACCCCGACACGCCGAGCCGAGGTCGTACAGATGTTTGAAAATGACCGATCTCACCTATACGGTCAGGAACAACCGGTCGCGGCACCCGCCGTACCGGCCAGCACAGCCCCGCCGCACGCACCACGAGCCGCCGAGGCACCCAGCGCCGACCAGGGAGGACGGACGTGACCGAGGACCGGGCCAGCCGGCCCAAGAGCCCGCAGCAGATCACCGAGGCGGGCCCGCCGGCCACCCGACGCCGGGCCGCCGCGCGCGGCCGGGCCGGGCAACCCGCCGTGCGCCCGGTCACCCCGGTGGTCAGCGCATTCCCCGACCCGGCGACGGTCGACCTGACCGCCCGGCAGCGGCGGATCCTGGAGTTCATCCGCACCTGGGTGGACCGGCACGGCTACCCGCCGAGCGTGCGCGAGATCGGCGAGGCGGTCGGCCTGGTGTCGCCGTCCAGCGTCGCCTACCAGCTCAAGGAGCTGGAGAAGAAGGGCTTCCTGCGCCGCGACCCGAACCGGCCGCGGGCGGTGGACGTCCGCGCCCCGAGCGACGTGGTCGACGACGAGCTGGCCCGCTCGCAGCGCCCCGCCCCGGCGTACGTGCCGATGCTGGGCCGGATCGCCGCGGGTGGCCCGATCCTCGCCGAGCAGGCGGTCGAGGACGTCTTCCCGCTCCCCCGCGAACTGGTGGGTGAGGGCGAGGTCTTCATGCTCCAGGTCAAGGGCGACTCGATGCTCGACGCGGCGATCTGCGACGGCGACTGGGTGGTGGTCCGGCAGCAGCCGACCGCCGAGGCCGGCGACATCGTCGCCGCCATGCTCGACGGCGAGGCGACCGTGAAGACCTACCGCCGCCGCGACGGCCACGTCTGGCTGATGCCGCAGAACCCGGCTTTCGACCCGATCCCGGGCGACGACGCCACCATCATGGGCCGGGTCGTCGCGGTGCTGCGCCGCATCTGACCCATCCTGCCGGGTGGCCGCCGGCCGGCGGCCACCCGGACCGTCCGGTCGACCAGCCACGTGCCGGGTGGTCAGTACCGGTCGCCCCGGTAGCCCCGGCCGGGCACCTGCCCGTACGAGCCGCGCCCGTCGTCGTACCCGCCGTCGCGGCGGCGCCCCGGCCGCTGCCCCCGGGGATCCTGGTCCGAGCCGCCCCGGTGGGGCGGCTCCGCCCGGCCGCCACCGCCGTACCCGCCGCCGGGCTGGCCGCCGTAGACGCCGCCACCGCCGGCGGGCCGGCCGTTGGGGCGGCCGCCACCGTAGACGCCGCCGTCTGCCGGGCGGCCGCCACCGTAGACGCCACCGCCGCCCGCGGGGCGTCCACCGGCACCGCCGCCCGCCGGGCGGCCACCGCCGTAGACGCCGCCACCGGCCGGCGCGCCACCACGGCCGCCACCTCCGCCGTACACCCCGCCGCCGGGCGCTCCCCCGTAGACGCCACCCCTGGCGGCGCCGGGCTCGGGGAAGTCGTCGTCCGGTCGGCCCCGCCGGTTGTCCCGGAGGTCGTCGTCGAGGTCGTGGCCGTCCGCGTCGTCGCCGGACGACCCGGCGCCGCGCTTGCGGGCCCGCAGGATGCCGACGATGCCGGCGGCGACCAGCAGCGCGCCGATCACCCCGACCGCCGCGATGAGGTAGGTGATGTCCTGCAGCGACAGCGAGTCGAACCAGGACAGCGAGGCCTTCTTCTGCTGGGCCTCCTCCTCGCCGGCCACCGGTTTCGCGCCCTCGGTGGAGGGGGCGTAGCTGAGGATGTCGATCGGCTCGTCGTCCTCCAACTGCCCGCCGTCGGAGACGGTGAGGAAGGACTTGCCGTCCGGGGTGTAGGCGATCGCCTCGCCGAACGGATCGGCGAGCGGGGTGACCTTGGGCTTGCCGGTGGTCACCGCGGCCAGCACGTCGCCGTTCGACACGTCGTACTCGAAGGCGTCGGCGTACGTGCGCAGCACCACCCGGGTGCCGTCCGGCGACCGGGCGGCACCGGTGATCGCAACCCGGCCAAAGGTGTTGAACGGGTTCTCGGTGGTGGTCTTCGGCAGGTCGATCTCGCCGACCTGCTTCATCGGCACCGGGTCGGTGTCCCCGGTCTTGAGCTTCCCGTCCGGGGTGAAGACCTTCGCCTTGCCGCTGGTCACCTTCGTGATGATCAACGGGCTGCCGTCAGCGTTGATCAGCAGCGCCTCGGCGTCGTGGTGCTTGCCCTCCGGGTACGACAGCCGGTGCAGCTGCGGCTTCTTGGCGCCGCTGATCGGCATGCTCCACACCGCTACCCGGTCCCGCCGGTTCTTGCTGGTGACGTTGTCGCCGGTGTCGGCGATCCAGAGCGTCTCGCCGTCCGGCGAGACAGCCAGGTCCTCGGTGTCCAACGGGCCGCCGCCGGAGTAGCTGACGTTCTTGGTGACCTCACACTTGCTGTCGAGGAAGAACACCCGCTTGCGGCTCTCGACCTCGGTGCCGTCGTTGATCACGATGTAGCCGCTCTTGGTGGCCACCAGGCCGGAGAGCTCGCGCAGCCGCTCGTCGGTCACCGTGCACCGCTTCTTGCCGGGGGCGAGCGCGGACGGGAGCGCGGCGCCGGCGGGCGCCGCCAGGGCGGCTCCGCCGGACGCCACGGTCACCCCGAGCAGGCCGAGGGCAACCATGATCGACGAGACAGCGCGGCGCATGGGGCCAGTGTCGCATGCCCCGCGTTTCGGGCGGGTGACGCCGGCACGCCTCACCGGGCCCCGGCGACCGCCTGCCCCTCCTCCGCCCGGAACGGCGCCAGCTCGGCGGCGAGGCTCTCGCCCACCCGTACGTGCAGCAACGTGCCCTCCGGCAGGTGCGCCGTGCTGAGCACCTCGCCCTGCCGGTGCACCCGGGCGACCAGGTCACCCCGGTCGTACGGGAGCACCGCCCGGACCTCCACCGCCGGGCGGGGCAGCCGTGCCTCGACCGCCTCGCGCAGCCCGTCGATGCCGCCCCCGGTGTGCGCCGAGACGAAGATCGCCTCCGGCCAGAGCCGCTTCAACCGCAGCAGCGTCTCCTCGTCGGCCGCGTCGGTCTTGTTCACCACCAGCAGCTCCGGCAGCCGGTCGGCGCCCACCTCGGCGAGCACCTCGCGGACCGCCCGGACCTGCTCCTCCGGGTCGGGATGGGTGCCGTCGACGACGTGCACCACCAGGTCGGCGTCGGCGACCTCCTCCAGCGTCGAGCGGAACGCCTCGACGATCTGGTGCGGCAGGTGCCGGACGAAGCCCACCGTGTCGGAGAAGGTGTAGAGCCGCCCGTCGGCGGTGGTGGCCCGGCGGGTGGTCGGGTCCAGGGTCGCGAAGAGCGCGTTCTCCACCAGCACACCCGCCCCGGTCAGCCGGTTGAGCAGGCTCGACTTGCCGGCGTTGGTGTAGCCGGCGATGGCCACCGCGGGAACGGCGTTGCGGGCGCGGCGGGCGCGCTTGGTCTGCCGTACCGTCTTCATGCCCTTGATCTCCCGGCGCAGCCGGGCGATCCGGTGCCGGATCCGGCGCCGGTCGGTCTCCAGCTTGGTCTCACCGGGACCGCGCAGGCCCACGCCGCCGCCGGCGCCGCCGCCGCGACCGCTGCCACCGGTCTGCCGCGACAGCGTCTCGCCCCAACCACGCAGCCGGGGCAGCAGGTACTCCAGCTGGGCCAGCTCGACCTGAGCCTTACCTTCCTTGCTCTTGGCGTGCTGGGCGAAGATGTCGAGGATCAGCGCCGTCCGGTCGACCACCTTGACCTTGGTGCGCTGCTCCAGGTTGCGCAGCTGGGACGGGGACAGCTCACCGTCGCAGATCACCGTGTCGGCGCCGCTGGCGAGGACCACCGAGCCGAGGTCGTCGACCTTGCCCCGGCCGATGTAGGTGGCCGGGTCGGGCCGGTTGCGCCGCTGGATCAGCCCCTCCAGCACCTGCGAGCCGGCGGTCTCGGCCAGCGCGGCCAGCTCGGTGAGGGAGTTCTCGGCGTCGATCTGGGTGCCCTCGGTCCAGACGCCCACCAGGACGACCCGTTCCAGCCGGAGCTGGCGGTACTCGACCTCGGTGATGTCGGTCAGCTCGGTGGAGAGGCCGGGGACCCGCCGCAGCGCCTGCCGCTCCGACAGCTCGAACTCACCGGTGGTGGCGTCGAGCTCGTCGTCGTCGAGGGGAACGTAGGTCTCCTGGTCTCGCAAGCTGTACTCCTGTCCGTTCTGTCAGGTACCGAGCAATCCTGACATGTAGCAACGCCGGACGCACCTGCTATATGCCCGGTCCGTACCGGCCGGTAGCGGGGCCGGATGCCGGCCGACCTGCGCGGGCGAGTAGAAATGCGGGGCGACACCCGTTCAGTGCTGACGGAGGGAAACCCGTGGCCATCACCCGACTTCCGAGTGCGGGGTTCTCGATCACCATCCGGATCGCCGTACCCGCCGACGCCTCGTCGATCGGCCGGCTGACCACCTCCGTCGGGGAGGCCGGGGCGATCGTCACCGCGCTGGACGTCGTCGACTCCGACCCGACCCACGTGATCGTCGACCTCACCTGTGACACCGCCGACGCCGGCCACGCCGACCAGGTGGTCGAGGCGCTGACCGCGCTGGACGGGGTGGACGTGCGGAAGGTGTCCGACCGCACCTTCCTGCTGCACCTGGGCGGCAAGATCGAGGTGAGCTCGAAGGTCGCGCTGCGCACCCGCGACGAGCTGTCCCGGGCGTACACCCCGGGGGTGGCCCGGGTCTGCCAGGCGATCGCGGAGAACCCGGCCGACGCCCGCCGGCTGACCATCAAGCGGAACACCGTGGCCGTGGTCAGCGACGGCTCGGCGGTGCTGGGCCTGGGCAACCTCGGCCCGGCCGCGTCGCTGCCGGTGATGGAGGGCAAGGCGGCGCTGTTCAAGCGCTTCGGCGGGGTGGACGCCTGGCCGGTGGTGCTCGACACCCAGGACACCGACGAGATCGTGTCGATCGTCAAGGCCATCGCGCCGGCGTACGGCGGGATCAACCTGGAGGACATCGCCGCGCCGCGCTGCTTCGAGATCGAGGCCCGGCTGCGCGAGGCGCTGGACATCCCGGTCTTTCACGACGACCAGCACGGCACCGCGATCTGCGTGCTGGCCGCGCTGACCAACGCGCTGCGGGTGGTGGGCAAGCAGCTCGCGGACGTCCGGGTGGTGGTCTCCGGCGCCGGCGCGGCGGGCACCGCGATCATGAAGCTGCTGCTGCGCCAGGGCGTGGGCGACATCATCGCGTACGACCGGCAGGGCGCCCTGCACCGCGGCCAGGCCGACCTCAACCCGGCCTGGCAGTGGCTGGCCGAGCACACCAACAAGGAGAACTACGCCGGCGACCTGCCCGGGGCCATCCGGGGCGCGGACGTCTTCATCGGGGTGAGCGCGCCCAACCTGCTCACCGGGGAGGACATCGCCGGGATGGCCAAGGACGCGATCGTCTTCGCGCTGGCCAACCCGGACCCGGAGGTCGACCCGCGGGAGGCGCGCAAGCACGCGGCGGTGGTCGCCACCGGCCGCTCGGACCAGCCGAACCAGATCAACAACGTGCTCGCCTTCCCCGGCGTATTCCGCGGCATGCTCGACGCGCACGCCGAGGAGTTCACCGAGGAAATGGCGATCGCCGCCGCCCGGGCGATCGCCGACGTGGTCGGCGAGGACAAGATCAACCCGACGGTGATCGTGCCCAGCGTCTTCGACTCGCGGGTCGCGCCGGCGGTGGCCGCGGCCGTCCGGGCCGCCGCGCAGCACCCGGCGCCCGCTCCGGCCGCCGACCCCGGCCCCGCCGACCTCCCCGAGATCGCCGCCGAAGCCTCCGCCACCCCCTGACCTCGGCTCACCCGCTGGCAGGACGAGGGATCTGGGCGCGGATCGAGGCGATGCTGCTGGTCGACGCGACACGGACGGGGATCGCGGACACGGACGGGGATCTGGACTGGCACGAATTCGGCAGCAGCAGCCTCCCGGGCCACCCCAAACCATGATCCACTAATCCATGCCGCAGAAGGCGTACTGCTCACGGCGCGGACATGGTGATCAGCTACACGTGCCGGCGATCCGGCGACTCATGGTGTCCCTGACCCTCGCTACCCTCGACTGCGACTACCGCCGTAACTGGCGTTGCGGTACGTCTCAAGATCGCGCACCAAGCGGGCAACCTCGTACGCACAGCCCCAGGCCAGAGAGACCCCGGCACCGCCGTGCCCGTAGTTGTGGACGCACCATCGTCCGGACTCGAGGCGCTGCGCCTCGAGTCGGACGGTGGGCCGGACGGGCCGGACGCCGACCAGATGGGCCAGGACCGGTGCGGACGTCAGTGCTGGAAAGTAGCGGCCGCACCGCTCGACGATCTCGTCCGCGGCGTCGGTGTCGATGCTGCGATCGTCAACCCCCTCGATTGCGGTCCCCCCGAGCACGACCCGATCGCCGTGCGGGAATATCCCGACGAGCCGGTTGGACGGCCCTACGTCCACCATGAGGAACTCCCGGAGGCCAGGGTTTCCGACCACCACGTGTTGCCCGCGCACGGGTCGCAGGGTCGGATCGCCGACCAGGCTCCCGGCGCCCAGTCCGGTGCAGTTGACCACGACCGTCGCTTCGGGAACGTCGTCGAGGTCGGAGACCGCCATCCGCTGCAGTCGCCCGTTCGCGGCCGTCAACCTGCCCGCCAGGTATGTCAGGTGGGTTGGCATGTCGATGAGCGGAGCGCAATATCGCCACCCGGTCACGGTGCCCATGGGCAACTCGTGCGGCTCGCACAGGCGCCACTGCGGCAACAACCGACTCCACCAGGGTGGGTCAGCCGAGTAGGTGGCAGCCTCGGTCCCGACTCCCATGCGGACGCCCGATCCGGCTTGGCGGGCGAGAGCGCCGAGTGCGGTCAACCCCACACCGCCCCACGCTGCCACGCGGTCCGGCGGGCCAACCCGGTACGGCCCCCAGATCGCCCCGGCGACCGCCGACGTTGTCTCGTCGGGCAGGTCGGCGGCGAGGACGAGCACCGGAGACCCCTGCTCGGCGAGAACGACTGCGGTGGTCAACCCCACGATGCCGGCGCCGAGCACGACGATCGTCATCGGACGATGATCGGATTGAGGGTCACCCCGGTGGTGGCGGACTGCTCCGGGGGCGGCTCGCCGGCCAGGGACCTCCTCAACGTCGCGACCAACGACGACTCGCCGAAGAAGACCCTTGCCGGAGCTGCGGTCGGCAGACCGATCAACCGTTCCGCCGCCGGAAGGTAGTTCCATCGCATCGCCGGATGGACGGAGTGGGCGAAATGGAACAGGTCACCGAAGGGCAACACGGTCAACCGGACCATGGTGCTGAGAATGATCCGCCCGGGATATATCCGGACGCATCGTCGCGACTCGACGTCACGGGGTCGTCCCCGCTGCCCGGCGAAGGCGAACCACTGATGTTCGACCAGCAAGGAGAACCAGGCCATCTGCGGATAGATCACCAGCCGCGCCAGCGCGAGGGCGGCCAGTGCCGGCACGCCTCCGATCAGCAGGGCCACCCCGCACACGGCGGCCACGATAACCAGGCGGCGCCGAGGCGCCTGGGCGGAAAAGCCGTTGCTCCACATCGACTGGACGGTTGCCTGGACGCCGGCCGGGGTGATGGGGAAGAACAATCCTCGACGGAACTCGCTCCCGGTGCAGCCGGGCCTGAAGCCGGCGCGGCTGAGTTCGGCGAGGTTGGGATCGAGCCCGGGCACTGCGGCGTTGGGATGGTGCTGCCGCACATGACTTTCCCGGCGGTTGTCCACCGTTGCGAGTACGAGCGGCCCCTGGGCGCCCACCTCGGCGAGCAGATCACCGAGACGACGGCGCCGACACAGGGATCCGTGCACGCCGAAATGTGACACCTCCTGCAGGTGCCGCGCCTTGACGGCCAGGGCGAGGACCACCACCGGTACGATCAGAGGACCTGGTCGAGTGCAGGCGAGCAGGTAACCGACGATTTCGCTCCAGTGGCCGACGAGCAGAAGGATCGGAGTCACGTCATTGCGGCGGGCCCGCTGCCGGGCAACGAGCTGTCGAATAGAACTGGAACCCGCTCTCTGGCTGATCCGCCACCCGCCGTCAGGCCGCCAGTCACTGAACCACCAACGGTCTATCTGCCGAACCACGATCCCGGCCGACACGAGTACAAGATCCAGCGGCATGCCGTCCTCCAGCAATCGACGGATACCTCTGCACTATCGCATGATGCGGAGAGCCTGGGAATGTCCGCGAACGGTCAGGCCTCCTGAGGTTGAAACTCCAGGCTGGCCCGTGCGGTCGACGGCCGCCAGGTGCCTGCGTCGAGCATGGCGCGCACCGCGGCCTCGTAACGCGCCAAGCGGATCGGAGCCGAGTAGCTGCCCTCGGGAGCCCAGACCGACTCGAACCGGACGGCCCACTTCGCGGCGTACTTGAACGACACGCTGCTGCGGCCGACGCCGTACTTCTCGTCGCCCTGCTCTTCCTCAATCAGGACTGCAGCCATACCCACGACCACGAAGTCCACCGCCTCGTCGGGGCGTAGCCATTCCCGGACCACAAGCCCGCACTGAACCCCCATGGACCGGTGCTGCGAGATCAGTTCCAGCAGGTCCACCGCGAAGGCACGACGGAGGAGGTCGGCATGTCGGCAGATGAATGCCCGCTTGATGATCCCGCCGGAGTCGATGAATCGTCGGTTGACGGCCAGGTACTCGCGCCGCTGACCGAGGATCCGCGGATCGGTGGTGAGATCCGTCGCGAGCACACGCCGGGGCTCACACCCGGTCTCGAGCAGAACCCGGTAGAGCATGACGCTGATGCGCGGCACCTCAGTGGCGTAGACGTGCATCTTTCCGTCGGCGATCTCATCAAAGTCGCTGATCAGGGCGGACTCCAGCTCCTTCCGGATCGCCTCGAAGTACCTGGCGTCGCTCATGCTCTTAGCATTGGCCCGGCGTAGCTGGATGTAGGCACTGCGGATCCAGATCACGTACGCCCACATGCCAGCCAGCACCAGGGTTTCGAGGATCAGCAGGAGATCCTTCACCAGCGAGCGACCCGCCGCCCAGGCGATGAGCGGCACGACCAAGCCCACCAAGCCGAGGGCCGTGTTGAGAAGGGGGGAACTCAGGACACGCGACGCGCCGATCGGCTGTAACGAGCGGTCCCGAGCCACCACCATGCCGCTCCTCGCAGCCAAGCCGATTCCGGGGGCCAAGTGTAGCCAGCGCGGACACGATCCGTGGCCCGGCAAACGCCGGGCCACGGCCGCTGTGGTGAAGCAGAACCCGCCGAGCAGATCCGCTCAGCTCTTGTCCGCGTCGACCGTGGACGCGCGGATATACCGACGCGGAACACGATCGCGGATCCCCGAGACCACGTCGTAGCTGTTGGTGCCCCATCGGGCGGCGAGGTCCTCCGCGGTCAGCCGCCGGCCCCCCTGCTCCCCGATGAGGACGGCGACGTCGCCCACATTGCCGGCCACCTCGGCCGGCACCCGGATCACACACTGGTCCATGAAGACGCTCCCGAGCACCGGGGTCTCGACGCCTCCCAGCAGCACGGTGTTCACACCCACCGGAAATCGCTGGTAGCCATCGGCATAGCCGATGGCCAGCGTGCCCACCGTCTCCTTCGTCTGCGCGACATGCCGCCAGGCGTAACCCACGCCGCGCCCGGCTGGAATCTCTTTGACGTTGGTGAGGGTCGCCTTCCAGCTGAGGACCGGTGCCATGCCCTCGGGCAACGGAGTGAACTCGGACGGCCACAGGCCGTACGCGGCGATGCCAAGCCTCGCCATACCCAAACGGGCGGCCGGTAGCCGCAGGGTTCCGGGCGAGTTGGCGACGTGCAGAAGCGGCGTCAGGCCGAAGCGCTCCGCGATCGAGGCGCATTGGAGGAACTCGTCGAGCTGCTGCTCTGCCGACGCCGTGCTTTTCAGGTCGGCGGAGTGGAAATGAGTGGCCAGGCCGACGATGCTGCTGCGTTGCGCCGGCGTGAGGGACCGTACGAACAGTTCGAAGTCCCAGGGGTCGATGCCGGAGCGGGACATGCCGGTGTCCAGTTCCACGTGGATGTGTGGCTGCCGCCCGAACCGCTCTGCCGCCGTGGCGGCCCGGTCGAACTGATCCTTTCGCCACGCGAGGAAGTGCACTCCACGCGCGACGCAGTAGTCGATCTCGGTATGGTCCAGCGCACACATGATCAGGATGGGGACAGAGATGCCGTCGTTCAGCAACACCTCCGCTTCATGGAGGGTCGCCACGCCAAGCGCCTCCACCCCGGCCGACACCGCCTCGGCGGCCATTCGAGACAGTCCGTGACCGTAGGCGTTCGCCTTGACGACGAGGAGGGTCCGAGTGCCCGCGATCCGCCTCAAATGCCTGAGGTTCGTGCTGAACTGGTCAAGATCAACCTCGCACCACGCCGACCGGTAGAACTCGGCGTCGCACCGCACATCTGACATCTCCACCTTCACTTCGTGCGCACGATATCGGCCGACGCCGCGTCAGACGTCGCCTCGCAGATCGATCCTAGAGGTCGCGGAGGTGGGGAGACGGGCGGTCACAGGGAGCGACCACACTCCGCTACGAGGTCGGCGAACCGACGAATCTCCTCGTCGGTGTTGTAGTAGTGGATCGAGGCGCGCAGGCGGCCCGGATCGCCCGTGCGGAACATCTCGAGCGGAGCATTCTGCGGGCCGGCGAACATCACATTCGCGCCACGCGCCCGTAGCCAGTCCCGGGCCTTGACGAGGTCCTTTCCCACCACGTCGAAGAGGACGATCCCACCGCTCTCGCCACTGCGCCGGTGGACCAACACCCCCGGCACCTCCGACAACGCGATCGACAGTGTCGCGGCCAACTCGCGGATCCTGCCCCACGTCCACGAGCGGTCGAGGGCCAGCAGGTAGTCGATGGCAGCGCCGAGGCCCAGATGCAACGCCCAGTTGCGCTCCCACTGCTCAAGGACGCTGGCGTCCCGGCTCAGTCTTAGGCCGCCATCCTCCTCGACGGCGCCCCCCCTGATGTCAGGACCCAACGGGAGAATCCGGTCCAGAAGCGGACGGCGGACGATGAATCCCCCGGTGCCGCGCGGTGCCCGCAGGTACTTGCGCCCAGTGAAGATGAAGCCGTCGACCTGAGTCGCGGCCAGGTCGATGGGCACGTGGCCGATCGTTTGACAGGCATCAACGAGACACCATGCGCCGTACCGTCTGCTCAGCTCGGAAATCTCAGCGATCGGATTCACTGCGCCGCTCTGGGCGGCCATGTGGGTGGCCGCCACCAGGTCGACGCCCGTCCGCAACACCTCCTCCAACGCGGCCAGATCAATCGCCCCGGAATCGTCCAGCCGAACGGACTGCAGTTGCCACTGGAACCGCTCCCGCCCCTCGATCAACGCGAGGAGGTTGCCACCGTAGATCGACTCGTCAAAGGCGATCCGAGCGCCACGACCGAGCGGTAACGCGTACAGGACCCGACGCCAGGCATCTGTCGCGTTGCCACAGAAGCCAACCTCGTCCTGCTTGACGCCGAGCAGTCGGGCGAGCCCGGAATAGGCGTGCTCCGCTTCGTCGCGGACCTGGTCGGCCGTCTCGTAACCACCGGTCTCGCTCTCCCGGACGAGATAGTCCACCTGCGCCCGCAGCACCGGGGACGGCGGCAGCGAACAGCCGGCGTTGTTGAAGTGGATCACTTTCTCCACTCCGGTAGTGTCGGCGCGGAGAGCCTCAACGGTGACATCATCCTCGGACAAGGGATCCACGCTCCTCAGTCGACGGCGTCCTTATCGTCGCACCGCCGCGCTCGGTCGGACGTACCCGGAAGTGGTCAGAAGGGTGACGACCGGCCAAGGATGGTCAGAGCCCGTTCGGTGAGACCACGGCCGGCCGCGTCCAGCCAGTGGATCCGCGGGTCGCGGCGGAACCAGGAGCGCTGCCGGCGGACGAAGCGCCGGGTCGCCCGGATCGTCTCGTCGTGCGCCCCGGTCTCGGTCAGCTCACCGGCCAGGAAGCGCAGCACCTGCTGGTAGCCGAGCGCCCGGCTGGCCGTACGCCCCTCGGGCAGGCCGCGGCCGATCAGCTCGCGGGTCTCGGCGACCAGGCCGTCGGCCCACATCCGGTCCACCCGCAGGGCGATCCGCTCGTCCAGCAGCGCGGTGTCCAGGTCGACCCCGACCTGCACCGACGCGTAGTACGGCGTCGGCGCGGGCAGCGCGGCGGTGAACGGCGCCCCGGTGATCTCGATCACCTCCAGCGCCCGGACGATCCGCCGGCCGTTGCCGGGCAGGATGCCCGCCGCGGCGGCCGGATCGGCGGCGCGCAGCCGCGCGTACAGCGGCGCCGGGCCGGCCTCGGCCAGTTCCCGCTCCAGCCGTTCGCGGACGGCCGGGTCGGTGCCGGGGAACTCGAACCGCTCGAGCACCGCCCGCACGTACAGCCCGGAACCGCCGACCAGCAGCGGCACCCGGCCCCGGGACAGGATGTCGTCCACCGCCGCCCGGGCCAGCCGCTGGTACTCGGCGACGCTGGCCGGCTCGGTGACCTCCCAGATGTCCAGCAGGTGGTGCGGCACCCCCTCGCGTTCGGCGGGGGTGAGCTTGGCGGTGCCGATGTCCATGCCCCGGTAGAGCTGCATCGAGTCGGCGTTGACCACCTCCCCGTCGAGGGCGTGCGCGAGGGCGATGCTCAGCGCCGACTTGCCGGCCGCGGTCGGCCCGACCACGGCCACCACCGTGCCGGCCGGCGGGCGGCTGCCGCCGGCCTCGACCGGGCCGCTCATGCCGGCCCGCCGCTTCGCCACGTGCCGCCGTGCGGCACGGCCGCGCCGAGCCCGCTGATCCGCTCGCTCACACCGGCTCCCAGCCGGCCACGAAGTAGGCCACGCCGTAGGGCGCGGCGTCGTAGCGCAGTTCGCCGCGCCAGGCGCCACCCGCCGCGCGCACCGCGCCGGCGAGCACCTGCCAGGGGCCGCGCCCGGCGACCTTCAGCTCCGCCGACAGCTCCGGGTCCAGGCCGAGCAGGGCCTCGGCGTCCGCGTCGGCCAGCGCCCGGCCGACCCCCTCGTCGTACGGCTCGGCGCGCGGGTCGTGGTGGCCGGGCGACTTCTCTCCCCGGCAGGCGGACCCGTCCCCCATCACCAGCAGCGCCACCCGGGGGCGGTACCCGTCGACCTGCCGGGCGAGGTCGGCCACCTCATCGGTGGGCGCGTCCGGCGCCACCTGGGCGCCGACGACCCGCACGCCGACCCGGTGGCGGCCGAGCAGCCACGCGCCGACGGTCACGCTCAACGGCAGCACCGGCGGCCCGTCGGGCAGCGCCGGGACCAGCGGCACGGTGCGGTCCACGCCGAACGGGCGGAACGTGCCGACCGCGGGCGGGACGATCCAGCCCGTCTCCGGTCCGGAGCCCAGCACCACCACGCAGTCCGGCCCGGTGGCCAGCAGCCGGGCGACGGCGGCGTCACAGGCGGCCCGGAGGTCGTCCAGCTCACCGGCGGCGGCGCCGGCCACCTCGGGCACGAGCAGGGGCGGATGCGGGCAGACGGCGGCGGCGACCAGTGGCACGGGTCCACGTTAGCGGGATGTCCCGGTGCGTCCCCGCGCCGATCCGGTCATTCGACGGCTAGGACACCGTATGGTCACGGTCGGCGATAGGCGCTCGACGCGGACGGGGGCGGACCTGTGACAATGCCGGGAGAAACTTTGCTGCGCCGTGGCGGCGATCGTGGGACTGCTCCCCGACGCCGGGAGAACGAGGATGGGCACATGAGCGACTGGACTGCCTTCGGACGGGTGGACGCGGACGGCACCGTGTACGTCAAGACCGCCGAGGGTGAGCGGGTGGTCGGTTCCTGGCAGGCGGGAGCACCGGAGGAGGGGCTGGCGCACTTCGCCCGGCGCTTCGCCGACCTGGTGACGGAGGTGGACCTCACCGAGGCCCGGCTCAACTCGGGTGCGGCGGACGCGGGCCACTCGCTGACCACGATCCGCCGGCTGCGTGCCTCGCTGCCCGAGGCGCACGTGGTCGGCGACATCGACGCGCTCGCCGCGCGGCTCGACAAGCTCGCCGCCGTCGCCGAGGAGAAGGCCGGCGAGGCCCGGGCCGCCCGGGACGCCGCCCGCAGCGAGGCGCTGGCCCGCAAGACGGCCCTGGTCGAGGAGGCCGAGAAGATCGCCGCCGAGTCGACCGGCTGGAAGACCGCCGGGGACCGGCTCAAGGAGATCCTCGAGGAGTGGAAGACCATTCGCGGGGTCGACAAGAAGGCCGACGGTGAGCTGTGGAAGCGGTTCGCCGCGGCCCGGGACGGCTTCACCCGCCGGCGCGGCGCCCACTTCGCCTCGCTCGACGCGCAGCGCAAGCAGGCGCAGTCGATCAAGGAGGAGCTGGTCACCGAGGCCGAGAAGCTGAAGGATTCCACCGACTGGGCGACCACCGCCAACCAGCTCAAGGAGCTGATGAACCAGTGGAAGGCCGCGCCGCGCGCCTCGAAGGAGGCCGAGCAGCGGCTCTGGGAACGGTTCCGGGCGGCGCAGGACGAGTTCTTCACCCGGCGCAGCGAGGTCTTCTCGGCGCGAGACAACGAGCAGCGGGCCAACCTGGAGCGCAAGCAGGCCCTGCTCGCCGAGGCCGAGGCGCTGGACGTCGACGGCGACCCCAAGGGCGCCCAGGCGAAGCTGCGCGAGATCCAGGCGCAGTGGCACGAGGCCGGCCGGGTGCCTCGGGAGGCGGCCGCCGGGCTGGAGCGCCGGCTGCGCGCCGTCGACGAGAAGGTCCGCGAGGTGATGGACTCGGCTTGGCGGCGGACCACCAAGGAGGACAACCCGCTGCTCGCCCAGATGCGCGCGCAGGTCGCCGAGGCGGAGGAGCGGCTGGCCCGCGCACAGGCCGCCGGCGACGCCAAGCGGATCCGCGAGGCCGAGCAGGCGCTGGCCTCGAAGCGGCAGTTCCTCCAGCTCGCCGAGCAGTCCGGCTGATCTGAACGATGCGCAGGAGCGCCGGTTCCCGCGCGGGAACCGGCGCTCCTGCGCATCCTGGACCGACCCGGCCCGCCTCGCTCGCGCCGGCCGAGATCGCGCTACAACCAGGATCCAGTGGCCTCAGGTCGCGGTCGAGGGCATTGCATGAAGGTTGCAGCGCGATCTTGCGAGCGGGCGAGGGTCAGTGGGCGGCGCAGCCCGTGGTCGGCGCGGGCGCCGCGGCCGGCGCGCCGATCGTGGGCAGCCCGAGCAGCACCCCGGGCGTACGCGGGGAGCGTCCCGCCTCGGCCGCGTCACCAGCCCGGGTACGCCGGTGCGACAGCGGCTCGCCGTCGGCGTTGAGGTGGTGCGGGGCGGCGTACGTCACGGTGGTGTGCACGATGTCGCCGGGGCGGATCCGCCCGGCGTACGAACCGGCGTCGAAGTGCACCAGCCGGCCGTCCCGGGCCCGGCCGGACATCCGCCCGGTGCGCTCGTCCTTGCGTCCCTCGCCGACGGCGACCAGCACTTCGACGGCCTCTCCGACGAGCTTCTTGTTCTCCGCCCAGGTGATCTCCTCGACGCAGGCGATCAGCCGCTCGTACCGCTCCTGGACGACCTGCTTGGGCAGTTGGCCGTCCATGCTCGCGGCCGGGGTGCCGGGGCGCTTGGAGTACTGGAAGGTGAACGCGGAGGAGAACCGCGCCTCGCGCACCACGTCGAGGGTGCGCTCGAAGTCGGCGTCGGTCTCGCCGGGGAAGCCGACGATGATGTCGGTGGTGATCGCCGCGTCCGGCATCGCCGCCCGCACCTTGGAGATGATGCCGAGGTAGCGCTCGGCCCGGTACGACCGGCGCATCGCCTTCAGCACGTCGTCCGAGCCGGACTGCAACGGCATGTGCAGCGAGTGGCAGACGTTCGGCGTCTCGGCCATCGCCGCGATCACGTCGTCGGTGAAGTCCTTTGGGTGCGGGCTGGTGAACCGGACCCGCTCCAGGCCCTCGATGTCGCCGCAGGCGCGCAGCAGCTCGGCAAAAGCCGACCGGCCGCCACCGCGTGTCCGGTTCGGCTCGCCAGCGTCGCCGAACGCGACGCCGTAGGAGTTGACGTTCTGCCCGAGCAGGGTCACCTCCAGCACGCCCTCGTCGACCAGCGCCCGGACCTCGGAGAGGATGTCGCCGGGGCGGCGGTCCTTCTCCTTGCCGCGCAGGGCGGGCACGATGCAGAACGTGCAGGTGTTGTTGCAGCCCACCGAGATCGACACCCAACCGGCGTACGTCGACTCACGGCGGGTGGGCAGCGTGGAGGGGAAGACGTCGAGGGACTCGAGGATCTCCACCTCGGCGGCGGCGTTGTGCCGGGCCCGCTCCAGCAGCACCGGCAGCGAACCGATGTTGTGCGTGCCGAAGACCACGTCCACCCAGGGGGCCTTGCGGACGATGTCGCCGCGGTCCTTCTGCGCCAGGCAGCCGCCGACGGCGATCTGCATGCCGGGGTGCCGGTCCTTCACGGGGCGCAGATGACCGAGGTTGCCGTAGAGCCGGTTGTCGGCGTTCTCCCGCACCGCGCAGGTGTTGAAGACCACCACGTCCGGGTGCTCGTCGGCCTCGGCGGCGCGCACGTAGCCCGCCTGCTCCAGCAGCCCGGAGATGCGCTCGGAGTCGTGCACGTTCATCTGGCAGCCGTACGTGCGCACCTGGTAGGTGCGCGGGCTGCTCGCCGCTGCGGTAGTCATGACCCGGACAGCGTATCCGGGCCGGGAAGACCGAACCGAACGAGGAGGAGCCGTGTGCCGGAGCATCAAGACCCTGCGTGAGCCGTACGTCGCCGAGGTGACCCCGGCCGACGTCGACGCCGCGGCGTTGCAGTACGTCCGGAAGATCTCCGGGTTCCGCAAGCCGGCCGCGCACAACGCGGCCGCCTTCGACGCGGCGGTGACCGCCGTGGCCGCGGCCACCCGGACCCTGCTGGAGCAGTTGGAGGTCCGGGGCGGGCGGTCCACCGGCTCGGCCCGCTGACCGGCGCGCGATCGGCCGCCCGCCGGTTGGGCGGCGGGCGGTCAGGCCGCGGCGAGCGCGGGCAGCACCGAGTCGGGCGCCCACCGCGAGCGGTGGCACTGGGACCAGCCCCGGCAGCCGGCGTCGGCCTCGGTGCAGAGCCGCTGGTCGCCGAGCACCTCGCCGTCGTCGGTCTCCCGGACGGTGAAGTGCACCGGCCGGATCGTGCCGTCCGGCGCGACGAGCAGGTGCCGGCTGACGTCGAGGGTGTCGTCGCGCAGCAGGCAGTTGCGGTCGAGCAGCCGCGCCAGGGCGGCGACGCTGGCGTGCTCGGGGAGCCGGTCCGGAACCCCGTAGCAGTCCACGATCGTGCCGAACTCGCCCGGCGCCTCCCAGACGTCGCAGATCACCGCGTACGTCGGCAGCCGGGTCGGGTCGGCCACCGCCAGCGGCATCACCACCCGGCCGAGCGCCTCGGCCAGTGCCGGATAGACCTGCACCGGCGCCGCCCGGTCGATTCTCCAGTTCCACAGCTCGGTCATGCCGCCTCCTCGCTGTGCTCGTCCCACCGGCCTCCGGATCGGGCCTTACTGACGATGGTGGGGTGCATTTGACCTCAGCCGGGGGCAAGTTACCGGTCTGTGACCATTCCGGGCAAAATTGACCCGAGCCGCATTGCTCCGGGTGGCCGGAAGATGACAGTTTATCGGGTATGGTGCCGCGCCCGGCGCCACGCCGCGTCGAGTTTCCGACCCGCGCCGCTCACCGGACGACCACCAACTGCTCGCCACGCGGACGCAGTTCGCCGACCACGGTGGCGCCCGGGAGTTCGCCGGCCACCAGCAGCCCGCCGGAGGTCTGCGCGTCGGCCAGCAGCAGCCGGTCGTCATCGCCGACCCGGCCGAAGTCCGTCCACGGGGTCACCCAGTCCAGGTTGCGCCGGCTGCCCCCGCTGACGTACCCGTCGCGCACCGCCTCCCGGGCACCGGCCAGGTAGGGCATCCGGGCCGCGTCGAGGGCGACCGTGAGCCCGCTCGCCCGGGCCAGCTTGGCGGCGTGGCCGAGCAGCCCGAAGCCGGTCACGTCGGTGCCGCAGCGCACGCCGGCGGCCACCGCCGCCCGGGCCGCGTCGCGGTTCAGCGTGGTCATCATGGCCACCGCCTCCGGAAAGCGCTCCCCGGTGTTCTTGTGCCGGGTGTTGAGCACCCCGACGCCGAGCGGCTTGGTCAGCGACAGCGGCAGCCCGGCCCGGCCCGCGTCCAGGGTGATCAGCTCGTCCGGCCGGACCACCCCGGTGACGGCCAGCCCGTACTTGGGGCCGTCGTCGTCCACGCTGTGCCCGCCGGCCAGGTGGCAGCCGGCGTCGCGGGCCACGTCCTGGCCGCCGCGCAGCACCTCCCGGGCCAGCTCCAGCGGCAGCACGTCGCGCGGCCAGCAGAGCAGGTTCAGCGCCACCAGCGGGGTGCCGCCCATCGCGTACACGTCGGAGAGGGCGTTGGTCGCGGCGATCCGGCCCCAGTCGTACGCGTCGTCGACCACCGGGGTGAAGAAGTCCACCGTGCTCACCAGGCCGGTGCGCTCGTCCAGCCGGACCACCGCGGCGTCGTCGCCGTGATCCAGGCCGACGAGCAGCTCGGCCACGCCGGTGGCCGGGCCGAGGTCGGCGACCATCGCCTCCAGCTCCCCGGGCGGGATCTTGCAGGCACATCCGCCGCCACGGGCGTACCGGGTCAGCCGTACCGGTTCGGTCATCCACACATGATCTCCTCGACCCACCCAGGTCGTCACGAGGCGCACCAGGACGGTGATCGAATTCGAACTTCGGGCCGTGATCTCGAATGGTGTTACCGCTCCGTGACCAACTGAGTTGCATTCCGCCACATCCCCCCGCCTACAGTGGCCCAACCGGGGGTCATCCGACCCCGCTGGGGCGACGACAGGGACGGTGGACGACGTGACGACGGGCGAACCGCTCATCGTGCTGGACTCGGTCAACAAGTGGTTCGGGCCGCTGCACGTGCTGGACGACGTCTCACTCTCGGTCGGCAAGGGCGAGGTGGTCGTGGTGATCGGCCCGTCCGGCTCCGGCAAGTCGACGCTCTGCCGCACGATCAACCGGCTGGAGCCGATCAACTCCGGCACCATCACCTTCGACGGGCAGCCGCTGCCGGCCGAGGGCAAGGCGCTGGCGAAGCTGCGCAGCGAGGTCGGCATGGTGTTCCAGTCGTTCAACCTCTTCGCGCACAAGACCATCCTGGAGAACGTCACCCTCGGTCCGATCAAGGTGCGCAAGGAGAAGGCCGCGGCGGCCCGCGAGCGCGCCCTCGCCCTGCTCGACCGGGTCGGCATCGCCAACCAGGCCGACAAGTTCCCGGCCCAGCTCTCCGGTGGTCAGCAGCAGCGGGCGGCGATCGCCCGCGCGCTGGCCATGCAGCCCAAGGCGATGCTCTTCGACGAGCCCACCAGCGCGCTCGACCCGGAGATGGTCGGTGAGGTGCTGGAGGTGATGACCTCGCTGGCCCGCGACGGCATGACCATGGTCGTCGTCACCCACGAGATGGGCTTCGCCCGGCACGCGGCCAACCGGGTCATCTTCATGGCCGACGGCCAACTGGTCGAGGACGCCCCCCCGGCCGAGTTCTTCGGCAACCCGCGCAGCGAGCGGGCCAAGGACTTCCTCTCCAAGATCCTCACGCACTAGGCGTCCGTACCTGGAGCGCGCCGTCCCCCGGCGGCTTCGTCGAAGAAGGAGAAGAGTATGCGTATGAAGCGCGTAGCGGCGCTCGCGGCGGCCGCCACCCTGGCGCTCGGCATGGCCGCCTGCGGTGGCGACGACGACGGCGGCGAGGGCACCGGCGCCGGCAGCAAGTCGTTCGCCGCCGGCACCACCATGGAGCGGCTGAACAAGGCCCAGTCCATCAAGATCGGCACCAAGTTCGACCAGCCCGGCTTCGGCCTCAAGGGCCTGTCCGGCAAGCCGGAGGGCTTCGACGTCGAGGTCGCGAAGATCATCGTCAAGGAGCTGGGCATCCCCGAGGACAAGATCGAGTGGGTCGAGGCCCCCTCGAAGGTCCGCGAGGACGTGATCGTCAACGGCACCGTCGACCTGGTCGCGGCGACCTACACGATCAACGACAAGCGCAAGGAGCGCGTCGCCTTCGCCGGGCCGTACTACGAGGCCGGCCAGAACATCCTGGTGAAGAAGGACGACACCACCATCACCGGGCCGGACTCCTTCAAGGACGGCACCAAGAAGGTCTGCTCGGTCACCGGCTCCACGCCAGCCGAGGAGATCAAGAAGTACGTCAAGGACGTCGCCACCCAGCTGGTGCTCTTCGACACGTACGACAAGTGCAAGGACGCCCTCAAGGGCGGCCAGGTGGACGCGGTGACCACGGACAACGTGATCCTGCTCGGCTACATCGCCAAGGACGAGGCGTCGTTCAAGCTGGCCGGTGACAACTTCACCAAGGAGCCGTACGGCATCGGGGTGAAGAAGGAGGACACCGACTTCCGCAACTTCATCAACGACACGCTGGAGAAGGCGTTCGCCGACGGCAGCTGGAAGAAGGCCTGGGACGACACCGCCGGCAAGTTCGGCGCGGAGCTCGGCAGCGCCCCGACCGTCAACCGCTACTGATCTAATTCCGTCGATCTGGAGGGTGGGAAGGAAGACCGGCCCGTGAGTGTGCTCATCGACAAGTTCGACGTCTTCGCGGGTGGTTTCTGGCTCACCCTCCAGATCTGCGTACTCGCCGCGATCGGCGCCCTGATCCTGGGCGCCGTCGTGGCGGTACTCCGGATCTCGCCGGTCCCGCCGCTGCGGGCGGTCGGCACCGGCTACGTGAACATCTTCCGGAACATGCCACTGACCGTGGTGATGTTCTTCGCCGCCTTCGGCCTGCCGGCGCTCGGCTCCAACGCGGACTTTCTCCGCATCCCCGGGCTGGACGCCATCTTCACCCGGCTCGGCACCGACCTGCCGTACTTCCGCTTCGCGCTGATCGCGCTGGTGCTCTACACCGCCGCGTTCGTCTGCGAGGCGCTGCGCTCCGGGGTGAACGCCGTTCCCGCCGGCCAGGCGGAGGCGGCCCGGTCGCTGGGGCTCACCTTCGGCCAGAACCTGCGGTACGTGGTGCTGCCGCAGTCCTGGAAGGCGTCCGTG
The DNA here is from genome assembly GCF_011759515.1 of Micromonospora sp. CNZ280. Lineage (NCBI taxonomy): Bacteria > Bacillati > Actinomycetota > Actinomycetes > Micromonosporales > Micromonosporaceae > Micromonospora > Micromonospora sp. CNZ280. Next base: position 545,293 of record NZ_JAAOYP010000003.1, read on the forward strand.
GTGCCGCTCGGTTCGGTGATCATCGCGATGATCAAGAACTCGGCGCTGGTCGGCTTCTTCGGCGTGGTCGGCGACCTCTCCCAGACCGCCGACCAGCTCACCTCGGCCGAGGGCTTCGCCTTCGTGCCGGTCGCCATCGGCATCTCGATCGGATACCTGATCATGACCGTCCCCCTCGGCGCTCTCCTCGACCGGATCGAGAAGCGGCAGGCGGTGGCCCGATGAGCCAGCAGACCGTCCTCTACGACGTACCCGGCCCGCGGCAGCGCCGGATCACCCTGGTCAGCAGCCTCGTCGCCACCGTGCTGCTGCTCGTCGGCACGTACTTCCTGGTCTACCGTCCGCTGGACGAGAAGGGCCAGTTCTCGATGGAGCTGTGGGGCCCACTGCTGGACCCCGGCAACGAGAACTTCTCGCTGGTCTGGGAGCGGATCGGCATCGGCTTCAAGAACACGCTGACCGCCGCGGCGCTGGCCATCGTCTCCTCGCTGATCGTCGGCACGCTGCTGGCGATGCTGCGGATCCAGCTCAAGAGCCTGGCCCGGCGCCGTTTCACCGGGCTGGCCACCCCGGTGTCGTACCTGCTGCGCGGGCTGAGCCTGCTGCTCTCGGCGGTCACCCGGGTCTGCGTCGAGGTCTTCCGCGGCCTGCCCGTGGTCATCACGATCTTCTTCGTGGCCCGCGGCTTTCCCGAGTTCGGGGTCACCTTCGACACGCTCTGGTACCTGGTCATCGGCCTGACCATCTACAACTCGGTGGTCATCGCCGAGATCCTCCGCTCCGGCATGGAGGGTCTGCCCGGCGGGCAGGCCGAGGCGGCCGCGGCGATCGGTCTCGCCCCGTGGCAGACCACCCGGATGATCCTGCTGCCGCAGGCGTTCCGGATCATGCTGCCGGCGCTGATCAGCCAGCTCGTGGTAGTACTCAAGGACACCTCGCTCGGCTTCATCATCAGCTACGAGGAGACCTTGAACATCGGCAAGCAGATCATCGGCGCCCTGGACAACCCGATCCAGGTCTACATCGTGATCGGCCTGATCTTCATCGTGGTCAACTACTCGCTCTCCAAGCTGGCCCAGTACGTCCAGCACCGGCTCGCCCGGGGCCGGAAGAGCGCCGGCACCCGCACCGGCGCGGCGGGCACCGAGCTGGAGACCGAGGCGGTCGCCGGCACCACCACCTGACCTCGCGGAAGCGAGCGGGCCGGCCCGGATTCCCGGGCCGGCCCGCCTGCGTCTACGGGGTCAGCGGGCGATCTCGGTGACCCGGGACTCGCGGACCACGGTGACCCGGATCTGACCGGGGTAGGTCAGCTCCTCCTCGATCTGCTTCGCCACGTCCCGGGCCAGCACGGCCGCGCCGATGTCATCCACGTCGTCCGGCTTGACCATCACCCGGATCTCCCGACCGGCCTGCATGGCGAAGACCTTCTCCACGCCGAGCTTGCCGGCCGCGATCTCCTCGATCCGCTCCAGCCGCTTGACGTACGCCTCCAGGCTCTCCCGGCGCGCGCCCGGCCGCCCGCCCGAACAGGCGTCGGACGCCTGGGTGAGCACCGCCTCGATGGTCTGCGGCGGCACCTCGTTGTGGTGCGCCTCGATGGCGTGCACCACGTCCTCGCTCTCGCCGTACTTGCGGGCCAGGTCGGCGCCGATGATGGCGTGACTGCCCTCCACCTCGTGGGTGAGCGCCTTGCCGATGTCGTGCAGGAACGCGCAGCGCTTGATGGTGGGCACGTCCAGGCGCAGCTCGGCGGCCATCACACCGGCGATGTGCGCGGTCTCCACCAGGTGCTTGAGCACGTTCTGCCCGTACGACGTGCGGTAGCGCAACCGGCCCAGCAGCGTGACCAGCTCCGGGTGGATCTCGGTGATGCCGACCTCGACCAGAGCGTCCTCGGCGGCCCGCTGGCAGAGCTCCTCCACCTCGTGCCGGGCCAGCTCGTAGACCTCCTCGATCCGGTGCGGGTGGATCCGCCCGTCCAGCACCAGCTTCTCCAGGGTCAACCGGCCGACCTCCCGGCGTACCGGGTCGAAGCAGGAGAGCAGCACCGCCTCGGGGGTGTCGTCGATGATCAGGTTGACCCCGGTGACCGACTCGAAGGCCCGGATGTTGCGGCCCTCGCGGCCGATGATCCGCCCCTTCATCTCGTCACCAGGCAGGTGCAGGACGCTGACCACGCTCTCCGCGGTCTGCTCGCTGGCCACCCGCTGGATGGCGTCGACCACGATGTGCCGGGCCCGCTGCTCGGCCGTGCTGCGCGCGTCCGCCTCGATGTCCCGGACCAGCAGCGCCGCCTCCCGCTTGGCCTGCGACTCGATGGCCTCGATCAGCTCGGCCCGGGCGGTGTCGGCGGTGAGCCCGGCGACCCGTTCCAGCTCACGCCGCCGCTGCTCCTCGGCCTCGGTCAGCTCCGCCTCCCGGCGGGCCAGCGCGGTTTCCCGGGCGGCCAGCGCGGCCGTCGCGGCGGTCAGCTGCCGCTCCCGCTCGGCGAGCCGCTCGACCTCCTCGGTGTGCAGGCGCTCCCGCTCGTCCATCCGGGCCGCCCGCCGCTCCACCTCGGCCGCCTGCTCGCGGGTGGTGGCGGCGAGCACCGCCACCTCACGCTCACCGCTGCGCCGGGCCGCCGCCCGCAGCTGCTCGGCGTCCGCCTCGGCCTGCTTGTGCGCCCGCTCCAGCACGGTATCCGCCTCGGCGCGGGCGTCGTCGAGCACCCGGCGGGCCTCCGCCCGGGCCGCCTTCGCCTCCGCCTTGGCCGCGGCCGCCTCCGCCCGCGCCGCCGCGGCGGCGGACTTCGCCACGTCGATGGTGCTGTTCGCCTCGTCGGCCGCGCTGCGCAACGCGGCCAGGGACTGCTCCTGCCGGTCCTTCTCGGCGATGAAGGCCGGATCCTCGGGGACCGGGCCGGCCTGGAACCCGCGCAGCGTCCGGACCCCCAGCAGCACCGCCCCGACCACCACCACGGTCAGGATCAGCACCACCACGAGGAGCACGACATCGAAGCCGCTCATGCCGGCACTCCGCTTCGCTCCGTGCCGCCATGAGGCACCACCGCGCGGTACCGATGATTCGCTCGCTGCCGCTCGCTCATGCCGGGACCTCGTGGGGACCACCGGTGAACCTGTGCCGCCCCGCCATGGCCGCCTCCCCTGAACGTCGGCGCCGCAGGGACCGTGCCGGAGGCACACTCCTGCGGCTCTGGACGCCCGACCGGAGCGACTGGCCGTGGGTAGCTCTCTCCGCCGGCGGCGCCCAGAGCATCGCCGGCGGCCGGTTGCAGTTGTCGCCTCAGCTCCGGACCGGCCTGTCCCGAGCTGCGGTGGTATGGCCGATGGCGCTGGCCAAAGTGATGCTGTTCTGTTACGCGATCTATGTTGTGCGCTTAGCCTGCGCTGGTCGGGCAATGTGAGCCTGTATGGCGAGGCTAGGTCGCGAGGGCCGGTCTGGTCAAGAACTCATGATCAAAACCCCCGAACGGAGCGAAGTTGCGGCGTCACCCAGCGCTGACGAAACGCCGGACACCAGCGGACAAACGCCACCGCCCGCACGCTGTCGGATGGGTGTCACTGCTGCTCACCCCGGGCCGACCCGGTTGAGTCGGGGTGGCCCGCCCACCCGACCGGGCCGAGGAACGGTCGGCGGCTCAACCGAGCGTCATCGCCACGTCTGCTCCCCTGTCGCAGCGGTTGATCGACTCCGGGTCGCCGGGGTGGCGGCTTCCTGGGTCGGCGGACACCCCATTTCGCCGGACTGGCGTCGGCCGGCCCCGGGGCGGAGCAGCGGCTTCGGAGCGCGGCGGACTGCCGGCGGCCGGTGCCGGCTGACCGGGGCGGCTCAGCGGGCGTCGGCGGCCAGCGCGGCGCTGACCAGTGCCGGGTTGCCCGGGGCGGGCATGCCGTCCGGTAGCTGGAGCGTGTCCTCCAGGCCGATCCGGGTGTGCAGGCCCCGGCGGACCGCCTCGGCGAGCACCGCCCAGGTGGCCGGCCCCTCGGCGTGCAGCAGCACCGGCGGCTCGATCGTCCCCGCGGTGCGCGGCAGGGCGGCGAGCATCGCCGCCGCGTCCGCGAGCGCCACCGACGGTTCCTCGGCCATGCACTCGATCAGCAACCGCCCGACCGGCACCCGCCAGGCCCGGTAGGCAGCCACCGCCTCGACCGTCCAGAGCCCGGCCTCCACCAGCACGCCGCGCTCGTGCAGCGCCGCGGCGACCGCCTCCGCGCCCTCCTCGTGGGCGTTGACCGACGCGAAGTCGGGCAACGTCCGCCAGGCGCGGACGGCGGCCACCCGGGCGGCCGGATCCGGCTCGATCCAGGCGCCGGTGCTCACGCCGACCGGCAGCCCCGGCCGGGCGGCGCGGATCGCGGTGAGCGCCCCGGCCACGACCTCGGGACGCAGCGACTCGGCGCCCGCCGCGTCGCGCGGGTGGACGTGCACCGCCGCCACGCCGAGGTCGGCGCAACGGACGGCGTCGGCGGCCAGCTCGGCCGGGGTGAGTGGGACCGCCGGGTGCTCGTCGCAGCCCCGCCCGCCGTTCAGGCACGCCGCCAGCACGGGTCGGCCCACCCTGCCGCCGCCCCCGCCGACCCCGCCGCCGGGAGGGGCTCGCTCGGCCGGGTGGAGGGCGCCCGGCCGATCACTCGGCCGTCCGGCTGTCGCGGTCCAGCTCGCCCTCGGCCTCGGCGAGGGCGTCGGCGTCGATCTGCTCGGCGAACTCGGCAGCCTCGGCGCTCTGCGCGGCGAGCGCCTCCTTCACCGCCCGGATGGCCACGCCGGGCGGGTAGCCCTTGCGGGCCAGCATGCCGACCAGCCGGCGGAACACCGCGTCGGGCTCGCCGCGGGCGACCCGTAGCTTCCGCTCGACCAGGGCGCGGGCCGTCTCGGCCTCGGTGGTCTCGTCCAGCTCGCCGAGCGCCTCGCGGGCCACGTCGCCGTCGACCCCGCGCTGGCGCAGCTCGTTGGCCAGTGCCCGGCGGGCCAGCCCCCGGCCGGCGTGCCGGCTACTGACCCAGGCCCGGGCGAAGGCGGCGTCGTCGATGATGCCGACCTCGTCATAGCGGTCGAGCACCTCGGCCGAGACCTCGTCGGAGATGCCCCGCTTGGCGAGCGCGGCGGCCAGCTCCGCCCGGGTCCGGGGCCGGACGGCGAGCTGGCGCAGGCAGATCTCCCGGGCCACCTCGGCCTCGTCGCGCGGCGGGGCGGCGGGCGCCTCTGCATCGGCCTCCTCGGACCGGCTGCGACGGCCGCGGCGAGGTCGCGGGGGCGTACTGGCGTCACCCGTACGGGGTGGGCTGGCGTCCCAGCCCCGCCCCGTACGGGCGCGTCGTCCTGCCACGAGTCGGGTCAGAAGTCGACCGGCGGCAGCTCCGGGCCACCGGCGGCGTCGCCCGCGCCGACCCCGACGCCGAGCTTCTCCAGAATCTTCTTCTCGATCTCGGCGGCCACGTCCGGGTTCTCGCGGAGGAACTCGCGAGCCTTCTCCTTGCCCTGGCCGAGCTGGTCGCCGTCGTAGGTGTACCAGGCGCCGGACTTGCGGATGATCGCCTGCTCGACGCCGACGTCGATCAGCGAGCCCTCGCGGGAGATGCCCTTGCCGTACATGATGTCGAACTCGGCCTGCTTGAACGGCGCGGCGACCTTGTTCTTCACCACCTTGACCCGGGTGCGGTTGCCGACCACGTCGGTGCCGTCCTTGAGGCTCTCGATGCGGCGCACGTCGAGCCGGACCGAGGCGTAGAACTTCAGCGCCCGACCACCGGTGGTGGTCTCGGGACTCCCGAACATGACACCGATCTTCTCGCGCAGCTGGTTGATGAAGATCGCCGTGGTGCCGGTGTTGTTGAGCACACCGGTGATCTTCCGCAGCGCCTGGCTCATCAGCCGGGCCTGCAGACCCACGTGACTGTCGCCCATCTCGCCCTCGATCTCGGCGCGCGGCACCAGCGCGGCCACCGAGTCGATCACGATGATGTCGAGCGCGCCGGAGCGGACCAGCATGTCGGCGATCTCCAGCGCCTGCTCGCCGGTGTCCGGCTGGGACACCAGCAGGGCGTCGGTGTCGACGCCGAGGGCCTTCGCGTACTCCGGGTCGAGCGCGTGCTCGGCGTCGACGAAGGCGGCGATGCCACCCGCCCGCTGGGCGTTGGCGACCGCGTGCAGCGCCACCGTGGTCTTACCGCTGGACTCCGGACCGTAGATCTCGACGACCCGGCCGCGGGGCAGACCGCCCACGCCGAGGGCCACGTCGAGCGCGATGGAGCCGGTCGGGATCACCGCGGTCTGGATGACCGGCCGCTCCCCCAGCCGCATCACCGAGCCCTTGCCGAACTGCTTGTCGATCTGAGCGAGAGCAAGGTCGAGTGCCTTCTCCCGGTCAGGCCCTGCTGCCATCGTTGCCACCCCTGCCTTCGCCGGCGTCTTTCCTGAGCTTCGCGTCACGCGGACACGCTAGGCGCTGGGTCCGACAGAAAACCAGCCGACGGGCCGCGAGCTGTGGACGAGCACCCCGCTGTGGACAATAGCCGAACAGGTGTACGAGTCGGCAAGCGACACGCGGGAGCGGCGAAAAGGCTGCTCAGCGTAGCCGGGCGGGCACCCGGTCGGGATAGGCGGCGACCACCGCCCGCCACACCACGTGCGTCTCCTCACCCGCGGCGAGCGCCTGCTCGATGGTCCGCCCGCCGAGCTGGGGCAGCACCTGGTCGGCGGCGATGCTGGCCGCGTAGCCCGGCCCGAACGCCTCCGCCAACCGCGCCCAGAAGTCGGTCAGCCGCACGTGATCAGTCCTCCTCGTCCGGTGCGCCCGCCGGCACCGCCCGTAACGCTAGCGCCACCAGCGGCACCACCGCGATCGCCGCGAGCAGGGTGAGCACCGGATAACCGGCGGCCCGCATGACAAACCCGCTGACCGCGGCGGCCCCCGCGCCGGCCAGCCCCATGGTCAGGTCGGAGAACCCCTGCACGCTCGGGCGGACCGCCGCCGGCACCGACTCCGACAGCAGCGTGGAGCCGGCCACCATGGTGCCGGACCAGCCCAGCCCGAGCAGGACCAGCCCGATCGAGAGCCGGGGCGTGTGATGCCCGGCCGTGCCGGCCACCGCGCACGCGGCGAGCAGCAGCCCGACGCCGGTGAGGATCACCGCGCGCCGGCCGAGCCGGTCGGTCAGCCAGCCGACCAGCGGGGAGAGGGCGTACATGCCGGCGATGTGCAGGCTCAGCACGATGCCGACCACCCGCAGCACGTCGGCGTCGCCGTGCGACTCGCCGAGCCGGACCGGCGTCATCGACATCACCGCCACCATCACCACGTGGCCCACCGCCACCGCCGCGATGCCGAGCCGGGCGGCCGGGCGGCCGCGTACCACCTGCCAGGCCGCCCGCATCCCGGCACCGCGCCGGGCGGTCCGGGCCGGCGCGGCGACCGCCTCGGCCGGTGGGGTGACGTCCGGAGCGGGAGTGGCGACCGGGGCGGCGGCCGCCGCCAGCCGGCGCGCGGTGAGCAGCGGGTCGGGCCGCAGCAGCGCCAGCAGTACGCCCGCGGCGAGCACGAACGCGGCCGCGCTGAAGGCGAACGGGCCGGCCAGCGGCGGCAGCCCCCAGCCGCTGGTGGTGCGGTCGGCGAGCGCGGCGAAGTTCGGCGCGGCCACCGCGCCGATGGTGGTGGCCCAGACGATCAGCGAGAGCTGGCGTCCCCGGCGGGCCGGCTCGGCGAGGTCCACCGCGGTGTAGCGGGCCTGGAGGTTGGCCGCGGTGCCGCCGCCGAAGAAGAGCATGCCGAGGAAGAGCAGCGGCACGAACCGGGTGACCGTGGCGAGCACCACCAGCACCGCCCCGACCGCGCCGGCCAGGTAGGCGAAGGCCAGCCCCGGCCGGCGGCCGTACGCGTTCATGATCCGGGTCATCGGGATCGCCAGCAGCGCCCCGCCCACCACGGCGGCGCTCTGCGCCAGGCCGGCCACCGCGGTGCCGGCCACCCGGGCGGCGAGCAGCGCACCCACCGCGATGCCGATGGTGACGCCGATGCCGCCGACGATCTGGGTGCCGAAGAGCAGCCGCAGGGTCCGCCGTTGGATCGGCGCGACGTCGGGGGCGGCGGCCGGGGCGGTCAGATCCGTGGTCATCGCGGCTCCTGGAGTGCGGTAAGGGGTGCTGGCCCCGCCCATCCTTGCGCAGCCACCGGACCCGATGGCACCCGGTTTCGCTACAGGCCGAGCCCGCGGCCGATGATCTCCTTCATGATCTCGGTGGTGCCGCCGTAGATGGTCTGCACCCGGCCGTCCAGCCACGCCTTCGCCACCGGGTACTCCAGCATGTAGCCGTAGCCGCCGTGCAGCTGCACGCAGCGGTCGGCGACCCGGTTCTGCAGCTCGGTGGTCCACCACTTGGCCTTGGCCGCGTCGGTCACCGAGAGCCGGCCGGCGTTGAACTCGGCGACGCAGTGGTTGACGAAGGTCCGCGCGATGGTCACCTCGGTGTCCAGCTCGGCCAGGAGGAACCGGTTGTGCTGGAAGGCGCCGATCGGCCGGCCGAACGCCTGCCGCGAGCGCGCGTAGTCCAGGGTGACGGCGAGCAGCTTCTCGGCGGCGGCCACCGCGGCGACCGCGATGCTCAGCCGCTCCCGGGGCAGGTTGGCCATCAGGTGGTAGAAGCCGTGGTTCTCGGTGCCGATCAGGTTCTCCGCCGGTACCCGGCAGTCGTCGAAGAAGAGTTCGGCCGTGTCGTTGGCCTTCAACCCCACCTTGGCCAGCCGCCGGCCCCGGGTGAAGCCGGGGGTGCCGGTCTCCACCGCGATCAGGCTCACCCCGTGCGCGCCCTGGTCGGCCGTGCGGGCGACCACGATCACCAGGTCGGCCAGCTCGCCGTTGGTGATGAACGTCTTCTGGCCGTTGAGGACGAGGGTGTCGCCGTCGCGTACCGCGCTGGTGCGGACGCCGGCCAGGTCGGAGCCGGCGCCGGGCTCGCTCATCGCGATGGCGGTGACCAGGTCGCCGGAGCAGAACCCGGGCAGCCAGCGTTTGCGCTGGTCGTCGGTGGTCAGCTCGGTGAGGTACGGGGCCACCACGTCGTTGTGCAGGCCGAAGCCGAGCCCGGAGCAGCCGGCCGCGACGATCTCCTCCACCAGCACCGCGTTGTACCGGAAGTCCCGCTGACCACCGCCGCCGTACCCGGGGTCGACGTCCATGCCGAGCAGCCCGGCGGCGCCGGCCTTGCGCCACACCTCCCGGTCGACGATCCCGGCGGCCTCCCAGCGCTCGTGGTGCGGCACCGCCTCGCGGGCGAGGAACTCCCGGCACAGGTCGCGGAACTCGTCGTGGTCACGCTCGTAGAGATGCTGCTGCATGGCGGCAAGTGTGGCACCGGCCACCCGAGCCGGAACAGTGCCGGCGGCCGACCGGCGGGTGCCCGTGCGGTCAGGACCACCAGGTGGCCCGGCCGACCGGCCGGAAGCCGAGCGAGTCGTAGAGCGGGCGGCCGGCCCGGGACGCGGTCAGCGTGACCGGGCACCCGGCCAGCTCCGCCAGCACCGCGTGGAGCAGCGCCCGGCCGACGCCCCGGGACCGGTGCTCGGGCAGTGTGGTCATCCAGTACAGCCCGGCCACCTCCGCGCGCACGGTCAGGCAGGCGCCGGCGGGCACGCCGTCGACCTCCGCGAGCAGGAACCGGACCCCGGGCCGGTCGAGCAGGGCCACCGGGAACGCCTCGCCCGGCCGGTACGGGTGCAGCCGGCTCAGCGGGAAGCCGGACACGACCACCCGCTCGACCGCCGCCAGCCGCTCCGGGTCGTCGACCGGCGTCACCCGCAGCGACGGCGCCGGGGCCGGCGCGGGCGGGCGGATCATGACCGGCAGGTTCCGGGGCGTCAGGCCCGAGCCGGTCAGGTCCGCCGTGCCGAACGGGTCCTCGACCGTCACCGGGCCCGCGCTCCGCTCCCGGACCAGCCCGGCGATCTCGGCCAGGTCGTCCGCGGTGGGTTCCGGGGTGCGCAGCAGGACCCGCAGGCCGGCCCGGTCGTCGCCGCGTACGGCGAGGAAGCCGGGCCGGCGGGTCAGCGGGTGCCCCCGGGTCTCGGCGAGCGCCGTCCAGAGGGCGGCGGCGTTGCCGGTGGCCAGCCTCAGCGCGGCGGCGTCGCCGGCCGGCCGGGGCTCGGCGTCCGGGGCGGTCGGCGGGGCGGCCGTGACGTCGACCGGGGACGGGGAACGGGTGGCGGTGCGGTGGGACGAGCTCATGCCGCCACGCTAGGCGCCCGGCACCCGCCCCTGGAGAGCCAATCCCCGGCCGACCGACCGGGCCAATCGCCACCGGCCGCGGCCGGCAGCGTGCTGCGCGGGCTGGACGTCCACACGGTGCGCGACGGGCGCATCGTGGCGAAGGACGGGTACGGCAAGATCACCACCGGCGGCTGAGCCGGCGCGGGCCGGTGTCAGGCGGCCAGCGCGCGGGCGGCCACGGTGAGGTCGGCGACCAGCCCGTCGTACGCCTTGTCCTGGTCGTCGGCGCGCAGCACCGCGGACGGGTGGATGGTGGCCAGCAGCCGGGCCTCCGGCGCGTCGGCGAGCTTGCCCTCGGTGTCCACCGGCACCCGCTGGAAGTCCTCGGGGTGCTGGGCCGAGGCGGGCCATGGCAGCAGCTCGCCGCGCTGCCGGGTGACCCGGAACGTCGGGCCGAGCAGCGCCTTGGCGGCGGTCGCGCCCAGTACCACCACGATCTCCGGGTGCAGCCGGGCGAACTCGGCGACCAGCCAGGGGCGGCAGGCGGTGATGTGCACCCGGTCCGGGGTCTGGTGGATACGCCGCTTGCCGCGCAGCTCGAAGCGGAAGTGCTTGACCGCGTTGGTCAGGTAGATGTGCCCCGGGTCGAGGCCGGCGTCGTCGACCGCCTTGCGGAGCAGCCGGCCGGCGGGGCCGACGAACGGCAGCCCCTTCTGGTCCTCCATGTCGCCGGGCTGTTCGCCCACGAAGACCACCCGGGCGCTCTCGTCGCCCCGGCCGAACACCGTCTGCGAGGCGTCCCGGTAGAGCTCGCAGCCACGGCAGCCGGTGGCGGCCGCGCGGAGCGCGTCGATGGTGTCCGCCTCGGGCGGGATGAACCGCTGGGCGCCGGGGGCGCTCTCGGGCTGCTCGGCCATGTCGACTGTTATATACCCGTTCGGGAGACTCCGCCGGGCCCGCCCCCGGCGGGCCCGGCGCCGTCAGTACCCGCCGCCACCGCCGTCGTCGCCGGACGCCAGCGCGATGATCGCGATGATGATCACGATCGCCGCCACCACGACCGCGATCCAGACCCCCCGCCTCGACCCGGACGTAGCCATGGCCGCTCACCTCCGGCGGCGCGCTTACCCGCTGAGCGACGGCTCACGCCGCTCCCGCCGCGGCCGGTCAGGCGGTGAAGCCGGCGGCGACGGCGGGGCGGACCGCACCGGCCAGCGCGTCGGCGAGCGCCTCGACGTTGTCGTCGGCGAGCCGGCTGACGGTGATCCGCAGCCCGGGCGGGCCGGCGATCCGGTAGAGGGCGCCCGGCGCCACCGCCCAGCCGGCGTCGCGCAGCGCGGTCAGCACGCTGGTCTCGTCCGCCACCGGCAGCCATACGTTGATGCCGCTGCGGCCGTGCGCAGCCAGACCGCGCCGGGCCAGCGCGGCGAGCAGCGCCCCGCGGCGCCGCTCGTAGCTGCCGGCCGCCCGGTCGACCAGCTCGGCCACCGCCGGGTCGCGCCAGAGCGTCAGGACCAGCCGTTGCAGCACGGTGGAGACCCAGCCGGCGCCGACCCGGGCCCGGCCGGCCACCCGGGCCACCGTCGTCTCGTCGCCGACCAGCACGGCCAGTCGCAGGTCGGGCCCGAAGGGCTTGCTCACCGACCGGAGGAAGGCCCAGGTCGGGGTCGCCCCGGCCAGCGGATGCAGCGGTACGCGGGCCAGCTCGGCGGCGTGATCGTCCTCGATCAGCAGCAGGTCGGGCCGGCCGGCGAGCAGTTCGCGCAGCTCGCCGGCCCGGTGCGCGGAGACCGCCGCGCCGGTCGGGTTCTGCGCCCGGCTGGTGACCACCAGCGCCCGGGCGCCCGCGGCCAGCGCCGACCGGACGCCGGCGACCAGCGGCCCGTCGTCGTCGACCGGTACGCCGATCGGCCGGAGCCCGAGGGCGGCCACCAGGTCGAGCAGGTTGGCCCAGCCCGGGTCCTCGACCGCCACCGCGTCGCCCGGGCGCAGGTGGGCGCCGAGCAGGCGCTCGATGCCGTCCAGCGCGCCACCGGTGATGGTCAGCTCGCCGGCCGGCACGCCGTCGGCGGCCAGTCGCGCGCGGGCCGCCTCGACCAGTTCGGGCAGCACCCCGGCGCCGGAGTAGCTCACCGGTGGACCGGCCGCCGCGGCGAGGGTGGCCAGGTGCGGGCCGAGCGGGGGCAGCAGCGCCGGGTCGGGCTCCCCGGTGGACAGATCGCAGAGGCCGGGCGCCGGCGACGGGCGCAGCGCCGAGCGGCGGGCCGCCACCGGCGGGCGGGGCCGCACCCGGGTGCCGTGCCGGCCGGCGGTGACCACCAGCCCGCGCCGGCGCAGCTCCTGGTAGGCCCGGGCGACGGTGGCCGGGCTGACCGCCAGATCGGCGGCGAGGGACCGGACCGGCGGCAGCGCGGCGCCGGGCGGCAACGCGGCGGTCCGGATACCGGACTCGATGCTGGCCGAAATCTCGACGGCCGTCGTACCGGTGACCTGATAGCGTGCTGACACAAATCAGGGATTGTACTAGAACAAAGGCGGGAGCATGTACCCACCGACCCCTCGGACCACCGCCAGCCGCACCCGGGACCGGATGAGCTACGACCGCACCGCCGCGCACGCCGTGCTGGACGAGGCGTACCACTGCGCGCTCGGGTTCACCGTCGACGGCGAGCCACGGGTGCTGCCCACCCTGCACGTCCGCCTCGGCGACACCCTCTACCTGCACGGCTCCACCGGCAGCCGGCCGCTGCTCGCCGCCCGGGGCGACGGACTGCCGGTCTGCGTCGCGGTCACCCTGCTCGACGGCCTGGTCTACGGCCGCTCCCAGTTCCACCACAGCGCCAACTACCGCTCGGTGGTCGCGCACGGCACCGCCCGGCTGGTCACCGACGAGCGGGAGAAGGTCGACGTGCTCACCGCGCTGGTGGAGAAGGCCGGCACCGGGCGCAGCGCGGACAGCCGCCCGCCGAGCCGCCGGGAACTGGCCGAGACCGCCGTGCTGGCGCTGCCGCTGCGCGAGGTCTCGGTCCGTGCCCGCACCGGGGGCGTACGCGACGACGAGGCCGACCTCGACCTGCCGCACTGGGCCGGGGTGGTGCCGTTGCGGCTGACCGCCGGGACGCCGGAGCCGGCCGCCGGGGTCACCGCCCCGGTGCCGGCGTACCTGCGGCCGGACCGGTCGCCGTGGCTGGAACCGGCGGTGCTGCGCGGCGAGCACGTGGTGCTCGAGCCGCTCGACCTCGCGCACGCCGACGAGTTGCACACCGCCACCGCCGACCCGGAGGTCTGGCGGCACCTGGGCAGCGCCATGCCGGCCGACGCCGCCGGGACCGCCGAGGTGGTCGCCGCCGCGCTGGCCGCGCACCACCGGGGGGAGCGGGTGCCCTGGGTGCAGCGCTGCGCGGTCACCGGCACGGTGGTCGGCACCACCTCGTACTACGAGGTCGACCCGGACCGGCGGGCGGTGGCGATCGGGTACACCTTCCTGGGCCGGCCGTGGTGGCGGACCGGGATCAACACCGAGGCGAAGCTGCTGCTGCTCACCCGGGCCTTCGACGAGTTGGGCGCGCTGCGGGTGGTGTGGCACACCGACATCCGCAACGAGCGTTCGCAGCGGGCCATCGAGCGGCTCGGCGCGACCCGCGAGGGGGTGCTGCGGATGCACCGGCAGCGCGCCGACGGCTCGTGGCGGGACACCGTGCAGTATTCGATGACCGTCGACGAGTGGCCGAACGCACAGGTCACGCTGCGGGAAAGGCTTCGCCGGACAGCCCCGGTGGCGTGATGATGTCGGGCGTGCTGGGCATCACCGACATCTGGACGTACGTGCTGGGCACCGTGGCGATCATCCTGCTGCCCGGGCCCAACTCGCTCTTCGTGCTCTCCACCGCCGCGCAGCGGGGCGTGGCGGCCGGCTACCGGGCCGCCGGCGGGGTGTTCGTCGGCGACGGGGTGCTGATGGTCCTCTCCGCCGCCGGGGTGGCCTCGCTGCTCCAGGCGTACCCGCCGCTGTTCCTGGTGGTGAAGTACGCCGGCGCCGCGTACCTCGGCTACGTGGGGGTGACCATGCTGCGCGGGGCCTGGCGGCGCTGGCGGAACCGCAACGACCCGAGCACGCCGCGGCTGATCGACGCCGCGGAGCCGGCCGCGCTGCGCAGCCCGTTCCGCAAGGCGCTGGTGGTCAGCCTGCTCAACCCGAAGGCGATCCTCTTCTTCGTCTCCTTCTTCATCCAGTTCGTCGACCCCGGGTACGCCTGGCCGGCGCTGTCGTTCCTGCTGCTCGGGCTGATCGCCCAGGTCACCAGCGCGCTCTACCTGACCGCGCTGATCTTCGCCGGGACGTTCCTGGCGGCGCAGTTCCGCCGGCGCCGCCGCCTCGCCGCGGGCGCCACCACCGGCGTGGGCGCCCTCTTCCTCGGCTTCAGCCTCAAGCTCGCCACCGCCACCATGTGACCCGCACCGCTCAGGTGCCGTCGCCGCCGCCGGATCCGCCGCCGATGCCGGCGCCGCCGGCCGTGCCGCCCAGGCCGAAGCCGGGGTGCAGCGGCTCGTCGGGCGGGCGGCTGACGTGCGCCGACTCGGTGATGTTCGCGGACCAGTCGGAGTGCGCCGCCGCGGCCGCGTGCCGGTTGATCGCGTGCCGCAGCCACCCGTCCACCGTCGCCACCCAGTCGCGGCGCTCCGCGTCGGCGTGCCAGACCCGGAACCGGCTGATGCTCTGGTGGGTGATCCCGGCCAGGGCCAGCCGGCGGTCCATCCAGAGGATCACCTCCAGCCCGGCCGAGTTCGTCACGAAGATCACCTCCAGCTCGGTGATCGGCCCGGCGTAGAGCGGCGCCACCCAGTAACCCAGCCGCTGGTGCAGCGGCAGCGTCTGCTCCACCCCCGGCAGCCGGCCGTCCAGCAGCCCGGCCTGGCGCAGGCTGAAGCCGAGCGTGTCCAGCGCGGCCAGGACGTGCGCCTGGGTGGGCAGCGGATGCACGAAGACCGGGACCATCGCGCCCTGGTCCAGCTGCGGCTCGATGGCCACCTCGGTACGCAGCCCCATCCGCAGGCTGAGCAGCGGGACCCCGCCGAAGATGGTCACCGGCGTCTCCCAGGGCATCGGAAACGTGAACGGCATGGTACGGGCCCGCCCGGCCCGCACCACGAACCCGCCGGAGACCGCCGCCTGGTGGAACTGCACCAGGCGGCGGGGCGCCGCCGGGTCGTCCGGCTCGACGGAGGTGACCAGACCGAGCCGGACGTGCCGCACCGGCACGTCGAACCGGCCGGCGGTGATCGTGATCCGCCCGGGCAGCCGCAGTCCCGGGCGGGTGCTCGGGTTGGCCAGGGCGGTCTGCACCGACAGTCCGGTCCAGCCGGACTCCGGCGACACCCCGGTCAGCCGCACCGCACTCCCCCGTCCCGGCGGACCGGGCGGGGGCGTGCCCCGCCCGAGCGGGACCGCCCCGCCGCCGCCAGCCCGGCTTACCCGGCGGGACTCAGCGCAACCGCCGCCCGCGCGGCACCGGGTCGGTCTCGTCGTCGAACTCGCCGATGACCTCCTCCAGCAGGTCCTCCAGCGCGACGAACCCGATCGGCCGGGCCGGGCCGCCGCCGTTGCGGACCAGCGCGAGCTGGGACTGCCGGGCCCGCATCGCGGCCACCGCCTCGGTGACCGACGCGGTCGCCGGCAGGGTGAACGCGGCGGTCATCAGCTCGCCCGCGGTGGCCGGCCGGCCGGTGGTGGTGGCCCGCACCGCCTCGCGTACGTGCACCAGCCCACAGACGTCGCCGGCGGCGTCCAGCACCGCCAGGCGGGACCGGCCGCTGTCCCGGCTGACCTGCTCGATCCGGTCGGCGGCCTCGTCCCGGCGCACCGTCACCATCCGGTCGAACGGCTCCATCACCTGCGCCACGGTGGTGCCCTGCAGCTCCAGCATGCTGGTCAGCAACTCGTGCTGCTCGGCGCCGAGCAGGCCGTGCTCGCGGGACTGCTCCAGCAGGATGCGCAGCTCGTCCGGGCCGTGCACCTGGGCGAGCTGGTCCTGCGGGTTCACCCGGAACAGCCGCAGGATCGCGTTGGCCAGCGCGTTCAGCGCGGACAGCACCGGCCGGGAAACCCGGGCGAAGGCCCGGAACGGCAGCGCCAGCAGCATCGCCGAGCGCTCCGCGTCGGTGATCGCCCAGGACTTCGGCGCCATCTCGCCGATCACCAGGTGCAGGAAGGTGACCAGGCTCAACGCGAAGATCAGCGCGATCGCGTGGCTCGCCGCGTCAGGCAGGCCGACCGCGTGCAGCAGCGGGCTGACCAGGTGCTCGATCGCCGGCTCGGCGAGCGCACCGAGGCCCAGCGTGCACAGGGTGATGCCCAGCTGGGCCCCGGCGAGCATCAGCGACAGCTCGCGTACCCCGTCCAGCGCCGCCCGGGCCGCCCGGCCGCCACCGGCGGCCGCCTGCTCCAGCCGGTACCGCTTGCTCGCCACCAGGGCGAACTCGGCGGCCACGAAGAAGCCGTTCAGCGCCAGCAGCAGCACCGAGCTGAACAGCGCGATCCCCGGGCTCATGCGGACACCTCCCGGCGCTCGCCCGGCTCGGCCAGCCGCAGCCGGACCGAGTCGGCCACGTGCCGGTCGACGGCGAGCACCTCGACCAGGGCGCGCGGCTCCACCGCGCCGTCCTCGCCGTCGGCCGGCAGGATGATCTCCAGCCGGTCGCCGACCTCGGGCACCCGGCCCAGCTCGCGCATCACCAGGCCGGAGAGGGTGTCGTACTCGGGCGCCTCGGGCAGCGCGATGCCGGTGCTGTCGGCCACCTCGTCGATGCGCCACCGGGCGGGCACCACCCAGGATCCGTCGTCCTGGCGGGCCGGGGCGCGCTCCGGCGGGTCGTCCTCGTCGCGGATCGGGCCGACCAGTTCCTCGGCGATGTCCTCCAGCGTGATCACGCCGGCGAAGCCGCCGTACTCGTCCACGACGCAGGCCATCTGCCGGTGCCCGGAGCGCAGCCGGTCCAGCACCGTGGGCAGCGGCAGGGTCTCCGGCACCAGCAGCGGCGGGCCGGCCACCGCGCCGACCGGGGTGGTCGCCCGCCGGGCCGGGGGTACGCCGAGCACGTCGGCGATCCCGACCACGCCGACCAGGTCGTCGACGCCCTCGGCACCGCGCACCGGGAACCGGGAATGGCCGGTGTCGAGCAGCTCGACCACCCGGCTGACCGGCTCGTTCGCCCGTACGGTGTGCACGTCGACCCGGGGCACCATGGCCTCGCCGGCGGTCAGCTGGCGGAAGTCGAGCCCCCGGTCCAGCAGGGTCGACATCTCCGCGTCGAGGTGCCCCTCCTGCCGGGACTCGGCGATGATCTGTTCCAGGTCCTCCGGGGTGGCGCCGCTGGGCAGCTCCTCGATCGGCTCGATGCCGACCCGGCGGAGCAGCCGGACCGCGGAGCGGTCGAAGAGGGTGACCACCGGCCCGGCCACCTTGAGGTAGATCAGGGTGGACCGGGCCAGCGCCCGGGCGACCGGCTCGGCCCGGGCGATGGCCAGGTTCTTCGGCGCCAGCTCGCCCAGCACCATCTGCACGACGGTGGCGATGAGCAGGGCCAGCGCCACGGAGAGCGGCAGGCTCACCGCGCGGGAGACGCCGGCCAGGCCGAGCAGCTCGGTCAGCCCGGCGCCGAGGAACGGCTCCGCGACGTAACCGACCAGCAGCGCGGTGACGGTGATCCCCAGCTGGGCGCCGGAAAGCATGAAGGAGAGCCGGCCGGTGACCTCCAGGGCCCGGGCGGCGGCCTGGTCACCGTCGTCGGCGAGCTGCTTGAGCTTGCCCCGGTCCACGGCGACGTAGCCGAACTCCTGGGCCACGAAGTAACCGGTGGCGGCGGTGAGCACGATGATGAGCAGGAGACCGAGGACGATCAACACGGGACGCTCAGGGCTCCCGGGGACGTCGGGGTCGTCAGTGGCCGGGCACGACCCGGCTGGCTACTGCTGCCCTCCTGGGCAGAGGAGTCGATCATGCACGCCATTTTATCGGCGGCGGCTGTACGTCCGCTGAGGGTGTGCGGAAGGAGCCGGGGTCGCCCGGTACGGGCGGCCCCGGGCCCTGCCGTCCGGTTTCAGCTCTGGGTGACCGTCATGTCGTCCACGGCCGCCTCGACGAGGCTGGCGGTGCCGGCGTCCGCGGCCTCGACCAGGATCCGCACCGTCTGGCCGCGCAGCGCCGAGACGTCGACGCCGGCGCTCTGCCAGGACGCCGCCCGGTTGCTCGCCGCGCCGGTCACGGTCAGCGCGGTGACGGTGCTGGTGCCGACCACCCGCACCCGGAGGTAGTCGGCGCTGGTGGCGTTGGTCAGGTGGGCCAGGTACCAGGAGAACGAGAGGGTGAGCGTGCCGGTGGCCGGCAGCGTTATCGCCGGCGAGCGGATGCTGCTCACCCCGCCGTCCAGGTCGTACGCCCCGGCGCCGCTGCCCGCGGCCGCCCCGGTGACCAGGTCGTAGCTGCCGCTGACCGTGCTGCCCAACTGGGTGGTCACGCCCGAGCTGCTGGTCGCCGCGGGGTCACCGCGCTCCCACTGGCCCAGGGTTGCGGTGTCGGTGCCGGACGGGTTGGCCGTCCAGCCGGTCGCCGTCTCGAAGGTGTCGCTCCAGACCGTGCTGCCCGGCGGCGTGCCGGCCCCGCCCAACGTCCAGACCGTGTACGCGATCGCGTCGGCGTTGCGGTCCAGCGCGGTGTCGTTGATGTTGGCGGTGGTGTCGCAGGAGCGGTGGTAGCAGGGGTCGAACGCCTGACCCGCGGTGCCGCCCCAGAGCGACGCCTGGGCGCTGGATTTGATCCCCTCGGCGCCGGTGAAGGTGCCGCCGGCCGGGATGCCGACGCTGATGAACGGGCCGTAGTCGCTGCGGCCGTCGAAGTCGGTGCCCCGGGTCGGCACCCCGATCGACGTGAAGTACGCCTGGATGGTCTGCTCGATCTGCGCGGAGCCGGCCGGGCCGGGGCCGGAGCCCACCCCGTCGGAGTTGTCGCCGTCGTAGACGAAGTAGCCGGCGTTGGGCGAGCCGACCATGTCGAAGTTCAGGTACTGCTTGATCCGGGCGCGCTCCGCCGTCGGCAGGCTGTTGACGTAGTGCCGGGACCCGCGCAGGCCCAGTTCCTCCGCCCCCCACCAGGCGAACCGCAGGTGCTTGGCGGGAGCGAAGCCGCTGCGGGCCACCGCGAGCGCCACCTCGAGGATGGCCGCCGAGCCGGAGCCGTTGTCGTTGATGCCGGGACCCGCGGTGACGCTGTCCAGGTGGGCTCCGGTCATCAGCACGGCGTTCGGGTCGCCACCGGGCCAGTCGGCGATCAGGTTGTAGCCGGTGGCGCCGTTGTAGCTGAACGACTGCACGGTGGTGGTGAACCCTACCGCGTCCAGCTGGCCCTTCAGGTAGTTGACCGAGGCCAGGTAGCCGGGCCGGCCGTGCGCCCGGTTGCCGCCGTTGGCGGTGGCGATGGACTGGAGCTGGGTGAGGTGCGCCTTCACGTTGGCCAGCGGGATGTCCGGTGCGGCGGCGAGCGCGGCGGGCGCGTCGCCGGGCGCCGGGGCGGTGGGAGCGGCGGCGGCCGAGGTGGCGGTCAGCGCGGTCGCGGCCACGATGGCCAGCCCGGCCAGCCAGCCGGGACGGGGGGTGCGGGATCTCATGGGTCCTCCGGGGTGAGGTGGTCCGGTCCGCCGGGTGGGCGTCGACCGGGCGGCGGTCATTGATCGATGACCATCACTGCGAAGCGTGCCGCCGAGCCCGGAACCCGGCAAGAGGCAAGACGCAGAATCGCCGCAGTCCCGGAATTGGGACGCCGCGGGACCATCCCCGCGAGCGGCGGCGGATGCCACCCCGACGGGCGACGCGGACAACCGCGGTACGCCACGCCCGCGCGGCGGGGCTCAGCGGTCGGCGAGCTCGTCCACGTCGAGCAGGCGCTCGTCCACCCGACCCGTGCGGTAGGCGGCCCGACCGATCATCTGCGCGGCGACCGGGGCGGTGGCCATCTGGAAGATCCCGACCAGCGCCACCATGCCCAGGTCCGCCGGGTCGCGCAGCCGCAGCGCCACCCCGACGAGCAGCAGCAGCACCCCGAGCGTCTGCGGCTTGGTGGCGGCGTGCATCCGGTCCAGCACGGTCGGGAAGCGCAGCAGGCCGATGCCGGCGACCAGGCTGAGCAGCGCGCCGGCGACCAGGAAACCGGCGCCCACCCAGTCGGCGAGCGTGCCGAGCATCAGGCCTCCTCCCGGACGGCGAAGCGGACCAGCGACACCGAGCCGATGAAGCCGAGCAGCGAGAGCACCACCAGCACCGGCAGGCTGGTGGCGTTCCGGTTGACCGCCGCCTCCGCGCCCACCGCGCCGATCATGGTGGCGAGCAGCATGTCGGCCGCGATCACCCGGTCCAGCAGGGACGGACCCCGGTAGAGCCGGACCAGCGCGAGCAGCGCGGTGATCGAGAAGAGTCCGGTGAGGACGGCGGCGAGGACGGTCACGACAGGTCTCCCTTCGGTACGGGATCGGACTGCGCCAGGCGCAACTCCGCGGGCGAGCCGACGGCCCGGACGAGCCGCTGCTCGACGGCGAGGACCCGGTCCCTGCTACCGGTCAGGTCCTGCGGGCCGCGCACGTCGAGCAGGTGCACGTAGAGGGTCCCGCTGTCCCGGTCCACCTCGACGATGAGCGTCCCGGGCACCAGCGAGATCACCTCGGCGGTGAGCGCCAGGTTCAGGTCGGTGCGCACCCGCAGCCGCACCGCGATGATCGCCCCCCGGGGCCGGAACCCGGGCCGCACGGCGATCCACGCGACGTGCAGGCTGGCGCGGACCAGTTCGCCGGCGAAGCGGGCGGCGAACACCAGCAGCGCACCGGGCCGCAGCCGCCCGCCGAAGGTCACCGGTGGCAGCGGGAAGAAGACCAGCACCGCGCCGCCGACCAGCAGGCCGCCCAGCAGGTTGCCGACGGAGAAGTCGCCCCAGAGCAGGATCCAGATCAGCACCAGCCAGCCGTACGCGATGAGCTGGTCGCGCCAGCGGCCCATCCGGCCGCGCACGTCCCGCCTCCGGTCGGCCGGCTGCGCGTTCACGGCGCTCCCTGCGGCAACACGGCCCGGATGTACGGGGTGCGCTGGCGCAGGTCCACGGCAGCGTCGGCGGTGACCCGGAAGATCGGACCGGCGACCACGGTCATGGCCAGCCCGAGGGCGACCAGGGCGACGGTGGCCCCGACCATCAGGCCGGGCGGCCGGACGGTCGGCTGGTCGGTGGCCAGCCGGGGCGCCCGCCAGAAGGCGATGCTCCACACCCGGGACGCCACGTAGAGGGTGAGCAGGCTGGTCAGCGCCCCGGCCGCGACCAGCGCCCCGGGCAGCGGGCCGCCGGCGGCCACGCCGGCCTGGAACAAGCTGAGCTTGCCGAGGAAGCCGGAGAACGGTGGGACACCGGCCAGGTTCATCGCCGGCACGAAGAAGATCACCGCGAGCGCCGGGGCCACCCGCGCCAGGCCGCCGATGCGGCGCAGGTCGGTGCTGCCGGCCCGGAGCTGGATCAGGCCCACCACCAGGAAGAGCGTGGTCTGGATGGTGATGTGGTGCAGTACGTAGAAGATCGCGCCGGTGAGACCGGCGACGCTGCCCAGCGCCACCCCGAAGATCATGTAGCCGATGTGGCTGACCAGGGTGAACGAGAAGAGCCGCTTCAGGTCGGACTGGGCCACCGCGCCCAGGATCCCGACGATCAGGGTCAGCCCGGCCACCACCAGCAGCAGCGTCCCGGCGTGGCCGCCCGGGAAGAGCAGCGTCTCGGTCCGGATGATCGCGTACACGCCGACCTTGGTCAGCAGGCCGGCGAAGACCGCGCTGACCGGCGCGGGCGCGGTCGGGTAGCTGTCCGGCAACCAGGCCGACAGTGGGAAGACCGCCGCCTTGATGCCGAAGGCGAGCAGCAGGGTCAGCTCCAGCATCAGCCGTACGCCCGCCGGCAGGGCGTCCAGCCGGTGGGCGAGCTGGGCCAGGTTGACCGTGCCGGTCGCCCCGTAGACCAGGCCCACCCCGGTCAGGAAGAGCATCGACGACAGGATGCTGACCACCACGTACGTCGAGCCGGTGCGGATCCGGGCCTCGGTGCCGCCGAGGGTGATCAGGACGAAGCTCGCGGCCAGCAGGATCTCGAAGCCGACGAAGAGGTTGAACAGGTCGCCGGCCAGGAACGCGTTGGTCACGCCGGCGGTCAGCACCAGGTAGGTGGGGTGGTAGATGGTCACCGGCGGGGCGTCGCCGAAGTCGCCCTGGCCCTGCCCGATGGAGTAGAGCAGCACGCAGAGGGTCACCGCCGCGGAGACCACCAGCATCAGCGCGGCCAACTGGTCGGCGACCAGCACGATGCCCACCGGCGCCGGCCACGCCCCGATCTGCGTCACCACCGGCCCGTACCGGTACGCCTGCACCAGCAGCGCCACGGCCACGGCCAGGGTGATGACCAGGCAGGTCACGCTGATGGCGCGCTGCAACCGGGGCCGGCGGGCCAGCATCAGGGTCAGCGCCGCGCCCAGCAGCGGCACCACCACCGGCAGGGACACCAGCCGGCTCACCGGGCACCCCGGTCCGGGGTCGGCGGCTGCCCGGTCACCGGTCGCCGTCCGGTTCCGGCGGCCGGCGCGGCGGCTCCGGGTCGACCTGCTCGGGGTCGGAGTTCGGGCCCTCGCCGCCGAGGTCGGCCGGGACCGGTTCGTCGCGCTCGGCCCACCGCCTGACCTGCCGGTCCTCGAGGTCGTCCGGCACCTCGTCGTCGCCGGTCAGGTACCAGCTGCGGTAACTGACGGCCAGCAGGAACGCGGTCAACCCGAAGGTGATGACGATGGCGGTGAGCACCAGGGCCTGCGCCAGGGCGCCGCTCATCTCGTCGGTCGGGGCGGTGCCCACCACCGGCGGGGCGCCCGACCGGCCGGTGAGCAGGATGAGCAGGTTCACCCCGTTGCCGAGCATGATGACGCCGAGCAGGATGCGGGTCAGGCTGCGCTCCAGCAACAGGGTCACCCCGCAGCCGACGAGGATGCCGATGGCGAGCACCACGGTGAGCGTGGGGCCGCTCGCGCCGTCCCTCAAGGCCGCTCCCCCTCGGGTTCGGCGGCCAGCCCGCCACCGGCCCGATCGGCCGCCTCGATGTGCCGGTCCACCTGGGTGCCGAGGCTGCGCAGGATGTCCAGCACCAGCCCGACCACCACCAGGTAGACGCCGACGTCGAAGAAGAGCGAGGTGACCAGGTAGAAGTCGCCGATCAGCGGCAGCGACAGGTCGATCTTCGCGCTCTGCAGCACCGACCCGTCGGCGGCCAGCGCGATCACTCCGCTGCCCACCGAGACGGCGAGCCCGGCGCCGAGCAGGGTGCCGGCGCTGACCGGCGCCGCCTCGGCCAGTTCGTACCGGCCGCCGGCCAGGTAGCGCACCACCAGCGCGAGGCTCGCCACCAGGCCGCCGGAGAACCCGCCGCCCGGCGCGTTGTGCCCGGAGAAGAGCAGGAACAGGGAGAACAGCACCACGGTGTGGAAGATCAGCCGGGTGATCACCTCCAGCACCAGGGACCGGCGCCGCTCCTGGAGCCGGGCGCCGCCGCGCAGCCAGACCGGGCGGTCCGGGCGGGCCGGTCGGCCCGAGGGCTCCGGCCGGCGCGGGCGCGGCCCGGTGCGGGACCGCTCGAAGATCAGGCTGGCCACCCCGGTCGCCGCCACCACCAGCACCGACAACTCGCCCATGGTGTCCCAGGCGCGGATGTCGACCAGGGTCACGTTGACCACGTTGCGGCCGAACCCCTCGGTCACCGCGAGTTCCGGGAAGGCCTCCGCGATGGGGGGTGCCTGGCGCGCGTTCGCGGCCACCAGGGCCAGTCCCGCGGTCACCACGCCGGCCGCCACCCCGATCACCCGCCGGGCCCAGCGGCTGCGCCGCAACGGCCGGGCCGAGAAGCGATCCGGCAGCCGGCGCAGCACCAGCACGAAGATCGCGATGGTGGCCGTCTCGACCAGGAACTGGGTCAGCGCCAGGTCCGGCGCGCCGTAGAGCACGAAGAGCATGGCGGTGCCGTAACCGGTGGTGCCGACCAGCAGCATCGCGGTCAGCCGGCGGCGGGCGTTGACGGCGAGCACGGCCGCCACGGTGATGACCAGGAGCACGACCGGTTGCAGCGGCGTGTACCACAGCGCGACGCCCTGCTCCCAGGGCCGGGCCAGCAGCATCGCTCCACCGGGCACCACGACCAGCGTCAGCAGGATGACGCCGAGGTACTGCGGCAGCGAGCCCCGCTGGGTGACGGCGGTGACGTCGGCGGCGACCCGGTCGAAGCGGCCGACCACCCACTCGTACCCCTGGTTGCCGCCCACCGGCACGCGGAGCCGGGCCAGCACCGGGGCCAGCGGCCCGCGCAGCGCGAAGAGCAGCACGCCGCCGGCCACCGCGAGCGCGGAGAAGCCGAGCGCGGGGGTCAGGCCGTGCCACAGCGCCAGGTGCGCGCCGACCGTGCCGAAGAGTTCGGCGTACGGGTTGAACAGACCGTCCAGCGCGCCGGCGGCCGGGCCGGCGACCAGCCCGACCCCGGCCAGCAGGGCGGGTGGCAGCAGCATCGGCAGCGCGACCCGCCCCACGTCGGTGGTCGGCACGTGCGGCCGAATGGCGAACGCGCCCCAGACGAACCGGGCGCTGTACGCCACCGTCAGCGCGGTGCCGGCGACCAGGACGGCGAGGGCGAGCGGCCGGTCGGTGAACGCGGCGAGCACCGCCTCCTTGGCGACGAAGCCGACCAGCGGTGGCAGGCCGGCCATCGACGCCGCGGCCAGCACCGCCACGGTGGCCAGCACTGGCGCGGTACGGCCCAGCCCGGACAGCTCGGTCAGGTCCCGGGTGCCGGCGCGGTGGTCGATGATGCCCACGACGAGGAAGAGCGCCGCCTTGAACAGCGCGTGCGCGAGCAGCATCGCGACGGCGGCCAGCGCCGCGTCCGGGGTGCCCACCCCGGTCACCGCCATCAGCAGGCCGAGCTGGCTCACCGTGCCGTACGCCAGCAGCAGCTTCAGGTCGGTCTGCCGCAGCGCCGCCCAACCGCCGACGACCAGGGTGGCCAGGCCGGCGACCAGCACCACCGGCCGCCACGGGGCGACCGCGGCGAGCACCGGCGCGAGCAGCCCGACCAGGTAGACGCCGGCCTTCACCATCGCCGCCGCGTGCAGGTACGCGCTGACCGGTGTGGGCGCCGCCATCGCCACCGGCAGCCAGGTGTTGAACGGCAGCACCGCCGACTTGGTCAGCGCCCCGAGCAGGATCAGCACCACCACGGTGGCCAGGTACGCCCCGTCGGGCAGCGGCCCGGCGGCGATCTCCGACCAGCGGTAGCTGCCGGCGTGCTCGCCGAGCATGACGAACCCGACCAGCATGGCCAGCCCGCCGAGCGTGGTCACGGTCAGCGCCTGGGCGGCCGCCCAGCGGCTGGACCGGCGCTCGGTGCTGTGCCCGATCAGCAGGTACGAGAAGACCGTGGTGAGTTCCCAGCACACGTAGAGCAGCAGCAGGTCGTCGGCGAGGACCAGGCCGAGCATGGCTCCGGCGAAGGCCACCATGACCGCGGCGAACCGGGCCAGCCCGAGCGAGCCGGGCCCGAAGTAGCGGGCGCTGTAGACCAGCACCAGGGCGCCGACGCCGCCGACCAGCAGGGTCATCAGCCAGGACAGGGTGGTCAGCCGCAGCGCCAGCGCCATCCCGAGCTGGCCGACCCAGGGGTACGTCTCGACCACCGCGCCGCCGTCGCGGACCGCGGGCGTACGGGCCAGGGCCCAGCCGAACGCGGCGGCCGGCGCCAGCGCCAGCGGGTAACAGGCGCGCGGGCCCCACCACCGGACCAGCAGCGGCGCCACGAGGGCCGCCAGGAGGTGGAGGATCAGCAGTACGAGCACCCGTACTCCAGGTCGAGGTGGAGCGGCACCGCTGAGGTGGGACGGCACCTACGAGCGATCAGACGCCAGTTCGCCGCTCGACGGGCGGTTTTGCCGGAAATCGCCCGCCGGACCCCCATCCCGTGCGCGGACCTGCCGGGCGGACGATCAACGGGACGGGCCGGCGCCGGGCGCCCGCGACGCTGCGGGCCGGGCGCTCCGGTGTCAGTGGAGGGCGACGTCGGCGGCGGGCAGCGCGGGCTCCCGGGCCGGTCGGTCCCACCGCGCCTCCACCAGCAGGTCGGGGCGGCCGAGTTGGCGTACCACCCGGTTGACCACGCGCTGCGCGGCGGTGAGCGAACGGACCGAGAGCAACCGGCCGCGGCTCTCCCGGCGGAGCACGAAGAAGTGCACCGCGGCGCGAACGTGGCCGCGGTCGGCGGCACTGGCCTGGGCGGTGGAGATCACCAGCTCGCGCAGGCAGTCGGCGAGACGCTCGGCCAGTTCCAGCTCGGCGCCGGTGAGGCCGGCGCGGACGGCGGCGAGATGACTGTCGACCTTACGGATCAGCACGTCGGTGCCGGGCTCGAAGCTCCGCTGCTCGACCGCCATCCGACCCCTCCGCCCCGCTGCGCGTTGCGAGTGAAGTTACTTTATGTTGCGCCGCCCTAGCAAGCAGTTAAGTAAGACTTACCGCGTTCAACGTCGCATCCGTCGCGTAAGAGCCGGACCCGGACAGATTCCCCGCCCGCCAGGGGCGGGATGTCAGACCGCCGGGGCAGGATGGAAGGCGTGGCGGAGGTGCGAGGCGGGGCGGGCGGCGACGGTCCGGCGAGGCGTCCGGGCGACGAGCCGGCGACGCCGGCGGGCGACCCCGACGCCGCCACGGTGCTCGCCGGCTTCGGCCCGGCCACCCGCGAGTGGTTCCGCGCCGCCTTCGCCGCCCCCACCGCGGCGCAGACCGGCGCCTGGCGGTCGATCGCCGCCCGGCGCAACGCCCTGGTGGTGGCGCCCACCGGTTCCGGCAAGACGCTCGCCGCCTTCCTCTGGTCGCTGGACCGGCTGGCCCGCGAGCCGGCGCCGGCCGAGCCCCGGCAGCGCTGCCGGGTGCTCTACGTCAGCCCGCTCAAGGCGCTCGCGGTCGACGTCGAACGCAACCTGCGCGCTCCGCTGGCGGGCATCCGGCAGGCCGCCACCCGGTTGGGCGTCGCCCCGCCCGACATCACCGTCGGCATGCGCACCGGCGACACCCCGGCCGACGAGCGCCGCGCCTTCGCCCGTACCCCGCCGGACATCCTCATCACCACGCCCGAGTCGCTCTTCCTGCTGCTCACCTCCGCCGCCCGGGATGCGCTGCGCGGGGTGGAGACGGTGATCGTCGACGAGGTGCACGCGGTGGCCGGCACCAAGCGCGGCGCCCACCTGGCGCTCTCCCTGGAGCGCCTCGACGAGCTGCTGCCCGCCCCGGCCCAGCGGATCGGCCTCAGCGCCACCGTCCGGCCGGTCGACACGTGCGCCCGGTTCCTCGGTGGGGCCCGGCCGGTCGACGTGGTCGCCCCGCCCACCGCCAAGACGATCGAGGTCACCGTCCAGGTCCCGGTGGAGGACATGACCCGTCTCGACGAGCAGGAGCAGCCGCCCGAGGACGACCTCGGCGGGCCGGGTCCGCGTCGCGCGTCGATCTGGCCGGCGGTGGAGGAACGCGTCTTCGCGCTGATCCGGGCGCACCGGTCGACCATCGTCTTCACCAACTCGCGCCGCTCGGCCGAACGGCTCTGCGCCCGGCTCAACGAGCTCGCCGTCGAGGAGCTGGCGGCCGCGGTGGCACCCGACGGCAGCCGCGCCGGGCCGGCGGGTGACGCGGACCCGTCGGCCCAGGGCGGCGGTCCGGCGGCTCGGGCCGGCCGGCCGGCGGACGGCGCGACCGGCCGACGCGGTGCGGACGGCCGGGGCGGGCCGGCGGGGCCGACGCGGGCGCCGCGCCAGCCGGCCGAGCTGATGGCCCAGGCCGGCGCGGTGGCCGGGGCCCCACCGGTGATCGCCCGCGCTCACCACGGCAGCGTCTCCCGCGAGGAACGCAAGCAGATCGAGGAGGCCCTCAAGTCCGGGCTGCTGCCCGCCGTGGTGGCCACCTCCAGCCTCGAGCTGGGCATCGACATGGGCGCCGTCGACCTGGTGGTGCAGATCGAGGCGCCGCCGAGCGTCGCCGCCGGGCTGCAACGGGTCGGCCGGGCCGGCCACCAGGTGGGCGCGGTCTCCCGCGGCGTGGTCTTCCCGAAGCACCGCGGCGACCTGCTCTCCTGCACGGTGGTGGCCGAGCGGATGTCCGGCGGCGCGATCGAGGAGCTGCACTACCCGCGCAACCCGCTGGACGTGCTGGCCCAGCAGATCGTGGCGATGGTGGCGCTGGAGCCGTGGCGGGTCGGTGACCTCGCGGTGGTGGTCCGCCGGGCGGCGCCCTTCGCCGAGCTGCCCGACTCGGCGCTGCACGCGGTGCTCGACATGCTTTCCGGCCGCTACCCGTCCACCGCCTTCGCCGAGCTGCGGCCCCGGCTGGTCTGGGACCGCGCCACCGACCTGCTCACCGGCCGGCCGGGCGCGCAGCGGCTCGCGGTGACCAGCGGCGGCACCATTCCCGACCGTGGCCTCTTCGGCGTCTTCCTGGCCGGCGCCGAGCGCGCCGCGCGGGTCGGCGAGCTGGACGAGGAGATGGTCTACGAGTCCCGGGTCGGCGACGTCTTCCTGCTCGGCTCCTCCTCCTGGCGGATCGAGGAGATCACCCCCGACCGGGTGCTGGTGTCGCCGGCACCGGGGCAGGCGGCGAAGATGCCGTTCTGGAAGGGCGACCAGCTGGGGCGCCCGGTGGAGCTGGGCCGGGCGATCGGCGCCCGGGTGCGGGCGCTGCTGCGCCAGGACGACGAGACGGCGGTCGCCGCGCTGCGCGCCGGCGGGCTGGACGACTGGGCCGCCGGCAACCTGATGGCCTACCTGCGCGAGCAGCGGGCCGCCACCCGCGCCCTGCCGGACGACCGCACCGTGGTGGTGGAGCGGTTCCGCGACGAGCTGGGCGACTGGCGGCTGGCCGTGCACAGCGTGCTCGGCGCCCGGGTGAACGGCCCGTGGGCACTGGCGATCGGGCGCCGGCTGGCCGAGCGCTACGGGGTGGACGCCCAGGTGATGCCGGCCGACGACGGCATCGTCGTGCGGCTGCCGGACACCGCCGACGAGCCGCCCGGCGCCGACGTGGTGGTCTTCGACCCGGACGAGATCGCTCAGCTGGTCGAGGAGTCGGTCGGCACGTCCGCGCTCTTCGCCGCCCGGTTCCGGGAGTGCGCCGCGCGGTCGCTGCTGCTGCCCCGCCGCGACCCGCGCCGGCGCCAGCCGCTCTGGCAGCAGCGCCAGCGGGCCGCCCAGCTGCTCGACGTGGCCCGCGAGTACGCCGACTTCCCGGTCACCCTGGAGGCCGCCCGGGAGTGCCTGCAGGACGTCTTCGACCAGCCGGCGCTGGCCGAGCTGATGCGCGACCTGGCCGCCCGGAAGGTGCGGCTGGTCGAGGTGGAGACGCCCCAGCCGTCACCGTTCGCCCGGTCCCTGCTCTTCGGCTACGTCGGCGCCTTCCTCTACGAGGGCGACGCCCCGCTGGCCGAGCGCCGGGCCGCCGCGCTGGCGCTGGACTCGGCCCTGCTCGGCGAGCTGCTCGGCCGGGTCGACCTGCGCGAGCTGCTCGACCCGGCGGTGCTGGCCGAGACCGAGCGGCAGTTGCGCTGGCTGACCGAACAGCGCCGCCCGCGCGACCCGGAGGACGTGGTCGAGCTGCTCCGGGTGGTCGGCGACCTGAGCGCCGACGAGCTGGCCGACCGCGGCGCGCCGGCCGACTGGCTCACCGAGCTGGCGGCGGCCCGCCGGGTGCTGCGGGTGCGCATCGCCGGTGAGGAGCGCTGGGTGGGCGTCGAGGACACCGGCCGGCTGCGCGACGCGCTCGGCGTGGCCCTGCCGGTCGGGGTGGCCGAGGCGTACCTCGAACCGGTCGCCGACCCGCTCGGCGACCTGGTCGCCCGGTACGCCCGCACGCACGGCCCGTTCGCCGCCGCCACCTGCGCCGCCCGGTTCGGGCTCGGGGTGTTCGTGGTGGAGCAGGCGCTGCGCCGGCTCGCCGCCACCGGCCGGGTGGTCTCCGGCGAGTTCGCCCCGGACACCGTCGGCACCCAGTGGTGCGACGCCGAGGTGCTGCGCCTGCTGCGCCGCCGGTCCCTCGCCGCACTGCGCCGGGAGATCGAGCCGGTGCCGCCCCGAGCGCTGGCCGCGTTCCTGCCCCGCTGGCAGCAGGTGGGCTCGTCGGCCCGCGGGGTGGAGGCGGTGGCCGCCGCGGTCGAGCAGTTGCAGGGGGCGGCTGTCCCGGCGTCCGCGCTGGAGCGGCTGGTGCTGCCCGGCCGGGTCGCCGACTACTCCCCCGCCCAACTCGACGAGCTCTGCGCCAGCGGCGAAGTGGTGTGGGCCGGCTCGGGAGCGATCTCCGGCGGGGACGGCTGGGTCACCCTGGCGTACGCGGACGCCGCGCCGCTGCTGCTCCCGCCGCCGGACGAGGCGCTCACCCGCACCCCGCTGCACGACGCCGTGCTGGACGCGCTCGGCGACGGGCAGGCGCTGTTCTTCCGGTCGCTGGCCGACCGGGTCGGCTCGACCGACGACGCCGCGCTGGCCGCCGCCATCTGGGATCTGGTCTGGGCCGGTCACCTGACCAACGACACGCTCGCCCCGCTGCGCGCGGCGCTCGGCGGCGGCGGCGCGCACCGGTCCCGCCCGACAGCGGCACGCACCCGGTACCGGCGCCCCGGCCGGGTGGCGCTACCGAGCCGGGGCGGCCCGCCCACCGTCGCCGGCCGGTGGTCCCGGCTGCCCGACCGCGACACCGACCCGACCCGCCGGGCCGCGGCACTGGCCGACGTGCTGCTCGAACGGCACGGGGTGGTCACCCGGGGCGCGGTGGTGGCCGAGCAGGTGACCGGCGGTTTCGCCGCGGTCTACCCGGTGCTCTCCGCGCTGGAGGAGCGCGGCGCGGCCCGGCGCGGCTACTTCGTGGAGGGGCTGGGCGCGGCGCAGTTCGCGGTACCCGGCGCGGTGGACCGGATCCGCGCCCTGGCCGAGCCGGCCGACGGCGGGCGCGGTCGGGGCGGCGGGCCGACGCTGGTGCTCGCCGCCACCGACCCGGCCAACCCGTACGGCGCGGCGCTGCCGTGGCCGGAGCGGGCGGTCGACTCGGGCGACGGGGCGGCCCCGGCCACCGGGCACCGGGCGGGTCGCAAGGCCGGCGCGCTCGTCGTGCTGGTCGGCGGCGACCTGGTGCTCTACGTGGAGCGGGGCGGGCGGACGATCCTCTCCTTCACCGACGACGCGGACGCCCTCGCCGCGGCCGGCAAGGCGCTCGCCGACGCGGTCCACTCGGGAGCGCTGGGCGCCATGTCGGTGGAGCGCGCCGACGGTGAGGCGGTGCACTCCTCGCCGCTGCGGGACGCGCTCACCGCAGCCGGCTTCCGCGCCACCCCGCGCGGGCTGCGCCTGCGGGGCTGACCGCCGGTCGCCGCTCCCCGGGCCGGCCGATATCGACCGCTCGGGCCCGGGGTCACGCAAAGGACCTGGTCGCACCGGGCACGGGCGCACCGGGCCCGGTCAGCGCAGCGCGGTGAGCACCTGCTCGTACCTGGCGCGGTCGGCGGCGGGGGTCGCCGCCTCCAGGTAGTTGAGCACCACGGCGCCGCGCCGGAACGACTGGCCGCGCCACGTCTCGGCGATGTCGCCGGCGCTGGTCTCGTCCGGGAAGACGTAGACGGTGACGGCGTCGGTGGCGACGATCTCCGAGCAGCCCAGCCCGAGGCCGTCCGGCCCGCAGTCGGCCGAGCGATCCCGGGGGCTGCCCGCCTTCAGCCCGGCGGCCCGGAACGCGGCGACTACCTGCCGCGCACCGGGCGCCCCGGCCGGCCGGGCGGGCAGCACCACCGGCGGCGGGCCGGCCGGGCGGCGTCCGGCGGTGCCGCTCGGCCCCACCGGCGCGTCGCGGCCCGGCGACTCGGCCGCGGTCGTACCGCCCGGGACGGTCGCCGGGCCGGTTCCCGGGACGGCCGGCCCGGTGTGCGGGACAGCGGTCGAGGCGGCGACGCCGGCGGCACCCGGCCGCTGGTCGGCGTCGTCGCCGCAGGCGGCGGCCAGCGCGGCCGCGATCAGGAGCGCCGCGACGACGGACAGTTTCCGGTTGGTCACCCCGGCAGTCTGCGGACAGCCCCGCCGGCCCCGGCAGTGGCCGGTCGGCCAGTGCCGCTGTCCCATATCTGCCAGCACGCCCTGAAAATCCGGCGGACCCGCCCGGCCCGGCGCGGATACGATCCGGCCGGTCGCAGGCGGGAAGGCGACGGTCCCGGACGGGAACGCGACGGTCCCGGACGGGAACGCGACGGTCCCGGGGCGGGGAGGCGAGATGAGCGAGGTGCGGGTACGGCCGGCCGGGCCCGCGGACCGGGCGGCGGTCGACGCGTTGCACGAGCGCGAGTGGGGCGGGCCGTACGTGATCGCCCACGACACCCGGTTCGACCTGCGTACGCTGCCCACCCTGGTGGCGGTGGACGGTGCCGGCGCCGTGGTCGGGGCGCTCGTCCACCGCACCGACGCGGACGGCCTGGAGGTGGTCAGCGTGGTCGCGGCGACGCCCGGCGGCGGCGTCGGCACGGCGCTGCTGGCCGCGGCGGCGGACGCCGCCCGGGCCGCGGGCGCGGCGCGGCTGTGGCTGATCACCACCAACGACAACCTGCGGGCGCTGCGCTTCTACCAGCGGCGCGGGCTGCGACTGGTGGGCGTGGACCGGGGCGCCGTGGACCGGGCCCGCCGGCTCAAGCCGAGCATCCCGACCGTCGGAGAGGACGGCATCCCGCTGCACGACGAGCTGATCCTGGAGCTGCGCCTGGCAGCCGACGGCGAGGCGCCGACGCCGGGACGGAGGAACTAACCTGCCGGCATGGCACCGACCCAGTGGATCTCGCTGACCACCGATTACGGCCTCGCGGACGGCTTCGTGGCCGCCTGCCACGGGGTGATCGCCCGGCTGGCGCCGGCCGCCCGGGTGATCGACGTGACCCACCTGGTGCCGCCGGGCGACGTGCGCCGGGGCGCGGCGGTGCTCACGCAGACCGTGCCGCACCTGCCGGCCGGGGTGCACGTGGCAGTGGTGGACCCGGGGGTCGGAACGGCCCGCCGGGGTGTCGGCCTGGCCACGCCGCGCGGGCTGCTGGTCGGGCCGGACAACGGCCTGCTGCTCGACGCCGCGGCGGCGCTCGGCGGGATCACCGCCGCCGTCGAGCTGACCGCAGCCGGATGGCTGGCGCCGCGGGTGTCGGACACCTTTCACGGCCGGGACGTCTTCGCACCGGTGGCGGCGCGGCTCGCGCTCGGCGCGCCGCTGGCCGACGCCGGCCCGGCCGTCGACCCGGACACCCTGGTCCGGCTGCCGACGCCGATGCTCGACCGCGAGGACGATGGATTCACCGCCGAGGTGCTGACCGTTGACCACTTCGGCAACGTGCAGCTCGCCGCACCGGCGGAGCTGCTCGCCGGGCTGCCCGACCGGGTGCGGGTGGCCGGCCGGGACGCGGTGCGCGGGCGGACCTTCGGCGACGCCCCGGCCGGCGGACTGGTGGTGCACGGCGACTCGGCCGGCCTGGTGGCGGTGGCGGTCAACGGTGGCCGGGCGGCCGACCTGCTCGCCGTCGCGCCCGGCGACCCGCTCCGGGTCACCGCCCCGGAGCCCGGCTGACCGCTCCGCGCCGAACCGGACGTCAGCCGCAACCCCGACACCCGGCACGCCGGCCACTCAGCGGGCCGGCGGCCCGCCGGCGGGTGGAGGATGGCAGGGTGCCCGAAGGCGACACCGTGTGGAACACCGCCCGCGTGCTGCACCGCGCGCTGGCCGGCGCCCGGCTGACCGGCAGCGACTTCCGGGTGCCCCAGCTCGCCACCACCGACCTCACCGGCTGGACCGTGCGGGAGTCGGCCAGCCGGGGCAAGCACCTGCTGCTCCGGCTGGCCGCCCCCGACGGCCGGGACGGCCCGGTGCACTGGACGCTGCACTCGCACCTGCGGATGGAGGGCGCCTGGCGGGCGTACGCCCCCGGCGAGCGGTGGACCGCCCGCCCGGCCCACCTGATCCGGATCGTGCTGCGCAGCCCCGGGGCGGTCGCGGTCGGCTACCACCTGCACGAGGTGGCGCTGGTGCCCACCGCCGAGGAGGAGTCGCTGATCGGGCAGCTCGGCCCCGACCTGCTCGGCGCGGACTGGGACCCGGCAGAGGCGGTCCGCCGGCTGGCCGCCCACCCCGACGCGACGATCGGTGAGGCGCTGCTGGACCAGCGCAACCTGGCCGGCATCGGCAACCTCTACAAGTGCGAGGTGCTCTTCCTGCGCGGGATCTCGCCGTGGACCCCGGTGCGCGAGGTGCCCGACCTCGCCGGCACGGTCACCCTGGCCCAGCGGCTGCTCGCCGCCAACCGGGGCCGCTGGACGCAGAGCACGACCGGGTCGCTGCACCGCGGCCGGACCAGCTACGTTTACGGCCGCCGGGCCCAGCCCTGCCGCCGCTGCGGCACCGCCATCCGCAAGGCGGAACTCGGCGAGCGGGTCACCTACTGGTGCCCGGTCTGCCAGCCGGAGCGCCCCCCGCGCGACGACGGAGGGTGACGCCGGCCGGGCCTGGCTGACCGGGCCGTTCCACGCCTCCCGCCGTGGAACTTCCACGGCCCGGTCGACCCGCGACGACCAGCGCCGACGCCCGGCGGCCGCGGGCGCGACCGGACGACCGGCGGCCGACAGCAGATACGGACGATTGGGTACTTCCTAACCCACCCGTCCGCGTCGCATGCTGCGGTTGAGTGCTCACCGATCGTCAACGCGAGCGCGATCGGGCCGCCACGCCGGGGTGGTGGCCGCCGCGCCCCGACCCCGGGGAGAGCCATGGTGATGTTCCGTCGACTCCGGATCCCCTGGGCGGCCCGTCTCGGCGCCACCGCCGGCCCGACCCCCACCGTCCCGGCGGCCCGGACCGCCGACCCGGTCGCCCCCGCGCCGGCCAGCCTCGACCCGGCCGCGGTGCCGCGCTGCTTCGGCCGGGTGCCGAACTTCGCCGGCAGCCCCCGCCCGGTGGTCGACACCGAAGGCCGGGTGACGGCGGGCACCGGCATCCGGAAGTTCGTCGACGCCCTGCCCGGCCTCGGCGCGCTGGGCGCCAACGACCTCGGCGCGCACCTGCCGGTGGCCACGCCGGACACCATCACCTACCCCGGCTGCGACTACTACGAGATCGGCCTGCAGGAGTACGCCCAGCGCCTGCACCGGGACCTGCCGGCCACCCGGCTGCGCGGCTACCGGCAGCTCAACCTCGGCACCGACGCCGACGGGCACAACACCGTCGCGCCGCCGGAGCGCCCCTGGCACCTGGGGCCGGTGGTGCTGGCCCGGCGGGGGCGGCCGGTGCGGATCAAGTTCATCAACCAACTCCCCACCGGCCGGGCCGGGGAACTCTTCCTACCGGTCGACCAGACGGTGTACGGGGCCGGCACTGGCCCGCTGGACGGCCCGGCGCCGTACCCGCAGAACCGGGCGGTGCTGCACCTGTCCGGCGCGCAGACGGCCTGGATCTGCGCCGGGAACCCCTGGCAGTGGATCACCCCGGCGGGCGAGATCACCCCGTACCCGAGCGGTACCGGGCTGACCCACGTGCCGGACATGCCGCCGCCCGGGGTCGGCGCCACCACCCTCTACTACCCCAACGAGCAGAGCGGCCGGCTGCTCTGGTTCCACGACAACACCCTCGGCCTGGCCCGGCTGACCGTCTACTCCGGTCAGGTCGCGCTCTACCTGCTCACCGACCCGGCCGAGGAGCAGCTGGTCGCCGACGGGGTACTGCCGGCCGACCAGGTGCCGCTGGTGATCGAGGACAAGACCTTCGTGCCGGACGACACCCAGCTCGCCGGGGAGGACCCGACCTGGGACCGGGACCGCTGGGGCGCCCGGGGCAGCCTCTGGCACCCGCACGTCTACCAGCCCCGGCAGAACCCGTACCGGGCCGGCGGGACGAACCCGACCGGCCGGTGGGACTACGGCCCCTGGTCGCGTACCGCCGAGGTGGGCGCACCGGCCGCCGGGCCCGACGGCGCCAGCCCGGCGCACCCCGGCCCGGAGCCGGTGCCGAACCCGCACCACGACCCGGTGACCGCCCCGGAGGAGCCGCCGTGGACGCCCGGCGTGCCGCACCCGTCGGCGGTGCCGGAGGTGTACGGCGACACCATCCTGGTCAACGGCGTCGCCTACCCCTACCTGACGGTCGAGCCCCGCACCTACCGGTTCCGGATCCTCAACGCCTGCCTCGACCGCAGCCTCAACCTGGGCCTCTACCTCGCCCGGTCGGCCGGGCCGATGTGGGCGGCCGACGGCAGCCTGGCCGACGCCGACGCCGGCGAGGTGCCGATGGTCGACGCGGTCCGGGTGCCGGGCCGCCCGGCCGGCTGGCCGACCGACGGGCGCGACGGCGGGGTGCCCGACCCGGCCGCCGCCGGACCGGAGCTGGTCCAGATCGGCAACGAGTGCGGGCTGCTGCCGGCTCCGGTGGTGATCCCGAGCCGGCCGGTGGGCTACCGGTACGACCGCCGCGACCCCACCGTGCTCAACGTCGACGGGCACGCCCTGCTGCTCGCCCCCGGCGAGCGGGCCGACGTGCTGGTCGACTTCGCCACCGTCGCCCCGGGCAGCACGCTCATCCTGTACAACGACTGCCCGGCCCCGCTGCCCGGCTTCGACCCCCGCTACGACCAGCACACCGACGCGCCGGACCGGACCGCCGAGGGCGGCGCGCCACCCACTCGGGCGGGGTACGGCCCGAACACCCGCACCCTGCTCCAGTTCCGGGTGGCCGGCACACCGGCGCCCCGATACGACCTGGCCCGGCTGCGCGACCGGCTGCCCCGGGCGTACGCGGCCAGCCAGCGGCCACCGATCGTGCCGCGGCCCGGTGACGACGGAGGCACCGGCCGGCTGACCCTGGTGCCGGCGAACGCCACCACCGTCACCCTCACCCCGGCCGGAGCCGGCGCCCCGGTGACCCTGCCGCTGCTCGGCAAGGTGGTGCAGCAGGTCTTCGAGCCCGGGTACGGCCGGCTGACCGGGCGGCTCGGCGTCGAGCACCCGCACGCCGGGCCGCTCTCCCCCGCCACCCTGCCGCTCGGTCCGACCGACCCGGCCACCGAGATCCTCTTCGCCACCGACCCGGCGGTCGGGATCGGCGCCACCGCCGACGGCACCCAGCTCTGGCGGATCAGCGGGCACGCCCGGCAGACCCAGCCGGTGCAGTTCGACGGCTGTGACGTACAGGTCGTCAACCGGGTCGGCTGGGACGGCACGGTCCGGCCGGCGGAGGGAGCCGAGCTGGGCTGGAAGCAGGTCGTCCGGGTCGACCCACGGGAGGACGTGATCGTCGCCCTGCGGCCGGTCGCCCCGGCCCTGCCGTTCAAGATCGGCGACAGTGTGCGGCTGCTCGACCCGACCCGCCCGGCGGGCGCGCGGACCGGCTCGACCCCGGTGAGTCCGGCCGACGGCCGGCCGGCGATGGTCCTGAACCAGCTGGTCAACCTGGGCTGGGAGTACCGCTGGTACAGCCGGCTGGCCGGGCACCGCGACCAGGGCATGAGCCGGCCGCTGGTGCTGCGGGTGGCGCCGAAGGCGCCCACCGGGCTGACCGCCACGCCCGCTCCCGGCTCGGCCACCGCGCTGCCGGCCATCGCGCTGGCCTGGACCGGCAACGGCAGCCGCCCTCCGGCGACCAGCCACCTGCTCCAGCGGGCCACCGAGGCCACCTTCACCGAGGGGCTGACCGAGATCACCGTGGCGGCCACCGCCACCCGGTACACCGACGCCACCGTCACGCCCGGAGTGACCTACCACTACCGGATCCGCGCCGAGAACGCGGTGAGCTGCTCCGCCTGGTCGAACAGCGTGCCGGCCGCGGTCCGGCTGACCGCGCCCGCCGGGCTGGCCGCGGTGATCCCGCCGGCCGCACCGCTGCGGGTCGCGCTGCGCTGGGCGAACCGCTCCTTCGCCACCGGCATCGACGTGCAGCGGGCCACCAACCCGACGTTCACCAGCGGGCCGGGCACCACCGCGATCGGCGTCGGCGACCACCACCTGGACGCCGCCGTCGCCCCCGACACCACGTACTACTACCGGGTGCGGACGACGTACCTGGGTGCGGCCTCACC
This sequence comes from Micromonospora sp. CNZ280, assembly GCF_011759515.1. Taxonomy (NCBI): domain Bacteria; kingdom Bacillati; phylum Actinomycetota; class Actinomycetes; order Micromonosporales; family Micromonosporaceae; genus Micromonospora; species Micromonospora sp. CNZ280. The sequence continues at coordinate 583,697 of NZ_JAAOYP010000003.1, forward strand.
CTGGTCGACGGTGGCCACGGTGACCACCCCGCCGGTGCCCGGCACACCGACCGCGGTGAGCGCCACCGCCACCGCGCCCGGCCCTGACACCGCCACGGTGATCCTGGGCTGGTCGGCCAGCACCCCGACCGGGCCGGGCGCCGGGTTCATCGTGCAGCGGGCCCTGGACCCGGAATTCAGCCGCGAGGTGGCCACCTTCACGGTCACCGGCCGGGGATTCACCAACACCGGCCTGGCCCGCGGGGTCACCTACCACTACCGGGTCCGCTCGTTCAACGTCGTCGGCAGCTCGCCGTACACCACGCCGGTCCCGGTCAGTACACCGGAGTGAGCCGGTCGGCTCAGGGGGCGCGCAGCGGGGTGTTGACGGCGCGCAGCTCGGCCAGCGCCGCGGCGACGCCGTGCAGCAGGTCGGTCGCCTCGGTCAGCTGGGCGGCGGCCGGGTGCTCGGCGTCCGGCCGGGCGTCCTCGGCCACGTAGCCGGCGGCGGCCACCACCAGCCGCTCGTACGCGGCGACGCCGCTGTCCAGTTGCGCGGTGAGTGCCTGGTGCGCCTCGGCCAGCGGCGGGCGGGCGTCGGCCGGAGCGAGCCGCAGCGCGCGTTCCACGCTGGCCACCCGGTTGGCGAGGTCACGCAGGGACCGGTCGGCCGTGGCCGCCTCCACCACGGCGGGCTCGGCGAGGCCGGTGAGCCGGGGCGCCATCCCGGCCAGGGTCAGCGCGGCCCGGTCCAGCCGGGCCCACGGCTCGGCGGCGCTGGTGCCGCGCAACGCCACCCGGGAGCGGACCCGGCGTACCTCGGCGAGCACGCCCGGGCCGACCGGGAGCCGTTCCACCGCGGCGACCAGCCTGGCCCGGGACCGGGCGGCGGCCTCGGCCGGGTCGAGCGGCGGCGGCGCCGGCCGGGCGGCCAGCGCCCGCAGGTCGACCCAGCGCCAGGCGGCCAGCGCCACCGCGCTGCCGGCGCCGGCGGCCCAGGCCGCGTCCGGCAGCCCCAGCCCGGCGTACGGGGTGAGTACGGCGGCGGCGCCACCGAGCCCGCCGGCCAGCACGCTCCACCGGCGGGCGGACCGCCGCAGCCGGCTCAGCCGCCGGAAGTACCGGGTACGCTCGTCTGCCACCTGTGCCTCCTCGACCTGCGGCCGCTCAGCCGGCGGCGGTGGTGTCCCCCGTGCCTCGTTCCCGGCTCATGCTGGCCCGGATCTCGTCGAGCCGGGCGGCGGCCGCCGGGTCGGCGGCCGGCGCGGCCGGCTCGGCCTGCTCGGCGCGCGGCGCGGCAGGCTGTTGCCGCTGGGCCCCGAGCTGCTCGCCGGCCATGCTGGCCCGGATCTGCTCCAGCCGGGCCGAGCCGGCCGAGTCCAGGGTCGCCTTCTGAATCTCCAGCATCCGCCCCTCGACGGAGTTGCCGGCCAGTTCGGCGCGGCCCATCGCGTTGGCGTAGCGCCGCTCGATCCGGTCGCGCACCTCGTCCAGGGTGGGGGTGGTGCCGGAGGCGGTCAGCGCCGACATCGACTCCAGCGACTGGGCGACGCTCTCCTGCATCTTGGCCTGCTCCAGCTGGCTGAGCAGTTTGGTGCGCTCGGCGAGCTTCTGCTGGAGGATCATCGAGTTGTTCTCCACCGCCTTGCGCGCCTGCGCGGCGGCCCCGAGCGCCTGGTCGTGCAGGGTCTTGAGGTCCTCGGTGGCCTGCTCGGCCGAGACCAGCTGGGAGGCGAGGGTCTGCGCGGACTGCTCGTAGCGCCCGGCCTCGGCCTCGTCACCCCGGGCCCGGGCCTGGTCGGCGAGGACCAGGGCCTGCCGGGCGTTGCCCTGCAACCGCTCGACCTCGGACATCTGGCGGGAGAGCTTCATCTCCAGCTGGCGCTGGTTGCCGATCACCGCGGCGGCCTGCTGCACCAGCGCCTGGTGCTGGCGCTGTGCCTCCTCAATGGCCTGCTGGATCTGCACCTTGGGATCGGCATGCTCGTCGATCTTGGCGCCGAAGAGCGCCATCAGGTACTTCCAACCCTTGACGAACGGGTTCGCCATCTCCGCGGTATCCCCTCAGTCGCGTCGCTGCGCCGCACCGTGCCGCACGGCCCGACGGTCCGGGCGCGGCGCTGGCTCCATCGTCCCAGCCGGACGCCAGCGCGGCATCCGTACTCGACCGGCGGGCAACACCGGCACCGTCCGCGATCAACCCTACGCGGCGCGGGCCACCGACGGCCACGGAGCGCGCCCGGTCGGGATCATGCGGCGCAGACCACGTCGCGGTCGGTCTGGCGCACCCGGGTGCTGCGCAGCGTGGCCTTGAGCGGGGAATCCTGGTGGACCGAGACGGCGACCTTGCCGTCGGAGCTGACCTGGTGCACGGACCGGCCGGTGGCCTTGCGCACGGCGGGCCGCGCCACCGCGGCCGGCTCGTCCTGCACTGGCACCAGCACGCCCGGCATCTGCTCGGCGAGCGCGACCGTGTCACTGACCTCACGCAGCAGCTCGGACAGGCGCGCGCCGAGCGCGTCGCAGATGGCGGCCAGCAACTCGCTGGAGGGCTCCTTCTGGCCGCGCTCGATCTCGGAGAGATAGCCGAGGCTGACGTTGGCCGCGGAGGAGACCTCGCGCAGGGTGCGGTGCTGCCCCTGCCGGCGCGCCCGCAGTGCGTCACCGATCACCCGGCGTAGCAGGACCATCGCACCTCCCCCTGTGGGACACCACTGTCGCCCCCGGTCGCCCGGCCCGGCGCGGCGACCGCGCCGGCCCCGACCGCCGGAGCCTTCCCGCAACCGTACCCGTTGCCGCGCCCGGCGACATCCCACCCCGCCCGGGGATCGCGGGTTGTCTGCCCACCGCAGATCCGCTCCGCCGGTCGGCGCCGCCCCGGCGACCCCGGAACGGCATGGTCAGCACCACCTCGCCGGCACGGGCTCGACGACGGCGCCGGGACACCGCGCTGCCGGCGGAACGGCGTGGCTCACACGCCGGCGGCGGCCCGGTCCGCGTCGGCCTCGTGGATCCGCTCGGCCAGCAGCCGCAATGCCTCGATCACCGCCGCCGACCGCACGTGGTCCCGCCCGCCGTCCAGGTCCAGCTGGCGCACGGTGCTGCCGCCCGGCCCCGTCACGGCCACGTAGACCAGGCCGACGGGCTTGCCGTCCTGCGGTTCCGGGCCGGCCACCCCGGTGGTGGCCAGGCCCCAGTCGGCGCCGCAGCGCCGCCGGCCGCCCTCGGCGAGCGCGGCGGCCACGTCCGGGTCGACCGGCCCGCGCTCGGCGAGCAGGTCCGCCGGCACCCCGGCCAGCTCGGACTTCAGCTCCGTGGCGTAGACCACCAGCCCACCGCGGAAGACGCCGCTCACCCCGGCGATCTCCACGATCGAGGCGGCCAGCAGGCCGCCGGTGAGCGACTCGACAGTGGCCAGCGTCTCCGCCCGCTCGGTCAGGCTGTGCACCACCGCCGCCGCCGGGCTGCCGACCGGCCGCTCCCCGTTCGCGTCGCTGCTCTGCATGTCCCCGATCCTTCCCCCACCGCCCCCGATCAACCACCCCCGCCCCGGGGGCCGCTCGGCCCACCCCCGGGGACCGGCCGGTTGATCATGAAGTTGTCGACCTCCACACCGGCGTGTCGCGTCAACAACTTCATGATCGACGGGGGCGCCCCCTGAAGTCAGGGGGTGCGGCGGAGGCGGAGGGCCTGGGCGATGTAGTCGAAGCCGGTGATGACGGTCACCGCTACCGCGGCGGCCATGATCCAGGGGCCGACGGCGGCCAGCGCGGCCGGCATCGGCCAGAGATACCAGGCGATGGCCAGGATCTGCAGCGCGGTCTTGATCTTGCCACCCCGGCTGGCCGCGATGACGCCCCGGCGGATCACCCAGAACCGCAGGGCGGTGATGCCCAGCTCGCGGGCGAGGATCACCGCGGTCACCCACCAGGGCAGCCGGTCGTACCAGGAGAGCAGCAGCAGCGCGGCGCCGGTGAGCGCCTTGTCGGCGATCGGGTCGGCAACCTTGCCCACCGAGGTGACCAGGCCGAACCGGCGGGCGATCCAGCCGTCGACCAGGTCGGTCACCGAGGCGACGGCGAAGATCAGGCAGGCGGCCATCCGCCAGCCGGCGTTGCTCATCGCGGAGATCACCACGCTGGCCGCGAAGACCGGCACCAGCACCAGCCGCAGCGCGGTGAGCGCGTTGGCCGCGTTGAGCACCGGCACCCGGCCGACCACCGGGGCCGGCGTCGACCCGGTCGCCCCAGTCACCGCCGCACCCCGCGTGGACCGCCGTGGCGTTCCCGGTACCCCACCACGTGGCCTCCCCGCTCCGTCCGGGCCCGCCGTCACCGTGCCGCGCCGGGCGCCGCCGAGATCATCTCATCCGGTACGGCGAGCAGGTCCACCCCTTCGGTGCCGGTGACCGTGGCCCGCACCAGGTCACCGGGGCGCAGCGCGGCCAGGTCCACCCCGCCGCCGTCCGGAGCGACCAGGGTGGTGGAACCGTCCACCTCGGGAGCCTGGTGCGCGGCGCGCCCCTCGACCACGCCGTCGGAGACCGAGTCGACCAGCACCTCGACCGTCGAACCGAGCCGCTCCTCGGCCCGCTGCGAGCAGAGTTCGTCGGCGAGCGCGCTGAGCTTGTCGTAGCGGCGCTTGACGGTGGCGGCGGAGACCTTGCCGGAGAGCCCGGCGGCCTCGGTGCCGTCCTCGTCGCTGTAGTCGAACACGCCGATCGCGTCAAGCCGCGCCGCGGTCAGGAACCGGACCAGCTCGTCGACGTCGGCCCGGGTCTCGCCGGGGAAGCCGACGATGAAGTTGCTCCGGGCGCCCGCCTCGGGCGCCAGCTCCCGGGCGCTGGCGAGCAGGTCGAGGAACCGGTCGGTGGAGCCGAACCGCCGCATCCGGCGCAGCACCGGCTCGCTGGAGTGCTGGAACGACAGGTCGAAGTACGGGGCCACCCCGGGCGTGGCGGCGATCGCCTCGACCAGCCCGGGCCGGGTCTCCGCCGGCTGGAGGTAGCTGGCCCGCACCCGGACGATGCCGTCGATCGCGGCGAGCTGCGGCAGCAGCTTCTCCAGCGCCCGCGGGTCGCCCAGGTCCTTGCCGTACGAGGTGGAGTTCTCACTCACCAGCACCAGCTCACGGACGCCGGTCTTGGCCAGCCACTCCGCCTCGGCCAGCAGCTCGTCCGGGGTACGCGAGACGAACGCGCCGCGGAACGCCGGGATGGCGCAGAACGCGCACCGGCGGTCGCAGCCGCTGGCCAGCTTGAGCGAGGCGACCGGGCCGGTGTCCAGCCGCCGGCGCAGCACCTGGCGCAGGTGGGCCGGGGTGTGCGCGTCGGTCTCGACGGCGGCCCGCGCCGGGGTGCCGTGGCCGGGCAGCGACACCGTCGCGGCCCGCCGCTTGACCGGGGTCAGCGGGAGCAGCTCGCGCCGGTCCCGCGGGGTGTGCGCGTCCAGCGCCTCACCGGCGACGACGGCGTCCAGCCGGGCGGCGATGTCCGGGTAGTCGTCGAAGCTCAGCACCGCCTGCGCCTCGGGCAGGCTCTCGGCCAGCTCGCGGCCGTACCGCTCGGCCATGCAGCCGGCGGCGACCACCTTGGCCCCGGTGTCGGCTGCGGCGAGCAGGGTCTGGATGGAGTCCTGCTTGGCCTTCTCCACGAAGCCGCAGGTGTTCACCACCACCACGTCGGCGCCCTCGCCGTCGGTGGTGACCTGCCAGCCGTCGGCGTGCAGCCGGGCGGCCAACTCCTCCGAGTCGACCTCGTTGCGGGCACAGCCCAGGGTCAGCAGGGCGACACGGCGGCCGTCGCCGGCGGGCGACAGCTCGGACGGAGAGGTGGCAGACACCATCCGAGGGTACCGGGCGGGACGCCGGTCCCCGCCCTCGGCGGGCCGCCGGCAGTAGGCCGGCTCACATCCGCCCGGCCGGATGCGCCGCCGGCGCGGACCGGACCGAGGTCAGGCCGCGGCCACCGCGCCCACCGCGACCAGCCGGTCGAGCAGGAACACCTCGGTACCGGCCAGGCCGACCGAGCAGAAGACCGAGATCTGGTCCGCCCGGGTCCGGCCGGCGGCGGCGCCGGCCAGCAACGCGCCCAGGTCGAGCAGCCGGTGGACGTACGGCGGATCGGCCGCGAGCATCGGCGGCGCGTACGCGGACGCCTGCGCCGGCGAGTCGGTGACCAGCAGGTCGGCGGCGTCCAGCAGGTCGGTGCCGAACTCGGCCCGGTCGCGCTGCTTGAAGCCGACCGCGTTGACGTGGGTGCCGGGGCGCAGGTCGGCGGCGTCCAGCACCGGGGTCGGGCTGTCGGTGGCGAGCACCACCAGGTCCCGGTCGCGCACGGCGGCGCGGGCCGAGTCCACCGCCCGGGCGGGGAGGCCCAGCTCGGCGCGGACCCGGGCGGCGAACGCCTCCCGCCGGGCGGCGGAGCGGCTGTACACGGTCACCTCGCGCAGCGGGCGCACCGCGGCGGCGGCCCAGACCTGCGTCCAGGCCTGCCGCCCGGAGCCGACCACGCCGAGGCTGGCCGCGTCCGGCCGGGCCAGCGCGTCCACCGCGACCCCGCCCAGTCCCCCGGTACGCCGCGAGCCCAGCTCCTCGCCGACGGCCACCGCCAGCACCGCCCCGGTACGCCCGTCGTGCAGCACCACCACCTGCTCCGCCTCCGGGTGACCGAAGGTGTCGTACGAGCGGAAGCCGTACCACTCGCCGGTCAGGTGCCCCGCGGTCAGCACCATCCGCCCGCCGCCCAGCGACGCGGACGCCCGGGGCGGTGCCACCAGCCGGCCCGCGTACGCGGCCAGGAGGGCGTCCCGCATGGCAGCCACCGTGGTGGCGGCGTCCAGCGCGGCGGTGACCTCGCGGTCGGAGAAGAGCAGCGTCATGGACCCATCCTGCAAGCTGAAGTGAGGTTCAGGTCAACGGACGGTGGCCCGGCTCACCCACGCCCGGCCGGGGAGGCGGCCGGTGTTAACGTCGGCCCCGGTGGCCCGGTGCCGGGCCGCCCCGGACGAGTGGCGGGCGTACCCGGTCAGGCCAAGACGCCCCGCGTGACAGCAGACTCGACTCGTCCCGGCCCCGGCGGTCCGGGCAACCCGCAGAGGTGGACTCCGAATGGCCTGGCTCGTGCTGGTGGTCTCCGGACTGCTGGAGACGGCGTGGGCGGTGGCCCTGGACCGCAGCGCCGGCTTCACCCGCCCCGTCCCGTCGCTGGTCTTCGTGGTGACCCTGGTGCTCAGCATGGCCGGGCTGGCGTACGCGCTGCGCGAGATCCCGGTCGGCACCGGCTATGCGATCTGGGTCGGCATCGGCGCGTCCGGCACCGCCCTGGTCGGCATGCTGGCGCTGAACGAGCCGGCCAGCCTGCCCCGGATCGCCTGCCTGGCGCTGGTCATCGCGGGCGTGGTCGGGCTGAAGATCTTCCACTGATCCCGGCGTGTCGCGGTTCGCGAGGCGTGCCGGGCACCCGTTGTGGGTAGAGATCGGCTGACATCGCAGGTTCTCCGACGGAGGCAGACATGGCCGACATGCCCAGCACCGCCCGTCCGCGCAGCAACGCCGCCCGCATCTGCACCATCCTGGGCTTCGTCTTCGCGGTCCTCGCGCTCCTGCTCAACCCGATCATCTTCGGCGTGCTCGGCGTCATCCTCGGCGTCGTCGGCGCGGTACTGGGCGACAAGCCGCTCGGCTGGTACGCCGCGGTGGCCAGCGTGGTCGGCGCGGTGATCGGCCTGGTGCTGGTGAACGCCCTCGTCAACTGATCCGTACCGCTCCCCCGACCCGACGGGCCCGCCGCACGCCGACGGGCCCGTCCGTGTCCGCCGGGCCGGTTGGCCGGCGGGCCGGGCTCGGTTCAGCGCACGCCGCCGCGCGAATCCCGGTGGGAGCCGAGCGCGGCCGGCAGGTCCGCGGCGGCGCGGACCGGGAACAGCTCCTCGGCCAGCGGCTCACTCATCGCCGCCGCGCAGGCCGACCAGGACCTCCTCCAGCTCGTCCGGCTTGACCAGCACGTCGCGGGCCTTGGAACCCTCGGACGGCCCGACCACGCCCCGGGTCTCCATCAGGTCCATCAGCCGGCCGGCCTTGGCGAAGCCCACCCGCAGCTTGCGCTGGAGCATCGAGGTCGAGCCGAACTGCGAGGTGACCACCAGCTCGACCGCCTGCACCAGCAGGTCGAGGTCGTCGCCGATGTCCTCGTCGATCTTCTTCTTGCCCTCCTGCGCCACGGTCAGGACGTCCGGGCGGAACTCCGGCTCGCGCTGGTCCTTGCAGAACTTCACCACGTCGGCGATCTCGCGCTCGGTGACCCAGGCGCCCTGGATCCGGATCGGCTTCGAGGCGCCCATCGGCAGGAACAGCCCGTCACCCCGACCGAGCAGCTTCTCCGCCCCCGGCTGGTCGAGGATGACCCGGCTGTCGGCCAGCGAGGAGGTGGCGAAGGCGAGCCGGGACGGAACGTTCGCCTTGATCAGGCCGGTGACCACGTCCACCGAGGGGCGCTGGGTGGCCAGCACCAGGTGGATGCCGGCGGCCCGGGCCAGCTGGGTGATCCGGACGATCGAGTCCTCCACGTCGCGCGGGGCGACCATCATCAGGTCGGCCAGCTCGTCCACGATCACCAGCAGGTACGGGTACGGCCGCAGTTCCCGCTCGCTGCCCGGCGGGGCCTTGATCTCCCCGTTGCGCACCTTGCGGTTGAAGTCGTCGATGTGCCGGACCCCGTTGGCGGCGAGGTCGTCGTAGCGCATGTCCATCTCGCGGACGACCCACTCCAGCGAGTCGGCCGCCTTCTTGGCGTTGGTCACGATCGGGGTGACCAGGTGCGGGATGCCCTCGTAACCGGTCATCTCGACCCGCTTCGGGTCGATCAGCAGCAGCCGCACCTCGTCCGGGGTGGCCCGGGTGAGGATGGACACCAGCAGCGAGTTCAGGCAGGACGACTTGCCCGCCCCGGTGGCGCCGGCGATCAGGATGTGCGGCATCTTCGCCAGGTTGGCCACCACGTAGCCGCCCTCGATGTCCTTGCCGAGCGCGACCACCATCGGGTGGTGGTCGCTGGTGGCGGCGCGCGAGCGCAGCACGTCACCGAGCGCGACGTTCTCCGGGTCGGTGTTGGGGATTTCCACCCCGACCGCGCTCTTGCCCGGGATCGGGCTCAGGATCCGCACGTCCGGCGACTTCACCGCGTACGCGATGTTGCGGGACAGCTGGGTGATCCGCTCGACCTTGACGCCGTGGCCCAGCTCGACCTCGTAGCGGGTGACCGTCGGGCCGCGGGTGAAGCCGGTGACCGCGGCGTCCACGTCGAACTGCTCGAAGACGCCGGTGAGCGCGGCGATCACCTCGTCGTTGGCCTTGCTCCGCTTCTTCGGCGCCGCGCCGCTGCTGAGCATGTTCGCCGGCGGCAGGGTGTAGTCGCCGGCCAGCCCGGTCAACGCCAACTGCTCGGCCCGGGTGGGCGCGGGCGAGTGCTCCGGCGGCTCGACCGGCCGGCGGGTCGCCGGCACCTTGGCCGGCGCCTTGCGCGGCAGCACGATGGTGTCCTGCAGGTCGACGCCCTCGTCGAGCTCGTCGAAGTCGTCCGGGTCCAGCGGGGGTGGCGTCCGCTTCGCCGGGCGCTTGCGGGCGGGCGTGGCGCGGGCCTCCGCCTCGTCGGCCGCGTCCTCGGCGGCGGGCGCGCCGGTCACCGCGCCGGCCAGCAGGCCGAGCCGCTCCGGGATCTTGTTGATCGGCGTGGCGGTGACCACCAGCAGCCCGAAGATCAGCAGCAGGATCAGCAGCGGTACCGCCACCCAGGCGGTGACCGCGCGCTCCAGCAGGCTGCCCACCCCGGCGCCGACCAACCCGCCGGCGAAGTCGCGCTGGGTCGCGTCGACCGGTTCCTGCCCGATGTGCAGCAACGCGGCGGTGGCCACCAGCATCGAGCCCCAGCCGACCAACCCGCGCCCCCGGTGCTCCGGGTCGGCCGGCTCGCGCATCAGCCGCCAGGCGCCGATCATCAGCAGCACCGGCACCACGATGGCGATCGCGCCGAGGAAGAGCCGGACGGTGTCGGCCACCCGCTCCCCGACCGGGCCGGCCGCGGAGAACCAGATGCCCACGGCGCTGAGCAGGGCGAGCCCGAAGACCAGCAGGCCGGCGCCGTCGCGGCGGTGCTCGGGATCCAGCTCCCGGGCCGAGGCGGCCTGCCGGCCGGCGGCACGGACCGCCCAGCCGACGCCGTGCGCCAACCCCATCCACAGTGCACCGACCGCCCGGCCGATGTAGACCGCCGGACCCGGGCGCGCCGCCGCGGTGCGGCGCCGGGCCGGGGTGCGGCTCTTCTTCGCCGGCTGGCGGGCACGGCTGTTGGTGCCACCGCGCGGCGACGCGCCGCGCCGCCGGCTCGCCTGAGAGGTACGGCCCGCCATAGCATCAACTTAACGGCGTGACCCGGCAGATCGCCGCTTTTCCGGGTCGTGTCCGCGCGTCGCAGCACGGGCCTCGCCGTCCGCCGTGATATTCGCCCCCGAAGGGATGCCCCCATGGCGTCGCCGGAAATCGAGGACGGTCCGGACGGCCCCCTGGCCGGGCCGCCCCGGGAACTACGGCCGTTGACCGGCGAGCTGATCGCCGCCGTGCTGGGCAACCGGGGGTACGTCGTCCAGCGCGACCCGGACGGCGACCTGGTCGGCCGGTGGGACGACAGCCTGATCTGGTTCCTTCGCCTCGGCGCCGCCGGGGAGCTGCTCCAGGTGCGCACCGTCGCCGCACCCACCTTCTCCATCGAACACGTCCCCGCGCTGTACGCGTTCTGCAACGGCTGGAACCACGACCGGCTCTGGCCCAAGGCGTTCGTGCACGTCGACGACGACGGCCGGGCCCGGGTCTGCGGCGAGGTGATCGCCGACCTGGAGCGGGGGGTCACCACGCACCAGCTGGACCAGCTGCTCGACTGCGGCATCGCCACCGGCTGCCAGCTCGCCGCCGAGGTGCGCCGGCTGCCCGGCGCGGTGATCGCGTGACCGGGCGGGGCGAGCGCCAGCGAGCGACGCCGGGCGGGGCCGACCGGCCGTCGGACGCGGCGCTGGCCGACGCCCTCGCCGACGCCCGGGACCTGCCCGACGGCGAGGCCCGGACCGCCGAGCTGGAACGCGTCGCCGCGCACGCGGACGCGGCCGGGGACGACCGCGCCGCGGTGGCCGCCCGGTTCGCGCTGGTCGAGGCGTACCTGCTGGACGGCGAGCGGTGGCGGCTGGTGGAACCGGTGCGCCGCTGCCTGGCGGCCGTCGACCGCCGGCCCGACCTGCTGCCCGCGGCCGACGTCGAGCTGCTGCTGCGTTACCAGCGGTACGCGGTGGAGGCGCTGCTCGGCACGCCCCGGGTCGGGCTGGACCAGGCCCGGTCCATGCTGGACGACCTGGCCGGGCGGACCGCCGCCGGCGCGGGCGACGCCGCGGTGGTCGCGGAGCTGCGCTGCCGGATCGCCGACCACCTCGGCGACGAGCCGACCGCCCGCCGGTGGTACGACCGGTGGACCGCCGCCGCGCCCGGGCCGGCCGACGGGTGCCCCGGCTGCGCGCCGGTCCGCCGCGCCGAACTGCTCGCCGGTTGGGGCGACTGGCCCGCCGCGCTGGACGTGCTGCGGGACCCGCTCGACGGCACGGTCACCTGCACCGAGCAACCGGAACGGGCGCTGGCCGGGGCGCTGCTGCCCTGGCTGCGGGCCGGCGAGCCGGAGCGGGCCGGCGCGGCGCACGTGCGGGCGTACCGGCGGCACCGGCGGGAACCGGCCGCCTTCCCGTACCTGTCGGCGCACCTGCGGTTCTGCGCGCTGGGCGGGCACCTCGACCGTGGGCTGGACATCCTCGCCGAGCAGCTGCCCCGGTTGGACCGCCCGGCCGACGACCTGTCGGCGATGGAGTTCGCCGCCGCGGGGGCGCTGCTCTGCGCCCTCGCCGTCGACGCGGGGCTGGGCCACCGGACGCTGCGCCGCCCCGCCGCCGGCCCGCGACCGGCCGCCGAGCTGGACGTCGAGACGCTGGGGCACACGCTGCTCGGCACGGCGACCCGGCTGGCCGGCAGCTTCGACGCCCGCAACGGCACCGGCCACCAGTCCGGCCGGATCGCGTCCTGGCTGGCCGAGCGGCCGCTGGCCGCCCCGGTCCCGCTGCCCGCCGACGACGCCCCGGACGACCTCGACGACCGGGACGACGGCGACGCCGGGCCGGCGGAGCTGGAACCGACGCCGCTGACCCTGTCGATGATCACGGCCGAGCTGGACCGGCGCGGTGACCGGTACGACGTGGACGGCGGCGGCGCGGTGCTCGGCCGCTGGGGCGAGGCGCTGATCCAGTTCCGCCGGGCCGGTGAGCACGGGGAGATCCTGCACGTACGGGTGGTCGCGGCGCGCCGGCTGCCCGCCGGGCGGCTGACCGAGGCGTACGCGTTCTGCAACGCGTGGAACCACGACCGGCTGCTGCCGAAGGCGTACGTGCACGACCTCGGCGGCGAGCTGGCGCTGGCCGGCGACGTCAGCACCGACCTGGCGCACGGGGTGGCCCCGGCCCAGCTCGCCGTGCTGGTGGACGCGGCCGTGCGCACCGGCGCCGGGTACGCCGAGGCGGTCGCCGCGCTGCCCTGACGCGCGAGCGGCGGCGCGGGGTTGCCGTCCCGACACCCGCAGACCGTCATCCGACAGTCGCGCAACCTGATCCCCGGTTCAGGGGTGGTCTCCGTGTCAACCGCACCGGCTCCGGGCCGGTCACCGACGTACACGGGGACGTCGGCGACCGGCCCGGTCGGGTGGGGTCAGCCGGCGGAGAACGCCAGCGTGTAGTCGCCGGAGCCGCGCAGCGCGGTCACCAGGTAGCGGTAGGCGCCGGCCGGGCCCTCGGTGGCCAGCCGGGCCGCCGCCTCGTCGGTGGCGGCGCGGGCCACGGTCCGCCAGCCGGTGCCGGTCCAGCGCTGCAGGGTGAGCGCGAAGGTGGCCCCGTCCGGGGCGTCCAGGCAGGCCCGCTGCGGGCCGGCCGGGGCCCGGAACCAGCGGCCGTCGGGCTGGGTCTGGGCCCGCCCGGCGGCCAGCGAGCCGGCCCGGGTGACCTGCCCGGTGCAGTCGGTCTCGCCGCCGGTCGGCGGGGCCGGCGGCGTCGTCGGCGGCGGGGTGGTGGCGGCCGGCGGCTCGGCCGGCCCGGAGGGCGGGGGCACCTCGCCGCCGTCGGCGGTGACCAGGGTCAGCCGGTTGGCGGCGAGGATCTCGTTGACCGGCTGGAAGAAGGTGACACCGCCCCGGGTGCAGTCGCCCGAGCCGCCGGAGGTGACGCCCTGGGCCTGGTCACCGGAGAGCCAGGCGCCGCCCGAGTCGCCCGGCTCGGCGCAGACGTTGGTACGGGTCAGCCCGGTGACCGTGCCCTCCGGGTAGTTGACGGTGGCGTTGCGGGCCTGGATCAGCCCGCAGCGGGTGCCGGTGGTCGAGCCGGACCGGCAGATGGACGCCCCGATCGGCGCCTCCTGCGAGCCGGCCACCGGCACCGTGCCGCCGGTGAAGTCGTTCACCACGCCCTGCGGCGTCCAGTCGCCGTTCACCTCGACGAACGCCCAGTCGTCGCCGGGGAAGGACGAGGCGCGGAAGGTGCCCTGGGCGACCCGGTTCGAGCCGGTGGTCCGGTCCCCCGGCCGCCCGCAGTGCCCGGCCGTGACGAACCCGCCGACCACGGAGAAGCCGACCGAGCAGCGGCCGGCGTTGTTGATGAAGTACGCCTCCCCGCCGCGCACGTCGAACAGCAGCCGCGGCTGTTCCGTGGCGGTCCGCACAGTGACCGCGCCCGCGGGCGCCCCGCCGGCCGCGGCGAACCGCCGGCCGGCCGCCTCGGCGCCCGGGCGGGCGAGCACCACCACGCTGTTGTCGGCCACGTCCACGTACCAGCCGGCCACGTCCGGGCTGGCCTGGGCGCCGGCCCGGTCCAGCCGGCGCTTGACCGCGTCCAGCTCGCCGACGCCCCGGGCCACCTGCTTCGGCACCGCGCCGGCGGCGCGTACCCGGTCGGCGTCGGCCGGGTCGGCGACCGCCACGGTCAGCTGGCGGCCGTCCGCGCTGAGCCAGCTGCCGCCGTAGTCGGCGCCGAGTTCGGTACGGAGCCGGGCCACCGCCCCGGCCGCCTGACGTTCGCTGCGCAGCCGGTCGACCACCTGCTCCGGGCTGAGCGACAGGTCCCGCCGCATCGCGTCGAGCACCTCCGGGGCGACCCCGGCGGCCGTGCCATCCGGCCGGTCCGCCGGTGGGGCGGTGCCCTCCCCGGCCAGCGCCGGCAGGGTCACCGCCGCCGCCGCTCCCGCCGTCGCCACCAGGACACCGATGGCTGTCATCCGTCTGCGGTCCATCCGCCACGCTCCTCCCGGCCGGCCTGGTCAGGCCTGCCGGGACGGAGTACGGGCGGACGGGGCGGACGGTTGAACGATCGACGGAAAACGATCCAGATCGGTCAGACCTCGACGACGGTCGGCACGATCATCGGCCGCCGGCGGTACGCGTCGTTGACCCACCGCCCCACCGTGCGCCGGACGATCTGCTGGAGCTGGTGCGGGTCGGTGATGCCGTCCGCCGCGGCCCGGTTCAGCGCCTCGGTGACCAGCGGGATCACCGGGTTGAACGCCTCCGGGTCCTCGGAGAAGCCCTTCGCCGAGACGGTCGGGCCACCGACCACCTTGCCGGTGACCGAGTCGACCACCACGGTGGCGGCGATGAAGCCGCCGTCGCCGAGGATCCGCCGCTCGGTGAGCAGCGACTCGCTGACGTCGCCGACGGCGAGGCCGTCGACGTAGACGTAGCGGCTCTTCACGTGCCCGACCAGGCTGGCCCGCCCCTCGACCAGGTCGACCACGTCGCCGTCCTCGCAGAGCACCACCCGGTCCGGCGCCACGCCGGACTCGATGCCGAGCCGGGCGTGCGCGCGAAGGTGCCGCCACTCGCCGTGCACCGGCATCAGGTTGCTGGGCCGCACCACGTTGAGCAGGTAGAGCAGCTCGCCGGCGGGCGCGTGGCCGGAGACGTGCACCTTGGCCACGTCCTTGTGCACCACCACCGCGCCGGCCCGGGCCAGCCGGTTGATCACCCGGTAGACCGAGGTCTCGTTGCCGGGCACCAGCGAGGACGCGAGCACCACGGTGTCGCCGGGGGCGATGGTGATGTGCCGGTGATCGCCGCTGGCCATCCGGCCCAGCGCGCTCATCGGCTCGCCCTGCGAACCGGTGGACATCAGCACGATCTGCTCCGGCGGCAGCGTGGTCGCCTCCTCGATCCCGACCACCAGACCGGCCGGGATGTTGAGCAGCCCCAGGTCGCGGGCGATGCCCATGTTGCGGACCATGGACCGGCCGATCAGCGCGACCTTGCGGCCGTGCTCGGCGGCGGAGTCGAAGACCTGCTGCACCCGGTGCACGTGCGAGGCGAACGAGGCCACGATGATCCGGCCGGTGGCCTTGGCGAAGATCGAGTCGAGCACCGGCCCGATCTCCCGCTCCGGGGTGACGAAGCCGGGGATCTCCGCGTTGGTGGAGTCGGAGAGCAGCAGGTCCACGCCCTCGGCGCCGAGCCGGGCGAACCCGGCCAGGTCGGTGATCCGGCCGTCCAACGGAAGCTGGTCCATCTTGAAGTCGCCGGTGTGCAGCACCAGGCCGGCCGGGGTGCGGATGGCCACCGCGAGCGCGTCCGGGATCGAGTGGTTCACCGCGAAGAACTCGCACTCGAACGGACCGAGCCGCTCCCGGCCGCCCTCCCGCACGGTCAGCGTGTACGGCTGGATCCGCCGCTCGGCGAGCTTGGCCTCGACCAGGGCGAGGGTGAACTGCGAGCCGACCAGCGGGATGTCCGGCTTGTGGGCGAGCAGGTAGGGCACCGCGCCGATGTGGTCCTCGTGGCCGTGGGTGAGCACGATCGCCTGCACGTCGTCGAGCCGGTCCAGGATCGGGCCGAAGTCGGGCAGGATCAGGTCGACGCCGGGCTGCTCCACGTCCGGGAAGAGCACCCCGCAGTCGACGACGAGCAGCTTGCCGTCGTACTCGAAGACGGTCATGTTGCGGCCGATGGCGCCGAGCCCGCCGAGCGGAATGATCCGCAGTCCACCCTCCGGCAGTGGCGGGGGGAGTTCCGCCGTGATGTGCGCCTCGGTCACGCGTCCACCTCATTCTGGGACGCCGTCGCCGGGCGTCCGTCGTGTCGTTCGGTCATTCGGGAAGTGCCAGGCCCGCCGCGGCGCAGTCCGCGCGCAGCTGGGCCAGTTCGTCGTCGGTGGCGTCCACCAGCGGCGGGCGGACGGGGCCGGCGGGCAGGCCCTGTGCCGCGAGGCCGGCCTTCACCAGGATCACGCCCTGGGTACGGAAGATGCCGGTGTACAGCGGCAGCAGACGCCGGTGCAGCTCCAGCGCGGTGGTGGTGTCCCCCGCGTCGTGCGCCTCGATCATCCGCTTGGTCAGCGCGCCGGAGAAGTGGGTCGAGGTGCCGACCACGCCGACGGCGCCCACGGAGAGCGCGGGCAGGGTGAGCGAGTCCTCGCCGCTGTAGAAGGCGAGGTTGGTGCGGCTGGTCACCCAACTGGTCGCGGTGAGGTCGCCCTTGGCGTCCTTGACCGCCACGATCCGGGCGTGCTCGGCGAGGCGGACCAGCGTCTCGGTGGCGATCGGCACGCCGGCGCGGTGCGGGATGTCGTAGAGCATCACCGGCAGGCCGGTGGCGTCCGCGACCGCGGTGAAGTGGCGCAGCAGCCCGCTCTGCGGCGGCTTGTTGTAGTACGGGGTGACCACCAGCAGGCCGTTGGCGCCGGCCTTCTCGGCGGCGGCGGCCAGCTCGATGGTGTGCCGGGTGTCGTTGGTGCCCACCCCGGCCACCACGGTGGCCCGGTCGCCGACCGTCTCCACCACGACCCGGATCAGGCGCTCCTTCTCCGCGTCGGTGGTGGTCGGCGACTCGCCGGTGGTGCCGTTGACCACCAGCGCGTCGTTGCCCTGCTCGTCGACCAGGTGGGTCGCCAGCCGGGCGGCGCCGTCGAGGTCGAGCGAGCCGTCGGCGGTGAACGGGGTCACCATGGCCGTGAGCACTCGCCCGAACGGGCGGGACACCGCCCGGGCGGGGGTGTCAGGGTGGTCGTGCGTCATGCCATCCAACCTAGCGGACGACCACCGGGGCGCCGCCGGGGAAGGGCTCAGGACAGCTCGGCGTGCGGGCTGGCCGCCACCTCGGTGCCGTCCGGCAGGGTCGAGATGACGAAGTCGGCGAAGACGTTCGGCGCGACCCGCTGCAGCTGGCGCAGGCACTCCACGGCCAGCTCGCGGATCTCCACGTCGGCGTGCTCGGTGGCGCGCATGGCGATGAAGTGCCGCCAGGCGCGGTAGTTGCCGGTGACCACGATCCGGGTCTCGGTGGCGTTGGGCAGCACCGCGCGGGCGGCCTGCCGGGCCTGCTTGCGCCGGAGGGTGGCGTTCTCCACGTCGGCGAAGCGGCGCTCCAGCCCCTCCAGCAACTCGTTGTACGCCCGCACGCTGGCCTCGGCGGCCTCGACGAACTTCTTGTGCAACTCCGGGTCCTCGGCGATGACGGCCGGCTCGACCATGGCCGCGTCCCGCTCCGGCACGTACCGCTGGGAGAGCTGGGAGTACGAGAAGTGCCGGTGCCGGATCAGCTCGTGCGTGAACGACCGGGACACCCCGGTGAAGTAGAAGCTCACCGAGCCGTGCTCCAGCACCGACAGGTGCCCGACCTCCAGGATGTGCGCGAGATAGCCGGCGTTGGTGGCGGTGGCCGGGTTGGGCTTCTTCCAGCTCTGGTAGCAGGCCCGGCCGGCGAACTCGGCGAGCGCCTGGCCACCCTCGGCGTCGGTCGACCACGGCACCTCGTCCGGCGCCTCGAAGTGGGTCCACGCGATCAACTTCACCTGCGGCTGCACCATGTCCGGCATTCCTCGGACTGTAGTGGCGGGGCTCGCCCCGCCCAAGTCCGGCTCGCCCCGATGCAACCTCGATCACGCCCGGAAGCGCCGCACCCGCCGTCGGACGCTGAGGAGCTGAGTCGTCCAGGACATCACCCGCCCGCCGAGCCGCACCGGCGGCGGCGGCGACGGCGGCGACGAACGTGATGACGCAGCACACGCACCGCGCCGGCCGGGCGGCTCCCGGGCCGGCCGGTGACGACCGGCGGGTCGCGCTCAGGTCAGACGTAGAGCGAGGTGAAGGGGGCCCAGGGCAGGTTG
Source organism: Micromonospora sp. CNZ280 (assembly GCF_011759515.1). Taxonomy (NCBI): domain Bacteria; kingdom Bacillati; phylum Actinomycetota; class Actinomycetes; order Micromonosporales; family Micromonosporaceae; genus Micromonospora; species Micromonospora sp. CNZ280. Next base: position 601,888 of record NZ_JAAOYP010000003.1, read on the forward strand.
CGGACCACCGAGAAGGCCAGCCAGGCGGCGAGGAAGCCGCCGATCACCTTGGGGCTGATCCGCAACTCCGGCAGCCGCCAGCCGAACGCCTGCCGGCCGGCCCAGGCGACGAAGAGGTACGCCAGGAAGGGCAGCGCGAAGACGAACAGGAAGTGGTGCCGGGCGGCGGCCGGCAGGTCGGCGTGCAGCAGGTACCAGGCCGCGCGGGTGCCGCCGCAGCCGGGGCAGTCCAGGCCGGTGGTCAGCTTCAGCAGGCAGGTCGGCGCGGCGTCCGGCGCCGACCGGGTCGGGTCGCTGAGCAGCGTGTAGCCGATGGCGGCGCCGACGCAGCCGACCGCGGCCAGCGGCACCACCCAGCGCGGTGAACGCTCGTAGAGCCGGGTCACGAACCGGGTGAGCCGGTCGGGTTCGGCCACCGGGTAGGGCGGCACCTGACCCGCGGGCCACGCCGGGGCGTCCGGCGCGCTGGTCGGCGACTGCGGTTGGCCGACCGGTCCGTCAACGCTCGTCACGCGCTCACCGTACACCGGCGACGCCCACCAGCGCGGCGGCCAGCGGGGCGGCCAGGTCACCGGCGGCCGGCGGGGCCACCGCGTCCAGGCCGAGCCAGCCGGCGAGCCGGTACAGCTCGGCGGCGAGCGCCACCGCGGTCTCGCCCGGCTCGGCGCCCGGCTCCGCCCAGGCGGCCGGCACCTGCAGCACCCGGGCCTTGCGGTCGGCCTTCAGGTCGACCCGGGCGGTGAACCGGTCGCCCTGCAGGAACGGCAGCACGTAGTAGCCGTACACCCGCTGCGGTGCCGGCACGTAGATCTCGATCCGGTAGCTGAAGTCGAAGAGCCGCTCGGTGCGGGCGCGTTCCCAGACCAGCGGGTCGAACGGGCTGACCAGGGTGTTGCCGCGGATCCAGCGGGGCAGCCGGGCCTGCGCGTGCAGCCAGGCCGGCTGCCGCCAGCCCGCCACCGCCACCGGCAGCAGCTCGCCGGCCTCGACCAGCTCGGCGATCGCCTGCCGGGCGCCGGCCAGCGGCAGCCGGAAGTAGTCGCGCAGCTCCGGCTCGGCGGCCACCCCGAGCGACCGGGCGGCGATCGCCACCAGCGTGCGGTACGCCTCGGCGTCGGTCGGCGTCGGCGCGTCGAGCGCGGCCGCGGGCAGCACCCGTTCGGGCAGGTCGTAGCGGCGGGCGAAGGAGGTGGTGCGCCCGGCGGCGGTCACCTCGCCGGCCCAGAACAGGAACTCCAGGGCACGCTTCACCGCCGACCAGTTCCACCCCCAGTTGCCGGTTTCCCGGGGAGCGTCGTGCTCGATCTCGGCCGCGGTCAGCGGACCCCGGGCGGCGACCTCGTCGCGTATCCAGGCCACCAGTTCGGGCTGCTCCTGGGCGATCCGGCGCATGCCGCCCCAGGACTCGCTGTGCGCCCGGGCCATCCGCCAGCGCAGCGCCGCGTGCAGGCCGACCGGCACCAGCGACGCCTCGTGCCCCCAGTACTCGAACAGCTCCCGGGGCCGGCGGTAGGCGGCGGTGTCGAGCAGCGTGGTCGGGTACGGCCCGAGCCGGCTGTAGAGCGGCAGGTAGTGCGCGCGTTGCAGCACGTTGACCGAGTCCATCTGGATCAGCCCGACCCGGTCGAGCACCCGGCGCAGGTGTCGGCGGGTGGGCACTCCGGTGGGTGCCGGGTCGGCGAAGCCCTGGGCAGCGAGCGCCACCCGGCGGGCCTGGGCGAGCGAGAGCGATTCCGGTGCGGTCATCGTCGGCGACGGTAATCCACCCCTACGACATCGGAGCGGCCGCTGGACCGATCGCCCAAGCCGGCATAGAACGGATACATGCTCACCATCCGCCGCGAGAAGCCCGACGACGCGGAGGCGGTCGCCCGGGTGCACGTGCACGGCTGGCAGGCCGGGTACGCCGGGCTGATGCCGGACGAGGTGCTGGCCCGGCTGAACGTGGCGGCCTGGGCGCAGCGCCGCCGCGACGTCGGCACCGCCGACCCGGAGCACCCGTTCACCACCCTGCTCGCCGAGGTCGACGGCGTGCCCGCCGGCTTCACCACGTTCGGCCCGTACCGCAACGACCAGGACCGGGGCGACCTCGACCCGGCGTACGGCGAGGTGGTGGCGGTGTACGTCGAGCCGGCGCACTGGGGGGACGGCACGGCCCGGGCGCTGCTCGCGGCCGCCCGCGCCGGGCTGCGCGAGCGCGGCTGGGTCGAGTACCGGCTCTGGGTGCTGGCCGGCAACCACCGGGCCCGCCGGTTCTACCAGCGGGCCGGGCTGTCACCGGACGGTGAGCGGTCGACCTACCCGGTGCCGCTCGCCGTTGGTCGCCCGCCGGTCGGGCTCGTCGAGCTGCGGTACACCGGCCGCCTCGACGACTGACCCGGCCGGTGCCGCCGGGCGGCGGACCGGCAGGAACGCCAGCAGGGCCAGGCTGATCCAGACGTACGTGTTGGCGCCGAGGAAGCCGTCCACCCCGGTGAAGTCCTTCTCCCAGGCCCAGACGATCCGGCTGGTGAGGAAGCCGTACCCGACGGCGGCGGCGGCCAGCAGCACCCGACGCCGGCGACCGCCGGCCGGCGCGGCCATGCCGTTGTCCACCAGCAGGATCAGCGCGGGCAGCAGCCAGACCAGGTGGTGCACCCAGGTGACCGGGCTGACCAGGCACATCACCGCGCCGGTCAGGGCCAGGCCGGTCGCCTCGTCGCCGGCGGCCGCCGCGGCCCGGGAGCGCCAGGCCCACAGCGCCAGCGTGGCGGCCACCAGCACCACCCAGGCCAGGGTGCTCGGGTGCTCCGGGTTCAGCCGGGCCACCACGCCGCGCAGCGACTGGTTGGAGACGAAGGCCAGCTCGCCCACCCGCCCGGTGTTCCACAGCGCCTCGGTCCAGAACTCCCGGGAGGCGTCCGGAAAGAGCGCCGCGGCGACCAGGGTGGCCACGGCGGCGGTGGCCATCGAGGTGACCGCCGCCCGCCAGCGGCGGGTGACCAGCAGGTAGACGATGAAGATTCCCGGAGTCAGTTTGATCGCGGTGGCCAGGCCGATGCCGACCCCGGCCCACCGGCTGCCGCCGGGCAGCAGGCGCAGCAGGTCCACCGCGACCAGGAACAGCAGCAGCGTGTTGACCTGGCCGAAGTTGACCGTCTCGCGCATCGGCTCGTACGCGGCGGCCAGGCAGAGCGCGACGGCCAGGGCGAACCAGCGGGTCCACCCGGCCCGGCGGGCGACCGGATCGAGCAACCAGAAGATCAGCACGGCGCTGGTCAGCACGCTGGCGGTCACGCTCACGGCGATCGCCGCCAACCACGGCAGGTACGCCATCGGGAGCATGACCAGGGCGGCGAACGGCGGGTAGGTGAAGCCGTACTGGGTGCCCGGCTTGAGGAAGTCGTAGATCTCGCCGCCGTCGTGCACCCACCAGGTGAGCGCGCCGTAGTAGACCTTCAGGTCGAAGAAGCCGTGCCGTACGGCGGCCACGGAGAGGAAGGCGGTCACCGCGACGGTGAGCGCGAGCACGCCGACGACCTGCGTCGCCGTGCTTCTGGCACCCTGGGCCACCGTCGCCTCCCTCGCCCTGCGTAGGCTTCCGTCCCATGGCTCTCGGGTACGTCCGCCCGGCGCGTCCGGAGGACGCCGGCGAGATCGCACGCATCCAGCTCGCGACCTGGCGGGTCGCCTATCGCCGGATTCTGCCCCGGCACGTGCTCGACAACCTGGACGAGGCGTGGCTCGCCCGGCGGTGGAGCGCCGCGGTGCAGGAGGCGCCGTCGCCCAGCCACCGGGTGCTGGTCGCCGTCGAACAGGCCGAGCAATCGTATCTGGTGGGGTTCGCCGCCTCCGGTCCGGCCGACGCCGAGGCGCTCGCCCCGGGCGAGCCGGCCGAGGCTCTCGGTGCGGACGTGGTGGCGGTCACCGACCTGCTGGTCGAGCCGCGCTGGGGCCGGCGCGGGCACGGCAGCCGGCTGCTCGCCGCCAGCGTGGACCTGTGGCGGGAAGACGGCTTCGCCCGGGCGGTGGCCTGGGCGTTCGACGCCGACGAGGCGACCCGGAAGTTCCTCACCAGCACCGGCTGGGAACCGGACGGCGCCGCCCGCGCCCTCGACGTCGAGGACATGCTCGTCCCCCAACTGCGCCTGCACGTCGCCGTCCCCACCGAGCCGGTCCCCACCGACTGACCCCGCGGGGTGGCCCGGGTCAGCCCTTGTCGGCGCCGGCGTTGGCGTCGCGGACGAAGTAGCGCTGGAACACCACGAAGATGATCGCGACCGGGATGGTGGCCAGCAGCGCGGCGCCGAGCTTGAGCGGGTACTGGCTGCCCTTGCCCAGTGAGCCGCTGACCAGGTCGGCCAGGCCGCGCGGCAGGGTGAACAGGTCCGGGTCCTGGACCGCCACCAGGCTGTGCGGGAACTCGTTCCACGAGCCCTGGAACGACAGGATGGTCAGGGTGATCAGCGCCGGCTTCGCCATCGGTAGCACCACTGACCAGAAGGTGCGGAACACGCCCGCCCCGTCGATCCGGGCCGCCTCCTCCACGCTGACCGGGATCGACTCGAAGAACTGCTTCATGATGAACACGCCGGCCGCGTCGGCGAGCAGCGGCACGATCAGCCCGGCGTAGCTGTTGTAGATGCCGAGCTGGTTGAGCACCAGGAACTTCGGGATCAGCAGCACCACGCCGGGCACCGCCAGCACCGCGACGACCGCGGCGAAGAGCCCGGCCCGGCCGCGGAAGCGCAGTCGGGCCAGCGCGTAGCCGGCCAGCGAGTCGAAGAACACCCGGCCGGCCGTGACCAGCACGGTGACCAGCAGCGAGTTGCCGAGCCAGAGCGGGAAGCCGGTGCCGGCGAAGATCCGCTCGAAGCCGGCCAGCACCAGCGGGTCGGGAATCGGCGAGAGCGGGTCGGCCGCCGCGTCCGGCTCGGTCTTGAACGAGTTGCCGAGCTGGATCACGAACGGGTAGAGGAAGACCAGCCCGAAGAAGACCAGCGTGGCGTACCCGAGGAAGCGGGAGACCAGCACGCGGGGGTCGCGGCCCCGGCGCCGGGCGGGCGCCGCCGCGACCGGCGGGCGGTCGGTCAGCACGGCCATGTCACGACCCTTCCGGTACGCGTCGACGCCACCAGCCCCGCCGCCGCCCGACCGGGTCCCGGTCGGCCATCGCCCGGCGCTGGATCAGGGTCAGCACGATGATGATCAGGAACAGCACGAACGAGATCGCGGCGCCGGAGCCGTAGTCGAAGTCCCGGAACGCGGTGGTGTACGACAGGTACGCGGGGGTGAGCGTGGTCTTCGCCGGCTCCCCCTGGCTCATCACGTACACCTGATCGAAGACCTGCCAGGAGCCGATCAGGCCGAGCGTGAGCACCAGGAAGGTGGTCGGCTTGATCAGCGGCAGGGTGACGTGCCGGAACCGCTGCCAGCGGCCGGCGCCGTCGAGCGTGCTCGCCTCCTCCAGCGCCACCGGCACGTTCTGCAGGGCGGCGAGGAACATCAGCATGAAGGTGCCGGAGGTGGTCCAGACCACCAGCGTGATGATCGACATCATCGCCACGCTCGGGCCGGAGAGCCAGTCCCACCAGGTCAGCCCGAACGGTCCGCCGCCGGTCAGCGCGGCGGGCGGGTCGTCCACGCCGACCGCACCGAGCAGCAGGTGCAGGACGCCCCGGGAGTCGGCGAACCACTGCGGCCCGTCGACGCCGACCAGGGCGAGCAGCCGGTTGACCGCGCCGGAGTTGGCGAACAGGAAGAGGAAGACCACGCTGATCGCGACCGAGCTGGTGACCGAGGGGAAGTAGAAGGCGCTGCGGAAGAAGCTCTTCCCCTTGAGCAGCCGGTTGTTCACCAGCAGCGCCAGGCCGAGCGCGAGCGCGGTCTGCGCCGGCACCACGATCCCGACGTAGTAGACGTTGTTCCGGATGCTGGTCATGAAGTCCCGGCGGTCCAGCCCGTCCTCGGTGAATAGCCGGGTGTAGTTCTCCGCCCCGACGAACGGCACCTCCCGGGTGAACGGGCTGCCCTGGCCGTTCCAGTCGGTGAGGCTGACCCAGAGCGCCATCAGGATCGGCAGCAGCAGGAACAGTCCGAGGATCACGACGACCGGCGCGACGAAGAGCCAGCCGGCGAGGTTCTCGTCACCGCGGACGCCCCGCCCGCGCCGGCGCGGCGCGGCACCGCGCGTGGTGGCCGGGGCCGCCAGTGCCTCCGTTGCCATCTCCCCTCCCCTGTCCGGGAGGTGCCGGGACGGGCCCCCGACGTGCGTCGGGGGCCCGTCCGGTCACCTCACCCGCCGAGCGCCGCCTTGGCGTTCTTGTCGAAGTTCGCCAGGATCGCCTTCGGGTCGCCGTTGGCCAGACCCTGCAGGCCGGCCTCCAGGTCGCGCAGGACGCTGTCCATCTTGGGGGCGTTCACCGGGCCCTGGGCGTACGCGGCGCCGTCGATGAACGGCTTGTCCGCCGGGAACGCGCCGGTGTACTGGTCGCGGACGGACTGCCGGGACGGCATCACGCCGAACGCGGTCGCGAAGGCCATCTGCTGCTCGCCGCTGGTCATCGCCTCGACGAACTTGATCGCCTGCTCCTTGTACTTCGACTTGGCGGCGATGCCCCAGCACTGGGTGAAGGAGAGGGTGCCCTTGCCCTTCGGGCCGGCGGGCAGCTCGACGACCTTGTACTTCACGTTCGGGAAGTCGTTCTTCAGGGCGCCCTTGATCCAGTTGCCCTCGATGGTCATGACGGCCGCGCCCTTGCCGAACGCCTCACCCGACCAGCCCGCGTCGAGCTGCTTCGGGAAGCGCGCCAGCCCCTCGGTGACCAGGCTCTTGACGTACTGGAGGGCGGCCAGGTTCTCCGGGGTGTCGGCGGCGGGCTGCTTACCGTCGGCGCCCATCAGCCAGCCGCCGTTCTGCACCAGGAACGCGCCGATCCGGTCCCGGGTGTCGCCGAGCGCCAGCGGCACCTGCCCCTTCGCCTTGATCTTCCGCGCGGTGGCGGTCAGTTGCTCCCAGCTGGTCGGCACGTCGGCGTCGGTCAGCCCGGCCTTGGCCCAGAGGTCCGTGTTGATCTGGAGCGCCAGGGTGGAGAAGTCCTTCGGCGCGCAGTAGAGCTTGCCGTCGTAGGTGAACGTGCTGCGCAGGCTCTGGTAGAAGTCGTCGGTGTTGCTGATCTTGTCACCGTACGGCTCCAGGGCGCCGACGCTGGCGTAGTCGGCGAACCGGGCGGCGTCGACGTAGAAGACGTCCGGCGGGGTGCCCCCGGCGAGGGCCTGGCCGAGCTGCTGGGTGAGGTCCTGCGCGGGGGTCACGGTGGCGGTGTTGCCCGAGCCGGCGGCCCACTTCGCCGCCGCGTCCTGCACGGCCTTGGTCTCGGCGTCGCCGGAGGAGCCGATCAGGATCTGCAGGTTGGCCGGGCCGCTGGACTGGGCGGTGTCACCGGAGTTGTCGTCGAAGCCACTGCCGCAGGCGGCGGTGCCGAGCAGGGCGACGGCGGCGAGGCCGGCCACCGCCGCCCGGATGAGGGATCGGGATGCCATCGGATTCTCCTGGTGGGGGACGGGGGTCATGCGGTGTGCCGGGGCACCAGCGCGGGCTGGAGCAGCACGTGGTCGGTGGTCCGGTGGGTGCCGTCGAGCACCGCGGTGAGCAGCTCGACGCAGCGGGCGGCCGCCTCGCCCAGCGGTTGGCTGACGCTGGTCAGCCCCACGGCGGCGGCCACCGGGGTGTCGTCGAAGCCGATCACGCCGACGGCGGGATCGGCGGCGCGGGCGACCTGGAGGGCGCCCAGGGCGAGGGAGTCGCTGGCGCAGATCACGGCGGTCGGCGGTTCGGCGGTGGCGAGCAGTTCGCGCATCAGCCGCTCGCCCTCGGCGATGCCGTCCTCGGTCTCCCGGTGCTGCCCGGCCGGCTCGATGCCGGCCGCCCGCAGCGCCCGTGACCAGCCCGCGCGCCGGTCGTCACCGACCCCGGAGCCGGTCGGCCAGCCGAGGAAGCCGATCCGGCGGTGGCCGCGGGCCAGCAGGTGGCGGGTGGCGGCGGCGGTGCCGGCGGCGCCGTCCACGTCGACCCAGGGGTGCGCCTCGGGGGTGTCCCAGGGCCGGCCGAAGGTCACGAACGGCACCCCGCGCGCGGCGAGCCAGGCCGTCCGCGGGTCGCCGTGGTGGGTGCCGGTCAGCACGAAGCCGTCGAGGTCGTACGCGCTGAGCAGGTCGTCGTACGCGGCGATCTCGCGCTCGACGTCGGCGGCGGTGTAGAGCATGGTGCGGTAGCCGGCCGCCTCGGCGGCCTCGGTGAGCCCGTGCAGGAACCGGTCGAGCACCGACCCGTTGATGCCGTCGCGGGTCGGCTCGATCCGCACCGCGATCAGCCGGGACCGGCCGGTACGCATCTGCCGGGCGGCCTGGCTGGCCCGGTAGCCGAGGGCGTCGATCGCCTCCTGCACCCGCAGCCGGGTCTCCTCCCGCACGATGTGCGGGGCGTTGAGCACATTGGACACGGTCTGGCGGCTGACGCGGGCGTGCCGGGCCACCGTCGCGATGGTCACCTTTTCAGCCACTTGATCCCTCTCGCCGTCTTGAACGATCCAAATTAGATACGGCAGGATTAGATCGTTCAAGTTGCTGGAATGTTTCGCACTTTGCACCGCCTGGGGACCGCCTGTCAAGGGGCCGGTCCACCCGAGAAGGATCTGGAGCCACACCGTGACCGAACGCCACCTGCAACCCCTGCTGCACGACCTGGTCGGGGCGGTGCACGCCCCCACCAGCGCGCTGGGGGACGCGGCCGGGCAGATCCGCCCGGTCGGTGTCCAGGGGGTCTTCCACGCCGACGCCCGGGTGCTCTCCCGTGCCGAGCTGCGGGTCGACGACCGCGAGCCGGAGGGGCTGGCCCGGGGTGCCGCCGGCCCGCACGGCGTGCGCTTCGTGACCCTGGCCCGCTGGCTCGGCGACCCCACCCCCGACCCGACCGTCCGGATCGACCGCACCCGCCGGATCGAACCGGGTGGGCTCACCGAGGACCTCCGGGTCGTCTCCACCGCGACCACGCCGGTCCGGGCCACGATCAGCGTGCGGTTGGCCTGCGACCTGGCCCCGATCGAGGTGGTCAAGTCCGGCGGCGCCACCCCGGCGCTGCCGGCCCGGGCCGGGGGCCCGGGCGAGCTGGCCTGGACGGCCGACGGGACGGTGGTCACCGTCACCGGCGTCGACGCCGAGGTGCACGCCGAGCCGGCCGAGGCGCCCCGGCTCGCCTGGCCGGTCGAGCTGGCGCCGGGCGGCGAGGTCACGCTGCGCTGGCGGCTGCGGGTCACCGACCCCCGGGCGGCCGTGGTCAGCCCGCCGACGGAGGTCAGCTGGGCACACCCGGCGGTCCGGGCCGACGACCGGCGGCTGGTCCGGCTGCTCGACCGGGCGCTGGACGACCTGCGCGGGCTGCGGCTGGCCGACGCCGAAGCCCCGGCGGACGAGTTCCTCGGCGCCGGCGTGCCCTGGTTCCTCACCCTGTTCGGGCGGGACAGCCTCTGGGCCGCCCGGATGATGCTGCCGCTCGGCACCGACCTGGCCGCCGGCACGCTGCGGGTGCTGGCCCGCCGGCAGGGCACCCGGGTCGACCCGGCCACCGGCGAGGCCCCCGGCAAGATCCTGCACGAGCTGCGCCGGCACGAGGTCGCCTTCGGCGACGCCGGGCTGCGGCTGCCGCCGGCCTACTACGGCACCGTGGACGCGACCATGCTCTGGATCAGCCTGCTGCACGACGCCTGGCGCTGGGGCCTGGCCGCCGACCAGGTCGAGCCGCTGCTGCCCCGGCTGGAGGCGGCGCTGGGCTGGCTCGGCGAGCACGCCGACGCCGACGGCGACGGCCTGATCGAGTACGTCGACACCACCGGGCACGGACTGTCCAACCAGGGCTGGAAGGACTCCGGCGACGCGGTCCGGTTCCGCGACGGCCGGCTCGCGACCGCGCCGATCGTGCTGGCCGAGGTGCAGGGCTACGCGCACCAGGCTGCGGTCGACGCCGCCGACCTGCTGGACGCCTTCGGCCGCCCCGGCGCGGACCGCTGGCGCGGCTACGCCGACCGGCTCGCCCGGCGGTTCCGCGCCGCGTTCTGGGTCGACGGCCGCCACGGGCCGCAGCCGGCGCTCGCCCTCGACCGGGACAAGCGCCCGGTCGACTCGCTGACCAGCAACATCGGCCACCTGCTCGGCACCGGCCTGCTCACCGGCGACGAGGAGGCGCAGGTGGCCCGGCTGCTCGGCACCGAGGCGATGGCCGGCGGGTTCGGGCTGCGCACCATGTCGAGCGACGACGCCGGGTTCAGCCCGCTGTCGTACCACTGCGGGTCGATCTGGACCCACGACACCGCGATCGTGCTCGCCGGGCTGGCCCGGGCCGGCTTCCACGACACCGCGCTCGACCTGGCCGACGGACTGCTGGCCGCCGCCGAGGCGTTCGACTACCGGCTGCCCGAGCTGTACGGCGGCGACGACCGGTCGGTGCTCGGCCGGCCGGTGCCGTACCCGGCGGCGTGCCGGCCGCAGGCCTGGTCGGCGGCCGGGGCGGTGCTGCTGCTCCAGGCCGCCGCCGGGCTCTACCCGGACGTGCCGGCCGGCCGGGTCACGGTGGCCCCGCTGCCCGGCCTGGGCGGGATCGCGGCCGAGGGCCTGCGGGTCGCCGGCGCACCGGTCACCGTCACCGTGGACCGGGCCGGCCACGCCACGGTGACCGGCCTGCCGGCCACGCTGACCGTCGAGACGCCGACCCGACCGGCGGTGCCCGCCCAGCGGCCCGCCGGCAGCCCGGTCTCCCATTGAGGGCCGGGGCCGCCCCGGCCGGCGGTGGGCGACACCACCGCCGGCCCGGCGCGGCTCAGCCCGCGGCCGGAGCCAGTTCGGCGACCAGTTCGTCGTCCTCCATCGCCCCGGTGGGCCGGAAGCCGAGCGCGGTGTAGAGGCGGGCCGCGTCGATGTTGTCGGGGTGGTACGAGAGCCGCACCGGCTCGCCCTGCGCTGCCAGCCAGCCGGCGAGGGTGGCCACCGCGGCGCGACCGACACCCCGGCCCTGCTCGGCGGCGTCGATGACCATTCCGCCGATCCAGCGGGAGCCGTCGTCGTCGACCCCCCACATGACGTGCCCGACCACCGTCTCGTCCGCGTACACGGCGAGCGAGTTCCACACCTCGGAGCGCATGGTCAGCAGCAGGTAGCGGGCCGCCAGCGCGGGCACCCAGTCCCGCTGGTCGTCCCGGGGGGCGACGTCGGCCACCGCTCGCCAGTTGTCGTCGTCCACCGGCCGCAGGGTGACCCGGCGCCCGGCCCGGTCCCGTTCTCCCGAATCGATCACCGGGGCAGCGTAGGGGCCGCCCGAAGACCGGGCCAGCGATTTCAGTCCAGCAGGGCGTCCAGGCCCACGGTCAGGCCCGGGCGGTTGCGCACCGCGCGCACGGCCAGCAGCACGCCGGGCATGAACGAGGCCCGGTCGTACGAGTCGTGCCGGATGGTCAGCGTCTCGCCGGTGGTGCCGAAGAGCACCTCCTGGTGGGCGACCAGCCCGGTGGCGCGCACCGCGTGCACCCGTACCCCGTCGATGTCGGCGCCCCGGGCGCCGGCGACCTCGTCCCTGGTCGCGTCCGGCGCCGGGCCCAGCCCGGCCTCGGCGCGGGCCGCGGCGATCAGCCGGGCGGTGTGCGTGGCGGTGCCGCTCGGCGCGTCCAACTTGCGCGGGTGGTGCTGCTCGACGATCTCGACCGACTCGAAGTGCCGGGCCGCCCGCGCGGCGAACTGCATCATCAGCACCGCGCCGATGCCGAAGTTGGGCGCGATCACCACGCCGACGCCGGGCTTGCGGGCCAGCCAGCCGCGCACTCGCTCCAGCCGCTGCTCGGTGAAGCCGGTGGTGCCGACCACCGCGTTGATGCCCTGGTCGATGCACCAGTGCAGGTTGTCCATGACGACGTCGGGGGTGGTGAAGTCGACGACCACCTCGGCGCCGGCGTCGGAGGCGGCGAACAGGCCGTCGCCCTGGTCGACCATGGCCACCAGCTCCAGGTCGCCGGCCGCGTCGACGGCCTTGCACACCTCGACGCCCATCCGGCCGCGGGCGCCCAGCACGCCGACCCGGATCGGCTCGGCCGCGCCCTTCTCCTGCTCGTCAGTCACGGGGCACAACCTATCCCAATCGGGACGCCGCCACCCCGCGGGTGGGCCACCCTCCCACCGCCATCCGAACGAACCGCCACGGCCCGCCGGCGCGGCCCCCGGCGGTCAGCGGGCGGCGAAGTCGTGCTCGCCGAACGGGCCGACCACGGCCAGCGACATCGGCCGGCTCAGCAGCTCGGCGGCGAGGGCGTTGACGTCGTCCACGGTGACCGCGTCCACCCGGGTGAGCAGCTCGTCGACCGGCATCAGATCACCGTAGAGCAGCTCGCCCTTGGCCAGCCGGCTCATCCGCGAGCCGGTGTCCTCCAGGCCGAGCACGAACGACCCCTTCGACATGCCCTTGCCCCGGGCGACCTCCGCCTCGGTCAGCCCGTCGCCGGCCACCCGGGCCAGCTCGGCCCGGGTCAGCTCCAGCACCTCGTCGACCTTGCCCGGGGCGCAGCCGGCGTAGACCGCGAACAGGCCGGTGTCGGCGTACTGGCTGGCGTAGGAGTAGACCGAGTAGGCCAGGCCGCGGCGTTCCCGGATCTCCTGGAACAGCCGGCTCGACATGCCGCCGCCGAGCACGTTGTTGAGCACCCCGAGGGCGAACCGCCGCCCGTCAATGCGGTCGATGCCGGGGCAGCCGAGGATGACGTGCGCCTGCTCGGTCTCCTTCGGCTCGACCAGGGTGGTCGCGACCTTCGTGCGTACCGCCGGGGTGGCCGGCCGGTGCGGCGCCGGCGGCGCCGGGTCGGTGTCCAGCGGGGTGCCGCGCAGCGCCTGGCGGACCAGCTTGACCACGGCGGCGTGGTCCAGGTTGCCGGCGGCCGCGATGACGATCTGCGGCGCGACGTAGCGGCGCCGGTAGAACCCCTGGATCTGCCGCCGGGTCATCGGGGTGACCGTCTCCTCGGTGCCGGAGATCAGCCGGCCGAGCGGGTGGTCACCGTAGACGGCCCGGGCGAACAGATCGTGCACCTCGTCGCCGGGCTCGTCGTCGTGCATGGCGATCTCCTCGAGGATCACGCCCCGCTCGGTCTCCACGTCGGCCGGGTCGAGCACCGAGTCGGCGACCAGGTCGCACATCACGTCGATGGCCAGCGGCAGGTCCTCGTCGAGCACCCGGGCGTAGTAGCAGGTGTACTCCTTGGTGGTGAAGGCGTTGGTCTCGCCGCCCACCGCCTCGATCGCCGAGGAGATCTCCAGCGCGCTGCGCTTGCGGGTGCCCTTGAAGAGCAGGTGCTCCAGGAAGTGCGCGGCGCCGGACTGCGGGCCGGTCTCGTCCCGGGAGCCCACCGCTACCCAGATGCCGAACGACACGCTGCGCATCGCCGGGATCGCCTCGGTGAGCACGCGCAGCCCGCTGGGCAGCACGGTACGGCGCACCATACCGCCCAGCGGGTCGTCGCTCAGGGTCCGGGTGACCGCCCGGGCGGCGCCGCCGACGCGGGCGGCCCCGGCGGACCCGACCACCCCCCGTCGATCCGGCGGAAACGGCGCAGCTGCGGCCCGACTCACGTGGTGCTCCAGATCGACGAGGGGTGGGTGGTGCGATGGTCAGGCGTCAGCTGTGCCGGGTCCGGCGGCGCGGACGCTCGCCGCCCTCGCCACCCTCGCCCCGCTCCGGGCCACGGCCGCCCCGCTCGCCGCCGCGCTCGCGGTCACCCCGGTCGCGCGGGCCGCGGTCGCCCCGGTCCCGGCCGGCCGGCCGCTCGCCACCGGCGGCCTCGCCCGCGGCCGGCGCCTCGGCGCCCTCCGGGCGGACCTTGTCCAGGTAGATCTTGCCGCGCTGGTCGATGTCGGCGATCTCGACCTCGACCTTGTCGCCGACGTTGAGGAAATCCTCGACCTTCTCGACCCGCTTGCCGTCGCCCACCTTGGAGATGTGCAGCAGGCCGTCGCGGCCCGGCAGCAGCGAGACGAACGCGCCGAACGCGGCCGTCTTCACCACGGTGCCGAGGAACCGGTCGCCGACCTTGGGCAGCGTCGGGTTGGCGATCGCGTTGATCCGCTCCACCGCCGCCTGGGCCGACGGGCCGTTGGTGGCGCCGACGTAGATGGTGCCGTCGTCCTCGATGGAGATCTCGGCGCCGGTCTCGTCCTGGATGGCGTTGATGGTCTGCCCCTTCGGGCCGATCACCATGCCGATCTTGTCGACCGGGATCTTGACGGTGGTGACCCGCGGCGCGTAGTCCGACATCTCGGCCGGCGCCTCGATCGCCCGCTGCATCACGTCGAGGATGGTCTGCCGGGCCTCGTGGGCCTGCTGGAGCGCGGCGGCCAGCACGTCGGACGGGATGCCGTCGAGCTTGGTGTCGAGCTGCAGCGCGGTCACGAAGTCCCGGGTGCCGGCGACCTTGAAGTCCATGTCGCCGAACGCGTCCTCGGCGCCGAGGATGTCGGTCAGCGTGACGTACTGGGTCTTGCCGTCGACCTCGTCGGAGATCAGGCCCATGGCGATGCCGGCGACCGGCGCCTTCAGCGGCACGCCCGCGCTGAGCAGGCCCAGCGTCGAAGCGCAGACCGAACCCATCGAGGTGGAGCCGTTCGAGCCGAGCGCCTCGGAGACCTGCCGGATGGCGTACGGGAACTCCTCCCGCGAGGGCAGCACCGGGATCAGCGCCCGCTCGGCGAGCGCGCCGTGGCCGATCTCGCGCCGCTTCGGCGAGCCGACCCGGCCGGTCTCACCGGTGGAGTACGGCGGGAAGTTGTAGTTGTGCATGTAGCGCTTGGACTTCTCCGGGGAGAGGGTGTCCAGCGACTGCTCCATGCGCAGCATGTTCAGCGTGGTGACACCCAGGATCTGGGTCTCGCCCCGCTCGAACAGCGCCGAGCCGTGCACCCGCGGCAGCACGCCGACCTCGGCGGTCAGCGGGCGGATGTCGCGCGGGCCGCGGCCGTCGATGCGGACCTGCTCGCGCAGCACCCGGCTGCGGACCTCGGACTTGGTCAGCGACCGCAGCGCGGCGCTGAGCTCCTTCTCCCGGCCCTCGAAGCGCGGGCCGAGCTCCTCGGCCACCCGGGCCTTGATCCGGTCCAGGGCCTCCTCGCGGTCGGCCTTGCCGGCGATCTTCAGGGCCTCGGCGACGTCGCCGCGGGCCAGCTCGGCCACCGCGTCGTACGCGTCGTCGGAGTAGTCCAGGAAGACCGGGAACTCGGCGACCGGCTTGGCGGCCACCTCGGCCAGCTCGCTCTGCGCCCGGCACAGCTCGCGGATGGCGGGCTTGGCCGCCTCCAGGCCGCTGGCCACGACCTCCTCGGTCGGGGCGGGGGCGCCGCCGGCGACCAGCTTCACGGTGTGCTCGGTGGCCTCGGCCTCGACCATCATGATCGCGACGTCGCCGTCGGGCAGCGCCCGGCCGGCCACCACCATGTCGAAGGTGGCCCGCTCCAGCTCCTCGTGGGTCGGGAAGGCGACCCACTGGCCGTCGACGTGGGCCATCCGGGTGGCCCCGATCGGGCCGGAGAACGGCAGGCCGGAGAGCTTGGTCGACATCGAGGCGGCGTTGATCGCCACCACGTCGTACGGGTGCTGCGGGTCGAGCGCGAGGACGGTCTCGACGACCTGGACCTCGTTGCGCAGGCCCTTGACGAACGACGGGCGCAGCGGCCGGTCGATCAGCCGGCAGGTGAGGATGGCGTCCTCGCTGGGCCGGCCCTCACGGCGGAAGAACGAGCCGGGGATCCGGCCCGCGGCGTACATCCGCTCCTCCACGTCCACGGTCAGCGGGAAGAAGTCGAACTGCTCCTTGGGCTGCTTGCCCGCGGTGGTGGCGGAGAGGACCACCGTCTCGCCGAGCTGGGCGATGACGGAGCCGGCGGCCTGCCGGGCCAGCCGGCCGGTGGAGAAGGTGACCTCACGGGTGCCGAAGGACCCGTTGTCGATCACGGCGGTGCGGGACTGGGTGCCGAGGTTGCTCTCGGTCATGTGCGGTCGTGCTCCTTCGCATCGGGGGCCCACGACGCGGGGAGCTGCTCAGACGGCCGGTCTTCGATCGAAGCGCCCGGGTGGCGGCGAGATGCCGGGTTCCCGGGGGCCACTACCGGAGACCGGTACGCTGACCGGCTCCCTGTTCGGGTGGTCGCGCGGCCCTGTTCTTCTGTGGTGTGGAACGGGGGAGCGGCCTTGCGGCCACTCCCCCGTCACGTCACCGGCGCAGACCGAGCCGCTCGATGAGCGACCGGTAGCGGTTGATGTCCTTCTTCTGGACGTAGTTGAGCAGCCGACGGCGGCGGCCGACCAGCAGCAGCAGCCCGCGGCGGCTGTGGTGGTCGTGCTTGTGCACCTTCAGGTGCTCGGTGAGCTCCGCGATCCGCTTGGTCAGGACCGCGACCTGCACCTCCGGCGAACCGGTGTCGCCCTCGGCGGTCGCGTACTCCGCGCGGATCTTGGCCTTGGCTTCCTGGTCGAGCGCCATGTTCTCCCTGTTTCGTGGGTTGTTCGATGGTGTCCGTCGGATCGGTCAGGGGACCGGAAACGGACCGGTACCTCGCACCCGCGGCGTCGTGCAGGCACGCGAGGCCCCACGTCGGTCAGCCGACGTCCCCGCAAGACTACCAGCCCACCCGGGCCCCGGCCGGTCAAGGGCGGCGAACCGGGCGTCCGCGCCCGGCGACCGGCCGGCCGGGCGTGCTCAGCCGAGCGCCCGGCGGGTCCGCTCCACGTCCTGCTCGATCTGGGCGATCAGCGGCTCGACCGCGTCGAACCGGATCTGGCCCCGCAGGTGCGCCACGAAGTCCAGAGCCAGCCGTTCGCCGTAGAGGTCGCCGGTGAAGTCCAGCGCGTACGCCTCCACCCGCCGCTCCCGGCCGGAGAAGGTCGGGTTGGTGCCGACCGACACCGCGGCGGCCAGCGGCTCGCCCTGCCCGCGGCGCACCAGCCGGGCCGCGTAGACGCCGTCGGCGGGCACCGCGGCGTACCGATGGCAGAGCAGGTTGGCGGTGGGGAAGCCCAGCTCGCGGCCGCGCTGGTCGCCGCGGACCACCACCCCCTCCAGCCGGTGCGGGCGGCCCAGCGCGGCGGCCGCCGCGCCCACGTCGCCCGCGTCGACGCAGGAGCGGATGTAGGTCGAGGAGAAGACGGTGCCCGCCTCGGCGACCAGCGGGCCGGCCTCCACCCCGAAGCCGAAGGTGCGGCCGAGCCGCTCCAGCAGCGCCACGTCGCCGGCCGCCCGGTGCCCGAAGCGGAAGTTGTCGCCCACCACCACCAGTGCCGCGTGCAGGTGCTCCACCAGCACGTCGTGCACGAACGCCTCGGCCGGCAGCCGGGAGAACTCCGGGGTGAACGGCACCACGCACAGCACGTCGACGCCCAGTGCCTCGATCAGCTCCGCCTTGCGGGCCGGCTCGGTGAGCACCGCCGGGTGCGAGCCGGGACGCACCACCTCGGCCGGGTGCGGGTCGAAGGTGACCACCACCGACTTCACGCCCAGTTCCCGGGCCCGGGCCACGGCGTGCCCGATGGTCGCCTGGTGCCCCCGGTGCACCCCGTCGAAGACGCCGATGGTGACGACCGACCGCCCCCAGCCACCGGGCGCCGCGTCGTACCCCCGCCACCGCTGCATGCTGCTCCTGCTTCCTTTCACCGCTCACCCCTGTGCAGGGATGGGCGTGGTTGGATGATTCGCTCTCCGCCGTCGTTAGCCCGGCTAGAGTCCTGGATCGGCAGTCTGATCCGATGGCGATCGGCCCGTGCCCGCAAGATTCCCTTCACCCGCTTATGGGGGGTGTGGAGGGTGATGTCGGGGTCACCGTGTCTTCGCAGGACGTTGATCGCGGCGGCATGGTCCGCCTGCCACACGACCCCGCAACCGGTGCAGTGAAGCCGATCCCCGTCACGGTGGCCGAGGCCGCCGCATCGAGGACAAACTTGTGACGTGTAGGCGGCGTTTACCAGCACGAACGCAGAACCTCTGCGCTCCGACACATTCTCCAGCGCTTCGGCGGTGACACCCTTCGTCCATGCAGCGAGGCGCCGGCTCATGTTCTTGCCAAGCTTCTTGCGCCCGGCGAAAGTCTTGGTGAGGTCTTCGGCCACGACGAGGTTGGCCTTGTCGACCACGCTGTGGGCGGCTGTGAAGATCTCCGTCCGAATCTGGGCACGCCGCCGGGTAGCCTGTCGGTCCCGCTTTGCCGTGCCGAGGTTGTTCGCCTTGATGCGGGCGGCTTTGGCGTGCTTGCCACGCTGAGTGGCGTTGTTAGCGATCGAGCGAAGTTTCGCACGACGCCGGTTGCGCTGCGTCAGTCGGTCCGACGCGGCGGTCAGCAGCGCGCCTAGGTTGGCACCGTGGTGGTCGCCGTCGGAATCGGTGAGCGCTTCGGTGTAGCCCTTGTCGACACCAATTTTCCGGTCACCGCACGGTCGCCGCGACGACGGCATGTCCGCGGCGTCGTACTGGTAATGGACCTCGACGCGGCCGCCACGCAGGATCAGACGCAGCGTTCCCGACGGAGCGACTGTCGTGGACAGCGGAACCATGACCGGCTTGCGCGGTTCAAGGCCCGGGACGGCAAGCCACACGTTCCCGCCGTCGGTCAGGGTGTAGGTACGCGCCTTATCGGCACGCACGATGATCTGGTCGTGGGTGTGGTTCTTGCCCCGCCGCCAGCGCCTACGCATCAGCCGGGACAGGTAGGCGTCCTCGGCCCACCGGTCGGCCTTCAGCAGGGCGAACAACCGCTTCCGCTCGACCGGATCAACCGTCCGTCGGGCGACCGTGCGACGAACGTCAGCCTTCGCGGCCTCGCGGTTCGCGGCGATGTCAGCCATCGCATCACGGAGGGTCTCCTTCCACGCGTTCGCCGGCACCCCGAACCGCCATGCGGCGCCGTCGGCCAGCCACCGATCGCGGACCTGCCGGTCCCGCAACGCCGCTCCGGCGACGGAGCCGAATCGCTGCCACACCACGGACCTGACCCGGCCAAGGCGCCGCGCCTGCTCTAGCAGAGCAACATACTTGCCCGGGTTGAGGCGAGCCGAGTAGGCGATGCGGGTGACCTTCACCGGCCACCGCCTGGCAACTCGTCTTTCAGGGCCCTCTCGAAGCGACGCAGACCGCGAAGGCGGCACGAGAAGGTGTGCACGATCGAAAGTAGATCCTCAACAAGCTCCTGCTGCGGCGATAGCGACTCCTGGTTCGCCGCGATGATCTCGCAGTCGTTGCGGTTCGCGACATGCTCCAGGAAGTCGACCCCGAACCTGGCCAGTCGGTCTCGGTGCGCTACCACGATCGTGCTGATTTCGCCACGGTCCACGGCATCCATGAGCGCGAGGAGCTTCCTGCGGCGCAGGTTCATGCCGCCGCCGATCTCGGACACCCACTCGTCGACCGCAAGTCCACGGGCGAGGCAGAACTGCTCCATGGCTGCGACCTGCGCGGCGAGATCATTCTTCTGACCTGGTGACGACACCCGGCAGTAGACGACGGTCCGACGGGCCTGTTCGGCGAAGTTGGGTCGGAGGACCTTCCGAACGTCGCTTTCGTCGAAGTACCGCTGCCCGGATGGGGTGCGTTTGCCTACGAGGCGCCCCTCGGACTCCCAGCGGCGCACAGTGCTCGTCGACCGCCCGATACGCTCCGCGAACTCTCCTATCCGATAGATCTTGCCCACATCAGCGAACTATACGCAACAGTAGACAAGAACTCCCCCACTGATCGGCCCCTCCTCCGCCGGGCGCAGGCTGAGCGACCTGGGGGCTCACCCTCCGGACCTCGCCCCGCCGTCAGGCCGGCGCGAGCACGATCTCCGCGCGGGCCCGACCGTCCCGCTCGCTGACGATAGCGATCAACGTGCCGGCCGGGTCGAAGACCGCGTAGGGGCCGGCGATCCCGACCGGGTCGAGCGGCCCGCCGTGGGAGAGCACCTTCGCCTCGTCCGCGCCGGCGTCGCGGCGCGCGAAGAACCGGTCGGCCGCCGCGGCCAGCGGCAGGTTGACCACCTCGGGCGCGCGCTGCTCCAGCTCGTCGAGGGTGGCGGCCTCGGCGAGGGTGAAACCGCCCACCGCGGTACGCCGCAGCGCGGTCAGGTGGCCGCCGACCCCGAGCGCCAGGCCGGCGTCCCGGGCGATGGCCCGGATGTACGTCCCGGACGAGCAGTCCACGGCCACGTCCACGTCCACCACGTCGCCCGCACGGCGGATCGCCAGCACGTCGAGCCGGGACACGGTGACCCGGCGGGCGGGCAGCTCGACGCTCTCCCCCTCGCGCACCCGCTTGTACGCCCGCTGCCCGTCGATCTTGATGGCGCTCACCGCGCTCGGCACCTGGTCGATCTCGCCGGTCAGCGCGGCCAGCGCGGCCCGGATCGCGTCGTCGGTGACCCGGCCGGCCGGGGTGGTGGCGATCACGTCGCCCTCGGCGTCGTCGGTGACGGTGGCCTGGCCGAGCCGGATGGTGCCGGTGTAGCCCTTGCCCGCGCCGATCACGTACGTCAGCAGCCGGGTGGCCCGGCCCACCCCGATCACCAGCACCCCGGTGGCCATCGGGTCGAGCGTGCCGCCGTGGCCCACCCGGCGGGTCCGGGCCAGCCGGCGGATCCGCGCCACCACGTCGTGCGACGTCATGCCGCCAGGCTTGTCGACCACGATCAGACCGTCTGTGCTCACGACCCCCAAGCCTGCCAGACGGCCGGGCCGGGGCCGCCGGCGGTGGACGCCACCGGGATCCGACGTCCGGCCACCGCACGGTTCCGCCGGTCGGCCGATCTTGCCGGTGGACCGGCGGGCGGGGCGGCGGGCACCGCGCCACAGGTGCGAAGATCATTCGCCCCCCGGGGCTCCGACCGGCGGCCGGCGCCAGCCGGAACCGGCCCGCCACCGCCGACAGGAGCACGATGACCCCCGACGTGCCGCCCGCACACGAACATCGCCCGCAGGTCGACCTGCCGGAGTGGATGCGCAACCCGACTCCGGCCCGGCGGACCCTCGGCCGCCGCGTCTCCGAACTGGTCGAGCAGGTGCCAGCGCTGCGCGCGGCCCGCCGGGCGCTGTGGCGGCGGTGGGACCGCCCCCGGTGGAGCGAGCGACACCCGGTGGTGAGTGCGATCCTGTCGTTCTTCGGCGTCGCGGTCACGGCGACCGCCCTGGTCACCGGCACGCTCTACCTGTTCCACAAGATGCTGCGCGGCGAGCTGTGACCCCGGGACCCGATGAGCGCCGACCCATCGGCCGGCACTCCCGCGCCGACCGGACAGCCGTCACCCGGACAGCCGGCTGCCCCGCCCGAGCCGCCGTCCCCGGCGACGGCTGGCGCGATACCGGCCGGCCGGTCGAGGCCGGCCGCCGGGCCGGTGGCACCGCCCGGCGCCGCCGGGCCGAGGGCGTTCGCCGACGTCGCGCCGGTGCGGCTACCGGACTGGATGCGGCCGCCGGAAGCCGAGCACCGGCCGGCCGGGATGGACCGGGTCCGGTTCGCCTGGGCGCGGCACAACGGCGCGTTGGTGGTCGGTCTCGGCATCGCGCTCGCCCTGGCGATGCTCGCCGGCGGCGGATGGCTGGTGCTCCGGACCGCCGACGGGTACCGCGCGGCGACCTCCGCGCCGACGCAGAGCCCGACGCCGCTGCCGAGCAGCGAGGTGGGCATGCCACGCGATCTGTTCGCCGGCACCCCGGCCGCCGCCTTCCCCAGCGCCGAGGACGCCGTCGTGCTGCCGGCGGCCACCGCTCAGGGGCCGTTCACCGCCGCCCAGGTGCGCGCCGCGCTGGCCTCGGTCCGCGCCGCGCTGGTCGAGAGCCGGCTGGAGACCAACATGCTCGTCGGCGACGTCGAGCCGTTCCTCGCCCGGCTCGCCCCGGACGCGCGCAAGCAGCTCCGCCCGCACTTCGAGGACTCGTCCTTCCTGCGCTACGCCACCCGGATGGAGTCCCGGTCGGGCTGGGAGCCCGACATCCGGGCCCAGGGACGGATCAGCTACCGGGCCACCCGGGCCGAGGGTGTCCGGCTGCTGGAGGTGACCACCGAGTTCGTCTGGGTGTACTCCTTCGACGTGGCCCGCAAGGCGCCGCCCGGCGCCGGCCTGGTGGCCATCCGCGACCGGGTGGTGTGGCAGGTCCCGCACCCCGGCGACATGCCGGCCTCCGGGCGGGGACTCTGGCTGGCGTCCGCCCGGGCGGTCGCCTGGAACGCCGACTGCGGCTGGCTGCGCGACGGCTGGGTACAGGTGGCGACGTGGATGCCGGACCTGCACGGTGAGCGCCTGCCCGGCGGGGACCCGGGCGACATCTTCGACCTCGACGCGCCGGCGCCGACCACGACCCGGTGCTGAGGATCAGCGCACCGCGCCGACCACGGCCCAGCCGCCGGAGCGCAGCCGCAGCAGCAGGGCGGCCAGCCGGAGCACGATGAACAGGGTCAGCCCGGCCCAGATCCCGCCCAGCCCGAGATCCAGGCCGTAGGCCAGCCAGATCGCCGGCAGGAATCCGCCGAGCGCCGACACCACGGTGAGGTTGCGCAGGTAGCGCACGTCCCCGGCGCCGATCAGCACACCGTCGAGGGCGAAGACCACCCCGGCCAGCGGCTGCATCGCGGCGAACCACGGCCAGGCCACCATGGCCTGCTCGCGTACCTGCGGGTCGGAGCTGAACCAGGTGGGGACCACGCTGGCGCCGGCGGCGATCAGCACCGCGAACACCACCCCGCAGGCCGCGCCGAGCAGCGCGACCCGGCGGGCCAACGCCCGGGCCCCGACCGCGTCGCCGGCGCCGAGGGCGGCGCCGACCAGCGACTGGGCGGCGATGGCCAGCGCGTCGAGCACCAGCGCGGTGAAGAACCACAGTTGCAGGGCGATCTGGTGCGCGCCGACAGCGGCGGCGCCGAACCGGGCGGCGACCGCCGTGGCGGACAGGAAGCTGGCCTGGAAGGCCACGCCCCGGATCAGCAGGTCGCGGCTGAGCACCAGCTGGTGCCGGATCAACCGCGGCCGGGGCCGCAGGGCGACCCGCTCGCCGATCAGCGCGGCGGCGAACAGCCCGCCGGAGATGGTCTGGGCGATCGCGTTGGCTACCGCCGAACCGGTCAGCCCGAGCCCCACCGGATAGACCAGCACCGGGCAGAGCACCGCCGAGAGCAGGTTGGGGCCGAGCACGAACCAGAGCGGGCGGCGGGTGTCCTGGATGCCGCGCAGCCAGCCGTTGCCGGCCGCGGCGAGCAGCAGGCCCGGGGCGCCGAGCGCCGCGATCCGCAGCCACTGCGCCGCGGCGTCGGCCACCTCCCCGGTGCCGCCGGCGAGGGTACGCGCCAGCGGGCCGCCGCCGATCTGCATGCCGACCGCGACCAGCAGCCCGACGCCGAGCGCCAGCCAGGACGCCTGCACCCCCTCGGCCACCGCCGCGGCCCGGTCACCGGCCCCGAACCGTCGCGCCGAACGACCCGTCGTGCCGTACGCGACCACGGTGCCGAGCCAGGCGGTGAGGGTCATCACGGTGCCGCCGACGGCGAGCGCGGCCAGCGGCACCCGGCCGAGGTGCCCCACCACGGCCGTGTCGACCAGCACGTAGAGCGGTTCGGCGGCCAGCACGACGAGGGCCGGCAGGGCGAGCGCGGCGATCCGGCGGGGTGACGCCGACCGCGTCGCGGTGAGGGTGTCCTGGCTCATCGCCGCCGATCCTGGCACGGTACGAGTAAGGAGCGCAATGGTGGCGATCACTTACCGGCGCGGAGGTGGACGATAGTCACCGCACCGAGCAGCAGCGCTCCCCCGACGAACGCCGGCGCGGGCATCGTCTCGCCGATGAGCCACCCGGCGAGCAGTACCGCGGTGAGCGGCTCCACCAGGGTCACCAGCGCGGCGCTGCCTCCCGTAGTGGTCCGCAGCCCGGCGTAGAACAGCACGTACGCCAGCGCGGTGGTGACCACACCGAGGTAGACCAGCAGGCCGACGGGCACGGCCCGGGCCGGGACGTTGAGCCCGTCGAGCACCGCGACCGGCGCCAGCACCAGGGCGCCGACCACGGCGGACACCGTGGTGAGCGTCAGCGCGGCGATCCGCTGCGCAGCGTGCCGGCTCAGCACGGTGCTGGCGGCGTAGCCGACGCCGGAGCCGAACGCGGCGAGCAGGCCGAGCAGCGGTCGCGGCGCGTCGGCGCTCGGCTGCCCGGCCGACACCGTGATGAACACGAGGCCGACCAGGCCGGTCACCAGGGCGCCCAGCAGGCCGCGCTCGGGCAGCCGCCGGGCGCGCAGTGTTTCCCAGCCGAAGACGAGGACGGGGGCGAGCCCCAGGCTGACCAGGGTGGCCACGCCGACCCCGCCCGCCGCCACGGCGACGAAGTACAGCGCCTGGTAGGCGCCGAGGCCGACCCCGACCAGGACGAGGACCACCGGCGCCGACCGCAGCGCGGCCAGCATCGGGCCCAGCCGGCCGGCCAACAGCGCGACGAGCACCACCGCGCCGATGGCCAGCCGGTAGAAGCCGATGCCGGTCGGCGTCAGCCCGGTGGACTGGCGCAGCAGTTGAACGGCGACCCCGGTGGTGCCCCACAGGGCGGCGGCACCGGTGATGGACAGCAGGCCGACCCGCAGACCGGCCGAGGGCGCCGGGCGTCGGCGAGCGGTGGGCAGGGTCGGAAGGGACGGAGAACGAAAGGATCGGGACATGCGTGCGCTCCAGGAGGATCGAGCCGCGGACAGATCGACATCTGTCGGAGCGCAGGCACGACGAGCAGAACCGTGGACCCCTCAGCGGGACGCGGCGGGAAACCCGTCACCCGGGCAGGCAGCCCTACGGGACCGGCGGGCACCCCACGGACGGGGGGACGCACACCGGCGGCGTGGCGCTCCGATCAGGAGCGCGGTGGGGGCAGCAGGCCCGGACGGCACGACATACCGGGGACCCTAACGCACGCCTGCCGGCGCGATCATCCGACCTCCCGCATGGCGGACACCGGCGGCCGGGCCCGGGCGGCGGCGACCCGGACGTGGAGCGGCGGCCGCCCGGAGGTGGCGGCGGGTTCCGACGCGGGGCGGCGGCTCGGGTCTCATCGCGGGGGTAGTGCGGCGAGCCAGCCGCGCACCTCGGCGCGGCTGCGGAGCCGGACCACCGGCAGCTCGGGCGCCCAGGCCCGCACGCCGCGCAGCAGCCGGGGGCGGGAGTCGAGATGGATCAGCGGAAGGTCGAGCCGCCGCGCGACCTCGCGGGCGTGGGTGCTCTTGCCGGCGCCCGGGCTGCCGGCGATGAGGATGCGGCGCACCAGTGGACGGTAGCCACGCAGGCACCTGGGCGGGAAGCACGACCGGGTGGCCGAGGGCCTGACCGGCCGGCGCTGAGGCTCACCGTGCCCGGCGGCTGGGCGGGCTGGCGGCACCGGTCACGGTGCCGGTAAGCCAGGTGGGGCGGTGACGTCGTCGGCGTGCGACGTCGGCGGCGTCACCGCCGGTCGGTCAGCGTCACTGACGGGTGTCCATCGACGTCTGCAGCGCCCGGCGCATCTGCTCGCGGGCCTCGTCGGTGGTCTCGGGCTTGGGCTTGTTCGCCATGGTGGTGATCCCCTTCCAGGGTGCGAGCCACCGACGGACGGCAGCTCTCACGGGCGGTCGTGCTGAGCGCCCGGCCAGTGGTCCGGGGTCACCGGAGCGGCTGGTGGGGCAGCGTGAGCCCGGGTCGGTGGACCCTGGAGGGAGGCGGCGCCGGGTGTGGCCCCACCACCCACGACCGCCGCCACGCCCGGCGCCGGCCGTTTCCCAAGCTATCGTTCAGGTCCACATGCTGCCCAACGTTCCCGCCATTCGGACCTGATCAGGTCACCGGGCCAGGAAGTGCCAGCCCAGCCACCACCAGAAGCCGAAGAGCCCGATCCGGCCGACCGGCACCGAGCCCACCTCGTACCGCATCACGTATGCGCAGACCTCGCCGAGCGTGGGGATGCGCGAGCCCTCCCGGCGGGCGAGCCACTCGACGGCGGCGAAGAGCAGCAGCGCGGTCAGGAAGCCCGCGATGGCCAACGTCCGCATCATCGCCGCACCAGCCCCCAGAACGCGGAGAGCCAGACCAGCCAGCCCACCGAACGGACCAGGTGGTCCTCCAGCAACGGGTCGGCCAACCGGGAGAAGGTGGGGAACTCGTCACCCGCGGCGAGCACGAAGGTGGCTCCCTCGAAGACGCCGAAGACCACCACCGGCAGGGTCCACCAGATCGCCCCGGACCCGAGCCGGACGGGTGCCGGCCGCCGGGGCACCCGGTTGCTCAGGCCCAGCCAGATCAGCACGCCGCCGGCGCCGAGGGTGTACAGGTTCGCCTCCGTCGAGAAGGACGGGAACCGACCGCCGACCAGGGAGAGGCAGACCAGCACCGGGACGGCCACGGCGGGCCGGTCCCAGGCGCGGGGCGCGTCGACGGTGAGGTCGTGGGGCTGCTCCATCCCGCAATTCTCCCCGCCGTCACCAAACGCGGGAAGGTCAACACTCCCCGGAGCTGACCCTGATCTCTCCACTCACCGCTCGGGTGGGGCCCAGCAGGCGCCGCCCGCGCCAGCCACACCACCGCGCGCCGCACGCGCCGGACCCCACCGCCGTCAGCCGTTGGTCGGGACGAGCAGCGCGCCGGGCAGTTCGGCCCGGATCCGGTCGACCACCTCGTCCACGGTCCCGTGGCCGGTGAAGCCGGCGGCGAACCGGTGCCCGCCGCCGCCGAGGGCGACGGCCACGCGGCTCACGTCGACCGCTCCCTTGCTGCGCAGCGAGACCGCCCACTCGCCGGCGGTGGTCTGCTTGACCACGCAGCTCACGTCGGCCTCGGCCGTGCACCGGACCGAGTCGATGAGCGCCTCCAGCACGTACGGCCGCTGGTCGTGCCGGGCCAGGTCGTCCTGGGTGGCGTAGGTCCAGACCAAACCGTGCCCGCCGGCCGCGGCCGGCTCCAGCCGGGCCCGGCCGAGCACCTCGCCGAAGAGCCGGACGGCCCCGAAGGGCCGGGTGTCGAAGACCCGCCGGGAGATGTCCCCTGGGCGGATGCCGGTGGCGAGCAGCCGGGCCGCCATCTGGTGCACCGCCGGGGTGGTGGCCTCGAACCGGAACGAGCCGGTGTCGGTGGTCAGCGCCACGTAGAGACACTCGGCGATGCCGGCGTCCAGCGGCACGTCCAGCCGGGCCAGCAGCTCCTCGGCGACCACCGAGGTGGCCGCGGCCCGGGGGTCCACCAGGTTGACGTCGCCGAAGCCGGTGTTGGACGCGTGGTGGTCGAGCACCACCGCGGCGCCCGCGCCGGTCAGCCGGTCGGCCAGCTCACCGAGGCGCGACTCGCTCGCCGCGTCGAAGCAGACCACCAGATCCGGGTCCGGGTACGCCTCGGTCGCCGGCACCAGCAGGTCGAGCCCGGGCAGCCCACGGAACGGCTCGGGCACCTCCGGCGGGCCGGGGAAGGTCGCCTGCAACCGGCGTACGTCCAGCCGGCGCAGCCCGAGGCCGAAGCCGAGCATGCTGCCGAGCGCGTCGCCGTCCGGGTTGACGTGGCAGATCAGCAGCACCCGGGCGTCGGGCGGCAGCTGTCGTACGGCCGCCACGGCCGCAATCCAGTCGGCCTCGGTGGGGCCGGCGTCGGCCGGGGGCGCCTTCGTGACGACGGCGCTCCCGGGCCGGTTGGCGGCGTCGGTCACCGCCGGTCCCCGCCCCGGGGCGGGGTGTCGTCCTCGTCCTCGGCGTCCTCGCCCACGACGTCGGAGTCCTCGGACTCCTCGTCCAGCCGGTACGGCTGGGCCTCGCCCGCGTACTCGGCCCGGGCGGCCAGCCGCTGCACCTCGGCGTCGGCGTTGCGGGCCGCCGCGAGCAGGTCGTCGATGTGCTTGACCTGGTCCTGCACGTCGTCGAGGACGAACGTCAGGGTTGGCGAGTGCCGCAGCCCGAGCGCCTTGCCCACCGTGCTGCGCAGCATGCCCTTGGCGCTCTCCAGCGCGGCGGCGGTGCTGGACTGGGCCGCGGCGTCACCGAGCACGGTGTAGAAGACCGTGGCGTCGCGCAGGTCGGCGGTGATCCGGGCGTCGGTGATGGTGATCATCCCGAGCCGCGGGTCCTTGATCTGGCTCCGCACCACCGACGCGACCAGTTCGCGAATGCGCTCCGCGTGCCGGCGTACCCTGGCCGGATCCGTCATCTCCGCCACCTCCACGGCGTCCCGCTCCCGGCCGGGCGACGACGCCCGTGGCGCCGCCGGAACCAACCGGCCAACATCTCGAACACTACCCGCGCGGCCCGGGCCGCCGCGCGGCACCGGGTGGCCGAGCCGGCACCCGCCGGCACCGTCCGCCGGGTCAGTCCTCCGCGCCGTGGAGCCTGCGGCGCACCGACAGCAGCTCGGTCTCGGGACGGCCGGCGACCAGCCGCTCGCAGGAGTCGAGCACCTCGCGGACGTGGGACGCCTCGGCGGCCACCACGGCCACCCCGATCTGGGCCCGACCGTGCAGGTCGAGCGCGCCCACCTCGGCGGCGGACACCTCGAAGCGGCGCAGCGCCGCGACGATCGGGCGTACGTATGATCTCTTGGCCTTGAGCGACCGGGAGTCGCCCGGCAGCAGCAGGTCGAAGACCGCGGTTCCGGTGAACATCGCCCCGGACGATACCGGGACGTACCCCCACATGATCAAGGGGTTTACGCCTTCCGGCGTAAACCCCTCGATCAGTGCGTCACCTCGGGATCAGGCGCGCGGCTTCTCCCGCATCTCGAAGGTCTCGATGATGTCGCCGACCTGGACGTTGTTGTAGCCACCCAGAGTCAGACCACACTCGAAGCCCTCGCGGACCTCCGTCGCGTCGTCCTTGAACCGCTTGAGCGAGTTGATCGTGAGGTTGTCCGCCACGACCGACCCGTCCCGCAGCAGCCGCGCCTTGGCGTTGCGGCGGATGAGACCGGACCGGACGATGCAGCCGGCGATGTTGCCGATCTTGGAGGAGCGGAAGACGTCGCGGATCTCCGCGGTGCCCAGCTCGACCTCCTCGTACTCCGGCTTGAGCAGGCCCTTGAGCGCCGCGTCGATCTCCTCGATGGCCTGGTAGATGACCGTGTAGTACCGGATCTCCACGCCCTCGCGGTCGGCGATCTCGCGGACCTTGTTGGCCGCCCGCACGTTGAAGCCGATGATCGTGACCGCCTCGGACGAGGCGCTCGCGAGCATGACGTCGCTCTCGGTGATCGCGCCGACGCCCCGGTGGATGATCCTGAGCTGAACCTCCTCGGGGATGTCGAGGTTGAACAGCGCGTCCTCGAGCGCCTCCACCGAACCGGAGACGTCGCCCTTGAGCACCAGGTTGAGCGAGGTCTTCTCGCCCTCCTTGAGCTGCTCCATGAGCGTCTCGAGGGTGGCCCGGCCCCGGGAGTTGGCGAATGCCGCCGCCCGCCGCCGTGCCTGCCGCTGCTCGGCGATCTGCCGCACCGTGCGGTCGTCCTCGGCCGCCAGGAACGTGTCGCCGGCACCGGGCACCGCGGTCAGACCGAGCACCAGCACCGGACGCGCCGGCCCGGCCTCGGCGACCTGGTTGCCGTTCTCGTCGAGCATCGCGCGGACCCGGCCGTGCGCCCCACCGGCGACGATCGAGTCGCCCGCCCGCAGGGTGCCCTTCTGCACCAGCACCGTCGCCACCGCACCGCGGCCCTTGTCCAGGTGCGCCTCGATGGCCACACCCTGCGCCGGCCCGTCGATCGGAGCGGTCAGCTCCAGCGACGCGTCGGCGGTCAGCAGGACGGCCTCGAGCAGATCCTCGATGCCGATGCCCGGCTTGGCGGCCACGTTGACGAACATGGTGTCGCCGCCGTACTCCTCGGCGACCAGGCCGTACTCGGTCAACTGCTGGCGGACCTTGTCCGGGTTCGCCTCCGGCTTGTCGACCTTGTTGACCGCGACCACGATCGGCACGTCGGCCGCCTTGGCGTGGTTGAGCGCCTCGATCGTCTGCGGCATCACGCCGTCGTCGGCCGCGACCACCAGGATCACGATGTCGGTGACCTGGGCACCACGGGCACGCATGGCGGTGAACGCCTCGTGACCCGGGGTGTCGATGAAGGTGATCGCCCGGTCCTCGCCCTCGTGCGGGACGTGGACCTGGTAGGCGCCGATGTGCTGGGTGATGCCACCCGCCTCGCCGGCCACCACGTTCGCCTTGCGGATCGCGTCGAGCAGCTTGGTCTTACCGTGGTCGACGTGACCCATGACGGTCACCACCGGCGGCCGGCTGACCAGGCGGTCCTCGTCGACCTCGGCGTCGAGGTCGATGTTGAACTGCGCGAGCAGCTCGCGGTCCTCGTCCTCCGGGCTGACGATCTGCACGTTGAAGCCGAGGTGCTCACCCAGCAGCAGCAGGGTGTCGTCGGAGCACGACTGGGTCGCGGTGACCATCTCGCCCAGGTTGAACATCTCCTGGACCAGCGAACCCGGGTTGGCGTTGATCTTGTCGGCGAAGTCCGACAGCGAGGCGCCACGGGAGAGCCGGACGACCTGACCCTGACCCCGGGGAGCACCCGAGCTCATGGTCGGGGCCGACAGGTTGTCGAACTCCTGTCTGCGCTGCTTCTTGGACTTGCGACCACGGGTCGGCTTGCCGCCCGGACGCCCGAAGGCACCCGCGGCGCCGCCGCCACGGCCACGACCGCCGCCACCGGGGCGACCCGCGCCACCGGCCGGAGCGCCGGGGCGGAAGCCACCACCGGCACCGCCGCCGGGGCCGCCGCGGTAACCGCCGCCACCGCCGGCGCCACCGCCGGGGCCGCCACGGTAACCACCGCCGCCACCGCCACCGGGGCCGCCGCGGAAACCACCGCCGCCACCGGGACGACCGGCACCGCCGCCGGGCCGACCCGCGCCGGGGCCGCCGGGGCGACCGGGACGCTGGCTCGGCATGGAGGCCGGGCTGGGCCGGGGCGGCATGGACGCCGGGCTCGGCCGCGGCGGCATCCCGGCCGGGCTCGGCCGCGGACCACCCGCACCGGCGGCCGGCGGCCGCTGCTGCTGCTGACCGCCCTGGATGCCGAACGGGTTGTTACCGGCGCCACGCGCCGGCGGACGACCGCCCGGACGGCCACCCGGACCCGGGGCCGGGCCGGGACGACCAGCGGTCGCCGGACCCGGACGGGGCGGGATCGCGTTCGGACCCGGTCGGGGACCGGGACGGGGACCACCCTCGGTCGGCGGCTCCCGGCGGACGTTCTCGCGCTGCTGCTGGCGGGCGGCCTGCGCGGCCTTGACCGCGGCCTCCTGCTCAGCCTTCAGCGCGGCGGCACGCGCCTCGGCGGCCGCCACCTCGATGTCGTGGGCACTCGCCGGCTTGGCGACCGGAGCCGCCGGCTGCGGCGGACCGGGCACCGGCCCCTTCGGCTTCGGACCGGGCGCCGCCGGCCGCCGGGGCGGCGTCGGCTTCGCGGTGATCCGGGGCTCGCCGGGGGTCGGCGCCGGAGACGGCGCCGGAGCCGGGGACGGCGCGGCCGCCGGCGGGGCGGCCGGGGCCGGCGCGCCGGCGGAGGCGACGAATGCGCTACGCAGCCGTCGGGCGACGGGCGCCTCGACGGTGCTCGATGCGGACTTGACGAACTCGCCCATCTCCTTGAGCTTGGCGAGAACGGTCTTGCTTTCGACCCCGAGCTCCTTAGCAAGCTCGTGTACGCGGGCCTTACCTGCCACTGCACTCCTCACTCCGAGGTCGTGCGGGCAGCACCCGCAGCGACCTCACTCGTGCACTTGAAGCCTGGTCATTTCTGCGACTTCATCGTGTGCTCATGTCGGTCGTCCTACCTTGCTAGCGACCCTCGTCCGGTCGGGTTGACCGGACGTAGTGGTTGGCGCATCGACGTGCTCCGCCAGCTCACCGTGGTCGAGGACCTCGGTGATGCGCAGCGCACGCCCGAAGGCGCGGCGCCGCACCGCCAGCGCGAAGCAGGCCGGATCCGGGTGCATGTTCGCTCCCCGACCCGGCAGTCTGCGGGCCGGATCGGGCCGGAGGCTGTAGCCAGCCTCGTCGCCGACCGCGACGATCCGCAGCAATTCGCTGGCCGGCGCACGTCGCCGGCAACCCACACAGGTGCGCTCCGGCAGCGCGCGTCGTACCACTGGCGAAAGTCTACCCCTAGCTGCTCGAGATCGCGCCGCCCGGCTCGGGTACGTGATCAGCTTCGCCCCGGCCCGGTGCGGCCGACCGCTCCGCGTCGGAACGGATGTCGATCCGCCAACCGGTCAGTCGGGCCGCGAGCCGGGCATTCTGCCCCTCCCGGCCAATCGCAAGCGAAAGCTGGAAGTCCGGAACGGTGACCCGGGCGGTCCGGCTGGCCAGGTCGACCACCTCGACGCGCAGCGCCTTGGCCGGCGACAACGCGTTGCCGACGAAGGTCGCCGGGTCGTCCGACCAGTCGATGATGTCGATCTTCTCACCGTGCAGCTCGCTCATCACCGCGCGGACCCGCTGCCCCATCGGGCCGATGCAGGCGCCCTTGGCGTTCACCCCGGGGGCGGTCGAGCGGACCGCGATCTTCGTACGGTGACCTGCCTCACGTGCGATCGCCGCGATGTCGACGGTGCCGTCGGCGATCTCCGGGACCTCCAGCGCGAACAGCTTCTTCACCAGGGCCGGGTGGGAACGGGACAGCGTGATCTGCGGACCGCGCATCCCCTTGGCCACGTGCACCACCACGCAGCGGATCCGCTCGCCGTGCGCGTACCGCTCGCCGGGCACCTGCTCGGACTGCGGCAGGACGCCCTCCAGCTTGCCCAGGTCGACGCTGACGATGCCCTTCTCGGCCCGCGCCTCGTGCGCCTGCACCACGCCGGTGACCAGGTCGCCGTCGCGCCCGACGTACTCGCCGAAGTGCACCTCGTCGGTGGCCTCCCGCAGCCGCTGGAGGATCACCTGCTTGGCCGTCATGGCGGCGATCCGGCCGAAGTCGTGCGGGGTGTCGTCCCACTCCCGCGCCACACCGCCCTCGTCGTCCAGTTCCTGGGCGTACACCAGGGCGGCACCGGTCTTGCGGTCGATCTCCACCCGGGCGTGCGGTTCCGCGCCCTCGGTGTGCCGGTAGGCGGTCAGCAGCGCGGTCTCGATCGCCGCGAGGATCGTGTCGAACGGGATCTCCCGCTCGCGCTCCAGTGCGCGCAGCGCCGCGAGGTCGATGTTCACCTCTCCTCGTCCTCCACATCGTCATCGTCGTCGTCGAAGTCGTCGGTGTCGTCTGTCCCGTCGAGCCCGTCCGCCTCCTCGATCTCGTCGAGGCGGCTGAACTCGACCTGCACCCGGCCCGGGCCGAGGTCGCCGTAGGTCCACTCCGCGCGGCCGGCGTCGGTCTCCAGCACCACGCGCTCGTCGTCGGCCGCGACCACCCGGCCGGTGACCTGCCGGTCACCGGCGGGCCGCTCGCCGCGCTGCCCGGGCAGCCCGCCCCGGGCGGTCACCTTCACCAACCGGCCCACGTTGCGCCGCCAGTGCCGCGGCTGGGTCAGCGGCCGGTCCACGCCGGGCGAGCTGACCTCCAGCTGGTACTCGCCGGCAACCAGGTCGCCGCCGGACTCCTCCGCGGCGTCCAGCGCCGCCGAGACGGCCCGGGAGACGTCGGCGACGGCGTCCAGGTTGATCCCGCCGTCGGCGTCGACGATCACCCGCACCACGTGCCGCCGGCCGGCCCGGGAGACGCTGAGATCCTCCAGGTCGTAGCCGGCCGCGCCGACCACCGGCTCGATGACCTCGCGCAACCGGGCGCGCCGGGCGGCCAGGTCACCCCGGGGGGCGCCGGCGCGCTCGACGCCACGCGGGCCGTCGGCCCGGCGGGGTCGTCCCGTCGGCCCCGTCGACCGGGTGGCTCGGCCACGCTGCGTCATCTGGCGCACCCTTCTTTTGGAGCGGCGGCGGCGATCTGCCGCCATGCCGGCACGCCACCGGGCGGACGCGCCGGTGGCTGCGCAGAGCGTAACGCGCCGATGCCGTCCCGGACCGGGCGGCGCACCGACGCCGCTGGCCCACGTACCGCCACGGATGGTGTTGACTTGTCCGGTGGCGACGGGCAGAACGACACAACACAGTCAGCGATCCGGGCATTCCCGGCGAACGGTGCTGCGGGCCGGTGCCCTGCTGGCCCTCGGTGGCGCGGCCGCGCCGCTGACCGGCTGTGATCTTTTCGACCGCGACGACCCGGCCCCCGGGCCCGACCCGCTCGCGCCGCTGGTCGACGAGGCGCTCCGGCTGGCCGCCGGGCTCCGGGCGGCCGCCGGCGCCCACCCGACGCTGGCCGACCGGCTCACCCCGATCGCCGAGTCGCACCAGGCGCACGCGGCCGAACTCGCCCGGGTGGTCGGCACGCCGCTGCCGTCGGCGCCCGCGCCGACCCCGTCCGCCCCGGCCGCACCCGACCCGGACGCCGCCCTCGCCGCGCTGCGCGAGGCCGAACGCGCCGCCCGGGAGACCGCGACGAGGGCCTGCGCGGCGGCGCCGGCCGAGCGGGCCGCGCTGCTCGGCTCGATCGCCGCCGCCCGGGCCACCCACGTGGAGGCACTCAAGTGACGCAGCCGACCACCCCGGCCGGGCCGCCCGCCGCCCTCGCCGACGCGCTCACCGCCGAATACGCGGCCATCTGGGCCTACGGCCCGATCGGAGTACGGCTCAGCGGGACCGCCCGGACGGCCGCCCGGGACGCCGAGGCCGCCCACCGGCGCCGGCGGGACACCCTGGTGCTGCGGTTGAGCACCACCGGTGGCACGGTCCCGGCGGACCGGGCCGGCTACGCGCTGCCGTTCCCGGTGACCGACCGGGCCAGCGCGCTGCGGCTGGCGGTGGAGGTCGAGGAGCGGACCGCGGCGTTCTGGCGGGCGGCGCTGCCGCACACCACCGGCGCCGACCGGGACCAGGCGCTGGCCGCCCTGGTGGAGTACGCGCTGCGGGCCACCCGCTGGCGGCGCACCGCGGGGATCACCCCGCTGACCGTGCCGTTCCCCGGGCGACCTGCCTGAACCCGGGCCGCAGCGGGTCGCGTCTCCGGTTGCGGGTGACATACCAGGTATGCATACTCCGTTGCCATGTCCATCCGTCACGGCCTGCTCGCCCTGCTCGAACGCGGCCAGATGTACGGCTACCAGCTACGCGCCGCGTTCGAGGAGTCGACCGGCTCGACCTGGCCGCTGAACATCGGGCAGGTCTACACCACCCTGTCCCGGCTGGAACGGGACGGGCTGGTCCGGTCGCTGCCGGAGAGCGAGGCCGGGCAGCGCCCGTACGAGATCACCGACGCCGGGCGGGCGGACCTGGCGCTCTGGTTCGCCACCCCGATCAGCCGGACCGACCGCCCCCGGGACGAACTGGCGATCAAGCTCGCCCTGGCGCTCACCACTCCGGGGGTGGACGTCCGGTCGGTGGTGCAGAACCAGCGCAGCGCGACCATGCGCACCCTGCAGGAGTTGACCCGGTTGAAGTACGCCAGCGACCGGCCCGAGGACCTGCCGTGGCGGCTGGTGCTGGACGCGATGGTGTTCCAGGCCGAGGCGGAGGTGCGCTGGCTGGACCACTGCGAGACCAGCCTGGTCCGGTTCCGGCCACCCGCCGGGGGGCCGGCCGCCACCTCCGGGGCGGTGGACCGGACCGACGAGGAGGCGCGCCGGTGAGCACCGACGACGGACCGGACGGCCCGCGCAGCGCGACCGACGACGCCGTGCTCGACCTGCGCGACGTGCACCGCACCCACGGCACCGGCCCGGCCGCCGTGCACGCCCTGCGCGGGGTGAGCCTGTCGGTGCGGCCGGGCGAGCTGGTCGCCGTGATGGGTCCGTCCGGCTCCGGGAAGTCGACCCTGCTGGCCCTCGCCGGCGGGCTGGACAGCCCGACCGCCGGCAAGGTGCGGGTCGAGGGCCAGCCGCTGGACGAGCTGGACCGGCGGCGGCTGGCGCAGCTGCGCCGGCGCCGGATCGGCTACATCTTCCAGGACCTCAACCTGCTCGGCAGCCTCACCGCGGTGGAGAACGTGGCGCTGCCGCTCGAACTCGACGGCGCCGGCGTACGGCGGGCCCGCCGGCTGGCCGCGGACGCGCTCGCCGAGGTGGGCCTGCCGGAGCTGGGCGACCGCTTCCCGGACCAGCTCTCCGGCGGCCAGCAGCAGCGGGTCGCGATCGCCCGGGCGCTGGTCGGCGAGCGCCGGCTGGTGCTGGCCGACGAGCCGACCGGCGCGCTCGACTCGCAGACCGGCGAGGCGGTGCTGCACCTGCTGCGCCGGCGGGTGGACGCGGGCGCGGCCGGGGTACTGGTCACCCATGAGGCGCGCCACGCCGGCTGGGCCGACCGGGTGGTGTTCCTGCGTGACGGGGTGCTGGTCGACACCACCGCTCCGCTGGTCGGTGTCGAGCAGCTGCTGAGCGGCAGCGGGCGGTGAGCCCGGGCCGCGCCGCGCGGCTCGCCGGGGCTGTCGGGTCCTGGCGGGCGGCGCTGCGCATCGCCCGGCGGGAGGCCCGCCGGGCCCGGGGCCGTACCGCGCTGGTGCTCGCGATGATCACCCTGCCGGTGCTGGCGCTGAGCTTCGCCGCCGCCAGCTACGACATGTCCGAGCTGACCCCCGCCGAGCAGGTCGACCGCCAGCTCGGTACCGCCGACGCGGAGCTGCGCTGGGTTGCCCGGGGCCCGGTGGCGCAGAGTGCCTGGGGGGAGGGCTGGAGCCACGAGAGCGAGCCGGTCCAGCCCACGCCGGTCAGCGCGGAGCAGGTCGGCGGGTTGCTACCGGCCGGCAGCCGGGTCCTGGAGGTGCGCCGGTGGGTGCCGATCCCGTTCCGGATCGGCGACCGGGACCAGGCGTTCTCCGGCCGGATGGTCGACCTCACCGATCCGCTCGGCGCGGGGCTGGCCCGGATGCTCGCCGGCCGCCCGCCCGCCGGGGCCGGTGAGATCGCGTTGAACCCGGCGGCGCTGCGCCGCCTGCACGTCCGCCCCGGTGACACGGTCACCACCGCCGACGGCTCGGCCAGTTACCGGGTCGTCGGCGTGGTCGAGTTCCCCGAGGAACTGCGCCCGGTGGCGGCGCTGCACCCAGCCGCCGCCCCCGGACCGGCGGCGGGGCAGCCGGACAACACCTTCCTGGTCGACCTGCCCGCGGGGCTCGACGGCGACCTGGTCCGCCGGCTCAACGCGCACGGCGTCGTGGTGACCGGGCGCGCCCCGGCCCCTCCGCCGGCCGAGGGCGCCGTCTTCGTACCGAGCCGCTCCCCGGCGGTCGACGCCGAGCAGATGAGCACCATGGTGCTGGTCGGCGGGCTGGGGCTGCTGGAGGTCGTGCTCCTGGTCGGGCCGGCCTTCGCGGTCGGCGTACGGCGCCGGCGGCGGGACCTCGCGCTGGTCGCGGTGGCCGGCGGGGACGCCGCCCAGCTCCGCCGGATCGTGCTGGCCGACGGGGTGGTGCTGGGCGCCGTCGGGGCCGCCGCCGGGGTGGTGCTCGGGGTCGCGGTCGCGTTCGCCGGCCGGCCCTTGGTGGAGGAGTACCTGTTCGGGGCGCGCTTCGGCGGGTACCGCTGCTGGCCGGCGGCGCTGCTGGCGATCGCCGCGGTGGCGGTGCTGGCCGGGGTGCTCGCCGCGCTGACGCCGGCCTGGACGGCGGCCCGGCAGGACGTGGTCGCCGGGCTGGCCGGCCGGCGCACCGCCCCGGGGCACCGGCGGCGGTGGCTGGCCGTCGGGTTGCTGCTGGTCGCCGGGGGCGCCGCGGTGGCCGCCGCCGGTGCGGCCGGGAGCACGCCGAGCGTCACCCTGGCCGGGCTGGTCGTCGGCGAACTGGGACTGGTCTTCGCCACGCCGACGCTGGTCGGGCTGCTCGCCCGGCTCGGCCGGGTGCTGCCGCTGGCCCCGCGGATCGCGCTGCGCGACGCCAGCCGCAACCGGTCCTCCACCGCGCCGGCCATCTCCGCGGTGATGGCCGCGGTCGCCGGCAGCGTCGCCCTCGGCGTCTACCTGGCCAGCGACGAGGCCCGCGCCGACCGGATGTACGAGCCGACCCTGCCGTACGGCAACGTGCTGGTCAGCCCCGCCCGCCCGGAGGGTGCCGAGGACGCCGGGACGCGGGCCCGGGTCGCCGCGGCGGCCCGCGCCCATCTCGGCGCCGCCGACGTCGCGCCGCTGAACCGGGCGGACTGCCGACCCGCGGTCGACTCCTGCGCGGTCAGCCCGGTGCTGCCACCGGAGGGGGCCTGCCCGTGGCCGCCCGGCCCCGGCCTCTCCGCCGCCGAGCGGCGCCGGGCCCTGGCCGACGCCCGCTGCCGGGACGCGGCGGCGGGCCGGTACGGCGACTACTTCGAGATCGTGGTGGACGACGGGAGCGCGCTGCCGATCCTCACCGGCGCCGAGCCGGCCGACGTGGCGGCGGCGGCCGCCGTGCTGCGCGCCGGTGGGGTGGTGGTGACCGACCCGCGCTACCTGGTCGACGACCGGGTACGGGTGCTGGTCCGCCACTTCGGCGACGATCCGGACCCGGTGCGGGCCATCGCCGACCTGCCCGGCTACGCGCTGCGCACCGGGATCGGCATCGACCGGCTGCTGCTCTCGGCGCCCGCGGCCGACCGGCTCGGGCTGGTCGGCCGGCCCGCCGGCTGGGCGGTCGGCGGGGTGCCGGACCAGCGCCGGCAGGACCGCTTCGTCGCCGCGCTGCGGCCGCTCGGCCTGCAGGTGGAGATCGAGCGCGGCCGGCAGGACAGCGCGCGCCCGCTGCTGCTCCTGCTGGCGGCGGCGTCCGGGGTGGTCACCGTGGGGGCCGCGGGCATCGCCACCGGGCTCGCCGCGGCCGAGGGCCGCCGGGACCTGTCCACCCTGGCGGCGGTCGGCGCCGGTCCGGGGGTACGCCGGCTGCTGTCGCTCTGCCAGGCCGGGGTGATCGCCGTGCTCGGCTCCGCGCTCGGCATCGTCGCCGGGCTCGGCACCGCCCTGATCATCCTGGCCGCCACCAACCGTCGGTACGCCTCGACCTGGCCGGTGTCGGAGCCGTACCCGGTGGTGGTGCCGTGGACCGTCCTCGGCGTACTGGTGCTGGTGCCGCTGGTCGCGATGCTCGGCGCGGGCCTGTTCACCCGGTCCCGGCTGCCGGTGGAGCGCCGGCTGGACTGAGCACCGGGTGCCGGTTTCCGGGGGTGCCGTGAACGGCCGCCAGCCGGCACACTGGGCACCGTGCCCGTACTGGGATCCCTCACCCGCCGGGTCGGCCACCACCGCTGGTTCGGTGCCGCCGCCCGCCTGCTCGTACCCGCCGACCGGTTGGTCGGTCGGCTCACCCGGGGGCGGGTGGTCGCCCTCGGCCTCATCCCGTCGCTGGTCATCACCACCACCGGCCGCCGCTCCGGCAAGCCGCGCAGCAACCCGCTGCTCTACGTGCCCGACGGCGACGCGTACGTGGTCGTCGGCTCGAACTGGGGCCAGCAGCACCAGCCCGGCTGGTCGCTGAACCTGCTCGCCGACCCGGCCGCCGAGGTGGCCGTCAAGGGCCGCCGGATCCCGGTGCGCGCCGAGGTGGCCACCGGCGCCGAACGGGAGCGGCTCTGGCGGCTGCTGGTCACCGAATGGCCGGCCTACCGGGCGTACGTCCAGCGGGCCGGCGGCCGGGAGATCCGCGTCTTCCGGCTGGTGCCCACCGGGCGCGGCGCGCCCGCCACCCCGGCTGAGCCTGACTAGGGTGGACCCGGCGCCCGGCCGACGGGCGGCACTCCGCACGAGGCAGGGGTGATCGGCGTGGACGCGAGCACCGCGAACGCCGGGACGGACGGGTACCTGGGCGATCCACGGTGGCCGGTGGCCGAGCGGGTGGCCGACGCGGTCCGGCGGCGGTTTCCGGCCGACGTGCTGGCCGTGGCGGTGCACGGCCCGCTGGCCCACGGCGACGACGACGGCGGCGGGGACGCCGAACTCGGACTGCTGGTGGTCACCTACCGGCCCGGGGCCGGGCCGCCGGCGGCCACCCGCCGGGTAAACGGCGTGCTGGTCGACCTGACCGTGGCCGGCGCGGAGGACCACCTGGCTCGGGCCCGCACGATCACTTCGCTGTGGCCACTGACCGCCGACCGGTTCGTCACCACCCGGCCGCTGCACGACCCGACCGGCTGGCTGCGCACGCTGCGCGACGAGCACCTGGGCCGGCTGGCCCGGGCCCGGCCCGCCGAGTTCAGCACCGCCGCCCGCCGGGCCTGGTACCGGGGCAGCGCGGCGCACGCCCGGGCCGCCCGGCTGGCAGAGTGGTACGAGACGGACCAGGCCCTGCTGATGCTCGGCGAGGCGCGCCTCGCGGCGGCGAGCGTGAGTGGGCTGCTCAGCCGCACCTATTTCCGCGACCCGGGTGACGCGGTACGGCGGACCGGCCTGGCCGGCGCGGACATGACCGAGGTGGGCGCCGTGCTCGCCCGGCAGGCCGAAGAACTCGCCGCCCGTGGCCGCCCGGTCGACGGCACCGTCGACGACCTGCTCGACGGCTGACCCGCGCCCCGCCCGCCGGATCACCCTCATTCACTGATCGAGTGGCCATTCCCGCGCGGATGGCCACTCATTCGGTGCAAGTGCGCCCCGCCGACGGCGGGGAGGCGGATCAGCCGAGGCCGCCCTGGACGCCGATCAGGGCGCCGATCAGGTAGGTGGCCGCGGCGGCGGCGGCGCCCAGCAGCAGCTGGCGCAGGCCGCTGGACCACCAGGCCCGGTTGGTGAACCGGGCCACCACCGCGCCGGCCCCGAAGAGCCCGAGGCCACCCACCCCGAGCGCCAGCCAGAGGTTGGTGAAGCCGACCAGGTAGGTCAGCAGCGGCACCAGGGCGCCGACGGAGAAGAACAGGAACGACGAGATCGCCGCCGCCCACGGGCTGGGCTGGTCGTCGGGGTCGACGCCCAACTCCTCCCGGACGTGCACCCGCAGCGCCTCCTCCGGGTTTCGCCGGACCGCCTCGGCGACCTGCGTGGCGAGGTCGCGGGGCAGGCCCCGGGCCACCCAGGCGTCGGCCAGTTCGCGGGCCTCCGCCTCGGGGTGGCGTTCCAGTTCCCGCCGTTCCTTGGCGACCTCGGCGGCGACCTGCTCGTTGGCGGAGCGGACGCTGGTGTACTCACCCAGCCCCATCGAGATGGCGCCGGCCACCAGGCCGGCGGTGCCGGTCAGCACGATGCTGCGCGGCGACACCCCGCCGCCGCCGACGCCCGCTATCAGGGCGATGTTGGTGACCAGGCCGTCCATCGCGCCGAACACGGCGGGACGCAGCCAGCCACCGGACACGTCCGCGTGGTGTGCCTCGCGCAGGGCGGCCGGGGTCTCGGTCATGGCAGGGTCAGGATCTCGTGGCCGTCCTCGGTCACCACGATGGTGTGCTCGAACTGGGCCGTCCACCTGCGGTCCTTGGTGACCACGGTCCAGCCGTCGTCCCACATGTCGTACTGGTGGGTGCCGAGGGTGATCATCGGCTCGATGGTGAAGGTCATCCCGGGCTCCATCACGTCGGTGGGGCGCGGGCTGTCGTAGTGCGGCACGTAGAGCCCGCTGTGGAAGGACTCCCCGATGCCGTGACCGGTGAAGTCGCGGACCACGCCGTAGCCGAAGCGCTTCGCGTACGACTCGATGACCCGGCCGATCACGTTGATCTGCCGGCCCGGGGCGACCGCGCGGATGCCCCGCATCATCGCCTCGTGGGTCCGCTCGACCAGCAGCCGGGCCTCCTCGCTGACCTCGCCGACGCAGAAGGTG
Source organism: Micromonospora sp. CNZ280 (assembly GCF_011759515.1). Classification (NCBI taxonomy): domain Bacteria; kingdom Bacillati; phylum Actinomycetota; class Actinomycetes; order Micromonosporales; family Micromonosporaceae; genus Micromonospora; species Micromonospora sp. CNZ280. Next base: position 643,624 of record NZ_JAAOYP010000003.1, read on the forward strand.
GCATCGGTGTCGCCGTGTACCCCGTTGATGTACGCGGTGACGTCGACGTTGATGATGTCGCCGTCCTCCAGCACTGTCGAGTCCGGGATGCCGTGGCAGATGACCTCGTTGAGGCTGGTGCAGCAGGACTTCGGGAAGCCCTTGTAGCCCAGCGTCGACGGGTAGGCCCCGTGGTCGCAGAGGAACTCGTGCACCACCCGGTCGATCTCGTCGGTGGTGACGCCCGGCTTGCAGTGCTCCCCGGCGAGCTGGGTGGCCTGGGCGGCGAGCCGGCCGGCGATCCGCATCTTCTCGATCGTCTCCGGCGTCTGCACGTGCGAGCCACGCCACTGGAGCGGGCGCTTCTTGCCCACGTACTCCGGGCGGGGAATGTGGGCGGGCACCTGCCGCCACGGGGAGAGCGTGCCTGGGGTCAGCGGCGCACGGACGGTCATGACGCAAGCCTATCGCCGTGGCCGGGGTGGGCCGCGCCACCGCCCACCCCGTGCTGACGGTTGCCCAGCCAGGCCGCCTGTGCCATCGTGTTTCGCGTGGATCAAGGGGGCATTCCTCCCGTCTTCTCGGCGAGCGCCGAGATCGACGGTGATCACCTCCGCGTCGTGGTCGCCGGCGAGGTCGACATGGCCACCGCCGACACCATGCTGCAGACCGCGCTGCGCGAGCCCGCCGAGCGGCTCACGCTCGACCTGCGCGCGGTGACCTTCTTCGACTCGGCGGCGATCCACGCGCTGGTGCGGCTCGCCCAGCAGTGCCCGGGCACGCTCACCGTGCTGCCCTCCCGGCAGGTCGACCGGGTGCTGGCGATCGCCGGTCTGGGCGACCAGAGCTGGCTGCGCTCCGCCTGAGCGCGCCCGCCGGGCCCGCCCGGCTCAGTCCTGCAACCGCCGGCGCAGCGTCAGCTCCGTCCCGTCGGTGGTGCGGTGGACGGTCAGCTCACCCAGCGCCCTGATCAGCGACAGCCCGCGTCCGCGGAAGCCGGCCCCGGTCGGCTCCCGCCACCGGCCGCTGTCCCGGATGGTCGCCACCACGGTGCGGTCCTCGATGGTCACCTCGACCCCGATCGTCGCCTCGGTCGGGTCGACCGGGTGCTCGATGGCGTTGGCCGCGGCCTCGGAGACCGCCACCGTGAGGTCGAACAGGTCCGTCTCGCCGACCCGGTGGGCGACCAGAAAGTCCTCCAGCCGCTTGCGCAGCACGCTCAGCCGGGTCGGGTCGGCCGGCAGCCGCAACGCGAACCGGTTGAGTTCGGTGGCCTCCAGCGCGAGCACCGCCACGTCGTCCCGGCGGGGCCGCCCGGCGACCCGCCGCACCACCGTGTCGACCAGGTCGGCCACGTGCTCACCGCGTTCCGCCGCGTCCGCGCGCAGCCGGGCGAGCGCCTCGTCGATGCCGAGCCGCCGGTCCTCGATCAGACCGTCGGTATAGAGCAGCAGCCGGCTGCCGGCGGTCAACTCCCCCTCCGCCGTACGGTAGGAGGTGCCGGGGATGGCGCCCACGGGCGGCCCGAGTGCCCGGTCGTGCAGGAACGCCACCTGGTCGCCTCGGATCAGCAGCGGGGACGGGTGACCGGCGCTGGCGTACCGGAGCCGGCCGGCTCGGGGACTGAACCAGAGGCAGACCACGGTGGCGAACGAGCGCCCCTCGGTGCTGCCGACGAGCCGGTTGAGGCGGGTCAGCGACTCGCCGGGGTCGAAACCCTCCAGCACGTACGCCCGCAGCGCGTTGCGCAGCTGGCCCATGGAAGCGGCCGCCCGGACCCCCTTGCCGACCACGTCGCCGATCACCAGGACGAGTTCGTCGTCGCCCAGCGCGACCACGTCGTACCAGTCGCCGCCGACCTCCACGTCGGCGGTGCCCGGCAGGTAGCGGCTGGCGACCACGGCGCCGGGCAGCTGCGGCAGCGAGCGGGGCAGCAGGCTGTGCTGCAACGTGCTGGCGATCCCGTGTTCGGCCTCGTAGAGCTGGGCGTTCTCCAGCCGCACGCCGACCAGCCGGGCGAGCTGGGTGAGCGCGGCCTCGTCGGTGTCCGCGCCGTCCCCGGCCGCGCGCCAGACCCGCGGCTCGCCCAGTTCCTCGCCGGTGGTGCCGGTGAGCGGCAGCGTGAACGAGGGCTCGGGCGGGGTGACGCCGGCCGCGTCGGCCTCGTAGCGGATCCCGCCGGCCGACACCACCACCCGCGCCGCCTGGTCCAGGGCGGCCAGCTCCGCGGCCCGGGCCCGCTCCTGCTCGTACGCGAGCTGCCGGCGGGTGGACCAGTCGAAGGAGGCCAGCCGCCGACCCATCTCGCCGCCGTTGGTGAAGGCGGCGGCGAGTGGCCCGGGAAAGCTGCCGTCGGCACCGTCGAGGGGTCGGTCCTCGTCCGCGCCCCCCAGGGCCGAGCTCATGCAGCCTCCCGCTCCGGCCATCCCCGTCCCGGCCGGTGATCGACCGACCGTGCCCCGCCCAGTACCCCGGCGAAGCCGCAAGGTAACGCATCGCCGCCGGAGGACGCTGGTTACCGGGCCGGCACCCCGCCGGTGGTGACCCGCCAGCGGGACGGCACCGGCCCGCACCGTCCGCGACCCGCCGAGGGCGGGCCGCCCGGAACGCCTGCGGCAGCAGGCCTTCCGGTCCTGTTGACGGGACTTACCCCCGACCGACTCAACCCGATCGCCGACCCACTGTGACCTCGGTAACAATTCGGCACCGTCCACATCGCGCAGCGGGCGTCCGGCCCCGGGCCACCCGGTGCGGGCCGGTCGGGGGTGGCTCGGCCGCCGGTCAGCGCGGCGCGCCGGCGGGCCGACCGGCGGCCCGGACCAGCGCGGTGAGCGGCCGGGGATCGGCGGAGTTCGCCGGGTGCCACTGCACGTCCAGCACGAGGGGACGGTCCGGGTCCTGCACCGCCTCCACCACCCCTCGTCCGACCAGCCGGTGACCGCCAGCCGGCCCGGGTCGGCGACCCGGGGCGCGGGCAGCTGGCCGTACCGGCCCGGGTCGACGTCGGCTCCGCCGGCCAGCACCAGCCCGTCCAGCACCCGCACCACGTCGGCGTCCAGGTCGTCCGGAGGCAGCACCAGCGCCCGGCCGCCGACCGCGGTCACCGCCCGGACGTACGCCTGCGGGACCAGCACCGCCGGACGTCCCGCCAGACCCCACAGCTGGCCGGCTCGACGTACGCGGTGACCCCGATCAGCGGCCGGATCACAGCGGCGTCACGTACGCGCCGGTGATGCCGCCGTCGACCACGAACTGGGCGGCGGTCATGAACGAGGCGTCGTCGCTGGCCAGGAACGCCACCGCGGCGGCGATCTCCTCCGGTTCGCCGAACCGACCCATCGGCACGTGCACCAGGCGGCGGGCGGCCCGCTCCGGGTCGGCGGCGAAGAGTTCCCGCAGCAGCGGGGTGGCGACCGGGCCGGGGCAGAGCGCGTTGACCCGGATGCCCTCCCGGGCGAACTGCACGCCCAGCTCCCGGGTCATCGCCAGCACCCCGCCCTTGCTCGCGGTGTACGCGATCTGCGAGGTGGCCGCCCCCATCAGCGCCACGAACGAGGCGGTGTTGATGATCGAGCCCTTGCCCTGCCGCCGCATGTGCGGGATGGCGTACTTGCAGCAGAGGTAGACGCTCGTGGTGTTGACCCGCAGCACCCGTTCCCAGGCCTCGATTCCGGTGGTCAGGATCGAGTCGTCGTCCGGCGGCGAGATGCCGGCGTTGTTGAACGCGATGTCCACCCGGCCGTGCCGCGCCGCCACCCCGTCGAACAGGTCCCGCACGGCCGTCTCGTCGGCCACGTCCGCCCCGACGAACTCGCCGCGGACCCCGTCCGCGGCCCGCTTGCCCGCCTCGGCGTCGATGTCGACGCAGACCACCCGGGCCCCCTCGGCGGCGAACCGCCGCGCCGTGGCCAGCCCGATCCCACTGCCCGCCCCGGTGACCACGGCCACCCGGTCCCGCAACCGACCCTGCACTGGTCCTCCCCCATCTGCTCGTCCGGCCGGACGTCGCGCCGCCGGCCCTACCGTCCGTCTGCCCGGCCGCACCCGTCCCCGGGCCGGCCGCCGGCTCAGCTCTCCGTCGCGATGAAGACGTTCTTGACGTCGGTGAAGGCGTGCAGCGCGTCCGGGCCGAGTTCCCGGCCCAGGCCGGAGCGCTTCATGCCGCCGAACGGGGTCCAGTACCGCACCGAGGAGTGCGAGTTGACGCTGAGGTTGCCGGACTCCACCGCCCGGGCCACCCGCACCGCCCGGCCGACGTCCCGGGTCCAGATCGAGCCGGAGAGGCCGTACTCGGTGTCGTTGGCGAGTCGGATCGCGTCTGCCTCGTCGTCGAACGGCAGTACGGAGACCACCGGGCCGAAGATCTCCTCCCGCCAGTGCCGGTCGGTGGGGGCCTCGGCGAGCAGCACCGTCGGGGGATACCACCAGCCGGAGCCCGGCGGGCAGGAGCCGGTGAACGCCACCCGGGCGCCGTCGACGTAGCCGGCGACCCGGTCCCGCTGGCCGGCGGAGATCAGCGGGCCCATCTCGGCGGTCTCCCGGGCCGGGTCCTCCACCCGCAGGGCTCGCACCGCCGGTTCCAGCAGTTCCAGGAACCGGTCGTACACCGGGCGCTGGACCAGGATCCGGGACCGGGCGCAGCAGTCCTGGCCGGCGTTGGCGAAGACCGCGTACGGGGCGGTGGCGGCGGCCCGCTCCAGGTCGGCGTCGGCGAAGACCAGGTTGGCGCTCTTGCCGCCCAGCTCCAGGGTGACCCGCTTCACCTGGGCGGCGCAGCCGGCCATGATCCGGGTGCCGACCTCGGTGGAACCGGTGAAGCAGATCTTGCGGACCGCCGGGTGGGTGACGAACCGCTCCCCGACCACCGACCCGGCGCCGGGGAGCACGGTGAACACGTCCTCGGGCAGCCCTGCCTCGCGGGCCAGCTCGGCCAGGCGCAGCGCGGTCAGCGGGGTCAGCTCGGCCGGCTTGAGCACCACCGTGTTGCCGGCCGCCAACGCCGGCGCGAAGCCCCACGCGGCGATCGGCATCGGGAAGTTCCACGGCACGATCACCCCGACCACGCCGAGCGGCTCGTGGAAGGTCACGTCCAGCCCGCCCGGCACCGGGATCTGCCGGCCGGTGAGCCGCTCCGGCGCGCCGGCGTGGTAGTCGAGCACGTCCCGGACGTTGCCCGCCTCCCACCGGGCGTTGCCGATGGTGTGCCCCGAGTTGCGCACCTCCAGCCAGGCCAGCTCCTCCAGGTGCGTGTCGACCACCGAGGCGAACCGCCGCAGCAGCCGGGCCCGCTCCCCGGGCGCCACCCCCCGCCACCGCTCGAAAGCCCCCGCCGCCCGCCCGATCGCCGCGTCGACCTCACCCACCGAAGCCGCCCCGACGCTGGCCACAACCTCCCCCGTAGCCGGATTCCGCACCTCACTCACGCGCCCACCCTCCCTCGTCCCCGCGATCTTGCAGTTGCTGCCCCGACAAAAGCCGCTCATCACCACGTATCACGGGCGGAAACTGCAAGATCGCGGGGATGGGCGGCGGGTCAGAGGCGTTCGAAGCCACGGACGAGTTCCCAGTCGGTGACGGCGGCGTCGAAGGCGGTCAGCTCGACCCGGGCGTGGTTGGCGTAGTGGGCGACCACCTCGGCGCCGAACGCCTCGGTGGCCAGGGACGAGGTCTCCCAGAGGGTGAGGGCGTCACGCAGCGTGCCGGGCACCCGCTCGGCGGCCCGGTCGTCGTACGCGTTGCCGGTGCACTCCTCGCCCAGCGGCAGTTCCCGTTCGATGCCGTGCACCGCCCCGGCGATCAGCGCCGCGATGGCCAGGTACGGGTTCACGTCCGCCCCGGGCACCCGGTTCTCCACCCGCATGCCCTGGCCGTGGCCGACCAGCCGCAGCGCGCAGGTGCGGTTGTCGGTGCCCCAGCGCAGCGCGGTCGGGGCGAACGAGCCGGGCTGGTAGCGCTTGTAGGAGTTGACGTTCGGGGCGAAGAGGAGGCTGAACTCCCGCATGGTGGCCAGCAGCCCGGCCAGCACCCGCTGCCCGGTCACCGACAGGTGCGCCGGACCGTCGCCGAGCATCGCCGAGCGGCCAGCGGTGTCGCGCAGCGAGAAGTGGATGTGGCAGGAGTTGCCCTCGCGGGCGTTCGGCTTGGCCATGAAGGTGATCGACATGCCCTCCTGGGCGGCGATCTCCTTCGCCCCGTTCTTGTAGATGACGTGGTGGTCGGCGCAGGCCACCGCCTCGTCGTAGCGGAAGGCGATCTCGTGCTGGCCGAGGTTGCACTCGCCCTTGGCGCTCTCCGGGGTCAGCCCGGCGCCGGCCATCTCCCGCCGGATCCGGCGCAGCAGCGGCTCCACCCGGGCGGTGCCGAGCAGCGAATAGTCCACGTTGTACTGGTTGGCCGGGGTGAGATCCCGGTAGCCGCGCCGCCACGCCTGCTCGTACGAGTCGCGGTACAGCACGAACTCCAGCTCGGTGCCGGCGTACGCGGTCAGCCCGTGCTCGGCGAGCCGCTCCACCTGCCGGCGCAGGATCTGCCGGGGCGAGGCGACCACCGGGCCGGCTCCGTCCAGCCAGGCCAGGTCGGCCAGCACCAGGGCGCTGCCCGGCTGCCAGGGCACCCGGCGCAGCGTGTCGAAGTCCGGCAGCATGGCGAAGTCGCCGTAGCCCCGCTCCCAGCCGGACATGGCGTACCCGTCCACTGTGTTCATGTCGACGTCGACCGCGAGCAGGTAGGTGCACCCCTCGCTGCCGTACGCGACCACCTGGTCCAGGAAGTAGGGCGCGTGGAACCGCTTGCCCTGCAACCGGCCCTGCATGTCGACCAGGGCCAGCACCACCGTGTCGATCTCGTGCTCGGCGACGGCGACCCGCAGTTGTTCCAATGTGAGCGGCGCTCTCCTCATCCGCGGGCCTCCATCACCAAGGTCTACCGGCAGTACACGATCACCGTCAATGCCCGCCGGCCCGTCGGCCCGGCCGCCGTCCACCCGCTCGCCGTCCGCCGGCGGTCCGGGGCGCCGGCAGGTCGACGGTACGCACCGGGCCGGCGGACCACCGCCGGGCCGAGGCGTACCACCAGACCGCCACCAGCAGCACCCCGCCCACCGCGATCGCCCGGTGCGAGTGGGCAAAGTGTCGTCCCGCCGATTAAGGCGGTCAATACGTCACCGGTGGAAATGTCACCGTCGGCCGGGCTAATTCCGTTGCCGCCCCGGGCCGCCGGGGCGCATCCTTGACCTCGTGACCAGGCCCGATCGCGACGGGCCGGCGCCGGGCGCTCGGACCGCCCCGGCACCGCGGCGGCGCGGGGCACGTCACCTCTCTCTCACCGTACGGCGGTGCGCCGTACCCGACACCCGCCCCGCGCCGCCGCCCCCGACAACCCCTCACATCCCGCCCCCTCCTCCCACCCAGCCAGGTTGATCAAGGGGTTTGCGTCAGGGATTCGCCCCGATCCTGACGCAAACCCCTTGATCACCGAGGTGTCCGCCTCGGTGCGGGCCCGGCCCGGGGGAGTCGGTTCTCTGGTGGGGGTGGTGGATCCGGGGGGGCGCGCAAGATCGCGCTGCACCCGGCAAGTAGGGCCCTCGTCGGCGGTTGGGGGCCACCAGAACAAGGTTCGAGCAGGATCCCGGCCCGGGATCCGCCCGCCGTCAGGTCAGCAGCAGCCCGGCGACCCAGAGCGCGGCGATGAGCAGGCCGGCGAGGAACTCGACCAGCATGGCCAGCCCGGCCGCCGCCACGGCCTGCTTCGTCGCCGGCCAGGCCAGCCGCGAGTCGCCCAGGCGCAACCGTTCCGCCGCCCACACCCCGCCGACGAAGCCGAGCACCAGCCCGACCACCGGGACGACGAAGAAGCCGACCAACCCCAGCAGCCCGCCGGCGAGCAGCGACGAGGTGGGTACCCCGGTGCGCTTCAGGTTCCGCCCCGGCCAGGCGTACTTGACCACCGTGCCGCCGAGGGCGACCACGGTGGCGGCGGCGAGCACCAGCCAGCGGCCACCGCCTGCCCCGCCGAAGAGCGCCCAGACCAGCACCCCGCCCCAGCACAGCGGCAGCGCCGGCAGCCCGGGCACCACCACCCCGGCCAGCCCGGCCAGGATCGCCAGCGCGGCGAGCACCGAGACGGCCGCCTGCGAGTCGGTCACACTCATGGGACCCGCCTTCCGTTCGCGACTGCGGGGCTCGCAAGCTCACTCCTCGCGCTCACCGGGCCCGCTCTCCGTTCGCGACTGCGGGGCTCGCAAGCTCACTCCTCGCGCTCACGCTGCGGCCTCTCCACCGTGGAGCCGGGCGGTTATCCGGTCGGCCGGCATCGGCGGGCCGAAGAACCGGCCCTGCCCGGTGTCGCAGCGCAGCGCCCGCAGCCGCTCGGCCTGCACCGCGGTCTCCACCGCCTCGGCGGTGACCCAGAGCTCCAGCGCGTGCGCCAGCCGGACCAGCGCGTCGACGATCCGCTCGTCCCGGTGGTCGACGGCCGCCTCGACCGCGTCGCCGCGGATCCCCTCCACGAACGGCCCGGCCAGCTTCACGCAGTGGATCGGCAGCCGGCGCAGGTACGCCAGGTTGGAATAGCCGGTGCCGAAGTCGTCGATGGCCAGCCGTACGCCCAGCGCGGCGAGCCGGTGCAGGGACCGCAACGGCTCCCCCGCGGTGCCCATCACCGCGCTCTCGGTCAGCTCCAGCTGCAACAGCTCCGCTGGCAGCCCGGTGGTGGCCAGCGCGTCCGCGACGGTGTCCACGATGGCCGGATCGTCGGCCTGCCGGGCGGCCAGGTTGACGCTCACCACCAGCCGCGCCTCGGGGAACTGGCGCCGCCACTGCTCGGCGTCCCGGCAGGCCTGCCGGAGCACCCACTCACCGAGCCGGACGATCAGCCCGGTCTCCTCGGCCAGCCCGATGAACCGGTCCGGCCCGATCATGCCCAGCTCCGGGTGCTGCCAGCGGACCAGCGCCTCCACCGCGAGCATCGAGTCCTCCAGCAGGGAGACGATGGGCTGGTACCGGAGCACGAACTCGCCCCGGTCCAGCGCGGCGGGCAGCCCGGCGGCGAGCGCGGACCGGGCGATGTCCCGGGCGCCGCGCTCCGGGTCGTAGACCGCCCACCGGCCCCGCCCCTCGGCCTTGGCCCAGTACAGGGTGGTGTCCGCGGCCTTCATCAGCTCCGAGGCGTTGGTGCCGCCGACCGGGCACTCCACCACGCCGACGCTGGCCGACACGGCCAGCTGCTGGTCGTCCACGTGCACCGGGGCGGCGACCGCGGCCAGCGCGGCCTCGGCGACCGCCACCGCCTCGTCCATCCCGTCGCCGTCGTCGACCAGGATGACGAACTCGTCGCCGCCCATCCGGGCGACCAGGTGGCCCCGGCCGGCCACCGACTCGGCCAGCCGCCCGGCGATCACGATCAGCAGGCGGTCGCCGAGGTCGTGGCCGAGGCTGTCGTTGATCGCCTTGAAGCCGTCCAGGTCCAGGAAGCAGATGCCGACCCGGTGCTCGGGCGTCGCGGACTCGAAGATCCGGCCGAGCGTCTCGAAGAACAGCGTCCGGTTCGGCAGGCCGGTGAGCGGGTCGTGCAGCGCCTGGAACCGCAGCCGTTGCTGGAGTTCGTACCGCTCGGTGATGTCCTCGATCATGGCCACGGTGAACCGGGGCCGGCCGTCGTCGTGCCGGATCAGCGACACGGCCAGGTCGGTCCAGAGCACGCTGCCGTCCTTGCGGTGGTAGCGCTTCTCCAGCCGGGCGGAGTCCTGCTTGCCCTCGACCAGTTCCTGGTAGAGCTCCCACATCCCGGGTGCGTCGTCGGCGTGGAACAGCGACCCCACGTCCGTCTGCCGCAGCTCGTCGACGGAGTAGCCGAGCATGTCGGCGAACGCCTGGTTGACGTCGATGACCCGCCCGTCCACCCCGGCGATGCCGATCCCGATCGCCGCGCCGGTGAACACCGCGCGGAACCGGGCCTCACTGTCCCGCAGCGCCTCCTCCACCTCGTCCCGGGCCTGCCAGGCCGACCGGGCGATCCGCTCCTGCTGGCTGAAGGTGCGGTCGCGCAGCGCCCGGGCGAAGCCCTCGGCGAGCCCGCCCTGCAGGGCCGCGATCCGCTCGGTGGCCGCATCGGGGCGCGCCCGGGCCGGCACCACCTCGGCGAGGAACCGGTCGCCGAGCGAGCGCACCGACCAGTCCAGCATCCGCGGCTCGGTCAGGTGCGCCTCGACCAGCGCCCGGCCGACCTCCTCGGCCGGCCGGGCGGAGAACCGCTCGGCGAGCAGGGCCTGGGCCAGCCGCACGGTGTGCACGAGCAGCAGCCGTTCGGTCTCGGCCGCGTCCACCGGCACGAACCCGAGCCGGCGCAGCGCGCGGGCCCAGGCGGCCGCGTACCCCTGGACGCCGCTACGGCTGATCTCGTCCCCGCCGGGGTCCGGGACGGCCGCCATGGCTCAGCCGGCGGGCTGGTCGTACCGGGCGACACCGCCGAAGGCGCCGAACCTCTCCGGGTGCTCGTCCACGTCGGACGGGGAATCGGGCCGCCACAGCGGCATGTGCACCACACCGGGCTCCAGGACCGTCCAGTCGCCGAAGAGGCCGGTGATCTCGGCCCGCGAGCGCAGCGTGATCTCCGTGTCGGTACGCGCCGAGAGCCGCTGCGCGTCGAGCATCTCCTGCGGCTGGTCCTCGTAGGTCGAGTGGGACACCACCAGGTAGCTGCCCGGCGCGGCGGCCGCCCGCAGGGTGGCCAGGATCTCGTCGGGCCGGTCGGCGTCCGGGATGAAGTGCACCACCCCGGCCAGCAGGATGCCCAGCGGCCGGTTGAAGTCGAGCAGGTTCAGCTCCCGGGCCTCGGTGAGGATCCGCTCCGGCTCGCGCAGGTCGGCGTGGATCACCCCGGTCAGATCGTTGCCGGCGAGCAGTTCGCGGCTGTGCGCCACCGCGACCGGGTCGATGTCGACGTAGACCACCCGCGCCTTCGGGTTGGCCGCCTGGGCCACCTCGTGCACGTTGCCCACGGTCGGAATGCCGGAGCCGATGTCGAGGAACTGGTCGATGCCGGCGTCGAGCAGCGCCCGCACCGCCCGGCGGAGGAACTCCCGGCCGGCCCGCATGGTGGCCGCCAGGTTCGGCGTCATGCTGGCGATCTGCTCGGCGAGCTGCCGGTCGATCTCGAAGTTGTGCGCTCCGCCCAGAAAGTAGTCGTACACCCGGGCCGCGCTCGGCCGGGAGAGGTCGATCTCGACGGGAAGGCCGTCCGGCATCTGCACTGCTGCACCCCAAGTCGTCGCCGCGGTGCGGGAGGGAACCGGTGCCGGGGACGCGTGCGGGGGCACGCGGCGGCCGCACCGGCCGACCCGCGGATCGTGTGGTGCTGACCACAATAGGCCCGACCGTCCCATTCCGGGGAGGTCGGCCGGACCGGCCGCCGCCGGACCGGGCGTCCCGGGGCCGGCCCGACCGCCCGCCGGGGGTGCCGCGGCGGGCTGCGGTCAGCCCGCCGACTCCAGCAGCAGCGAGATGCCCTGCCCGACGCCGACGCACATGGTGGCCAGGGCCCGCCGGCCGCCCCGGCGGCGCAGCTCCAGCGCGGCGGTCAGCGCCAGCCGGGCGCCGCTGGCGCCCAGCGGGTGGCCGAGCGCGATCGCGCCGCCGTTCGGGTTGACGTGCTCCGCGTCCTCCGGCAGGCCCAGCTCGCGCAGCACCGCGACGGACTGCGCGGCGAACGCCTCGTTCAGCTCGATCACGTCGACCGCGTCGAGGCCGGTGCCGAGCCGGTCCAGCAGCTTCCGGGTGGCCGGCACCGGGCCGACGCCCATGATCCGGGGCGGCACGCCGGCCGCGGCGGCCCCGGTGACCCGGGCCAGCGGGGTGAGGCCGTACCGGGCCACCGCCGCCTCGCCGGCGACCAGCAGCGCCACCGCGCCGTCGTTGACGCCGGAGGAGTTGCCGGCGGTCACCGTGCCGCCCTCGCGGAACGGGGTGGGCAGCGCGGCCAGCTTCTCCAGCGAGGTCTCCCGGGGGTGCTCGTCCACCTCGACCAGCCGGGTGCCCTTGCGCCCCTCGGGCACGGTCACCGGCACGATCTCCTCGGCGAACCGGCCGTCGGCCTGCGCCTTCGCGGCGCGCTGCTGGGACCGGTACGCGAACGCGTCCTGCGCGGCCCGGTCCACGCCGTACTCGGCGGCGACGTTCTCCGCCGTCTCCGGCATCGAGTCGATCCCCCAGTGCCGCTTCATCAGCGGGTTGACCAGCCGCCAGCCGATGGTGGTGTCGTAGACCTCGGCCGTACGGGAGAACGCCGAGGTGGCCTTCGGCATGACGAACGGCGCGCGGCTCATGCTCTCCACCCCGCCGGCCACCACCAGCTCGGCCTCGCCGGCCACGACCGCGCGGGCGGCGGTGGCCAGCGCGTCCAGGCCGGAGCCGCAGAGCCGGTTGACCGTGCTGCCGGGCACCTCCTCGGGCAGCCCGCCGAGCAGCGCCGCCATCCGGGCCACGTTGCGGTTGTCCTCGCCGGCCTGGTTGGCACAGCCGAGGATCACGTCGTCCACCCGGGCCCAGTCCACCGACGGGTGTCGGGCGACCAGCTCGCGGATCACCTGCGCGGCCAGGTCGTCGGGGCGTACGCCGGCCAGGGCGCCGCCGTACCGGCCGATCGGGGTGCGGACACCGGCCACCAGGTATGCCACGGTCATCGCGAGTCCTTCGGGGTGGGACGGGTGGGACGGGAGCGCCCACCGGGTCGCGGGGGGACGCCCGGCCGCCAGGATATCCACGCCCGGTGCCGATAGGTTGACGGCATGACCCGGGCCCAGTTCAGCGCAGAGACCAGCGGCGGTGGCCAGTTCGTCCGGCAGCCCAACCGGTTCACCGACCGGGTCACCCCGCACTCGACGTCCCCGCCCGGCGGCGGGCCCGACGAGCAGGGGCGCTGGCCGCTGGAGGCGGGCCGGTACCGGCTGATCTGGTGCCGGGCCTGCCCGTGGGCGCACCGGGCCCGGATCGTCCGCAACCTGCTCGGCCTGGCGGATGTCATCTCGCTGGGCACCGTCGACCCGATCCGGGACGAGCGGGGCTGGCGGTTCAGCCTCGACCAGGACGGGTTCGACCCGGTGCTGGGCATCGGGTTCCTCTCCGAGGCGTACCTGGCCACCGACCCGGACTACGCCGGGCGGGTGACCGTGCCGGCGCTGGTCGACACGCTCACCGGTCGGGTGGTCACCAACGACTATCCGCAGCTCACCCTGGATCTCTCCACCGAGTGGCGGCGGTTCCACGCCCCCGGCGCGCCGGACCTCTACCCGGTGCCGCTGCGCCCGGAGCTGGACGCGCTGATGGCGGAGATCCACCGGGACGTCAACAACGGCGTCTACCGGTGCGGCTTCGCCACCTCGCAGCAGGCGTACGACGAGGCGTACCGGGCGCTGTTCGCCCGGCTGGACGCGCTGTCCGAGCGGCTCGCCGGGCGCCGCTACCTGATGGGCGACGCGATCACCGAGGCGGACGTGCGGCTGTTCACCACGCTGGTCCGCTTCGACGTGGCGTACCACGGCCACTTCAAGTGCAACCGGCAGAAGCTGACCGAGATGCCGGTTCTCTGGGCGTACGCCCGGGACCTGTTCCAGACCCCCGGCTTCGGCGAGACGGTCGACTTCGACCACATCAAGCGGCACTACTACGCCACCCACGAGATGATCAACCCGACCCGGGTCGTGCCGCTCGGCCCCGACCTGTCCGGCTGGACCACCCCGCACGGGCGTGGCTGAACGGTACCGGCGCGGCGGGACCGCGTCCCGGGCCGCCGCCTCGGCCGCCGCCGGCTGCACCCTGGCCGGGGCGGTCGCGGTGACGGTCGCCGTGGTCGCCGGTCCGGGCCCCGGCCTGACCGGGTACGTCAGCGAGGCCGGCATCGCCGGCACCGGCTACGCCCGGACGTACCGGATCGGGGTCTTCGCCCTCGCCACGGCGCTGTTGCTGCTGGCCGCGGCGCTGCCGCCGGCGCTGCGCGCGACGGCCGGGCTGCTCGCCGCGGGCGGGGTCTGCACGGTGATCTCCGGCGCGGTGACGTGCAGCGCCGGCTGCCCGTTGCCGCCGTTCGAGCGGGCCACCGTGGCGGACCTGGTGCACGGGGGCGCGAGCATCGCCGCGACCGCCTCCGTGGTGCTGGCGATGCTGGCGCTGCTGGTCACCCCCGGCGCGCCCGCGGCGCTGCGCCGGATCGCCGGTCCGGGTGCGGCGCTGGCGGTGCCGTTGGCCGTCGCGATCGGGCTGGCGATCCTGCTGGTGGGGCGGGGCGGACTGGTCGGCACGCTGGAGCGGCTGTTGCTCGCGGTGGTGGCCGGCTGGGGCCTGGTCACCGCGATCACGCTCGGGCTGACCGCCGATCGTGACGGACGGAGCAACCGGTCGTGAAGGGCGTGTAAGGACCGTCACGCTCACCGCTCCTTCCTACGCCGGATCGGCGCGGAGTAGCCTCGGCGGGCGATGACCAACGTCTGGCACCTGACCGTGCGCCTGTACGTCGACCTCCGACGGCAGGCCAGCGGCATCTGTCCGGCGCAGCCGCTCTCCTGAGGCTGCCCTGACCGACCCCCAGACCCTTGGACGCATCAGCATGCCTTCCGCCCTGCGCAAGATTCCCTTTTCCGTGCAGATCCTGCTCGGCCTCGTGCTCGGTGTGGCGCTCGGCTTCCTCGCCCGCGCCAACGACCTGAGCTGGCTGGCCGGCACCCTCGAGACCGTCGGCGGCCTCTTCGTCCAGCTGCTGAAGCTGGCCGTGCCGCCGCTGGTCTTCACCGCCATCGTGGTCAGCGTGGTCAGCCTGCGCGGCGTGGCCAACGCCGCCCGGCTGGCCCTGAAGACGCTGCTCTGGTTCGGCCTCACCGCACTGATCGCGGTGAGCGTCGGCATCGGCCTCGGCCTGCTCACCGACCCCGGACGGGGCGTCACCCTGGACGTCGCCGGCGCCACCGCGCCGAAGAAGACCGGCTCCTGGACCGACTTCCTCACCGGCATCGTGCCGACCAACCCGGTCGGCGCGTTCGTCGAGGGCAACGTGCTCCAGATCGTCTTCCTCGCGCTGATCGTCGGCGCCGCCGCGCTGCTGGTCGGCGAGGCCGCCGAGCCGTTCGTGGCGCTCAACCGCTCGCTGCTGGAGATCGTCCAGAAGGCGCTCTGGTGGGTGATCCGGCTCGCCCCGATCGGCACCCTCGGTCTGATCGGCAACGCCGTCGCCGCGTACGGCTGGGACCTGGTGGCCCCGCTGGCCCGGTTCACCACCGCCGTCTACGTCGGCTGCGCGATCGTGCTGTTCGTGGTCTACCCGCTGCTGCTGGCGGCGGCCGGCCGGCTCAACCCGGTGCGCTTCTTCGCCGGTGCCTGGCCGGCCATCGAGCTGGCCTTCGTCTCCCGCTCCTCGGTGGGCACCATGCCGGTGACCCAGCGCTCCGTCGAGCGGCTCGGCGTGCCCCGCGAGTACGCCTCGTTCGCGGTGCCGTTCGGCGCCACCACGAAGATGGACGGCTGCGCCGCGATCTACCCGGCGCTGGCGGCGATCTTCGTGGCCCAGGTCTTCGGGGTGGACCTCGGCGTCACCGACTACCTGCTGATCGCCTTCGTCTCGGTGGTCGGCTCGGCCGCCACCGCCGGCCTGACCGGCGCGATCGTCATGCTCACCCTGACCCTGAGCACGCTCGGCCTGCCGCTGGCCGGGGCCGGCCTGCTGCTGGCCATCGACCCGATCCTGGACATGATCCGGACCGCCACCAACGTGGCCGGGCAGGCGCTGGTGCCGACCATCGTCGCGGCCCGGGAGGGCACCCTCGACCGGGCCGCGTACGACTCGGCCGGCCGGCGCTCGCCGGTCGGGCCGGTCGCACCGGCGACCGCGGAGGACCGGCCCGCCCGTACCGACCGGCCGAGCCCCGTTCCGGCCTGAGCCGACACCCGGCGCGGACCCCCGGCCCGGGGGTCCGCGCCGCCGTACCGGGAGGATGTCGCCCATGAGTCCGCTCTTCACGCCGCTGGCCCTGCGCGCGGTGACGCTGCCCAACCGGGTCGCCATGGCGCCGATGTGCCAGTACTCCGCCGGGCCGGACGGCCTGCCCACCGACTGGCACCTGGTGCACCTGGGCGCCCGGGCGGCCGGCGGCGTCGGGCTGGTGCTGACCGAGGCGACCGCGGTGCTGCCGGAGGGGCGGATCAGCCCGCAGGACACCGGCCTCTGGTCCGGCGCGCACGTCGACGCCTGGCGGCCGGTGACCGCCTTCCTCGCCGCGCACGGCGCGGTGCCGGCGGTGCAGCTCGCGCACGCCGGGTTCAAGGCCTCGACGTACCGGCCGTGGGCGCCGCGGCGGGGCGGGGTGCCGGACACCGACGGCGGCTGGACCCCGGTCGGCCCGGGCGCCGAGCCGTTCCAGCCGGACTACCGGGTGCCCACCGCGCTGGACGCGGCCGGGATCGCCGGCGTGGTCGAGGCGTTCGCCACCGCCGCCGGCCGGGCGGTGGACGCCGGGTTCGCCGCGGTGGAGATCCACGCGGCGCACGGCTACCTGCTGCACGAGTTCCTGTCCCCGCTGACCAACCACCGCCGCGACGGGTACGGCGGCGACCGGGCCGGCCGGATGCGGCTGACCCTGGAGGTGGCCCGCGCGGTCCGCGCCACGGTCGGCGACGACGTTCCCGTGCTGGCCCGCATCTCGGCCACCGACTGGGTGCCCGGCGGCTGGACGGTCGAGGACAGCGTGGTGCTCGCCGGTGAGCTGGCCGGCGCGGGCGTGGACCTGGTGGACTGCTCGTCCGGCGGGGCCGCCGCCGGGGCGAGCATCCCGGTCGGGCCCGGCTACCAGGTGCCGCTGGCCGCCCGGGTCCGCCGGGAGGCGGGCGTCGCCACCGGCGCGGTCGGGCTGATCGTCGAGCCGGAGCAGGCCGGGCAGATCGTCGCGACCGGCGCGGCCGACCTGGTGCTGCTCGGCCGCGAGCTGCTGCGCGACCCGTACTGGCCGCACCGCGCCGCCGCCAGGCTCGGCGCCACCCCCACCTGGCCCGCCCAGTACCTCCGCGCCACCTGACCCCTCCCCGACCCGCGCCCCGATTGGCTCGCGAGGTTGATCATGAAGTTGTTGTCACGACACGCCGTCGTCGGCGACAACAACTTCATGGTCAACGGGTCGAGGTGGGCCGGGGCGGGGGCGGGGGGTGGGGGTCAGCCGGCCAGGTGGGACCAGTGGGGTTCCAGGTCGCGCCAGGGGCCCTGGGCGGCGACCGTGCCGGACTGGAGGACCACCACGTGGTCGGCGCGGACCAGGGCCGCCCGCTTCGAGGTCGACCCGATCACCGTGACCCCGTGCTCGCGCAGCGCCCGCCAGAGCGCCAGCTCGGTGGTGACGTCCAGCGCCGAGGAGACGTCGTCGGCCACCAGCAGCTCGGTACGCGGAGCCAGCGCGCGGGCCAGCGCCAGCCGCTGCAGCTGCCCACCGGAGAGCCGGGTCCCCTTGTGCCCGATGAGCAGTCCCAGCCCGCCACCGGCGGCGGCCAGGTCGTGCTCCAGCTGGGCGGTGGTCACGGCCGCCGCGGCGTCCACCGGGTGACCCAGGGTGATGTTGTCGGCCACCGTGCCGGAGAGCACCCGGGGCAGCTGGCCCACGTAGCCGACCTGGTTGGGCCGCAGGAACAGCTCCGGCTCGGTGACCGGCTCACCGTTCCAGGTCAGCCGGCCGGTGTGGTGCACGATCCCGGCCAGCGCCCGCAGCAGCGACGACTTGCCCGAACCGACCGGGCCGACGACCAGCACCAGCTGGCCGCGCTCGACGGTCAGGTCGACGTCCCGGACGGCCACCGTGCCGTCCTCGTGCCGCGCCCCGAAGCCGGTCAGCTCCAGCCGACGCAGCGGGTGCCGGGGCGGCACCGGCGGGGCCGGCGCGGTGCCCGCGCCCAGGTCCACCCCCGGCACCTCGGCCGAGTACGCCGCCACCCCGGTCATCGCCACCGTCCGCCGGGTCCACACGCTCGCCGACGGGTACTGGGACACCAGTGAGGCGGTGGTCCAGGCGAACCACCGGGCCGCGCCGAGGGTGGCGACCGCGACCAGGGTCGCCCCGGCGGAGAGCCCGCCGGCCAGGAAGAGCGCCCAGGCGCCGATCGGCAGCAGCCCGCTGACCAGTGCCGGGGTGGATCGGGCCCAGACCTGCACCGAGATCTCCCGGCGCTGCCGGTCGCTGCGCACCACGTCCAGGCCGGCGAGGTGGGTCAGCACCGGTCGGGTCGACCCGGCCAGCTTCACCGTACGGGCCGCCGACAGCGCGGAGACCAGGCCGGTGGCGAACGCCGCCCGGGCCGCCACGGTGGCCCGGGCGGAGCGCTCCAGCCGCGGACCGAACAGGGTCGCGGCCAGCCCGGAGACCACCATCGTGCCGAGGAAGAACAGCGCCGGCACCACGCTCCCGGTGACCACGGTCATCGCCACCACCAGCACCAGCGAGATGAACTGGTCCAGCAGGTTGTCGGCGAGCTGCACCACCCGCTCGGTGTCGCCGCCCTGGGCCACCACCTCGGCCGGGGTGTGCCCGCTGACCCGGCTCGGCCCGGTCTGCCCGTGCACCAGGCGCAGGCTGATCCGCAGCATCTGCCGCACCCACCAGTGCGGGAACCAGAGGTTGGTGGCGTAGTGCATCGGCATGGTGGCGAGCAGCGCGACGACGATCCCGAGCGCGGGCAGGTACGGGTCGCCCAGGCCGTCGACCAGGTCGGCCCAGAGCCAGGGCAGCACCGCCCCGTCCAACCCGAGCACCATGATCGCAACGAAGAGAGCGACCGCCAGCAGGCCGTACCGGGCGTCGTTGCGGCAGAGCCGGAAGATCTCCCGCAGGGTACGGGCGGGCGCCGGTGGCGGCAGCGGCGGCGGTTCGGCCTTCGGCGGCGTGTCCGCCCGGTCCGGTGCCGGCGCCCGGTCCAGCTCGCTGGAGGCCGACAGC
Organism: Micromonospora sp. CNZ280; assembly: GCF_011759515.1. Lineage (NCBI taxonomy): Bacteria > Bacillati > Actinomycetota > Actinomycetes > Micromonosporales > Micromonosporaceae > Micromonospora > Micromonospora sp. CNZ280. The sequence goes on from NZ_JAAOYP010000003.1 coordinate 662,555, forward strand.
TCCGGCCCGGCCGCCGGGAGGTCCAGCTCCGCCGGCGGCCAGCCGTCCGGCGGCTCCGGCCCGGTCAGCAGGTCGGTGCCGCCGCCGGCCCGCACCCCCGCCCCGACCTGGGCGTACGCGGCGCTGTGGCTGGTTGCCAGCAGCTCGGCGAAGCGCTCCGACTCGCGCAGCGGCCCGGCCTCGACCACCGCGCCGTCGGCCATCACCACCACCTCGTCGCAGCGGCGCACCGAGGACAGGCGGTGGGCGATGACGATGCCGATCCGGTCGCGCAGCAGCCGCTCGGTGGCCCGCTGCACCCGCGCCTCGGTGACCGGGTCGAGCCGGGCGGTGGCTTCGTCCAGGATCACCACGTGCGGGTCGCGGACCAGGATCCGGGCGAACGCGACCAGCTGCTCCTGCCCGGCCGACAGCACGTGCCCACCCTCGCCCAGCCGGGTGTCCAGCCCGTCGGGCAGCTCGGCGATCCAGCCGGCCAGGCCGAGTTCGTGCAGCGCCCGGGCGGCGTCGTCGAGCAGGTCCGGGTCGAAGAGCGCGACGTTCTCGGCGAGCGTGCCGGCGAGGATCTCGGTGCGCTGCGGCACCACGGCGATCCACCGACGCAGCTGTTCGAGGTCGAGGTCGAGCAGGTCGCGGCCGGCCAGGAAGACGGTGCCGCGGGGCAGCTCGACCGCCCGGGTGAGCACCTTGGCCAGCGTCGACTTGCCCGAGCCGGTCCGCCCCACCAGGGCGTACGAGCGGCCCCGGACGAAGGTCAGGTCGACGCCGCGCAGCGCCGGCCCGCGCTCACCGTCCAGGTCGGTGCTCGGGTAGCTGAAGGTGAGGTCGCGGATCGCCAGGTCGCCCTCGGTCGGTGCCGATCCGCCGGCTGGCTCCTGCCGGGCGCCCTCCAGCAGCTGGACCCGGGCCCACGCGCCGAGCGCGTACTGGAGTTCCGGCACCATCCGGGCGACGTGCTCGACAGTCAGTCCGAAGCCGAGCGCCAGCAGCCACACCGCGGTCAGCCGGGCCGCGTCGACCCGGCCGGTGGCCAGCGCCCACGCCCCGCCGAGCACCACCGCGGCGATCCCGCCCCGGGTGACCCCGGCGGCGATCGTGGTGACCTTCGCCGACATCCGCCATACCCGGACACCCCGGGACAGCACCTCGGCCGCCCGCCGGGCGTAGAGGCGCAGCACGTACGGCCGGGCCAGGCTGGTGCGGACGTCGTCCTGCCCGTGGATCGCCTCCTCCATCACCGCGGCCAGGTCCGACCACGCCTCCTCCTCGGCCATCCGGGCCGGGGCGATCCGGGCGGTCGGGCGGCGCAGCGCGGCCGCCAGCAGGGCGGTGAGCAGCAGCATGCCGACGCCGACCGGCCACCAGACGGTGAGCGCGACGGCCGCCGAGAGCAGCCCCACGGCCAGTCCCTGCGCGATCCGTACGCCGTGATTGCGCACCGATGCGGCCACCTGGTAGACGTCGCCGTCGATCCGGTCGAGCAACTCGCCGACCGGGGTGGTCTCCAGGGTCGGCAGGTCCTGGCCGAGCGCCACCCGGCACAGCCGGCGCCGCACGTGCGCGGACCAGTCGGCGGTCAGTCCGGCCATCAGCAGGCTCACCGCGAGGTCACTCAGCACGGCGGCGACCAGGCCCACCGCCAGCGCGGCGAAGAACCCGCCCGACCGGTGCACCAGCACCGGCCCGGCCAGCGCGGACGCGGCCGCCTGGCCGCCCGCGCCGAGCACGATCAGGCAGGTCACGATCGCCATCCGGCGTGGCGAGGTGGCCCACAGATCTCGGAGCAGGCGCATGCGAGGTCCTCCGGAGTCGGTGGCGGAGGCTTCAGCCTGCGTGCTCGGCCGTACCGGTTCAACGGATTTTCGCGGGGAGAATCGACTTCACCACTGTGGGTGACCGCCGTGGGACCGGCACCGGATGCCCGACCCGGTGGCTCGGACGCCGGACGCGGTGCGGCTCAGCTCCGGCTCGCGGGGTGCCTCCGGGGCGTGCCGGTCAGGCCCGGCCGCTGGAACGGCGTCCCCGGCGGGAGAGCGAGTCGAGGATGACCGCGGTCAGCAGCACCGCCGCCGTGATCATGAAGCGGACGGACGAGTCGAGCTGGAGCAGGAACATGCCCGAGGTGATCGAGCCGAGCACCAGGCTGCCCAGCAGCGCCCCGTACGTCGAGCCGCGCCCGCCGAAGAGGCTGACCCCGCCGATCACGGCGGCCGCGATCGCCACCAGCAGGGTGTCGCCGGCGCCGGTGGACTGGCCGGCGGCAAAGCCGCGCGAGGCGATCAGGATGCCGCCCAGCGCCGCCAGGGTGGAGGTGAGCGCGAAGACCGAGATGCGGATCATGGCGACGTTGATGCCGGCCCGCCGGGCCGCCTCGACGTTGCCGCCGACGGCGAAGATGCTGCGCCCGTACCGGGTGCGGCGCAGCACCAGGTCCATCATCACCACGAGGGCGAGCAGGATGAGCAGCGCCACCGGCACGCCCTGCCAGGCGTTCAGCACGGCCACGGTGACCGCGACCAGTACGGCGAGGCCGACGATCCACAGCAACGACCGGAACAGGCTGCGGGTGGGCAGCCCGGCGGCGGACCGGCGGCGGGTGTCGAGCAGCACCGCCGCCGCGTACGTCAGCACGGCGAGCGCCCCGACCAGCCAGCCCGCCGCGGGGCCGAGGTTCACGTGGGTGATCTGACCGACGAAGCCGGTGTAGGGCAGGTTGATGGTGCCCTCGGGCTTGAGCATGAACAGCTGGAGTCCCTGCCAACCGATGTTGCCGGCCAGCGTCACCACGAAGGCGGGCACCCCGAGCCGGGCGAAGACGCTGCCCTGCACAGCCCCGATGGCCGCGCCCAGCAGCAGTGCCACCGCGATGCCGGCCAGGTCCCCCCAGCCGTTGCGGACGGTCAGCACGGCCAGCGCGGCGGCGGCCACCCCGGCGACCGAGCCCACCGAGAGATCGATCTCGCCGAGCAGCAGCACCAGTACCACGCCGACGCTGATGGTGCCGGTGGCGGCGATCTGGAGGGTCAGGTTGGACAGGTTCTGCGGGCTGAGGAACCGGTCGTTGAGCGACTGGAAGACCACCCAGATCACGACAAGTCCGATGATGACCGGCCAGGCGCCCAGCTCACCGGTCCGCAGCCGGCGGCGCATCGCGGCCAGCGGCCCGAGTCGACCGCCGCCGGGTCCGGTCTGGATGCTGTCCCCGGCCGGTGGCTCCGGACTGGTCGTCGACGTGCTCAACGGGGCACCCCCTCGCGCTGCTGGCGGGCCGCCCGGGCGCGGGCCGCCGCCGGATGGCGACTCACAACTGATCCCGGGGCGTCGCCCGGCGCGCCGGGCCGCCGTCCGTGTCACCGGGGGGTTCCGCCAGCGGCGCGGCGCGGGCCCGACGCCGGCTCACCGCGTTGTCCAGCGCACCGGTGATCGCCTGGACGATCTCCTCCTGGCTGGTCCGGTCCGGGTCGTACACCCCGGCGGTACGCCCCAGCCGCAGCACCACCACCCGGTCCGCGACCGCCTTGACATCGGCCAGGTTGTGACTGATGAGGATCACCCCGAGGCCACGCTTCTTGAGCCGTTCGATCAGATCGAGCACCTCGGCGGTCTGCGCGACACCGAGCGCCGCGGTGGGTTCGTCGAGCAGGACCAGCTTCGGCTCGCCGAGCAGCGATCGGGCGATGGCGACCGACTGCCGTTGGCCGCCGGAGAGCGCCGCCACCGGCACCCGCACCGACGGGATCTTGACCGAGAGGCTGGTGAGCAGTTCACGGGCCCGCCGCTCCATGCCGATCTCGTCCAGCAGGCCGGTCCTGGTCAGCTCCCGCCCGAGGTAGAGGTTGGCGACCACGTCCAGGTTGTCGCAGAGCGCCAGGTCCTGGTAGACCGTGGCGATACCGAGGTTGCTGGCGTCGGCGGGCCGACCGATCTGGACCTCGCGCCCCTGCCAGCGGATCTCACCGGAGTCCGCGGGATTGACCCCGGCGATCACCTTGATCAGAGTCGACTTGCCCGCCCCGTTGTCCCCGACCAGCGCCACGACCTCACCGGCACGGACCTCCAGCGACACCTCGGAGAGCGCCTGCACCGCACCGAACCGTTTGGAGATGCCCGACATCGCGAGCACCGGAGTGTCCACCACCGTCACGGCACCGATCCGCTCAGGAGATGCCGGCCGCTGCGCACGGCTGGGCGAAGGCACCGGCGCAGATCTGCTCCCGGGTGTAGAAGCCGTCCTTGATCACCGTGTCCTTGATGTTGTCGCGGGTGACCGGGACCGGGTCGAGGAGCACCGAGGGGACGTCCTGGGTGCCGTTGTTGCGCTGCTGCGTGGGGCGGCCGGTGTACTGCTGGCCGGTCGCGGCGGCCACCGCCATCGCCGCGGCGATCTCCGCCTCCGGCTTGATCGCCTTGTAGACGGTCATGTACTGCTCGCCGGCGACGATGCGCTGGATACCGGCGAGCTCGGCGTCCTGACCGGTGACCGGTGGCAGCGGGCTGGAGAACCCGCTGCCCTTCATCGCGGCGATGGCGCCACCGGCCATTCCGTCGTTGGCGGCGTATACCCCGATGATCCGTTCCCGGCCGAGCGCCGTGACGGCCTGGTCCATCTCCTGCTGGGCCTTGTCCGGCGACCAGTCCTGCGTGTCGTACTCCTGGCCGATGTTGACCTTGCCGTCGAGCACCGAATGCGCACCGGCCTTGAAGTCCGCCGCGTTCGGGTCCGTCGGCGATCCGTTGATCATCACGATGTCGCCGCGTTTCGGATCGCCACCCCGGCTCAGCGCGTCGAGCAGCGCCTGCCCCTGCACCTGCCCCACCTTGCGGTTGTCGTAGGACACGTAGTAGGAGATCGGCCCCTCGGCCAGCCGGTCGTACGACACCACCGGGACGTTCTGCGACCTGGCGTTGTTGACGATCGCGCCCGCAGCCTTTGCGTCCACCGGGTCGAGGATGAGCACCTTGACGCCCTGGGTGAGCATCGCCTCGGCCTGCGACTGCTGCTTGCCCGGGTCCTGGTCGGCGTTCTGGTAGAGCACCTGGCACTTGGCACAGAGCTGACCGAGCTGCGCCTGGATCAACGGCCGGTCGAAACTCTCGTACCGGGTCGTCTTGGACTCCGGCAACAGCAACCCGATCTTGAATCCGTTCTCGGTGCTCTCCCCGCCGCCCGGTGGCCGCTGGTCACCGCCCCCGTCGTCGTCCCCTCCGCCGCACCCGGCAACGGCCAGGCAGACCGCCACCAGGGCGCTGGCCGCCATCAGGGTCCCACGATTTCTCGGCACCATCCGTCACCTCCGGGATCTCGGCTGACGGGTCCGACAACGTCCCGTCCCGCGTGCGGCCGATCTCGTGTCAGCTTCGCCTAGCTCAGGCGGTTTTGCGGATAATTCCGGAGTTCCCACCATCAACGGCCACCGACGGGATAGGTGAGGCGGGCGACCCGATGCTCAGGTGCGGACAATCCGGCGGACGATGAAGAGGTGCTGGCGGGTGTCGACCCGTCGACACCCCCGACCCGCCGCATTCCGGCTCGGTCAACCTCCGGCGACCGGCCGCGGAGGCGGGGTCAGAAGAGCACGGTGGCCAGGGTGCCGACCGGCCGGAAGCCGCACCGGTCGTAGACCCGGCGGGCGGGCAGGTTGAAGTCGTTGACGTAGAGGCTGACCGTGGGAGCCGCGCGCAGCAGCGCGTCGCGTACCACCGCCGCCATCGCCGCGGTGGCGATCCCCCGGCCCCGCCACTCCGGGGCCACCCAGACCCCCTGCACCTGGGCGGTCCGCCGGGTGACCACCGCCAGTTCCGCCTTGAAGACCACCTGGCCGTCGACGAAGCGGGCGTACGCCCGGCCGGACCGGACCAGGTCGGCGACCCGCCGCCGGTAGCTGCGCCCGCCGTCGTCGGCGAGCGGCGAGACGCCGACCTCCTCGGTGTACATCGCCACCGCCGCCGGGAAGAGACGGTCGATCTCCCCGCTGCGCACCCGGCGCACCTCGGGGTCGGCGGGCACCACCGGCAACGCGTCGGTGGCCAGCAACGGCTGGTTGGGGCGTACGTCCCGGGCGGGCCCCCAGGCCTCGGCGAGGCGGTCCCAGAGCCCGAGCACGGCGTCGGCCCGGCCCACGATCGACGAGCAGAGCCGCTCCTCGCCGGCGAGCAGGTCGGCGTAGGCGGCCACCGCCGGCTCGCTGGCGAGCACCGGGGTGAGGTTGCCGCCCAGCCAGCAGACCGACTCCAGGTGGCGGCGGGTGCCGTAGCCCAGCACCCGACCCTCGGCCCGCCACCAGGCCAGGCCGCGTGCGGCGACCCGCTCGGCGACCTGCGCGCCCGCGAACGGGTCCAGGTCGAGCAGCCGCTCGACCGCGCGGCGCTCCGATTCCCCCAGTTGCCGTACCGGCACCGTCAGCACGCCTACCAGCCTGCCATGAGCGACCCCCGGTTCGCGGGTCGAGTGACGAGCCCGGCTACCCCACGGTGACCGGGTCGGCCGCGGGCCCGGCGACCCGGGTCCGGGCGGCCCACCGGACCACCACCGGCACCAGCGCCCCGAGCAGCAGGAACAGCCCACCGAGCAGCAACCACCCTGGTACGCCCCAACCGATCGCCAACGTCGTCACCACGGCCGGCGCCAGCATCCGGCCCAACTCGAAGCCCATGCTGTAGGCGCCCTGGTACTGCCCGTGGGCGTGCTCGGGCGCCAGCCCGAAAGAGATGCCCCAGCCGGCGGCGGACTGCCACAGCTCGCCGATCACGTGTGCCAGCGCCCCGCAGACCAGCAGCGCGATCGCGGCGCCGGTCGGCAGGTCACCCGCGGCGGCGAAGAGCACGCAGGCGACGGCGATGGCCACGCCCGCCCGGCGGGCCGCCCGGCCGGCCCCGGACAGGCTCTCGGTGCCCCGCGCGGCACGCACCTGGAACAGCACCACCATGCCGGTGTTGACCAGCAGCAGGCCGGAGATCACCCAGGCCGGCGCCCGGGTGTGCCCGGCGATCCAGAGCGGGAGGGCGATGTTGAGCAGGCCGAAGTGCATCGACATCAGCCCGTCGAGGACGGTGAACGCGAGGAAGGGGCGGTCCCGCAGAGCGATCAGCCGCGGGCCGTGCGCCGGGACCGGGGCCGGGGCGATCGCCGGCAGCCGGGTGAAGACCGCGGCGGCGGCCAGGTAGGTCACCGCGGCGGTGAGGATCAGCGCCACGTAGCCGGCACGGGTGTCCAGGGCGATGGCGAACCCGGCGAGCACCGCGCCGACCGAGATCCCGACGTTGGTGGTGGCGCGCAGGTAGGCGCGGGTGCGTACCCGCTGGTCGGCGGGGACGGAGCCGGCGATCAGCGCGCCCCGGGCGCCCCGGTCGGCCGCGTCGGCCAGCGCGGTGGCGGCGCCGACGGCGAGGAACGCCGGGAACGACCCGACCGTCACCAGGGCGGCGGTCAGCACGCCGCCGGCCACCAGGGCGCCGATCTGGGTACCGCGCGGGCCGAGCCGGTCGGCGAGGTATCCGGTCGGGGCGCTGGCCAGCAGGCCGACCAGCGCCGAGACGGTCAGGCCGAGCCCGACCTCGGTGGCGGTGAGTCCGACCGAGCGGGTGAGGAAGAGCGCGCTGGCCGCCAGCCAGAGGCCGCGGCCGACGGTCCGGACCAGGGTGCCGAGGGTGAGGGTCCGGGCCGGGCCCGGGTCAGGAAGCAGTCGCACGCTCGAGAGCATAGCAAGACGTACGTACGGTTTGTTCGCGGATTCCACCACAATCTTGTCGTCGACACATTGCCGATATATCGTCGATGCATCAGCAACAGTACGGGGAAAGGTGGGGAACCATGGGTTTCCATCGCAGACTGCACGAACTGCACGAGGCGCGGATGCGCGGCTTCGGCTTCCCGCCCGGTCCGCACGGGCCCGGGGGTCACGGGGGCCGGGGCGGCCACGGCGGCTGGGGCGGCGGCTGGGGCGGCCGCGGCCGGGGGCGGGGACGCCGGCCCAACGTCCGGCACGCCGTGCTGGCCCTGCTCGTCGAGCGGCCGATGCACGGCTACGAGATGATCCAGGAGATCGACTCACGCACCGGCGGCGCGTGGCGGCCGAGCCCGGGATCGGTCTACCCGACCCTGCAACTGCTCGAGGACGAGGGGCTGATCGCGGCGAGCACCGACGAGGCCGGCGGCGGGCGCAAGCGGTTCGCGCTGACCGAGGCCGGCCGCGCGGAGGCCACCGAGGCGGCGCAGACCCCGCCCTGGGCGGAGTTCGCCCAGGACACGGTCAACAGCTGGCACGACATCCGGGACGCCGGCGCGCAGGCGATGAACGCGTTGCGCCAGGTGATGATGACCGGCACCGACGACCAGCGGGAGCGGGCCGCCCAGGTGCTCGACGAGACCCGCCGCAAGCTCTACGCGATCCTCGCCGAATCCGAGTGACCCGGGCCGCCCCGGGCCACGCCTCCGACCCGTTCGCGCGTACAGCGAAAGAGTGGCCATTCCACGGGGGATGGCCACTCTTTCGCTGTTCGTGCGTGCGTGGGTGCCAGCCGGTCCGGCGGCGAGGGGTCAGTGGACGGTGACGGTGGGGCCGGGGAGCATGGCCCGCAGTTCCTCGGGAAGCTCGGCGCCCATCTCGTCGGCGATGCGCAGCGCCTCCTCGATCAGCGTCTCCACGATCTGCGCCTCGGGCACGGTCTTGACCACCTTGCCCTTGACGAAGATCTGGCCCTTGCCGTTGCCGGAGGCCACGCCCAGGTCGGCCTCGCGGGCCTCGCCGGGACCGTTCACCACGCAGCCCATCACGGCCACCCGCAGCGGCACCGGCAGCCCCTCCAGGCCGGCGGTGACCTCCTCGGCGAGCTTGTAGACGTCCACCTGGGCCCGCCCGCAGGACGGGCAGGAGACGATCTCCAGGCCCCGCTCGCGCAGCCCGAGCGACTCCAGGATCGCCGCGCCGACCTTGATCTCCTCCACCGGCGGGGCCGACAGCGAGACCCGGATGGTGTCGCCGATCCCCTCGGCCAGCAGCGCGCCGAAGGCGACCGCCGACTTGATGGTGCCCTGGAAGGCCGGGCCGGCCTCGGTGACACCCAGGTGCAGCGGGTAGTCGCACTTCTCGGCGAGCAGACGGTAGGCCCGGATCATCACCACCGGGTCGTTGTGCTTCACCGAGATCTTGATGTCCCGGAAGCCGTGCTCCTCGAAGAGCGAGCACTCCCAGAGTGCCGACTCGACCAGCGCCTCGGCGGTGGCCTTGCCGTACTTGGCGAGCAGCCGCTTGTCCAGCGAGCCGGCGTTCACGCCGATCCGGATCGGCACCCCGGCGTCGCCGGCCGCCCTGGCGATCTCCTTGACCTTGTCGTCGAACTGCCGGATGTTGCCCGGGTTCACCCGGACGGCTGCGCAACCGGCGTCGATCGCGGCGAAGACGTACTTCGGTTGGAAGTGGATGTCGGCGATGACCGGGATCTGCGACTTCTTCGCGATCGCCGGCAGCGCCTCGACGTCGTCCTGGCTGGGCACGGCGACCCGGACGATCTGGCAGCCGGACGCGGTCAGCTCGGCGATCTGCTGGAGCGTGGCGTTGACGTCGGCGGTGAGGGTGGTGGTCATCGACTGCACCGAGACCGGCGCGCCACCGCCGACCGGCACCGAACCGACCATGATCTGGCGGCTGGCCCGGCGCGGCGCGAGCGGCTGGGGCGGTACGGCGGGGATACCGAGACTGACAGCGGTCACTTCAGGCACTCACCTTGAGAAGAGCGTGATCGGGTTGACCACGTCCGCCGTGATGGTCAGCAGCGTGAACGCGCCACCGATCAGGATCACCGCGTACGTGAAGGGCATGAGCTTGAGGTAGTCGACCCGGCCCGGGTCGGGGCGGCCGATCCGGGCGTACACCCAGGAGCGGGCCCGCTCGAACCAGGCGATGGCGATGTGCCCGCCGTCCAGCGGCAGCAGCGGCAGCAGGTTGAACACGCCGATGAAGAAGTTCAGCGAGACGAACAGCATGAAGAACAGCAGCCAGGCGTTGTTCTCCACCGCCTCGCCGCCGAGCCGGCTGGCGCCGACCACGCTGATCGGGGTGTCCACGTCCCGCTCGCCGCCGGTGATCGCCGTCCACAGGGCCGGGATCTTCTGCGGGATCCGCTGCAGGGCCTTGGCCGTGTTGACCGCCATGTCGCCGGTGAAGTCGGCGGTCGCGCCGAACGCGGCGACCGGCCCGTACGTCACCCGGGTGGGGGTGCTGGGGATCAGGCCGACGCCGAGCGCTGCCACGTCCCCGACGGCGCCGTTCGGGTCGTCCAGCGGCCGGCGCTGGGTCTTCGCGAGCACGGCCTCGGCGGTGGCCGGCTGGCCGTCCCGGACGTACGCGATGCGCGCCGTCTCACCCGGCTTGAGCGTGCGCAGCGTGGTGAGCAGGTCGCCGTAGTTGTTGATCGGCGTGTCGTTGACCGCGGTGATCCGGTCGCCGTCGCGCAGCTGCGCCTGCGCGGCGGGGCTGGCCGCGTCGGCGGGCGTGCACGGGCGGACCGCGTTCTCCGGCACCACGCAGTCGGAGAGCTGGATGACGGCCGGCTCCTTGCGGATCTCGGCCTCGCTGCTCGGGAAGTCGGGGTTGGGCAGGCCGGCGGTGACCGCGATCACCCAGAGCGCGACCAGCGCCAGGGCGAAGTGGGTGATCGAGCCGGCGGACATCACGATCGTCCGCTTCCAGACCGGGAAGCGCCACATGGCCCGCGGCTCGTCCGCCGGGTCGACGTCGTCGTCCTGCGGCGTCATCCCGACGATCTTGCAGAAGCCGCCGAGCGGGATGCCCTTGACGCCGTACTCCGTCTCGCCGCGCTTGACCGACCAGAGGGTCGGGCCGAAGCCGACGAAGTAGCGGGTGACCTTCATGCCGAACGCCTTGGCGGTGAGCATGTGGCCGGCCTCGTGCAGGCTCACCGAGATGAGGATGGCGAGGGCGAAGAGCACCACCCCGAGCAGGTACGCCATCAAGCTCCTTCCACCGAACCCGCGATGATGATCTCCTGCGCGTGCGCGCGCGCCCACGACTCCGCCGCGAGCACGTCCTCGACGGTACCTGGTTCGCCGAAATCGGGAGCCTCGTCGAGGACCCGTTCGAGGGTGTCGACGATGCCCAGGAACGGCAGCCGGCCGGCCACGAAGGCGGCCACGCACTCCTCGTTCGCCGCGTTGTAGATCGCCGGGCGGCAGCGCCCCGCCTCGCCGGCGGCCTTGGCCAGCGCGACCGCCGGGAACGCCGCGTCGTCCAGCGGCGCGAACTCCCAGGTGTGCGCTGTCGTCCAGTCGACGGCGGCAGCGGCGTCGGCGACCCGGTCGGGCCAGCCGAGGGCCAGCGCGATCGGCAGCCGCATGTCCGGCGGGCTGGCCTGGGCGAGGGTGGAGCCGTCGGTGAACTCGACCATCGAGTGGATCACCGACTGCGGGTGCACCATCACGGTGATGTCGGCGTACGGCACGTCGAACAGCTCGTGCGCCTCGATCACCTCCAGCGCCTTGTTCACCATGGTGGCGGAGTTGATCGTGACGACCGGCCCCATGTTCCAGGTCGGGTGGGCCAGCGCCTGCTCCGGGGTGACCCGGGTCAGCTCGTCGCGGCGCCTGCCCCGGAAGGGTCCACCGCTGGCGGTGACGACCAACCGGCGGACCTCGCCGCGGCTGCCGCCGCGCAGGCACTGGGCCAGCGCCGAGTGCTCCGAGTCGACCGGGACGATCTGCTCGGGCCGGTTCACCGCGGCCTTGACCAGCGAGCCGCCGGCCACCAGGGACTCCTTGTTGGCCAGCGCGAGGGTACGCCCGGCGCGCAGCGCGGCCAGCGTCGGCGCCAGCCCGAGCGAGCCGACCACGCCGTTGAGCACGATGTCGCAGGGCCACTGCGCCAGCTCGGTCATCGCGTCCGGCCCGGCCACGATCTTCGGCAGCTTGAAGTCGCCGCTGGCCCAGCCCCGGCGGCTCGCCTCGGCGTAGAAGGCGAGCTGGAGGTCCTGGGCGGCGGAGGCCTTCGCCACTCCGACCGCGTCGACGCCCAGCTCCAGGGCCTGGGCGGCGAGCAGGTCGACGTTGCCGCCGCCGGCGCCGAGCGCGACCACCCGGAACCGGCCCGGGTTGCGCCGCACGATGTCGATGGCCTGGGTACCGATCGAGCCGGTGGAGCCGAGCAGGACCAGTTCTCGGAGGGAGGTCACCCGGTCATTCTTCCCCAGCCCGTCCGCGCGCCCGCCGGGAGCCTCAACCCTCCCCCGTCGCCGACTCCTCCGCCGGCGCCTCCTCGTCGAGCAGATCCGCCGGGTCGACGGCGAAGTCGAACGGCGTCGTCATGGTGAACACGGTTCCCGCCGCGGCGGCGGACAGCGGACGGTACTCGCCGTCGGCCAGCTCGAACAGGGCGATGGTCGGCACCCGGTTACGCAGATCGACGCGGAGGAAGAACGGCACACCGGCGGCCGCGTACTCCCGGGGCCGGTCGATGACGTCCTTGCGTCGGTTGCCGGGCGAGACGATCTCCACCGGGGCTCCGGCCGACCGGGACACCCCGACCGGCGGCCAAGCGAGTGGATCAAGCGTCGGCCGGGGCGGTCAGGACGAACGTCTCCAGTTCCTCGCCGGCGTACCAGTCGGTGCGCCGGCCGAGGTGGGTCATGCCGAGGCGGCGGCAGACCGCCATGGACGGGTCGTTGCCGGGCGAGACCACGGCGTACACCTGCCGGGTGCCGGCGGCGAACTCGCGGGCCAGCACCGCCCGGGCCGCCTCGGTGGCGTACCCGTGGCCCCAGGAGTCGGGGTGCAGGTGCCAGCCGACCTCGATGTCCTCGGTGGGCGTCACCCCGTCCGCGCCGGGCAGCGGCTTGAGGATCAGCGTGCCGGCCACCCGGCCGCTGTCGCGCACCTCGATCGCCCAGGTGCCGTACCGGCCGCCGTGGTCGGCGTGCCGCTCGCGCCAGATCCGCAGCCGGTCGGCGGCCTGCGCCGGGTCGGTCAACGGCAGCCCGGACGCGGCCAGCCAGCGGGTGATCTCGACCCGGGAGTAGATGTCCCAGATCCGGGCCAGATCGGCCGGTTCGGCGGTCCAGTCGCGCAGGACCAGGCGGCCCGTGGTGAGAACGGTCATGGCCGGCGATCCTAACGAGTCGGGGCGGCGGGGAGGGGTCGGCGCGGCCGGCGGCGGTCCCGGATTCCGCCGATCCAGATCGATGTAAGTCTCTTACGATCATCGATCGATGTTGGTTAAATACCTTCACCTCACCGCCCCTTGGATCCCTCACCACCGGGAGGAACCCGTGAAACTCGCCACCGCCGCGCGCGCCCTGGTCGGCGGACTGACCGCAGTCGCCATGGTCCTGCTCGGCCCGGCCGGATCCGCGTCCGCGGCGACCGTCACCGTGGACAACGCGACCGCCGGGCGCTTCACCGCCAGCACCAACTGGGGTACGTCGTCCTGGTCCAGCCAGAAGAACGGCGCGGACTACCGGTTCGCGACGCCGTACACCGGCGGCAGCGACGCCGCCTGGTTCAGCGCGTCGATCGCGGCGACCGGGGCGCACCTCGTCGAGGTGTGGTACCCGGCCGACGCCGGCTACAACGACGCCACCCCGTTCATCGTCGCGACCAGCAGCGGCAACCAGACAGTGGTGGTGAACCAGCGCGCCAACGGTGGCCGCTGGGTCAGCCTCGGCACCTTCACCCTGGCGGCCGGCGATCGTCCGGTGGTCGGGGTCAGCCGGTGGACCAACGGCACGGGCTACGTCGTCGCGGACGCCGTGCGGATCACGTCCACCTCCGGCAACCCCGCCTTCGCCCTCCCGCTGCCGAAGAGCGCACTGCCACGCAGCGAGTACGACGACCCGCACCACGACTACCCCGCCATCGACCTCCCGGTCGGCACCGGCACCCGGGCGTACGCCGTGCGGGCCGGCACCGTGACCATCATCAACGACAGCTCCTGCGGCCAGGGCGTCAACCTCACCGGCACCGACGGCGCGGTCTACACCTACTGCCACTTCTCGGCCTGGTCGGTCAGCAACGGCGCGTCGGTCGCCCCCGGGCAGCAGCTCGGCCTCACCGGCAACACCGGCAACTCCACCGGGCCGCACCTGCACTTCGGCATCCGTACCGGCAGCACCCGGCGGTGCCCGCAGAACTTCCTGCTGGCGCTCTACGACGGGGTGACTCCGCCGGCGGCGACCAGCCTGCCCACCACCGGCTGCTACTACGCCACCCGCAGCACCGGCGAGGTGCAGCCGCTGGGCTGACCGCCGCGCCTCCTCCGCCGACCCCGCCCGGACCGCCCGGGCGGGGTCGGCCGCCTGCCCGGACCGCGGAGATCTTGATGAGTGACGGCTGCCGCGAGGGGGTACGGAGCCGGGATGGGCGACGGGTGGCGGCGGGTGAGGCGGATCGGCGCCGCGGCGTTCCGCCCGGTGCGCGGCCGGGACCTGTCCCTGCACGCCGCCGCGATCACGTTCTACGGCGCGATCGCCGTGGTCCCGGTGGCACTGCTGGCGATCTGGTTGACCGCGCTGGTGGCGGGCGCCGACCGGGTCCGCCGGCTCACCTCGTACGCCGTGCGGACGCTGCCGACCGAGATCGGCGCGCCGCGGGCGGTGGCCGCCCTGGTGGATGCCGGGGTGGAGCTGACCCCGCTGTTGGCGCTGGCCTCGCTGCTGCCGGCGTCGCTCTACGGCGAGGGGCTGCGCCGGGCGTTCGTCTCGGTGGCCGCCCCGCGCAGCGACGAGTCGCTGGTCGGCTGGCGGGGCCGGCTGCTGCTGCTCCCGCTGCTCGCGCCGGCCCCGGCCCTGCTGCTGTCGGTCCTGCTGGCGCTGCCGACCACCACCGGGCTGGTCCGCCAGGGCGGCTGGCTCGGGGCGCTCGGGGTGGTGCTGTCCTTCCTGGGGGTGTGGCTGGTGCTCACCCCGGTGCTGCTCTGGGTGTTCCGGGTGGTCGGGCCGGCCTCACCGGACTGGCTCTCCGCGCTGGCTGTCGGTTCCTTCACCGCGGCGAACCTCTCCGGCTTCCTGCACGGGTTCGTGCTCTTCGCGTCGCTCCCGATCGACCTGGGCGCGCCCTTCGGCGGCTTCGACGGGATCGGCGCCGGCGTCGCGGTGCTGCTCTGGCTCTACCTGTTCCACGTGATCGTGCTGGCCGGCTACTCCGCCACCCTCGCCCTCTCCCGCTGGCGCGCCCACCCCACCCCGGGGCCGGTCAGGGGCGGAACGGGCCGGTGATCTCGTAGGTGACGCCGGCGAAGCCGGTGCGGTCGCCGGTGGCGCCGCGCTGCGAGGAGAAGTAGAGCCGGGTGCCGTCGGGCGAGAAGGCGGGGCCGGTGAGCTCCGACTCCGGGTGGCCGTGCAGGCGCAGGAACGGGGTGACCACGCCGGCGGGGGTGATCATGTTGATCTCCATGTTGCCGCCGTCCTCGGCCACGTACAGGTCGCCGCCGGCGGTGCCGGTGATGTTGTCCACCCCGGTCAGCGGCGCCGCGCCGGCCGGCACCAGCGAGTCGTCGTACGCCAGGTCGAGGCGCTGCTGGACCGCGTCGTACGCCCAGACCCGGTTGTCGCCCTTGGTGGTGAACCAGCAGGTCCCGTCGGCGTACCAGCAGCCCTCGCCGCCGTCGAAGTGCTTGGCCGCGCCGACCTGCCAGCGGGTGGGCACCGGGAAGCCGTCCCGGTCCGGCACGTCCCGCCAGGTCACCGGCCCGGCGGTGGCGTCGGCGGGCGCGCAGAGCACCTGCAACCGGCCGGTGCGCAGGTCACCCCAGCTGTCCGGGACGAAGCGGTAGAAGCAGCCGTCGCCCTCGTCCTCGGTCAGGTAGACCACCCTGCGGTCCGGGTCGCAGGCCGCCGCCTCGTGCTTGAACCGGCCCATCCGGGTGCGCTCCTCGGCCTCCCGGCCGCCCTGCGGCCAGGTCTCGAAGACCCGCCCGAGCGGCACCTCCTCACAGGAGAGCCAGGTGCCCCAGGGGGTGGCGCCGCCGGCACAGTTGACGTTGGTGCCGCCGAGGATCCGGTACGCCGCGGCGATCGACCCGTCGGCGGCGAAGCGCACCGCCGACGCGCCACCGGCCAGCGGGATCTCCGAGTTGGAGACGTAGATCCAGCCGGTGCCGGCCGGGAAGCAGGCGCCGCCGTCGGGCGCCCAGTGCCAGACGTAGGAGGTGCCGGCGACGCGCTGCCCGGAGCGGGCGACGACCCGACTGGTGAAGCCGGCGGGCAACTGGATGCCGTTGCCGTCGGCGGCGAGCAGTTCCCCGTACGGGCCGGGGCCGGGCTGGGCGGGGGCGGCCAGCGCGGCGCAGGCCCAGAGGCTGCCCGAGAAGGCGGCGGTGCCGCCGGCGACGGTGGCGCGCAGGACGGTGCGACGGTCCATCGGAGACCTCCCGGTGCGAGTCGATACCCCGTCGACGCTAGAGCCGACGGAGCATCGACGGAAGTCTCTATCCGGTGAACGCGGGGTGACGCTCCGCCGGCTCCGGCTCGGCGCCCTCCCGGATGCCGTACCGGCGGTAGACCCGGCCGAGCGGCCCGGGCGCCCACCAGTTCCACCGGCCCAGCAGTCGCATGGTGGCCGGCACCAGCAGCGCCCGCACCAGGGTGGCGTCGACCACGATCGCCACGATCATGCCGACCCCGATCAGCTTGATGTACGCCATGCCGCCGGTGGCGAAGCCGGCCACCACGATGATCAGCAGCAGCGCGGCGGCGGTGATGATCCGGCCGGTGTGCTGCAGCCCGGCGGCCACCGAGGCGGTGTTGTCCCCGGTCCGGTCCCACTCCTCGCGGACCCGGGAGAGCAGGAACACCTCGTAGTCGGTGGCCAGCCCGAAGAGCACCGCGAGCATCAGGATCGGGTTGCTCGGCTCGATGAACCCGGTCGGGGTGAAGCCGAGCAGGTCGGCGAGGTGGCCGTCCTGGAAGATCCAGACCACCACGCCGAACGACGCGCCGATCGAGACCAGGTTCATCAGCACCGCCTTGACCGGCAGCACCACCGAGCCGAAGGCGAGGAAGAGCAGCAGCAGGGTGGCCGCGGCCATCAGCAGCGCCATCCACGGCAGCCGGTCGGCGAGGCTGTCCAGCAGGTCCCGGTCGGCGCCGGGGCGGCCGCCGACCAGCACCTCGGCCCCGTCCGGCGCGGGCAGGTCGCGCAGTTGGCGGACCAGGTCCTGGGCGACCTCGCCGGTCGGCTCGCCCGGGTAGCTCACGGTCAGCAGCGTCGCCTCGCCCCGGTTCGCGGCCACCTGCACGCCGGTCACCCCGGGCAGGCCCGCGATCCGGTCGGCGAACGGGCGTACCGCCTCGGCCGGCGCCCCGGAGACCAGCACGTCGATCGGGGCCACCGTGCCGCCGGGGAACTCCGCCGCGATCCACTCGGAGACCACCCGGGGCGCGGCGTCCGCGGGCAGCACCCGCTCGTCGAAGCCGCCGAACTCCATCCGCAGCGACGGCACGGCCAGCACGGCGAGCAGCAGCACCACGCCGACCAGGTAGCGCACCGGCCGGCGCATCACGCTGCGCGCGATCCGGGCCCAGGCGCCGCCGCCGGCCGCCGGCCGCCCACCCCGCCGCCACGGCAGCGGTACCCGCCACGCGTCGATCCGCGGCCCGAGCACGGCGAGCAGGGCCGGCAGCACGGTGAGCGCGGCGAGCATGGCGACCAGCACCGCTGCCATCCCGCCGAGCCCCATCGAGCGCAGGAAGGACTGCGGGAAGATCAGCAGGCTGGCCATGGCGAGGGCGATGGTCAGCCCGGAGACCAGCACGGTACGGCCGGCGGTGGCCATGGTGCGCCGGATCGCGGTGGGGGTGTCCCGGCCGGCGGCCAGCTCCTCGCGGAACCGGCTGACCACGAAGAGCGCGTAGTCGACCGCCATGCCCAGGCCGATCAGCGTGATGATGTTGATCGCGAAGATCGACACCTCGGTGACGAGGTTGACCAGCCGGACCGCGACGAACCCGCCGAGGATCGCCAGCCCGCCGATCAGCAGCGGGGTGGCCGCGGCGACCAGGCCGCCGAAGATGAGCACCAGCAGCACCAGCAGCACCGGCATGGAGAGCATCTCGGCACGGGTGATGTCCGCCGTGGTCTGCCGGTTCGCCTCGTGCAGGAACGGCACGTTGCCGCCCGTCTCGGTCCGTACGCCGGGCGTCTCCAGGGCCGGGCGCAGCGCCTCGTACGCCGCCGTCTTGCCGTCCTCGTCGGCGGGCCGGAGCTGGACCAGCGCGTAGGTGGCCCGGCGGTCGGTGGCGAGCAGTGCGGGCGCCTGGGTGTCGTACCAGGTGGTGACGCTGGCGACCTCGGGGCGCTCGCGCAGCCGGGTGACGGTCGCGGTGACCGGGTCCCGGAAGGCCGGCTGGTCGGCCGGCACCGAGTCGCTGGACCAGAGCACGATCACGTCGGCCCCCTGCGGGCCCAGCTCGTCGGTGATCCGCTCGTACGCCCGGCTGGACTCGCTGGCCGGGTCGTCGAACCCGCCCCCGGTGAGCTGCCCGAAGACGCCCGCACCCCAGGTCGAGCCGACCGCGACCAGCAGCACGGCCGCGGCGAGCACCGACCAGCGCAGCCGCACCACCATCCGCCCCCACCACGCGAACATGGCTCCCCCTTGACGGCTAAAATGTGACCATCGATCATTTGAGTGAACGCCGTTAACTATTGCAACAGCGTTCGCTTCGGTCAAGGGGGTAACCGGATGACCGCACCGACCCGGCGGGAACGCCTGCGTACCGCCACCCTCGCCGAGATCAAGGAGGGTGCGCGCCGGCTGCTGGTGACCGGCGGGGTCGACGCGGTCTCGCTGCGGGCCATCGCCCGCGACATGGGCATGACCGCCCCGGCCATCTACCGCTACTTCCCCAGCCTGGAGGCGCTGGTCGCGGCGCTCGCCGGCGACCTCTACGACGAGCTGCGACGCTGCCTGGAAACAGCCCGGGACGCCGCCGGCGGCGAGCCGGTCGACCAACTGGTGGCGATGTGCCGGGCCTTCCGGGCCTGGTCGGTGGCGCACCCGGCCGAGTTCGGGCTGATCTTCGGCGCGCCGACCCCCGGGCTGGTCGCCTTCGTCGACGACTGCGTCGACCCCGACCATCCCGGCGCCCGGTTCGGGGCGGTCTTCCTCGCGCCGATGATCGAGCTCTGGCACCGGTCGCCGTTTCCCACCCCGCCGGCCGAGCTGCTCCGGGAGCGCCTCGGCGCCCGGCTCGAGCCGCTGCGGCTCAGCCACGGCGACATCCCGATCGAGGTCACGTACACCTATCTGGCCGGCTGGACCCGGCTCTACGGGCTGGTCGCGGCGGAGGTCTTCCAGCAGGTGAGCTGGGCGGTCACCGAACCCGAGGCGCTGTTCGAGCTGGAGCTGGAAACGTTCGCCGCCCAACTGGGTGGCGGCGACCGGCCGGGCGGCGCGATCCGGTAGGCCCGGCACGCGCGGGCCCCGGCGGCGCGCCCGGGTGGCGGGCGGCGAAGGGCTGCCCGGCGGGCCCCGCGGGCACTAGGCTCCCGCGGCATGAGTGACGAGCTGCCGACCCGGGCCGACGTGGTGATCGTCGGGTCCGGGCACAACGGTCTGGTGTCCGCGATCCTGCTGGCCCGCGCCGGCCTCGACGTGCTGGTGCTGGAGGCGGCCGAGGTGATCGGCGGGGCCACCCGGACGGAGAACCCGTTCCCGAAGGTGCCCGGCCTGCGCCACTCCACCGGTTCCTACCTGCTCGGGCTGATGCCGCCGGAGCTGCTCGCCACGCTCGACGTCCGCATCCCGGTGCTGCGCCGCGACCCGCACTACTTCCTGCCCACCCCGGGCCCCGAGGGCTCCCCGTACCTGCTGTTCGGCAGCGACACCGCGGCCACCCGGGCGCAGCTCGCCCAGTTCTTCTCCCCCGCCGACGCAGCCGCCGACGACGCCCTCCAGGCCGAGCTGGCCGCGCTGCGCGCCGACCTGGCGCCGGTCTGGCTGGCCGACCCGCTGCCGGTCGAGGAGACCGCCGAGCGGTACGTCCGCCCGGCGCTGCGGCAGGTCTTCGTCGACCTGGTCCGCGGCTCGGTCGCCGACTACCTGGCCCGCTTCGACTTCCGCTCCGAACTGCTCGTCTCGATGTACGCGGTCACCGACGGCCTGTCCGGGCTGAACGCCGGCCCGGACGACCCCGGCACCGGCCACAACTTCCTGGTGCACAACATGTGCCGGCTGCCCGGCTCGGGCGGCACCTGGATGATCGCCGAGGGCGGGATGGGCACCGTCTCGCGGACCTTCGCCGCGGCCGCCCGCGCCGCCGGGGCGACGATCCTGACCGGTACCCCGGTGAGCGCGATCACCCTGGCCGGCGGCGCGGCCAGCGGGGTGGTCCTCGCCGACGGGCGGGAGGTGCGCGCCCGGGTGGTGCTCGGCGCGTGTGACCCGTACCGGCTGATGGACCTGCTGCCCGACGGCGCGCTCCCGGCGCCGCTGGCCGAGCGGATGGCGACGGTCCGCCGTCCCGGCACCACCCTCAAGCTCAACCTGGCGCTCAGCGGCCTGCCCCGCTTCTCCTGCCTGCCCGCGGACGCGCCCAGCCCGTTCGGCTCGACCATCCACCTGCTCCCCGGCTCGGCCTCGCTGATCGGCGGCGGCGAGTCGCCGATGACCGCGCTGCGCGCCATGTGGGCGGACGTGCGGGCGGGCCGGCTGCCGGCGGAGCCGACCATCGAGTGGTACCTGCACACCACTGTCGACCCGTCGCTCTCCGACGGCCAGGGCCACCACTCGTCGGCGCTCTTCGTCCAGTCCGTCCCCTACCAGCTCGCCGGCACCAGCTGGGACGAGGCGCTGCCCGGGTACGTCGACCAGCTGATCGCGATCTGCGAGCGGTACGCCCCCAACACCGGCGACCTGATCGCCGACGCGGTGCCGCTGACGCCGGCCGGCATCGAGGCGCACTTCGGCATCACCGGCGGGCACATCCACCACATCGACAACACCGTCTCCTTCGTCGACCGGATGCCGTACGCCACCGGAGTCGACGGCGTCTACGCCGGCAGCGCCGGCTGCCACCCGGCCGGCAGCGTCATCGGCGCCGCCGGCCACAACGCCGCCCGCCGCATCCTCACCGACCTCGCCCGCTGACCCCGACCTCCCGGAGGGCCGGGGTCAGCGGGCGGAGGAGGGGAGGTCGCCGGGACCGCGGACCAGGTAGACGCCGACCAGCAGCAGGTAGAGGCAGAGGCTGAGCACCGGGTCGACGAAAACGAAGGCGAACGCGACCAGATAGAGCAGCGGGCCGAGCAGGAACCGCAGCGCGACCGCGCGGGCCAGCCGGGGATCCAGGTCGGGGTGCAGCAGCCGCCGGCGGCGGGCCCACCACCAGCTCAGGTTGAAGAAGGCCGCCTCGCCGAGCACCGCGCCGACGTAGAGCGCCGCGGTGAGCCGCTGGTCGACCACGCTGGCACGCAGGTTGTCCGCGAGCAGGCTGGCGGTGAACGGGATGGCCGCGACGAAGAGCAGCAGGAGCAGGTTGAACACCAGCAGCAACTGGTCGACCCGGACGACGTAGCGCCACATGTTGTGGTGGGTCAGCCAGACCTGGCCGACGATCGCGAAGGTGATCACGTACGCCAGGTAGGCCGGCCACTCGTGCGCCAACGCCTGGGTGAGGTCCCGCCCGGTGCGCGGGCCGAGCTGGAGCAACTCGACCGCCATCAGGGTCAGCACGATCGCGATGACCGCGTCGCTGAACGCCTCCACCCGGGACGCGTCGCGGGCCATCTCCCGGTCGCGCGAGTACCGGTACCCCTTTTCCTCCTCGTCGGCCGCCGTCACGCCCACCCCCGCGCGCCGTATCCGCTGCCGGTCCGTCCGGTGCGGGGCGGCACACCTGCATGGTGGCGCAGGTACGGAGGTGGGCGTGGCGGTTCGGCTCAGCCGGCGCTCTCGCCGGCCGGCGCCGGGGTCTCGGCGTCGACCCGGCGGGCCCGGACCTTGTGCCCGACGCTGGTCAGGCAGCGGCCGCTGGCCAGGTCGAACCGCCACCCGTGCAGCTGGCAGGTGAGCTGGTCGCCCTCGACGATGCCGAACCGGCTCAGGTCCGCCTTCAGGTGCGGGCAGCGCCGCTGCACCACCCAGTCGCCGAGGGTGATGTCCTCCGCGTCGACCGCCCGCTCGTGCTCGTCGTACCAGCCCTCGGCGTACTGGAGCCGCTCCTCGGAGAGGCACTTGAAGAACGCGTAGACGAACTCGTTGTACTGGCCGATCCGGGCGGCGGAGAACCGGCAGGAGAGGAAGAGCGAGTTGACCCAGTCCACCTCGCCGATGTGCAGCAGGTGCTCGATCAGCGCCCGCTCGGTGCGGAACCGGTACCGGACCTTCTCGTCCGCGTACGGCCGGACCTGCTTGCCCGGGAAGTCCACCACGATCGACTCGACGCTCTCCCCGTCGTAGCCGACCAGGTCGAAGCGGACCGGGCCGCCGACCCCCTTGGCCAGGTAGATCGACTCGTCCAGCAGTGGCTCGACGCGCCGCTTCATCTCCTTCAGGATGTCGATCTCCGGGTGCCGCCAGGACGCCTTCTCCGCCTCGATGATCGGGCGCTTGCGCTCCCGCATCTCCTCCAGGTGGGCGACCTTGTTCGCGAAGAACTCCTCGACCGGCACCGGATGGGTGGTGGTGGCGCCCTCCGTGGTGACCTCGGCGACGCTGCCGGGCAGCAGCACGATGCCGTTGGTGCCGCCGACCTTCGCGTACTCGGCGAGGAACACCGACTGGTCCGGGAAGATGTTCCCCTCGTCGCCGAAGATGTCGTTGAACTGCCACAGCTCGTCGTCGAGGAAGCACGGCGGGCCGGCGATCGGGAAGACGTGCGAGGCGTTCAGGTCGTTGATGTACCGCCAGGTGCGGTCGAACTGCCGGTCGCGCTTCTGCTTGCCGAACGCCGTCTTGGCGGCCTGCGGCAGCTCGTAGACCATCGGGTACCAGATCGCCCCGGAGAACTGGAGCATGTGCGCGTGCACGTGGCCCAGCTCGGCGAAGACGCTGAGGTCGGTGGGGCGGGCGTCGTTCTGGTTCAGCAGCCGGACGCCGTCGTACTCGACCCAGAGCGAGGAGTCGCCGATCGGGCCGTCGGTCGGGCTGGTCAACGCCTGAATCATGATCTTCAGGCCGCCCGGCAGCTCCACGACCTGCTCGTTCGGCGCCTTGAGGAACCTGGTGAAGCCCAGCTCCCGGAACTCGTCCTCCATCTCCGAGGTGGGGAACTCGGGGAGCAGCACGGTCGCGTCCTTCGACACGAAGTCGCGCAGGTGCTTCGCGTCGAAGTGGTCCCGGTGCAGGTGCGAGACGTACAGGTAGTCGACCTGGCCGAGGGTCTCCCAGTCGAGCTGCGAATTGTCGGGAAAAGGGAACCATGAGGCGAAATAGGCCGGATTGACCCATGGGTCGCACAGGATGCTGCCCGCGGCCGTGTCGATCCGCATGCTGGCGTGCCCCGTACCGGTCACTCGCACCGCAGTTCTCCCTCGAGAAGACAGCCAAGGTGTACGTCAGAACGCTACCGGAGGCAGTGTGGCCGTCGACCCGCGACGCCGGTAGTGCCGTTCTGCCCTGGCCCCGGGCCCCGGACGATCCAGCCGGGCGGCGAGGCGGCGAGGCGCTCGCCCGCTTCCCGGCGGGCGCGTGGTCCGCGCGCGTGGACGGTTCCCGGTCGTCGGCGCCCGGGTGCGGCCTCGACCCCGTCCGGTCGGACCCTGCGCCGGGCCCGGTACGCGGCGTGCCAGACTAACCAGAGATCCGATCGCGAGGGAAGGACCGACAGTGGCAGGAAGCGAGCCGGTAACGTCGCCAGACCAGCACAAGCCCGGGCACCGCAAGTCCGGGCGGATCGGCGCGGTGCTGACCGCGCTGGCGCTGCTGGCGATGATCTGCGGCAACCACGAGGGCAGGGTCGAGGACATCTGGCTGGTCGGCCTCGCCGTGCTGCTGCTGGTCATCGTCATCGGCGACGCGGTGCTGCGGCGCAACGGCCTGCGCTCCTGACCGGGCCGGCCACCGGCTGCGCACCTCCCGCGACGTACGAGGGCCCGCCCCCACACCGGGGAGCGGGCCCTTCGTGACGGCGGTCAGCGGCCGAAGAGGATGTCCTGCACGTCCTTGAGCGCGGCGTCCACCTCGGCCTCGAAGTAGCCACCCTGCACCAGGCCGAAGCGGAGCGTGTCCAGGTCCTTCGGGTTAACCGGCATCGGGTTGCGCCCGGCCATCCCGCCGAGCAGGCTCTCGAAGAACCGGTCGACCTGGTCGGGGTCGTAGCCGCTGCCGAACCGGCGCACCTGGAAGCTGCGGCGGATCTGGTCGACCCGGTAGAGGTCGCTGCCGGGCGGGCCGGCCATCGGCGGGCCACCCATCGGCGGGCCACCGGCCGGCGGGCCGCCCATCGGCGCGCCGCCGAACCCCTGCTGTGGCATCGGCGGCGGTCCGGCCGGGCCACGACCCCGCGGGTCCCGCTCCCGCTCCGGCATCCGGATCTCGGCGGTCATGTCGGGCCGGCCGCGCCGGCCCGCCTCGAAGCCGTCGAAGCGCTGCTCGTCCGGGCCGTAGCCGTCCGGGCCGTAGCCGCCCGGACCGGCGGGCAGGCCGCGCGGCGGCGGGCCGCCGTGCCCCATCGGGCCCGGCCCCATCGGCGGGTTCGGGCCGGCCGGGCCGCGCGGCGCGTCGTAGCCCCCGCGCGGGTTGTCGTAGCCGCCGGCGAAGGCGCCGGTCGGCTCGTCATAGCGGCCGTAGCGGTCCGCCGGCGGCGGGCCGGCCTGCGCCGGCATCGCCCGGGGCGGCAGCGGCTGCGGCACCGGGGACATGCCCCGCTCGTCGCGCATCGGCGGACCCATCCGGTCCGGCGGGCCGAGCCGGTCGCCCATCCGGGGGTCGCCGCCGCGCCCGCCGCGCTCCTCCAGTTCGGCGAGCTGCCGCTCCACGCGGTCCAGGTGCAGGTCGACCTGCCACTCGTCGTAGCCGTTGAACCGGACCCGGAAGACGACGTCGTGGACCTCCTGCGAGGCCACCGGGGCGCCGACCGGCTGACCGGCGAGTGTCGCCTCGACCCGGTCGAGGAAGGCGTCCACCTCGTCGACCTTGTATCCCCGGCGGAGCGCCTTACGCCGGAAACGCTGACCCTGACTCGCCACTATGTCTCCTGGTCTCGTTCGCTACGGCCGGTCACGCCGTCGTCTCCGCGGTCCGGTCGGTGTCCCTGTCCTCGGCGGCGGCCAACTGCCCACACGCTCCGTCGATCTCGCGGCCTCGGGTGTCCCGTACCGTCGTGGACACCCCGGCGTCGCGCAACCGCCGGACGAACTCCCGCTCGACCGGCTTCGGGCTGGCGTCCCAGCGGCTGCCCGGAGTCGGGTTGAGCGGGATCAGGTTCACGTGGGCCAGCTTGCCGGCCAGCAGCCGACCGAGCAGGTCCGCTCGCCACGGCTGGTCGTTCACGTTCTTGATCATCGCGTACTCGATCGACACGCGACGGCCCGTACGGGCCGCGTAGTCCCACGCTGCGTCCAGCACCTCGGCTACCTTCCAGCGCTGGTTTACCGGCACGAGTTCGTCGCGCAGATCATCATCGGGGGCGTGCAACGACAGCGCAAGAGTCACTGAGAGGTCTTCGCTGGCCAGTCGGCGGATGGCCGGAACCAGCCCGACCGTGGAAACGGTGATGTGCCGCTGGGACAGCCCGAGCCCCTCGGGCGCCGGCGCGATCAGCCGGCGGATCGCGGCGACCACCCGATTGTAGTTGGCCAGCGGCTCACCCATGCCCATGAAGACCACGTGCGACAGCCGCGGCGGCGACCCGGCCACCGCTCCGGAGGCGGCCACCCCGGCCAGGTAGACCGCCTGGTCGACGATCTCGGCGGTGGAGAGGTTGCGGGTCAGCCCGGCCTGGCCGGTGGCGCAGAACGGGCAGGCCATGCCGCAGCCGGCCTGGCTGGAGATGCAGACGGTGACCCGGTCCGGGTAGCCCATCAGCACGCTCTCCACCAGCGAGCCGTCGTGCAGCCGCCAGAGCGCCTTGCGGGTCGCGCCGTCGTCGCAGGCCAGCTCCCGTACCGGGGTGAGCAGCCGGGGCAGCAGCCGGTCGGCCAGCCGCTCCCGGGTGGCGGCCGGCAGGTCGGTCATCTGGGCCGGATCGCGGACCAGCCGGCCGAAGTAGTGGGTGGAGACCTGCTTGGCCCGGAACGCCGGCTCCCCCAGCTCGGCCACCAGCTCACGGCGACCGGCGAGGTCGAGGTCGGCGAGGTGGCGGGGTGGCATGCTCGCCCGGCGCGCGCCGGGGGCGTCCGGGTCAACGGGGATCAGGGGCAGGCTCGTCATGGCGCGTCCAGTCTGTCACGCCGGATGGCGGACGCACCTGTCCGGACGTGCCGAATCGACCCTGGCCTCGCGGAGGACCCCGACACCCGGACGTGAGCCACGCCTCAGCCCGCCACCGGCGCGACGACCACCAGCAGCAGGTACGCGGTCGGCAGGGCGAACAGGATCGAGTCGAGCCGGTCCATCAGCCCGCCGTGGCCGGGCAGCAGGTTGCTCATGTCCTTGATGCCCAGGTCCCGCTTGATCATGGACTCGGCGAGATCGCCGAGGACCGCCGCGACCGAGACCGCCAGGCCGAAGAGCGCGCCCCACCACGGCGCGACGTCGAGGAGCAGCCAGAGCAGCAGGGCGCTGCCGAGTGCCGCCGCGGTGACCGAGCCGGCGAAGCCCTCCCAGGACTTCTTCGGGCTGATCGTCGGCGCCATCGGGTGCTTGCCGAAGGCCACCCCGGCCGCGTACCCGCCGGTGTCGGAGAGCACCACCGCGGCCAGGGTGACCAGCACCCGCAGGTCGCCGTCGTCGGGCACCGCCGCCAGCAGCGCGGCGAAGCCGCCGAGGAACGGCACGTAGACCGCGATCAGCGTGGCCGCGGTGAGGTCGCGCTGGTAGCCGCCAGGACCGTCGCCCAGCCGCCAGACCATCGTGCCGAGGACGGTGACCAGCAGGCCGAGGCTGAGCGCGTCGGGGCCGGCGAACCAGGCCAGCCCGACGGTGAGCACCCCGCCGGCGATCAGCGGCACCAGCGGCGGGTGGGCGCCGCTGCGGCGTACCGCCCGGGCCATCTCCCACACGCCGACGCCGACCGCGGCGGCGACCACCAGCAGGAACGCCGGCCGGTAGAGGAAGAGCGGCAGCAGGATCGCGCCGACGCCGAGGCCGAGGCCGACCGCGATGGCGGCCGGCAGGTTGCGCCCGGCCCGGCTCGGCTGGGTCGGCGGCCGGTCGGCGCTGGCCCGGCGCCGTCCCCGCGGCCGCCGGCCGCGCGGAGGCTCCGGGTCGGGCCCCGGCTCCGGTTCGCGGTCCGCCCGCACCGGCTCCAGTTGGGCGGTCGGGTAGTCGTCCGGATCGCGGTGGCCGTTCATCCCGGCCGGCCGCTCGTCGTACGGCTGGCCGCGATACGCCTCCGGGTACGGATCGGCCGGCGGGCGGGTCAGCCCACGCGGCTCGGCGTACCGGTCGGGAACCGGGCGGCGGTCCCACGGGGCCGGTTCGATGTCCGGCTCCGGCCAGGGCAGAGCGGTCGGGCGGTCGGGCCGGTCCCAGCCGCGCGGCTCACCGCCGTAGGGGTCGAGGTGGGACATCACGCACCGAACGGAGCCGGTTCGAGATCCACCACATGACGCAAACGCACAACCATCCCCTACCGGCCCGACTGTCCCTCATGTCGACCGACCCGACGGCCGGTCGATTCCCGCCGTTCACCGCGAGGTGGCCGGGAATCCTGCCGAGCCTACTGCACCCGCCGGCCCGGCACGGCGGACGATGTCCCGGCCGCCCGCCCGGCCCGCTCGACACCCCGCCGACCAGGCACAGCATGGCGGGGCGGGGCGTCCCGTCGCCGCCGTGGTCCCGGATCGGCACGAGGCCCGCCCCCCGGGCCGGGGGCGGGCCTCGTGTGCCGACGTACGGCTCAGACCTCGAGCAGCTCGGTCTCCTTGTGCTTGACCAACTCGTCGACTCCTGCCACGTAGCGCTGGGTCAGGTCGTCCAGCTCCTTCTCGGCCCGGCGGCCCTCGTCCTCGCCGACCTCACCGTCCTTGACCAGCCGGTCGAGCTCCTCCTTGCCACGGCGGCGGATGTTTCGGATCGCCACCTTGGCCTCCTCACCCTTGTGCCGGGCCACCTTGATCATGTCGCGGCGGCGCTCCTCGGTCATCTGGGGAAGCAGGATGCGCAGCTGGTTGCCCTCGTTGTTGGGGTTCACCCCGAGGTCGGAGTCGCGGATCGCCTTCTCCATGGCGTTGATCTGCGAGTTGTCGTACGGCTTGATGATGGCCATCCGCGGCTCGGGGATGGCCACGGACGCCATCTGGGTCAGCGGCGTCGGCGTTCCGTAGTAGTCGATGATGACCTTGGAGAACATGGCCGGAGTGGCGCGGCCGGTGCGGATGGCCCCGAACTCCTCCTTGGCGTGCTCGACCGCACGCTCCATCTTCTCCTCGGCCTCGAGGAGGGTGTCGTCGATCACCGGTCTCCTCGCCTCCTTCTGTGCTCGTCGTGGGCTGTGCTGGGTGTCGGAGGACCGTCGGGTGGGCCGCGGAGCCCGCTCAGGCGGTGATCAGGGTGCCGATCTTCTCGCCCGCCACGGCGCGGATGATGGTGTCGTCGCCCTGGGCGCCGAAGACCAGCATCGGCAGGCCGTTCTCCATGCAGAGGCTGAACGCGGCGGCGTCGGCGACCCGGAGGTTGCGCTGCAGCACCTCGGAGAAGGTGATCGAGTCGAACTTGCTGGCGGTCGGGTCGACCCGCGGGTCGGCGGTGTAGACGCCGTCCACGCCGTTCTTGCTCATCAGCACCACGTCGGCGCGGATCTCCAGCGCGCGCTGGGCGGCCACCGTGTCGGTGGAGAAGTAGGGCATGCCGGCGCCCGCGCCGAAGATGACCACACGGCCCTTCTCCAGGTGGCGGATGGCGCGCAGCGGGATGTACGGCTCGGCGACCTGGGCCATCGTGATCGCGCTCTGCACGCGGGTCTCGATGCCCTCCTTCTCCAGGAAGTCCTGCAGCGCGAGGCAGTTCATCACCGTGCCGAGCATGCCCATGTAGTCGGCCCGGGCCCGGTCCATGCCACGCTTCTGCAACTCGGCGCCGCGGAAGAAGTTGCCCCCGCCGACCACCACGGAGACCTGCACACCGCGCCGGGCCACGGTGGCGATCTGCCGGGCGACGGCCTGTACGACGTCCGGGTCGACGCCGACCGCGCCGCCGCCGAACACCTCGCCGGAGAGCTTCAGCACCACCCGGCGGGCACGGCCGGGTGGCGGCGCCGTCGGATCGTCCGCCGCCAGCGTCCGGTCACTCACAACCTGCGTCATCCGCCCCGCCCTTTCCCACGCGCGCGCCCCGTGCGCCGCAAACCGCGAAACTGCCGCTGCCGACCCTATGTGACGAGGAGGCCGCGGTGCCTGTCACGTACACCGGCGGCCTCCTCGTCTACGTTCCTGCCCACGGGCGCGTCGCGCCCGATCAGGCGGCTCAGGCCTGGCCGACCTCGAACCGCACGAAGCGGGTGACCTCGATGCCGGCCTCGGCCAGCAGCTGCTTCACCGTCTTCTTGTTGTCGGCCACCGACGCCTGCTCGATCAGGACGTAGTCCTTGAAGAAGGCGTTGACCCGACCCTCGACGATCTTCGGCAGGGCCGCCTCGGGCTTGTTCTCCTCGCGGGCGGTCTGCTCGGCGATGCGCCGCTCCGACTCGACGACGTCGGCCGGCACCTCGTCGCGGGTGAGGTACTTCGGCCGCATCGCCGCGATCTGCATGGCGACCGCGCGGGCGTCCGAGTCCGACGCCTCGTCGTCCGGGGTCGACCGGCCGGCGCTCGCCGGGGCGGTGGTGTACTCCACCAGCACGCCGACGGCCGGCGGCAGGTCCTGGCTCTTGCGGTGCAGGTACACCGCGGTGGTGCCGTCGACCTTCGCGAACCGGTTGAGCACCAGCTTCTCGCCGATCTTGGCGGACTGCTCCTGGATCAGGTCGGCGACGGTCTTGCCGTCCAGCTCGCTCGCCAGCAGCTCCTCGGCGTTGGTCACGCCGGTGCTCGCGCCGTGCTCGACCAGCTGCTGGGCGAGCGCGATGAAGGCGTCGGTCTTGGCGACGAAGTCGGTCTCGCAGTTCAGCTCGAGCAGCGCCTTGCCGGAGTGCGCGATCAGGCCGTTGGCGGCGGTACGACCGGCACGCTTGCCGACGTCCTTGGCGCCCTTGACGCGCAGGATCTCGATGGCCTTGTCGAAGTCGCCCTCGGCCTCGGTCAGCGCCTTCTTGCTGTCCATCATGCCGGCGCCGGTGAGGTCGCGGAGCTTCTTGACGTCCGCGGCGGTGAATTGGGACATGGCTCTCTCTTCGGTGTTGAGACGGCGTGTGGATGGTCAGAGGTGCCGGTTACCCGGATCCGGGCGGGATGTGCCCGGTGGGCCCGTCGCCACCCCGGCATCCGTCGAAACGGACGGCGGGGCGGCGACGGTACGCCTCACTCCGCGGCGGCGGCGGCCGGCTGGTCCTCGGCCTTCTTCGGCTCCTCGAGCAGCTCGCGCTCCCACTCGGCGAGCGGCTCGTCCGAGGCCACGCCCGGCTCCGGCTTCTCGTCGGTGCCCCGGCGGCGGCCGGAACGGGCGATCAGGCCGTCCGCAACGGCGGCGGCGACGACCTTGGTCAGCAGTTCGGCCGAGCGGATCGCGTCGTCGTTGCCCGGGATCGGGAAGTCGACCTCGTCCGGGTCGCAGTTGGTGTCGAGCACCGCGATCACCGGGATGCCCAGCTTGCGGGCCTCGTCGACGGCGATGTGCTCCTTCTTGGTGTCGACCACCCAGATCGCGGCCGGGAGCTTCTGCATGTCCCGCAGACCACCGAGGGTGCGAGTCAGCTTCTCCTTCTCGCGGGAGAGCTGCAGGGTCTCCTTCTTGGTGTAGCCGGCGGCGGTGCCGCTCAGGTCACCGAGGGCCTCCAGCTCCTTCATCCGCTGCAGCCGCTTGTACACGGTCTGGAAGTTGGTCAGCATGCCGCCGAGCCAACGGTGATTGACGTACGGCTGGCCGACCCGGGTCGCCTGCTCGGCGATCGCCTCCTGGGCCTGCTTCTTGGTGCCGACGAAGAGGATGCTGCCGCCCTCGGCGACGGTGCCGCGCACGAAGTCGTACGCCTTCTCGATGTAGTCGAGGGTCTGGCGCAGGTCGATGATGTAGATACCGTTGCGCTCGGTGAAGATGAAGCGCTTCATCTTCGGGTTCCAGCGCCGGGTCTGGTGCCCGAAGTGGACACCGCTCTCCAGCAGCTGACGCATGGTCACGACGGCCATGGTGGGTACTCCTTGCGTCCCTGGTTGTCCCGCCCGGCCGGCGGCCGGGCGTCCTGGCGCCCGGTCGCCGGCCATGGCGGGCCCGACCAAGATCGGGACCAGGGAGGCCGTCGCCCCACGACGGCTCGTGGAGAGGGCGCGCGAGGTCGACCGCGCGAGGCGGTCGCCAGTCGACCAGTGTACGCCCCTCCCCCGCCCGACGACCCCCGGGTGCGCGGCACCGGCCGGGCGGTCAGTTCGCGGCGAGGGCGGCGGCGACGAAGAGCACCAAGCCGACCGTCAGGTACGCCGTCGGCGGGCGCAGCCAGCCCCGGCCCCCGTCGGCCAGCGACAGCCCACCGGTGCGCAGCCCGTACAGGCCGACCGCGAAGATCGGCAGGCCGCAGACCAGGAAGGTGCCGACGACCACGTCGGCGGCCGACACCGGATCACCCGTCACTCCGGTGAACAGCACCCGCAGCGCGGGGACCTCGAAGACCGCCACCAGCACCGCGAAGAGCACGGCCAGCGCCGGCCGGCGGGTCCGGTAGACGCCGTCGCCGACCGGCACCCCCGGGCCGGCCGCCGGTGGGTAGGCCAGCGGTTCGCCGCGCGGACCGACCGACGGCATCGGCCCGGTCGGCATCTCCAGCGGGTGCGGCGCCTCCGCGACCGGGGTGGCCGGCTGCACCGGATGCCCCGGCTCCGCCCCTGGTCCGGGCCCCTCCGCGGGGCGGGCCGGCTCGGACGTGCGGGCGGGCTCGACGATCGGATACCCGGCCAGCGTGGCCGGCCGGGCCGGGTCGGCACCGGTCAGCGGGTCCGCGGCGACGTCGCGTGAATCCCGGGCGGCCCGGCGGCCCGCACGGTCGCCGGGCAACTCGCCGGAGATCTCCACCGGGTCCGGTTCCGCCCGGCGCGAGCGGCCCGTCCGGTATCCGGCCGGCTCGTCCCGGCCGGCCTGCCGCGGGTCGGCGGTGGCGTACCGCCCCGGATCGCCCATCGTCGCCGCGCCGAACCGACCGGCGTCCTCGTCCGCGGCACCGCGGGGGGCGTCGGCGTCACGTACCCCGAACCGACCGCTGTCGACGTCGCTCGCCCCGAGGGGAGCCCGCCCCGGGTCCACCGCGGCGAACCGCCCCGAGTCGGGCTCCACCCCGAAGCGACCGATGTCCGGCTCCGCGCCGAAGCGACCGATGTCCTGCTGTGCGGCGGAGCGGCCGGAGTCCGGTTCCGCGCCGAGGGGGCCGGGGTCGCCGTGACGGCCGGCGAGGTCGGCGTACCGGCCCGTCTCGGCGCCGCGCTGCTCCGGCGGGCGGAACTCGTCGTCCCGGTACCGCGGCTCGGCTGCCGCGCGCCAGTCCGCTTCGCCGTAGCCGCGCTCCGGTTCGCCGGAGTACCAGCGGGGCTCTTGATCTTCGGCAGAACTCCGTCGTCCGTCCACGTCCGGCACCGTATGTGACGGGTCGCGCGGGCGCCATTCGCCCCCCCGGCCAGGCATTCCACCCGCTCGGCCAGCCACCGCAGTTCCAGGATCGCCTGAGGCTCGGTAGGCGGGGTTGGGCTGTCCCACCCTGCTGGGCGACAGACGATCAGGCGAGCAGCGCGTCCAGGTCGGCCACCAGGTCGGCGCGGAGGTCGTCGTGCGCGGATCCGAGGGCGTACGCGGGGTCGCGCCAGACCTCGGGCGGGTAGTGGTAGACCGGTCCCCGTCGCAGCTCGGCGGGCTCCCAGTCGTAGCGGGGACGCACGTGGGCGTGCAGGAAGGCGTCGAGGTTGCCGAGGATCTCGTAGTTGATCCGCCGGAACGCCGGGTCACGGCGGGCGCAGACCCGGGCCACCGCCTCGCCGAGCAGGTCCAGGTCGGCCAGGAACGCCAGCCGCCGCTGCCGGGGCAGGTCGGTCAGCCGGTCGGCGGCCGGATCGTCGGTGATCAGGACGCAGTAGCCCGGAAGGTACTGCACGTCGCCGATCACCGCGAAGCCGGCGGAGAGGCGGCGGAGCACGGTGGGGTTCTGCCCGGCCAGCGCCGCGCGGACCCGGTCGTTACGCCAGTCGATGGTCATCCCCGCACGCTAACCGGGGCCCGGACGGCATGGGCCTTAGCACAACAGGGGCATGATTGTCCGTTCGTCCACAGCCGCTCCGGTTGTCCACAGCCGGCCGGGCCGGGGCGGCGCGTCCGGGCCGGTCCACGAGACCGTGCCGGCATGACGACGCGGAACCAGGCGATCGGCGCGTACGGCGAGCGCTGCGCGGTGCGACATCTCATCGAGGCGGGGCTGCGCCCGGTGGCCCGGAACTGGCGCTGCCCGGCCGGGGAGATCGACATCATCGCCTGGGACGGGCCGGTGCTCGCCTTCTGCGAGGTGAAGACCCGGGGCACGGGCGAGTTCGGCACCCCGGCCGAGGCGGTCGTCCCGGCCAAGGCCCGCCGGTTGCGCGGCCTGGCCGCCCGGTGGCTGGCCGAGACCGGCACCACCGCCGACGAGGTCCGCTTCGACGTGGTTTCGGTACGGCTCGGCGATGCCGGTGCGGCTCGGGTGGAGCACCTGAAGGGGGCGTTCTGAGATGCCGGGCGGGAGCGGGTGGCGCCGGCCGACGGGCGGCCACGGTGGCGCGAGCGGGAGAGCGGTGCCGGCATGAGCTACGCCAAGGTGCTCTGTGTGGGTCTGGTCGGCGTGACCGGGCACCTCGTGGAGGTGGAGGCCGACCTGGCACCCGGTCTGCCGGCGGTGGTGATCTCCGGCCTGCCGGACACCGCCCTGCACGAGGCCCGGGACCGGGTCCGGGCGGCAGTGGTCAACTCCGGCCAGCGTTGGCCGAACCGGCGGATCACCCTCAACCTGCTGCCCGCCACGCTGCCGAAGTTCGGTTCGGCGTTCGACCTGGCGATCGCGGCGGCACTGCTGGGCGGCTCCGGAGAACTGCCGCTGCTCCCCCTGGAGCGGGTGGTGGTCCTCGGTGAACTGGGGCTGGACGGCACCGTCCGACCGGTCCGCGGCGTGCTGCCGATGGTCGCGGCGGCGGCCCGGGCCGGCGTCGACCGGGTGATCGTGCCGGCCGGCAACGCCGCCGAGGCGGCGGTCATCCCCGGGATCCGGGTCCGCGCGGTGGACACCCTGCACCGGCTGGTCAGCTTCGTCCGCGACGGCGAGCCGCTGATCGAACCGGTCGCCGAGGGGCCACCTCCGGCCGGGGACAGCCCCGATCTGGCCGACGTCGCCGGGCAGGATCTGGGCCGGCGGGCACTGGAGGTGGCCGCGGCCGGCGGCCACCACCTCGCGCTGCTCGGGCCGCCCGGGGCCGGCAAGACCATGCTCGCCGAGCGGTTGCCGTCGATCCTTCCCGAACTGGACGACGAGGACGCGTTGGAGGTCACCGCGCTGCACTCGATCGCCGGGCTGCTGCCGGCGGGCGGCCGGCTGATCCGCCGCCCGCCGTTCCAGGCGCCGCACCACAGCGCCACCGTGCCGTCGCTGGTCGGCGGTGGGTCGGGGCTGGCCCGTCCCGGGGCGGTGTCGCTGGCCCACCGGGGGGTGCTCTTCCTCGACGAGGCACCCGAGTTCAGCAAGGGCGCGCTGGACGCGCTGCGCCAGCCGCTGGAGAACGGCCGGGTCCAGCTGGCCCGCAGCCGGGGCGGCACTGAGTATCCGGCCCGGACCCAACTGGTGCTGGCCGCCAACCCGTGCCCGTGCGCCAAGCCGGGCGGGGACACCTACTGCGAGTGCTCGCCGCTGGTGCGCCGACGCTACCTCGGCCGGCTCTCCGGACCGCTGCTCGACCGGATCGACGTGCAGGTGCGGCTGCCTGCGGTCCGGGCGGCCGAGCTGATGCAGGCGACCGCCGAGAGCGAGTCGTCGGCGGCGGTCGGCCGGCGGGTGGTGGCGGCCCGGCAGGCGGCGGCCGCCCGCTGGTCGGCGATCGGGCGCCGGCTCAACGCGGAGATACCCGGCCCGTTCCTGCGCCGCCCGCCCTGGCGACTGGACGGGCGGGACACCGTCGAGCTGCGGGCCCGGCTCGACTCCGGGTCGATCTCCGCTCGCGGCTTCGACCGGATCATCCGCCTCGCCTGGACCATCGCCGACCTGGACGGACGGGACCGGCCCGACCGGGAGGACGTCCGGGAGGCGATCGGACTCAGGACGGGGGAAGAATCGTGAGCGGGGACGAGGAACGACTGGCCCGGGTGGCGCTGACCTGGCTCACCGAGCCGGGCACCCGGTCGGTGTACCGGCTGGTCCGGCGATTGGGGCCGGTGGCGACGCTCGACCTGCTGCTCGACGGCGGAGCGCCGGACGAGAAGCTGCGGGCCGCGGTGGCCGCCCGGTCGGCCGGCGGGGACGCCCGGGCGGTGGCCGCCGAGGCGGTGGACCGCACCGAGCGGCTCGGTGCCCGGATCGTGGTGCCCGCCGACGACGAGTGGCCGGCACGCGTCGATCAGCTGAGCGGCCTGCGGCTGCCGGAGGCGTACCGGCGGGTGGACGTCGAGACCGATCCGCCGCTCTGTTTCTGGGTGCGCGGCTGCTGGCCGTTGGCCGAGGCGTTCGACCGGTCGGTGGCCGTGGTCGGCGCGCGGGCCGCCACGGCGTACGGCACGCACGTCGCCACCGAACTCGGCTACGGGCTGGCCGACCGGGACTGGACGGTGGTCTCCGGTGGCGCCTTCGGCATCGACGCGGCGGCGCACCGGGGCGCGCTCAACGCCGGCGGCCTGACCGTGGCCGTGCTCGCCTGCGGGGTGGACCGCCCCTACCCGATGGGCAACGCGGCGTTGTTCGACCGGATCGCCGACACCGGGTTGCTGGTCAGCGAATGGCTGCCCGGTGCGGACCCGCTGCGGCCACGGTTCCTGATCCGCAACCGGGTGATCGCGGCGGCCACCCGCGGCACCGTCCTGGTGGAGGCGGCGGCGCGCAGCGGCGCGGCGCAGACCACCCATCGCGCGATCGCCCTGGGCAAGCCGGGGATGGTGGTGCCCGGGCCGGTGACCTCGGCGATGTCCGTCGGTGCGCACGAGCTGCTGCGCGAGTACCCGAAGGCCCGGCTGGTGACCGGGGTCGCGCAGGTGCTGGAGGAGGTGGGGCCGATCGGTGAGCTGGCGCCCGTGGTGCGCGGTCCGCAGCAGCCGGCCGACCTGCTCGACGACGAGGCGCGGTCGGTCGTCGAGGCGTTCCCCCGGCGGGGCGCCGTGGCGGTGGACGTGCTCGCCGCGCGGGCCGGGGTGGACGTGCGGACCGTGCTGCGAAAGCTGTCCATGCTGGAGGAGCTCGCCCTGGTGGTCCGGCGCGAGGACGGCTACCGGCTCGCGCCGCCACCGGCCAGGACGGCCGCCGAAGCCCCGGCGCCAGGCCACGGCGCTCCCGAGGTGGCCCGACGGACCGCCGGCTGACCAGCGGGTTCGACGGTGAGGCCAGCCACCGGAGGAGGTGGGAGCCCGTCGCCCGCCCAGCGCGGCGACGGGCGCCACCCCGGGTACGACCCGGTGCGGCGCCCGTCGCCGTGGTGCTCCGCCCGTGCCGCCAGCTCCCGTGGCACGGGCGGGACCGTTCAGCGGGCGGTCGCGTACGCGGCGCACCCGATCAGCTCGAGCGACACCTGGAGCCGCTCGAGGCTGATGTTCTTGGCGATGGTGTCCTCGGGGGTGTGGTACGGCGGCTCCAACCGGGCTGGGGTCTCCTCGCCCCGCCAGGAGAAGTTGGCGCTGGCGATGCCGACCTCCTGGAAGGGCTGGTGGTCGCTGGAGCCGCGCTGCGTCACCGGCGAGATCCGCGGGTCGTAGCCGAGGCGGGCCGCGGCGGCCGCCACCTCGTCGGTGGCCCGGTTGGCCTCGCCGGTGTACGACAGCAGCCAGTACCGGGTCGCCGGGTCCCAGCTGGTGGCCACCATGTCGTTCTGGTACACCGCGAGGATCCGGTCCCGCTCGGCCGGTGGGAGCTGCCGGACGTGGTAGCGGGAGCCGACCAGCCCCTGCTCCTCCGAACCCCACAGGACGAACCGGAGGTTGGCCTCGACCGGGATCGCGCGCAGCACCCGGGCCAGTTCGAGACAGAGCACCGTGCCGGAGCCGTCGTCGTTGGCGCCGGGCGCGCCGACGACCGTGTCGTAGTGGGCGCTGACCATCACCACCGGCCCACCGGCAGCCGAGTGCCCCGGCCGGTCCGCGAGGACGTTGTGCGAGGTCAGACCGCGGTGTGCGGTGGTGGTGACGCTCAGCGTGAGCCGACCGGCGGCGAGCAGGGCGCGCAGCCGCTCCTTCTGCGCCTGGGCGACCCCGACCACCGGGATCGGCACCGGCGAGCCGGCCGAGCCCGGCAGCGTCGGCGAGAACGTCCCGCTCCGCCGCGGCGGTACGCCGTCGGCGGCGAGGAAGACGACGGCGGCAGCTCCCCGGGTCAGGGCGGTGGCCACCAGTTGTTCCCGGCGCGCGGCCACGTAGTCCACCAGCACGATGCGGCCGGTAACGTCCGCGGGATAGTTCTCCGGCGCGCCGGCGCCCACATCCACCGCGTCGCCGCTGACCGTGGTGTCCAGCGCGGCGTGCGGCGAGGCGCCGACCTGCCAGTTCAGGTCGGTGGGAAGCCCGGCCGGTGAGGCGAGTTGGGCGAGGAACTTGTCCCCCACGGCGAACGGTTCCAGCTGGACATCGTACCCCAGGTGGTCCAGCTCCTTGGCGATGTAGTCGGCGGCGCGGCGCTCGGACGCCGTCCCGCCGATGCGCGGCCCGATCTCCTCACTGAGGAAGCGCAGGTGCGACAGCGCCCGCTCGGCCGACACCTGAGCGATGACCCTGCGGTCGTCCGGGGTCAGCGCCGGCGGGCGGTACGCGCCGGGACGCTGGTCGTTGGCCGCCCACGCCGGTGCGGGCAGGGCGACGGTGGCGGCGCCACCGAGGGCGATGGTGAGCATCCGCCGTCGGTTCACGGTGGAGCGAGCTGGGTCGGTCGAGGATGGAAGGGGATGGCCGTCGTTGGTCATGGCTCCTCCTGGTCTTTCGCGGAGCCCGTCGACCGATGGTGACCGGGCTCACGGAAACTTGAACCTATCCACTCTTCCGGCGTCCTCCAAGATCCGTGCGGGGGTCACCGAAGGGCCGTGCAGCCGCCCTGACCAGGCCGGCTGGCCAGCTGAGGGCGACGCAGCGGGCTGCGGTTCGGAGGGAACGCCGCACCGCCGACGTGATGCCGGGCCACCGGGGAGAACGACCGGCCGAAGCACCGGTCGCGTCGGTCGCTGTTCCGCCAGGTCCGGGGTGGACGGTCGATGACCCCGCGGCCGGAATCAGTCCCCCTCGAACCGGATCTCCATGTCCCGGTCCCGGCACCGCCGGGCGAGCCGGTCCAACCGGCGCACGTGGGTCAGCTCCGGGGTGGTCCGAGCCGCCTCGACCAGGCAGCGCAGTTCAGCGCGCAACTGTGCCACCTGCTCGGCGGGAACCAGCAGCTCACCGATCGGGTCCACCCGGTCGAGCAGCGGGGTACGTCCGCCATCCCGGACCCGCCGGATCAGGTCCAGCAGCACGTCGTCCGGGTCGGGCAGCACCTCGGCCGGCACGTACGACGTCCGGCGCCGGCCCGGACCGGCACCGATCACCCGGTAGAGGACGACTTCCACCCCCATGGCCGGTCCCCCTTCGTCGAGCTCGGCCGGTCGCACGGGTGGGAGCCGATCCGGGCTCACCGCGCCCCGTGGAACAAGTCTGCTCGTACCGGCGGCCGGAATCCATCATTGGTGGGTGTGGACAGTCGGAGGAATCCCGCGCGCGCACCCGTGATCCGGTCCGGAAGGGTGGGCAGGGCGACCCGGCACCGCGCCCCCGGGCCACGCACGCGGACCCAGGGCTCCAGCTGACCGCATTCCCAAAGGTGGGCAGGGCCATCCGGCACGGCGCGCGGGACCCGGGCCGCGCATCCGGTCCCAGGGCCTCGGCTGAGGCACCCACCCGCGCGGGAGCATGCGGGTGGTCGGGCCGGAGGTCGCCCGGCACAGCGGTCCTCGGCCGGCGGCCGCGCCGACCGTAAGGTGGGTCTGTGCGACGTGACACCGTGGGCCGGCCGGTCATCCGGGTGTGGGCGCCGGTCGACCCGGCCGGTACTCAGCCGCGATCGGGGCCGGGGTGAGCCGGGAGTCGCGCAGCACCCGCACGGCGCACGAGGCGCTGCCCGCGGCGATGCGCGAGGCGGTGGACGACTTCGCGGCCCACCTGGCCGGGGTGCGCAACCGCTCCGCGCACACCGTTCGGGCGTACGTCGCGGATCTGGTGTCGCTGCTCGACCACGCGAGCCGGATGGGCTGCGCCCAGCCGGCCGACCTCGATCTGACGGTGCTGCGCAGCTGGCTGGCGAAGCAACGCACGACGGGTGCCGCCCGGTCGTCGCTGGCCCGGCGGGCGGCCGCGGCGCGGACGTTCAGCGCCTGGGCGCACCGGTCCGGGCTGCTTCCCACCGACGTGGCGGCGGCGCTGGCCAGCCCGCGCGCGCGGCGGGAACTGCCCACCGTGCTCCGCGCCGACCAGGCGGCCGCCCTGGTCGAGGCCCCCGGCACGCCCGGACGGACGCCGGCGGAGAACGCCGACGCGCACCCGGGTGGCGGCGACGCGCCGGCGGACCCGACGGCCGCGGCGGTGCTGTCGCGGGACCGGGCCCTGCTCGAGCTGCTCTACGGCACCGGGGTCCGGATCAGCGAGGCGTGCGGGCTGGACATTGCCGACGTGGACCACGGCAGGCGGGTGGTCCGGGTGCTCGGCAAGGGCGGCCGGGAGCGCGCCGTGCCGTACGGCATCCCGGCCCAGCGGGCGCTCGACGAGTGGCTGCGTCGGGGCCGCCCGGTGCTGGCGGCGCCGCACTCCAGGAGCGCCCTCTTCCTGGGCGCCCGGGGCGGCCGGCTCAACCCCAGCACCGCCCGCCGGATCGTCGGCATGTACGCCGAGGCCGCGGGTCTGCCCCGGATCAGCCCGCACGGGCTGCGCCACTCGGCCGCGACCCACCTGCTGGAAGGCGGCGCGGACCTGCGCGCGGTGCAGGAACTACTCGGCCACTCGTCACTGGCCAGCACGCAGATCTATACGCACGTCTCGGTGGAGCGGCTGCGAGCGGCGTACCGCCAGGCCCACCCACGCGCCTGACGCTCGCGGTGCCGCGCAGTCGGCGGGACGGCGTTCGCGGCCGGGCCGGGGACGCCGGTCGGCCTGCTCTCGCCGGTACCGGTGGCGCCGGCGGGCCCCGTGGCCCCGATCGAACCGGGCGGTGGAAGATCGACCAGCGGTTACGATCATCGGGTGAGCGTCCCGCAGCCGCCCGAGCCGATTCCGGGCGCCCGCCTGCTCTTCTCCCTCGATCCGGCGGTCAGCCACCTCAACCACGGCTCGTTCGGCGCGGTGCCCATCGGCGTACAGCGGGCCCAGCAGCGGCTGCGCGACGAGATGGAGGCGAACCCGCTGCGCTTCTTCACCCAGGGGCTCGTCGACCGGATCACCCACACCCGCCGGCACCTGGCGACCGCGCTCGGCGCCGACCCGGACGGCACGGCGCTGGTCGCGAACGCCACCACCGGGGTGGCGGTGGTCCTCCAGTCGCTCGGACTGCGCCCGGACGACGAGGTGCTCACCACCGATCACGGCTACGGCGCGGTCGACCTGTCCGTCCGGCGCGAGTGCCGCCGTACCGGGGCGGTGACCCGGACGGTGCGGGTGCCGCTGGCCGCCACCGACGAGGAGGTGGTCGAGGTGATCCGGGCCGGGCTGCGCCCCGGCCGGACCAAGCTGCTCGTGGTCGACCAGCTCACCTCGGCCACCGCCCGGCTCTTCCCGGTCGCCGCGATCGTCGGAGTGGCCCGCGAGCACGGCGTCCCGGTGCTGATCGATGCCGCGCACGCGCCCGGCATGCTGCCCACTCCGGTGGACAGCATCGGCGCCGACTTCTGGGTGGGCAACCTGCACAAGTGGGGCTACGCGCCGCGCGGCACCGCCGTGCTCGTGGTGGCCCCGAGGTGGCGGGAGCGGATCGAGCCGCTGGTGGTCTCCTGGGAGCAGCAGACCGGGTTCCCGCAGCGGGTCGAGTGGCAGGCGACGCAGGACTACACCGCCTGGCTGGCGGCGCCGGCGGGCCTGTTCACGCTGCGCAGCCTCGGCGTCGACCGGGTACGCGCGCACAACGCCGCGCTCGTCGCGTACGGCCAGCGGGTGCTGGGGGACGCACTCGGGGTGGCGCCGGCCGACCTGCCGGACCCCGGCGGGCCGGGGATCGCCATGCGGATCGTGCCGCTGCCGCCGGGCCTGGCCACCACCATCGACGCGGCTCGGGCGCTGCGCGCCCGCATCGCCGAGCGGCTCGCCACCGAGGTGGCGGTCATGGCCTGGGACGGGCGCGGCTGGCTGCGCCTGTGTGGCCAGGTCT
Source organism: Micromonospora sp. CNZ280 (assembly GCF_011759515.1). Classification (NCBI taxonomy): domain Bacteria; kingdom Bacillati; phylum Actinomycetota; class Actinomycetes; order Micromonosporales; family Micromonosporaceae; genus Micromonospora; species Micromonospora sp. CNZ280. The sequence goes on from NZ_JAAOYP010000003.1 coordinate 704,255, forward strand.
ACAACTCCGCCGACGAGTACGAGCGGCTCTCGGTGCGGCTGCCGCCGCTGCTCGCCCTACGCTGACCCGGGCCGTGCGCCGCCCACGCCCGCTGACCCCGACGACGTCGGCGGGCGCCGCGCCGGACAGCGGCAGCAGTCGCACCGGCCCGAGACCGAGCAGCGCCAGCGGGTCGAGGTACTCGGCGCCGCGGCGCAGTCCCCAGTGCAGGCAGGCCGGTGCCGGGCAGCCCGCGTGCCCGCCCAGCAGAGTGCCCAACGATGTGCCGGCCGAGACCGGGGTGCCCGGGCGGACCGCCGGTTGGACCGGTTCGTGAGTGGTTCGCAGGCCGCCGGCGTGCCCGACGGTGACCACCGGGCGGCCGGCGACCAGCCCGGCGAAGAGCACAGTGCCGGGGCCGGCGGCCCGCACGATGGCACCGGGCACGGCGGCCAGGTCGACGCCGCGGTGACCGGGAAGCCACGGCTGCGGCGGCGGGTCGAACCGGCGCACCAGGCGCGGCGGGCCGTCCAGCGGCCACCGGAACCGGACCCGAGCGGCACCCTCGGCCGGCGCGGCCACGGTGCGCTGCCCGACCGCCGACGAGCCCGCCGGAACAGCCGGCGCGGCACCCGGGATGTCCGCCCCGGCCGTGGTCGCCCACGCCGGGCCGGCGGCCGGGGGACCGGACGGCGGCTCCGGTCCGCCGGCCAGCAGGGCGGCGCAGAGCGCGGCGACGGCACTGAACGAGGTCGGTCGCATGGGCGCAGCCTGCCCGGGGGCGAGCGGCCTCGCCGCCCGCCGGTGGCCGGCTGTGGACGGCGGAGCCCGCTGTGGACAGCCACCGATCCGACCGATGATCTGCTATGTGCCGGCGCTCGACCCCGCCCCTAGGCTGGGCCGGTGACGAAGGACTGGTACGCCTGGCACGACGACTACGACGAGCCGGGATCGGCGCTTTCCCGCCGGCTGGCCGAGCTACGGACGCGGCTGCGGGAGGCGCTCGACAGCGCCCGGCCGGGGCCGCTGCGGGCGGTGAGCCTCTGTGCCGGGCAGGGCCGGGACCTGATCCCGGTGCTGGCCGGGCATCCGCGCCGGGACGACGTGACCGCCCGGCTGGTCGAGCTGGATCCGCGCAACGCCGAGGTGGCCCGGGCGGCCGCCGCCGACGCCGGCCTCACCCGGGTGGAGGTGGTGGTCGGGGACGCCGCCCGCACCGACGCGTACGCCGACCTGGCGCCGGCGGACCTGGTGCTCGCCTGCGGTGTGTTCGGCAACATCTCCGAGGCGGACATCCGGCGCACCGTTCGGTACTGCGCGGCGCTCTGCGCCACCGGCGGGACGGTCTTCTGGACCCGGCACCGGCGCAGCCCGGACCTGGTGCCGGCGATCTGCGACTGGTTCGCCGAGGAGGGCTTCGTCCCGGTGTCGGTGAGCAGCCCGGCGGACGGCGTCGGCGTGGGCGTGCACCGCTTCGCCGGCGAACCCCGGCCGCTGCCGCCCGGGGTGACCATGTTCGAGTTCGTCGGCGACGGCCGCCTGCCGTGACCGGAACGGGCAGCACCCGAGGCGGCACGCCCATCCCGACCGGGACAGGCAACCACTCGAGGCGGCACGCCCGTCCCGACCCGGAACAGGCGGCCTCCGGCCGGTCCGGGCCCGGCCGGAGGTTCTAGGCTGGGCGCGCGTACGGCGGACGCCGCCGGCGCGGACCGGGAGGCCACCATGACCACTGTGGACGAGGTGAGCCGGCCGTCGCGGCTGGCCGAGCCGGACGAGACGATCAGCGCCGAGGAGCTGCAACTGGCGGCCCGCAACCACGGCATCCCGCTGGAGGCGCTCCGCTACGACGTGACCCCGGCGGGGTTGCACTACCTGCTCATCCACTACGACATCCCCGACCTCGACCCGGCCGGTCACCTGCTGCGGGTGGACGGCGCGGTGGCGCGGCCGCTCACTCTCGACCTGGCCGACCTGCGGGCCCGGCCCCGGGTCACCCACCGGGTGACGCTCGAGTGCGCGGGCAACGGGCGGGCCCTGCTGCACCCCCGCCCGGTGAGCCAACCGTGGCTGGTGGAGGCGGTCGGCAACGCGGAGTGGACCGGCACCCCGCTGGCGCCGCTGCTGCGCGAGGCGGGCCTGGACGCCGACGCCGTGGACGTGGTCTTCACCGGCGCCGACCACGGCATCGAGCGGGGTGTCGAGCAGGACTACCAGCGGGCGCTGCCGGTCGCCGAGGCGCTGCGCGAGGAGGTGCTGCTGGCGTACGAGATGAACGGCGCTCCCCTGCTGCCGCAGCACGGCGCTCCGCTGCGGCTCATCGTGCCCGGCTGGTACGGGATGGCGCACGTCAAGTGGCTGCGCTCGATCAGCGTGCTGACCGAGCCGTTCACCGGCTACCAGAACGCGGTGGCCTACCGGCTGCGGCAGGACGCCGACGACCCGGGCGTGCCGGTGACCCGGATCGAGCCGCGCGCGCTGGTCCGGCCGCCCGGCTTCCCGGACTTCATGTCCCGGACCCGGGTGCTCCGGCCGGGACCGTGCAAGCTGGACGGTCGGGCCTGGTCCGGCCACGCCCCGGTGGTGGCGGTGGAGGTGACCACGGACGGCGGCGCGACCTGGGCGTCGGCCACCCTGGACGAACCGACCGGCGGCGAGTTCGCCTGGCGGCGCTGGCGCTACGAATGGGACGCGCCGCCGGGCCGGCACGTGCTGAGTGCCCGGGCCACCGACGCCACCGGCCGGACCCAGCCCGTCGAGCAGCCCTGGAACCGCGGCGGCTTCGCGAACAACCTCGTCCAGCGGGTGGACGTGGCGGTCATCCCCACCTGACGCCCCCACCCGAGGCCCGCGGGGTCAAGGTCGATCATGGAGCTGTTGTCATCCGCCACCGGCGTGTCGCGACAACTTCATGATCAACGCGGCCGTCTACCGGGGCGCAGCGCGGGGAGGGTGGGGTGGGGTCGGCGTGGGGGTGCCGACGGGGTGGGTCAGCCGCCGAAGCCGGAGTCGGCGGGCAGGGAGATGTCTGGCTTCTCCAGCTCCTCGACGTTGACGTCCTTGAACGTCATCACCCGGACATTCTTCACGAACCGCGCGGGGCGGTACATGTCCCACACCCAGGCGTCGTGCATCTCGACCTCGAAGTAGACCTCGCCGTCGGAGTTGCGCACGTGCAGGTCGACCTGGTTGGCGAGGTAGAAGCGGCGTTCCGTCTCCACCACGTAGGAGAACTGGCGGACAATGTCGCGGTACTCCCGGTAGAGCTGCAGCTCCATCTCGGTCTCGTACTTCTCGAGATCTTCCGCGCTCATCGCACTCCGCCTTCCATGACCACATCTTCCCCCACCGGCGCCGAGGGCCGAGGCTGCTCGCCCAACGCCACGCCGACGGTACCCCTTGCCGCGCCGAAGTGCTCCATCGGCTCGTCCGGGCTTGCGCCCACCGGTCGGCGCGAGCGCGGTGGGCGGCCGTCGCGCCCGGAGACGGCGGCCACGTTGACGTACGAGAACCGGTGCTCCCGGCACGGCCCGCGCTCGCGCAGCGCCGCGCTGTGCTCCGGCGTGATGTAACCCTTGTGCTCGGCGAACCCGTAACCGGGGAAGGTTCCGTCCAGCTCGACCATGATCCGGTCCCGGGTGACCTTGGCCAGCACGCTGGCCGCCGCCACGCAGGCGGCCACCCGGTCGCCCTTCCAGACGGCCAGCCCCGGCACGTCCAGGCCGTCCACCCCGAAGCCGTCGGTCAGCACATACTCGGGCCGGGTGGTCAGCGAGGCCAGCGCCCGGCGCATCGCGGCCAGGTTGCACACGTGCAGGCCGCGGGCGTCGACCTCCTCGGCCGGGATCACCACCACGGCGTACGCCAGCGCCCGGGCGACCACCTCGTCGTAGACCCGCTCCCGGCTGGCCGGGGTGAGCAGCTTGGAGTCGGCCAGCCCGTCGATCTCGCCGCGGCGGCCCTCGGGCAGGATCGCCGCGGCGGCGACCAGCGGCCCGGCGCAGGCGCCCCGGCCGGCCTCGTCGGCCCCGGCCACGTGCCGGAAGCCGCGCCGCTGCAGCGCCCGCTCCAGCGCGTAGAGCCCGGCCTCACGGCGCACCACGGTGCGCGGCGGGGTCAGCACGGCGCACCTCCGGCGGTCGGCGACAGCACCCGGGCCAGCACCGTGGGCAGGTCGGGCGGGTAGTAGCGCTCGTCGGTGCCGGCCAGCTCGTCGACCGACCACCAGCGGTGCCCGTCCACGCTGGCCCGCTCGACGTCGCTGAAGCCGGTCGTGTCCACCTCCCAGGCCGGCACCCGGACCAGGAAGAACTCCTGCTCCTGCCGGTACCAGACCCCGTCGAAGGGGAACTCGATGGTGTCCCGCCAGACCGGCTCGCCGAGCTGCTCGGGGGTCAGCCGCAGCCCGGTCTCCTCGACCAGCTCGCGGGCGGCCCCGACCGCCGGGGACTCCCCCGGATCCAGGCCGCCGCCCGGGGTGAACCAGTAGCGGTGGTCGGGCCGGGCCGGGTCGAACCCGGCGAAGAGCAGCACCCGACCGGCCGCGTCGACGAGCAGCACGCGGGCCGCGCGCCGAGGGGTGTAGACCGTCACCGCACCAGCCTGCCAGACGCCGCCGACAACGCCCACGCCCCCGCCGGGATCGGCCCGCCGCGCGCCGGCGCCGGATCCGCCGGTCAGGAGTTCGGGATGCTCTCGTACTGCTCCGGCACGCTCAACCAGGTGGCCCGGCTGACCGGCCAGAAGACGGTGAACGCCCGCCCGACGACCTCGTCCTCGTCGATGGTGGCCACGGTGATGTCCTGCCCGGACTGCTGCCAGTGCTCCAGCGAGTCGCCGGAGGCGGACCGGTGGTCGCCCATCACCCAGAGCCGGCCCTCCGGGACGGTGACGTCGAACTCCTGGTCGGCCGGCTTGTCCCGCTGCCCGTCCATCGAGAAGATGTACGGCTCGTCGAGCGGCTTGCCGTTGATCACCAGCCGGTCCTGCGGGTCGCAGCAGACCACGTGGTCGCCGCCGACGCCGATCACCCGCTTGATGAAGTCCTCGCCGTCGGGGTTGCTGCTCCACTCCAGCGGCGCCTTGAACACGATGACCTCGCCCCGCCGGGGCGAGCGGAAGTCGTACACCAGCTTGTTGACCAGCACCCGATCGTCGATCTGGAGCGTGTTCTCCATGGACGGCGAGGGAATGAAGAAGGTCTGCAGCACGAAGGCACGCACCAGCACCGCGACCAGGATCGCCACGCCCAGGAGGATGGGCAGCTCCTTCCAGAAGGAGCTGCGGGGCTTGTCGGTCTGCTCGTCAATCACGGGATGGAGCCTACGTTGCCCGGCTGGACGTCACCGTCCGGAACGCGCGAGAACCCCACAGCGCGGCCGTGAGCGGGAGGAGCAGGACGACACCGCCCTCCGGGGTGGGCCGCACCGGCGGCGGCCCGTCCGGGGCGGCCACGGCCGGCCCGCGTACGTCGGCGAAGGTCTCCGGCACCGAGAGGGCACTCCACCGCGACGACGGCCAGACCACCGTGAAGGCCCGGCCGACCACGTTCTCGATCGGCACCGGGCCCTGGCAGCGGGCGTCCTGCGAGACCAGCCGGTGGTCGCCCATCACGAAGATCTGCCCGGGCGGGACGACCACCTCCTCGAAGCGCCGGGAGCGACACTCGCGGGGGTTCGGTGGGATGTCCAGCGGGGAGTCGCGCACCACGTACGTCTCGTTCAGCGGGGTGCCGTTGACGGTCACCCGGCCCTGCGCGTCGCAGCACTTCACCCGGTCGCCGGGCAGCCCGATGACCCGCTTGATGAAGTCCTTCTCGCCGGGCCTGCTCACCCCGACCAGGTCGCCGACGGTGCGGCTGAGCCTGCCGACGAAGCCCGGGTCGAGCTCCTCGTCGACCTGGGGGGCCCACCGGTCGGTGCCCCGGAACACCACCACCTCGCCCCGCTTCGGGTCACGCACGTCGTAGACGACCTTGTTGACCAGGACCCGGTCGCCGACGAGGAGGGTGTCCTCCATCGAACCGGACGGGATGAAGAACGCCTGGAGCAGGAAGGTGCGGATCAGCACCGCGAGGCAGAACGCGACGACCAGCAGCAGCGGCAGTTCCTGCCAGAGCGGCATCTGCCGGCGCCCGCGGCGGGACCGGCGGCGCCACGGATCGACCGCGCCGCCCTCGTCAAGCGTCTGCACCACGCCACTCTCCGGTCCGCAGAAATGACACTACCGCCCGGGAACCCTGTCGAGGCTCCCCGGGCGGTAGTGGACGTCTCCCCGCCGCTGTCGCGGGGTGACCGCCCCGCCGCGCCCGTACGCCCAGCGTAGTGCGGGCCGGGTCGTACGACATACGCGCAGCTCAGGCGGCGTGGCGAGCGGAAGTCAGCTGGGCTGCTTCTCGCGCTTCTCCTTGATCTTGGCCTTCTTGCCCCGCAGCTCGCGCAGGTAGTAGAGCTTGGCGCGCCGGACGTCCCCGCGGGTGACGACCTCGATCCGGTCGATGGCCGGGCTGTTGACCGGGTAGGTCCGCTCGACGCCGACACCGAAGCTCACCTTGCGGACCGAGAAGGTCTCGCGCAGGCCGTCACCCTGGCGGCGGATGACCACGCCCTGGAAGATCTGGACACGGGACCGGTTGCCCTCGACCACCCGGGCGTGCACCTTGACGGTGTCACCGGCCCGGAAGTCGGGGACGTCGGACCGCTTCGACTGGGCGTCAAGGGCGTCCAGGATGTTCATCGCAGCAACCTCGTGAGGCTCACGGCGCACCGTCAGTCGGTGCGCGGGTGGGTGATTCTGATCCTCGGGTGGTGATCGGTGGCGCCGACCCCGGTCGGGGATCCTCGCAGCCGTCCGCGGCGCGGCCGGATGCGGCAACCCCTCTACTTTGCCACATCCTCCGGTGGCGGCTGAAATCCGGCCCGCTCCAACGCCGCGACGTCCCGTTTGTCCAGGCGCGCCGGGTCCAGCGCGGCGAGCAGGTCGGGCCGGCGACGCGCGGTGCGGACCAGCCCCTCCTCCCGCCGCCAGCGGGCGATCCGGCCGTGGTCGCCGGAGCGGAGCACCTCGGGCACGTCCAGGCCGCGCCAGCTCGGCGGCTTGGTGTAGACGGGGGCCTCCAGCAGGCCGTGCGCGTGCGACTCCTCGTCCAGCGAGCCGGCGTTGCCGAGCACCCCGGGCAGCAGCCGGGTGACCGCCTCCAAAATCACCAGCACCGCGACCTCGCCGCCGAAGAGCACGTAGTCGCCGAGGGAGACCTCGGTGACCGGCATCCGGGTGGCGGCGTGGTCGAGCACCCGCTGGTCGATGCCCTCGTACCGGCCGCAGGCGAAGAGCAGGTGCGGCTCGGCGGCCAGCTCGTGGGCCAGCGCCTGGGTGAACGGGACGCCCACCGGAGCGGGCACCAGCAGTCGCGGCGGGGTCAGCTCCGCCGGTGCGAGCGCGTCGAGCGCCTCGCCCCACGGCTCCGGCCGCATCACCATGCCCGGCCCGCCGCCGTACGGGGTGTCGTCGACCGTGCGGTGCACGTCGTGGGTCCAGGTGCGCAGGTCGTGTACGGCCAGCCGGAGCGTGCCGTTGGCCCGGGCCTTGCCGATGAGCGACAGCTCCAGCGGGGCGAGGTACTCCGGGAAGATCGACACGATGTCGACGCGCATGCGGGGGTGCTCCGGCGGGTCAGAGGTCGAGCAGACCGGCTGGCGGGTCGACGACCACGCGGCCACCGGCCAGGTCGACCTCGGGAACGATCGCCTTGACGAACGGGATCAGCGCGGTCTTCCCCTCGGGGCGGCGCAGCACCAGCAGGTCGGAGGCGGGGGCGTGGTCGATCCGGGCCACCTCGCCGAGCGGCTCGCCGGCCGGGGTGACCGCGGCGAGCCCGACGAGCTGGTGGTCGTTGAACTCCTCCGGGTCCTCCGGCGGGGCCACGTCGGCGCTGTCCACCCCGAGCAGGGTGCCGCGCAGCGCCTCGGCGACGTCCCGGTCCAGCACACCCTCGAAGGCCACCAGCAGCCGGCCCTGGTGCCACCGGGCGGACTCCACGGTCAGTTCGGCGGGCACCCGGAACGGCACCCCCGGGCCCGCGGACGGCGAGGTGGGCGGGGGCGTCGCCCCCGGCTCGGTGCGCAGCACCATGCCGGGGGCGAACCGCGCCTCGGGTTCGTCGGTCCGCACTTCCACGGTGACCTCACCGCGGATGCCGTGCGGCTTACCGATCCTGCCGACGATGAGCAGCATCAGTACGAGTCGACGATGTCGACGCGTACGCCGCGTCCACCGATGGAGCCGATCACCTGGCGCAGCGCCTTGGCGGTCCGGCCGGACCGCCCGATCACCGTGCCGAGGTCCTCCGGGTGCACGCGGACTTCCAGCCGCTTGCCCCGACGGTTGTCGACCAGCCGGACACGGACATCGTCCGGGTGGTCGACGATGCCCTTGACCAGGTGCTCCAGCGCCGGACGCAGAGCCACGTCAGGCCTGCTCGCCGGAGTCCGCACCGGCCTGCTCCTCCGTCTTCGGCGCCTCCTCGGCGGCCGGAGCCTCGGCCTTGGCGGCCTTCTTGGCCGGCTTGGCCGGAGCCTCGGCCAGCCCGGCGGCGGCCTTCGCCTCGGCCTCGTACGCCGCGGTGCGGTCGGCCCGCTCGGGGGCCACCTTCAGCGGCGGCGGGGCCGGCAGGCCCTTGAACTTCTGCCAGTCACCGGTCAGCTCCAGCAGCCGCTGCACCGCCTCGCTCGGCTGGGCGCCGACGGACAGCCAGTACTGGACCCGGTCCGACTTGACCTCGATCACCGAAGGGTCCTCCTTCGGCTGGTAGATCCCGACGAACTCGATCGCCCGCCCGTCGCGCTTGGTGCGCGAGTCGGCGACGACGATGCGGTACTGCGGGTTGCGGATCTTGCCCATCCGCAGAAGCCGGATCTTTACGGCCACAGTTGTTTCGCTCCTGTTGCGATCTCACCGGCCCAACACGGGGCGGTGTGCACGGGTGAGCGCCGACCGGCACAGTGGGGTTGGGCCGGAGACTGCTCGGTGGACTGGCGACGTGCCCGGGTTAGAGGGCGCCGGGCACACGCCGGATACCAGCCAGCCATTCTGCCAGATCCGGCCCGGATCTCTCACACCGGACCGGTACGGGTCATCCGGCGAGCGGTCGAGGTGACCGAAAACACACCTTCGGCCGCCCGATCGGCGGACCGGTCAGCGCACCGGCGGGCGGTCCCAGCCGGCCGGCAACGCCTCGGGGGCGGTCCAGTCCGGCGGCGGGGCGAAGTCGCACCAGGTGCCGTCGAACGGGAACTCCCCCGCCTCGGCCAGCGCGATCACCCGCTTGCCCTCGGCCCGGACCGCGTTCTCGTCCGCCACCCAGTAGTCGTCGGGGTACGCCAGCCGCTCGGCGAACTCCTCCTCGTCCTTCCACTCCCAGCTCCGGTCCGGTCGGACCAGCACGTCGAGGTCCTGGTCGACCACGTCGACCCCGGCGAGCGCGCCGTCGTCCCAGCGCACCCCCGGCTCCTCGAGGTTGACGTACCAGGTCGCGAACTCGTCACGCGCGTCGCGGAACCACCAGACCGAGTGCGCCGCGCCGGTGGGCAGGAACTTCAGCAGCGGCGGCCCGTTCCACCGGTCCACCGCCAGCCGGTACGACGCGGCGATCCACTCGCCGAACGGCATCGCCCGCATGCCCAGCCCGGCCGCGGTGACCTCGTTGGCCACCGGGGTGTCCCGGGCGATCCAGAGCAGCAGGCCCCGGTCGTCGTCGCTGACCACCCGCGCCGGGCGGACCCAGCCGATCCGCCCGCGCCGCACGTTGCGGTGCACGATCAACCGCCCCGGTTCGAACCTCACGGAGGCGACCCTACCGGCGGCGGCGCGCCGGCCTCCGCGGGCCGCGCGAGACGCGGACCCGCCGGAACGCTCTGGACGGACACGGCCCCGCCGAAGCGATGCCGCCGCGCCCCGCACGACGCGGAAGCCGGCCCCGCCGAGGCGGGACCGGCTGCCGGACGGGTGGGTCAGTAGGCGCGGGCCAGGATGGCGACCAGGTCGGGCTCGTCCTCGCTGTCCGGCACCGAGCCGTCGGCGCGGACCAGGCAGCGCACCGTCACGCCCTGGCCGTTCGCCGCCGCCTCGCCCTCGACACCGACCGCCGACCACGGCACCCGGGCCCAGCCGGTGGCCGCCGCCTCGATCGCCTCCGCGAGGGTGCTCACCTCGGTGGTCCGGGACTGCCGGTGGGCCAGCGCCTGGTCGTGCAGCGCCCGCTGGTCGGCCTCCAGCGCGGCCAGCACCGCGCCGACCACGTCGGCCACCGGCACCGGGGACTTCGAGCCGTCCGTACGCCGGACCACCACCGCGTTGCCGGCGGCCAGGTCGCGAGGGCCGACCTCGACGCGTACCGGGTAGCCGCGCAGCTCGGCGTCGACGGCCCGGCGGCCGAACGGGGTGTCGGTGCGGTCGTCGAGCGCGACCCGGACGCCGGCGTCGCGCAGGCCGTCGCGCAGCTTGGCCGCCGCCTCACCGACGCCCTCGCCGTCCTTGACCACCATGACGTACGCCTGCACCGGCGCCAGCTTCGGCGGCACCCGCAGGCCGTTGTCGTCGCCGTGGCACATGATCAGGCCGCCGAGCATCCGGGTCGAGGTGCCCCAGGAGGTGGTCCAGGCGTGCTCCCGGCCGCCCTCGGCCGAGGAGTAGCTGATGTCGAACGCCTTGGCGAAGTTCTGCCCCAGCTCGTGGCTGGTGCCCAGCTGGAGCGCCTTGCCGTCGCCCATCATGCCTTCGCAGGTGTAGGTGGCGGTCGCGCCGGCGAACCGCTCGCGGGCGGTCTTCAGGCCGACCACCACCGGGATACCGAGCACGTTGACCATCAGGTCCTCGTACGCCTCGTGCAGGATCCGCCGGGCGTACGCGCGGGCGTCGGAGCGGGTGGCGTGCGCGGTGTGCCCCTCCTGCCAGAGGAACTCGCTGGTGCGCAGGAAGATCCGGGGGCGCAGCTCCCAGCGGACCACGTTGGCCCACTGGTTGAGCAGCAGCGGCAGGTCCCGGTACGAGTCGATCCACTTGGCCATGAACTCGCCGATCACCGTCTCGCTGGTGGGGCGGACCACAACCGGTTCGGCGAGCTGCTTGCCGCCGCCGTGGGTGACCACCGCCAGCTCCGGCGAGAAGCCCTCGACGTGCTCGGCCTCGCGCTTGAGGTAGTTCTCCGGGATGAAGAGCGGGAAGTACGCGTTCTCCGCGCCGGCCGCCTTGATCCGGGCGTCCATCTCGGCCTGCATCCGCTCCCAGATGGCGTAGCCGGCCGGTCGGATCACCATGGTCCCCCGGACCGGGCCGTTGTCGGCCAGCTTCGCCTTGGCGATCAGGTCCTGGTACCAGCGGGGAAAGTCCTCCGCACGGGGAGTGAGCACGCGTGCCATGACCGCACATCCTATGCGCCGCCCGGCCGCCCGACGCGATCGGGCGGCCCACGCCGCGCGCGGGTCGGGCCGGAGACCACGCCCGGCCGTAGACTTCGATCATCATGAACGAGACGCGGGACGCCGGACGCCAGCGGCTGCGGGACCAGATCGTCGTCGCGGCCCGGACGCTGACCGTGGACCGGGGCTGGGACAGCGTCCGGATGGGCGTGGTGGCGGCCACCGCCGGGGTGAGCCGGCAGACCGTCTACAACGAGTTCGGCAGCAAGGCCGGGCTGGCCGAGGCGCTGGCCCGGCGCGAGGTCGACCGGTTCGTCGCCGACGTGCGGGCGGCCCTGGTCGCGCACGGCACCGACGTGCGCGCCGGCGCGTACGCGGCGATCCGGCACACCCTGGCCGAGGCGGCGACCAACCCACTGATCAAGGCGATCCTGACCAGCGCGCGGGGCGGCTCCGACGAGCTGCTGCCCTTCCTCACCACCCGGTCCGGGCTGGTGCTGACCGAGGCGACCGGTGCGCTGCTGGACTGGGTCACCACGCTGGTGCCCGGCGCCGACCGGGCCGCCCTGCGGTTCGCCGCCGACAGCGTGGTCCGCCTCGTGGTCAGCCACATCGTGCTGCCCGGCGCGCCCGTCGACCAGACCGCCCGCGCCCTGGCCGACCTGGCCGTTTACCTCTTCACCCGCGCCGCCGTCATTTCCAGCCCGCCCGGTTGAGCAGGAGGTTCGGGTCCGGATCAGCCCGGCGCCCTGATCGGCACGGGGAGCGGGCGGGTCAGCGGATCGGGCGGCCGCGCAGCACGATGCGGCTGGGGGTGCGAACCACGCGCAGGTCGGCGCGGGGGTCCTCGGCGTAGACGACGAGATCGGCCAGGCCGCCCTCGACCAGGCCGGGAAAGCCCAGCCAGGCGCGGGCGTCCCAGGAGGCGGCGGCGAGCACGTCCACCGCCGGCATGCCGGCCCGCTCGTGCAGCAGCAGCATCTCCTCGGCGGCGAGGCCGTGGTCGATGCCGCCGCCCGCGTCCGTGCCGACGTAGATCGGCACCCCCGCCTCGTACGCGGACCGCACCACCTCGGGGAAGCGGTCCCGCAGCGCGAGCATGTGGTCGGCGTACCCGGGGAACTTGGCCCGCGCCTGGTCGGCGATGCCGCCGAAGGTCTGGATGTTGATCATCGTGGGCACCAGCGCGGTGCCCCGCCGGGCCATCTCGTCGATCAGGTCCAGGCTCAGCCCGGTGCCGTGCTCCACCGAGTCCACCCCGGCGCGCACCATGATCTCGACCGCCGACTCGGAGAAGGTGTGCACGGCGGCGCGTACCCCGGCGGCGTGCGCGGCCTCGACCGCGGCGGTCATGGTGGCGGCGTCCCATGCCGGCGCCAGGTCGCCGACGCCCCGGTCGATCCAGTCGCCGACCAGCTTGACCCAGCCGTTGCCGGCCCGGGCCTGCTCGGTCACCGTGGCGGCCACCTCCGCCGCGCCGACCTCGATGCCGATGTCGCGCAGGTAGCGCTTCGGCGGGGCGACGTGCCGGCCGGCCCGGGCCAGCCGGGGCAGCTCGGGATCGTCGTCGAGTTCCGGGTACGGGTACGGCGAGCCGGCGTCCCGGATCGCCAGCACGCCGGCGTCCCGGTCGACCCGGGCCAGCTCCCGGGCCTGGTCGAGCGAGGTGATCGGGGCGCCGCCGCGGGCGATGCCGATGTGGCAGTGCGCGTCGATCAGCCCCGGCAGCACGAAGCCGCCGTCGGCGATGGTCTCCGCGCCCGGCACCGGTTCGAAGGTGACCCGGTCGCCGACCAGCCAGATGTCCCGGACCTCGTCGTCAGGGAGCAGCACACCGTGCACATGCCAAGCCATGTGCACAGTCCTACCCGATCACCCGCTCCCGGGTGCGGGCAGCCCGGCCCGCCGCGCCGGGCGGCGCAGATCGACTCCGCGTACGGCAGGTCGTGGCGTCCCGTCGCCCGGACACCGCGACCTGCCGCACATCGGGTGGATCTTCGCGGGCCGACACGCGTCAGCGGGGGTGGTTGTCCCCCTTGCCCAGCTTGTTGAAGTCGATCTTCGGCAGCTTGAAGCCCGGGGGCAGCCCCTGGCCCGCGGCCAGGTCGTTGGGGTCCATTCCCGGCGGGAGCTGCGGCATGCCGCCCGGGAATCCGCCCGGCATCCCGGCGCCCGCTCCGGCGCGCGGCCGGTTGCCGCCCTTGGTGCCCTTGCGCTTGTTCTTCGGCGACTTGGTCGCCTTGCGCCGGCCGCCGCCGGGCAGGCCCATCATGCCGCCCATCTGCTTCATCATCTTCTGCGCGTCGGCGAAGCGGTTGAGCAGCTGGTTGACGTCCATGACGGTGACCCCCGAGCCGTTGGCGATGCGGGCCCGGCGGGAACCGTTGATGATCTTCGGGTTGCTGCGCTCGCCCGGGGTCATCGACCGGATGATCGCGGTGACCCGGTCGAAGTGCTTGTCGTCCAGCTCGGCGAGCTGGTCCTTCATCTGCCCCATGCCCGGCATCATGGCCAGCACGTTGGCGATCGGGCCCATCCGGCGGACCGCGATGAGCTGGTCGAGGAAGTCCTCCAGGGTGAACTGCTCGCCGCCCATCAGCTTGGCGGTCATCTTCTCCTTCTGATCGGCGTCGAAGGCCTGCTCGGCCTGCTCGATCAGAGTGAGGACGTCGCCCATGCCGAGGATCCGGCTGGCCATCCGGTCGGGGTGGAAGACGTCGAAGTCCTCCAGCTTCTCGCCGGTGGAGGCGAACAGGATCGGCTGGCCGGTGACCTCCCGGACCGACAGCGCCGCGCCGCCGCGGGCGTCGCCGTCGAGCTTGGAGAGCACCACGCCGGTGATGCCGACGCCGTCGCGGAACGCCTCGGCGGTGCGGACGGCGTCCTGACCGACCATCGCGTCGATGACGAAGATGACCTCGTCCGGGTCGACCGCGTCGCGGATGTCGGCCGCCTGCTGCATCATCTCGGCGTCGATGCCGAGCCGGCCGGCGGTGTCGACGATGACGATGTCCCGGGCCGCCCGCCGGGCGTGCTCGATCGAGGCGCGGGCCACCTGCACCGGGTCGCCGACGCCGTTGCCGGGCTCCGGGGCGTACACCTCGACGCCGGCCCGGCCACCGAGCACCTGGAGCTGCCCGACGGCGTTGGGGCGCTGGAGGTCGGCGGCGACCAGCAGCGGCTGGTGCCCCTGCGCCTTGAGCCAGCGGGCCAGCTTGCCGGCGAGGGTGGTCTTACCGGAACCCTGCAGACCGGCCAGCATGATCACGGTCGGCGGCTGCTTGGCGAACTGGAGCCGCCGCCCCTCGCCGCCGAGGACGTTGATCAGCTCCTCGTTGACGATCTTGATGATCTGCTGGGCCGGGTTGAGCGCCTGGGACACCTCCGCACCGCGCGCCCGCTCCTTGACCCGGGCGATGAAGCCCTTGACCACGGGCAGGGCGACATCCGCCTCCAGCAGCGCGAGGCGGATCTCGCGCGCGGTGGCGTCGATGTCGGCGTCGGTGAGCCGACCCTTGCCGCGGAGCTTGGTGAAGATCCCGGAGAGGCGGTCACTCAAGGTGTCAAACACGCGAACATCCTGTTTGTCGGGGTTCCGGCGGGTAACGGGCCGGCGGGTGCGGGACACCCGGCCACCGCTAGGGTAGCCGCCCACCACCCCGGCCGCCGCGTCACCGCGCACTCCCGGCGATCTTGCCGGCGGCGGTCCGGCCGCCGGCCGGCGCCCCGCCGCCCGCCGATCAGAGCTCGACCAGGCCGGACTGGTAGGCGTAGACCACTAGCTGGGCGCGGTCCCGGGCGCCGAGCTTGACCATGGCCCGGCTGACGTGGGTACGCGCGGTCGCCGGGCTGACCACCAACCGGTCGGCGATCTCCGCGTTGCTGAGCCCCTCGCCGACCAGCCCGACCACCTCCCGCTCCCGGTCGGTGAGCGTGTCGAGCCGGGGGTGCGGCCGGGGCGCCCGGGCCGGGCGGGCGGCGAACTCGCGCACCACCCGCCGGGTCACCGACGGCGAGAGCAGCGCCTCGCCGGCCGCCACCAGCCGGATCGCCCGCAGCAGCTCGGCCGGCCGGGTGTCCTTGGTGAGGAAACCGCTCGCCCCGTGCCGGAGCGCGTCGAAGACGTACTCGTCCAGCTCGAAGGTGGTCAGCACCACCACCCGGGTGGCGGCCAGCCCGGGATCGGCGACGATCCGCCGGGTGGCCTCGATGCCGTCCACGCCGGGCATCCGGACGTCCATCAGCACCACGTCCGGACGTTCCCGCCGGGCCAGCTCCACCGCCCGCAGCCCGTCCGCCGCCTCGCCGGCCAGCGCCAGGTCGTCCTCGCTCTCCACCAGCGCGCGCAGCCCGAGCCGGACCAGGTCCTGGTCGTCGGCGATCAGCACCCGGATCACCGGGCCGGCTCCACCGGCAGCCGGGCCGCGACCCGGAACCCGCCGCCCGGGCGCGGGCCGGCGGCCAGCTCGCCGCCGAGTGCGGTGACCCGCTCCCGCATGCCGGCCAGGCCGTGCCCCGCTCCCCCGCCGCCGCCCACTCCCCGGTCGAGCACCTCGACGGTGAGCGCGTCCGCGCCGTAGCCGACGGTCGCCTCCGCCTCGGCCACCCCGGCGTGCCGCAGCACGTTGGTCAGCGCCTCCTGCACCACCCGGTACGCGGCCAGGTCCACCGCCCCCGGCAGCTCACGCGGCTCGCCGGTGACCCGCAGCGTCACGGTCAGCCCGGCGTCGGCCAGCCGCTCGCGCAGCGCGTCCAGCCGGGCCAGCCCGGGCACCGGCTCCCGCCCGCCGCCCCGGCGCACCGCGCCGAGGGTGATCCGCAGCTCGTCGAGCGCCTCCCGGCTGGTACGGCTGATCGCGGTGAGCGCGATCTCGGCCTGCTCCGGACGCTTGCCGAGCAGGTGCAGGGCGACCTCCGCCTGCATGCTGATCGCCGCCAGGCCGTGCCCCACCACGTCGTGCACCTCCTGCGCGATGCGCAGCCGTTCCTCGTCGGCCTGCCGCCGGGCCGCCTCGGCGCGGCCACGGGCCGTGCTCTCCCGGTTGACTTGCACGGCGACCCCCACCGCGAACGGTACGACCACCCAGGCCGATGCGGGGAGGATCCCGAACCAGCCCGGATCCGGCCCCCGGGACCAGAACACGTGCACCAGCAGCGCGGCCAGCGTCGACCCGGCCGCCACGCCGGCCCGGCGCACCGGCAGCCGGACAGCCGCGGTGTAGCCGGCGACCAGGAAGGCCAGCAGCACCGGCCCGTACGGGTAGCCGAGCACCAGGTAGGCCGAGGTCGCCGCGGTGACCACGGCGAGGGTGGCCAGCGGGGCGAGCCGGCGCGCCACCAGGGCCAGCGCCGCCACCGCCAGCAGGACCCGGCAGCCGGCGTCGACCGGCACCGAGCCGGGCTGGTTGGCGCCGGCCAGCGGGGTGGTGAGCAGTCCGAACGCCAGCAGCGCCAGGGCCAGGACGGCGTCGGCGGCCACCTTCCGCCGCCGGTCCCGCCGCCGCTCCCGCATGGCGGTCATTCTGCCCCGGCCGGCACCCGTCGTCGTGCGTCCGCGGACGGCACCGCGGCTACGTCGCCGGACGTACCCGGCCGGGTCACACCGCGCCGAGGACCGCGGCCTCCAGCCGGGCCCGGGTGTCGTCGTCCGGCCAGCCACCGAGCAGGTAGAACGCGTCCACCACGTCCCCACCCAGGGTGGAGATACGGGCGGCGCGCACCTGCGCGCCGGTCTCGTCGAGGGCGCCGGCCACCCGGTAGAGCAGGCCGGCCGCGTCGGCGGCGCGCAGCTCCAGCAGCACCGCGTCCGTGGCCGCGTCCCGGTGCCAGACCACCCGCGGCGCCGCTCCGGACCCACGCGCGGAGAGCGCCCGGCCGCGCAGCCGCTGGGTCACCGAGACGTCCCCGGCCACCGCCCGGCGCAGGTCGCTGCCGAGCGCGATGGGGTCGGGCGGCAGGCCGTAGCGCGGCTGCACCCGGCACTGCACCAGCGCCCGTCCGTCCACCGTGGTGGCGTCCGCGGAGATCACCTCCAGCCGGTGCAGGGCCAGGCAGCCGGCCACCGTCGCGAGCAGGCCGCGCCGGTCCGCCGCGGCCACCGCCACCTGCTCCCCGGTCAGGTGTACGACCGGCAGCGGCCCGGCCACCAGCGCCGGGTCCGGTGCCGGCGGGGCGGGCAGCGCGCCGGTGTCCAGCGCGGTCCGTACCCGCCCGACCAGTTCGGCGACCAGCCGGCCCTTCCAGTCCGACCAGGCGGCCGGCCCGGTGGCGGCGGCGTCGGCGCGGACCAGCGCGTGCAGCAGGTCGAGGGTGGTCGGGTCGCCGACCGCGCCGGCCACCGCGGCGATGGTCTTCGGGTCGGCGAGGTCGCGCCGGGTGGCCACGTCGGGCAGCAGCAGGTGCAACCGGACCAGCGTGCCGATCAGCGCCACCTCGGGCGCCGGCAGGCCGATCCGGGCGGCCACCGCCTCGGCGATCGGCGCACCCACCGTGCTGTGGTCTACGGAGATGCCGCCGCGCTCGTGCCTGCCGGGCCGCGCCGCGGCGCCTTCGCCGGCCAGTCCCTTGCCGATGTCGTGCAGCAGGGCGCCGAGCAGCAGCAGGTCGGGGCGCTCCACCTCGCGGGCGTACCGGCTGGCCTCGGCCGCGGTCTGCACCAGGTGCCGGTCGAGAGTGAACCGGTGCACCGGGTTGTGCTGGGGCAGGCTGCGCAGCCGGGTCCACTCCGGCAACCAGCCGTCCACCAGCCCGTACCGGTCGCAGGTCTCCCAGGCGGGCACCAGGCCGGAACCGGCGCCCAGCAGGGTGACCAGCGCGGCCCGGGCCTCGCCCGGCCAGGGCGCCGGCAGCGGCGGGCAGTAGGCGGCCAGCCACTCGCAGGTGGCCCGGGCGATCGGCAGCCGGGTGGTGGCCGCCGCGGCGGCCACCCGCAGCGACAGGCTCGGGTCGGGGCGCGCCCCGATGGCGGTCCGGGCCAGCACCAGCTCGCCGTCGTGCTCCACCACGTCCCGGGCCACCGGCCGGCGCACCGGGCGGCCGTCGGCGCCCCGGCGGCGCCCGGACCGGAGCCGGTCCACCGCCCGGAAGGCGTCGTCGAGGGCGTGGCTGACGGTCCGGGCGTCACCGGCGACCCGGCGCAGCAGCGCGTCGCCGTCGTCCAGCCCGAGCAGCGCGGCGACCCCGTCGCGTTCCTGCGCCACCAGGCGGTCCACCCGGCGGCCGACCTGCTGGTGCAGCGCGTCGCGGGTGTCCAGCAGGCGCAGCTGCGCGGCGCGGACCGCGGGCCGCAGCGCGTCGGTGACGCCGGCCAGCGCGATCGCCCGCAGGATGCCCACGTCGCGCAGTCCGCCGGCGGCCTCCTTGAGGTCACCTTCGAGCAGGAAGGCCAGCTCGCCGTGGGCCTGCCAGCGGGCGCCGGTGGCGGCCCGCAGCGCGGGCAGCTGGCGTACGGCGGTCCGCCGCCAGTGGTCGGCGGCGGACCGGACCAGTGTCCCGGCGAGCGTGGCGTCCCCGGCCACCGGGCGGGCGTCGAGCAGCCCGAGGGCCACCTTCACGTCGTCCTGCGCCACCGACAGCGCCTCCGGCACCGTGCGTACGGAGTGGTCCAGCCGCAGCCCGGCGTCCCAGACCGGGTACCAGAGCGCGGCGGCCAGTTCGTCGACGCCCGGCACCCCGGCGTGCACCAGCACCAGGTCGAGGTCGCCGTAGGGGGCGCACTGCCGCCGTCCCAGCCCGCCGACGGCCAGCAGCGCCACCCCGTTCCGCGGCGGCAGCAGCGACCGCAGCCAGCCGTCGTACGCCGCGGCCCGGGCCGCCCGGGCCGCGGCACCGATCCCCCCGGGCACGCCGACGACCTCGTTGACCAGGTCCGCGTCGGCGCCGGACGCGTCTTCCCTGGTCAACGAGGTCATGTCGGTGGGTGCGTGATCAGAGGGCGTCGAGCCCGCGCTCGCCGGTACGGACCCGGACGACCTCCTCGACCCCGGTCACCCAGACCTTGCCGTCGCCGATCTTGCCGGTCCGGGCGGCCGCCACGATGGCGTCCACGATCTTCTCGACGTCCATCTCGTCGGTGAGCACCTCGACCCGGATCTTGGGCAGGAACTCGACCGTGTACTCGGCACCCCGGTAGACCTCGGTGTGCCCCTTCTGCCGGCCGTAGCCCTGGACCTCGCTGACGGTCAGGCCGGCCACCCCGAGGGCGTGCAGGGCCTCCTTCACCGCGTCCAGCTGGTACGGCTTGATGACCGCGGTCACCAGCTTCATGTCCAACCCCTCCATCCCAGGAACGTTATCCGCCGACCTTCTCGTCCACCGGCTCGGCGGGCGCCGCCGCCGGCTTGGTGGCGCCCGCGGTCGCGCCCGGGGAGCCGATCCCGGCCAGCGCGAACGCGCCGCCGGCGCTGCCGCCGGCCGGGGAGAGGTCGTAGCCGCTCTCCGCGTGCTCGGCGATGTCGATGCCCTCGACCTCGGCCTCCGGCCGGGCCCGGAAGCCGATCGTCTTCTCGATGGCGAAG
Source organism: Micromonospora sp. CNZ280 (assembly GCF_011759515.1). NCBI lineage: Bacteria > Bacillati > Actinomycetota > Actinomycetes > Micromonosporales > Micromonosporaceae > Micromonospora > Micromonospora sp. CNZ280. Next base: position 724,164 of record NZ_JAAOYP010000003.1, read on the forward strand.
GCGAGCAGCCAGGCGATGCCGAACGACCAGACGCTGACGATCAGGCCGGCCAGGGCCTGCCGGCCGAGCTGGGTCAGCCCGCCGCCGTAGAAGAGGCCGTCGGAAGCGCCGACCACGTCGGAGATGGCCGCGTTCACCGAGTTGGTGGCGAACAGGCCGAGCCAGAGCGAGCCGATCCAGCCGCCGACGAAGTGCACCCCGACCACGTCGAGCGAGTCGTCGTAGCCGAGCTTGTACTTGAGGCTGACCGCCAGCGCGCAGACCGCTCCGGCGACGAGGCCGAGCAGCACCGCCGCCCACGGGGCGATGAAGCCGCAGGCCGGGGTGATGGCGACCAGGCCGGCGACGGCGCCGGAGGAGGCGCCGACCATGGTCGGCTTCTTGTCCTTGATCCACTCGACGGCGATCCAGCCGAGCACCGCGGCCGCCGTGGCGAGCTGGGTGTTGAGGAAGGCGAGCGCGGCCACCGAGTCGACGGTCAGCTCGGAACCGGCGTTGAAGCCGAACCAGCCGAACCAGAGCAGGCCGGCGCCGAGCGCGACCAGCGGGATGTTGTGCGGCTTCATGCCCTCCCGGGGCCAGCCGAGCCGCTTGCCGAGCACCAGCGCCACCGCCAGGGCGGCCGCACCGGCGTTGATGTGCACGGCGGTGCCGCCGGCGAAGTCGAGCGCGTGGATGTCGCCGCCGATGATGCCGCCGCCCCAGACCCAGTGCGCGACCGGGAAGTAGACCAGGGTGGCCCAGCCGAAGGCGAACAGCAGCCAGCCGGCGAACTTGGCCCGGTCGGAGATCGCGCCGCTGATCAGCGCGACGGTGATCACCGCGAAGACCATCTGGAAGGCCATGAACACGTACAGCGGGACGCCGATGCCGCTGGGGTTCTCGGCGGTCGCGCCCCACAGGTCGGTCTCGGCGAGGAAGGTCTTGGTGCCGAGGTATGCGCCCGGGTCGCCCCAGAAGCCGTTGACATCGCTGCCGAAGGCGATGCTGAAGCCGTAGAACCACCACAGAACGGAGATGAGCCCGATCGCGGAGAAGCTCATCATCATCATGTTGAGTACGCCCTTGGCCCGGTTGAGGCCGCCATAGAACAGCGCCAGTCCGGGCGTCATGAGCAGCACGAGCGCGGTCGACACCAGCAACCAGACGGTGTTGCCGGAGTCAATCGTCGGTGCTTCAGGCACGCTGGCCTCCTAACGGTGAAGTTCCCTCCTTCACGGCTTCCGGGGCAGCGTCGCCCGTACGCCGGATGCGCGGAAGCCTCGCCGCTGGCTGTTTCCGCCAGCGTCACCCGTCGATTTCCGTACGGTGACGGCTTGTTTCGGACGTGTGAAGAGAACCTCACCGCCGGGGCGGACGGCGGCCACGAGCCGGGACGAAAGCGATCGAACCGGTCAGCGGAGGGCGTACTCCAAGGCGTGCCGCTCGTAGTCGAGCAGCCGCAGGTCGCGCATCGGCCGGCGCAGGTGGCCCTTGTGCACGATCCGGACGAACGCCGGCTCGCCGGCCGCGGCCATCCGGCGGATCCCCTCCACGTGGTCGACGATCCGCTTGCGGATGGTCCGGATCAGCCGGTGCCGGTCCCGCGGGATCAGCCCGTACGCGTCGGCGAAGAGGCGCAGCCGCCGCGGCCGGTCCGGGTGCTTCCAGCCGAGCGTGATCGAGTCCCGGTCGGAGAAGATCGGCACCCAGGTCCAGGCCGCGTACGCCACGTCGTAGATCCGCGCCCCGGGCGAGGCCAGGTCGAAGTCGATCAGCCCGAGGGTGCCGTCCGGCCGCCAGATCACGTTGTGCGGGGCGGCGTCGTGGTGGCAGATCACCTCGGTGTCCGGCGGCGGCGGGCCGAACGAGCGCCAGACCGCCCCCTGCGGCGGGACGAAGCCGTACTGGGCGTCGTGGAACATCCGCAGCATGGTGGCGACGGTGACCAGGGCCTCGTCGGTGACCCAGTGCGGGGCGAGCGGGTACTCCCCGCACTCCCCCTCCAGGTAGGACAGCACCTCCCGGTTGCGCTCGTCCATGCCGAGGGCGCGGGGGGCGCCGGTGAAGCCGACGTACTCGAGGTGCCGCAGCAGCGCGTGCACGCTCGGCGTCCACGGCCCGGCGTTGCGCCGCACCGTGTCGCCGACCCGGACCACGGTGCTGACGTTCCCGCCGTGCAGCGGGATCTCCTGCGAAGTCACGTACGGTCTCCCGAGGCGTGGCGCCGGGTGGCTGGGGTCGCGCCACCCCGCGTAGGCGCGATCGTCAGTCGTCACTTCGAGGTTACGCGTCCCGTCCGGGGGCTTCAGTGCCCAGCAGCGCGTCGACGAACTGCGCCGGGTCGAACGGGGCCAGGTCGTCCGGCCCCTCGCCGAGCCCGACCAGCTTCACCGGGATGCCCAGCTTGCGCTGCACGGCGATCACGATGCCGCCCTTGGCGGTGCCGTCGAGCTTGGTCAGCGCGACGCCGGTCACGTTGACCACCTCGGTGAAGACCCGCGCCTGCTCCAGGCCGTTCTGCCCGGTGGTGGCGTCCAGGATCAGGATGGTCTCGTCGATCGGGCCGTGCTTCTCCACCACCCGCTTGACCTTGCCGAGCTCGTCCATCAGGCCGACCTTGTTCTGCAGCCGCCCGGCGGTGTCGATCAGCACGGTGTCCACGCCGGCGTCGATCCCCCGCTTGACCGCGTCGAAGGCGACGCTGGCCGGGTCGGCCCCCTCCGGGCCGCGGACGGTCTCCGCGCCGACCCGGCCGGCCCAGGTCTCCAGCTGGTCGGCGGCGGCGGCCCGGAAGGTGTCGGCCGCGCCGAGGATGACGCTGCGGCCGTCGGCGACCAGCACCCGGGCGATCTTGCCGCAGGTGGTGGTCTTGCCGGCGCCGTTGACGCCGACCACCAGCAGCACCGCCGGCGCGCCCTCCTTGGGTGCGGTGTGCAGGGAGCGGTCCAGCGTCGGGTCCAGCGCGTTGACCAGCTCGGCGGCGAGCAGGGCGCGCAGCTCCTCGCCGGAGCGGGTGCCGAGCACCCGGGTGCGCTCGCGCAGCCGGTCGACGATCTCGCGGGTGGCGTCGATGCCGACGTCGGCGGTGATCAGGCTGTCCTCGATCTCCTCCCAGGCGTCCTCGTCGAGCCGGTCCCGGCTGAGCAGGCCGAGCAGGCTCTTGCCGAAGACGTTCTGCGAGCGGGACAGCCGGGAGCGCAGCCGGACCAGCCGCCCGGCGGTCGGCTCGGGCACCTCCAGCACCGGCGCCGGAGCCTCGACGACCGGCGGCTCCACCAGGATGCCGGTGGCCAGGTCGGCCTCCGGCGCCTCGACCGGCGGGCCGGCGAGATCCTCCTCTGCCCGGGTGCGCACCTCCTGCTCGGGCAGCGGCGGCGCCGGCCGCCGGCGCAGCCGCGGCACGACCAGCCCGATGGCACCGAGGATCAGCACGCCGAGCAGGGCGAGGGCGATGAGGAGGTATTCCGTCATGCCGAAATCCTGTCAGATGGCGGCGACGGCGTCCCAGCCACCGCACCCCGCGGGCCACATCCACCGGCGGTAGGCTCGGCCGCAGCCAGCAGTGGTGCGACCGCCGGCGGGGTAGTAAAGAAGAAGTCCGCTCACCTCGGAGGTCCACCATGCCCGCGGCACACCTGCTCATCGGCCCGCTGCTGCGGCGGGTCGTCGGCACGCGGGCCACCGTCTGGGTCGAGACCAGCGCGCCCGCCGTGGTCACCGTCCGCACGGCCGACGGCGCCGCCGGCACCGCGCCCACCTTCGCCGCGTACGACCACCACTACGCGCTGGTGGTGGTGGAGGGGCTCACCCCGGACCGGGCGACCCGCTACGAGGTGCTGATCGACGGCGAGGTCGCCTGGCCGGTGCCGGAGCGCGGCTTCCCGCCCAGCGTGATCCGCACCCGGGCGGCGGACGACCGGGAGCAACCGGTCCGGCTGATCTTCGGCTCCTGCCGGGAGACCACCCAGCACGCCACCACCCGGCGGCTGCCGCCGGACGCGCTGGACGCGTACGCCCGGCGGTTGATGGCCGACCCGGACCCGGCCTCGCTGCCCGACCTGCTGGTGCTCCTCGGCGACCAGGTGTACGCGGACGTGACCTCGCCCACCGTGCGGCGGCTGCTGAAGCGGCGCCGGCGGCGGCCCAAGGACGCCCCCCGCGACCAGGTGGTCAGCTTCGACGAGTACACCAAGCTCTACCTGGAGTCCTGGCGGGACCCGGAGATCCGCTGGCTGCTCTCCACCGTGCCGAGCGTGATGATCTTCGACGACCACGAGATCATCGACGACTGGAACACCTCCGCGTCGTGGCGGACGGACGCCCGGCGGCAGCCCTGGTGGGCGGAGCGGATCGGCAGCGGGCTCGCCTCCTACTGGGTCTACCAGCACCTGGGCAACCTCTCCCCGGACGAGATCGCCGCCGACCCGGTCTTCGCCAAGGTGACCGCCGCCGAGGACGCCACCGGCGTGCTGCGCGAGTTCGGGCACCGGGTCGACCAGGAGAGCGACCTGGCGCACGACACCGAACGCTGGCGCGCGGTGCAGTACCAGTGGAGCTACGCGCTCGACCTGGGCCGGACCCGGCTGGTGATGCTGGACAACCGGTGCAGCCGGGTGCTGGAGCCGGGCCAGCGCGCGATGCTGCCGCCGGGCGAGTGGTCCTGGTTCCTCGACCAGGCGCACGGCGTCTACGACCACCTGGTGGTGGGGTCGTCGCTGCCCTGGCTGCTGCCGCCGGGCATCCACCACGTGGAGTCCTGGAACGAGAAGGTGGCCGACTCCCGCCGGCGCTGGGTGGCCAACCTGTCGGAGAAGCTGCGCCGCGGGCTCGACCTGGAGCACTGGGCGGCGTTCCGCCGCTCGTTCGATGCGCTCGGCGCGCTCTTCGCCCGGCTCGGCAGCGGCACCCCCGGCACCACCGGGGACCGGGTCGGCGCCGGGCCGGCGTACGCCCCGCCCGCCTCGATCAGCGTGCTCTCCGGTGACGTGCACCACTCGTACGTGGCCCGGGCCCGGTTCGACGACCCGGCGGTGGCCACCCCGGTGCACCAGCTCACCTGCTCTCCCATCCACAACCAGGTGCCGGCCGGGATGCGCCCGTTGATGCGGCTGGGCTGGTCGGCCGGTCCGGCCGGGGCCACCCGGGCCCTGGCCCGCTCGGCCGGGGTACGCCGCCCGGCGCTGCGCTGGCGGAAGCTGGCCGGGCCGTACTTCGGCAACGCGGTGGCCACCCTGGTGCACCGGGGCCGGACGGCCGAGGTGACCATCGAGGGCACCACCGGCGACGGGCACCTGCGGCCGGTGATGCGGCACCGACTCACCGACGGCGGTTGATGGTGGCCGTACCCTCTACGGCGTGGACGACGAGCTTCCGGAGCCGCTGCGGGCGGTCGAGCACGAGCTGACCGTGCTGCTGCGCCGCGGCCGCGCGGTCTCCTGGGAGATCGCCCGGGAGGTGCATCCCAACCTGGAGCCGAACGCGTACGGCCTGCTGCTCTGGCTGCGCCGCTGCGACTCGATCCGGCTCACCGACCTGGCCGTCCGGCTCGGCATCGGCAAGGGCACGCTGAGCCGGCAGATCAACGGGCTGGAGTCGCTGGGCCTGGTCCGCCGCGACCCGGATCCGACCGACCGGCGGGCCGCCCAGCTCAGCCTGACCGAGCAGGGGCGGCAGCGGTTCGACGCGGCCCGGTCGGCCCGGCTGCGGCAGTTCCGCCGGACGCTGGAGGACTGGCCGGCCCGGGACGTCGAGGAGTTCGCCCGGCTGCTGACCCGGTTCAACGAGATCCCACTCTGACCTGACCCCGCCGGCCGGGAACAACGCCTCACAGGGCAGAGTTGTTGCTCTAGGCAACAACCGCATACGGTTGCCCGGGGCAACGCCCTGCCAGCCTTCCCTCGACTTCCTGCCGGAGGCAGCCACGATGAGCTCCGCGCCAGCGCCCGCCCGGGCGGCCGCCGTCGACATGACCCACCGGCAGGTGCTGGAGGCCCTCTCCGGCCTGCTGCTGGGCATGTTCGTCGCGATCCTCTCCGGCACCGTCGTCTCGAACGCCCTGCCGAGGATCATCACCGAGCTGGGCGGCGGCCAGTCCGCGTACACCTGGGTGGTCACCGCGGCGCTGCTCGCGACCACCGCGACCACCCCGATCTGGGGCAAACTGGCCGACCTGACCAACAAGAAGGTCCTGGTCCAGATCGCCCTGCTGATCTACGTGGTCAGCTCGGTGCTGGCCGGGCTCGCGCAGGACACCGGGCAGCTGATCGCCTGCCGGGTGCTCCAGGGCGTCGGGGCCGGCGGCCTCACCGCGCTGGCCCAGGTGATCATGGCCACCATCATCGCCCCGCGCGAGCGCGGCCGGTACAGCGGCTACCTCGGCGCGGTGATGGCGGTGGGCACCATCGGCGGCCCGCTGATCGGCGGCGTGATCGTGGACACCTCCTGGCTCGGCTGGCGCTGGTGCTTCTACGTCGGCGTGCCGTTCGCGCTCGCCGCGCTGGTGGTGCTGCAGAAGACCCTGCGGTTGCCGGTGACCAAGCGGAAGGCCACCATCGACTGGTGGGGCGCCACGCTGATCACCGCCGCCGTCTCGCTGCTGCTGATCTGGGTCTCGCTGGCCGGCGGCTCGTTCGCCTGGGGTTCCTGGCAGACCATCGCCATGGTGGCCGGCGCGCTGCTGCTCGGTGCGCTGGCGGTCCGGGTCGAGCAGCGGGCCGCCGAGCCGATGATCCCGCCGCACCTGTTCCGGTCCCGGACGATCACCCTGGCCACCGTCGCCAGCGTCGCGGTGGGCGTCGGCATGTTCGGCGCCTCGGTCTTCCTCAGCCAGTACTTCCAGATCAGCCGGGGGCAGAGCCCGACCATGTCCGGCCTGATGACCCTGCCGATGATCCTCGGCCTGCTGATCTCCTCCACGGTCACCGGGCGGCTGATCACCCGCACCGGCCGCTGGAAGCGCCACCTGGTCGCCGGCACGGCGCTGCTCACCGTCGGCTTCGCGCTGATGGGCACGCTCCGCGCCGACACCAGCTTCGTCCTGCTCGCCGGTTACCTGGCGGTGATCGGCGTCGGGCTCGGCATGAGCATGCAGAACCTGGTGCTCGCGGTGCAGAACACCGTCGGCACGCACGAGCTGGGCGCGGCCAGCTCGGTGGTCGCCTTCTTCCGCAGCCTCGGCGGCGCGGTGGGCGTCGCCGCGCTCGGCGCGGTGCTCGCCCACAAGGTCAACGACTACCTCGTCGAGGAGCTGACCGCGCTGGGCATCCCCACCTCCCGCTCGGGTGGCGGCGGCGCGCTGCCGGACGTGCACACCCTGCCGGCGCCCGTCCGGGCCGTGGTGGAGGGCGCGTACGGCCACGCGGCCGGTGACATCTTCCTGGTCGCCGCCCCGTTCGGGCTGATCGCCCTGATCACCGTCTGCTTCATCCGGGAGGTGCCGCTGCGCCGGCACACCGGCGACCCGGTCGACGCCCAGATCGAGCAAGAATCGATGGTGGCGGCCGGTGCCGGAGCCGCCGTGGTCAAGACCGGAGAACGGAGCTGACGTGACCGTCGACGCCCCTCGGGAACGGGAGGACTACGGCCCCCGCGCCCGTCCGCTGCCGTTCGAACGGGGCACGGACGGGCCTCGGGTGGTGCTGGTGGGCGTGGACGGCACCCGGACCTCCGAACGGGCCGGCTCGTACGCGGCCGGCCTCGCCCGTCGGCAGGGTGCCGCCCTGGTGGTGGTGCACGTGCGCGCGGCCGCCGGGTTCACCGCCCTGGTCCCCGGGGTGGACGCCGGCGCGCTGGAGCGCTGTCACGACGAGCTGACCGAGGAGCTGCGCCGGGAGTGCCGACGCGGCGCCGAGGAGCTGGGGCTGCCGGTGACGTTCGTGTGCCGGCGCGGCGACGCGTACACCGAGCTGCGGGCGGCGGCCGACGAGTTCCGGGCGGACCTGGTGGTGGTCGGCGCGTCCGAGCAGGCCGGGCACCGGCTGGTCGGCTCGGTCGCCACCCGCCTGGTCCGCGCCGGCCGGTGGCCGGTCGTCGTGGTGCCCTGATATCCGGTCGCCGGTTGTCGGACGTACCGAGCAGGATGGCCGGCATGACCTGGAGAGCACCGGAGATCGTCCGGACCCCCGAGCCCTACGTCGGCGACGAGCGCACGATGCTGGAGGGCTGGCTCGACTACCACCGGCAGACCCTGCTGCTCAAGTGCGCCGGGCTGACCGCCGAACAGCTCCGGACCGCGAGCGTCGAGCCCTCCGGGCTCACCCTGCTCGGCCTGGTGCGCCACCTGGCCGAGGTGGAGGCCTGGTGGTTCCGGGAGAACTTCGCGGGCGAGAAGGTCGACTACCCGTACTACACGCCGGACAATCCGGACGCCGACCACGACGTACGCGACGCGGACGCCGAGGCCGACCTCGCCACCTTCCGTCGGGAGGTGGAGTTGGCCCGCGCCGCCGCCGCCGGCCGCTCGCTCGACGAGACCTTCACCGAGGTCGGCCCGAAGCGCCGGACGTTCAACCTGCGCTGGGTCTATGTGCACATGATCGAGGAGTACGCCCGGCACAACGGCCACGCCGACCTGATCCGGGAACGCATCGACGGCGTCACCGGCGACTGACCGCCACCGCGGGCCTCCCGTCGCCGACCTGACCGGCCCGGGCGGCCTGACCGGCCCGGGCTGCCCGTAGCAGGTGCTCGCCGAGCGGGGTCAGCGCGTGCCGCACCGCGGAGCCGGCCCGGTGCGTGGTGATCAGTCCGGCCGACCGCAGGGTGGCCGTGTGCTGGCTGGCCGAGGCGATCGAGATGCCGAGCGTCCGGGCGACCTGCGAGGTGCTCGGACCGCCGACGATCGCGCCCAGCACCGCCGCCCGGGTCCGCCCCAGCAGGTCGGCCAGCGGCTGGCCGGTGGTCAGCTCGCGCCGGGTCGGCCGGATCGGGTAGGCCAGCACCAGCGGGCCGTCCGGGTCGTCGAGGACGCACGGCTGCGGCAGGAGGTAGGACGGCACCAGGGTGACACCTCGACCGTCCGGCACGACGTCCAGGTCGGTGCCGAAGGCGCACTTGTACGACAGCCGGTAGCTCCCGCCGGACGACGCCCAGTGCAGGTACGGGCTGAGATCGCGGAGCACCCGGTCGATCCCGACGTCCATCATGGTGTGTCCGCGCGCCGCCCGGTCGGCGTGCACCGCCGCCAGGATCGTCGGCCAGTATGGCGCCACCGCGACGGCGTGGAAGGCGCCCATCGCCGCGCGGAGCCGCTGCCGCGCGGTCGGGTCCCCGGCGGCGAGGGGGGCGACCCGGGGCGGCAGGTCGCCGGCCTCGATCCGGGGTCGGAGTTCGGCGTCCAGGGTCGCCGCCGGGGTGGCCGCCACCTCGTCGAGCGCGGCGGCGGCCTCCGCGGCGTGGCCGGTCGGGGTGAGGAAGTCCGGCAGCCAGTGCGGCAGTCGGCACAGGTCCAGCAGCGGCCGCATGCCGGGCCGCAGCGCCGCGCGGGTGCGGGCCCGCCAGGCGGCGAGGTGCTCCGGGGCGTCCGGCCGGAAGACCCGCTGACCCGCCGCGGCCACCTCCAGCAGCACCGACGGCGCCGACCGGACCACCGTGCGGCTGAGGTCCGACGCGTTCAGGTGCAGGGTCAGCATGGCGCCGACGCTAACCACCTTCGGCCGTACCCGAAAGGGGTGGAGCGATCGTCCGCGCGACCCCGACGCTGCGGTCATGAAGACCATCGTCGCCGCGGCCGCCGCGGCCGTCACCGCCCTCACCGTCACCGTTCCGCTGCCCGCAACCGCCGACCGGCGCCCCGACACGTACGTGGTGTCCCGCGACCCGGCGGTGCGACCCGAGGGCATCGCGGTGAGCCCCACCGGCACCATGTACGTCACCAGCGTCTCCGACGGCGCGGTCTACCGCGGTCACGTCCGGGACCGGGAGCTGCGTCCCTTCCTGCCCGCCGGCACGGACGGACGGACCCGCGCCGCCGGGGTGCACCTGGACCGGCGGGGTCGCATCTTCGTCGCCGGCTGGGACACCGGCGCGCTCTTCGTGTACGCCCCGGACGGCACGCTGCTGGCCCGCCGGGCGACCGCCGGAGCGGCCCTGAACGACCTGGCGGTCACCGACGACGCCGTCTACGTCACCGACTCGGCGGGCGGCGGACTCTGGCGCGCGGAGCTGGCCGACGGGCGGGTGGGCGACCTGGTCCCCTGGCTCCCGGCCGCGGCCTTTCCGGCGGCCCCGGGTTTCCTCAACGGGATCGTCGTCACCGACGGCGGCCGGGTCGCGCTCGTCGCCGACCAGGGCAGCGGCGAGCCGGGCAGCGAGCGGCTCTGGCGGGTGGACCTGGTCGCCCGGTCGGCCACCGTGGTCACCGTGGCCGGCGAGCAGCTCGGCGCCGACGGGCTGCTGCTCGACGGTGACCGCCTCTACGCGGTGGTGAACGTTCCCGACGGCGCGGGCGGCTGGAGCTTCGCGGTCAACCTGGCGCTGCTGGACGCCGACCGGCGGACCGCCCGGGTGGTCCGGCGGTCGGGTACGGCCGGCCTGGACCGGTCACCGACCACCATCGCCCGGGACGCCGACCGGCTGCTCTGGGTCAACAGCCAGCTCAACGCCACCGCGCCGATGCCGCCGTTCACGGTGACCGAGGTGCCCGGCCTCTGCTGACCGGCGCCGCCCGGTCCGGCGGCAGCACGGGGTGCCGCCGGGCCGCGCACTGCCCTCAGTACGCCAGTGCCGCCCGCAGGTAGCGCAGGTCGCCCGGGCCGCTCCAGCGGTGCGCCGACAGCCCGGCCGCCCGGGCGCCGCGCACCGACCAGTCCTCGTCGTCGACGAAGAGCACCCGGTCCGGCGGGCTGGCCACCGCCTGGCAGGCGGCCTGGAAGTACTCCTTGGCCGGCTTGTTCACGCCGAGCCGGTACGAGTTGACCACGGTGTCGAACTCGCCCTCCAGACCGAGCGCGGCCAGGTCGGCGTCGAGCAGGTCGGTGGCGTTGGTGGCGAGGCCGACCGGAAGGCCGGCGGCGCGCACCTCGCGGACGAAGTCGAGCACCTCGCCGTCCACCTCACCCCGGTAGCGCTGCCACTGCTCGACCGCGGCCCGGGCCCGCTCGGGCCCGCCGGCCGGCCCGGCCAGCGCGTCGGCCACGCTGGTCATCCAGTCGGCGTGGCTGACCTGGCCGGTGAGCACCGGCTGGAGCCGGCCCCACTGCATGGCGATCTCGCTCAGCACGCCCTCGGAGAGGCCGTACTCCCGCTCCACGCCGGCGGCCACCGCCGGGTCCCAACGCCGCAGCACGCCGTCGAAGTCCACCAGCAGCGCCGTAGCGCGTTCCCGAGCCACTCAGTTCTCCTCGCCGCGGCCGTGCCGCTCGTCGTCCCCGTCGGCCCGGTTGAGCCGCTGACTGATCACCTGGGTGACGCCGCTGCGCATGGTCACCCCGTACAGGGCGTCGGCGACCTCCATCGTCCGCTTCTGGTGCGTGATGACGATCAGCTGACTCTTCTCCCGCAACTGGGCCAGCAGCGTGATCAGCCGTCCCAGGTTCACGTCGTCGAGGGCCGCCTCCACCTCGTCCATGATGTAGAACGGGCTCGGCCGGGCGCGGAAGATCGCCACCAACATGGCCACCGCGGTCAGCGACCGCTCGCCGCCGGACAGCAGCGACAGCCGCTTGATCTTCTTGCCCGGCGGGCGCGCCTCCACCTCGACGCCGGTGGTCAACAGGTCGTCCGGGTCGGTGAGCACGAGCCGCCCCTCGCCGCCGGGGAAGAGCACCGTGAAGACCTGCTCGAACTCCCGGGCGGTGTCGGCGAACGCGCTGGCGAAGACCTCAAGGATCCGGTCGTCCACGTCCTTGACCACGGTGAGCAGGTCCCGCCGGGTGGCCTTGAGGTCCTCCAGCTGCTCGGAGAGGAACTTGTAGCGCTCCTCCAGCGCGGCGAACTCCTCGAGGGCCAGCGGGTTGACCTTGCCGAGCAGGGCGAGTTCACGTTCCGCCTTGGCGGCCCGCTTCTCCTGCACCGGCCGCTCGTAGCGGACCGGCTCGGGCGCCGGCCGGCCCTCCTGCTCGGCCAGTGCGACGTCCGCCTGGGTGGGCGGCACCGGCTGGTCCGGGCCGTACTCGGCGACCAGCGTCTCCACGTCCAGCCCGAAGTCCTCGGCGGCCTTCGCCTCCAACTGCTCGATCCGCAGCCGCTGCTCGGCGCGGGCCACCTCGTCCCGGTGCACCTGGCTGGTCAACCGCTCCAGCTCGGCGCCGAGCCGCTTGGCCGCGCCGCGTACCTCGGACAGCTCGGCCTCGCGGGCGGCGCGCTCCCGCGCCACCGCGTCGCGGTGCTCCTCGGCCACGGCGATCGAGGCGGTCAGCCGGGTGAGTGCCTCCCGGGCGCCACCGGCGACGGCCCGGGCGATCCCCGCGCCGCGGGTCCGCGCCGCCCGCCGCGCCGCCGCGCGTTCCCGCGCGGCCCGCTCGGCGGTGGCCTGGCGCCGCAGCGAGTCCGCCCGCCCGGCGATCGAGGCCACCCGCTCCTCGGCGGTACGCACCGCGAGCCGGACCTCCATCTCGTTCTGCCGGGCCTGCGGCACCATCGCGGCGAGCTGGTCCCGCTCCTCGGTGGACGGTTCGGCGTCCACCGGGGTCTCCTCGGCCAGCCGCAGCCGCTCCTCCAGTTCCGCGAGCCGCAGCAGGTCCTGCTCGCGGGCGGCCTCGGCCCGGGCCCGGGACTCGCCCAGCCGCTCGGTCTCCGCCTTCGCCGACCGGGCGGCCGCGCCCAGCTCGGCCAGCCGGCGGGCGGCTGCGTTGCGCTGCCCCTCCGCCTCCCGCTTGGCCGCCGCGGCGTGCTGCACGGACTCCTTCGCGGCGGCCACCTCGGCCCGCGCGTCGACCAACTGCTCGCGCAGCTCGGCGCTGGTCCGTTCGGCGGCGACCCGGTTCGACCGGGCCTCCTCGACCGCCGCCTGCACCTCGATGAAGCTGGGCGCCTTGGCCGAACCGCCGGCCGCCGCGTACGCCCCGACCACGTCGCCGTCCGGGGTCACCGCCCGCAGCTCGGGGTTGCCCGCGGCCACCTCGGCGGCGGCGGCCAGGTCGTCCACCAGCACCACGTCGCGCAGCGCCCGGTGCACCGCCGGGCGGATCTCGGCCGCGCACTCCACCAGGTCGGGCGCCCAGCGCGCGCCGTCAGGCAGCTTCGGCCGCAGCGCGTCGGCGGAACCGTCCATGCCCGGCCCGGCGGGGCTGCCCACCAGCAGCCCGGCCCGGCCGGCGTCGGAGATCTTCAACAGCCGCATCGCCTCGACGGCCTCGTCCACCCCGGTCACCGCCACCGCGTCGGCGAGCCCGCCGAGCGCGGCGGCGAGGGCGGCCTCGTGCCCGGGCGCGACGGTGAGCAGCCCGGAGAGGCTGCCCAGCAGGCCGGGGACCTGGTCGGCGCGGGCGAGCAGCGCGCCCGCCCCGTCCTTGCGGCGCAGGCCGAGGGCGAGCGCCTCCTCGCGGGCCTTCCAGGTGGCGGCGTCCTTCTCCGCCGCCCGCTCCGCGTCGGTCAGCGACCGGACGGTGGCCTGCACCCGCTCCAGGACGGCGACCGCCTCGTCGTGCCGGGCGTCCAGGTCGGCGTTGTCCCGGTCCGCCTCGGTGGACTCGGCGGCGACCGCGTCCAGGTCGGCCTGGGCCCGCTCGGACCGGGCCAGCGCGTCGGCGTGCGCGGCGGCGAGCCGCTCGATCTCCTCGCCGGCGCTGGTGGTCCGGGCGCGGGCCGAGTTCACCTGCCCGGTCAGCCGGGCCAGGCCCTCCCGCCGGTCGGCGATGGCCTTCGCCGCGGCGACCAGTTCCCGCTCGGCGGCGGCCAGCTGGCGCTCCAGCTCCTGCCGGTGCTCGACCGCCTCGGCGAGCCGGATCTGGTCGTCGGTGAGCGCCGCGCGCAGCTCCTCCTCCTGCTCGCGGACCCGCTCCGCCTCGGCCTCCAGCTGGTCCGGGTCACGACCCGGCCGCTCGTCGTCCGGGGTGGCGCTGAGGTGGCGCAGCCGCTCCCGGGCCAGCTGCTCGATCGAGCGGAACCGCTCCTGCAGCGCGGAGAGCTTGTACCAGGTGTCCTGCGCGGCGGCGAGCAGCGGGGCGTCCTCGGCCAGCGCCGCCTCCAGCTCGCCGAGGCGCCGCTGCACCTCGGTGTGCTCGGCCTCGACCTGCTCGCGCCGTTCGCGCAGCGCGGTCTCGTCGGCGATCTCCTTGTCCAGGGTGGCGCGCAGGGTTGCCAGGTCGTCGGCGAGCAGCCGGAGCCGGGCGTCGCGCAGGTTGGCCTGGATCGCGGCGGCGCGGCGGGCCACCTCGGCCTGCCGGCCCAGCGGCTTGAGCTGGCGGCGCAGCTCGGCGGTCAGGTCGGTGAGCCGGTTGAGGTTGGTCTGCATCGCGTCGAGCTTGCGCAGCGCCTTTTCCTTGCGCTTGCGGTGCTTCAGGACGCCGGCCGCCTCCTCGATGAACGCCCGGCGGTCCTCCGGCTTGGCGTGCAGCATGCCGTCGAGCCGTCCCTGCCCGACGATGATGTGCATCTCCCGGCCGATACCCGAGTCGGAGAGCAGTTCCTGGATGTCGAGCAGCCGGCAGGAGTTGCCGTTGATCTCGTACTCGCTCTCGCCGGAGCGGAACATCCGGCGGGTGATCGACACCTCGGTGTACTCGATCGGCAGCGCGCCGTCGGTGTTGTCGATGGTCAGCGTCACCTCGGCGCGCCCCAGCGGCGCCCGGCCGGCGGTGCCGGCGAAGATGACGTCCTCCATCTTGCCGCCGCGCAACGCCTTGGCGCCCTGCTCGCCCAGTACCCAGGCGATGGCGTCGACGACGTTGGACTTGCCGGAGCCGTTCGGGCCGACCACGCAGGTGATCCCGGGCTCCAGCTTGAGCGTCGTCGCGGAGGCGAAGGACTTGAAGCCCTTCACCGTCAGGCTCTTGAGATACACCTTCTCGATCCTCGTCCGGTGGCCGCCGTACCGTCGCCGGCTGCGCGGACCTGGGTGAACCCGCAGACTAACCCGGAGCCGGGTACGCCGCCGCACGTGACCCGCCCGCACCGTTTCCGGCGGCGTCCGGTAATCGGGGAGACCGGTTCACGTCCGGGGCCCGCCGGAGCTGTTTTCCGGCCCGGAGGATCGCAGTTCCGCGAACCCGGTCAGTTACAAGATCGCCTTATGGCCCGCGAAAAGGGGCCGGACAGAGTTGCGCGCCGGCACAAATGTGTCGGCGCGCTTTTTCGCGTGGTGCGATTCAGTTTTCCCGATCGAACTCAGGTGAGCGCCGGCTCGGCCAGCCGGAGCAGATCGTCCGCCTCCGAGGCGGCCGCCGCGAGCCGATCGTTCTCGGCACGCACCCGGGTGAGCTCGAACTCCAGTGCCTGAACCCTGGCACGCAGTCGGGTGACCTCGTCGAGCAGGCGCCGGTCGGGCGCCGCACCTACGTGGCCGTAGAGGGCCTTCGCCATGTTGACTCCTTGATATGCGCTGCCGGAAAGGCCGGCCAACGCGCGCCCCTGTGTTCGCGGCTGTCATTCCAACTGTTCCTGGGCATGACCGGGCGCGACTGGCGACACCTATATATTGAGCCGATACCCCCTCCTTCGTCAAGTTCCCGCAGGCCGTAGATCATCTTTACGTCGACCTGTCCACTTGCCGGGGGGCCGCCACAAGGCGCAGACACGCTCTGTCCGGACACCTTTACTGTACGCCTTGGTTCCCCGGAACTCCCTACCCGGACGCCCGACTTCCCCTTAACTCTTTCTTAGCCACGTTGCCGCAGGTCGAGGCCGCCCCGTACCGTCACCCCGGCCCGCAACCGACCCGTGGAGGCTACGGCGTGTACGGATGGACCGACCCGAACGATCCGGATGGCGCTCACCGGCGCCCCGAGCCGCCGGCCGACGAGCCGGCCTGGCTGACCGACCGTCCGGCACCCCGGTCGTCCTACCTGTTCGGCGACGAGCCGGAGCAACCGGCCGACGACCGGCACCCGCAACCGCCGACCGGCGCCTGGCCCGGCGACCGGCCGGCCGGCGCGTGGCACGACCGGCCGGACTCCTCAGTCGGCGAGCCGTACCGCGACCAGCCCACCGAGCAGTGGCAGCCGAGCGCCGCCTGGGACGCCGCCCCGCCCGCCGCGAGCGGGTGGCGCGAGCAGCCGGGCGCCGGCTGGCGCACGGAGCCGGACCCGGCGTGGTACCGCGACCAGCCCACCGAGCAGTGGCGGCCCGGCGAGGCGTGGCAGGGCGACCGGCCGGCCGACGCGTGGCACCAGGACCAACCCACCGAGCGGTGGTCGGCGGCCCCGGACACCGGCTGGCACCGGGATCAGCCCGCCGAGCGGTGGACCGGTGACCCGGCCACCGGGGAGCTGGACCCGACCGGTGGCTACCCGGCGTACGCCGGTGGAACCGACCTCGGCGTACACCGGGAGGCCGGGGACGACGAGGAACCGACCGACGGCCGGCACCGCACCGGCCGCCGTTTCCCCCGGCCGGCGCTGATCGGCGGTGCCGCGGCGGCGGCCACGCTGGTGGTCAGCCTCGGCGTCGGCGCCGTCGCGCTGGGCGGTGGCGACGACCGGCCGGACACCACCGCGACCGGTGACGACACGGTGGCCGCCGCGCCCTTCGACGCCGGAGCGGAGTCGCCGGCCGACGCGCTGGCCGCACCCACCCCGGGCGCCACGCCGACCCCGACGAAGCCGACCCCGTCCCCGACGAAGGCCACCAAGCCGAAGCCGGCGCCCGCCCGGACGACCACCGCGCCATCGCGCCGGAGCCCCGAGCGCAGCACCGCGCCGGCCGGCGGCGCCGGTGTCGCCCCGGGCGGCAGCGTCAGCACCCAGGCCCGCGAGGTGGTCAACCTGGTCAACGCCGAGCGGGCGAAGGCCGGCTGCGGCGCGCTGAGCATCGACGACAAGCTGATGACCGCGGCCCAGCGGCACAGCCAGGACCAGGCCGACCACCGGAACATGTCGCACACCGGCAGCGACGGCAGCGACGCCGGCGACCGGCTGGACCGGGTCGGCTACTCCTGGCGCACCTACGGCGAGAACGTGGCCTGGAACCAGAAGACCCCGGCCGCGGTGATGGACGCCTGGATGAACAGCCCCGGTCACCGGGCCAACATCCTCAACTGCGCCTTCACGGAGATCGGCGTGGGCGTGGCCAGCAGCAACGGGCCGTACTGGACGCAGGTCTTCGCCGCGCCGCGCTGAGCGACCGCCGGACAACCTCCACACTGCGAATCGTGGTCGGGTCCGCGCTCGTTTGACCGGGTGAGGTACGCCGGAGAGGGCGTACCGGCTCGGGCGGTGGGATGCCGCCCGCGACCCGGGAGCTGCCGATGCGGATCCGGCTGCGTGCGCGCGCCGTCGGGCGCGGCCTGCGCCGGGCGCTGCCGGCCTGCCTGGTGGTCGCGCTGGCAGTCCCGCTGTACGCCTGCCGGGTCGAGCTGGTCCGGCCCGGCGCGCCGACCACCTGGCCGGCCGAGTCGGTCCGCCGCTGGCAGTGGCAGTGGCAGCTGACCGGGGCGTTGGACCCGGGCGTGGACGCGGACGTCTTCCTGCTCGACCCGGTGACCACCACCGCGGCGCAGACCGCCGAGCTGCGATCCCGGGACCGCCGGCTGGTCTGCCAGGTGCACGTCGGGTCGGTCCTGCCGACCGACCCGGACGCGGACCGCTTCCCGGCCCGGGTACGCGGCACCGCGTCCCGCCGCCCGGAGAGCCGCTGGCTGGACGTCCGGCAGTGGGACACGCTGCGGCCGGTGCTGGCCGACCGGTTCCGGCTCTGCCGGGGCAAGGGGTTCGGCGCGGTGGCGCTGGCCGACGCCGACGGCTACGCCCACCGCTCCGGTTTCCCGCTGGACTTCGACGACGCGCTGCTGTTCAACCGCCGGCTGGCCGAGCTGGCCCGCGCGCTGGACCTCTCCCCCGGCCTGCTCGGCAACACCGAGCAGGTGACCGCGCTGGCGCCGGACTTCGACTTCGCGGTGGACGAGGAGTGCGTACGGCTGCGCCGGTGCGCGAAGCTGCTGCCGTTCGCCGAGGCCGGCAAGCCGGTCTTCCACGTCGAGTACACCGGCTCGACCGAGGACTTCTGCGTCGAGACGGTCGGCTACGGCTTCGCCTCCATCCGCAAGGAGCGCGACCTGGACGCCTGGCGCGTCGCCTGCCCGGTGCTCTGACCCGTGTCGGCGCGGCAGGGCCGGACCGCACGGTGCGGTCCGGCCCCGGAGCGGGATCGGTCAGCGGGCGCCGACCAGTTCCGGCGCGGGCGCCGGCGGCTCGGTCGGGGCCGCCGCGGCGCGCGGGCGCAGGAAGCGCGGCGCCCACCAGTTGGCGTCCCCGAGCATGGTCATCAGCGCCGGCAGCACCACCGCGCGGATGATCGTGGCGTCCAGCAGGATCGCCGCCGCCAGGCCGATGCCGAGCTGCTTGAAGTCGATCATGCTCAGCGTCGCGAAGATCGAGAAGACCCCGACCATCACGATCGCCGCGCTGGTCACCACGCCGGCCGACGAGGTGATGCCGTACGCCACCGCCTCCCGGTTGGGCATGCCGGCCCGGATCCCCTCGCGGATCCGGCTGACCACGAAGACGTGGTAGTCCATCGAGAGCCCGAAGAGCACCACGAACAGGAAGAGCGGCAGCCAGGCCACGATCGCGCCCATCGAGGTGAAGCCGAGCAGGCCCTCGGCCCAGTCACCCTGGAAGACCAGCACCAGCAGGCCGTACGCGGCGCCCGCGGAGAGCAGGTTGAGCAGGATCGAGCTGAGCGCGATCACCACCGAGCGGAAGGTCAGCACCAGCACCAGGAAGGTCAGCACCAGCACGAAGCCCACCACGATCGGCAGCTTGTCCCGGACGTGCTGCGCGTAGTCCTCGCTGGCGGCGATGTCGCCACCGACCGCGTACTCCACGCCGGGAACCCCGCCGAGCGCGGCCGGGACGAGGTCGTCGCGGAGCCGGTCCAGCGACTGCCCGGCCTCGGCGTCCCGGCTGGTGTACGGGGTGGCGACGGTCAGCACCGACACCTGCCGGTCGTCCGAGACCCGGATCTTCGGGCCGTCCGTCTCGGTCGGCGCGAAGAGCGGGTCGGCCGACGCCCGGTCGGCCAGCCCGGTCAACGCCGCCGACACCCGGTCGGCCTCGGCGGCCGGCGCCCGCACGGCCACCGTGTGGCTGGTGCCGTTGCTCGGGAAGGCCGCGGTGAGCCGGTCGTACGCCTGCATCGCCGCCGTGCTGCGCGGCACGTCCTCCATGCCGGGGAACTTCAGCTTCATCCCCAGCGCGGGCACGGCGAGGGCGAGCAGCAGCCCCACCGAGATCACCAGGGTGGCCACCGGCGCACGCAGCGCGGGCTTCAGCACAGCCGGCCAGAACCGGGGCTTGGCGGGCTCGCCGTTCCGCCCGGTACGCGGCGCGGTCAGCCGCCACAGCAGCGGCACCCGGGGCCGGTCGACCCAGCGCCCGAGCTTGGCCAGCAGCGCCGGCAGCACGGTCAGCGAACCGGTCACCGCGACCGCGACCACCAGGATCGAGCCCACCGCGAGAGAGGAGAAGACCACGTCACCGGCGAGCAGCAGCCCGGCCATCGAGATGATCACGGCGAAGCCGGAGACCACCACGGCGTGCCCGGAGGTCTCCGCGGCGATCTCCACCGCGTCCAGGCCGGACCGGCCCTTGGCCCGCTCCTCCCGCTCGCGCCGCACGTAGAACAGCGAGTAGTCCACCCCGACCGCCATGCCGATCAGCAGGATCACGCTGGCCGTCGTGTCGGTCGCCGGCACCAGGTGCGAGGCGAGGGTGGAGAGCCCCATCGCCGCGGCCACCGAGGAGAGCGCCAGCAGCACCGGCACGCCGGCGGCGATCAGCGCGCCGAACGCGATGATCAGGATGGCCAGGGTCACCGGCAGGCTGAGCAGTTCGGCGCGCTTGAAGTCCTTGCCGAGCGTGTCGTCCAGCGCCTTGTTGATCGACGGGCCGCCGACCTGCTCGATCCGCAGCTGCGGGTGCCCGTCCTGCACCTGGGCGGTGGCGTCGCGCAGCGGCTGCACCCGGTCGGCGGCGGTGTCCGGGTCGCCGGACATGGTGATCGGCAGCAGCAGCGCGGAGCCGTCCCGGGCCGGCACCGGCTCGCCGACGGCGGCGACCCCGGTCACCGAGCGCAGCCGGGCCGCCGCGTCGTCGGCCGCCGCCTTCGCGGCGGCCTGGTCCAGCGTGCCGCCGCGCGGGGTGATGAGGACGTTCTCCGTCGCGGGGTCGTCGAACTTCCCGGCCTCGACGATCACGCCCGCCCGGCCGGACTCGCCGATGGCCTGGTCGGCGGAGGTGGCCTCGTTCAGGCCGGCGGCGCTCCCCCCGACGAAGCACACCGCCACGAACACCACCCACATCGCGACGGCGCGCCACGGATGCTCCGCGCTCCAGCGTGCCAACCGCACCGTCACCGGTCTTGCCCCCATCACGGGTCCCCCTGTCACGTCAAGCCCTGTCAACGGGTTGACGCTATGGGCGCGACGGGGTCGGGACATCAGGGAACGGCCCCGGTCCGGCCCGGAACCTGTGCGCGGCCGAACCGGGCGCCGCGATCGGGCCGAGCGGGCGCGGCCGTACGCCACACCGGATCCTTCCCGGAGCGGCCCGGGGCGACGCGCCGACGGCGACCCGGATCCGGCTCGGGGTCATCCCCGAAGCGATCCCCGAGGGCGGGGCTGGCAGCGCGGGCAACTGAACGACGACCGGTTCATGAACGCCTCACGGCGGATCGGCGCGCCGCAGCGGCGGCAGGGCAGGCCCTCCCGGCCGTAGACGTTCAACGCCCGGTCGAAGTAGCCGCTCTCGCCGTTGACGTTGACGTACAGGGCGTCGAAGCTGGTCCCGCCCTCCTTGATCGCCTCACCCAGCACGTCCCGGACGTGCCCGAGCAGCCGCAGCGCGGCCGGCCGGGTGAGCGCGTCGGTGGGCCGGGCGCCGTGCAGGCGGGCCCGCCAGAGCGCCTCGTCGGCGTAGATGTTGCCCACCCCGGAGAGCAGGGTCTGGTCCAGCAGCGCCCGCTTCACCTCGGTACGCCGCCGACGCAGCGCGGCGACGAACTCGGCGTCGGAGAACTGCGGGTCCATCGGGTCCCGGGCGATGTGCGCGATCTCCGCCGGCAGCTCCGCCCCGCCGGCCGAGACGGACAGCCCGCCGAACGTACGCTGGTCGACGAAGCGCAGCTCGGGGCCGTCGTCGGCGAACCGGAACCGGATCCGCAGGTGGGTTTCGTCGGGGGCGTCGGCGGGTTGCAGCAGCAGCTGCCCGGACATGCCGAGGTGCCCGATCACCGCGTCCCCGCTGTCCAGCGGGAGCCAGAGGTACTTGCCGCGGCGGCGGACGTCGAGCACGGTCCGCCCGGCCAGCACGTCGGCGAAGTGCGCGCCGCCGGGGGCGTGCCGGCGCACCGCACGCGGGTGACGCACCTCGACCGAGGCGATCCGCCGGCCGGTGACCCACTGGGCCAGGCCCTGCCGGACCGTCTCCACCTCGGGCAGCTCAGGCACGGTGGGCGCCCGTTCCGGCCGCGCCGGAGGCGGCGTCGGCGGTGCCCGGAGCCACGTCGGCGGCCTCGGCCAGCTCGGCGGCGGCCGCCCGCTGCCGCGCCGCCTGCTCCTGCTCCGCCTGCTCGGTCAGCGTCCGCCAGGCCGACTCGGCCGCCCGCTGCTCGGCCTCCTTCTTGCTCCGCCCCTCGGCGCCGCCGTAGCGGTTGCCGGCCACCACCACCCAGGCGGTGAAGGTCTTCAGGTGGTCCGGACCGGTGCCCTCGATGCGGTACTCCGGCACGCCCAGCCCGTGCGAGGCGGTCAGCTCCTGCAGGCTGGTCTTCCAGTCCAGCGCCGCGCCCCGCCCGGCCGACTCGGCCATCAGCGGGTCGAACAGCCGGTGGATCACCGCGGCGGCGGTGTCCAGGCCGTACTGGAGGTAGATCGCGCCGAGCAGCGCCTCGAGCGTGTCGGCCAGGATGCTGGCCTTGTCCCGGCCGCCGGTGGTCTCCTCGCCCTTGCCGAGCAGCAGGTAGGCGCCGAGCCCGTCCGGGCCCAGCCCGCGGGCCACGTCGGCCAGCGCGCGCATGTTCACCACGCTGGCCCGCAGCTTGGCCAGCTGCCCCTCGGGCAGGTCGGGGTGGTTGTGGAAGAGCGCGGTGGTGATCACCACGCCGAGCACCGAGTCGCCGAGGAACTCCAGCCGCTCGTTGGTGGGCAGGCCGCCGTTCTCGTACGCGTACGAGCGGTGGGTCAGCGCCCGCTCCAGCAGTTCCGGGTCCAGCGTGACGCCGAACGCCGCCTCCAGGTGACCGACGGACGCCCGCCGCCGCTTGTCGTTGGTCATGATGTACGTACCTCGGTGTCGGTGGTGCGGTCGATGGGGTCCTCCGCGGCGTCGAGCAGCGCGCAGACCAGGTCGGCGGCGCCCCGCCGCCACAGGTGGGCGGCGAGCGCGATGCCGGAGGCGACGTCGTCGGCCCGGGCGGCGCCGTGGCAGACGACCACGGTCCCGGCCACCCCGAGCAGGGCCGCCGCCCGCGGCGCCCCGCCGCCGGCCGGTGGTCCGCCGGCCATCGCGTACGCGCCCTCGATCGCCTTGAGCAGCACGTTACCGGTGAACCCGTCGGTGACCACCACGTCGGCGCGGGTGCCGAGGGAGACGTCGTAGCCCTCGACGAGGCCGACGTAGCGGCCACCCCAGGGCAGCGGCTCGACGGCCAGCAGCGGGTCGGCGTGCCGGCGGAGGCGGTCGCCCTTGCCCGCCTCGGTGCCGACGGAGAGCAGCCCGACCCGGGGCTCGACGACGGCGTGCGCGACCGCCGCGTACGCGGCGCCGAGCACGGCGTGCCGGGCGAGGGTGGCCGGGCGCGGGTCCAACGATCCGCCGACGTCGAGCAGCACGACCGGGC
Source organism: Micromonospora sp. CNZ280 (assembly GCF_011759515.1). Classification (NCBI taxonomy): domain Bacteria; kingdom Bacillati; phylum Actinomycetota; class Actinomycetes; order Micromonosporales; family Micromonosporaceae; genus Micromonospora; species Micromonospora sp. CNZ280. Next base: position 747,078 of record NZ_JAAOYP010000003.1, read on the forward strand.
CGGCGACGGCCGGAAGGGTGGCGACCAGGGCCGGCTGGCGGACGTCCGACCAGCGGCCGAGGCCGAGCGCGGCGGCGGTGACGGTGGCGCCGGTCGAGCCGGCGGAGACCAGCGCGTCGGCAGCTCCGTCACGGACCGCGGTGACCGCGGCCCGGACGGTACTGTGCGCGCGGGCGGCGCTGGGGTGGTCGGCCATGCCGACGGCCGCCCGGACCGGCCGGACGGCGACCCGGGCACGCTGCGCCGGGTCGAGGGCGGCGATCAGCTCGCCGGCGGCCTCGGCCGGGCCGACGAGCAGCAGGTGCAGGTCAGGGTCGGCGCGTACGGCCCGCAGAGCGCCGTCAACCACGACGGCGGGAGCGTCGTCCCCGCCGAGGAGGTCAACGGCGATCCGCGCGATGCCCGGCTCCGCCGGAACGCCGGCCGGAGCAGGCCGGCCGGCGTTCGTGGGAGCCGGAGCACCGGGCGTTCGCCAGGGCGCGCGCGCCGCCCGACCCGTGGTCGGGGGCGTCACTCGGCGTCCGGTCAGACCTCGAGGACCTGACGACCGTTGTAGGTGCCGCAGACGGAGCAGGCGGCGTGCGGCAGCTTCGCGGACTTGCACTGCGGGCAGGCCACGGTCGCGACCGCCGCGGTCTTCCACTGCGCCCGGCGGGACCGGGTGTTGCTGCGCGACATCTTGCGCTTGGGGACGGCCACGGTTCTTACTCCTCTTTACGGGTCAGTTGCGACAGGCCCGCCCAACGCGGGTCGATCTGCTGGTGACTGTGGTCGGCCGGCAGCTCGTCCCGGTGCACCCCGCACTCGGGGCACAAGCCTGGGCAGTCCTCCCGGCAGCGCGGGTTGGTCGGCAGTGTGAGCACCACCGCGTCCCGCAGCGCCGGCTCCAGGTCGATCAGGTCTCCCTGCATCCGGCCCACCTCGTCCTCGTCGGTCGTGGTGTCCGTGGTGCTGTTCTCGTACGCGTACAGCTCCTGGATCCGCACGACCACCGAGTCGTTGATCTCGCGCAGGCAGCGCCCGCACTCGCCCCGGACGGGACCGCTGACGGTGCCCGAGACGAGCACGCCCTCGGACACCGACTCCAACCTCAGATCGAGGTCGAGGTCCGCGCCCTCCGGCACGCCGATCAACTCCACGCCGAGGTCCGCCGGTGCCGGCACCACCCGCTTGACCGTACGCAACGCACCAGGCCGGCGCGGCAGCTCCCTCGTGTCGAGGACCAGCGGCGACCTGGGGTTGAGTGGGGAAGGCGTGTGTTTGGGCATAGTCAGACTCCGGCCGGTGAGAGGCCGACAAACGAGGTTACCTGGGCGACCGCCGAACCGTCGAACCGGGGGCGACGCCCGCGCCGCCCTGCCGGCTGCTGTGGTGCCGGTCAGAAGGGTAGCGGGCGCTCCGCCTCGTCGCCGGCGAAGGTGCCGATCTCCCGCAGCGCGTGCATCTTGTCGCGCCCGCGCTCGATCGAGGCCAACGCCCGGGTGAGGAACTGCTCGAAGTTGGCCAGCGCGGTGTCGACGTAGTCGTCGACCTCCTCGCGCAGCCGCTGCGCCTCGGCGCGGGCCTCGGCGATGATCCGGGCGCCCTCGTGTTCGGCGGAGACTGTGATCTCGTTCACCGAGACCAGGCGGGCGTGTTCCGCCTCACCCTCGCTGATGATCCGGTCGGCCTCGCGCTTGCCGGCCTCCATGATCTTGTCCCGCTCCTCCAGCAGGGCGGCCGCCCGGCGCAGGTCGGCGGGGAGTTCGGCGCGCAACTCCTCCAGCGCCGCGATCATCTCACCCCGGTCGACCATGCAGTTGTTGCGCGACATCGGGACGGAACGGGCCGTCTCCACCATGGCGATCAGTTCGTCGATGCGGTCGAGCGGGTCCACCGGTACCTCACTCCTGTCGTTCGTACGGCCGACCTACATCATGCGGGCTGCGGCCCGGTTCCCGCTTCACCCATCATCACCCGCACCACCCACCACCGCCCCCACCACCTCCGGCGCGTCGCACGCGCCCGGTCCACGCGATCTTGCAGTTTCCGCCCCCGCATTTCACCCATCACGGGATGAAAGAGGGGCCGAATCGCAAGATCGCGGCGGGGGTGGGGCGGGGTCAGTCGCGGGGGAGGTTGGGGGTGAGGCGGGCCTGGAGGGCCTGGCGGACGACGTCGGGGACGTGGGCGGAGATGTCGCCGCCCCACTTGGCCACGTCCTTGACCAGGCTGGAGGAGAGGAACGAGTAGAGCGGGTTGGTCGGCATGAAGAGCGTCTCGACGCCGGCCAGCCCGATGTTCATCTGGGCCATCTGCAACTCGTAGTCGAAGTCGCTGACCGCGCGCAGGCCCTTGACCAGAACGCTCGCCTGCTGGGCGCGGCAGAAGTCGACCAGCAGCCCGCGGAACGACTCGACCCGTACGTTGTCGTACGAGGCGGTCACCTCGCGGAGCATGTCGATCCGCTCCTCGACGGTGAACAGGCCGCTCTTCGACTGGTTCACCAGCACGCCGACGATCACCTCGTCGAAGAGCCGGCTCGACCGGCCGATGATGTCGAGGTGTCCGTTGGTGACCGGGTCGAACGAGCCGGGACACACCGCACGTCTCATGATCGGCGACCGTACCAAAGGGTGGTCTCGCCGTATCGGCGACTTCGCTCGCCGGTGACACCCGGCACCCACTCGACCGGCCCGGTCCGGCTGGAGCGTTCCACCACAATCAGCGCGTCCGGGGCCAGCCAACCGCCGTCGACCAGCGCGGCCAGCATCGCGGTGACGTCGGCGTCCGGCACCGCGTACGGCGGGTCGGCGAAGACCACGTCGTACGGGCCGCCGTCCGGGCCGGCCGCCAGCACGGTGCCGACCTTCCCGGTGACCAGCCGGGCGGCCGGCGCGGCGCGCAGGGCGGCCACGTTCTCCCGGATCACCCGGGCGGCCCGCGGGTCGGACTCGACCAGCAGCACGTGCCCGGCACCCCGGGACAGTGCCTCCAGCCCGACGGCGCCGGAGCCCGCGTACAGGTCGGCGAAGCGGGCGCCGGTCAGGTCGATCTCGGCCTGCACGGCACTGAACAACGCCTCCCGAACCCGGTCGGACGTCGGCCGGGTACCCGCGCCGGGCGGGGCGGCGATCCGCCGCCCGCCGAGCGTCCCGGCCACGATCCGGGTCACCGTCTCCTCCTGCTCATGACCCCGACGCTACGCGAGGCCCGGGGACCCGCCGGCGACACCGTCGGTGTGCGCGTCGCGCCGCCTCGGCCACCCTTCGTATATCAATGATCTCGCATTCATAACATCATCCTTAGGTCCCGCTGAATGCTGTAACGCTCGCCACGATCTCGCTAGGGTCTGCCGGGTGTCGGCGGTGGACCGCCGGCCAACGGCACGGAGCGGCGCCCGCACCGGACGCGCGGCACGCGACTGCACCGACCGACCGCCCCACTCCGCGCCGACCCCCTTCAAGCTTCCTCACCCCGGGAGTACGCGTGATCCGTACCAGAGCGTCGCTGCGGCGACCACTGGCCGTGCTGGGGGCCGCCTTCCTCGGCCTCACCGCGGCCGTCGCGGTGGCCGCGCCGGCCAGCGCCCACCACACCACCATCACCGCCACCGCCGACTGTGACGGGCTCACCGGCGAGCGGGTGATCACCTGGACGGTGGAGAACAGCGAGCGGGACAAGGCGGCGACGCTGAAGACCGTCACCGCCGAGCCGTCCACCCCGGTGAACCTGGCGGCCGACACCAGCAAGCCGCTGGCGGGCGCCGTCATCCCCAAGGGCGGCTCGGTGCAGGCCGTGCAGCGGGTGCCCGGCGACACCGCCACGGCGCAGCTGACGGTCTACGCGCTGTGGATGAAGAACGGCCAGGACCGCACCAACGACGGCAGCATCAACCTGGGCGGCGACAAGCCCTGCACCCCCGCGCCGAAGTGCGTGGACGCCAGCAAGGCCAAGTACAGCCACACCTTCGACGGCCCGAAGGGCACCGCGACCGTCAAGCTCGACGGCGACCTGCCGCTGTGCGGCGAGGGCAAGCAGTGGTTCACGCTGGTGTCGTACTTCGCGCCGCGGCCGCAGTTCGCCACCCCGCAGTACGTCTACGGCACGCCGGACAGCGACTGGGTCGGCGGCACCCAGACCGAGATCGACCTGAAGGTCGACATCCCGGACTGCCACACCCAGGTGGACCTGATCTGGGGCGGCACCGACGAGATCATCGACCCGCTGGTCGAGGGCGGCAAGCGGTACGGCAACAAGAAGCTCGGTTCCAAGGGCACGCCCGGCAACCGGTCCACCGGCCCGCTGGGCGCGTACAACGGCGGTGACAAGAGCTGCACCACCCCGGCCGCGACCTTCGCGTCCAACTGCGACGGCACCGTCACCGTGTCGCTGAGCAACGACGGCAAGATCTCGAAGTACCCGGTCGAATTCGAGGTCCGGGGCGAGAACGGCTGGTCCACGAAGGTCACCGTCGAGCCGGGCAAGGCCGACAACGACACCGTGGTGCCGGCCGAGAACGCCGGCAAGGTCGAGGTGCTGGTCGACGGCAAGGTGATCGAGGACGGCAGCTACTCGTGGCAGCGTCCCGAGGACTGCCCGCTGCCCACCATCACCACCAAGGCCGACTGCGAGACCTTCACGCTGACCGCGACCAACCCGGAGGGTGGCCTGCCGGTCAAGGTGGTGTTCACCTACGGCAAGGAGACCGAGACCCGGACCGTGCAGCCGGGCGACTCGGAGACCGTCACCTTCAAGGCCGGCAAGGAGGAAACCGCGCTGGTCGTGCTGCCCGAGCTGGAGCTGGAGATGGAGGCCGTCTACGCCCCCGAGGGTGACTGCGGCGGTGGCGGCGGTGGCGAGGAGCCGGGCCTGCCGGTGACCGGTGCGGCGGCCGGCGGCATCGCCGCGGGCGCGGTCGCCCTGCTCGCCCTGGGCGCGGTGCTCTTCGTCGTCGCCCGGCGTCGGCGGGTGCGCTTCACCGCGTGAGCTGAGCCGAGCTGAGCGCTGAGGGCGCGTCGACCCACCCGGGTCGGCGCGCCCTCGTCATGTCCCGCCGTCACCGCACCGGCGGGCCACGCCCCAACCGCGACCAACCACCCACCGCACCGGCCGCACGGAACCCGCGGTCCACTGCGGGTCGACCGCGAAGCGCCACCCGACGGCCGCGGCCGGAAGGGGTGGCGGGATCAGCCCTTCTCCAGGTACTCCGCGCGTTCCTCGTCGACCAGGGCGGCCACCGAGGCGGCCAGCGCGGGGTGCCGGGTCAGCTCCGGATCCTCCTCCACCAGGGTGATCGCCTCGGCCCGGGCGTCGCGGATCAGGTCGGCGTCGCGCAGCAGGGAGAGCAGCCGCAGGTGCGAGCGGCGCCCGGACTGGGTCGCCCCCAGCACGTCGCCCTCGCGGCGCTGCTCCAGATCCAGTTCGGCCAGTTTGAAACCGTCGGTGGTGGACGCGACGGCGTCCAGCCGCTCCCGCGCCGGGCTGCCCTCGGCCGCCTCGGTGACCAGCAGGCAGAGCCCGGCGGCGGCGCCCCGGCCAACCCGGCCGCGCAGCTGGTGCAGCTGCGAGACGCCGAACCGGTCGGCGTCCAGCACGATCATCACGGTGGCGTTGGGCACGTCGACGCCGACCTCCACCACCGTGGTGGCCACCAGCACGTCGAGGTCGCCGGCCGCGAAGGAGCGCATCACCGCGTCCTTCTCGTCGGCCGGCAACCGGCCGTGCAGCACGCCGATCCGCAGCCCGTGCAGCGGCCCCTCGGCGAGCAGCGGCGCCACCTCGGTCACCGCCAGCGGCGGTCGCCGGCCGTTGTCGTCCACCGACGCCGGCCCCGGTTCGAAGTCCGGCGCCTCCGCGCTGGCCGCTCCGGCCCCGGACCCCGAATCGCCGATCCGCGGGCAGACCACGTACGCCTGGTGGCCGGCGGCCACCTCCTCGCGCAGCCGGCGCCAGGCGCGGTCCAGGAAGGCCGGCTTCTCGGCGGCCGGCACCACGTGCGAGGCGATCGGCGACCGGCCGCGCGGCAGCTGGGACAGCGTGGAGGTCTCCAGGTCGCCGTAGACGGTCATCGCCACCGTGCGCGGGATCGGGGTGGCGGTCATCACCAGCACGTGCGGCGGCTGCTCGGCCTTGGCGCGCAGCGCGTCGCGCTGCTCGACGCCGAACCGGTGCTGCTCGTCGACCACCACCAGACCCAGGTCGGCGAAGTCGACCCCCTCGTAGAGCAGGGCGTGGGTGCCGAGCACGATGCCGGCGGCGCCGCTGGCCACCTCGGCCAGCGCCCGCCGGCGCGCCACCGCGCCGAGCGAGCCGGTGACCAGCTCGACCCGGGTCGCGTGCTCGGCGGCGCCCAGCTCGCCGGCCCGGCCGAGCGGCCCGAGCAGGTCGAGCATGCCCCGATGGTGCTGGGCGGCGAGCACCTCGGTCGGGGCGAGCAGCGCGGCCTGCCCGCCCGCGTCGACCACCTGGAGCATCGCGCGCAGTGCCACCACCGTCTTGCCCGAGCCGACCTCGCCCTGCAGCAGCCGGTGCATCGGGTGCGGGGTGGCCAGGTCGGCGGCGATCTCGGCGCCCACGTCCCGCTGGCCGGGGGTCAGCTCGTACGGCAGCCGGGCGTCGAACGCGTCCAGCAGGCCACCCGAGCGCGGCGGGCGGGGCCGGGCGGGCCAGTCCGCGGCCCGGTGCTTGCGCTGCACCAGGGTCAGCTGCACGGCGAACGCCTCGTCCCACTTCAGCCGCCGCCGGGCCCGGTACAGGTCCTCCTTGCTGGACGGCCGGTGGATCTCGCGCAGCGCGGTGCCGAGCCCGACCAGGTTGCGGCTGGCCCGCACGGTGGCCGGCAGCGGGTCCTCCGGCGGGGTGAAGGTGTCCAGCACCACCCGCACGCAGCGGGCGATCACCCAGGTCGGTACCGCCGCGGCGGCCGGGTAGACCGGGATCAGCGCGCCGGCGAACTCCTCGATCTCCTCGCTGGCCGCCGCCTCGCCGTCGCCGCCCTCGCCGAGCAGCACGTACTCCGGGCCGTTGAGCTGCCGCTTGCCCCGGAACTCGGTGACCTTGCCGGCGAACAGCCCCCACCGGCCCGGACGCAGCTCCCGCTCCCGCCACGCCTGGTTGCCGAAGAAGGTCAGGGTGAGCAGGCCGCCGGAGCCGTCGCCGACGGTCACCTCCAGCAGGTTGCCCCGGCGCTGGCGCATCGGGCGTACGGCCGTGCGCTGCACCTGGGCCAGCACGGTGACCTGCTCGCCGACGTCCAGCGACCGGATGTCGGTGTGCTCGCCGCGCTCGTCGTAGCGGCGCGGGAAGTGGTAGACCAGGTCGCCGGCGGTGTGCAGGTCGAGGTGGCTGGCCAGCGCCTTCGCCGTCTTCTCGCCGACCAGCTTCTTCAGCGGCGTGTCCACCGTGGCCGTCTCGGGCATCACTCGACCCCCACCAGGAGCGGATAGTGCGGCTGGCCGCCCGGGTAGACCTGCACCTCCACGAACGGCCAGTGCCGCCCGACGTGCTCCCGCACCGCGTCGGCCAGCCCGTCCGGGGCCTCCGCCCCGGCGAGCAGGGTGACCAGCTCACCGCCGCCGCCGAGCATCCGGTCGACCACGGCGACGCAGGTGTCGAGCAGGTCGCCGCCGATCAGGTGCACCTCCCCCTCGACCAGCGCCAGCACGTCGCCCGGGCGGCACGGACCGGCCACGGTGAGCGCCTCCCGGCTGGCGTGGCAGACCTCGGCGTAGCGGCAGGCGCCGGCCGCCTCAGCCATCGCGATCACGTCGTCCTCGAAGCGCCGGCCGGGGTCGCGTACGGCCAGCGCCGCCAGCGCCTGCACCGGCGAGCGGGTCGGCACCACGCTGACCTTGACGCCGAGCCCGTGCGCCTCCCGGGCGGCGGCGCTCGCCACCGCCTGGGTGTTCGGGTCGTTGGGCAGCACCACCACCCGGGCGGCGCCGGTCGCCCGGATCGCGTCCAGCAGCTCGCCGGTGGACGGGTTGCCGGGCACCACGGTCGCGCCCTCGCCGCCGAACAGCTCGGCGATGCCCGCGCCGGTGGCCACCACCACGGCGGCCCGCCCGTCGGCCGCCACGGCCGGCGACACCGGTGCGACCTGGTCGGCGAAGCGGGTCACCGAGATCCGGTGCGGCCGACCGGCGACCACCCCCGCCTCGACCGCCGCGCCGACGTCGTTGACGTGCACGTGCACGTTCCAGGTGCCGCCGCCGTCGCCCACCACGACCAGCGAGTCGCCCAGCGCCGCCAGCTCGGCCCGCAGCCGGGCCACCGCCGGCTCGTCGGCGTCGAGCAGGAACTGCACCTCGTAGGCGTACTCGTCGGAGCCGGTCTCGCGGACGGCGACGGCCGGCTGGCGGGCCGCCGGCCGCGCGGGCGCCGGCCGCTGCGGGCTCTCTCCCGTGATCACCTCGACCAGGGCGTCGAGCAGCAGGCACAACCCCCGCCCGCCGGCGTCGACCACGCCGGCCCGGGCCAGCGCGGGCAGTTGCTCGGGGGTGCGGGCGAGCGCCCGGGACGCCTCGCCGGCCGCCGCCCGGGCGACCGCGCTGAGTTCGTCGCTGTCCGCCCGCTCGGCCGCCCCGGCGGCCGCGGCGACGACGCTCAGCAGGGTGCCCTCGACCGGGCTGGCGACCGCGGCGTAGGCGGCGGTGGCGGCGTCGCCCAGCGCCACCGCCAGCTCCCGGCCGCGCACCGTGGGCCGGGCCGCCAGCGCCTCGGCGAATCCGCGCAGGATCTGCGACAGGATCACCCCGGAGTTGCCCCGGGCGCCGAGCAGCGCGCCGCGCGCCATCAGCCGCAGCGCGTGACCGTGCGGGGTGGGCCCGTCGTCGGGGAGGGTGTCCAGATCCATGGCCAGCGCCTGCTGGGCGGAGGTGAGGGTGAGCACCAGGTTGGTGCCGGTGTCGCCGTCGGGCACCGGGTAGACGTTCAGGTCGTCGATCTCGCGCTGGTGCTGCTTGAGCGCGGCCAGCCCGCCCGCGCACCAGCGGCGGACCGCGGCGGCGTCGAGGGTGTCCAGCACGGCGTGAAGCCTACTGGCGCGCACCGACACCCGCCGGGCTCGGCCGGGCCGGCGCGGCGTGTCCCCGGTACGGCCGGCGGGCGGCTCGGGGCTACCCTTGCCGGGCGACCCGCCACGCCGCGGGCCGTTGCCCGCCGTTCCGGGCGTCGCCTGCCGGGCCGCACGACCGCGGCGACCGGGCCGGTTGGGCGGGGCGGCGGGTCATCGGGTAACCTGGCCAGGTTGCCCGGGCAGCGCCTGGCGGCGACCTCATGAACGTTTCAAACCCAGGAGTATCCCGTGGCTAGCGTGTGCGACGTCTGTGGCAAGGGGCCGGGCTTCGGCCACAACGTGTCCCACTCGCACCGGCGGACCAACCGCCGCTGGAACCCGAACATCCAGTCGGTGCGGACCCCGGCCGGTGGCGGCAACACCAAGAAGATGCAGGTCTGCACCTCGTGCATCAAGGCCGGCAAGGTCACCCGCGCCTGACGCGGTAACGCCGACCGACATACTCGCCAGCGCCGGCGGGCCCTCGTGGCCCGCCGGCTCTGTGTCGTTTCCGGGCACCGGCGTTGACCGGTACGCGACGCTGCGTCGACGCACCCGGACCGGTCCGGTTAGGGTCTGCGTGCGCCGGCCGTCCCCTTCCCCGGCGCGCACCCCGAGCACGGAGGACGACTGGTGCAGCTGGACCTTGGCCGAGACGAGATGATCATTGTCGGGGCGTCCCTCGGCATGCTCCGCTGGTACGCCGAGGAGCTGCCGGCCGGCTCCGTGGTCCTGATCGAGGAGCCGGACGTGATCCGGCGGCGCGGCATCGAGCAGCTCGCGGGCGAGCTGGCGTTCATCTCCCGGGTGGTGCCCGCGCGCTACCAGACCGGCCTGGACGCGGCCGCGCTGGTCGCCCGCGAACCGGGCCTGCGTTCCGCCCGGCTGGTGGTGCCCGGCCTGGAGTACGCGGTCGCCGGCGCCGCCCGGCTCGCCGCCGAACTCGGCCTGCCCGGCGCCGGGGCGGAGGCCGCAGACGTCTTCTCCGACAAGCACCGGATGCGGCTGCTCGCCGCCGACGCCCAGCTGGCCAACCCGGCGTTCGAGCTGGTCGGCACGGCCGCCGAGGCGGTGGCGTTCGCCGAGCGGCACGGCGGCCGGTGCGTGCTGAAGCCGACCCGCCGCTCCGGCAGCCTCGGCGTGCAGATCATCACCGACCCGGCGGAGATCGCCGACGCCTGGGCGGCCACCGCCTCGCCCGAGGCGCCGCCGGAGGCGACCGACGGGCTGCCCACCGGGGTGCTCGTCGAGCAGGTGCTGGCCGGGCCGGAGCACAGCGTCGAGCTGCTGGTCGCCGACGGCGAGGTGATCTTCGGCAACGTCACCGACAAGCGGGTGCTGCCCGGCCGGTGCCCGGTGGAGACCGGGCACACCGTGCCCACGGCCCTGCCCGTGGCCACCCGCCGGGAGCTGCTCGCGGTGGCGACCCGGCTGGCCACCGCCGCCGGCTTCCGCACCGGCGTGCTGCACAGCGAGTGGATCCTCGCCGACGGCCGGCCGACGCTGGTCGAGTGCGCGGCCCGGCTGCCCGGCGACATGATCACCGCGTTGATCTCGATCGCCTACGAGTGCGGGTTCATCGAGGCGTACCTGCGGGTGCTGCGCGGGGAGCGGCCGGAGCTGCGGCCGCGGCCGACCGGCGCGGCGGCGGTGGAGTTCCTGCTCGCGCCGCCCGGCACCGTCTCCGCCGTCGACGGGCTGCGCGACGCCCGCCGGGTGCCGGGGGTGCTGGACGTGCAGCTCGAGGTGGCGGTGGGTGACACCGTGACCGAGGTGACCTCGTCGTTGCGCCGCAGCGGCCACGTGCTTGCCTGGGGCATCGACGGCCCGGCCGCGACCGACGCCGCCGGCAAGGCCGCCGAGCAGATCCGGATCACCACCGGGTGACACCGCCACCGGCCGCTTCACCCCGGCCGGTGGCTCAGAGGGTACGGCCGAACGAGAGGCAGCCCGGCTCGTCCTTGTAGAAGCCGAAGTTCGGGATCCGCTCGTAGCCGGCCGAGGTGTACAACCCGATCGCCTCGGGCTGTCTGTCGCCGCACTCCAGGATCACCCGCTTGCGCCCCTGCTCGCGGGCGGACCGCTCGACCGCCGCCAGCAGCGCCCGGGCCACGCCCCGGCCACGCGCCGCGGGCGCGGTGTACATCCGCTTCAGCTCGGCGGTCCCCTCGCCGTGGCTGCGCCAGCCGCCGCAACCGACCGGCTCGCCGTCCAGGATGGCGATCAGGAACGCGCCGTCCGGCGGCTCGAACTCGGCGGCGTCGACCGGGGTGTCGTCGCCGCTGCCGCCGTACCGGGCGCCGAGGTCGGCCAGCGCGTCGCGGATCAGGCGCTGCGCCTCCGGGGAGTCGAAGCGCGCGGCGTGGATCTCGATCTCCGTCACGGAGTAAAGGGTACGACCGCGCGGGGTCCTTACCGGAAGTGGTCCCAGCCGGTGGCCCCCTGATAGGGCTCACCGTCGACGGTCACGCCCGCGCCGGCCACCACCCGCCCGATCGGCCGCCACTGCTCGGGCAGCGCCACCTCGGGCGGGAAGGTGGCGGCCAGGGCGTGGTCCTCACCACCGGCCAGCAGCCAGGTGTACGGGTCGACGCCGAGCGCCTGGGCCGCGTCGCGCATCTGCCGGGGCACCTCGAAGGCGTCCCGGCGCACGTCGATGCCGACCCCGCTGGCCTCCGCCACGTGTCCGAGGTCGGCGAGCAGCCCGTCCGACACGTCGATCATGGCGGTGGCACCCAGCCCGGCGGCCTGCGGCCCGGCCGCGTACGGCACCTCCGGCCGTCGGTACGCCTCGACCAGCAGCCGTGGCGTCCGGAAGCCCCGGGAGAGCACGGTGAGCCCGGCCGCCGCGTACCCGGTGCGGCCGGCCAGCGCGACCACGTCGCCCGGCCGGGCACCGGAGCGCAGCACCGGCGCCCGGCCGGCCAGGTCACCCAGGGCGGTCACCGCGATGGTCAGCGTGGGGCTGCCCGACATGTCCCCGCCGACCACGCTCGCGCCGACCGTCGCCGCCTCCGCCGCCAGCCCGTCGGCCAGTTCCTCGGCCCACCCGATGGCCAGGTCCGCGGGGATGCAGAGGGCGACCAGCAGGGCGGTCGGGGCGGCCCCCATGGCAGCGATGTCGGCCAGGTTCGCCGCCGCCGCCCGGTGCCCGACGTCCCGCGCGCCGGACCAGTCCCGGCGGAAGTGCCGCCCCTCCACCAGCACGTCGGTGCAGGCGACCACCCGCGCGTCCGGTGCGGCGACCAGCGCCCCGTCGTCCCCGGGCCCGAGCAGCACCGTCGAGCCGTACGACAGCCGGGCGGTGACCCGGTCGATCAGACCGAACTCGCCCACCCCCGCGACGCTCATGTCAGCACTCCGCTCCGCCGCATCACCGCGCTGAACCGGACGATCCGCTCGCACCACGCGCTCATGCCCGTATCTTCCCGCCGCCGGCCCCGCACCTCGGGCGCGCCGCGCCCGGTCCGACGCCCCCGGCCGCTCCTGCCGCGCTCGCTCACCGCTTCTCCTTGACCACCGATAGGGATCAGACCTGGTCCGTAAGGTACTTTCTCCTCTCGGGCCGCTCGCGGGCGGCGACGGACGGAGGTCGAGTCGTGGTACAGGCGTACATCCTCATCCAGACCGAGGTCGGCCGGGCGCGTGACGTGGCCGGCCTGATCGCGGACCTTGCCGGCGTGGTACGGGTCGACGCCGTCACCGGCCCCTACGACGTGGTCGTGCTCACCGAGGCGAACACCGTCGACGAGCTCGGCAAACTCATCGTCAGCAAGGTGCAGATGGTGCCCGGCATCACCCGCACCCTCACGTGTTCGGTGGTACGGCTTTAAGTGGACAAGATCACTGACTCTCCCCGCCCGGAGGCCGGCGGGGCGGACCGGCCCGCGTCCAAGGCGCCGGACGGGACCACCCGCCGCGCCGCGCTGATCGCGACGCTGGTCGCGCTTCCGGTCACCGTGGTGGTGGCCGGGCTCGCCTTCGCCCAGCTCGCGCCGGACGAGCCGGCCGCGTCGCCGAGCCCTTCGGCCACGGCCGCCCGCGCCCAGTCCACCGCGCCGGTCGAGATGGCCGCGCCGGCCCTGGCCGAGCGCCCCGCGACGGTGTGCCGCGCGCTGCTCTCCCAGCTCCCGTCGACCGTCCGTGACCTGCGGCAGCGTCCGGTCACCGCCGGCCCCGAGCAGAACGCCGCGTACGGCGACCCGGCGCTGACCGTGGCCTGCGGCGGCGCCGAGCCGGCCGTGGGCGACACCGACGACGTCTGGCTGGTCAACAAGGTCTGCTGGCACGCCGCCGAGCAGACCGACGCCACCGTGCTCACCACGCTGGACCGGGAGACCGCGGTCACCGTCCGGGTGCCGCGCGCCTACGAGCAGCCGCTGCAGTGGGTCGCGCCGATCGCCGACACCGTGGTCGCCTCGGTCCCGTCCGCCGGCGACGCACCCACCGGCTGCCAGGGCTGACCGACCTGCCCCTTCCCCCACCCCGCCGCAACCCCCGCGCCAACCGTCCTGTGCGCACGTTCACTGAATGAGTGGCTTTCCGCGCTCGGGAGGCCACTCGTTCAGTGAACGTGCGGGGGCCGGGCGAGGCCGTGCGGGGGCCGGATCGCGCGGGGGCGGGGGCCGGCGCGTGAGGTGGGATCAGTGGAGGCCGACGCCGCGGGTCAGGGCGGTGCGGATGAGGCGGTCGACCAGCTTCGGGTACTCCAGGCCGGAGGCCGCCCACATCCGCGGGAACATCGACGTCGGCGTGAAGCCGGGCATCGTGTTGATCTCGTTGAGGTAGACGTCCAGCTCCGGGGTGACGAAGAAGTCGACCCGGGCCAGCCCGGCGCAGTCGAGCGCGGCGAAGGCGCGCACCGCGTACTCCTGGACCTGCCGGGTCACCCGGTCGGGCAGGCCGGCCGGGATGTCGTACTCGCAGGCGTCGTCGAGGTACTTGGCCTCGAAGTCGTACCAGTCGTGGTCGGCGACCACCCGTACCTCGGCGAGCACGGACGCCTCCGGCGCCCCGCCGGCCTCGCCCTCCAGCACCCCGCACTCGATCTCGCGGCCGACGATCGCCCCCTCGACGAGCACCTTCGGGTCGATCTGCCGGGCGGTGGCGACGGCGGCGTCCAGGTCGGCCCAGTCGTCGACCTTGGTGATGCCGAACGACGACCCGGCCCGGGACGGCTTGACGAAGACCGGCAGGCCGAGCCGCTCCTTGTCCTCCTCGCTGAGCGTCATCCCGTTGCGCAGCACCGCGTACGGGCCGACCGGGATGCCCTCGACGGCGCAGAGCTTCTTGGTGAACTCCTTGTCCATCGCGGCGGCGGAGGCGAAGACGTTCGCCCCGACGTACGGGATGCCGGCCATCTCCAGCATGCCCTGGATGGTGCCGTCCTCGCCGTACGCGCCGTGCAGCACCGGGAAGACCACGTCCACGTCGGCCAGCGCCCGGGGGCCCTCGGTCGGGTCGAGCACCATCAGCCCGTTGCCGGTCGGGTCGGCGCGCAGCACGACGTCGGTGCCGGACTCGGCGGTGATCTCCGGCAACCGGCGCGAGTTGATCGCCAGCTGCGACGGGTCGCCGCTGGTCAGCACCCACTGCCCGGCCCGGGTGATGCCGACCGGCACCACCTCGAACTCGTCCGGGTCCAGCGCGCCGAGCACGCTGCCCGCGCTGACGCAGGAGATGCCGTGCTCCGGGCTGCGGCCGCCGAAGACGATCGCCACGCGGGTCTTGCCTGGGGTGGTCACTCCGGTCACCTCTCGGTACGCGACTGCGGGCTGGCGCTCACCCGGTTGACCTTACTGTGCGTGGCCGGAACCCGATGCCGATACCCGGGGAGATGCGGCGGGCCAGGACAACCGGTCACCGAGCGCTTTACGGTGCGTAATCGGGCGTGCGGCCGTTGCGGCCCTGGTCGGACCTGCCCGACGGGCGCGGGGGCGAGGGTACGCCGGCATCGCGGGGCGCCCACTACGCTGCTCGTCCTATGAGCCCTGATCCCCTCATCGCCTCGCTCTCGGCGGCCCTCGACGCCCGCCCGGACGACCTGCCGCTCCGACTGCACCTCGCCGCGCTGCTGCTCGACGCCGGCCGGGCCGGCGAGGCGATCGCGCAGATCGGGCAGGCGCTGGCCCGGGATCCGGGCAACGTCGAGGCACAGGCGCTGATGCAGCGGGCGCTGGCCGGCGCCGTACCGCCGGCCCCGCAGTCGGCGGCCCCGCAGTCGCCGCCGGCCCCGGCCGCGCCGGCACAGCGGCCCGCGCCGGCCGGGCCGGACGTGCCGCCGGCCGCCGGCGGGTCCGACCCGCTGGCCGCCTACGAGCAGGAACTCGCCGACATCGTGCCGCCGCGCTTCGCCCGGGCCGGCGACGAGCCCGAGCCGGTGACCGGCGACGCCGACCGGGTGTACGACGTGGAGGTCTCCGGGATCCGGCTGGCCGACGTGGGCGGCATGACGGCCGTGAAAGAACGGCTGGAGCTGGCCTTCCTCGGCCCGCTGCGCAACCCCGAGCTGCGCAGGATGTACGGCAAGAGCCTGCGCGGCGGGCTGATGCTCTACGGCCCGCCCGGCTGCGGCAAGACCTTCCTGGCCCGGGCGGTGGCGGGTGAGATGGGCGCCAAGTTCATCTCGCTGTCCATCGTGGACGTGCTCGACATGTGGATGGGCAACTCCGAGCGCAACCTGCACGAGCTGTTCCAGGCCGCCCGGCGCAACGCGCCCTGCGTGCTCTTCCTCGACGAGATCGACGCGCTCGGCCACAAGCGTTCCCAGGTCAGCTCCAGCTCGATGCGGACGCTGGGCAACCAGTTGCTCGCCGAACTGGACGGCATGGAGGGCAACAACGAGGGCGTCTTCGTGCTGGCCGCCACCAACACCCCCTGGGACGTGGACCCGGCGCTGCGCCGGCCGGGCCGGCTCGACCGGGTGGTGCTGGTGCTCCCGCCGGACGCCGACGCCCGCCGGGCCATCCTCGAGTACCACCTGCGGGACCGGCCGATCGCCGGGATCGACCTGCGCAAGCTGATCGCGGCGACCGAGGACTTCTCCGGCGCCGACCTGGCGCACCTCTGCGAGACGGCGGCCGAGTTCGCGATGGCCGACTCGGTACGCACCGGCGAGGTGCGGATGATCGAGCAGCGGGACCTGGAGCGGGCGCTGAAGGAGGTGCGGCCGTCGACCCGGCCGTGGATGGCCACCGCCCGCAACGTGGCCATGTTCGCCAACGAGGGTGGCGTCTACGACGACCTGGTGGCGTACCTGAAGCGGCGCAAGATGCTCTGAGCGCGGGGCGGCCCGGCGGGGCGCCAAGCCGCGCCGGGCCGCCCCGCCGGGCTCTCTCCGCGCGGGTGCCGCGCGGCCTGTCACCGCGCGGGTGCCGCGCGGACCGGAACTCACCCGTGGGCGTGCCGCCGGCCGATGGCGATCACCTTGACCCGCTGCCGGCCGGCCCGCACCATGCCCAGCGCCATGAACGCGCCGGCGATCCGGTCGGCCGCCTCCCGGTTGTTCGCGCCGACCACCTGGCGGCGCCGCTCGGGACAGGTCCGCTCGTTGCGCCAGTTGCCGTCGATCGGACGGACGTCCGTGAGCACCACCAGGAACCGGGTCATCGCCGGCCGCCGGCGCGCTCGGCGGGTTCCTGCTGACCAGTACGCACGTCGAGTCCCTTCCGGTGTGCTGCCGCCCAGGTGGCGTGGCACGCGGCGATCGGGTACGGGGGAGAAACCCGACCGCCGCGCGCCCCATCCCCTCCGGTCGCTCACCACCGCCGTCGCCACGACAACCGGCGGTGAGGACGCGATGACAGATTGACACCTTCGCAGCAATGAATGCAACTCTCATCGGCGTTCTCTCATGTACTAATTCCCGATACGTGTGCGACCATCGATGCATGGCTCCCAAGACCGCGCGTGCCCGCCGGCTCGGCATCGCGTTGCGCACCCATCGGGAGGCCGCCGGGCTCACCCTCGAGGCGGCGGCCGACGAGATCAACAGCACCCGGAGCACCCTGTCCCGCTACGAGAACGCCCAGACGCTGGTCAGCCCGGCCACCGTGCGCGCCCTGCTCACCCTCTACGGGGTCGCCCCGGACGACGTGGCGGCGGCAGTGCAACTGGCCAAGGACGCCCGCAAGCCCGGCTGGTGGGTGTCCTATTCGTACCTGCTGGACCGGCGCACCATCGACTTCATCGCGCTGGAGGCCGAGGCGAACGGGATCGCCAACTTCGAGCCGTCGGTGGTGCCCGGGCTGTTGCAAACCGCCGACTACATCCGTGGCGTGATGCGGGGCGGCCCGCACACGCTCAGCGACGACCAGGTGGAGCAGCGGGTCCAGCTGCGGTTGGACCGCCAGCAGCGGCTCACCGCCGACGGGCCGCCGATCCTCGACGCGATCATCGACGAGGGTGCCCTGCTGCGGCCGGTGGGCGACCGGGGCGTGATGGAGGGCCAACTCCGCCACCTGCTGAAGATGGCCGAACTACCCAACATCACCGTGCAGGTGATCCCGCTGGCCGCCGGCTACCACCGGGGCACCCGGGGCTCACTGCACATCCTGGAGTTCGCCGACCCGGAGGACCCGATCATCGCCTCGGTCGAGACGGTGGCCGGGCAGATGGTCCTGGACCGGCCGGGCGACCTGCGTACCTGCACCAAGATCATGGAGCACCTGCGGACCGTCGCGCTCAGCCCGGCGGACAGCCGCGACCAGCTTCTCCAACTCCTGAAGGGACGGTAGGACCATGACCCCGACGATCAGCGCGGCGCTGGCCTCGGCCGGGTGGCGCAAGAGCAGCCACAGCGGCGACGAGGGCGCCTGCGTGGAGGTGGCGACGATCCCCGGCACGGTGGCCGTGCGCGACTCCAAGGACCCGGCCGGGCCCGCCCTGCTCTTCCCGCCCGCGGCCTGGGCGGCCTTCGCCGCGGCACCGCCGCGCCGCTGACCGTCCCGCGCCGCCGGCAACCGTCGCGCGACGCGGTCGCGGGTGCCGACACACCCGCCCACCAGCGGTCGCGGGGCCGGGCCGGGCGGTGCGGCGCGGGCTCCGGCTCAGCCACCCACCAGCGGTCGCGGGGCCGGCTCGGCGCGCAGCGCCTCCAGCGCCGCGATCGCCGCGCCCCGCGCGCCGGCCATGTCGCGCTCGGGCACCAGGGCGAACGTGGCCACCTCGGCCTGCTCCGCGCGCAGCACGGTGTGCTCGCGTACGGTCGCCAGGAACCAGTCCCGGAACTCCGGCTCCGCCTCCACCACGCCGCCGCCGACGAAGTACGCGTGCGGGTCGGTGAAGTTCGCCGCGACGGTGAAGAGCCGGCCGAGCGCCATCGCCTGCTGGGTGAAGATCTCGCGGGCCAGCGCGTCGCCGCGCTCCCCGTAGCCGCGGACCAGCTTCGCCGCCCGGGCCGGCGGTTCGGCCGCGAGCGGATGCCCGGGGTAGCGGGTCAGCCAGTACGGCAGCAGGTTGCGGGCGATCCCGGTCAGCGAGGCGACGCTCTCCGCGTCCCCGGCGAAGCCGCAGGCGCAGGTCGGCACGGGCTGGTCCGGGGCGAGCAGGCCGGTGAGCGGGATGTGTACGTGCCCCAGCTCCCCCGCCATCCCGGCCGCCCCGGCCACCACCCGGCCGCTCTCCACCACGCCGCCGCCCAGCCCGGTGCCGACGATGGCCGACACCGACGACCGCCGCATCGCCTCGCCACCGAAGTACGCGTGGTGGGCGTAGAGCGCGGCCGCGTTGCCGTCGTTGTGGTAGACCACCGGCAGCCCGAGCCGCCGCTCCAGCGCGCCGCGCACGTCGAAGCCGCGCCAGGCCGGCTGGGAGAAGTTCGTCGACCCACGGGACGAGATCACCCCGGTCGCGCTGGCCGGGCCGGGGGTGTCCAGGCCGACCGCGCGCACCTGCCCGCGCGGGATCCCGGTCAACGCCAGCACCCCGTCGAACGCGCGGGCCAGCGCCTCGATCGCCGCCTCCGGGCCGGCCAGCACCTCGCTGGAGATCTCCACCAGCCCGTCCACCAGGAACCGGCCGTCCACGGTGAGCACCGTGGCGTTGTTGCTGGTGCCGCCGTTGTCCAGGCCGACGACCACCGGATCCTCCACGCCCCCCAACGCGCCGCCTCCCGTCGTAGTGACCTGCTGGAAGGCTAGTTCCCGTTGCCCGGCTCCGCCATGCCCGTACCCCGGCCGCGCCCACGGCGCTCG
The DNA here is from genome assembly GCF_011759515.1 of Micromonospora sp. CNZ280. Taxonomy (NCBI): domain Bacteria; kingdom Bacillati; phylum Actinomycetota; class Actinomycetes; order Micromonosporales; family Micromonosporaceae; genus Micromonospora; species Micromonospora sp. CNZ280. The sequence continues at coordinate 766,308 of NZ_JAAOYP010000003.1, forward strand.
CGGCGACGACCGTGCCGACCGACGGCGGGCACCGGCGCCGACCCGGGCCGGACACCGACGGCCGCCGGAACGCGTCGCGCTCCGGCGGCCAGGGCCGGCGGTCAGCCGTTGTCGATCAGGCTGGCGATCTCGTTGTAGATCAGGTGTGCCTTGGCGCCCTGGTTCGACGGGCAGCCGCCGAGGTGGTGCAGGGCGATCACGCGGTGACTGCCGTTCAGCACCGGAGAGCCCGAGTTGCCGCCCGAGGTGTCACAGCTGTAGCTGATGTTCCAGGTGTTGTAGTTCCCGTTCCGTACGGTGCAGAGCGCGCCGCCCTGGCTGTCCTCGTAGATCGACAGCCGCTTCGGCCGGCCGTCGCCGTGACCGGGGATGTACATCCGCGTGCCGGTGGCGGTGGCCGTCGTCGCCAGGTACAGCGTGCCGAACCCCTGGATCCTGCTGAAGTTGTTGACCGAGTACAGGGCGTAGTCCAGCTGGCTGGAGCCGCCGGCGCTCACCCTGTACAGGGTGGCGCCGCTGACCTTCGTGCCGGCGCCGGGATTGTTGCCGCCGCAGGTGGCGCACTGGTAGTTGAACTGCATCTCGCTGCCGCTGACCGTGGACTGCGTCGACATGCAGTGCTTGTTGGTCAGCATCCGGTTGGTGTTGCCGACCCGCCACGTCGTGCACATGCCGCCGCCGCTGATCAGCAACCGGGCCACGGCGTTGCCCCGGGCGTACTCGGTGGGGTGGCTGCCCTGGTAGCAGACCACGTCGCGGCGGGCGTCCGTGCCGCACACGGACTGCGTGGAGAAGTTGTACCGGCCGATCTCCGCGGCGTCGTACCCGCGCCAGAGCCGGTCGATGGTCGCGGCCTGGCCGCCGGACCGGCGGTTGCTGTGCAGTTTCACCACCGCGGTGTCGCCGTCCACCGACATGGCCCAGAACCCCGGCTGCCCGTCGGTGGTGTAGTCCGAGCCGGTTGCCCGGTTCAGCGAACGGTCGTACCGGTAGCTCTCCCGGCCGTCCGGGCTGGACACGGTGACGTAGTCGCCGTGGCCCAGCCGCAGCGAACTGAAGTGCACCTTCACGTACGCCGCGCCGGGGTGCCGGATGATCTGCGTGCGACCGTCCCGGGCGTACGACAGCGAACCGTCGACCGTGCGCAGTTCACCGACCGTGGTGACGCCTTCGGCGGAGAACTGTTCCGACTCGGGAGCCCGCTCGGACTGCGGCGCGAGGGGCTGGTCCGGGTCCGCCGCGACGGCGGGCGCCGACACCAGGCTCAGCCCGAGCGTGCCGGCGGCGAGCATGACTGCCGCCGTCCGCATGCGGAGTCGAGATTGCTTCATCGTCGCTCCTCCCCAAGGAGGCGGCCCGTCGCCGCCCTTGCGGTCTTCATACCGGAGCTGATCGATACATACAAGATTATCTATCTTATGATATGGGTCGAGTCTGCCGCTCGCCGCCATGGCGGCATGATCCGGTCAGCGGTCAGGGTTGGCGGTCCCCGGCCGCCGCGCCGACGACAGCGGTGCGCTGGCCGCGATGGACCGCCCGACCCGCCCGACCCGCCCGACCCGCACGACCCGCACGACCGGAGGGCCGCGCGGACCGGGCTGGCCGGGCGCGGGGTCAGCCGGGGCGGCGGGCGGTGACGGCGGTGGCCTCCAGGTCATCGTCCCGCAACACGGTCGGGATCAGGCCGGCGGCGGTGAGCAGCCCGCACAGCCCGTCCGCCTGGGCGACGCTGGTCTCCACCGCCAGGTGCCCGCCCGGGGCCAGCCACTCGGCGGCGCCCGCCGCCACCCGGCGCAGCACGGCCAGGCCGTCCGGCCCACCGTCGAGGGCCACCGGCGCCTCGTGCAGCCGCGCCTCGGGCGGCATCAACGCCACCGCCGCCGTCGGCACGTACGGGGCGTTGGCCACCACCAGGTCCAGCCGTCCCCGCCAGGCCGGCGGGACCGGGTCGAACAGGTCGCCCTGGTACACCTCGACGCCGGTGCCGGCGAGGTTGCGCCGCGCGCAGGCCACCGCCGCCGGGTCGATGTCGGCGCCGGCCAGCCAGCGCGGCGCGAGCCGCCGGGCCAGCACCAGGGTGGTGGCGCCGGAGCCGCAGCAGAGGTCGAGCACGGCGGCCGCCGGGCCGGTCACCGCGACGGCGGCGTCGACCAGCAGGGCGGTACGGCCGCGCGGCACGAACACGCCGGGGTCGACGGCGACCCGCAGGCCGCAGAACTCGGCCCAGCCGAGCAGGTGCTCCAGCGGCAGGCCGGCGACCCGGCGGTCGACCAGGTCGGCCAGCGCCCGCGGGGAGTCGGCGGCGGCGATCAGCAGGTCCGCCTCGTCCTCGGCGTAGACGCAGCCGGCGGCACGGAGCCGGCGCACGAGGTCGGAGTGGTCGAAACGGTGGCGGGATGTCATGGGGTACCTCCGGGAACGCTCGTCGGCGCTCCCGGCCCGCCTATTCGGCGGCGACGTGGGAGGGAGCGCCGGTCCGGCTCGACTGGTGGATCGGACTCACCTCCTCGGGTCGGGGCCCCACCCGGGCCACGGTCGGGCCCGGTGCGGGCCACCGAGACGATAGCTCAACCGGCGGTCGCCGCACCGCCCGGTCCGGCGGCGTCCAGCGCGGTGGTGACGTCGGCGACCAGGTCGACGGTGTCCTCCACGCCGCAGGAGAACCGGACGAAGCCGGGGCCGGTGGCGTCGCCCCACTGGGCCCGCCGGTCGGCGGTGGTGTGCAGCCCGCCGAAGGACGTGGCCGCGAACACCAGCCTCGCGGCGGCCAGGAACCGGGCCACCCGCTCGGCGTCGCCGAGGTCGAAGGAGAGCACGCCGGGAATCCGGCGCATCTGCGCCGACGCCACCGGGTACGCCGGGTCGCCGGGCAGCCCGGGCCACCGCACCCCGGTCACGTCCGGGCGGTCGGCGAGCAGCCGGGCGAGCGCCTCGGCGTTCGCGGTCTGCCGGGCCAGCCGCAGGTCCAGGGTGGCCAGCGAGCGGTGCGCCAGCCAGGCGTCGAACGCGCCGGGAACCGCCCCGGCGGCGGACCGCCAGCCGGTGACCTTGTCGAGCAGTTCGGCCGACCGGCTCGCCACGTAGCCGAGCAGCAGGTCGGAGTGGCCGGTCAGGGCCTTGGTGCCGGAGGCGACCACCAGGTCGGCACCGAGGTCGAGCGGGCGCTGCCCGAGCGGGGTGGCGGTGGTGTTGTCCACCGCCAGCAGGGCGCCGGCGGAACGCGCCCGGGCGGCCAGCGCGGACACGTCGGCCACGTCCAGGCCGGGGTTGGCCGGCGTCTCGACCAGCACCAGGCGGACGCCGTCGAACGACGGGTAGGGTCCGGCGGTCGGCACGAACCGCACCCGCACGCCCAGCTCTTCCAGGGTCGCGGTGGCGAACGCCCGCACCGAGTAGTAGCCGTCGGCCGGAAGCAGCACGGTGTCCCCCGGTCGCAGCACCGCCAGCAGCAGCCCGGTGATCGCGGCCTGTCCGCTGGCGAAGACCCGGCAGTCGCCGCTCTCCAGGTCGCCGATCGCCGCCTCGAGCAGCCGGCGGGTGGGATTGTCCGGCCGGCCGTAGCCGTTCGGCGTCGCCGCCGGGCCCTCCCAGGGGTCGAGGTGGTACGGCGCCGCGAAGACCGGCCCGGGCAGGAACGGCTGCCCCGGTACCGGCTCGGGCAGCCCGGCGTGCACGCACCGCGTTCCGTCGTGCTGATCGGCCATCTCACTCACTCCGGTTTGGTCGTACGGCTCATCAGGGCGGCCACGGCCAGCCGAGGGTCGACCCCCTCGTGGCAGACCAGTTCCACCTGCTCGGTGATCGGCATCTCCACCGCGTGCGCCCGGGCCAGGTCGCGGATGGCCAGCGCGCTCTTGACCCCCTCGGCGGTCTGCCGGGTGGCCACCCGGGCCTCCTCCAGGGTCGCTCCCCGGCCGAGGTGCTCGCCGAAGGTGCGGTTGCGGGCCAGCGGCGACGAGCAGGAGGCGACCAGGTCGCCCATCCCGGCCAGGCCGGCGAAGGTCAGCGGGTCGGCGCCGAGGGCCACCCCGAGCCGGGCCGTCTCGGCCAGCCCCCGGGTGACCAGCATCGCCCGGGTGTTGTCGCCGAAGCCCATCGCGGTGGCGATGCCGTACGCCAGGGCGATCACGTTCTTGACCGCGCCGCCCAGTTCGCAGCCGATCACGTCGTCGTTGGTGTACGGGCGGAAGTACGGCGTGGTGATGGAGCGCTGCACCAGCGTGGCCCGGTCCGCGTCGGTGCAGGCGACCACGGTGGCGGCCGGCTGCTCGGCGGCGATCTCCGGGGCCAGGTTGGGGCCGGAGACCACCACCACCCGGTCCGCCGCCACCCCGGCGGTCTCCACGATCACCTCGCTCATCCGCTTGGTGGTGCCCAGCTCGATGCCCTTCATCAGGGAGACCAGGGTGGCGTCCGGGTGCAGGTGCCCGGCCCAGCCGGCGAGGTTGCCGCGCAGCGTCTGCGACGGCACGGCCAGCACCACCAGCTCCGCCCCGGTGATCGCCTCGGCGGCGTCCCCGGTCGCGGTCACCCGCGCCGGCAGCACCAGGTCCGGCAGGTACTCCGGGTTGCGCCGCTCGGTGCGGATGGTGTCGGCGACCGGCTGCCGGCGGGCCCAGATGGTGACGTCCCGACCGGCGTCGGCGAGGATCTTGGCGAACGCCGTCCCCCACGAGCCCGCCCCGAGCACCGCCACGTGCCCGCTCACGCCGCCGCCTCCGGCTGCTGGCCCTCCGCCGGGGTCGGGCGGGGCGGTCGCTCCCACAGCGGGGGCGGGGTGCCGCCACGGATCTCGGCCAGCAGGTCGCGGACGCGCAGCATGATCGCCTCGGTCATCTCCTCCAGGGTGGCCCGGGTCGGGGTGGCCCCCGCCCACGCGCTCAGGTCGACCGGCGGACCGGCGGCCACCGACACCGGGATCCGGGGCCGCAGGCTCAGCCGCGTGGTCCGCGGGTCGAAGATCTGCTCCGGGCCCCACATGGCGACCGGGATGACCGGGGCGCCGGTGGCCAGCGCCAGCCGGGCGGCGCCGGTCTTGCCCTTCATCGGCCACAGGTCGGGCTCCCGGGTGATGGTGCCCTCCGGGTAGATCACCACCGCGCCGCCCTCGTTGAGCGCGGCGACCAGGGCGTCCAGCGACCGGACCGCGTCCACCGTGCCCCGCTCGACCGGGATCTGCTTGCACCGGTGCAGGATCCAGCCGACCACCGGAACCTTGAACACGCTGGCCTTGCCGAGGTACTGCGGCCACCGCCCGGCGTCGTAGATGAAGTGCGCGGAGACCAGCGGGTCGGCGTGCGAGAGGTGGTTCGGCACCACGATCACCCCGCCCTCGCGGCGCAGGTGCTCCATGCCGCGCCAGGTGCGCCGGGTCCAGACGGTCATCACCGGCTTGACCACCACCACGGCGAACCGTTGCCAGAACCCCAGCCTCCGCCGTGTCACTGCGCCTCCTCGTGCCGCCCCGCCCGCGCACCGGACCCGCCGGTGACACCCGCCGCGGGAAATCATGCCTGCTCGCCCTCGGTACGGCCAGTGAGGGTACCGCCGGCCGGCTGGCAGGATTGCTGGTGTGAGTCAGCCGACCTGGACCGTGGTGGTGCCGGTGAAGCGCCTGGCCGCCGCGAAGAGCCGGCTGCGGGGCGCGCTGGCGGGCGTACCGCACGAGGAGCTGGCGCTGGCCCTGGCGGCCGACACGGTCGCCGCGGTGCGGGCCTGCCCGGCGGTGGCCGAGATCCTGGTGGTCACCGACGACGCCCGGGTGGCCGCGGCGGCCCGCGACGCCGGCGCCCGGGTGCTGCCCGACCGGCCGGGGGCCGGGCTGAACCCCGCGTTCCGGCACGGCGCGTCCGCGGCCGGCGGCGGGTGGGTGGCCGGGCTCACCGCCGACCTGCCCGCGCTGCGCCCGGCCGAACTGGCGGCGGCGCTGCGGGCGGTGTCCGCCGGCCCGCCGGGGGTACGCCGGTTCGTGGCCGATGCCCCAGGCGACGGCACCGTGCTGCTCGCCGCGCCGCCCGGGATGCCGCTGGACCCCCGGTTCGGCGTCGGCTCGGCCGACGCGCACGCGGCGAGTGGGGCGCTGCCGCTCGCTGGCAACTGGCCCAGCCTGCGCCGGGACGTGGACACCGCCGCCGACCTGGCGGCGGCGGCCCGGCTCGGGTTGGGACCGCGGACGGCGGCGCTCGCGGCGGCCCGCTGCCCGGCCTGACCCGCCCGGTGTACGGTGCTGGCATGCAGGGCACGGTGGCCACCTTCGACCCGGCGACCCGCAGCGGGCTGCTGCTCCTCGACGACGGCACCGAGCTGGCCTTCCCCGCTCGGGCGTTCGACGCCTCCGGGCTGCGGCTGCTCCGCCTCGGCCAGCGGGTGCGGATCGACCGGGACGCCGCCGGTGCGGTCGTCCGGGTGACGTTGCCGACGATGGCCTGACCGACCGCGCCAAGTTCATTTTGCGTTAACCCGGGTCGGGTGATTATGAGCGGGTGAGCACCCCTCGCGAGCACCCCGCCGGCCCGCCGCGCGCCACCGAGCCGGCCGCTCCCCGCAACGGCACCCGCGCCCGGGGCGCCGACGGCCGCTTCCGCCCCGCCGGCACCGCCGGGACCGCGCACGCCGAGGTCGACCCGGTCGGGCCGGGCACCGACGCCGGAGCCGCCTCGGCCGGGCTGGAGGAGGTGCTGGACCCGGCGGTCGGCCCGCCGGCCGTCGACGAGGCGCCCGCCGCCGCGCCGCTGCCCGAGGACCGCTTCTTCAACCGGGAGCTGTCCTGGCTCGACTTCAACGCGCGGGTGCTGGCGCTGGCCGAGGACGCCCGCACGCCGCTGCTGGAGCGGGCCAAGTTCCTGGCCATCTTCGCCAGCAACCTGGACGAGTTCTACATGGTGCGGGTCGCCGGGCTGAAGCGGCGGCTGCAGGCCGGCCTGCCGGTCCGCGGCGGCGACCGGATGCCGCTGCGCACCCAGCTGGAGCTGATCGCCGAGAAGACCGCGACGCTGGTCGCCCGGCACGCCGCCTGCTTCGTCGACGACGTGCTGCCGAAGCTGGCCGCCGAGGACGTCCGGATCCTGCGCTGGGCGGAGCTGGACGACGCCGAACGGGAGCGGCTGCGCGCGTACTTCCGGGAGCAGATCTTCCCGGTGCTCACCCCGCTCGCGGTCGATCCGGCGCACCCGTTCCCGTACATCTCCGGGCGGTCGCTGAACCTGGCGGTGGCGGTCCGCGACCCGGACGGCGGCTCGGAGCTCTTCGCCCGGGTGAAGGTGCCGAACAACGTGCCCCGGTTCGTCCGGGTGCACCGCGACCGGCCGGGCGTGCGGATGCTGCCGGTGGAGGACCTGATCTCGGTGCACCTGGGGCAGCTCTTCTCCGGTATGCAGGTGGTGGAGTGCCACCTGTTCCGGGTCACCCGCAACGCCGAGGTGGAGGTCGACGAGGACCGCGACGAGGACCTGCTCCAGGCGCTGGAGCGGGAACTGGCCCGGCGCCGGTTCGGCCCGCCGGTCCGGCTGGAGGTGGCCGCCTCGATCTCCGACCACATGCTGGAGCTGCTCGTCCGCGAGCTGGACATGGCCGACCAGGACGTGCTGCGGGTGCCCGGCCTGCTCGACCTCTCCGCGCTCTGGCAGGTCTACAACGAGGCCGACCGGCCGGACCTGAAGGACCCGCCGTTCGTGCCGGCCACCCACCCCCGGCTCACCGAGGGCGAGGTGCCGCGCAGCGTCTTCGCCACGCTGCGCGACGGCGACATCCTGGTGCACCACCCGTACCACTCGTTCGCCACCAGCGTGCAGCGCTTCATCGAGCAGGCCGCGGCCGACCCGAACGTGCTGGCCATCAAGCAGACCCTCTACCGCACCAGCGGCGACTCGCCGATCGTGGACGCGCTGGTCGACGCGGCCGCCGCCGGCAAGCAGGTGGTGGTGCTGGTCGAGCTGAAGGCGCGCTTCGACGAGGTGGCCAACATCGGCTGGGCCCGCACCCTGGAACGCGCCGGCTGCCACGTGGTCTACGGCCTGGTGGGGTTGAAGACGCACTGCAAGACCGCCCTGGTGGTACGCCAGGAGGGCAACCAGATCCGCCGCTACTGCCACATCGGCACCGGGAACTACCACCCGAAGACCGCCCGGCTCTACGAGGACTTCGGCATGCTGACCGCCGACCCGGAGATCGGCGCCGACCTGACCGACCTGTTCAACGTGCTCACCGGCTACAGCCGGCAGACCGCGTACCGGCGGCTGCTGGTGGCGCCGCAGGGCATCCGCAGCGGCCTGATCGAGCGGATCGAGCGCGAGATCGCGCACGTCCGGCTCGGCGTGCCGGGCCTGGTGCAGTTCAAGGTGAACGCCCTGGTCGACGAGGAGATCACCGACGCCCTCTACCGGGCCTCCCGGGCCGGTGTGCACGTCGACCTGCTGATCCGCGGGATGTGCACGCTGCGTCCCGGGGTGCCGGGCCTGTCGGAGAACATCCGGGTGCGGTCGATCCTCGGCCGGTTCCTGGAGCACTCCCGGATCTTCCGGTTCGGCAACGACGGCAACGCCGAGTTCTGGATGGGTTCGGCCGACCTGATGCACCGCAACCTGGACCGCCGGGTCGAGGCGCTGGTACGGGTCAGCGACCCGGTCGCCCGGGCCGAGCTGGACCAGGTGCTGACCGCCGCGATGGGCCCGGAGGTGGACGCCTTCGAGCTGGCCACGGACGGCACCTGGACGCGGCGTACCGGCACCGCCGAGGCGCCCCCGACCCAGCTGCAGGAACTCCTGCTGCATCGGGTCGCTGGCACCGCGAGCTGACCGTCACGCGCATAGGCTGACCAGATGCTGGATGAGCGGGATTCGGCCGGCGCGGGCCGGACCGGGCCGGCCGAGGATCCCGACGACGGGACGCGGATCCGGGCCGCCGGCGGAGTGGTCTGGCGTCCGGGCGGGCCGGACGGCCCGGCGGTCTGCCTGGTGCACCGCCCCCGCTACGGCGACTGGTCGCTGCCCAAGGGCAAGCTGGAACCGGGTGAGCGCCCACTGGTGGCCGCCGTCCGCGAGGTGGCGGAGGAGACCGACGTGCGGGCGGTGCCGCAGGTGCGGCTGCCCACCGTCGGCTACCGCAGCGAGGGCCGGCCGAAGGTGGTCGACTACTGGTCGATGCGGGCGGTGGCGAACGGCGGCTTCGAGCCCGGCACCGAGGTGGACGAGGTGCGCTGGCTCGCCGCCGACGAGGCGATCCGGCTGGTCAGCTACCCGCACGACGCGGAGGTGCTGGCCGCGTTCGCCGCGCTGCCGCCGGTCACCGCGACGGTGGCCCTGGTCCGGCACGCACACGCCGGCCAGCGGGGCACCTGGACCGGCCCGGACACCGGCCGGCCGCTGGACGCCCGCGGCTGGGCGCAGGCGCACGCGCTGGTCCCGCTGGTGTCGCTGGTCCGCCCGGTGCGGCTGGTGTCGGCCTCGGCGCGCCGGTGCGTGCAGACCCTCGACCCGACGGCCGCCGAACTCGACCTGCCGATCGAGGTGGTCGGCGACCTGGACGAGCCGCGGCCGGGCCAGCAGCCCGACGAGTGCGCGCTGGCCGCCGCCGCCCGGCTGGTCGAGCTGGCCGCCGCCGGCGAGTCGGTGGCGGTCTGCGGTCAGGGCAGGGTGATCCCGGACGCCCTGGCCCACCTCACCGGGCGGGCGGACGACTTCAGCACCCCGAAGGGCGGCGGCTGGCTGCTGGCCTTCGCCGGCGACCGGCTGCTCTCCGCCGACCGCCTCTGAGCCGGCGGGCCGGACCGTCGCCGGGATACCCGCTGTGGCCCCGCGCCTCGGCAGCGGCGCCGCGCTGCCCCGGACCCGTCGCGCCGCTGCGGCTCCGAGCGCCGCCAGCCCGGGTCAGGGCAGGGTGAGCGTCACCGCGACCGGCAGGTGGTCGCTGGCCTCGCTGCGCGGGGCCACGGCGTCCGAGGCGGCGAGACCGGGCGAGACGAGGACGTGGTCGATCTGCTGGCGCGGCTCGTCGGCCGGGCTGGTGGGCAGCGGCCGGGCCGACGCCAGCGCGTCGACCAGGCCGGCCCGGGTGAACTCCGCGAAGGCCGCGTCGCCCGGTTCGGTGTTCAGGTCGCCGGCGACCACCAGCGGGCGGCCGGCGGCGTACCCGGTGGCGAACCCGGCGACCGCGCGGGCCTGGACCACCGGCTCCTCGCCGGGCGGGGGTTGCAGGTGGGTGCTCACCACCGCGAGCCGGACGCCGTCACCGAGGTCGAGGTCGACGGCGAGGGCCTGCGCCCCGGTGGGCGCGCCGACCGCCGGCAGCGCCAGGGTGCGGGGCGCGGCGGTCGGCCAGCGGCTGAGCACGGCGTCACCCCAGACCGGGTCGGCCGCCGGCGCGAAGACGTACGGCATGTCGAGCCGCTTCGCCAGCAGGGTGAGCGTGTCGTGGCCGCCGTTGAGCAGCCACGCCCGGTCCACCTCGCTGAGCACCACCACGTCCGGCCGTTCGGCGCGGACGACCCGGGCCAGGCCGGCCAGGTCGAACCGCCCGTCCAGCCCGAAACCCATCCGCACGTTGTAGGCCACCAGCCGGACCGCCTGCGGCGGACCGGGCCGGTTGCTCGACACCAGCCACGGCCCGTGCCCCCACGCCGCGAGCAGGGTGACCGCGGCCAGCACGGCGGCCGTACGCACCGGGGGCAGCGTCGGCGGCGGTCGGTGCCCGGGCGCCGGGGCGGTCACGGCCACCCCGGCGACCAGCGCGGCCACGGCGACCGGGGCCCAGCCGTTGGGGTAGCCGAGGTCGTAGGCGGCGTAGTACCCGACGGCGGCGACCGCGAAGACCAGCATCCCGGCGACGGCGGCGTAGCCCCGCCGCACGTCCGCACGGCCGTGCCCGGCGGCGTCCCCAGCCACGGTCGCGCGGGCCGGCGCGGCCGAAGCCGGGCCGGCGGTGACCGTGGCCGACCCAGCCGGCGGCGGGCCGGCGGCGGCACCGTCCGGTCCGGAGGTGGCCGTGGCGGCGCCGGCCGGATCGGCGGTGGGTGCGGGCGCGTCGGTGGTTGGTGCGGGCGCCTCGGTGCGGGCCAGGCAGCCGCCGAGACCGACGGCGGTCAGCAGGACGGCCGGGACGAGCAGCGCCGGCCGGTCGAGGGCGAAGAGCAGCGTGCCGAGCAGCAGAGCCACCGGCGCGGCCGGCCACCAGCGCCGCACCGGAGCCAGCGCGGCGAGCACGAAGAGCCCGATCGCCCCGCCGGCCAGCGCCAGGCCCAGCGGCGGTGGCCCGGCGATGCCGCCGCCCGGGCCGTACCAGTAGGACATCGCCGTGCCGGCGAGCGCCGGGGAGAGCGCGACCATGCCGGCCAGCAGCAGTCCCGGACCGGCCAGCAGCCAGGCCCGGCCGCCGCCCGGCGGCTCCGTCGGCCGGCTCGACGGGCGCGGGACCACCGCGGCCAGGAAAAGCGTGACCAGCACGGCACTGGCCGACCAGGCCAGCCAGCCACCCCGCCAGACCAGGTCGTACGTGTCGAGCAGCGCATGCCCGACGGCGGCGAGGGCAAGCCCCAGCGCCAGCCCGGGCACCGGTCGGGGCGTGCCGGCGGCGACGCCGGCCAACCACAGCAGACCGGCGAGCAGAGCAGCGGTGGCCAGCCACAGTTGCGCCCGGCCGCCCGGGGCGGCGGTCAGCGCGAGCCGGATCCCGGCCAGCAGCACCGCGGCGGCGAGGGTGACCCGCCGGACGCCGATCCGCCGGACCAGCGGTGGCGCGGCCAGCGCGAGCAGGAACCAGCCGAGGGCGAAGGCGCCCATCAGCTCGGCCGGGGTGGACGCCGCCTGCCCGAAGATGGTGATGATCGACGGAAGCCAGACCCGCAGCACGTCGGTGAGGACGACGAGGCCAAGGGCGAGCGCGGCGGTGGTGAGGTGGCGGTAGCGCACCGGCGCCCTCTTCTCGTGACCGGCGGGGTTGGTCGGCACGGCGATTCTGCGCGCGGGGCCGCTTCCGGTCAACGCCTTCCGGCCCCGGACCCGGCCGACGCCGGATCGACGGCCACCGTCGCCGATACGCCGAGGGGCGCCCACCACTACGGTGGACGCCCCTGCGGTACGGGCCGGGTCAGCGGCGGGTCGCTGCCTTCTTGGCCGGGGACTTCTTCGCCGGCGCCTTCTTGGCCGCCGCGCTCTTGCTGGCCGTGGCGGTCTTCTTCGCCGCGGTGGCCTTCTTGGTCGCCGCGGCGCTCTTCTTCGCCGGGGCGGTCTTCTTGGCCGTGGTGGTCTTCTTCGCCGCGGCGGTCTTGGTGGCCGCGGCAGTCTTCTTCGCCGCGGCGGTCTTCTTGCCGGCGGCGGTCGCCTTGGCCCCGGTGGCCTTGGCGCCGGTGGCCTTGGCGCCGGTGGTCTTGGCGGCGGCCGCGGTGGTCTTCTTCGCCGCCGCCGTGGCCTTCGGCACCTTGCCGCTGGCCACCATCTCCTTGAACCCGGCACCCGGCCGGAAGGTCGGCACGGATGTCTTCTTGACCTTCACCGCCTCGCCGGTACGGGGGTTCCGCGCTGTTCGCGCGCCCCGGACGCGCTTTTCGAACGCTCCGAATCCGGTGATGGCCACCTTCTCGCCCTTGGTTACCGCCGCCTGGACCTCAGCGAGGACCGCGTCGAGCGCGGCCGTCGCCGTCTTCCGGTCCCCCAGGCGAACGGCGAGCGCCTCGATGAGCTCGGCCTTGTTCACGACTTCCTCCCGATTGTGCAACTGACTCGACGCGAGCCATTCTGCGCGCACGGTATGCCCTGTGCTGCCGGGACACAAACATTCGGTGGAAAAAAGCCCTTGTGTCGCAACGGATTCGCCCCCACCGGCAGAACCGGTGGGGGCGGAAACCGATGCGGGCTGGGGCGTACGGCTATCCGACGGTCGGCAGGAACGCCGGCCGGCGGGTCTCGAAAGCGCTGATCTCCGCCTCGTGCCGGAGGGTGAGTCCAATGTCGTCCAAGCCCTCCATCAGCCGCCAGCGGCTGAAGTCGTCCAGCGGGAACGACCAGGTGGCGTCCCCGGCCCGGACCTGTCGGGCGGTCAGGTCGACGGTGACCGGGGCGGTCGGGTCGGTCTCGACGAGAGCCCAGATTTCTTCGACCGCCTTCAATTCCAGCTCGACCGGAAGTAGACCTTCCTTCAGCGCGTTGCCGCGGAAGATGTCGCCGAAGCGCGGGGAGATCACGGCGCGGAACCCCCAGTCGCGCAGCGCCCAGACGGCGTGCTCGCGGGAAGATCCGGTGCCGAACTCCGGGCCAGCGACGAGAATCGACGCACCCGAATACGTGGGATCGTTCAGCACGAATTGCTGATCTTCGCGCCAGGCGCTGAAGAGCCCGTCGGCGAACCCGGTCCGGGTCACCCGCTTGAGGTACACGGCCGGAATGATCTGATCGGTGTCCACGTTGGATCGACGCAGCGGCACGGCGGTGCCGGTGTGGGTGGTGAACCTCTCCATCTGCGGTGTGCCCTTCTCAAAGATCGGCGGGAGCGGCCAGCCGGCCCACCACGGCGGTGGCGGCGGCGACCGGCGGGGAGACCAGGTGGGTGCGCCCGCCCCGGCCCTGGCGGCCCTCGAAGTTGCGGTTGGAGGTCGAGGCGCAGCGCTGGCCGGGGGTGAGGGTGTCCGGGTTCATGCCCAGACACATCGAGCAGCCGGCGAACCGCCACTCCGCTCCGGCGTCGGTGAAGACCTTGTCCAGCCCCTCCGCCTCGGCCGCCTCCCGGACCGCGGCGGAGCCGGGCACCACCAGCATCCGGACGCCGTCGGCGACCCGGTGCCCGCGCAGCACGTCGGCGGCGGCGCGCAGGTCCTCCAGTCGGCCGTTGGTGCAGGAGCCGACGAAGACCACGTCGATCGGCAGTTCGCGCAGCGCGGTGCCGGGACGCAGGTCCATGTACTCCAGGGCCCGGCGCGCGGCGGTCCGCTCGCTCTCGCTGACGAACTCATCCGGATCCGGCACCGAGGCGCCCAGCGGCGCGCCCTGCCCCGGGTTGGTGCCCCAGGTGACGAACGGGGTGATCCGGCTGGCGTCCAGGGTCACCTCGGCGTCGAAGGTCGCCCCCTCGTCGGTGGGCAGCGTCCGCCAATGGGCCACCGCCGCGTCCCAGTCGGCGCCACGCGGGGCGTTGGCCCGCCCCTTGAGGTACGCGAAGGTGGTCTCGTCCGGCGCGATCATGCCGGCCTTGGCGCCCCACTCGATGGACATGTTGGCGATGGTCATCCGCCCCTCCATGGACAGCGACCGGATGGCCTCGCCGCGGTACTCCACGATGTGGCCGCGCCCGCCCCCGGTGCCCACCTGGGCGATCAGGGCGAGCACCAGGTCCTTGGCGGTGACGCCCGGGCCGAGCTGCCCGGTGACGTTGACCGCCATCGTCCTCGGGCGGGCCTGCGGCAGCGTCTGGGTGGCCAGCACGTGCTCCACCTCACTGGTGCCGATGCCGAAGGCGAGCGCCCCGAACGCGCCGTGGGTGGCGGTGTGCGAGTCGCCGCAGACGATGGTCATGCCCGGCTGGGTGAGGCCGAGCTGGGGACCGATCACGTGCACGATGCCCTGGTTGTCGTCGCCCAGCGGATGCAGCCGGATGCCGAACTCGGCGCAGTTGCGGCGCAGCGTCTCGATCTGCGTACGCGAGGTGGGGTCGGCGATGGTGAGCAGGTCACCACGCCGCGACCGGAAGGCCGGATCGGCGTACCCGGTCGGGGTGTTGTGATCCTCGGTCGCGATCGTGAGATCGGTGCGGCGCACCCGGCGGCCGGCGAGCCGCAGTCCGTCGAAGGCCTGCGGGCTGGTCACCTCGTGCAGCAGGTGCAGGTCGATGAAGAGCAGATCCGGCTCGCCCTCGGCGGACCGTACGACGTGCGCGTCCCAGACCTTCTCGGCCAGGGTCCTGGGCGCCGGCTCGGGAGTGACTCCCACCATCTGGACATCCTAAATTCTGGGAGGTAAATTTCGGCTTGTGGGACACAGTATGAGCGGTGTCGGCGTTCTCGACAAGGCGGTGGTCATCCTGGCCGCCTGCGTCGACGGCGCCAGCCTGGCCGAACTCGTTGAACGCACCAAGCTGCCCCGGGCAACGGCGCACCGGTTGGCACAGGCACTGGAGATCCACCGAATGCTGGTACGCGACACCCAGGGCCGCTGGCGCCCCGGTCCACGCCTGGGTGAGCTGGCCAACGCCGCGCCGGACGTGCTGCTGACCGCGGCGGAGCCGCTGCTGGCGGCACTGCGGGACGCGACGGGCGAAAGCGCCCAGCTCTACCTGCGCCGCGCCGACGAGCGGATCTGCGTGGCCGCCGCCGAGCGGGCCAGCGGCCTGCGGGACACCGTTCCGGTCGGGTCGGTGCTGCCGATGACCGCCGGGTCGGCGGCGCAGATCCTGCTCGCCTGGGAGCCGCCGGAGGCGGTGATGCCGCTGCTGCCCCGGTCGAAGTTCACCGGCCGCACCCTGGCCGAGGTCCGCCGGCGCGGCTGGTCGCAGAGCGTCGCCGAGCGGGAGGCCGGTGTGGCGAGCGTCTCCGCCCCGATCCGGGACCGGACCGGCCGGGTGATCGCCGCGATCAGCATCTCCGGCCCGATCGAACGCCTCGGCCGCCGCCCCGGCGAACGCCACGCCATGGCCGTCGTCCGCGCCGGCCAACGCCTCTCCGGCCTCTGATTCCCCTCCCGGACCCCCTCCCCCGCCCCGCCCGGGTCCGGCCAGTTGATCAAGAGGTTTGCGTCAGAATCCGGGCCGGACCTGACGCAAACCTCTTGATCAACGCGTCGGTGAGGTGCCGGGAGGGGGCTGGTAGAGGGTGGGGAAGGAAACGGCCCGCCTCGCGGGAGCGAGGCGGGCCGTTGGGTGTAGCCCCGACCGGATTCGAACCGGCGCTACCGCCTTGAGAGGGCGGCGTCCTGGGCCGCTAGACGACGGGGCCAGGCACTTTCCTGCGTTCACCGCCCTGCCGGGCGGGTGCCGCTGTAGTGTAGCGGCGTCCCCTCACCGGGTGTGGACCGGGTCGGGGCGGGTAGACCGCGCAGAAGCGGAACGACCCGCCTCACCGAAGCGAGACGGGCCGTACCCGGATGTAGCCCCGACCGGATTCGAACCGGCGCTACCGCCTTGAGAGGGCGGCGTCCTGGGCCGCTAGACGACGGGGCCAGAACCTCTGTGTTGCCGTGCCGCTCTGCCGAGCGACGCCGCTGAACCTTACCAGAGACCTCGCCGAGCCCCTGACGGAACCGGCGTGAACTCCAACAGAATCCAGCGACCGACGTTCTCACGAACACCGGTTTGCTGGGGTACCAGGACTCGAACCTAGACTAACTGAACCAGAATCAGTCGGGCTGCCAATTACCCCATACCCCATTGGCCCCTTGCGGCGCCGGGGACAAACTTTACCCTCCCGGTGCCGACAGGCCAAATCGAGCCCCCCGAAACCGCCCTTGAGCTGCGGAAACGGGCCCTCGACGCGTCATCCCACGGGCACCACCGGGTTGCTCAGCTCGCCGATGCCCTCGATTCGTACGGTGACCGTATCCCCGTCCGTGAGCGGGCTAACCCCCGCCGGCGTGCCGGTCAGCACCACGTCCCCCGGCAGCAGCGTCATCACGTGCGAGATGTACGACACCAGCGCCGGCACGTCGAAGACCATGTCCCGGGTCCGGCCCAGCTGGCGGACCTCCATCTCCTCCGGCCCGCGCCCCACCTCGCACCGGATCTCCAGGTCGCTGACGTCCAGCCCGGTGGTGATCCACGGCCCGATCGGGCAGAACGAGTCGAAGCCCTTGGCCCGGGTCCACTGGCCGTCGGAGCGCTGCAGGTCGCGGGCGGTGACGTCGTTGGCGCAGGTGTAGCCGAAGATGGCCCGCTCCGCGGCGGCGCGGTCGGCCCGGCGAGCGCCCGGCGCGCCGATCACCACCGCCAGCTCGGCCTCGTGCTCGACCTGCTTGGAGAAGATCGGCAGCCGGATCGCGTCCCGGGGCCCGATCACCGAGGTGGACGGCTTGAGGAAGAGCAGCGGCTCCTTCGGCACCTCGCTGCCGTGCTCGGCGGCGTGCTCGGCGTAGTTGCGGCCGACACAGACCACCTTGCTGGGCAGGATCGGCGAGAGCAGCCGGACGTCGGAGAGCGCCCACCGGGCGCCGCTGAAGGTGAGCTGGCCGAACGGGTGGCCCTCGATCTCGGCGATGGTCAGCCCCTGCGGGCCGGCCTCCGGCTCCCCCTCGACGGCCCCGAACGACATTCCCTTGGCATGAGCGAAACGAGCGATACGCACCGGGCCAATCTATCCCCGGTCGGGGCGGCCCCGGCCGCCGCCACGAGCGGCGGGCGGAACCGGCGCGCGGCCCGGGCACGATACCCGGAGCGGCGGCCGCCGGGGCGAAATTCCCCGCTTCGTACCCGCACGACGTCCGGCCGCCCCTAGCGTCGGCTGCGGAGGTTCGTTCGTATGCCTGCATCGACACGACACCACAAGGCCCTCGCAGTGTTCGTCCACTGCCTCGGCGTCCTCGCCGCGCTGCCGGCACTGCACCCGGCCCCGGAGACGACGGCCGCCCGGCCACGACCGGCGGCGGCCGCCGAGCCACGACCGGCGGCGGCCCCGCAGACACCCGCACCGGCCATGCCGTCCGCACCGCCGGCGGTGCCCACCCCGACCCGGGCCGCTCCGGCACCGGCCCCGTCGCCGGTCACCGTGGCTGTCGCACCGGAGAGCACGCCGGCCCCGCGCTACCGGATCCAGGTGCGCAACACCGGCAGCGCGCCGGTGGACACCACGATCCGGCAGGAACTGCCGCCGGGATCGTCGGCCACCGCGATCTCCTCCGGCGGCCGGGCCGTCCGGTCGGCCGGGCAGACCTCGGCGACCGAGGTGACCTGGCGGCTCCGGCTGCCGGCCAGGAGCACCACCACCCTCGGCACGGCGCTCACCACGGCCGCGCCGGGCCGTCCGCTGACCGCGCCGGCCTGCGCATTCGCCGGTGACGGCAGCCGGCCGTACGACTGCGCGACGGCGACCTGGAACGCGGCGCCGGTGCCGGCCGCCGAGGTGACCGAGGCGCCGGTGTGGCGCCGGACACCCGTGGTGCTGGCGGGGCTCGGCGCGGTGCTGCTGCTCGCCGCGCTCGGCGCCCTCTGGGCGTGGCGCCGCCGGCGCCGCCCGGTGGCCGCGGCGCTGGCCAGCGACGGGCCCGGCACCGTGTACCCGCGACCGGCTGCGCCCCGGCCGCCGGAGCGCCGCCGCACCCCGCCGGTCTGGCTGCTCGTCGGGGTGGCCGCGGCGGTGCTGGCGGGCACGGTCGGCGCGGCCGGCTGGACGGCCACCCGGCGGGTCGCCGCGGTCGACACCGACAGCCAGCCGACCAGCGGCGCGTGGGTCGGCCGCGGGGTGAACGGCACGGTCGGCGTGCCGCTGCGCGAGTCGGCGTTCGAGTTCACCGTCTACCGGGTCGCCTGCGATCCCGGGTCGGGGGCCCGGCGCTGCCAGGCCACCGTCGGGCTCCGCAACGTCAGCCCCGAGCAGCAGAGCTGGCACGGTCGGCTGCAACGGGCGTACCTGTCGGACGGCAACTTCGTCAGCACCGACGAGCAGGCCACCCGGATGGCCAACCAGGGCCGGGACGTCTTCGCCCAGCCGGTGGCGGCGGGCACCCGGATGGTGCTGCCGCTGGTCTTCACCGTCATCGGGCGGGAGCCGCCGACGCAGTTGGAGCTGCGCAGCGGGGTCTTCTCCGCCGGGGTGCGGGTGGACGTGCCCTGACCGGCCGGCAGGCGGCGGTCGTACCCTGGGGTCCGTGACCGCCGCCCTCGCCCCCACCGCCGCGCTCGACGCCGCGGACTGGCAGGCGCGCCGGCGGGCGCACGAGGAGCGGGTGGACGCCTGGCTGACGCCGCACCTGGCCCGCCGCCGCCGGGGCGAGCAGCACCCGGTCGAGGACTTCCTCTTCACCTACTACTCGCACCGGCCGGCCCAGCTGCGCCGCTGGCATCCGGGCGCCGGGGTGGTGCTGCGGGACGCGGACCCGGCCGAGTTCGGCCGGGACTACCGCGCCACCGCCGGCGGGGTCACCCTGGACACCGCCGCAGTGCGCTCCCGCCGCGCCGACTCGGTCGACTGGATCCGCTCGCTGCTCGCGGCGACGGCCGGCCGGGCGGGGCACTTCGGCTGCTTCGGGATGCACGAGTGGGCGATGGTCTACCGGCAGACCCAGGCCGAGGTACGGCACAACGCCTGGCCGCTGCGGCTCAGCCCGGAACAGACCGCACGGACGGTCGAGGCGAACCGGATCCGGTGCAGCCACTTCGACGCGTACCGCTTCTTCACCGCGCCGGCCCGGCCGCTGAACCTGCTCACCCCGACCCGGGAGACCCAGCACGCCAACGAGCAGCCGGGCTGCCTACACGCCAACATGGACCTCTACAAGTGGGCGTACAAGCTCTCGCCCCTGGTCCCGTCGGACCTGGTGGCTGACTGCTTCGAGCTGGCGCGGGAGATCCGCACGCTGGACATGCGGGCCAGCCCGTACGACCTGGCCGCGCTCGGCTACCCACCGGTCCGGGTGGAGACGGCGGAGGGACGGGCCGAGTACGTGACCGCCCAGCGCGGCTTCGCCGAGCGGGCGGCCCGGCTGCGGGAACGCCTGCTGGCGGCCATCCCGGACTAGCCCGCCGAGGCCGGATCGGCGGTTTGGCGATGTCCGGCAGGCGCAGATGCCGCCAGCTCGGCGACCTGGCTACGGACGCGGCGCAAGCGGCCGGGACGGCCGGCTATTCGCCGTCGACGCGGCGGTCGCGCTTGCGTTGCGACTGGCGCTTCTTCTCGGCCAGCCGGCGCTCCTTGGCCCCCCGGGACGGGCGGGTCGGCCGGCGCGGCGGGGGCGGCGGGGCCACCGCTTCGCGCAGCAGGGCGACCAGCCGCTCCCGGGCGGCCTCCCGGTTGGCCAACTGTGCCCGGTGCTCGCTGGCGGCGATGGTGACCACCCCGTCGACCAGCCGGTTGGCGAGCCGCTCCAGGGCCCGCGCCCGCAGCGACGCCGGCACGCTCGGCGACGAGCCGAGGTCGAAGCTCAACTCGACCCGGGAGTCGGCGGTGTTCACCCCCTGCCCGCCGGGGCCGGACGAGCGGGAGAAGCGTTCCCGCAGCTCACCGGCGGGGACGACCCACCGGTCGGTCACCCGCAGTCCGTCGTCCACCCCTTGAGGCTAGCGGCCCGGCCGCTGGCCGGGTGTGGCTCGGGGCAGGCGGCTAGCGGCCGGGGCGCCCGCTGGGCGTGACACTCGGGGTGGGCGACGGTTGCGCGGACTCGTCGTCGGCGCCGACCGCCGCGTACGCGACCGCGCCGACCAGCAGCAGGGCAATCACGCCGATCTTCGTGGTGACCGCCCGGATCAGCAGCCACGCGGCGCGACGCGCGCCGGGCACGCTCTTCTTGACGGTCTGGTAGTCGGCCCAACTTCGACGCGCCCGGGCGTACGCCGACCCCACCCCGCACCCGATGACCAGGCCCACCAGCAGGAGGACCGCGATGAGAGGACGCTCCACCCACGCCAGTATCCATACTCAGCGTAATATTTCCATGGTCCGATCCTTTCGCGCCGGGTATCCGACATTTCCCAGGACTCCCAGCACGCCCCGCCGGCCCTCGCCGAGCGGTCGGACCTCAGCCGCCCTTGCCGATGATGGTGTCGGCGGTCTGCTGCACCTGGTCGATCGGGATGGCGAAGCCGATGCCGATCGAGCCGTTGCC
Source organism: Micromonospora sp. CNZ280 (assembly GCF_011759515.1). NCBI lineage: Bacteria > Bacillati > Actinomycetota > Actinomycetes > Micromonosporales > Micromonosporaceae > Micromonospora > Micromonospora sp. CNZ280. The sequence goes on from NZ_JAAOYP010000003.1 coordinate 787,031, forward strand.
GTCGATGGTGGCGATCGCGGTGTTCACCCCGACCACCTCGCCGCGCGCGTTGACCAGCGGTCCGCCGGAGTTGCCCGGGTTGATCGAGGCGTCGGTCTGCACCGCGGAGTGCCGGTTGTCCCCGAGCCGGACCTGCCGGTCCAGGGCGCTGACGATGCCGGCGGTGACGGTGCCGGGCAGCCCCAGCGGCGACCCGACCGCGAGCACCGGCTCGCCCACCCGGGTGGATCCGGGTTTCGCCAGCGGCAGCGCCGCCAGCCCGGCCGACGGCGGCACCTTGAGCACCGCCAGGTCGCTGCGCGGCTCCCGGCCGACCACCTCGGCGGCGAACCGCCGGCCGTCCGGCAGTTCCACGGTCACCGAGCCGTTGCGGCCCTTGGCCAGGATGTGGTCGTTGGTGATGATGTGCTGCTGGTCGTCGACCGCGAACCCGGATCCGGTCGCCGACGCGCCGCCGGCCCCGCCGACCAGCACCGATACCACCCCCGGCACGGTCTTCCCGGCGGCGGTGACCAGCTCCGCCGGCACCGGGGCGGCGGACGCCGGCGCTGCGCCCGGTGCGCCGTCCCGGCTGGCCACCCAGCCACCGGCCGCCGCGCCGGAGACGGTGGAGAGAGCGACCACCGCCAGCGCGGCCAGCAGCCGGGTGCGCCACCGCCACCCCACCGGGTCCCGGCCCGCGCCCGCCCCGTCCCGCCCGCCCCGCCCGGCCGGGTCCAGCTCCGGCGAGATGAACCAGGGGCCGCGCGGCTCGCCCAGTCCGGTCTGCACTGCCATGCGTACTCCTCACTCTCGGTCCGCCGGTCAGGGCAGGCGGGAGAACCAGCGCATCGAGCCGGCCGCCGCGCCCAGCGCGAACACCAGGCCGAGGCCGATGAACCGGGCCGACACGTCCTGCCGCTCGGTGCGGTAGCCGACCGAGCTGCCGATGTCGTCGTAGACCGCGCGCAGCTCGTCGCTGCTGCTGGCCTCGTGGAAGCCGCCGCCGGTCTCCTCGGCGACCGCGCGCAGGGTCTGCCCGTCCACCGGCACCTGGATCGGCCGGCCGCCCCGGTCGACGAACCCGCTCGGCGTGCCGAACGAGATGGTGTGCACCGGGACCTCGACCGCGACGGCGTCCGCCGCGGCCTCCATCGGGTCCATCCCGGAGGTGTTCGCGCCGTCGGAGAGCAGGATGATCCGGGCCGGTGGCGGCTCCTTCGCCGCCTGGCTGTCCAGGCCCTTGACCGCACCGAGCGAGGTGCTGATGGCCTCGCCGATGGCGGTGCCCTGCACGCCGGTGGCGCCCTCGGCGAGCCGCTCGATGCCCTCGTGCAGCGCCTCCCGGTCGGTGCCCGGCGGCACCAGCACCGCCGCGCTGCCGGCGAAGGCGACCAGTCCGACGTTGAACTCGTCCGGCAGGCCGTCGACGAACCGGCGGGCCGCCTCCTTGGCCGCGCTGAGCCGGTCCGGTTCGACGTCGGTGGCGAGCATCGAGGTGGAGACGTCCACCGCCACCATCACCGTGGCGCGTTCCCGCGGCACCTGCACCTCGGCGGTCGGCCGGGCGAAGCCGACCACCAGCAGCGCCAGCATGGCCAGGAACAGCCCGGCGGGCACGTGCCGCCGCCAGACCGGCCGCTCCGGCGCCACCCGGTCGAGCAGCCGCAGGTTGGTGAACCGGACGGCGTACCGGCTGCGGCGCCGCTGGAGCATCAGGTAACCGAGCGCCAGCGCGAGCACCCCGACCAGCAGCCAGAGCCGGACCGGAGACAGCCAGATCACGCGGCACCTCCCCGGGCCGCGCCGGCCGGGGCGGCCGCGAGCCGGCGCTGCGCCCGCACGTGCCGCACGATGTCCGCGCCCCAGTCCCGGTCGGTACGCAGCGGCAGGTGCGTCGCCCCGCCGCGGCGTACCGCCTGGCGGACCTGCTCGCGCTGGGCGGCCGCGGCGGCCGCGTACCGCTCGCGCAGCCGCTCGTCACCGGTCCACACCTCGCGCCGGCGGCCGGTCTCCGGGTCGACCAGGGTGATCAGGCCGACGTCCGGCAGTTCCAGCTCGCGCGGGTCGGTTATCTCCACGGCGAGCACCTGGTGCCGGACGGCGAGCCGGCGCAGGACACGTTCCCAGGGCGGCTCCTGCGCGGGGTCGTCGGGCAGCCCGTCCAGGAAGTCCGAGACGACCACCACCAGCCCGCGCCGGGTGGCCACCCGGTGCACGGCGTCCAGCGCGTCGGCCAGGTCGGGCCCCGCCGGCGGTACGTCCGCCTCGTCGTACCCGCCGGCGCGGGGCGCGGCCAGCAGCGTGCGGAGCAACCCGAGCAGGTGGGTACGCCCGCTGCGGGCCGGATACCCGCGCAGTCCGTTCGGGCCGAGCACCTGCGCGCCGAGCCGGTTGCCGAGCCCGGCGGTGAGGAAGCCGACCGCCGCGACGGCCGCCACGGCCAGCTCGCGCTTGTCCAGCTCGGCGGTGCCGTACTCCATGCTGGGGCTGGCGTCGACCAGCAGCCAGGTGGTCAGCTCCCGGTCGGCGTCGACCTCCCGGACGTGCGGCACGGTGGTCCGGGCGGTCACCGCCCAGTCCATCCGGCGTACCTCGTCCTCACCGGGGCGGTACTCCCGGCTGCCGGCCGGTTCGCTGCCCGGGCCGGGCAACAGTCCCCGGTACTGCCCGTGCAGCAGGCCGTCGAGGCGCCGGGTCACGGCCAGTTCCAGCCGGCGCAGCCGCCGGTCGGGGGTGAGGTCGGCCAGCCCGGGATCCGCCGGCGCCGGTGTGATGGCCTCGCGCCACCTCATGCCGCCGCCAGGTCGGGCGCGTACTCCGGATGGTTGTTGGCGATCCGGGGTGGCGGCACCGCGTCGACCAGCCGGCGGACCACCGACTCGGCGGCCACCCCGTCGGCGATCGCGTCGAAGGAGAGCACCAGCCGGTGGGCCAGCACGTCCACGGCCAGCTCCCGGACGTCCTCGGGCAGCACGTACTCACGGCCCCGCAGCAGCGCCTGGGCCCGGGCGGCGGCCACCAGGCCGAGGGTGGCCCGGGGGCTCGCCCCGTACGCGAGCAGCGAGGCGATCTCCGGCAGCCCGAACCGGCCCGGATCCCGGGTGGCCAGGATGAGCCGGACCACGTACTCGGCGATGGCGTGGTGCACGAAGATGTTGCCGGCGCGCACCTGGAGCTGGCGCAGCCGTTGCGGGTCGAGCACCTGGCGGGCGCGCGGCCGCTCGGTGCTCATCCGGTAGAGGATGGTGAGTTCGTCGGTGTCGCTCGGGTAGTCGACGACGATCTTCATGAGGAAACGGTCGCGCTGCGCCTCCGGGAGCTGATAGACGCCCTCCGACTCGATCGGGTTCTGGGTGGCCAGCACCAGGAACGGCTCGGGCACCGGGTAGCTGCGCCCGCCGATGGAGACCTGCCGCTCGGCCATCGCCTCCAGCAACGCCGACTGCACCTTCGCCGGCGCCCGGTTGATCTCGTCGGCGAGCACCAGGTTGGCCATGATCGGCCCCAGCTCGATGTCGAAGGCCTCCTTCGAGGCCCGGTAGATCCGGGTGCCGACGATGTCGGACGGGACGAGGTCCGGGGTGAACTGGATCCGGGAGAAGGTGCCGCCGACCGCCGTGGCGAGGGTCTGCGCGGCCAGCGTCTTGGCCACGCCGGGTACGCCCTCCAGCAGGCAGTGCCCGTCGGCGACGAGGGCGGTGAGCAGCCGTTCGACGAGCCGATCCTGCCCGACGATCACGCGTTTGACCTCGAAGAGGGTCTGTTCCAGCTCAGCGCCGCTCGCGTCGGGATCGGCCGGGCTGGGCATGCTGGCCAGGGTGTCCGAGATGTCCGTCACGGTGCTTGCTTCCCGTGGCGGACCTCGGACAAACGTCGGAATATCCCGCCCTGGCCCACCCATACCGCGCCGGAGCGGCGCGACCACCAGCAACGCCGCAGGCCGGCAGGAAACGGAGAAAGCCGGCCCGCACGCTGACGTGCGGGCCGGCTCCCCGGCGGGGGCCGGAGGTGTGCGGAGGTCAGAGGTGTACGACGAGGTGGAACGGCAGGTCGGCGGCCACCCCGGCCGAGGTGCGGGTCTGCACGAAGACCCCGTTCGGGGTGAGCAGTCGGGCCGCGACGGCGACCTCGCCGCCGGCCGGGATGCAGCACGAGTCCGGCCGGCCGATGGTGGCCAGGTAGACGCCCCGGGTGACGTTGTACGGGAACTGCACCTCGTACTGGCCCACGCCGTACTTGATCACGGTGCCGGCACCCCGGGCCTTGGTGCCGTTGGCGTTGACGATGGTGGTGTAGTGGGTGCCGGCGGCAGCGGTCGTCTGGGCACCGGCGGCCAGCGCCGCCTTCGCCTTGCGCGCCGACTCGGCGGTCACCGGCGGCTGGCTGCCACCGCTGGCGCGGGCCGCGGGCTGACTGCCCCCGTCCGGGGCCTTGGCGACGGCGACCCCGCCGCCGGCCAGGCTGAGCGCCAGGACGGCGAACGCCACCGCCACCGCCTTACGTCTGAAGATCGTGGTCATGACAGGTCTCCCCTTTTGTGACCGTGGTGATACTGCCGACCCGCGCCTCGCGGGACGGGTGATGCCCTTCTCAGCCGAGGCGATAATTGACCGGAGTGGGCCAGAGAATTGCCTTGCTCGCACCTGAACAGTTGAAGACTTCTTGTTCCGCACCCTTGCCGAGCTGCGATAACTACTCACAGCCACAACGCCTCAACCAGGTGGAACGTAGCAGGACATAAAGCTGGGCGTCAATAGTCGGTCCCGCTTAACGAAGCCGTTGTTGCATCGTCGAAAAATTGTGAGAAGCGAATGCTTCCACATTCGCGAAATGGGTTCGCCGTCGATTGTCGGGACCCGGAACGACGCCGGCCCGGCTAGTCTGCAAGCCGTGATCACCCAGACCGTGCCGCAGCCCGTGGGCACCCGCTCCGGCCGGCTCCGGACCGCGCTCTGCTGGGCCGCCGTGGCGCCCGGGGCGGTCTGGGCCGCGGTGCGGCTGCCGGGCCTGGAACACGGCCCGCTGGTGCAGGCGCTCGCGTTCACCCCGTACGTGGCGGCCTGGAGCCTGCTGCCCCCGCTGCTCGCGCTCGCCCTGCGGCGCCGCTGGCCGGCGGTGGTCGCGGCGGTGACCGCGGTCGCGCTGGTCGCCGTGGTGGCGCCCCGGGCACTGGGCTCGGCGCAACCCGCGGCGGCCGGGCCGACCCTGCGGGTGCTCACCGCGAACCTGCTGGCCGGCTCCGCGGACGCGGCGGCGCTGGTCGACCTGGTCCGCGCGCACCGGGTCGACGTGCTGGCCGTGCAGGAGTTCACCCCCGGCGCGCAGGCCGAACTGGACCGCCTCGGCCTCGACCGGCTGCTGCCGCACCGGCAGCTGAACCCGCGGGTGGGCACGCCCGGCTCCGGCCTCTACGCCCGCTGGCCGATCAGCGACGGCGGCGTACGGCAGCTGCGCGGCGCCTGGGGCTTCACCCAGGCGTACGGCACGGTGGCGGTGCCGGGCGGGCCGCCGGTACGGGTCGAGTCGGCGCACCCGGCGGCGCCCTACGCGGTCGACCAGGTCGGCTACTGGCGGGACGACCTCGCGGCGCAGCCGCCGGCCACCCCGGACGGCCCGCTGGGCATCCTGGCCGGGGACTTCAACGCCACCCTCGACCACGCGGCGCTGCGCGCCCTGCTGGCCACCGGGTACGTCGACGCGGCCGACGCCGCCGGCGCGGGCCTGCGCGGCACCTGGGGCCCGTACGACGGCGACCCGATCCCCCCGGTGACCATCGACCACGTGCTGGTCGACCGCCGGATCGCCGTCCGCGCGGTGGAGGTCCACCCGCTCCCACGCACCGACCACCGCCCCGTCCTGGCCACCCTCACCCTGCCCTGACCGGCAGTCGGCGGCGGGCGGTCCATGCTCGACGGACGGGATCAGACCCGGGTGCGGTCCAGGCCGTAGGTGAGGGCGTCGACCAGGGCGTGCCAGCTCGCCTCGACGACGTTGGGGTGCACGCCGACGGTCGTCCAGTCGCGGCCGGTGCCGTCGGCGGTCTCCAGCAGCACCCGGGTCACCGCGCCGGTGCCGGTGGTGCCCTCCAGGATCCGCACCTTGAAGTCCGCCAGCTCGAAGTCGCGCAGCTCCGGGTAGTGCCGGGCCAGCGCGACCCGCAGCGCCTCGTCCAGGGCGTTGACCGGGCCGTTCCCCTCGGCCGTGGCGATCACCCGCTCCCCGCGTACCCTGATCTTGACGGTCGCCTCGGAGACCACCGCGCCGTCCTCACGGTGCTCCACCAGCACCCGGTACGACTCGAGCGCGAACGGCCGCGCCGGTGCGGCGTCCGGCAGCTCGGAGCGGACCAGCAGCTCGAACGAGGCGTCCGCGGCCTCGAACGACCAGCCGCCGGCCTCCAGTTCCTTGACCCGCTTGGTAACCCGGGACAGCGCCTCCGGATGGCCGGCCAGGTCCAGCCCGAGCTCGCGGCTCTTGAGCTCGACACTGGCCCGGCCGGCCATCTCGGTCACCAGGATCCGCATGTCGTTGCCCACCACCTGTGGGTCCACGTGGTTGTAGAGCAGCGGATCCACCTTGATCGCGCTCGCGTGCAGCCCCGCCTTGTGGGCGAAGGCGGCGGCCCCGGCGTACGCCTGGTGGGTGTCGGGGGCGATGTTGGCGATCTCGGCGATGGCGTGGGAGACCCGCACCATCTGTTCCAGGCAGCCCTCCGGTAGGACGGGCAGCCCGAGCTTGAGCTGGAGGTTGGCGACCACCGCGAAGATGTCGGCGTTGCCGGGGCGCTCGCCGTAGCCGTTCGCGGTGCCCTGGACGTGGCGCACCCCGGCCTCGACCGCGGCGACGGTGTTGGCCACCGCGCACGCGGTGTCGTTCTGGGCGTGCATGCCGAACAGTTCCGGGCCGACGCCGAGCCGGTCGGTCAGGTCGGCGATCGCCGCGGTGACCTGCGACGGCAGCATCCCGCCGTTGGTGTCGCAGAGCACCACCCGCTCGGCGCCGGCGGCCAGCGCGGTCTCCACGACGGCGGCGGTGTACGCCGGGTCGTGCCGGTAGCCGTCGAAGAAGTGCTCGCCGTCGACGAAGACTCGCCGCCCCTGGCCGACCAGGTACGCGACGGTGTCGTGGACCATCGCGAGGTTCTCCGCGGCGGTGGTGCGCAGCGCGCGCTCGACGTGCCGCAGGTCGGCCTTGGCGACCAGGGCCACCGCCGGAGTCCGCGCGTCGAGCAGGCCGCGCACCTGCGGATCGTCGGCGACCGCCACGCCGGCCCGCCGGGTGGCGCCGAACGCGACCAGCACCGCGTGCTTCAGGTCGAGTTCGCCGTACGCCCGGCGGAAGAACTCGGTGTCCTTGGGCACCGCGCCCGGCCAGCCCCCCTCGATGAAGCCGACGCCGAACTCGTCGAGCAGCCGGGCCACCGCGAGCTTGTCGACCACCGAGTAGCTGAGCCCCTCACGCTGCGCGCCGTCGCGCAGCGTGGTGTCGTAGACCTGGAACGTCATGGGGAGTCCTTTCGGGAGCAACAAAAAGACCCCCCGCGGGATGCGGGAGGTCTGCGCGCTCGGCGGAGGGGAGGCCGGCGCGCTAGGTGCGAATAATCAGGACGGTGCTGGTCACGATCAGTACTCTGCCACTCTCCGCTGCTTTTGGGAGGCAAAATCCACATGCCGGGACGGTGACGCAGAGTCGTGATAGCGCGCCGGCCATGACTTCGGGACAGAATCCGCCGCCGGTGATCGACTTCACAAATCACCCGGCCGCCACCAGGCGGAAACAACGCTGCGGAAGTATCTGGAACTGATCCAGTTACGGCCTCGTGCCGCTGTCAAGGAGGACCTGTGCTCACTGTCGGTGACCGCTTCCCCGAGTACGAACTCACCGCCTGCGTGTCGCTGGAGGCCGACAAGGCGTTCGAGACGATCAACCACAAGTCCCACGAGGGCAAGTGGCGGGTGGTCTTCTTCTGGCCCAAGGACTTCACCTTCATCTGCCCCACCGAGATCGCCGAGTTCGGCCGGCTCAACGGCGAGTTCGCCGACCGGGACGCCCAGGTCCTCGGTGTGTCGGTGGACAACGAGTACGTCCACTACGCCTGGCGCAAGGACCACCCGGACCTGCGCGAGCTGCCCTTCCCGATGCTCAGCGACATCAAGCGCGAGCTGACCGCCGCCTGCGGCGTGCTCGGCGAGGACGGCGTGGCGCAGCGGGCGACCTTCATCGTCGACCCGAACAACGAGATCCAGTTCGCCATGGTGACCGCCGGCTCGGTCGGCCGGAACGTCTCCGAGGTGCTGCGGGTGCTCGACGCCCTGCAGACCGACGAGCTCTGCCCGTGCAACTGGAAGTCCGGCGGCGAGACCCTCGACGCCAACGCGCTCCTCGCCGGCGCCGGGGCCTGAGCATGGGCCTGGACGCGGTCAAGGCGGCTCTGCCCGAGTACGCCAAGGACATCAAGCTCAACCTCGGCTCCACGATCGGGACCAGCACGCTGAACCCGGTCCAGGCCTGGGGCACCGCGCTGGCCTGCGCGGTCGCCGCGCGCAACCCGGTGGTGCTGCGGGAGATCGCCGCCGAGGCGGGCGACCACCTCAAGCCGGAGGCGATCGAGGCGGCCAAGGGCGCCGCCGCGATCATGGCGATGAACAACGTCTACTACCGGGCCAAGCACCTGATCGGCGACGAGCAGTACCAGTCGATCCCGGCCCGGCTGCGGATGCAGATCATCGCCCGGCCCGGCGTGGAGAAGGCCGACTTCGAGCTGTGGTGCCTCGCCGTCTCGGCGATCACCGGCTGCGGGGTCTGCCTGGAGTCGCACGAGAAGACGCTGCGCGCCGCGGGCTTCAGCCGCGAGCAGGTGCACGAGGGGCTGCGGATCGCCGCGGTCGTGCACGCCGCCGCGGTCACCCTGGACGCGCAGGCCGCGCTGGCCTGAGCGAACTCGTAGGGCTTGAGCGGAAACCCCGCGAGGCTGCCGGACAGGCGCGCAGGGCCGGCCGGTCACACCGGCCGGCCCTTTTCGTCGGTCACAGGTGTAGCGATCTCGACACCGGGTAGGACATGGGGCTGACAGGGCACCAACCCCCGATCAGTCGAGTAGAGGAGTGAAACGCCATGGAGCGGCTCGACCCTCGAACGACCCACGGGATGCCGGATCCGCTCGTGCGGGGCGGTCAGGGCGCCGTCCCGGGCGGCACGCCCGGCGGCGCCTTCGACCCGTGGCGCTACCGCGACGACGCCGGGGTGACCGGCGTCGACCTGGTGGGCTACAAGGTCGAGGCGAGTGACGGCGGCATCGGCAAGGTGGACCGGGCCAGCCACGAGGTCAACTCCAGTTACCTCGTGGTCGACACCGGTCCGTGGATCTTCGGCAAGAAGGTCATGATCCCTGCCGGCACCGTCAACCACGTCGACCACGACGAGCGGAAGGTCTACGTCGACCGGAGCAAGGACCAGATCAAGGCCGCGCCCGAGTACGACGAGACCGCCGACACCGACCGGGCCTACCGGGACAAGCTCGGTGGTTACTACGGCGACACGTACTCGGCCATCCCGCCGGGTACCGCCAGGTAACGGTGGATCCTGTTTGGACGGCCGGTGGGGCTCCGCCCCACCGGCCGTTACCGTGTCAGGGTGGACGCTATCGAGGTCAATCGCCGGATCCCGTTCTCCGCCATGTTCAACTTCCGTGACGTCGGCGGCTACCCCGGCCACGACGGCCGGGCGGTGCGCCGAGGGCGGCTCTACCGCTCCGACTCGCTGCACCGCATCGACGAGGCCGACCGGGAGGCGTTCGCCGCCCTCGGCATCCGGACCGTCATCGATCTGCGCCGCCCGTACGAGATCGAGCGCGACGGCCGGGTCCCCGACTTCCCCGGCCTCACCTGGCGGCACGTCGCGCCCGAGCACGACGAGTGGCACCTGTGGCCGTACCAACCGGGCAGCGACCTGGCCCGCTACCTCGCCGACCGGTACGCCGACCTGGCCGAGACGGGCACCGACGGGCTGGCCGAGGCGGTCGGGTTGATCGCCGAGGCGGGCAACGCCCCGGTGGTGGTGCACTGCGTGGCCGGCAAGGACCGCACCGGCACCGTCTGCGCGCTGACCCTCGCCGCGCTCGGCGTCGACGACGAGACCATCGGCGCCGACTACGCGCTCAGCACCGAGGCCGGTGAACGTTTCCTCGCCTGGTTCGCCGGCACCGGCCAGCAGACACCGTCGGGTCTGCCGCCGCTGGCCTGCCCACCCGAGGCCATCACGCTCTTCCTCGCCGAGCTGCGCGAGCGGCACGGCTCGGTGGAGAACTACCTGCGCCACGCCGGGGTCACCGACGCCCAGCTGGCCGCACTCCGGGACCACTTGCTGGAGTGACGGCCCGGCCGCACCCGCAGGCCCGGCCGCACCGCCGGCCGACGCCCGTCGGCCACCGCGGCGACCCGCGAGGGGCCGCCGCGGCGGCACGGGTCAGCGGACGCGGGTGACCCAGCCGTGCGGGTCGGCGACCTTGCCCCGCTGGAGGTCGACCAGTTGCTGGCGCAGGGCCATGGTGAACCGCCCCGGCTCGCCGCCACCGATCAGGAACTCGCCGTCCGGGAATCGCACCTCACCGATCGGGGTGATCACGGCCGCGGTGCCGCAGGCGAAGACCTCGCGCAGCCGGCCGCTGGCCGCGTCCGCCTGCCAGTCGGCGAAGGTGACCGGCCGCTCCTCGACCCGGTGCCCGGCCCCGGCTGCCAGCGTCAGCACCGACTCCCGGGTGATGCCGGGCAGGATGGTGCCGGTCAGCGGCGGGGTGACCAGGGTGTTGTCGTCGTAGACGAAGAAGACGTTCATCCCGCCCAGTTCGTCGACGAACCGGCGCTCCACCGCGTCGAGGAAGACCACCTGGTCGCAGCCGTGCTCGATGGCCTCGGCCTGGGCGACCAGCGACGCGGCGTAGTTGCCGCCGCACTTCGCCGCGCCGGTGCCGCCGGGCGCGGCGCGGGTGTAGTCGGGCGAGACCCAGACCTTCACCGGCTGGACCCCGCCGGAGAAGTACGCCCCGACCGGCGAGGCGATCAGCACGTAGAGGTATTCGTTGGCCGGCCGGACGCCGAGGAACACCTCGTTGGCGAACATGAACGGCCGCAGGTAGAGGCTGCCGTCCTCGCCCTCCGGGATCCACTCCCGGTCGATCTCGATGAGCCGGTGCAGCGATTCGACGAACGCCTCCGGCGGCAGCGTCGGCATCGCCATCCGCTGGGCCGAGGCCACGAACCGGGCCGCGTTGGCCTCCGGACGGAACATGGTGACCCCGCCGTCGGCGGTGCGGTACGCCTTCAACCCCTCGAAGATCTCCTGCGCGTAGTGCAGCACGGCGCTGGCGGGATCCATCGGGATGGGCGCCCGCGCCTCGACCCGGGCGTCGTACCAGCCCTTGCCGTCGGCGTACCGGATGGTCACCATGTGGTCGGTGAACACCCGGCCGAACCCCGGGTTGGCCAGCAGGGCAGCCCGGTCGGCGGCGGATACCGGCGCGGGATTCGGACGGATCTCGAACTCGATCTTGTCACCACCGCTCATCGCGCTGACCTCCCTGCTGGGCAACGGCATGCGGGACCGCACGCCGGGAAACTGTGCCAGAAACTTACCCCGAACGGTCGTTCAGCGGGTAGCGCCGCCCGGGCGTACCGGGACGGCCGAACCGGTCGCGGCCCGCCGGGCAATGCCCGCCGGGCCGGCGACGACCCCGTTCAGGCGACGGCGTAGGCCGCCAGCCGGTCGCCTACCTCGGCGGTGCGCAGCGGTACGCCCGGCGTGCGGGCGGCCAGCTCCTGGCCGACCGCGGCGGTGACCCGGGCCGCGGCCTCGGCGTGGCCGAGCTGGTCGAGCAGGAGCGCGGCGGAGAGCACCGCCGCCACCGGGTCGGCCACGCCGCGCCCGGCGATGTCCGGCGCGGAGCCGTGCACCGGCTCGAACATCGACGGGTACGTCCCGTCGGGGTTGATGCTGCCGCTGGCGGCCAGCCCGATGCCGCCGGTGACCGCGGCGGCGATGTCGGTGAGGATGTCGCCGAAGAGGTTGTCGGTGACCACCACGTCGTAGCGCTGCGGCTGGGTGACCAGGAACATCGCGGCGGCGTCCACGTGCTGGTACTCGGTGGTCACGTCCGGGTGCTCGGCGGCGACCGCCTCGAACGCGCGGGCCCACAGCGAACCGGCGTGGGTGAGCACGTTCGTCTTGTGCACCAGGGTGACCTTGCGCCGCTCGCGGCGCGCGGCGCGGGCGAAGGCGTCGCGGATGACCCGTTCCACGCCGTGCCGGGTGTTCAGGCTCTCCTCGGTGGCGATCTCGGCCGGGGTGCCCCGGTGCAGCGCGCCGCCGGCGCCGGCGTAGAGGCCCTCGGTGCCCTCGCGTACCACCACCAGGTCGACCTCGCCGGGCTTCACGCTGCCGAGCGGGCCGGCCGTCCCCGGCCAGAGCCGCGACGGGCGGAGGTTGACGTACTGGTCGAAGGCGAACCGGAGCTTGAGCAGCAGGCCGCGCTCCAGCACCCCGGGCGGGACGCTCGGGTCGCCGACCGCGCCGAGCAGGATCGCGTCGTGCCCGGCCAGCTCGGTCAGCACCGACTCGGGCAGCACCTCGCCGGTGCGGTGGTAGCGGGCCGCGCCGAGGTCGTACTCGGTCGCGGCGACTCCGGGCAGCACGGCGTCGATGACCTTGCGGGCCTGCGCGACCACCTCGGGTCCGATCCCGTCACCGGCCACCACCGCGATGCGTGCCACGTCCTGTGCTCCCTCGACTCGCCGTCGCCCCGACGGTACGCCGCCATCCCGTCCCCCGGTACGGATCTTCCAGAATATGGGAACCGGGGATGCACAGGAGGCTCCCAGGTGGGATTCATGATGTGGTCAACTCCGCTGACTAGCGTGGCACCATGCGGATCGACGAGCAGCCCCGGACCCGCTGGGTGGACCAGTCGGCCCTCCACAGCCGCCGCCCGGACCTGCGACTCGGCCCGCGCAGCCCGCGGCTCGACCGGCCCGGCACGGTGACCGGCGACCGGATCGCCGTGCGGCACACCGTACGCACCTCCACCGCCGAGTACGCCCTGCTGCTCAACGCGCCCGAGTGGCTCGGCCACCGCGGCGTCGGCGAGGCGCTGCGGGACGCGGTGGCCGAGCTGCGCGCGATCGACCTCACCTACGGCCCCAACCGCCCGGACAGCCTGGTCTCCAGGCTGCGCCGGGGCGAGATCAGCCCCGAGTCGTACCCGCCGCTGGCCGACCTGGTGGACCGGTGCGTCGCGATGCGGGCGGCCACCGACGGCTGGTTCGACGCCTGGGCCGTGCCCGGCGGCTTCGACCCCGGCGGCCTGCTCGGCGGGTGGGCGGTGGAGCGGGCGGCGGCCCGGCTGCGCGCCGCCGGCATCCACGACTACGCCGTGCTCACCGGCGCCGACCTGGTGGTACGCGGGCACGCCCCGCACGGCGGCCCGTGGCGGGTGGCGGTGCACCACCCCACCGAGCGGCGCCGGGCACCGCTGGTGCTGGAGATGACGGCGGGGGCGGTCGGCACCTCCGGGGTGACCGGCCGGCAGGGTCACGTGGTGGACCCGCACACCGGGGAACCGGTCGACCAGATGGTGGCGGCCACCGTCGTCGGCCCCGATCTCGCGGTGGCCGACGCGTACGCCACCGCGCTCTACGCCGCCGGCCCCGTCGGGCTGGCCTGGTTCGGAAACGGTTCGGACTACCGGCCGCTCTTCACCCACCGCCACTGAGCGTCGCGCCGGCACCGGCGGCGCTGACCCGCGATCGGCCTCCACGGCCGCGGCAACGACCGTGGAGGCCGGTCAGCGACGAGTGCGCGTGGCTCGCGCAATCGAGGGGTGCGGGCCGGTCGGGCCGGACGTCGACCTCGCCACCCGAAGACGGGCCGCCGCCGCGAGCTCGGCCAGTAACCGCACAGGTACGCTAGCGAATCGACGCAACTCGACGCAAGAGTCTCCACAGCGGACCGTCCCGACAGGAGGATGGCAGGCCGGCGGCCGACCCGCGGCGGGGCAGTTTCGACATGGTGAACGACTGATGGCACGCTGTCCGCCGTGAGTTTCGATCTGAGCGTGTGGGCCCTCGCGGACGGGGCGACACCCGAGGACGTCCGGGGCGCGGTGCAGCGGTGCCGACAGGGACAGCACCTGGACCGGCACCCGGACCCCCGGGTCGTGGGCTTCTACCGGGCGATCACCGCCACCTACCCCGACCGGCACCCGGGCCCGGACACCCCATGGGCGGTCACCCCGCTGCACGCGGCCCACGACCACGTCGAGCTGAACCTGCACCCGACCTGCGAGGACCAGGTGCTGCTCGACATCGAGCGGCTGGCCGGTGAGCACGGGCTGATGCTCTTCGACGCCCAGGACGGCACCGTCTACCCGCCCCCGGCGCGGCTGCCCTGAGCGCCCCGACCGGCTCGAGGGCCCGGTCGGCGTACGACAGCGGGGCCCGGCGGATCGCCGGGCCCCGCCTCGTCGTGCCCGCGACTACTCGTCGCGCAGGTCGGCGGCGCTGGCCGCGACCGCGCCGATCGACTCGGCGGCCGAGGTGAGCAGGTCGGCGCCGAGCGCCTGGTCGACGGTGAGCGTCATCAGCGTCTCGCCGCCGGCCTCCCGGCGGGCCACCTGCATGGCCGCGATGTTGATGCCGGCCTCACCGAGCAGCGTGCCGACGGTGCCGACCACGCCCGGCCGGTCGGCGTAGCGCAGGAAGAGCAGGATGCCCTCGGCGCCGATCTCCACGTCGAAGCCGTCGACCTCGGTGAGCTTGATGATGTCCCGGGTGCCGGCGGTGGTCACCGTGCCGGAGACGCTGACCGTCCGGCCGTCCGGCAGCGCGCCCCGGACGGTGACCAGGTTCGGGTGGTCGGCCGTCTCGGCCTGGGTGACCAGGCTGACCTCGACCCCGCGCTCAGCGGCCAGGTGCGGCGCGTTGACGTAGGTGACCTGCTCCTCGACCACCGAGCTGAACAGCCCCTTGGTGGCGGCGAGCTTGAGCACCGAGACGTCGTGGTTGACGATCTCGCCGCGCACCTCGACGGTGACGCTGGCGGCGACCCCGCCGGCGACGGCGGTGAAGGCCCGGCCGAGCTTCTCGGCCAGCGGCAGCAGCGGCCGGACGTCCTCGGCGACCACGCCGCCGGCCTGCACGTTCACCGCGTCCGGCACGAACTCGCCCTGCAGCGCCAGCTTGACGCTCTTGGCCACGGCCAGGCCGGCCTTGTCCTGCGCCTCGTGGGTGGAGGCGCCCAGGTGCGGGGTGGCCACCACGTTGTCGAAGGCGAACAGCGGCGAGGAGGTGCAGGGCTCCTTGGCGTAGACGTCGACGCCCGCTCCGGCGACCCGGCCCTCGGCGATCGCGTCGGCCAGCGCCTGCTCGTCGATCAGGCCGCCGCGGGCGGCGTTGACGATCCGCACGCCCGGCTTGACCAGGGCCAGTTCCTTCTCGCCGATCAGCCCGACGGTCTCCGGCGTCTTCGGCAGGTGGATCGAGATGAAGTCGCTCTCCCGCAGCAGCTCCTCCAGGCCCACCAGGCGGACGCCGAGCTGCGCCGCGCGGGCCGGCTGGATGTACGGGTCGTACGCGATCAGCCGGGTGCCGAAGGCGGCGATCCGCTGGGCGAAGAGCACGCCGATGCGGCCGAGGCCGACCACGCCGACGGTCTTGCCCTGGATCTCCACGCCGGTGTACTTGGACCGCTTCCACTCCCCCGCCTTCAGCGCCGCGCTGGCGCTGGCGGTGTTCCGGGCGACCGCGAGCAGCAGCGCGACGGCCTGCTCGGCGGCGGAGACGATGTTGGAGGTGGGCGCGTTGACGACCATGACACCCCGGGCCGTGGCGGCCGGCACCTCGACGTTGTCCAGCCCGACGCCGGCGCGGGCGACGACCTTCAGCCGCGGCGCGGCGGCGATCGCCTCGGCGTCGATCTGGGTGGCGCTGCGCACGATGACGGCGTCGGCCTCGGAGAGCGCCGAGAGCAGGGCCGGGCGGTCGGTGCCGTCGACGTGGCGGACGTCGAAGTCGTGGGCGAGCACCTCGATGGCGGCGGGAGCGAGTTCTTCGGCGATCAGTACGACAGGAGTCATTGGTCCTCGTAGATGTCGTCAGAGCGGTCGGCCGGGCCGCCGGGCGCCGCACTGCGCCCCGCGCTGATCCGTGCCTTTTGCCGTCAGGTGCCGGCTACGCACCTACCCGCGATCGTAGGGGGCGGGCCGGCCGGCATGTCGCGGACCGTGGGGTGAGTGCCCTCACAACCGCCGGTGAGCAGCCGGTGAACGGCGGCCGGCGCGCGTACCCGGCTCGGCGTTCGGCGGCCCGGCCCGGCGGGCGCGGGCTGAGGCGTCGGTCACCCGGTCCCAGTAGGCAGGCAGGTGGCTGTTCTGGCGGTCGCCGTCGTCGACGCTCCGGCCGCACCGAGGCGTGCGGACGGGCAGGACGCCCGACGGCCCCGGCCCGGCGCCGGGGAGAGCGCCGGGTCGGGGCCGTCGGTGCGGCGCCCGGGCGGATGCCGACCGGGCACCGCGGGGAAAGCGTCAGGCGGTCTCGGTGATCGGCCGGTCGACCCAGCTCATCATGCCGCGCAGCTTCCGGCCGGTCTCCTCGATCGGGTGCGCCGCGCCCTCGGCCCGCCACTTGGCGAAGTTCGGCCGGCCGGCGTCGTCCTCGGCGATCCACTCGCGGGCGAACTCGCCGGACTGGATCTCGGAGAGGATCTTGCGCATCTCCTCCTTGACCCGGGCGTCGACGACCCGCGGGCCGCGGGAGAGGTCGCCGTACTCGGCGGTGTCGGAGACGCTGTAGCGCATCCGGGCGATGCCGCCCTCGTACATCAGGTCGACGATGAGCTTCAGCTCGTGCAGGCACTCGAAGTAGGCGATCTCCGGGGCGTAGCCGGCCTCGGTGAGCACCTCGAACCCGGTCTGCACCAGGGCGGCCGCGCCGCCACAGAGCACCGCCTGCTCACCGAAGAGGTCGGTCTCGGTCTCCTCGGTGAAGGTGGTCCGGATCGCGCCGGCCCGGGTGCCGCCGATGCCCTTGGCGTAGGACAGGGCGAGCGCGAAGGCGGAGCCGGAGGCGTCCTGTTCGACGGCGACCAGGCAGGGCACGCCCTTGCCGTCGACGTACTGCCGGCGGACCAGGTGACCCGGGCCCTTCGGGGCCACCATCGCCACGTCCACCTCGGCCGGCGGCTTGATCAGGTCGTACCGGATGTTGAAGCCGTGCCCGAAGAAGAGCGCCTTGCCCGGGGCGAGGTGCGGCGCGATCGACTCCGCGTACAGGGTGCGCTGCACGGTGTCCGGCGCGAGCAGCATGATCACGTCGGCCTCGGCCGCCGCCTCGGCCGGGGTGACCACCCGCAGCCCCTGTTCCTCGGCCTTGACCCGGCTCTTCGAGCCGGTCGGCAGGCCGATCACCACGTCGACCCCGGAGTCGCGCAGCGACAGCGCGTGGGCGTGGCCCTGGCTGCCGTAGCCGATCACCGCGACCTTCTTGGCCTGGATCAGGCCGAGGTCGGCGTCGTCGTCGTAGTACACCTCAACGCTCATGACTTCCCTTTCGCGTACGGCGGCCCGGGCGGCCCGTCGTGGATCGTTGCGTGTTGTGAGCGGGCGGCGGGGCCGCCTCAGGCGGCCCGCAGCGCCGGCCCGGCGGTGATCGACCGCGAGCCGCGCCCGATCGCCACCAGTCCGGACTGGACCATTTCCTTGATTCCGAAGGGTTCGAGGTCGCGCAGCAGCGCGTCGAGCTTGTCCGGGGTACCGGTGGCCTCGATGGTCAGCGTGTCCGGCGCCACGTCGACCACCCGGGCCCGGAACAGGTTCACCGTCTCCAGTACCTGGGCCCGGGCCGTGCGGTCGGCCCGCACCTTGACCAGCAGCAGTTCCCGGGCCACCGAGACCTGCGGGTCCAACTCGACGATCTTGAGCACGTTCACCAGCTTGTTGAGCTGCTTGGTGACCTGCTCCAGCGGCGAGGACTCGGCGTTGACCACGATGGTGATCCGGGAGACGTCCGGGTTCTCCGTCTCGCCGACGGCCAGGCTGTCGATGTTGAAGCCGCGCCGGGAGAACAGCCCGGAGACCCGGGCCAGGACACCCGGCTTGTTCTCCACCAGCACGCTCAGCGTGTGCATCGTCATCAGATGTCATCCTCGTCGAAGACCGGGCGGACGCCGCGGGCGAACATGATCTCGTCGTTGCTGGTGCCGGCGGCGACCATCGGCCACACCATCGCGTCCTTGCCGACCACGAAGTCGATCACCACGGGGGCGTCGTTGATCTCCATGGCGGCGGCGATGGTCCGGTCGACGTCCTCGGCCGTCTCGCAGCGCAGCCCGACGCAGCCGAGCGCCTCGGCGAGCTTCACGAAGTCGGGGATGCGGTGCTTGTGCGTGCCGAGGTCGGTGTTGGAGTAGCGCTCCCCGTAGAACAGGGTCTGCCACTGCCGCACCATGCCGAGGTTGCCGTTGTTGATCAGGGCGATCTTGACCGGGATGCCCTCCAGGGCGCAGGTGGCCAGCTCCTGGTTGGTCATCTGGAAGCAGCCGTCGCCGTCCACCGCCCAGACCACCGTGTCGGGCCGGCCCACCTTGGCGCCCATCGCCGCCGGCACCGCGTAGCCCATCGTGCCGAGGCCGCCGGAGTTCAACCAGGTGTGCGGCTTCTCGTACGAGATGAACTGCGAGGCCCACATCTGGTGCTGGCCGACGCCGGCGACGTAGATGGCGTCCGGACCGGCGATCTCGCCCAGCCGCTTGATCACGTACTGCGGGGAGAGCGTGCCGTCGGCCGGCTCCTCGTAGCCCAGCGGGTAGCGCTTGCGCAGGTCGTCGAGCTGGGCCCACCAGTCGGCCAGGTCGGCGCGCCGGCCGGCCTCCTGCTCGGCCGTCACCGCGCTGATCAGCTCGTCGATCACGTGCCGGGCGTCGCCGACGATCGGCACGTCGGCGTGCCGGTTCTTGCCGATCTCGGCCGGGTCGATGTCGGCGTGCACCACCGTCGCGTCCGGGGCGAACGAGTCCAGCTTGCCGGTGACCCGGTCGTCGAAGCGCGCGCCGAGGGCCACGATCAGGTCGGCCTTCTGCAGCCCGTAGACCGCGGCGACCGTGCCGTGCATGCCCGGCATGCCGAGGTGCTGCTGGTGCGAGTCGGGGAACGCGCCGAGCGCCATCAGGGTGGTGACCACCGGGATGCCGGTCAGCTCGGCCAGCCGGCGCAGCCCCTCGGTGGCGCCGGCCTTGAGCACGCCGCCGCCGACGTAGAGCACCGGCCGCCGGGCGGCGGTCATCAGCCGGGCCGCCTCCCGGATCTGCTTGCCGTGCGGGTGCAGGGTCGGCCGGTAGCCCGGCAGGTCCAGCGTCGGCGGCCAGGCGAACGTGGTGGCCGCCTGGAGGACGTCCTTCGGGATGTCGACCAGCACCGGGCCGGGCCGGCCGGTGGCGGCCAGGTGGAACGCCTCGGCCAGCACCCGCGGGATCTCGTCGGCGTTCTGCACCAGGAAGTTGTGCTTGGTGATCGGCAGGGTGATGCCCTGGATGTCCGCCTCCTGGAAGGCGTCGGTGCCGATCGACGGCCGCGCCACCTGGCCGGTGATCGCGACCACCGGCACCGAGTCCATGTACGCGTCGGCGATCGGCGTGACCAGGTTGGTCGCGCCGGGGCCGGAGGTGGCGATGCAGACACCGACCCTGCCGGTGGCCTGCGCGTAACCGGTCGCCGCGTGCCCGGCGCCCTGCTCGTGCCGGACCAGGATGTGCCGGACGGTGGAGTCGTAGAGCGGGTCGTAGGCGGGCAGGATCGCACCGCCCGGGATGCCGAAGACGACGTCCACGCCGAGCGCCTCGAGCGAGCGCACCAGCGAACCGGCGCCGGAGACCTGGGCCGGGGCGGGTGTGCGTACCCCCGGAACGGCCGGGGTGGCCGCGGCGCGGACGGTCCCGGCGTGGTCGGCGTCGCTCGCCGGCTCGGCGGCCGCGCGCGCCCGCCGGGCGGAGTGGGCGAGTGTTTCTGGCGTGGGTCTGGTCATGGCGGTTCAGGCCTTCGGCTGGAGTGAGTGAGGCTCTTCAAGCAGTGAAACGCGGGCGGGGCCCGCTCCGACGGGTTTCGATGGCAACAAAAAAGCCCTCGTGCAGGATGCACGGGGCCAGCGCACTCTCAGCGAGGGAGAGTGCGCTCAGGTAAGTACTCGCAGCGACCGGGACATGGGGTCAAGCCTGACGCATCTCACGCGATGAGTCAACTGATCCCACATGCTGGTTAACGGATCTCGGCGCGTCGCCGCCCGACGCGCCCGGGGCACCCGGCCCGACCTGCCCGGACGGGGTCTCGGCCGGGCGCTGGGCGGGCGGGCGGACCGGCCCGACCACCGGCGGGGTCGGGAACGGCGCGGACGGCCGGGCCGGGCGGGCGCCCGGCGAGGTGGCCGCCTCCAGCATCGCCTCCAGGTGCTCGGCCGGTACGCCCCAGCCGCAGAGCGCGCCCTGGCCGAACCGGCAGCCGGCGGCGACCACCGCGGCCAGCTCGGTCGGCGTGGTCACCCCCTCGGCGATCACCTCCAGGCCGAGCTGGTGGCCGAGCCGCATCACGATGTCGACCATCGGCGCGAACGCGGGACCGTCCCGCCCCACCGGCCGGACCGGCTCGTGCTCAGCGACCAGGCCATGGTCGATCTTGAGGATGTCGATCGGCAGGCGGCGCAACTGCCCGAGCGACGAGTAGCCGGCGCCGAAGTCGTCCAGCGCGATCCGTACCCCGGTCAGCCGCAGCGCGGCCAGCCGGCGGATCAGCTCGTCGAGGTCGGTGGCCACGGCGTGCTCGGTGACCTCCAGCACCAGCCGCTGCGGCGGCACGTGGTGGGCGCGCAGCGCCTCGGCCACCTGCACCACGTACTCCGGGGCGTGCAGTTCCCGCGGGGAGACGTTCACCGACACCCACACGTCGTGCCCGTCGGCCAGCCAGCGGGAGAGCTGGTGGCACGCCTGGTGCAGCACCCAGGCGCCGAGCTTGGCGATCATCCCACACTCCTCGGCGAGCGGGATGAACTCGTCCGGGCGCACGTTGCCCAGCTGCGGATGGTGCCAGCGCAGCAGCGCCTCCGCGCCGACCGGGCGTACCGAGGGCAGCGAGGCGACCGGCTGGAACACCAGCCGCAGCTCGTCGCGCTCGATCGCGCCGCGCAGCTCGTGCTCCAGCGTGGTGCGCCGGCGCAGCAGCTCGTCGTACGCCGCGTCGTAGCGCTCGATCCGGTTCTTGCCGCGCTGCTTGGCGTGGCGCAGCGCCAGGTCGGCGTGGCGCTGGAGCAGCTCCACGTCGGGCTCCCCGGCCCAGCCGGCCAGCCCGATGCTCACCGAGAGGAAGACCGGCCCCGCAGGCTGGTCGTAGGCGCGCCCGAGCACGCCGAGCAGCCGCTCGGCGACCCGGTCCGCCTCGGCCGGGCGGCCGTGCATCAGCACCGCGAACTCGTCCCCGCCGAGCCGCGCCGCCACGTCACCGGGACGCAGGTTGCCGCGCAGCCGCCGGCCCACCTCGGCCAGCACCGCGTCGCCGACGTCGTGGCCGCGCATGTCGTTGACGTTCTTGAAGCCGTCCAGGTCGAGGCCGAGCAGCACGCAGGGGGTGCCGGCGGCGGCACAGCGGTGCAGCGCGCGGAGCAGCCCGCGCCGGTTGGCCAGCCCGGTGAGCGCGTCGGTGTGCGCCAGCTCGCGGAAGTGCGCCTCCCGCTCGGCCAGCCGGCCGGCGTAGCCGCGCACGTCGTGCAGGGTCAGGAACTGCCGGGTCACCAGGGCGAAGCCCTCAACGCTGCCGGCCGCCACGGCCAGCGCGCCGAACCGGCCGTCCTGCGACAGGTGGTAGACCGCGGAGGCGGTCATCGCGACGATCGGGAGCAGGGCGTACTCGCCGTCGCGGCCGATCAGGTAGCGGTCGGCCCTGGCCGGCGGGTCGACCCGGCGCAGCGCCAGCGCCGCGGTGAGCGCGCCCGCGGCGAGCAGCGCCGCCGAGATCACCGCCACCGCCGGCCCGGCCTGGCAGAGACCGGTCGCCATGCCCACCCCGCCGCAGGTCAGCGCGATGGCGCCGGCGCCGGCGGCGGCGAGTCGGGCGCGCGACCGCGGCGCGCGGAAGACCACGATGAGCGCCACCCCGGCGGTCAGCGCCGCGGCCACCGTGGCGATCAGGATCGCCGGGCAGGCCATCGGGGTGGCGTCGCCGAGCAGCCGGGTCGGCTCGGTGAGGAGCACCCAGCCGACGAACCAGAGCGCGCCCGCCATGATCAGCCCGTCGAGGACCAGCCGGGCGGCCGCCGCGCCGGTCGGGGCGACGCCGGGCAGCCGGAGCAGCCCGGCGCAGAAGAGCAGCCCGCCGGCCGCGGTGCCGACCGAGACCAGCGTGGCCCAGTCGGTGCGCGAGGCCTGCTCGTGCTCCCAGTGCGCGGCCGCGCCGAACGCCTCGGCGACGCCGAGCAGCACGGTCGCCACCGCCACCGCGCCGGCGGCGGCGAAGAGCAGGTGGGCCGGCCGCCGCGGGGCCGCGCGCCGCCGGGCGGTGGCGGCCAGCAGCACCGCGGCCGAGGCGGTCACGAGCCCGCTCAGCACCGCGACCGCGACCATGCCCGGGGGGAGATGCACGTCTCAACTCTGCCGGATGAGCGCTCCCCGTGGGAGACCGGGTGCGCAACTGTTGGGACACGGCCCGCGCGCCCGCCGGCCGGTGCGGTGCCGGTGCCAGACTGGTAGTCATGCCTGAGCTGCGGTCGAAGACCTCCACGCACGGTCGGACGATGGCCGGTGCCCGGGCCCTCTGGCGGGCCACCGGGATGACCGACGACGACTTCGGCAAGCCGATCGTCGCCATCGCCAACAGTTTCACCCAGTTCGTACCCGGTCACGTGCACCTCAAGGACCTCGGCGGCCTGGTCGCCGACGCGGTGGCCGAGGCCGGCGGGGTGGGGCGGGAGTTCAACACCATCGCAGTCGACGACGGCATCGCGATGGGGCACGGCGGCATGCTCTACTCGCTGCCCAGCCGGGAGTTGATCGCCGACGCGGTGGAGTACATGGTCAACGCGCACTGCGCGGACGCCCTGGTCTGCATCTCCAACTGCGACAAGATCACCCCGGGCATGCTGCTCGCCGCGCTGCGGCTCAACATCCCGACCGTCTTCGTCTCCGGCGGCCCGATGGAGGCCGGCAAGACGGTGGCGATCGAGGGGGTCGTGCACAGCAAGATCGACCTGATCGACGCGATGATCGCCTCGTCCAACGAGGCGGTCACCGAGGACCAGCTCGACGCCATCGAGCGCTCCGCCTGCCCCACCTGCGGCTCCTGCTCGGGAATGTTCACCGCCAACTCGATGAACTGCCTCACCGAGGCGATCGGGCTGGCGCTGCCGGGCAACGGCTCGACGCTGGCCACCCACGCCGCGCGCCGCTCCCTCTTCGTCGAGGCCGGGCGCACCGTCGTGGAGATCGCCAAGCGGTGGTACGACGGCGACGACGCCTCGGTGCTGCCGCGCGCGATCGCCTCCCGGGCCGCGTTCGAGAACGCGGTGGCGCTGGACGTGGCGATGGGCGGCTCGACCAACACCGTGCTGCACCTGCTCGCCGCCGCCCGCGAGGCCGAGCTGGACTTCGGCGTGGCCGACATCGACGCCATCTCCCGGCGGGTGCCGTGCCTGGCCAAGGTCGCCCCGAACTCGCCGCAGTACCACATGGAGGACGTGCACCGGGCCGGCGGCATCCCGGCCATCCTCGGCGAGCTGGACCGGGCCGGGCTGCTGCGCCGGGACGTGCACGCGGTGCACTCCCCCTCGCTGTCGCGCTGGCTGGCCGACTGGGACGTGCGGGGCGGCTCGGCGACGCCGGAGGCCGTCGAGCTGTTCCACGCCGCGCCGGGCGGGGTGCGCACCACCGAGCCGTTCTCCACCACCAACCGCTGGTCGTCGCTGGACACCGACGCGGCCGGTGGCTGCGTGCGGGACCGCGAGCACGCGTACTCGGCCGACGGCGGGCTGGCCATCCTGCACGGCAACCTGGCGCCGGACGGCTGTGTGGTGAAGACGGCCGGCGTGCCCGAGGAGTGCCTGACCTTCCGCGGCCCGGCCAAGGTCTACGAGTCCCAGGACGCGGCCGTCGAGGCGATCCTCAACAAGCAGGTCGTCGCCGGTGACGTGGTGGTGATCCGCTACGAGGGGCCGAAGGGCGGTCCCGGCATGCAGGAGATGCTCTACCCCACCTCGTTCCTCAAGGGCCGGGGCCTGGGCCGGGCCTGTGCGCTGCTCACCGACGGCCGGTTCTCCGGCGGCACCTCCGGGCTCTCCATCGGGCACGTCTCGCCCGAGGCGGCCTCCGGCGGGCTGATCGCGCTGGTGCGGGAGGGCGACGAGATCGTGATCGACATCCCGGGCCGCTCGATCGAGCTGAACGTGCCCGAGGACGTGCTCCAGGCCCGCCGGGTCGCCGAGGAGAAGCGGGACCGCCCGTACACCCCGGCCGACCGGCAGCGGCCGGTGTCGGCGGCGCTGCGCGCGTACGCGTCGATGGCCACCTCGGCCAGCGACGGCGCCTACCGCCGCGTCCCGGAGTAACCCGCCCCCACGCCACCCCCCGGCGCCGGTATGGTCCGGCGTCGGGGGTGGACGATCATGAGCTACGCGGGGTTGGTCCGGCCGGTCATCGACCGGGTGTACGTGGGCGCCCGGCAGGCGGCCCGGGACCGGATCACCGCCTACTACGCCGAGCGCGGGCTGCGGCCCGGGTTCGAGGTGAGCTTCAACTTCGGGCTGCTGGCCCGGCCGATGCCGGCCCGGGCGCTGGACGACGTGCTGGTCTACGTCGGCGCGGACATGACGGCAGAGCTGGCGCAGGGCGTGGCCGAGGTGGACGCCGAGGGCGCCTGGCGGCTGACCGGGCTCGGGCGGGAGTTGGCGGCGGCTGTGCAGCGGATGACCGCCGAGGCGGCCGAGGAACGGTGGGCGGCCGCGCCGGCGTACCTGCCCGGCCTGGCCGCGGTGCCCCGGCTCGCCGACCTGGTCGGCCGGCTGCTGGCGCACGGGCTGGCCACCGGCGGGCCCGGGTTCCGGGCGCTGGCCCCGGTCCACGAGCCGCCGGACGCGTCCCCGGCGCTGCGGCTGACCTCGCGGCTGGGTGCGCTGCGGCACCACCGCGGCGACGCCCACCGGGCGGCGTGGCGGGCGGCCGGGCTGACCGTCGAGGAGATCACGGCGCTGCCCGACGGTGCGGTGCGCCGGGCGATCGAGGCCGAGACGAACCGCCTCGACGAGCCGATCTACGCGGCGCTCACCGCCGGGGAACGCCTGGAGCTGCTGGCCGGACTGGGCGCCCTACCCGACTGACCCGGCGGCGCCGGACCGCCACGAGGTCCTGGTGAGAGACGGCCCCGCGAGGGGCCGCTTCGGACCAGGATCCGGAAGCCGTCAGGCGGGGTCGACGACGCGGTCGACGACCAGCTGGGCCGCGCCCATGATGCCGACGTCGGGGCCGGTGACGACCCGCTCGATGAGCAGCGCCTGGGTGGCCAGCGGCAGGCACCGCTCGTAGAGGGTGGCCCGCATGCTGGCCAGCAGCGGCTCGCACTCGGCGAGCCGGCCGCCGATGGCGACGACCTGCGGGTTGAAGAAGTTGACCACGACGGCGAGGATCTCGCCGATCGACCGGCCGGCCTGGCGGGCCAGCGCGGTGGCGTGCCGGTCGCCGTCGTCGATCAGCCGCATCACACCGGTCAGATCCTCGACCGGTACGCCCTGCTCGCGCAACGCCGCGACCAGGGCGGCGCCGCTGGCCACCGCCTCCAGGCAGCCGGTGTTGCCGCAGCTGCACAGCGGTCCGGGGTCGGCCACCACCCGGCAGTGGCTGATGTCACCGGCGGAACCCTGGGCCCCCCGGTGCAGGCGGCCGCCGGAGATGACACCGGCGCCGATCCCGGTGCCGGCCTTGACGTAGACCGCGTGGTCGAGGTCGGCGTGCACCGCGCGGTGTTCGCCGAGCGCCATCAGGTTGGCGTCGTTGTCGACCACCACCGGCACGTCCGTCCGGCGGGCGCAGAACTCGCGGACGTCGAAGCCGTTCCAGCCGGGCATCCGGGAGGGGCTGACGATCCGGCCGGTGTCGTACTGGACCGGGCCGGGGATGCCGATGCCGATGCCGCGCAGGCTGCCGCCGGCGGCACCGCCCCGCTGGCCGGGCACCGGAGCGGCGGGTGCCAGCGCGGCGACCTCGTCGAGCAGCGCGCCGAGCACGGCCTCCGGCCCGTCCTCGATGCGTACCGGCCGGGTGCGGGCCTCGACGACCCGCCCGGTGAGGTCGAGGGTGCCGAGCCGGGCGTGGTGCGCGCCGAGGTCGATCGCCCCGACCAGCGCGCCGCCGGTGGGCACCGCCAGCTGCCGGGGCCGGCGGCCGCCGCGGGACTTCCCGGCGCCGGTCTCCTGGAGCAGCCCTTCGCTGATCAGCGCCTCGACCCGCTGGGACACGGTGGACGGGGAGAGCCCGGAGAGCCGGGCGAGATCCGCACGACTGACCGCCGCTCCGCTGGCCACCAACCGGAGCAGCTCCCGTGGACCGCCGCGCAGGCCGTCACGCGGGGCGTCGTCAATCGTCACGCGAGGTTCATAGCATCCGAGCTTTCTTCCGGCAAGCTGTTGACTTAGTTTGTGCTCTCGCATTAGATGGCCCCGTTGATTCGAGGAGTGCATAACTTTGTTCGGACATCGTAGAAAGTGAGGCGAGCTGTGGCACCGACGGCGGCACCCGACCTCGCGGGCCGGAGCGGGCCCACCCGCCCGGACCGGCCGATGGTGGCCGTCCGCGGCCTGCAGAAGTGGTTCGGCCCGCTGCACGTGCTCAAGGACGTCGACCTGACCGTGGCCGCCGGCGAGGTGGTGGTCGTGATCGGCCCGTCCGGTTCCGGCAAGTCGACGCTCTGCCGCTGCCTCAACCGCCTCGAGGTCGCCGGCGAGGGCAGCATCGAGATCGACGGCGAACCGCTGCCGGCCGAGGGGCGCAAACTCGCCCGGCTGCGTGCCGACGTCGGCATGGTCTTCCAGTCGTTCAACCTGTTCGGCCACCGGACCGTGCTGGACAACGTCACGCTCGGCCCGGTACGCGTCCGCCGGGTGCCCAGGGCCGAGGCGCGCGAGCAGGCGCTGGCCCTGCTCGACCGGGTCGGCATCGCCGACAAGGCCGACCACTACCCGGCGCAGCTCTCCGGCGGGCAGCAACAGCGGGCGGCGATCGCCCGGGCGCTGGCCATGCGGCCTAAGGTGCTGCTCTTCGACGAGCCGACCTCGGCCCTGGACCCGGAGATGGTCAACGAGGTCCTGGACGTGATGGTCTCCCTCGCCGCGGAGGGGATGACCATGATCGTGGTGACCCACGAGATGGGTTTCGCCCGCCGCGCCGCGGACCGGGTCGTCTTCATGGACGACGGCCGGATCGTCGAGTCCGGCACCCCCGACGAGTTCTTCGCCGCCCCCAGCACCGAGCGGGCGCGCGACTTCCTCTCCAAGATCCTCCAGCACTGACCCCCGAGGAGGGTGGCATGTCGTTTCTTCACACGAGCTTCACGCGACGCCGCGCGCTGACCGTGGCCGCGACGGCGGTGACCGTCGCGCTCGCCGCCGCCGGCTGCGGCGACGGCGGCTCCGCCCCGACCCTGCCCGGCAAGTCCGGCGGCGAGAAGGTGGCCCAGTCGGTGTTCGACGCCGCCCCGGTGGCGTCCGACGCCGAGATCCCGGCCGGCTCCACCATGGACATGATCCGCAAGCGCGGCTACCTAAACGTCGGCGGCTCGCTGGACGCCCCGCTGCTGTCCCAGCAGAACCCGGTGACCGGCGAGATCGAGGGCTTCGACGCCGACATGGCCAAGCTGCTGGCCAAGTACATCA
Source organism: Micromonospora sp. CNZ280 (assembly GCF_011759515.1). Classification (NCBI taxonomy): domain Bacteria; kingdom Bacillati; phylum Actinomycetota; class Actinomycetes; order Micromonosporales; family Micromonosporaceae; genus Micromonospora; species Micromonospora sp. CNZ280. The sequence goes on from NZ_JAAOYP010000003.1 coordinate 814,948, forward strand.
TCGGCAAGCCCGAGGTGAAGACGGTGACCATCGGCACCCAGACCCGGGAGGCGATGCTCCAGGCGAAGTCGGTCGACGCGGTCTTCCAGACCTACACGATCACACCGCAGCGGGCCACCCAGGTCGCCTTCGCCGGGCCGTACCTGACCTCCGGCCTGGCCGTGGCGGTCCGCAAGGACGAGACCGGCATCAAGGGCGTCCAGGACCTGGCCGGCAAGACCGTCATCGTCGGCGCGAACACCCCGGCGGTCACCGCGCTGCCCACCGCCGCTCCCGGGTCGAAGCAGGTCGCCTTCGCCACCGACCCGCAGGCCGTGCAGGCGCTGCTGCAGAAGCGCGGCGACGCGTACGTGCAGGACTTCACCCTGCTCGCCTCGGGCGCCAAGGCGAACCCGGGGATGAAGGTGGTCGGCGAGCCGTTCACCACCGAGGCGTACGGCATCGGCCTGAACCGGGAGGACGCCCAGTTCAAGGAGTTCGTCAACAACTGGCTCAGGAAGATCCAGGCGGACGGCACCTGGGCCAAGGTCTGGCAGAGCACCCTCGGCTCGGTGGTGGAGGGTGGCACCCCGACCCCGCCGGCGATCGGCTCCGTCGAAGGTTCCTGAGGACCCCCACCCGCCATGGACGCCCTCACCGCCCACCTCGACGAACTCGGCCACGGGTTGGTCACGACGGTCCAGCTGACCGTCGTGACCACCCTCGGCGCGCTGCTGCTCGGCGTCGTCGTGGCGACCCTGCGGGTCTGCCCGGTGCCGCTGCTGCGCACCGTCGGCATGGTCTACGTCGAGGTGTTGCAGAACCTGCCGCTGCTGGCCCTGCTGGTGCTCTTCGTCTTCGCGCTGCCCACGATCGGCATCACGTTCCCGCTGTTCACCTCGGCGGCCATCGTGCTCGCCGCCTACGAGGGGGCGTACCTGGCCGAGGCGATCCGCGCCGGGATCAACACGGTGGGGGTGGGGCAGGCCGAGGCGGCCCGCGCCATCGGGCTCACCTTCAGCCAGTCCCTGCGGTACGTCATCCTGCCGCAGGGACTGCGCGCGGTGATCCAGCCGATGGGCAACATCTGCATCGCGCTGCTGATGAACACCTCGCTGGCCGCCGCGGTCGGGGTGGTCGAGCTGACCCAGGCCGCCAACAACGTCAACCTCGTCGAGGCCCAGCCGATCGCCGTCTTCACCGGCGCCGGCCTGGCCTACATGCTGCTGGCGCTGCTGATCGGTCGGATCACCGGCACGCTGGAACGAAGGTTGGCGATCGTCCGATGAGCCCGAACCAGCAGATCCTCTTCGACGTGCCGGGCCCGCGCGCCCAGCGCCGGATCCGGATCGCCACCGTGCTGGGCGCGCTCGCCGTCCTCGGCGGGCTCGCCTGGGCGGTGCACCGGTTCGCCAGCTACGGCGAACTCGCCGCCGACCGTTGGCAGCCGTTCACCACCTGGCCGATCTGGCGTTACCTGCTCGCCGCGCTCTGGAACACCCTGCTCGCCGCGGCGGCGACCGCCGTGCTCAGCTCCGTGCTCGGGCTGCTGCTCGCGCTCGGCCGGCTGTCGGCGCACCGCCCGGTACGGTGGCTGGCCGGCGGGTACGTGGAGGTCTTCCGGACCGTACCGGCGCTGCTGCTGATCTACGTGACGCTCTTCGCGCTCCCCCGGTACGGCCTGAACTTCCCGCTGTTCTGGAAGCTCGTGGTGCCGCTGGTGGTCTCCAACTCGGCGGCCTTCGCCGAGATCTTCCGGGCCGGCATCAAGGCGCTGGACCGGGGCCAGACCGAGGCCGGCCTGGCCATCGGGTTGCGCCGGGGCCAGGTGATGCGGCTGGTCGTCCTGCCGCAGGCTCTGCTCCAGCTCACCCCCTCCCTGGTCAGCCAGCTGGTCGGGCTGCTCAAGGACACCTCGCTCGGTTTCGTGGTCAGCTACACCGAGCTGCTCTACAGCGGTCAGGTGCTCGCCTCGTACACCAACCTGCTGATCCAGACGTTCCTGGTGGTGGCGCTGATCTACCTGGTGGTCAACGCCTCGCTGTCGAAGTTCGCCCGCGTCCTGCAGGCCCGCAACGGGCGGTTCACCGCCCGCGGCCGGTCGGCCGGACCGGACCCGGCCGTGCTCACCCGAGGGGGTAACCGGTGACCGACCGCCCGTACGCCGAACTGGCCCGGGTGACCCGCAACGGCTTCGTGGAGAGCCGGCACCACGGCAGCGTCGTGGTGCTCGACCCGACCGGCGCCGTCGCGCTGCGCGCCGGCGTACCCGACGAGCCGGTGCTGCCCCGCTCCACCCTCAAGCCGGCGCAGGCGCTGGCCTGCCTGACCGCCACGGCGGCCGCCGATTCCCCGCTGGCCGGGGTGCTGGCCGGGCCGGCGCTGGCCATCGCCGCCGGCAGCCACACCGGCGACGACCGGCACGTGGCAGTGGTACGCGACCTGCTGACCGCCGCCGGGCTGACCGAGGACGCGCTCGGTTGCCCGGTCGACTGGCCGGAGGACGAGGCCACCCGGGAGCGGCTGATCCGTACCGGCGAGCGGCGCAGCCGGATCCGGATGAACTGCTCGGGCAAGCACGCCGCCATGCTGGTCGCCGCCGTCGCCCGGGGCTGGTCGACGCCCGACTACCTCGACCCGGCGCACCCGGTGCAGCGGGAGATCGCCGCCGCCGTGGCGCGGCTGGCCGGCACCCCGGTCAGCACCGTGGCGGTGGACGGCTGCGGCGCGCCGCTGTTCGGCCTGCCGCTGACCGGGCTGGCCCGCACCTTCCAGGCGCTCGCCACGGCTGAGCCGGGCAGCGCCGAGGCGCGGGTGGCCGAGGCGATGCGCCGCCATCCGGAACACGTCGGGGGGTGGCACGGCCACCCGAACACCGACCTCATGCGGGCGCTGCCCGGGGTGCTCGCCAAGGGCGGCGCCGAGGGCGTGCTGGGGGTGGCGACCCCCGACGGGTACGCGGTCGCCGTGAAGGCGATCGACGGCAGCCCCCGGGCCACCACCGTGATCGCGCTCGCCGCGCTGGCCGAGGCCGGCGCGGCGGTCGACGGCGCCCCGGAGCTGCGCCGGGTGCCGGTGCTCGGCGGGGGCGAGCCGGTGGGCGCCGTCACCGCCGCCATCGACTGGACCGCGGGACCGGCCCGCACGGAGAAAGAAGACTGATGACGACATTCGAGATCTGCATCGACAGCGTCGAGGGGGCGATCGCCGCCGAGGCGGCCGGCGCCGACCGGGTGGAGCTCTGCTCCGCGCTGTTCGACGGCGGGCTGACCCCCAGCATCGGCACCATCGAGACCGCGCTGCGCAGCGTGGACCGGATCCGGGTGCACGTCATCGTCCGCCCCCGGGCCGGTGACTTCATCTACTCGCCGGCCGAGGTCGACGCGATGGTGCGCGACGTGCAGGCCGCCGTGGCGGCCGGCGCGCACGGCGTGGTGATCGGGGCGCTGACCCCGGCGGGGGACGTGGACCTTCCCACCACCCGCAAGCTGATCGAGGCGGCCGGCGACGTCAGCATCACCTTCCACCGGGCGTTCGACATGGTCCGGGATCCGTTCCAGGCCCTGGAGCAGCTCGTCGAGCTGGGCGTGGACCGGGTGCTGACCTCGGGCCAGGAGGTGAGCGTGCTGGAGGGTGCGCCGCTCATCGCCGAGCTGGTCCGCCGGGCCGGCGACCGCATCGTGATCATGCCGGGTGGCGGCATCACCCCACGCAACATCGCCCGGATCATCGAGGCCACCGGCGCCCGGGAATACCACTTCGCGGCGCTGGTCAGCTCGGACAGCCCCGCGGTGCACCGCAACCCCCGGCCGCTGATGGGCGGCACCCTGAACCGGCCCGAGTACGAGCGCTCCGGCACCTCCGGCGAGCTGGTCGGCCAGGTGCTGGCCGCGGCCCGCGGCTGACCGCCCGGCCACCGAAGGCCTTACTGGACGATCCGGCGGGGAGGCGCCCCCGCCGGATCGTCGTCTTCCGCCGAGTGGCGCCGGCGCGTTCGACGCCAGCCCCCACCGGGCAGGACGGCCCGACGCGCCGGCGACGAGACCGGACGCAGCCGGCGTCCCGGTCAGCGACCGGTGGCGCCGGCGGGCGCGATCTCGGCCGGCCGGTCACCGGCGAGCGCGATGGACCGGGCGTGCCGGATGGCGCTGGGGGTGTCCGGGAAGACCAACCCGTCGCGACGCAGCTGGTCGGCCACCCCGAGGGCGGCCAGCACCTGGTCGTGGCCGGGCGCGATCCCGGAGAGCAGCACCGTGATGCCGCGCCCCTGCAACCGGACGATGGCGTCGCCGAGGACCTGTGCGCCGGTGGCGTCGATGGTGGAGACCCGGGACATCCGCAGGATGACCACCCGCACGTCGGCGACGTCGGAGAGCTGGAGGAGGAAGTTGTGCGCCGCCGCGAAGAACAGCGGCCCGTCCAGCCGGTAGGCGACGATGTGGTCGGCGAGCAGCGCGTGCTCCTCGGCGCTGTGCTCACCCCGGTCGAGCGGCACCTGCTCCACCCGGGCCGTGCGGGCCACCGCCCGCAGGGCGATCACCACGGCCACGCCCACGCCGACCGCGACGGCGGTGACCAGGTCGAGCGCCACGGTGACGGTGAAGGTGAGCACGAGCACCAGCGCGTCGCCCCGGGTGGCCCGGGCCAGCGCCCGCAACGAACCCGCCTCGACCATCCGCACCGTGGTGGCCAGCAGGACGCCGGCCAGCGCGGCCAGCGGAATGCGGCCGACCAGCGGGGCGGCGGCCAGCACGATGGCGGCGAGCGCGACGGCGTGGGTGAGGGAGGCCAGCTTCGAACTCGCGCCGGCGCGCACGTTCACCGCGGTCCGGGCGATGGCGGCGGTCGCCGGGATCCCGCCGAACACCGGGGCGGCCAGGTTGGCCAGGCCCTGGCCGAACAGCTCCCGGTCGGGGTCGTGGCGTTCGCCGACCGTCATGCCGTCCGCGACGGTGGCGGAGAGCAGGCTCTCCAGCGCGGCCAGCGCCGCCACCGCCAGCGCGGAGGGCAGCAGCACCCCGACGGCGGCCGGGTCGAGGAAGCTCAGCGACGGTGCCGGCAGTCCGCCGGGCAGCGCGCCGATCCGGGCCAGCTCGACCGGGACGGTCTCCGCCAGCACGGTGGCCAGCGCCACCCCGATCAGCGAGAACGGCAGGCCGGGACGCCACCGGGCGCCGAGCAGCATGAGCGCGGCGACACCGAGGGCCACCGCGATCGGCGCCGGAGCGGGGTGCGCCGCGAACCGGACCACCGCGTCGGCGGCGACCGCCCAGACCCGTTCCCCGTGCGCGTCGGCCACCCCGAGCGCGGCCGGCACCTGTTGCAGCGCGATGACCACCGCGATTCCCGCGGTGAACCCCTCGATGACCGGGACCGGCAGGTAGCGGACGTACCGGCCGAGGCGGGCCAGCGCCAGCGCGATCAGCACCAGCCCGGCCATCGCACCGACCATCAGCACGCCGGTGGCGCCGAACCGCTGCACCACCGGCACCAGCACCACGGTCATCGCCCCGGTGGGGCCGGAGACCTGGAGGTTGGAACCGCCGAAGACGGCGGCGACCGCACCGGCGACCACCGCGGTCACCAGGCCGGCCTGCGCGCCCAGGCCGGAGGTGACGCCGAAGGCCAGGGCCAGCGGCAACGCCACCACGGCCACGGTGACCCCGGCCAGCAGGTCCCGCCGGGGCGAGCGACGCACCGCCCGCCAGTCGGCGGGTTGCGGCAGCAGGCCGAGCAGGCGGTCGCGGACCTGGGCGAGCGCGGCGGTCACCGGGCGGACCCGTCGGCCCGCAGTTCGCCGAGCAGCCCGTCGCGGTCGGTGAGGACCGCACCGAGGATCCGCCGCCCGGCGGCGAGCAGGTCGGCCACGTCCGGGGTGCTGAGCCCGTACATGACCAGGGAGCCGTCCCGCCAGCTGCTGACCATGCCGGCGCGGCGCAGCACGGCGAGCTGCTGGGAGAGGTTGGACGCCTCGACGTCGATGGCCGCGAGCAGGTCGCGGACCGGCTTCGGCCCGTCCTGGAGCAGTTCCAACACCCGGATCCGCACCGGATGCCCGAGCGTGCGGAACAGCTCGGCCTTCGCCTGGTACAGCGGCACTGACACGCCGTCGCCTCCCCCTGCCGCCCGGCCATCCGCCGCGCAACCATGAAGACTTTAGCACTTGCAGAATTGTTCAAGTCGATCCCACGGTCCTGCCGGAAGGGCCCGGCGGACCGTTCCCGGCAGGCTCCGCAAGGGGCCGTCAGCGGTCGTTGACGCAGCGCAGCACCGGGCGGGTGGTCAGGGCCACCGGGTCCAGCGGCACCGGTGACCGGACGGTGAACGTCGCCGACTCGCCCGGCAGCAGGGTGACCAACGCCTCGTCCACGGTCGCTGCGGGGTCGAGCCGGTCCGGGAAGAGACTGACGTCACGCAGCACCGTCGCGGCGGTGACCCGGACCCGCTGCCCGCCGTCCGCCGGCTCGACCAGCGCGTCCCACCGCGCCGCCGGCCAGCGGACGTCGCGGTCCTCGGCGAAGAACCAGAGCGCCCGGCCGGCCGACTCGCCCGCCTCGGCGACCAGCAGCTCGGCGCGGGCGTCGTCCGGCCGCGCCAGCTCCGCCGGCAGCGCCAGCGTCACCGAGTCGTACGCCGGCACGGCCAGCTCGAGCGTCGTCTTCGCCCGCGGCTCCCCGGTCAGGGTCAGCCGGGTCACCGACACCGCCGCCCGCCACGGCGACCCGCCGTCGTTGACCGCGACCAGGGTCAGCCCGCCGTCGCGGGGCTGGACGGTCAGCAACCGGTCGGCGTACGCGCGGCGCAGCGCGTACCAGAGCGGCTTGCGCCGGCCGTCGCCGTCCACCGCCGACCAGGAGGTCACCGGCCAGCAGTCGTTGAGCTGCCAGACGATGGTGCCCATGCAGACCGGCCGCAGCGACCGGAAGTGCTCCACCCCGACCGCGATCGCCCGCGCCTGGTTGAGCTGGGTGAGCCAGTGCCAGTCGGCGAAGTCACGCGGCTCGGGCAGGTGCGCCGCCAGCCCGCGGCGGAGCTTCCGGTCGCCGTCGGTCGCCTTCTGGTGGTGCGCCATGCCCGGCGAGTCGGGGGCGAGCGGGTCGTCGGAGAGCGCCCGGCGCAGCGTCGCGTACGCCGGCGGCCCCTGGTAGCCGAACTCGGCGACGAACCGGGGCGTGTACTCCCGGTACCTCAGGTAGTCGTCGGTGTTCCAGACGTCCCAGATGTGCGTGGTGCCGTGCGCCGGGTCGTTCGGGTGGATCTCCTCGCTGCCCGACCACGGGCTGCCCGGCCAGTACGGCCGGGTCGGGTCCAGCTCGGCGACGATCCGGGGCAGCAGGTCGAGGTAGTAGCCACGGCCCCAGGTCCGCCCGGCGAGCGGCTCCCGCCAGTCCCAGTCGTGCCAGCCCCAGAGGTTCTCGTTGTTGCCGGTCCAGAGCACCAGCGACGGATGGCCGGCCAGCCGGGTGACCTGCTCCCGCGCCTCCGCCTCGACCTCGGTCCGGAACGGCTCCTCCTCCGGGTACGCCGCGCAGGCGAAGAGGAAGTCCTGCTGCACCAGCAGCCCCAGCGAGTCGGCCAGGTCGTAGAAGTCCGCCGACTCGTACCGGCCGCCGCCCCAGATCCGCAGCAGGTTGACGTTGGCGTCGGCGGCCTGCCGCAGCCGCTCCGCGAGCCGCTGTCGGGTGATCCGGCTCGGGAACGGGTCGTCCGGGATCCAGTTGACGCCGCGGACGAAGATCGGGATGTCGTTGACCGACAGGGTGAACGGCGAGCCGTCCGCGTCGGGCGCGGTGTCCAGGTGGACCGAGCGGAAGCCGATCCGCCGCGACCAGGTGTCCAGCGTCCGCCCGTCCGGGCCGCGCAGGGTCACCTCCAGCGGGTGGCGGTGCGGCTCGCCGTACCCCCGGGGCCACCAGCGGGCGGGCTCGCGGACGGCGAGGGTCAGCACGGCCGTGCGCTCCCCCGGCGCGATGGTGGCCGTGCCGGCGGCGCCGGCCACGGCGGCGTGCACGGTGACCGGCACCGCGGCGACGCGCTCCACCTCGACGTGCAGCTCCACCCGCCCGTCGGCTCCGTCGACGGTCACCAGCGGCCGGACGGTCGCCAGCCGCGCGGTCGACCAGGCGTGCAGCCCGATCTCCTGCCAGATGCCGGCGGTCACCAGGGTCGGGCCCCAGTCCCAGCCGAAGTTGCAGGCCATCTTCCGGATGAAGTGGAACGGCTCGGGGTAGGCGTTCGGGCGGTCGCCGAGCCGGTCCCGGTACGCCTCGGCGTAGCGGTAGGCGGAGTCGAACCGGACGGTCAGCGTGTTGGCTCCGGGGCGCAGCGCCGTCCGCACGTCGAACCGGTAGCCGCGGTGCATGTTCTCGGTGCGGCCCACCTCGACGCCGTTGAGGCGCACCGTGGCGACCGTGTCCAGGCCGGCGCAGACCAGGTCGACCCGGTCCGCGCCGCCCGGCTCGTGGTCGAAGGTCGTCTCGTACACCCAGTCGGTGCGGCCGATCCAGGTCAACGCGCGCTCGTTGTCGTCGAGGAACGGGTCGGGGATCAACCCGGCGGCGAGCAGGTCGGTGTGCACGCAACCGGGCACGGTGGCCGGCACCGTCCGGCCGGCGATCCCCGCCGGCACCCGCGGTCCGGGCACCGCCCGCAGGGTCCAGCCCTCGTGCAACGGGGTCACGACTTCACCGCGCCTTCCATGATCCCGCGGACGATCTGGCGTCCGCCGACGAACAACATGACCAACAGGGGTACGGTCGCCACGAAGGCGCCGGCGAGCACCCGGCGGTAGATGACGTACGTCCCGCTGGCCAGGTCGGAGACAGCCACCATCGACGTCGGGTAGTCGGTGCCGCTGAGGGTGATCAGCGGCCACTGGAAATCGTTCCAGGTGGCCACGAAGGTGAGCAGGCCGAGCACCGCCAGGGCCGGCCGGATCGCGGGCAGCACCACGGTGCGGTAGATCCGCATGGTGCTGGCGCCGTCCATCCGGGCCGCCTCCACCAGCTCGTCCGGGACGGCGTTGACGATGAACTGCCGCATGTAGAACACGCCGAACGCGGTCACCAGGCCGGGCGCGATGACGGCGAGCAGGGTGCCGTTCCAGCCCAGCTCGCCCATCACGATGTAGAGCGCGACCACCGCGAGCTGGTTGGGCACGGTGAGGGTGAGCACCACGAAGAGCATCAGCCACCGGCTGCCGGCGAACCGCAGCTTGGCGAAGGCGAACCCGGCCAGCGAGCAGAAGAAGAGCACCGACGCGGTCACCACGCTGCTGACGATCACGCTGTTCACCAGCGACGCGGCGAAGTAGACGTCCTGCAGGGAGAAGACCTCCCGCAGGTTCACCGCGAACCGGTCGCCGGGCACCACCGCGGGCGGGATCTTCGCCAGCGCCTCGTCCGTGCTGGTGGCGATGACGAACATCCAGTAGAGCGGGAACGCCGAGAACAGGATGGTCGCCGCCAGCAGCAGGTACGTGCCGACACCGGCCGGGGTGTCCTGCGGCGCGCGGCCGGCCGCGGCCGGCCGGCGGCGCGGGGCCGGGACGCGGGCCGCACTCCGCGCGCTCATCGGTGGCCCCCGGAGAGCCGGCGGGTCAGCAGGGTGTTGATGCCGGCCACCAGCAGGATGATCAGGAAGAGCGCCCAGCTCATCGCCGCCGCGTAGCCCAGGTCGAGGTCCTTCCAGCCGACCTTGTAGATCAGCTGCGCGATGGTCTGCCACTCGCCGTCCGGGCCGCCGGTGGCGGCCTGCGCGTTCAGGTCGAACAGCATCGGCTCGGTGAAGAGCTGGAGCCCGCCGATGGTGGAGAGCACCACGGTGAAGACGACCACCGGCTGGATCATCGGCACGGTTACCCGCCACAGCTGGCGCCACGGGCCGGCGCCGTCGAGCGCCGACGCCTCGTAGACGTCGCGCGGGATGGACTGCATCGCGGCCAGGTAGAGCAGCGCGTTGTAGCCGATCCACTTCCAGTTGACCATCGTGGCGATGGCGATCCAGGCGTGCGGCTTGTCCGCCCGCCAGTCGATCGGGTCGTCCGCGCCGCCGATGCCGAACAGCCCGAGCACCCAGTTGGCGATGCCGAAGTCGCGGGAGAAGAAGACGCTGAACACCATGGTCGAGGCAACGATCGGGGTGACGTACGGCAGCAGCACCCCGACCCGCCACCAGGTCTGCGCCCGCAGCCGGCGGTTGAGCAGCGCGGCGACGACCAGGGCCAGCAGCAGCTGCGGCACCGTGGACAGCAGGAAGATGCCGAAGGTGTTGTAGAGGGCGTTCCAGAAGTCCTCGTCGCCGCCGAGGCGGCGGAAGTTGGCGAGCCCGGCCCAGTGCGGCAGCGTCGGGTCGTCGAGCTGGTAGTTGCGCAGCGCCACGACGCCGTTGAAGACCAGCGGGAAGAGCCCGAAGACTCCGAACAGCAGGAAGAACGGCGCGATCATCAGGTACGGCATGGCGCGCAGGTCGAAGCGGTGCAGCCGGTCACGCCACGCGGGCCGGCGGGCGGCGGTCGCGGGGTCGCCACGCCGGGGCCGGGCGGCGCGGCCCGGCGGCGCGGGCGCGGCACGGTTGCTGGACATCGGGACCCTCCAGGGCCGGAAGAGCGGGGGGTACGGGCGGCTGCCCGGAACGGACGCCCGAGGCGGGACGGCTCCGCGGGGTGGGGCGCCGGTCCGGGTGGGGAGACGCCGGCGGCGGGGCGGGTCGACGGCGACCCGCCCCGGCCGGTCAGGACTTGGCGGCCTTCTCGGCCTCCTTGACCGCCTCCGCCCAGGCGGCGTCGGGGGCCAGCGTCCGGTTCTGCACCCGGTTGATGACGTTCTCCACCGCCACCCGGGTAGGCCCGTTCTTCCGGCCGAGGTACTGCGGGGTGAGCCCCTGCGCCATCGTCGGGAAGATCTGGCCGACCGGTGCGTCGTTGAAGAACGGGTTCGTGAAGTCGGCGATCGCCGGGTCGGCGTAGAGCGCCGGCTGCGAGGGCAGGTTGCCGACCTTCTTGAAGACCTCGATCTGCTGCTCGGGCTGGATCAGCCACTCCAGCAGCCGGTACGCCTCGTCGACGTGCCTGCTCTGCTTGGGGATGGTCAGGAACGAGCCTCCCCAGTTGCCACCACCGCCGGGGACCGCGGCGATGTCCCACTTGCCCGCGGTGCCGGGGGCGGTGTCCCTGATGTGGCCGAGCATCCAGGCGGGGCAGGCGAGCACCGCGAAGGCGCCGCTGGTGAAGCCCTTGTCCCAGTCCGCCTGGAAGCTGGCCAGGTTGGCCGAGAGGCCGGCCTGGATGGCCCGGACCGTGTAGTCGAAGGCGACCTTCGGGCCACCGTCCATCCGGAGCTGGTCGCTGGTGTCGTAGAAGCCGACCGGTTGCTGGCCGAGGATCGGGTTGAACAGGTTGCTGCCCGCGTCGATGAACTTCTTGTTGGTCTTGGCCGTGTACTCCTGCCCGACCTCGATGAACCGGTCCCAGGTGGGCCAGAGGGCGGAGACCCGGTCGCGCTCGGTGGGCAGCCCGGCGGCGGCGAACAGGTCGGTGCGGTAGCACATCGCCAGCCCGCCGACGTCGGTGCCGAGGCCGATCTGGGTGCCGCCGTCCGCGGAGAGCGACTGCTTCCACTTCCACGGCAGGTAGCGGCTCTCGTACTGGCCGGCGCCCTTGTCGAGGAGGTTGACGAACTTGTCGGCCTGGCTGCGGAACTGGACCATGAAGCCCTCGTCGATCGCCGCGATGTCCGCCGCGCCGGACCCGGCGACGAGCTTCTTCTGCAGGTCCTCGTGCTGGGCGTTGTACTCGCCCGAGTTGAGCTGAATCTTGACGTTCGGGTTCGCCGCCTCGTACTTCGCCTTGAGGTCCTGGAGCCCGAAGTCGCCCCAGAAGTTGATCTTCAGGGTCACCGTGCCGCCGTCGGCGGAGTCACTGCCGCCGCGCCCGCTACAGGCCGCGACCATGATCAGGCTGACCGTGCCCACGGCGAGCGCGCGGGCACACCGGTTCCAGGACCGTCTCATCTCACCCTCCGCAAACTGGAAACGCTCCCGCAGATCGAGAGACGTTGACTTAACCGGATAAGTGAAGGACACCGTACGATCAGGTTGCGACAGTGTCAACGATCGATCACAGGGAAGCTGATCCGGCCCCGGCCGAGGGCCTGGGAGCGCGACCATCCGTGCTCTCGGGGATCGGCCGCTCCAGGCCGGCTGCCGCCGGCCGCCCCTATCCGCTGCGGGCAGCACTCACTTAACCGTAAAAGTCAGCACTGCTCCGGACCGGCCGGGTCGGCGTGGCAGCGAGCGTCGGCCGGGTGCAGTACCGTGATCTCCGCCGGCCGCCCGGCGGGTGCCTCCCGTGGCGGACGGACGCCCGGTCCCGCCACCGGGCGGGCAGGGAGCGGGCCGTCCCGCCGCGGGGCGGGAGGGAGGAGGAGCACGCCGGTGAAGCGGCCGACCATCGCCGACGTCGCCCGACGAGCCGGGGTCTCCAAGGGCGCGGTGTCGTACGCGCTGAACGGCCAGCCCGGCGTCTCAGCGGCCACCCGCCAGCGGATCCTCGCCATCGCCGCCGAGATGGGCTTCAGCCCGAGCAGCGCGGCCCGGGCACTCTCCGGAGCCAGCGCCGAGGCGGTCGGGCTGGCGCTGTGCCGCCCGGCCCGGACGCTGGGCATCGAGCCGTTCTTCATGGAGCTGATCAGCGGCGTCGAGGCGGAACTCGCCGCCCGGTCGTACGCCCTCACCCTCCAGGTGGTGGCCGACCCGGCGGCCGAGATCGCGGTCTACCGGCGCTGGTGGGGTGAGCGCCGGGTCGACGGCGTGCTCGTCTGCGACCTGCGCGCCGACGACCGGCGGGTGCCCGTGCTGGAGGAGCTCGGCCTGCCGGCGGTGGTGATCGGCGGCCCGGGCGGCACCGGCCGGCTGGCCAGCGTCTGGTCCGACGACGCGGCCGCGCTGGTGGAGACGGTGGAATACCTGGTCGCGCTCGGGCACCGGCGGATCGCCCGGGTCGGCGGCCTGCCCGACCTGCTGCACACCGAGATCCGCACCGAGGCGTTCGACCGGGCGTGCCGGCGGCTCGGGCTGGCCGACGCGGTCACCGTGCCGTCGGACTACACCGGCGAGGAGGGCGCGCGGGCCACCCGCAGGCTGCTCAGCTCCGCCGCCCGGCCGACCGCGGTGATCTACGACAACGACGTGATGGCGATCGCCGGCCTGTCGGTGGCCCAGGAGATGGGGCTCGTGGTCCCCGCCGACCTGTCCATCGTGGCCTGGGACGACTCGCCTCTCTGTCAGCTGGTGCACCCGCCGCTGACCGCGCTCAGCCGGGACATCCCGGCCTACGGCGCGCACGCCGCCCGGCAGCTGCTGGCGGTGATCGGCGGCGCCGACCCGGCCGGGCTGCAGGACGAGACGGCACACCTCACCCCGCGCGGCAGCACCGCACCGCCGCGGAGCGGCTGAACCGGCACCGGTCGCGCCTCAGCGAAACGCGGACGGGAACTCCTCGAAGTACGCCTCGACCCGCTCCGCGGTGGCCGGCCGGGCCAGCGCGAATCCCTGGCCGTACCGGCAGCCGGCCCGGCCCGCCCTGTCGACGTGGGCGGCCGACTCCAGCTCCTCGGCGACGATCTCCAGCCCCAGCCGGTCACCGACGTTCACCACCACGTCGATCAGGGGGCGCTCCGGGTCCGCCGGGTCGACCAGCTCCGGGCCGACCTTGAGCAGGTCGATCGGCAGCCGGCGCAGCTGGGCGAGCGAGGCGTGCTCGGCCCGGAAGTCGTCCAGGGCGGTCCGGATGCCGAGCGACCGCAACCCGGCCAGCCGGGCCACCACGGTCGGCAGCTCGGTGCCCACCCGCGGCTCGGCCACCTCGACCACCAGCCGGTCCGGCGGCACCCCGTACGCGTCGAGCACCGCCGCGGTGCGCGGCACGAAGTCCGGCGAGACCAGTTCGGGAACGCTGACGTTGATCGCCATCCAGAGGTCCCGGCCGCCGGTGGACCAGGCGGCGAGCTGGCGGCAGGCGCGCTCCAGCACCCAGCAGCCCACCTCGCCGACGAGGCCCAGGTCCTCGGCCACCGGCAGCAGCTCGGCCGGCAGCACCGTGCCGAAGACCGGGCTGCGCCAGCGCAGCAGCGCCTCCGCGCCCACCGGCAGCCGGTCGGCCAGCCCGACCACCGGCTGGTAGACCAGGTCCAGCTCGCCCCGGGCGAGCGCCCCCGGCAGCTCCCGCTCCAGGTCCAGCCGGCGGACCAGCTGCTCCTCCAGGTAGGCGTCGTACCACTCGACCCGGTCCCGGCCGAGCTGGACGGCCCGCCGCCGGGCGAGGTCGGCCTGGCGCAGCACGTCCTCCGGCCCGGATCCGGCGACCTCGGCCAGCCCGATGCTCGCCCGCAGCCGCAGCACCGCCCCGGGCACCCGGTAGGGCTCGGTGAGCGCGGCCAGCAGCCGGCTGCCCAGCGCGTACGCCAGGACCGGTCCCGCGGGGGTGAGCACGGCGAAGCCGGCACCGCTCGGCTCGGCGAGCAGGTCCCGGGGGCCGAGCACCGCGCGGGCCCGGCGGACCGCCTCGGTCAGCACGTCGGCGCGGACCGCGAACCCCGACCCCTCGGCGGCACCGGTCAGCTCGACGACCAGCAGCGCGCCGGCGGGTACGGGCGCGTCCCGCAGCGCGTCGAGGGCACGCACCAGGTCCGCCCTTTCGGCGGGCAGCGACGGGCGGGCCGCGGGCGGGTCGGCCGGGACCCGCCGCGCACCGAGCAGCCCGGGGAGCAGCAGCGGCGGCACCAGCGCGAACGCGAGCAGCACGGCCGTCGGGTCCGCCGCGCCGACGCGGAGCTGGTGCCCGGCGCCCAGCAGGGCCAGCCCGAGCACGCTGGACGCCCCGACCAGTTGGCAGCGCCCCACCCCGCCGTACCGGTGGGCCTCGGTCAGCGTGACGAGCGCCCAGGCGGTCGGCGCGCCGAGGGCCGCCGCCACGGCCAGTCGGGCCGGGCCGGTGAGCGGGTCGGGCAGCAGCAGCCAGGCGGCGAGAACCAGCGCCACCGCCGGGCCGGCCGCCTCCGTGGCGTGGCGCCGGAGGCGACCGGACGCCGCCGGATGGAGGACGTGGGAGGGGTACGGAAAAGGCACGGCGATCGCCTTCGTGAGGGGGCACGGGGCGGTGCGGGGCACTGACGGCGGCGCGGAGCCGAGTCCACCGTCCACCAGGGACGAACGACGGACGACCGGTCGGGTGACGGGCTCCGGACAGTGACCCACCTCACTATCGGGGCAATAGCGGGCCGGGTTCCCGCCCGACGGGAACGGCACCGGGTCGGGGTGGGATCATCGGGGGGTGAGCCGCTCCGACACCGTCCGCTTCCGCTACAACCAGGCGATCCTGGTCGCCGCGGTCATCGCGGCCATCGGCGCCCTGCCGCTGGCCAGCGCCCGCTGGTACCTGCTGCCGGTGCTGCTCGTGCCGCTGGCGGTGGCGCTGTGGGCGTGGCGGGCCGGCACCGACGCCGACACCCGGGAGCTGCGCCTGCGGGCGCTCGCCGGGCAGCGCCGGATCGGCTGGGAGCACGTCGTGGAACTGGCCACCGACCCGCGCGGGCGGGCGGTCGCCCGGCTCGACGACGGGCAGCAGGTGGTGCTGCCGGCGGTACGCGGCGCCGACCTGCCCCGGCTCGTCTCGGCCACCGGGCAGGCCCTCCCGGGCTCGGCCGGCTGAGCAGGAGCAACCTCCCGCCGCGCTCGACGAGCACCCGGCGGCCGCCCGACCGGGTCCGCGACGGTGGCGGGCCGGCCCGCCACGGCGGCCGGTGCCCCGCCGGCCGGTGGATCAGTACCCGTCGACCACGGCGTTGATCAGCGGCTCCCCGGCCGCGAACCGCCGCACCTGATCGCCGACCAGCCGGTACGCGCGCGGCAACAGCCCCCGAACCGAGCCGGCCACGTGCGGGGTGAGCAGCACGTTCGGCATCGCCCAGAGCGGGTGGTCGGCGGGCAGCGGCTCCGGATCGGTGACGTCCAGCGCGGCGGAGATCCGGCCGGTGGACAGCTCGGCGACCAGCGCGTCGGTCCGGGCGACCGGCCCACGGGCGGCGTTGACCAGCAGCGCGCCGTCCCGCATCGCGGCGAGGAACTTCTCGTCGACCAGCCCCCGGGTCTGCTCGGTCAGCGGCACCAGCAGCACCACCACGTCCGCCTCCGGCAGCAGCCGCGGCAGCTCGTCGACGCCGTACACCCCCTGTTCCGGGCGGGCGGTGCGGGCGACCAGGGTGAAGTCGACCTCGAACGGGGCCAGCCGGGCCCGCACCGCCGAGCCGATCGAGCCGGCTCCGACGATCAGGACCCGCTTGCCGGCCAGCTCGTCGGTCGGCGCCTCCGCGTCGTACGCCCATTCCCGGCGGGCCTGCGCCCGGGCGAAGGCGGGGAAGGCGCGCAGCTGGGACAGGATCGCGGCGACCACCCACTCGGCGGTGGACGGGTCGTGCACCCCACGCGCGTCGCAGAGCGTCACCCCGGCCGGGATCCGGCCGACCCAGGCATCCGCCCCGGCGGAGAGCAGCTGCACCACCTCGAGGTCCGGCAGCTCGCGCACCAGGGCCGCGGCGGCCGGACCGGCCAGGAACGGCGGCACCCAGAACCGGACGCCGGCCACCTCCGAGGGGAGCCGGGTCGGGTCCTCGGCCACCTCGACCGTGACGCCCGGCGGCGGCTCGCCGAGCAGCGCCCGCCCGGCCTCGTGCGGGATCCATACCTTCACGCCCGCCGACACTAGGCCCCGGTGCCGGCGGCAGGGCGGTCGGGGCGGGTCCCGGCACCCGGTCGGGTGCCCCGCCGGTTGATCGACGCGACCATCCGGCGCGAGTCGGCGGCGGTTCGCCGGGGTAAAGGGGTGGCCGGAGCGCCAATCGGCCTCCGTCCGCCCGCTCCGCCAGACAGGTGCACGATGACCGACGGCCTTCGTGAACAGCGGGAGGACGACATCGCGCTGCTCGCCGTCCGGGCCCGCTGACCGCGCGCCCGGTGAACGGCGCACGCCCACCGGCTCACCCTGGTCGGCCGGCCGAACCGGACACGCGGGGTCACTCCGGCGGTGGCCACCTCGACCGCGCACCGCCGGTCGGCTCCGTCGGGCCGGTTTCCGGGCGCCAGCGGGCTAACCTTGGGCCGGTGAGCGCCCGTCCCCCGTACCCCCGCACCCGCCGCCTCCGGGCGGCCATCGCGGCGCCGTGCGCGGCGCTGCTGCTGGCGGCGACCGGCTGCAGCTTCGGCGAGCCGGAACCCGACCCGGCCGGCGAGCCACCCAACCTGCCGACCCCCTCGGCGACGGCCAGCCCGGGCGGGGCCGGCCAGCAGGTGGTCACCACCGTGCTGGCCAAGGGGCTGCGGGTGCCCTGGGGCATCGCCTTCCTGCCCGACGGCGGCGCGCTCGTCACCGAGCGGGACACCGCCCGGATCCTCAAGGTCGGCCCCGAGTCGGGGCCGGACGGGCTGAAGGTCACCGCGGTACAGACCATCGCCGACGTGGCCGCCGCCGGCGAGGGCGGCCTGATGGGGATCGCCGTCTCGCCCGACTACGCCCGGGACCGGTCGGTCTTCGTCTACTACACCACCGAGCGGGACAACCGGATCGCCCGGCTGCGGCTCGGCGAGGAACCGACCCCGATCCTGACCGGCATCCCGAAGGCCGGCATCCACAACGGCGGCGGGCTCGCCTTCGGCCCGGACGGCCGGCTCTACGCCAGCACCGGCGACGCCGGTGACCGGCCGCAGTCGCAGGACCCGAAGCGGCTCGGCGGCAAGATCCTCCGGATCACCGCCGACGGCGAGCCGGCGCCCGGCAACCCGTACCCCAACTCCCCCGTCTGGTCGATCGGGCACCGCAACGTGCAGGGCCTGGCCTGGGACGCCGGCAAGCGGATGTACGCCGTCGAGTTCGGCCAGAACACCTGGGACGAGATCAACGAGATCACCAAGGGACGCAACTACGGGTGGCCGCAGGTCGAGGGGCGCGAGGACGACAAGCGCTTCGTCAACCCGGTCGTCCAGTGGCCGACCTCGGACGCGTCCTGCTCGGGAATGGCGGCGGTGGACCGGTTGTTGGTCACCGGGTGCCTGCGTGGCAAGCGGCTCTGGCTGGTCGAGCTGACCGACACCGGCACCGTCCTCGGCCAGCCGCGGGAGTTGCTGACCAACCGGTACGGCCGGCTCCGGGCGGTGGCCGCCGCTCCGGACGGCTCGCTCTGGGTGAGCACGTCCAACCACGACGGGCGGGGCGACCCCGCGCCCGAGGACGACCGGCTGCTGCGGCTGGTCTTCGCTGACGGCGGGGCCGGCCGGAGCTGACGGCACCCGCGGGTTTGTCAAGATCCTTCATTGGGCAGGTCTGGAACACATGGGTGGAGAGCAGAACGAGCGGCACGGCGACGGCGGCGAGGAGACTCCGGTGACGGGCCGCGCCCCCGACGTGCCGTTCGGAGCGCGCCCGCGCTCCCGGCCCGACTGGCGCGGGCCGCTGCGCCGGCTGGGGATGACCCTGGCCGTGCTGGCCGTCACCCTGATCGGAGTGGTGCTCGGGGTGCTGGCCGGCGGGCAGGTGAGCACCGACATCGGGCCGTTCCACGCCGACCTGCGGGTCGCGCCGGCGGTCAGCGGCGGCACCACCGTCGACATCCCGCCGCTGGGCGCGCTGCTGCTGGACAGCCACGACGGGCCGACCCACCTGACCGTGGAGCTGGGCGCACTCGACCAGGGGCGTACCGAGGCGCTGCTCGACGATCCGGCGAGCATCAACCGGGCGAGCCAGTCCGCGGTCGACGACGTCCGCGAGGGCGTGATGCGGCTCGGCCTGCGTACCGTCGCCTCGGCCGTGCTGGTCACCCTGGCGCTGGCGCTGCTGGTGTTCCGGAACACCCGGCGGGCGGCCTGGGCCGGCACGCTCGCGCTGCTGGTCACCGCCGGCAGCCTCGGCACCGCCGCGGCCACCCTGCGCCCGCAGTCGATCGAGGAGCCCCGTTACGAGGGGCTGCTGGTGAACGCCCCGGCGATCGTCGGCGACGCGCGCCGGATCGCCAACGACTACACCCGCTACGCCGAACAGCTCCAGCGGCTCGTCGGCAACGTCAGCCAGCTCTACACCACGGTGTCGGCGCTGCCGGTCTACGAACCCGAGCCGGACACCACCCGGGTGCTGCACGTCTCCGACATGCACCTCAACCCGACCGGCTGGCAGCTGATCCGCACCGTGGTGGAGCAGTTCGGCATCGACGTGGTGATCGACACGGGCGACATCACCGACTGGGGCAGCGAGCCGGAGGCCAACTACGTCGGCTCGATCGGGCTGCTCAAGAAGCCGTACGTCTTCATCCGGGGCAACCACGACTCGGGCCGGACGGCCGCCGCGGTGGCCCGCCAGCCGAACGCGATCGTGCTGAACAACAGCACCACGACGGTCGCCGGGCTCACCATCGCCGGCATCGGCGACCCGCGTTTCACGCCGGACAAGAACACCTCGCCGGCCGGCAGCGGCCTCACCAAGCAGGTCGCCGAGCAGGTGATCGGCGCCGGCGAGCAGCTGGCGGCGACGGTCCGCAGCTCGCCCCGGCCGGTGAACATCGCGCTGGTGCACGACCCGGCCTCGGCAGGCCCGCTCTCCGGCACCTGCCCGCTGGTGCTCGCCGGGCACACCCACGACCGGCGGGTGTCGAAGCTGCCGGAGCTGGCCGGGCAGATGCCGACCCAGTTGATGGTGCAGGGCTCGACCGGTGGCGCCGGGCTGCGCGGTCTGGAGGGCGAGAAGCCGACCCCGCTCACCATGAGCGTGCTCTACTTCGACAAGGACAAGCTGCTCCAGGCGTACGACGACATCACCGTGGGCGGCACCGGCCAGGCCCAGGTGAACCTGGAGCGGCACATCGTGGAGGACCCGAAGGCCGGCGCCCCGGTCCCGGTAACCCCCACCCCGACCCGCTGACCGCGCCGACGGGCGGGTCAGCGGTCAGCGCAGGGCGAGGGCGGCCAGGGCGGCGTTGACGATGCTGCCGGGCAGCAGGTCGTGCAGCTCGTACAGCTCGTGGACGCTGCCGGACTGGCCGAACTCGTCCACCCCGAGCGGCACCGCCGGGGCGCCGAGCGCCGAGCCGAGCCAGGCCATTGCGTGCGACGCGGCGTCGTGCACGGTCACCACCGGCACCCGGTCGGCAAAGGCGGTGCGCAGCGCGCCGGGCACGCTCGGCACGGTCGCGGTGCGGACGCCCTGGCGCAGGGTGCGCTGCCAGGCCCGGTAGAGCCGGTCCAGGCTGGTCACGTCGACCACGTGGGCGGCGATGCCCTCCTCGGCCAGCTCCGCCGCCGCCGCCAGCACCTCGGGCAGCACCGCGCCGGAGGCGGCCAGCTGCACCACCGGCGCGTCCGCCAGGTGCGGGTACGCCTGGTGCGCGTCGACCAGCCGGTACGCCCCGGCGACCGCCTGCCGGCGCAACACCGCGTCACCCAGCCGGGCCCGGGCCGCCTCGAAGGGGGCCTGGTCGATCGGGCGGGTGCTGAGCCGGAAGTAGTACGCCCCGTCCTCGGCCGGGGCGGCGGTGGCCGACGGGCTCGCCCCGCCGGCGATCTGGCCCAGCGCGTCGCAGAGCAGCCAGTCCAGGGTGGCCGCGTACGCGGGCTCGACGAAGGTCACACCGGGCAGCTCCAGCCCCACCGAGGCGGTGATGGTGGACTGGTGGGCGCCGCCCTCCGGGGCGAGGGTGATCCCGGACGGGGTGCCGGCGACCACGAACCGGGAGCCGGAGTACGTGCCGTACAGGAAGGCGTCCAGGCCGCGCAGCACGAACGGGTCGTAGACCGTGCCGACCGGCAGCAGCGGCTGGCCGGACAGGTCCCAGGACAGGCCGAGCTGGCCGAGCAGCAGGAACAGGTTCATCTCCGAGATGCCCAGCTCGATGTGCTGGCCCGCGGGGCTCTCGGTCCAGCGCAGCATCCGGTCCTCGGTCCAGGAGCGCTGCTCGGTCGGGGCGAACACCCCGGTCTTGTTGATGAACCCGGCGAGGTTGGTCGAGGTGGCCACGTCCGGGGCGGTGGTCACCAGGTACTTCCCGACCTCCGGGTCGCGGGCCAGGTCCACCAGCACCCGGCCGAAGACCTCCTGGGTGGAGATCGGCTTGGTGGCGCGTACCCGGGTGGTCTCCGGGACGGTGACGCCCAGCGCCCGCTGCCGCGGCGGGCGGGACAGCGCCTCCCGGCGCTCGCCGGCCCGGATGCCGGCCGGGGACGCCGGGTCGAGGCGGTCCCACTCGGTCGCCGGCGTCAGCCCGTGCGCGGCGCGCAGCGTGCCGACCTGCTCGGTGGTGAGCAGCGCGGAGTGGTTGCGCGGGTTGCCGGCGATCGGCAGCCCCCAGCCCTTCACCGTGTACGCGAAGACCACGCTGGGCCGGTCGGTGACCGCGTCGCACTGGGCGTACGCGTCGAGCAGCGCCGCCATGTCGTGCCCGCCGAGGTCGGTGACCAGCGGTCCCAGCTCCTCGTCGGGGATGTCGGCGATGAACTCCGCGATGCCGGCCGGCGCGCCGTCGAGGAACTGCTTGCGCAACGCCGGGCCGGCCAGCCCGAACAGTGACTGGTACTGCTCGTTGGGCATCGCGTCGATCCACGACCGCAGCGCCGCGCCACCCGGGCGGGCGTACGCCTCGGCGAGCTTGCGGCCGTACTTGACCTCGACCACGTGCCAGCCGGCCGCCTCGAACTGCCCGCGCCACTGGTTGATCCGCACCCCGGGAACGACCCGGTCCAGCGACTGGCGGTTGAAGTCGACCAGCCACATGACGTTGCCGAGCCCGGTGGTGGCCGGGTCGGCGACCGCCTCCCAGATGTTCCCCTCGTCCAGTTCGGCGTCGCCGATCAGCGCGATGAACCGGGACCGCGGGCGCGGCCCGAAGTGCGCGTCCACGTAGCGCCGGGTGGCGGCGGCGAACAGCGGGGCCGCCGCGCCGAGCCCGACCGAGCCGGTGGAGAAGTCCACCCCGTCCGGGTCCTTGGTGCGCGACGGGTACGACTGCAGGCCGCCCCGGGTCCGCAGCTTCGTCAGGTACGACCGGTCCAGGTTGCCGAGCAGGTACTGGATGGCGTGGAACACCGGCGACGCGTGCGGCTTGACCGCCACCCGGTCCGCGGCGTCCAGGTGCGCGAACCACAGCGCGGTCATCGCCGTCACCAGCGACGCGCTGGATGCCTGGTGCCCGCCCACCTTCACGCCGTCGCCGGTGTCGCGGTCGTGGTTGGCCGCGTCGACGATCCGGGTGGCGAGCCAGAGCACCCGCCGCTGGATCTCGTCGAGGACGTCGAGGTCGTGCTGGTTCACGATGGCTCCATCCGGGCGTCGCCGTTGACGCCCTGCCGAGGGGTGTGCTGCCCGGGACCGGGCCGGGGTGGGGTCAGGACTGGCCGAGGCGGGCCAGGATCAGCTCGCGGACGGTCTTGGCGTCGGCCTGGCCCCGGGTGGTCTTCATGACCGCGCCGACCAGGGCACCGGCCGCCGCGACCTTGCCGCTGCGGACCTTCTCGGCGATGTCCGGGTTGGCGGCGATCGCCTCGTCCACGGCGGCGGTGAGCGCGCCGGTGTCGGAGACCACCTCCAGGCCCCGGTTGGTCATGATCTCGGTCGGGCTGCCCTCGCCCGCGACCACGCCCTCCAGCACCGTACGGGCCAGCTTGTCGTTGAGCTTGCCGGCGTCGACCAGGCCCTGCAGCTCGGCGACCTGCGCCGGGGTGGCCCCGACGTCGGCCAGCTCCACGCCGGTCTCGTTGGCCCGCCGGGACAGCTCGCCCAGCCACCACTTGCGGGCGGCGGCCGGGCTGGCGCCGGCGGCCACGGTCTGCTCGATCAGCTCGACCGCGCCGGCGTTGAGCACGGACTGCATGTCCGCCTCGGACAGGCCCCACTGCTCCTGGAGCCGGCGCCGGTGCAGCCGGGGAAGCTCCGGCAGGGCGGCCTTCAGCTCGGCGACCCAGGCCGGATCCGGCGCGAGCGGCACCAGGTCCGGCTCCGGGAAGTACCGGTAGTCGGTAGCGGTCTCCTTGGACCGGCCCGGCGTGGTGTCGCCGGTGTCCTCGTGGAAGTGCCGGGTCTCCTGGGTGATCCGACCGCCCGCGTCCAGCACGGCGGCCTGGCGCAGCATCTCCGAGCGGACCGCCCGCTCGACCGAGCGCAATGAGTTGACGTTCTTGGTCTCGGTGCGGGTGCCCCACTCCTGGCCGGGCAGGTTCAGCGACGTGTTGACGTCGCAGCGCAGCGAACCCTCCTCCATCCGCACGTCGGAGACGCCCAGCGAGCGGATCACGTCGCGCAGCTCGGTGACGTACGCCCGGGCCACCTCGGGGGCGAGCGCGCCGGTGCCGGCCACCGGCTTGGTGACGATCTCGACCAGCGGGATGCCGGCCCGGTTGTAGTCGACCAGCGACTCGGTCGCGCCGTGAATCCGGCCGGTGGCACCGCCGACGTGCAGCGTCTTGCCGGTGTCCTCCTCCAGGTGCACCCGCTCGATGCCGATCCGGACCAGCTCGCCGTTCACCTCGACGTCCAGGTAGCCGTCGACGCAGAGCGGCTCGTCGTACTGGCTGATCTGAAAGTTCTTCGGCATGTCCGGGTAGAAGTAGTTCTTCCGGGCGAACCGGCACCACTGCGCGATCGAGCAGTTCAGCGCCAGGCCGATCCGGATGGTCGCCTCGATGGCCGCCTTGTTGGCCACCGGCAGCGAGCCGGGCAGGCCCAGGCAGACCGGGCAGACCCGGGTGTTCGGCGCACCGCCGAAGTCGGTCGGGCAGCCGCAGAACATCTTCGTGTTCGTGCCCAGCTCGACGTGGGTCTCCAGGCCGATCACCGGCTCATAACGCTCGACAACCTCGTCGTACGACGGCAGGACGATCGTGCTCATCGGCACTCCAGCTCTCGACACCCGGACAGACCCGACCAAGCCTAGTGGCTGGTCCGGCCCGACCTCGCCCGGGATTGTTCGACGCCCGGAATGTCGCGTATCACCAGCTCGGGCCCGAAGTGCGCCGGCGGTGCGGCGACGATCGCTCGGGGTACGCCCGCCCACCCGGTGGCGCTCACGCGTCGCGCCGATCCAGCACCAGGTAGCCGCCGACGAGAGCAGCGGCGGCCCAGAGCGCGACGATGCCAAGCCCGGTCCAGGGGCCGTACGCGCGGGCCCAGCGCGGATCGTCCGGCGGCCCAGCCAGGTGCATGATCACCCAGGCTGCCTGGTCTGGCAGGAACTGCGTCACGGTCTTCACCCTCGGGATGTTGCCGAGTCCCTGCGAGCCGAGGAACAGCAGCGGGATCAGGATGCCGAGGGACAGCGCAGCACTGCGCAGCATCGCCGCCACCCCCATGGCGAACAGGCTGATCAGCGTCAGGTAGAGCCAGGCGCCGACCATCGCCTGCGGCACCCCGTCCGCACCCAGGGTCGTCCTGCGCGGGCCGAGCGCCGACTGCGCCACGAAGAAGGTCACCACCACGGTGACCAGCGAGGCGCCGGAGACCACCAGCGCCCCGGCGAGCACCTTGCCGCCGTAGAACAGACCACGGCGGGGTACCGCCGCCAGCGACGCGCGGATCGTGCCGGAACTGTACTCGCCGCTGACCACGAGCACCGCGAACGCCACCAGGGCGAGCTGACCGAGGGTGAGGCTGTAGAACGTGGCGAAGAGCGGGTCGAAGGGTCGCTGCTGGTCTGCGCCGTTGCGGAAGCTGAGCCCGATCAGTTCGGCAAGACCGACGCAGATCACGAAGCCTGCCCACAGGGCCCAGCCGGTCGACCGGACGGTCCGGATCTTGGTCAGTTCGGCGGCGAGGACCGCCCTGGCAGTGATCATCGCTGTCCCCCCACGGCCCGGTACTCACTCGCGTCCCCGGTGAGCCGCATGAACGCCTCCTCCAGCGTGGCCGCCTGGGTGCTGACCTCGTGGACGGTCAGGCCGTTGGCCGCGGCCAGCTCGCCGATGCGTGCGGCCTCCGCTCCGGCGCTCTCCAGCGCGCCGTCCGCCGCCTGCCGCACCGGCATGCCGGCCGCCGCCAGCACGTCGCGCATCCGCTCCGGCTCCGGCGTCCGGATCCGGACGTACGAGTGGGCGTAGGCCTCGATGAAGCCACCAACGGTGGTGTCGGCGAGCAGCCGACCACGGCCGATCACGATCAGGCGTTCCGCGGTGAGCGCCATCTCGCTCATCAAGTGGCTGGAGACGAAGACCGTGCGTCCCTCGGCGGCCAGCCCCTTCATCAGGTTCCGGATCCACCGCACGCCCTCCGGGTCCAAGCCGTTGACCGGCTCGTCGAACAGCAGCACCGGCGGGTCGCCAAGCAGCGCCGCGGCGATGCCGAGCCGCTGACCCATGCCGAGCGAGAAGCCCTTGACCCGTTTTCTGGCCACGTCGACCAGACCGACCAGCTCCAGGACCTCCCGGACCCGGGCCTTCGGGATCCGGTTGCTCTGCGCCAGCCACAGCAGGTGGTGGTACGCGCTGCGGCCGGGGTGCACCGCGCCGGCTTCCAGCAGGGCGCCGACCCGGCGGAGTGGTCCGGACAGCAGCCGGTAGCGCGAGCCGTCGATCAGCACCTGACCGCCGGAGGGCCGTTCGAGATCGAGCATCATCCGCATCGTGGTCGACTTCCCGGCGCCGTTCGGTCCGAGGAAGCCCGTCACCTGCCCGGGCCGCACGGTGAAGGTGAGGCCGTCCACGGCGACCGCGCTCCCGTACCGCTTGCTGAGATTGCGCACTTCGATCACCGGAACCAGGCTAGGGACCGGGCGGACCGGCGACAGTCCTCGAAGGTTGTCGGTCTCCGTCACCAAAGTTGACCCGACGTCGCGCGCTATAGCCTGCTAGTCGTGGCCAAACACCTTCTCGCCGCCATCGTGGCCGCGGTGGACACCCTGCTCCTGATGGCCGCCCACTCCGATGGCCTGCCCCCGGTGGCCGTCGCGGGATACGCGCTGGCCGTCGTGCTGGTGATCGCCCTGCGGCACCGGAGCCCCGCGGCCTCGTTCGTGGCCGCGCTGGCCCTGGCCACGCTGACCGGTGGCACGTACGTCCTGCTGCTCTGGGCCGCCTACCAGGCAGGGCGGACGGTCTTCTCCGCGACCGGCACCGCGGTGACCGTGGGCGCGGCGGTCGGCGGTCTCGGTGCGCAGGTCGTGGGCGCCCGGGGCGCGCACGGAATCGCGCCCGTCGTCGCCACGTTCGTCGTGTTCGTCGCGCTGCCGCTGCTGGTCGGCAGGTACCTCGCGCAGCACGAGCGGCTGGTGTCGGCGCTCGACCGGAGCAACCGGCAGCTCCGCCGGGAACAGGAGATCCTCGCCGAGCGGGAACGGCTCGACGAACGGCTGCGGATCGCCCGGGACATGCACGATTCGCTCGGCCGCCGGCTCAGTCTCGTGTCGGTCCAGGCCGCCGCGCTGGAGGTGGCGGAGCTGCCACCGCGGCAACAGCAGGCGGTCCGCCAGTTGGCGACCGCGACGCGCCGGGCGCTGGTCGAGTTGCACGAGCTGGTGGGGGCGCTCCGCGAGCGGGACGAGGCACCCGCCGGGTCGACGGGGGTGCCGGCGATCGGCTGGCTGGTGGCCGAATTCCAGGCGGCCGGGGTGCCGGTGACGCTGCACGAACACGGCGAATCGCTACCGCTGTCGACCGCGGCCGGGCAGGCGGCGTACCGGGTGGTCGAGGAGGGACTGACCAACGCCGTCAAACACGCTCCGGGTCAGCCGGTCACGGTGGACGTCGGCTGGGAGGACGACGCTCTGCTGCTCGCCGTCGTCAATCCGCTGGCCGATCCGCCGGCCCCCCGCAAGGGCGTCGGGTCGGGCCACGGCCTGACCGGGTTGAGCGAGCGGCTTCGCCCGGCCGGCGGGTTCCTGGATCACCGCTTGGCCGAGGGGTCGTTCCGGCTCTACGCGATGCTGCCCTGCCTACCGTCCGGCGGCGCGGAACAGCCCGCCGACGACGACCATCCGCTCACGGTCGGACGTCTCCGTGCGGCTTCTGTCGGGCTCGCCGCCGCGGCGCTGATGTTCGTGTTCCTCCCCGCGAGCATCCTCACGGGGGTGGGCTGAGTGATCAGAGTGCTGGTCGCCGACGACGAACCTCTGATCCGGGCCGGCATCCGCGCCGTGCTGGAGTCGGCGCCGGACATCACGGTCCTCGCCGAGGCGGAGAACGGCCGGACAGCCGTGGCGGAGGCCGTCCGGCACCGCGTGGACGTCGCGCTGATCGATCTCAAGATGCCGGTGCTGGACGGGCTGGGCGCGATCGAGGAACTCCGTCGGCAGGCGCCGGAGCTGCGGGTGGTGGTGCTGACGTCCTTCGGCGCGGAACCGAACGTGCTGCACGCCCTCCAGCACCGCGCGGCGGGATTCGTGCTCAAGAACTGCACCCCCGACGAGCTGGTCCGGGCGGTCCGGGCAGCGTACGTCGGCGACGCCTGGCTCTCCCCCGCCGTGACCCGCCTGGTGCTGGCCATGGTCACGCCGGTGACCGCCCGACGCCGGCAGGATGCCGCGGAACGGCTGCGCACGTTGACGTCCCGCGAGCGAGAAGTCGTCGGGTTGGTGGCCGACGGCCTGCCCAACGCCGAGATCGGCCGGCGGCTGCACATGAGCGAGACCACCATCAAGACCTACGTCAGCCGGATCCTCACCAAGCTGGACTGTGCGAACCGCGTCCAGGCGGCCCTGCTGGTCCGCGACACCGAGGGCCGGTAGGTAGCAGACCAGCCGCGCGGTGTCGGCCAGGACCCGTTCGGGATCCGGGCCGGCACCATGCGAACGACGCCGGCTACAGCGCCGGTGGGGTGAACATGCCGACGGCGCTCTCCAGCGCGGCGGCGACCCGGTACATCCGGTCGTCGGCCATCGTCGGGGCCCATGACCTGCAGGCCCACCGGCAGCCGCCGGACGATCGTCGCGTCGTACGGCGGGCGCCAACCCTTGAGGATCTTCGAGCCCGGCCCGTCCGCGTTCCGGTCCGGCCCGGGGGTGCCCGCCCGGTGCCCGCCCGCGGAGCGGTCCCCGGACGGGCAGCCGGATCAGCGCTCCTCGACGAGCCCGAGGTACATCACGCGCGGGTCGGCCGGGTTGAAGGCGACGCTGGTGATGCCGTCGTGCGGGTTGTGCTGCGAGGTCAGCCGGCCCGTCGAGGCGTCGTAGCGGTAGAGGTCGGTGCCGTAACCGCCGAACGAGGTGCCGTACTCGAAGTAGAGCACGTTCGGGTCGACCGGGCTCGGCCACAGCGGGGTGCTGTTGGTCAGTCTCGCCTGGCTGCCGTCGAGCACCGACCCGAAACTGCGGCCCCCGTCGGTCGAGCGCCAGATGTGCCGGGCGGCGATGTCGTTCTGGCTGAGGTCGTAGCCCTCCAGCCACACCGTCCGGGGATCCGCCGGAGAGAAAGCCACGGCGAAACCGTTCGCGCGCCCGGTGGCGCCGACCCCGGTCGACCGCGTCCAGGTGCGGCCGCCGTCGAACGTCACGAAGCTGCCGTTGCTCATGGTGCCGACCACGACATGGTCGGGGTCACTCGGGTCGATCGCCGCCCGGTAGAGGAACTGATCCTTCCCGACCAGCGTCCCCACCGGGCTCCAGGTGACGCCGCCATCTCCTGAGTCGTACATCTGCCCGACCTTGCTGACCACCCGCAGGACCCGCGCGTCGGCCGGGTCCACCGCCAACGCGACCACGCCGTCGTACGGGACCGGGCCGGCGACCTCGCTGACCTGATCGCCCTGCACCCGGTAGATCTGCTGGTCGTTGATGCCGTACACGTACGCGTTCCCGCCCGGCCCGGCGGCGAGGTCGTATGCCGCCAGGTCCTGCTTGGTGCTGGCGATCTCATGCCAACTGCAGCCGGCGTCGGTGGAGCGCTGGATCGACCGCTTCGCGATGGCGACCAGGGTGTCCGGATCGCTCAGCACGGTGAGTTTCGGGTAGCCGACAGCGGTCGGTGCGGTCGTGGTGGGCGCCAGGAAGGCGCCGTCGGCGCGGGTGAACGTCACCGAGCCGTCGCCCTGCACCACGCCGCACTGCGGGCGCTGCCAGCTGGCGCCAGCCGCGGCGGGGCCAGCGGTGGAGAGGTTGACGGCCCCGGCGGCTGTAACGGCCAGTACCAGGGCACCGCCCTTCAGTCGAGAGAAGATCATGGAGCATGTCTAGCCGTGGACGTGCGGCGATCGCCACAGTTCGGGGTGGCCGAGCCCGGCCATGGCCTGGGTCGGCCACCCATCGACCGAAGGGACGCGCTCGGTGTTCGAGTCGTTGGGTCTGACCCCGGTGGAGGAGTCGGTCTACCTGGCCCTGCTGCGCAGACGGCAGGCGAGCGTGCCCGAGATCGCCCAGCAGGTCGGGGAGAGCCTCCGCGTCGTCCGGGCAGCCGCGGAGCGGCTGGAGGACATCGGTTTCGTCAGCCGCCTGGTCGGCTCCGGCACCCGGCTGGTGGCAACCCGACCGGACGTCGCCGTGAACGCTCTGGTCGTTCGCCGCACCGAGGAGTTCACGCAGGTACGCCGGGCCGCCGAGCGGATGGCGGAGGAATTCCCGCCGGAGCTGCTGACCACACCGGACCAACTGCTCGAGATCGTCACCGGCCGGGCGGCCGTCGAGGCCCAGTTCGTCCAGCTCGTGTACGGCGTGCGGACGGAGCTGCTGGTCCTGGACCGCCCGCCGTACGCCCAGGAGGTCGCGTCCGAGAACGCCTCCGAGGACGAACTGCTCAGCCGAAACGTCAGTGTGCGCGGAATCTACGCACCGGAGGCCTTCGCACTGCCCGGCGCCTTCGAGCAGGCGATGGCGTCCATCGCCAAGGGAGAGCAAGCCCGGGTACACGGCGACGTGCCGCTCAAGCTGGCGATCGGCGACCGGTCGGTGGCGCTGCTGCCGCTGGCCAGCGACCGCGCCGTGGACGCGGCGCTGGTGGTGCGCGCGCCGATGGTGGTGTCGGCGCTGGTGAAGCTGTTCGAACTGCTGTGGGTGCAGGCCACGCCGTTGCCCGCCTGGGACCCGCAGCAACCCCCGGCGGCGGCGGCGGACGACCTGGATCTGCGGCTGCTGCAACTGCTCGCCACCGGGCTGAAGGACGAGGCCATCGCCCGCGAACTGGGGGTGAGCGTACGCACGCTGGGGCGCCGCTCGTCCGCCCTGCTGGCCGCCCTCGGTGCCCGCACCCGCTTCCAGGCCGGACTGCAGGCCGGACGGCGCGGCCTGGCCTGATCGGCCCGCGTGCCTCGGCGGCTGACGTACCGGGTGGCCGGACGCGACCGGCGCCGGCGGAAGCTGCCGGCGCCGGTCAGTCACCTCGTGCGCTACAGCGCCGGTGGGGTGAACGTGCCGACGGCGCTCTCCAGCGCGGCGGCGACCCGGTACATCCGGTCGTCGGCCATCGTCGGGGCCATGACCTGCAGGCCGACCGGCAGCCCGTCGGAGAGCCCGCACGGCACCGAGATGCCCGGGCCGCCGTACAGGTTCGTCGGGATGGTGAACAGGTCGGCCAGATACATCTGGTACGGGTCGGAGGTGCGCGCCCCGATCGGGAACGCCACGAACGGGGTGGTCGGCGAGATCAGCGCGTCCACCTGCTCGAACGCGGCGGTGAAGTCGCGGGTGATCAGGGTGCGCACCTTCTGCGCCTGCCCGTAGTAGGCGTCGTAGTAGCCCGACGAGAGGGCGTACGTGCCGATCATGATGCGGCGCTTGACCTCGGGGCCGAAGCCGGTCTCCCGGGTCAGCGACATGACCTCCTCCAGCGACCGATTGCCGTCGTCGCCGACCCGCAGGCCGAACCGGACGCCGTCGAACCGGGCCAGGTTGGAGGAGCACTCGCTCGGCGCGATCAGGTAGTACGCCGGCAGGGCGTACTTGAAGTTCGGGCAGGACACCTCGACGATCTCGGCACCCAGCTTGGCGAGCGTGTCGACCGACTCGCGGAACGCGGCCATCACGCCCGGCTCGGCGCCCTCGCCGACGAACTCGCTGACGATGCCGAGCTTCACCCCGGTCAGGTCGCCGGTCGCGCCGCGCTTCGCCGCGGCCACCACGTCCGGCACCGGCTGCGGGATGGAGGTGGAGTCGGCCGGGTCGTGCCCGCCGATCACCTCGTGCAGCAGCGCGGCGTCCAGCACCGTACGGGCGCACGGGCCGGGGGTGTCCAGCGAGGAGGAGAACGCCACCAGGCCGTAGCGGGAGGTGCCGCCGTAGGTCGGCTTCGCGCCGACGGTGCCGGTGACCGCGCCGGGCTGGCGGATCGAGCCGCCGGTGTCCGAGCCGATCGCCAGCGGTGCCTCGTACGCGGCCAGCGCCGCGGCGCTGCCGCCGCCGGAGCCGCCCGGGATCCGGCTCAGGTCCCACGGGTTGTGGGTCGGGCCGTACGCGGAGTACTCGGTGGAGGAGCCCATCGCGAACTCGTCCATGTTGGTCTTGCCGAGCATCACCGTGCCGGCCTCGCGCAGCCGCCGCACGATCGTCGAGTCGTACGGCGGGCGCCAACCCTCCAGGATCTTCGAGCCGACGGTGGTCGGCACGCCCTTGGTGGTGAGCACGTCCTTGACCGCGACCGGCACCCCGGCCAGCGGGCCGAGCCGCTCGCCGGCGGCCCGCCGCTCGTCCACCGCGCGGGCCGCGGCCAGCGCGCCCTCGGTGTCCACGTGCAGGAAGGCGTGCACCCGGTCGTCGACCGCCGCGATCCGGTCCAGGTGGGCCTGGGTGACCTCGACGGCGGAGGTCTCGCCCGCGGCCACCAGGCCGGCGATCTCCGACGCGGTCAGCTTGGTCAGGTCGGTCATGACGCCACATCCTCATCCAGGATCCGCGGTACGCGGAACCGCTGCTCCTCGGCGTCGGGCGCGCCCGACAGCGCCTCCTCGGGGGTCAGGCACGGCGTCACCACGTCCTCGCGCAGGACGTTGGTCAGCGGCACGGAGTGCGAGGTCGGCGGGATGTCCGCGGCGGCGACCTCGCCGACCTGGGCGACCGCCTGGAGGATCACGTCGAGCTGGCCGGCGAAGGTGTCCAGCTCCTCCTCCGTGACGGCGAGCCGCGACAGTCGCGCCAGGTGCGCGACCTCCTCGCGGGAGATGGCGGCCATCAGTGCCCCCTTCGTGACTGTGCTGCTTCCTCCGGGCGGTGTGCCGACCACGCGGCGGTGGAGCGTGACGCGCGGTGACCGGAGCGAGTCTATTGTTCCGCCCCGGCGCCGCGCCTCCGACTCCCCCTCCCCGCGCCGGACGGGCCGGCTCAGCGGGTCGGCCGGCGCGGCAGGTCGTTGTCCGGGCCGCCGAGCGGACGGACCGGGCGGTAGCGGGCCAGCCAGCCGACCAGCTCCTCGGCCGGCATCGGGCGGGCGTAGAACCAGCCCTGGGCGGCGTCGCAGCCGGCCGCGTGCAGCATCCGCCAGGTCCGCTCGTCCTCCACCCCCTCGGCGACCACCCGCAGCCCGAGCGCCCCGGCCAGCTCGATCATCGAGCGGACGATCGCCGCGTCGTCGGCGTCCTCGGCCATCCCGAGGACGAACGAGCGGTCGACCTTCACCTCGGACAGCGGCAGCCGGCGCAGGTGTTGCAGTGACGAGTAGCCGGTGCCGAAGTCGTCCAGCGCGATGCCCACCCCGATCCGGTGCAGCCGGGCGATGGTGGCCAGCACCCGGCGCGGGTCGGCCATCAGGGCGCCTTCGGTGATCTCCAGTTGCAGCCGCTGCGGCGGTACGCCGTACCGGGCGAGCCGGTCGGCGATCTGGTCGGCGATCTTCCCGGTGTGCAGGTCCCGGACGCTGACGTTCACCGCCGCCCGCAGCCCGATGCCGGCGGCCGACCACTTCGCGAGCTGCTCCACCACGTCGTCGACCACCCGCCGGGTGAGCAGGCGCATCACCGCGCTCTGTTCGGCGACCCGGATCAGCTCCTCCGGGTCGACCATGCCCCGCCGTGGGTGCCGCCAGCGCAGCAGCGCCTCGACGCCGACCACCTCGCCGGTGGCGATGGCGATCTGCGGCTGGTAGTACATGGTGATCTCGCCCGCCTCGGCGGTCGACGCGGCGGTCGACGCGGCGGCCGGCGCGGCGGCCGGCGCGGCGGGCTGGGCCGCCGGCAGGGCGTCGCCGTCCCGACCGGGCAGCGACGCCGCGCGGTCGGGCCGCGTCCCGCCCACCGGTTCCGGCCGCGGCCCGCGTTCCGCCGCGCGCTGCCGGTCCACCGTGCCGGCGGCGGACGCCTGCCGGCGGATCGGATCGGCGCCGGTGATGATCCGGGCGATCAACTCGTCGTCCTGGTGTGCCGGGTCGGGCCGCTGCCGCCGGCGCCGGGTCCACCACCGGCGATCGGGCCGGCCGTCCGCCGTCCGGCGCGAACGCCGCCCGCCCCCGGTCGTCGACGCACCGCTCGACGCCGCCCCGCCCGGCACGGCGGTCGGGGCACCGCGCCACACCGGCTTTCTGCCCGGCCCGGCCGGTGCCGCGCCGTTCGGCACCGGCTCCCCGGCGGGCAGGGGGGTCGCGCCGTTGCCCGCCGGCTCGGTGGCGGGCAGGGACGGCGCGGGAAGGGTGGCGCCGTCGCCGCCGCGGGTTCCGCCCGGCCCGACATCCAGCGCGCCGGTGCCGGCCGAGCCGCCGGTGGTCGACCCCGTGGCGACCGGGCCGGATTCCAGCACCCGGCGCAGGTCGGCGAGGAGTCCGAGCCGCTCGGCGGAGTTGTGGTCGGACTCGGCGGCGTAGACGGCGACGGTGTCGTTGCGGTGCTTCGCGTCGTACATCGCCACGTCGGCGTGGCGCATCAGGGTGGCGAAGTCCTCGCCGTGCTCGGGAAAGAGGGCGATGCCGATCGACCCGCCGACGTCCAGCGGCAACCCGTCCAGCGACACCGGCTCGGCCAGCACCCGCACCACCCGGTCGGCCAGTTCGCGCGCCTGCCCGACGTCGGTGAGCCCGGTCATCACGATGGCGAACTCGTCACCGCCGAGCCGCGCCACCATGTCCGGCTCGTCGACCACGGTGGTCAGCCGGGCGCTCACCTCGACCAGCAGCCGGTCTCCCACCGCGTGGCCGAGGGCGTCGTTGACGTTCTTGAACCGGTCCAGGTCGATCAGGAGCAGCGCCAGGTGCGCCGCCGGCTCGCCGCGCGCCGCCCGCTCGGCGTGCAGGTGCACCTGCTCGCCGACCTCGGTCAGCAGGGCCTTGCGGTTGGGCAGCCCGGTGAGCGGGTCGAGGGAGGCCACCTGCTGTTGCTCGACGGTGAGCCGGGCCATCCGGTACACGGCGAAGAGCGGCACCAGCACCAGCGGGATCAGTGCCGCGCTGGTCCGCGCCGCCGCCACCAGCACCGGCGCCAGCAGCAGCAACGAGCCGGTCGACAGCAACTCGAACGGCAGGCCCTGCCGGGCCGACGGCCACCAGCGGTCGCCGAACCGCAGCCGCACGGCGGCGCTGACCAGGCCGTAGTTGACCACGAACCAGACCACCGTGGCACCGCCGACGGCCACCACGTCGGCCCAGCGCAGCCGGTGGCCGTCGAAGATGCCGTCCGGGCCGAGCCGGGTGATGCCGTAGGCCGCGGCCAGCGCGCAGGCGTACTGGCCGGCGTTGAACGCGGTACGCCAGGCGGCGTGTC
Organism: Micromonospora sp. CNZ280; assembly: GCF_011759515.1. NCBI lineage: Bacteria > Bacillati > Actinomycetota > Actinomycetes > Micromonosporales > Micromonosporaceae > Micromonospora > Micromonospora sp. CNZ280. Next base: position 849,542 of record NZ_JAAOYP010000003.1, read on the forward strand.
CCATCCGCCACCCGGAGACCACCACCGCCACCGCCTGCACCGCGACCGCCGGACCCAGCCCCCAGCCGAGCAGGATGGCGAAGGTGAAGCAGGTCGACGGGAAGACCGCGGAGGACTGCCGCCGCCCCGGCGGCACGAACGGGCGGGCGTCGCAGCCGATCGCGAGCACCGCCATCGTCCAGAACGCCGCCGGCAGCCGGGACACCTGCTCCGGCAGCGCGACCAACGACGGCGTCGAGACCAGTACGGCGACGGCGAGCACCGCGGCCACGAAGGCGGAGATCGGTCCGATGCGTCCAGGCGGGACGGAGTTGCGCGGATCGGCGGTCTCCATCACACCTCCCGGGACGCCGTGGCGCGTTCACGCGCCGTGCACCAATGAAACGCCCTCGGTGCCGGGTTTCCCGGTATGACAGTCACGAATCGGTCGTAGTCGTAATTAAGTTGGTATACGCGGCCAGGTACCCGCAAGATCCCCCATCCGGCCCGCTCGAACCGGGTGGCGGAACGGGCGGCGGTCAGCCCTCGACGCGGGCGACCTCGCGGGCGGCGTCCGGGCCGGCGTCGAGGAGCACCCGGAAGCCCTCCTCGTCGAGCATCGGCACCTTGAGGCTGGCCGCCTTGTCGGCCTTGGAACCCGGGTTGTCGCCCACCACCACGAAGCCGGTCTTCTTGGAGACCGAGCCGCTCACCTTGCCGCCCCGGGACTGGATCGCCTCGGCGGCCTGGTCGCGGGAGAAGCCGGCCAGGGTGCCGGTCACCACCACGGTGAGCCCCTCCAGCGGGCGCGGCCCCTCGTCCACGGCCTCCTCGGCCATCCGTACCCCGGCCTCGGCCCACTTGCGCACCACCTCGCGGTGCCAGTCGACGGCGAACCACTCGCGGATGCTGGCGGCGATCGTCGGGCCCACCCCGTCGACCGAGGAGAGTTCCTCCTCGCTGGCCTTGTCGATCGCCTCGATGGAGCGGAAGTGCCGGGCCAGCGCCTGCGCGGCGGTCGGGCCGACGTGCCGGATGGAGAGCGCCACCAGCACCCGCCACAGGTCGCGTTCCTTGGCCACGGCCAGGTTGTCCAGCAGCTTGACCGCGTTGCTGCCCAGGCTGCCGTCCTTGTTGACGAAGAACGGCGACCGCGCCAACTGGTCGGCGTCGAGCTGGAAGAGGTCACCCTCGTCCTGGATGATCTCGGCGTCGAGCAGCGCCGCGGCGCTCTTGTAGCCGAGTGCCTCGATGTCGAACACCTTGCGCCCGGCCAGGTGGAAGACCCGCTCCCGCAACTGCCCCGGGCAGGTGCGCGAGTTGGGGCAGCGGATGTCGACGTCGCCCTCCTTCGCCGGGGCGAGCGGCGTGCCACACGCCGGGCAGTCGCTGGGCATCACGAACGGCCGGGCGTCGGCGGGACGCAGGTCGATCACCGGGCCGAGCACCTCGGGAATGACGTCGCCCGCCTTGCGGAGCACCACCGTGTCGCCGATCAGCACGCCCTTGCGCTCGACCTCGCGGGCGTTGTGCAGGGTGGCGTACGCGACGGTGGAGCCGGCCACCTTGACCGGCTGGAGCACAGCCCGCGGCGTGACCCGACCGGTGCGTCCGACCTCGACGTCGATGTCGAGCAGCTTGGTGTTGACCTCCTCCGGCGGGTACTTGAAGGCGATCGCCCAGCGGGGCGCGCGGCTGGTCGAGCCGAGGCGGCCCTGGATCGAGACCGGGTCGACCTTGACCACCACGCCGTCGATCTCGTGCTCGACGTCGTGCCGGTGCTCGGCGTAGTAGGCGATGTACTCGGCCACGCCGGCCAGGTCGGGCACCACTCGCCACCGGTCGCTGGTCGGCAGGCCCCACGCCTTCAGCGCCGCGTACGACTCGGACTGCGCGGTCGGCTGGAAACCGCGACGGGCGCCGATGCCGTGCACCACCAGGCGCAGCGGCCGGGACGCGGTGATCCGCGGGTCCTTCTGCCGGAGGCTCCCGGCGGCCGCGTTACGCGGGTTGGCGAACGGCGGCTTGCCCTGCTCGACCAGCCCCGCGTTGAGGTCGGCGAAGGCGGCCACCGGGAAGTAGATCTCGCCCCGGACCTCCAGGAGCTCCGGGATGTCGGGAAAGTCGGGGGACGGGGTGAGCCGGCCCGGCACGTCCCGGATGCTGCGCACGTTGGCGGTGACGTCCTCACCGGTGCGGCCGTCGCCCCGGGTGGCGGCCCGGACCAGCCGGCCGCGCTCGTAGGTGAGGTTGATGGCCAGGCCGTCGACCTTGAGCTCGCACAGGTAGGGCACCGGGCCGCCGGCGTCGCGCTCGACCCGCTCGGCCCAGGCGGCCAGTTCCTCGTCGGCGAACGCGTTGTCGAGCGACATCATCCGCTCGGCGTGGGTGACCGGGGTGAAGTCGGTGGAGAAGCTGCCGCCCACCCGCTGCGTCGGCGAGTCGGGCGTGCGCAGCGCCGGGTACTGCTCCTCCAGCGCCGCCAGCTCACGCAGCTGCCGGTCGAACTCGGCGTCGGAGATCGTCGGCGCGTCCAGCACGTAGTAGCGGTACTGGTGCTCGGTCAGCTCCTGGCTGAGCGTGGTGTGCCGCTCCCGGGCCTCCGGGGTCGGCTCGCCACCCGCCGCGGCCTCCTGCGCCGGGCTCACCTGCTGCGCGACGACATCCTCGGACACCGCGCCACCCCCGGACCCGTCGTCGTCTCTGGAGACCTTGCCGTCCTTGGACACGTCGTGCGACCTCCCTGATCACGCTACCCCCGCACGGTATCCGGAGAGTGAGACAATCCGCCGCCCACCCGCCGCCGGCCCGGGCTTCCGGCGGGGCCGGCCGCGCCGTGCGAGGATCGCCGGACGGCGGAACCCCTGCGACCGCCGTCCGACGACACCGGCGAGTGACGGGGGTACGGATGCCCGAGTGGCTGCTCTGGGCGGTGGCGATCGTGCTGGCCGTCGCGGCGGGCTGGGCCTGGGGCGAGCTGCGCCGACGCCCGGGCCGCCGCGCCCCGGCCGGCCGCCCCGACAGTCCCGGCCGGCGACCCGGCGCCCGTGGTGAGCCGGGACGGCCCGGTGCCCGGCCCGGTCGGGGTGCCCCGCCGCGGTCCCCGGGTCGGTCCACCACCGCCCCGCGACCGCGCGGCGCGGACCGGGCACCCGCCGGCGCGCCCCGGCCGGGCGAGATCTGGTGGGCCGACGTCCCGTACGCCGACGGCACCGGCGCCAAGGTGCGGCCCTGCCTGGTGCTCCGGGTCGACGGGCGGTCCGCCGAGGTGCTGAAGATCACCAGCCAGGACAAGAGCGGCCGCGACGACCACGTCCGCATCCCCACCCGGGACTGGGACCCGGGCGCCGACCACGACAGCTACCTCGACATCGGCGACCCGATCCGGGTCCCCCTGCCGGCGTTCCAGGACCGGGCCGGTCCCTGCGACCCCACCCTCTGGGGCCACCTCCGCACCCTCCCCCACCTGCCCACCAACTAACCCCCGCTCCGCTCCGGGGCCGCCAGGGCGGTGAGTTGGTCGGCGTACTCGATGCGGGTGGCCCAGTCGGCGGGCCAGGCGGGCATGCCGGCGGCCGCGCCGACGAAGGCACCGGCCAGGGCGGCGATCGAGTCGGAGTCGCCGGCCGTGGTGGCGCCACGGGCCAGCGCGCCGACCGGGTCGTCGGCGTGCCGGATGGCGCAGTACAACGCCGTGGCCAGCGCCTCCTCGGCCACCCAGCCATCGCCGGTGTGCCGGCACGGGTCGCCGCCGTCGTCGGGCCGGGCCAACGCGGCGGTCAGCCGGTCCAGCGCCGAGCGGCACTCGTCCCAGCCCCGCGCGATGAAGTCCGCCGGCACCTGGCCACCCGGCCGCTGCCAGAGGTCACCGAGCCAGTCCGCCCGGTAGGTACGGCGCTGCTCCCGGGCCCGGTCGGTCAGCAGCCCGGGCAGTTCGGCCAGCGCGGCACCCGCGCACAGCAACCGCACCGCGTACGCGGTCAGCTCGCTGGCCGCGAGACCGGTCGGGTGACCGTGGGTCAGGCCGGCCTGGAGCTGGGCCAGCCCGGCCAGGGTGTCCAGGTCGACGTCGAGCAGCCCGACCGGGGTGACCCGCATGTTCGCGCCGCAGCCCTTGGACCCGGCCACGGTCGCCTCCTGCCAGCGCAGCCCCCGGCCCAGGTCGGCGCAGGCCCGCAGGCAGGTCATGCCCGGGGCGCGGTTGTTGTCGGGGCTGACCGCCCAGTCCAGGAAGCGCCGCCGCAGCAGCGGCTCGACCGCCTCCGGCGTCCAGGCCGGGGCGTCGTGCAGCGCCCAGCCGACCGCGAGCGCCATCTGGGTGTCGTCGGTGACCAGCACCGGGTCGCCGGAGAGTTCCCGGGGCCCGGCCGGGCCGTAGCGGTCGACGATCTCGGCGACGGTCAGGAACTCGGTCGGCCGGCCCAGCGCGTCACCGTAGGCGAGGCCGAAGAGCGAGCCGGCGGCCCGCTGGAGCGAGGAGTCGATCACACCCGCGATCATGCCCGCCGGCCGCCACCCAGCCAGGCGCCGGGCGGCCACGGCGGGGCCGGATCAGTCCCAGCAGAGGCAGAACGGGTGGCCGGCCGGGTCGGCGTAGACCCGGAAGCCCTCGCCCTCGCCGGGCAGCCGCCGGGCGCCCAGCGCGAGCGCCGCCTTCTCGGCGGTCTCGATGTCGTCCACCGTGACGTCGAGGTGGAACTGCTGGGGCCGCTCCGGATCAGGCCAGGCCGGCGGGCGCAGGTTGGGCGCCTTCTGGAACGCCAGCCGCGGCTGGTGCCCGGGCCGGCCGCCGAGCACCACCCAGTCGTCGTCGGAGTCTCCCTCGACCAGTGGCAGGCCGAGCAGCTCGGCATAGAAGCCGGCCAGTGCCCGCGGGTCGGGGCAGTCGATCACCGTGGAGCGCAGCTGTCCGATCATGCCGGTCATTCTGCCCACCGGATACGACGGAAAACGTCAGTCCTCGGCGAGCCGGCGGCCGGCGTCCCGGCAGGCGGTCAGCACCGCGCGGGCGTACTGCGGCGACGCGCCGGCGAGCCCGCAGGCCGGGGTGACCACCACCTGCTCGGCGAGCCGGCGGCGCGGGAAGCCGAGGCGGTCCCAGAGCTGGCGTACCCGGTCGGCGACCTCGGCCGAGGTGGGCGCGCGGCCGGTCGACGGCGGCTGGGTGGGCGCGGCGCCCGCCAGCAGGCCGAGTCCGGCGTCGATCGCCTCGCCGAGCGGGTCGAGGTCGGTGACCAGGCTCAGGTCGAGCGCCACCCCGACCGCACCGGCCGAGCGAATCAGTTCCAGCGGCACGTCCGGGGCGCAGCAGTGCACCACGGCCGGCACGCCGGCCGCTTCGAGCACCGTCCGCAGCAGGGCGGCGGCGTCGCCGGATTCCACCGCCCGGTGGGTGGCGAAGCCGCTCTCCGTGGGCACCCGCCCGGCCAGTACGGCCGGCAGCGACGGCTCGTCCAACTGGAGCAGCACCGAGGCGCGGGGCAGCCGGCGGGTGACCGCCACGACGTGCTCGCGGACCCCCTCGGCGAGGGACCCGGCGAGATCGCGCACCGCGCCGGGGTCGCCCAGCATCCGGCCGCCGATCGGCAGCTCCAGCGCGGCGGCCAGGGTGAACGGCCCACCGACCTGCACCTTGACCGGCCCGGCGTACCCCTCGGCCTGCTCGGCGAGCTGGTCCAGATCACGTTCCATCAGGTCGCGGGCCCGGCGCAGGTCCCGGCCGGGGCGCAGGGCGATCCGCCACCGGGCGGCGTAGAGCTCCACCGGCAGCTCGACCAGCAGCCCGGCCGTCCGGCCGATCAGGTCGGCACCGGGGCCGCGCGCCGGCAACTCCGCGAGGTGCGGCAGGGCGGGCAGCTCACCGAGGACGATCCGCTGCGCCTCGGCGATGTCGGTGCCGGGCAACGAGCCGACGCCGGTCGCCGCGCCGGGCGGCCACGGCCATGCCTGGTCTGTCACGGCCGAAGACTATCCGGTACGCGGACCCCGGCACGCCGCCGCCGGCCACCCCGCCGAACGGGCTGCCCGCCGATCGGGCTGCCGTGAGGGCGGTGGGCGCGCCGTCGGGCAGGCCTGCGGGCGGCGGCGCGTCCGTCGGAGCCGCCGAGGGCGGCGGCTCGGACGGCGTGGTCAGCCGGTGATGGTGGCGGAGCCGAGCACGATGTCGCCGGCCGGATCCGGCCGGTACGCCACCACGGCCTGCCCGGCGGCCACGCCCCGGACCGGCCGACGCAGCTCGGCCTGGAACGTGTCGCCGGCCAGCGTGACGGTGGCGGGCACCACGTCACCGTGTGCCCGCAGCTGCACCTCGCACTCCACCGGCGCCTCCGGACGCGGGCCGCCGGTCCACACCGGACGCTCGGCGCGCACCCGGGCGACCTCCAGCGCCTCGGCCGGGCCGACGGTCACCGTGTTGGTCTTCGGGGTGATGGAGAGCACGTAGCGCGGCCGGCCGTCCGGGGCGGGGCGGTCCAGGTTCAGCCCCCGCCGCTGGCCGACCGTGTACGCGTACGCGCCGGTGTGGCTGCCGACCACCGCGCCGGTGGTCGCGTCCACCACGTCGCCCGGGGCCGCGCCGAGCCGCTGGGCGAGGAAGCCGCGGGTGTCGCCGTCGGCGATGAAGCAGATGTCGTGCGAGTCCGGCTTGTCGGCCACCGCCAGGCCCCGCCGGGCGGCCTCCGCGCGGACCTGCGCCTTGGTCGATTCGCCGAGCGGGAACATCGACCGGTCCAGCTGCTCGCGGGTGAGCACCGCGAGCACGTACGACTGGTCCTTGGCCACGTCGACGCTGCGGCGCAGCAGGCCGTCCGCGCCGAGCCGGGCGTGGTGGCCGGTGACCACGGCGTCGAAGCCCAGGGCCACCGCCCGGTCCAGCACCGCGGCGAACTTGATCTTCTCGTTGCAGCGCAGGCAGGGGTTCGGGGTACGGCCGGCGGCGTACTCGGCGACGAAGTCGTCCACCACGTCGGAGTGGAACCGGTCGGCCATGTCCCAGACGTAGAACGGGATGCCGATCACGTCGGCCGCCCGCCGGGCGTCCCGGGAGTCCTCCAGGGTGCAGCAGCCGCGCGCCCCGGTGCGGTAGGTCTGCGGGTTCCGGGCGAGCGCCAGGTGCACCCCGGTCACCTCGTGCCCGGCCTCGACGGCACGCGCCGCCGCGACCGCCGAGTCGACCCCGCCGGACATCGCCGCCAACACCCTCACCGGCCCACTCCCTTCATCCCACCGAGCCTATCCCCGCTCACGACCCACCCTGCCTCCCCGCCCGCCACCGCCGCCCCCGTCACAGCCGAGATCGCCCACGTCACACCCGACAGAAAGGTGTGAACGCCGCCGATGAAGAGCCGAAACGCAAGATCGCGGCGGCCTGGGCCGGAGCGGCGAGGCGCGGGTCAGCGGGGGGTGCGGAGGGCGGCGGCGCGGCGGGCCCGGTCGACGGCGGCGGGCAGCGCGGCGATCAGGGCGTCGACGTCGGCCGGGGTGCTGGTGTGGCCGAGGGTGAAGCGCAGCGAGGAGCGGGCCCGGTCGTCGTCGGCGCCCATCGCGAGCAGCACGTGCGAGGGTTGGGCCACCCCGGCCGAGCAGGCCGACCCGGTCGAGCAGGCGATCCCCTGGGCGTCCAGCAGGAGCAGCAGGGCGTCGCCCTCGCAGCCGGGGAAGGAGAAGTGCGCGTTGCCGGGCAGCCGGTCGACCGGGTCGCCGTTGAAGACCACCTCGGGCACCGCCCGCCGGACCCGCTCGACCAGGTCGTCGCGGAGGGCGGCCACCCGGGCCGCGTACTCCTGCTGGCCCTTCACCGCCGCTTCCACCGCGACCGCGAAGGCCACGATGCCAGCGGTGTCCAGGGTCCCGGAGCGGACGTCCCGCTCCTGGCCGCCGCCGTGCAGCAGCGGGGTGGCCGGCACGTCCCGGGCAAGCAGCAGGGCGCCCACCCCGGCCGGTCCGCCGAGCTTGTGCCCGGTGACGGTCAGCGCGGCGACCCCGCTGGCGGAGAAGTCGACCGGCACCTGACCGACCGCCTGGATGGCGTCGGTGTGGAACGGCACCCCGTACTCGGCGGCGACGCCGGCCAGCTCGCTGACCGGCTGCACCGTGCCGACCTCGTTGTTCGCCCACATCGCGGTGATCACGGCCACCCGGTCGCCGTGCTCGGCCAACTCGGCGCGCAGCCCGTCGGGAGTGAGCCGGCCGGCCTCGTCGACCGGCAGCCAACCCACGTCGGCGCTCTCGTGCCCGGCGATCCAGTCGACCGCGTCGAGCACCGCGTGGTGCTCGACCGCGCTAGAGACCACCCGGTTCCGTCGCGCGTCGGCGCCCCGGCGGGCCCAGAAGATGCCCTTGACCGCCAGGTTGTCGCTCTCCGTGCCGCCACCGGTGAAGATCACCTCGGACGGCCGGGCACCGAGCGCGGCGGCCACCCGCTCCCTCGACTCCTCCACCCGGCGACGGGCACGACGACCCGCCGCGTGCAGCGAGGACGCGTTGCCGACCTCGCGGGCGGTGGTGACATACGCCTCCAGTGCCTCGTCGAGCATCGGCGTGGTCGCAGCGTGATCCAGGTAAGCCATCACGACTCAGCCTACGACCGCCGGCGGACCGGCCGGACGCCGGAGGCCGGGCGGGACCGGCCCGCAGGTGACCAGGATCGGCCCCGCGCCGACGCGAGGCGCGGGTGTTCGACGACGGGCGGCTGCACGTGCCCGCGGCGATTCTCCCGGACGTCCCGGGGTACTACGAGGTCTGGCTCATCAACCCACGGACGAGGGAGATGTTCTCGGTCGGCGTACTCGGCGACAGGGCGGACGAACCACTCTCGTTGCCACCGGCGGTCGACCTTCAGGCATACTCGGTTGTCGACGTTTCCGTCGAGCGGTTCGACAACAACACCGCCCACTCCGGCGAGAGCCTGTTGAGGGGCACCTTGACGGGCTGATCGGCGGGCCGGCTCAGCTCCCCGGCCCGCCGATCAGCTCCCCGGTCACCGGCCCGGCCGGCTCAGCCCAACCGGCGGCCGAACCAGCCGAACCGCTTGTCCAGCGCCACGACGGTGCTGGCCACGAGCGCGATGCCCAGGATGCGCAGCCATGCGTCGGCGTCGATCGGCGCGGTCCGGAACAGCGTGTTCATCACCGGCAGGTAGGTGAACGCCAGCTGAGCGAGGGCCTGGAGCAGCACGCCGCCGATCAGCCACCAGTTGGTGAACAGGCCCAGCCGCCAGGGCGAGCGGGTGAGCGACCGGCAGCTGAACAGGTAGAAGGTCTGCACCGTCACGAAGAGGTTCACCGCCGCCGTCCGCGCCTCCGCCAGCCCCGCTCCGGCGCTCAGCTCCCACTCGAACAGCCACCAGCCGCCCGCCACCAGCAACGCGGAGACCAGCAGGATGCGCACCACCAGGGCCGCCGTGAGCAGTGGCTGGGCCGGGTCGCGAGGCGGCCGGTCCATGATCCCGGCCTCCTTCGGCTCGAACGCGAGCGTCAGGCCGAGCAGCACCGCCGTGGTCATGTTGATCCAGAGGATCTGGCTGGGCAGGATCGGCAGGGCGGCACCGAGGAGGATGGCCACCAGGATGACCAGTCCTTCGCCCGTGTTGGTGGGCAGCGTCCAGGTGATGAACTTGGTCAGGTTGGCGAAGACGCCGCGCCCCTCCTCGACGGCCGCCTCGATGGTGGCGAAGTCGTCGTCGGTGAGCACGATGTCGGAGGCTTCCTTGGCCACCTCCGTGCCGCTGCGTCCCATCGCCACCCCGATGTTCGCCTGGCGGAGCGCGGGGGCGTCGTTGACCCCGTCGCCGGTCATGGCGACCACCTGCCCCTCGGCCTGCAGCGCTTCCACCAGCCGGAGCTTCTGCTCGGGCGACACCCGGGCGAACACCGCCGCCCGTCGCACGGCCGCCGGCCGGTCCGCGTCGGACAGGGCCGCCAAGTCCCGGCCGTCCAGCACCTCACCCGTCCCCGGCTCGGTCCCCAACAGCCCCAGGCGGGCGGCGATGGCGCTCGCGGTGGTCCGGTGGTCACCGGTGATCATCTTGACCATGATCCCGGCCCGTCGGCACGCCTCGACGGCGGTGGCCGCGGCGGCCCGGGGCGGATCGAGCATCGCCTGGAATCCGGTGAAAACGAGGTTGCCGGGCAGCGCGTCCTCCGTCAGCCCGTCGTCGGCGGCGACCCGGCGCATCGCGGTGGCGAGCACCCGCAGGCCCTCGCCGGCCAGCTCACCGGCGGCGGCCAGCACGGCGGAGCGGTCGAGCGGAACCACCGCCCCGTCGGGACCGAGTGCCTGCGTGGACCACTCGACCAATCGCTCCACCGCGCCCTTGACCAGCACCACCCGCCCACCGTCGCGATGGTCGTGCAGGGTCGCCATGAACTGCCGCTCGGAGGTGAACGGGATCGCGGCGACGCGGGGCAGTTCCTCGGCGACCTCCTCGGCGCGGAGACCCACCTTGGCGCCCACCACGAGCATCGCCCCCTCGGTAGGGTCGCCGAGCACCGCCCACCGCCCCTCCCGCTCATCGAGCCGGGCGTCGTTGCAGGCGACTCCGGCCAGTAGCGACCAGCGCAGTGCGCCGCCCTCGCCGGTCGGAGCCGGGCCACCCTCCGGATCGCGGATTTCACCGACGGGGGCGTAGCCGCGGCCGCTCACCTCGTAGCGGCCGGCAACGGTCCAGACCGCCTGCACGGTCATCTGGTTCTCGGTGAGGGTGCCGGTCTTGTCGGTGCAGATCACGGTGGTGCTGCCCAGCGTTTCGACGGCCGGCAACCGCCGGATCACGGCCTGCTGGCGAGCCATCCGCGCCACCCCGATGGCCAGCGTGATGGTCACCGCCGCCGGCAGGCCTTCGGGGATGGCACCCACGGCCAGCGCCACCCCGGCCGTGAACGTCTCGCCGGCCGGTTCCCCCCGGGCGAGACCGACGGCGAAGGTCACCGCCGCGAGCACGAGAATCGCCACGGTGAGCACCCGGCTGAACCGGGCCAGCTTCGACGTGAGGGGCGTGTCCAGCACCTGTGCGCTGCCGACCAGGCGGTGGATCCGGCCCAGTTCGGTCTCCGCCCCGGTCGCCGTGGCGAGGCCGGCCGCCGAGCCTCCGGTGACCAGGGTGCCGGAGTACAGCACGTTGCGGCGGTCGGCGACGGGGACGTCACCCGGTACCACGACCTCGTCCTTGCGCACGGGCTGGGACTCCCCGGTCAGCGTCGACTCGTCCACGCGCAGCTCGTCGGCGCGGGCCAGGCGCAGGTCGGCGGGAATCTTGTCGCCCGCCTCGACAAGCACCAGGTCGCCGGGGACCACGTCCTCCGACGGCACGCGCCGAGGCCGTCCGTCGCGCACCACCCGCGCCTCGGTCCGCACCATGGCCCGTAGCGCGTCCAGCGCCGCCTCGGCCTTGGACTCCTGGAGGAAGCCGATGACGGCGTTGACGACGACCACGCCGAAGATCACCACCGAGTCGACGTACTCGGCGAGCAGCAGGGTGACCACGCCGGCGACGATCAGCACGTACACCAGGGGGTTCTGGAACTGTCGGAGGAGCCGGCGGAACCAACTACCCCGGGCGGCGGTCGGCAGCACGTTGGGGCCGAAACGCTCCCGGCGGGCAGCCGCCTCCGCGTCGCTGAGTCCGCGCTGGACGTCGGTCTCGAGCAGCAGCACGACCTCATGCAGGGCCAGCGCGTGGTGACCGCCTTCGGGCGTCCTGACCGGCATGCGTACTCCTCGTCCGTCTCCGGCGGGGACAGCGGGGGTCCCGCAGTCATCGTCGCAGGCCGGGAGCGCGCGCCGGGCCGTTCCGAGCGGGTCGGACGGACGGCGAGGGCCGGGAACCACCGGTTCCCGGCCCTCGGACACTGGTGCTCAGCTCACTTGCGCTTGCGGATCTCCTCCGCGGCCTGCGGGACGACCTTGAACAGGTCACCCACCACGCCGAAGTCGGCCAGCTCGAAGATCGGCGCCTCGCCGTCCTTGTTGACCGCGACGATGGTCTTCGAGGTCTGCATGCCGGCCCGGTGCTGGATCGCGCCGGAGATGCCCAGCGCGATGTAGAGCTGCGGGGAGACCGTCTTGCCGGTCTGGCCCACCTGGAACTGGTGCGGGTAGAAGCCGGAGTCCACCGCTGCCCGGGACGCGCCGACCGCGCCGCCGAGCAGGTCGGCAAGCTCCTCGACGAGCTTGAAGTTGTCGGCGTTGCCGACGCCGCGGCCGCCGGAGACGACGACGGACGCCTCGGTCAGCTCGGGACGCGAACCCTTCTGTTCGGCGACCCGGTCCACCACCTTGGCCAGCTTGTCGGTGTCGGTCACGGTGACGGTGAGCTGCTCGACCGCCGGGGTGGCGGCGGCCGGCACCGGGTTGACCGAGTTCGGCCGGAGGGTGACCAGCGGCAGGCCGCGGGTGACCTTGGACTTCACGATGGTGGAGCCGGCGAAGGCCACCTGGGTGGCGGTGCCGTCGGCGTCCAGCGCGACCACGTCGGTCAGGATGCCGTTGTCCAGCTTGACCGCCAGCCGGGCAGCGATCTCCTTGCCCTCCTGCGAGGAGGCGAGCAGCACGGCCGCGGGCTCGACCCGCTTGACCAGCTCGGCCAGCACGGTGGCCTTGGGCGCCACCAGGTAGCCGTCGATCTCCTCGCTCTCCGCGGCGTAGATCTTCTCCGCGCCGTACTCGCCCAGCTTGGCGCTCAGCGCCTCGGCCGCACCGGCGCCGCCGAGCACCACCGCGCTGGGCGTGCCCAGTTCGCGGGCGAGGGTGAGCATCTCCAGGGTGACCTTCTTGACGCCGAATTCCCGGGTGGCTTCGACGACGACGAGAACCTCAGACATGTCCGGACCCCTCACACGAACTTCTCGGTGGCGAGGAACTCGACCAGCTTGACGCCGCCCTCGCCCTCGTCGGTGATCTTGGCGCCGCCGGAGCGCGGCGGCCGCTTGCTGTGCTCCAGCACGGCGCTGGTCGCGCCGTCGGAGCCCACCTCGGCCGGGGCGACCCCGAGGTCACCGAGGGAGAGCGTCTGCACCGGCTTCTTCTTGGCGGCCATGATGCCCTTGAAGGACGGGTAGCGCGGCTCGTTGATGGTGTCCCAGACGGAGACCACGGCCGGGGTCGAGGCGGTGACCACCTCGTAGCCCTCCTCGGTCTGCCGCTCGACGGTGAGCGTGCCGCCGTCGACGGTGAGCTTGCGGGCGCCGGTCAGCGCCGCGACGCCGAGCCGCTCGGCGATCATGTGCGGCATCACCTGGACCCGACCGTCGGTGGACTCGGCGCCGCAGATGACCAGGTCCGCGTTGAGGGTGCCCAGCGCGGCGGCGAGCACCTTCGAGGTCGCCACGGCGCAGGACCCGTGCAGCGCGTCGTCGACCACGTGCACGGCCTTGTCCGGGCCCATCGAGAGCGCCTTGCGGATCGACTCGGTCGCCCCGTCCGGACCCATGGTCAGGATGGTGACCTCGCCGCCGTGCGCCTCCTTGATCTTCAACGCCTCTTCGATGGCGTACTCGTCCATCTCGTTGATGACGTTGTTCGCCGAACCGCGGTCGACGGTGTTGTCGTCAGTACGCAGGTTGCGGTCCGCGCCCGAGTCGGGCACCTGCTTGACGAGTACGACGATGTTCATCGCGCTTCGACGACCCTCCTGTTTGGTGTAGCGATCGCTCGCCCGGTCTGGGGCGCAGCCTCGCGCGTCGGGTGACGCCGGTCAACCGCAGGCTGCTGTGCGGTTGCCCACGACGCCATGTTACCTGCCAGTAGCATCGGCTCCTCGGGCCGCTCGGAGTGACACAGCTCACCGGCGACCCGGATGCCGGGTAAGCTGGCAAATCGGGAGGTATCACGACATGTCAGGACAGCGCCCGGTGAGGCGGCCGGGGGCGGCCAGGCTCGCCTGCCGGCGGCCCCTGCCCGAGTCGTACCGCTGCGCCTGCGGCCGGATCCGCGACCGCTGCGTACGGGCGGCCGTCCGGGCGCTCTGGTCACCGGCCGCGCCCGCCGCCGGCCCGCTCAGGCCGGCTCACCCAGCGCGTCCCTGATCCGGTCGATGACCGCCGCCTCGGCCGGCGCGACGCCCCGGTGGGCCCGGGCCACCCGTTCCGCGGCGGCCAGCACCACCGAGCGGTAGACCGGCACGTCCTGCGGCGCCTTCGCGCGGAGGACCTCCATCGCCCGGCCCAGCGCCGGCAGCACCACCGACTCGACCTCCAGCGCCGAGTCCCGGGGTAGCTTCGGCAGCGGACCGGTGGTCAGCGCCTCCTTCACCACGCCGCTGGCGTCCGACATCGCCCCGGAGGCGGCGAAGCTCTCCCGGAACAGCGCCAGCATGCCGGGATCGGCGTTCGAGACCAGGAAGACCGCGCCGAACGCGCCGGTCTTGAGGGTGAGAAGCTCCTCGGCCGTCAACCGCTGCTGCATGATCACGGAGTGTAGACGTACGGCGTGGTGGTGGTGACCGGGACGAGGCCGAGCCGCTCCAGGATCGGCCGGCTGTCCGGCGAGGCGTCCACCTGCAACAGCGTCCGGCCGCGCTGGGCGGCCAGCCGGGCCCGGTGGGTGACCAGCGCCCGGTAGATGCCCCGCCCCCGCCACTGCGGCAGCGTCGAGCCGCCCCACAGGGTGGCGAAACCGGTCTCCGGCACGTACCGCACCCAGCCCGCGCAGACCACCGTGTCCGCCGCCTCGGCCACCACCACGGTGATCGACTGCGGGTCCGCGGCGATCTCCCTGGCCAGCCCGTCGGCCAGGTGACCGCGGTCGGCCTGCCAGACCTCCTCCTCCATCGCCACGATTCGGTCCAGGTCCGCCCGGACGGTCACCTCGCGCACGCGTACGCCCTCGGGCAGCACCGGGAGCGCGGCCGCCAACGGCGCGACCGGCCCGATCACCACGGTTTCCAGCTCCTCCGGGGCGAAGCCGGCCGCGCGCAGCCGGTCCGGCAGGTCCGCGGGCTCGTCGTGGCCGTGCAGCTTCCACTCGACCTGCTCGCCCCGGCGCCGGAAGAACTCCACCTGGCGGGCGATCAGCTCGTCCAGCGCCGCACCGGTCAACCCGCCGAGGTCCCGGTAGGTGAGGAAACCGCCCTGGTCGAGGCCGAGGATCCGCACCAGCGGGCCGTCCCGCTCCACCGTCACCCCGGCCGGCAGCGGGTCCGGCACCGCGGCGCGCAGCTGGTTGTCGTACGCGTTCCGCAGGGTCGTCACATCAAGATCCGTCACCTGTACAGGCTAGGCCGGTCGCCAACCGATAATCGGAGTGTGTGGCAGTCGATCAGGCGGTGGTTCGACCCGCGGGAGTTGCGGTCCGTCGGTAGCACCCCGGACTACCGGTTCTCGCTGGCCAACGAGCGGACGTTCCTGGCCTGGCTGCGGACCGGGCTGGCGCTGGTGGCCGGCGGGCTGGCCGCCGCACAGTTCCTGCCGCCGCTGCCGCTGGCGCACCTGCGTGAGCTGATCGCCGTGGCGCTGCTGCTGCTCGGCGGCGCCGTCGCCGTGCACGCCGTCGACCACTGGGCCCGCACCGAACGGGCCATCCGGCTCGGCGAGGAGCTGCCCGCCTCCCGCTTCCCGGCGGTGCTCGCCCTGACCATCGGCTTCGGCGCGGTGCTGCTGGTGGTGGCGGTGCTGTCCCGGGCGTTCGGCAACCCGTGACCGCCGGCGACCGTCCGCCCGACCCACCGCGGCCGTTGCCGGCCGGGGCGGCGACGCCGTCGGCCCGACCGGCCGGGGCGCGTGATCCGGGGCTGCAACCCGAACGGACCCGGCTGGCCTGGCAGCGGACCGCGCTGACCCTGACCGTGGTCATGCTGCTGACCCTGCGGCTCGCGTTCCCCGCCGGCGCGGTCGGCGCGCTGCTGGCCGGGTTGGCGCTGCTCGGCTGGGGCGCGGCGGTCACCGTCTGCTGGCCCCGGGCCGCCGCCGGCCCGACCCGCACCGGCGGCCGGACGCTGCCACTGGTCGCCCTGGCCACCGCCGGATTCGCGCTGCTCGGCACCGCGCTGGTGCTACGCGGGCTGTGGTGATCGGCGCCGGTGCGTCATCATTGACCCATGGCCCGGCTGTACGTCCTCCTTTTCCTGGCGCAGATCGTCCTCGCCGTCTGCGCACTGATCAGCTGCCTGTCCGCCGAGGAGGGCGAGATCCGCGCCCTGCCCCGGATCGCCTGGGTGCTGATCATCCTGTTCTTCCCGCTGCTCGGCTCGATCGCCTGGTTCGTCGCCGGCCGGGAGACCGCGGGCGCCCGCCCCCGGCCGGCCTGGCCGATGGGGAACGGCTTCGCCGAGCGGAAGCCGGCCCGGCCGGTCGCTCCCGACGACGACCCCGAGTTCCTGCGCTCGATCGAGGAGCGCTCCCGGCGGCAGGATTCCGAGCTCTTCCGCCGCTGGGAGGAGGACCTGCGCCGGCGCGAGGAGGACCTGCGCCGCCGCGAGGGCGAGGAGGACCGCCCCCCGGCGTAGCCGGCCCGGGCGGCGGTCACCCGCTGGTCACACCCGCCGCCGGAGCCCGCGTACCGCCAGCGGGGCGAAGATCGCGGCGAGGACGACCGCCCAGAGCAGCGACTGCACCACCGGCGCGGCCACCGGGCCGCCGACCAGCAGGCCGCGCAGCCCGTCGGCGAGGATGGTCACCGGGTTGACCTCGACCCAGGACTGCAGCCAGCCCGGCATGGTCTCGGTCGGCACGAACGCGTTGCTGGTGAAGGTGAGCGGAAAGATCACCATGAAGCCGAAGATCTGTACCTTCTCCGGCTCGTTGACCAGCACCCCGACCAGCACCGAGATCCAGGACGCGGCCAGCGAGAACGCCAGCAGCAGCGCGAACGCCCCGAGCAGGCCGAGCAGGCCGTTCTCCAGCCGGAAGCCGAGGATCATACCGACGCCGACCAGCAGCGACACCGACCAGGCCTGCTTGACGGTGTCGGCGAGGATCCGCCCGGCCAGCGGCGCCCAGCGGGCGATCGGCAGCGCCCGCAGCCGGTCGAACACGCCCTTGGTGAGGTCGTTGTTCAGTCCGAAGCCGGTGGTCATGGTGGCGAAGAAGGCGTTCTGCACGATGATGCCGGGCAGCGCGAAGGTGAGGTATTCCCCCGGCGAGCCGGAGATCGCCCCGCCGAACACGTACGTGAAGAGCAGCACGAACATGACCGGCTGGATGCTCAGGTCGAGCAGTTCCATCGGGTTGTGCTTGATCTGCACCAGGCTGCGCCAGGCCAGGGTGAGGGTGTGCCGCAGCCCGGCGGTCGGGCCGAGCCGGCGCGCCGGGGTGAGCGGGGCGGTCGCGGTGGCGGCGGTCATGCCACGCTCCCTTCCAGATCGGCCCCGGCGGGGGCGTCGGACTCGGCGCGGTGGCCGGTGAGCGAGAGGAAGACCTCGTCCAGGCTGGCGCCGCGCAGGGCCAGCTCGGCGACGGCGATCTCGGCCGCTTCGAGCCGACGAACCACGGCGGGCAGCACACCCGGGTCGTTCACCGGCACGGTGACCGTGGTCTGGGCAACCTCGGGGGCCGCCCCGGCCACCTCGGCGGCGATGGCCACCACTGCGGGCAGGTCGTCGGAGTCGGCGGGGCGGACGGTCAGCGTCTGCCCGCCGGTCTTGGTCTTCAGCTCCTCCGGGGTGCCCTGGGCGATCACCCGGCCGTGGTCGACCACCGCGATCTCGCTGGCCAGCTGGTCGGCCTCCTCCAGGTACTGAGTGGTGAGCAGCACGGTCACCCCGTCGGAGACCAGGTTGCGGACGATGTCCCACAGCTCGTTGCGGCTGCGCGGGTCCAGCCCGGTGGTCGGCTCGTCGAGGAAGAGCACCTGCGGGCGGCCGACCAGGCTGGCGGCGAGATCGAGCCGCCGGCGCATGCCTCCGGAGTAGGTCTTGGCGGCCCGGTCGGCGGCATCGCTGAGCTGGAAGTCGGCCAGCAACTCGCGGGCGCGGGCCTTGGCGTCCGCCCGGCCGAAGCCGAGCAGCCGGCCGATGAGCAGCAGGTTCTCGAAGCCGGCGAGCGTCTCGTCGACGGAGGCGTACTGCCCGGTCAGCCCGACCAGTTGGCGCACCCGGTGGGCGTCGCGCACCACGTCGAAGCCGCCCACCGTGGCGTGCCCCTCGTCGGCCCGCAGCAGGGTGCTGAGCACCCGCACCGCGGTGGTCTTGCCCGCCCCGTTCGGGCCGAGCAGGCCGAAGACCGTCCCGGTGGGCACCGCCAGGTCGACTCCGGCGAGGGCGGTGGTGTCGCCGAAGCGGCGCACCAGACCCTCCGCGCGGATCGCGTGGTCCATCGCAACTCCTGTCGTGTCCGCTGGTCGCACCCCCATGACCGGCGCTGACCCCCACGGCGCTGACGTTACGGCGACAGGCGCTGACGGTCCGCTGATTTTGCCGCTGGCAGAGCCCGTTCAGCTGCTGGTGAAACGCGCCCGCCGCCGTCGCCGGGGTGGCGGCGACGGCGGCGGGCGGTGTGTCAGGCCAGGTTCGACGAGCGGGGGTACGCGTCCGCCGGGTCGGTGAGCACGTTCACCAGGTACGGCACCCCGGCGTCGAAGGCGCGCTGCAGGGCCGGCCCGAGGTCGGCCGCCCTGGCCACCGTCTCGCCGGCGCCGCCGAGCGCCGCGACCACCTGGTCGTAGCGCAGCTCGGGCTGGAGGTCGGCGGCGACGTCGTAGCCGTACATGGCGCGCATCGGGTGCTTCTCCAGCCCCCAGATGCCGTTGTTGCCGACCACGATCACCACCGGCAGCTGCTGCCGGGCCAGCGACTCCACGTCCATCAGCGAGAAGCCGGCCGCGCCGTCGCCCATCAGCACGCAGATCTGCCGGTCCGGGTGGCTGACCCGGGCCCCCATCGCGTAGCCCATGCCGGTGCCGAGGCAGCCGTACGGGCCGGGGTCGAGCCAGGTGCCGGGCTGCGCCGGCTCCAGGTAGCGGCCGGCGTACGAGACGAAGTCGCCGCCGTCGCCGATGGTGATGGCGTCGCGGGCGAGCACCTTGCGCAGCTCGCCGTAGACCCGGGCCGGGCGGATCGGGTCGGTCTCGGCGGCCATCTCCTCGGCGTCGCGGGCCTTCGCGGCGTCCTCGGCGGTGCGCAGCTCGGCGATCCAACCGGCGTGGTCGGCCCGGTCGCCGGGGTGCTCGGCCAGCGCGGTGAGGGTCAGCCGCAGGTCGCCGGCGGGGGCGACGGCCGGCTGCACGTGCCCGGCCCGCTGGCTCGGCGCGTCGACGATGTGCACCACCGTGGCGTCGCCGAAGTCGCCGAAGCTCAGCCGGAAGTCCAGCGGGGTGCCGATCACCACGACCACATCGGCGCCCTTCAGCGCCACCCGGCGGGCCTTGGCGAAGGCGAGCGGGTGCTCGGGCGGCAGCGCACCCCGGCCCATCCCGTTGGTGAAGACCGGCACCTGCAACGCCTCGGCCGCGGCGCGCAGCGCGTCGACCGCGTCGCCGGCGTAGACGTCGGAGCCGGCGATGATCACCGGGCGGCTCGCCGCCGCAATCAGCTGCGCCGCCGTGCGCACCTCGTCCGGGTCGGCCTCGACGGGGGCGATGCCGGGCAGCGCGGGCAGCTCCGCGTCGGCGACCGAGAAGACCGCCTCCAGCGGGAAGTCCAGGAAGACCGGGCCGCGGTGCGGGGTGAGAGCGGTGGTCAGCGCCGCCGTCACCGCGCGCGGGATGTCGTCGGGGCTGAACACCGTCTCGGCGTGCTTGGTGACCGGGGCGACCAGCGGCAGGTGGTCCATCTCCTGCAGGCTGCCGGAACCCCAGCGGAACTGCGGGGCCCGGCCGCCCAGCACCAGCACTGGCGACGCGTTGAAGTACGCGCTGGTCAGGCCCGAGATGCCGTTGGTGACGCCGGGGCCGGCGGTGAGCACGGCCAGGCCGGGACGGCGCTGGAGCTTGGCCACCGCCTCGGCGGCGAAGACGGCGGACTGCTCGTGCCGGACGTCGTAGATCGGGAAGTCGTTCTTGTGCGCGGCGTCGTAGAGCGGGAAGACGTGGCCGCCGGAGAGGGTGAACATCTCCCGCACCCCGTACGCGCGCAGCGCCGCGAGCGCCAGCTCGCCGCCGTGACCTTCGATCCGCTCCGTCATGCCGCTTCCCTTCGTCGCCCGGCCGGAGTCACACGCTACTGGCCGGTAGGCCGAATGTGAACCGTCTTCGGGTCGGCGGCGAGGGCCGCCGACCCGGTCCGGTTCACCGGCCGGTGAAGTCCGGCTTGCGCTTCGCCACGAAGGCGGCCATGCCCTCGCGCCGGTCGTCGGTGGCGAACAGCGCCGCGAAGAGCTGGCTCTCCCAGGCCAGGCCGGAGTTGAGGTCCATGTCCAGGCCGCCGTCGACGGCGAGCTTCGCCGCGCGCAGCGCCTGCACCGGGCCGGTGAGGTACGGGCGCACCAGCTCGACAGCCGTGTCGTAGACCTCGGCGGCCGGGGCGACCCGGTCGGCCAGGCCGATCCGCAGCGCCTCCTGGGCGTCCACCATCCGGCCGGACATGATCAGATCCTTGGCCCGGGCCGGGCCGACCAGCCGCGCCAGCCGCTGGGTGCCGCCGGCCCCGGGGATGATGCCGAGCTTGATCTCGGGCTGGCCCAGCTTGGCGTCCTCGGCCACCACCCGCCAGTCGCAGGCCAGCGCCAGTTCGCAGCCGCCGCCGAGGGCGTAACCGGTGATCGCCGCGACGACCGGCTTGGGGATCCGGGCGATCGCGCCGAGCGCGCTGGACAGGTCGGCCGCCCGCGCCGCCATGTCCACGTAGGACATGTCGGCCATCTCCTTGATGTCCGCGCCGGCGGCGAAGACCTTCTCCCCGCCGTACACGATGACCGCGCGGACACCCGGGTCGGCGGTGGCCGCCGTCGCGGCGGCGCGCAACTCCTCCTGCACCTGGGTGTTCAACGCGTTCATCGGTGGCCGCTCCAGGCGGATGGTGCCGATCCCGTCCTTGGTCTCCAGCCGCACGAACTCGCTCACGCGCACCCTCACTTCCTCGTCGAAGTCGCGTGCCAACCTTACGGCCCGACGCGTTTGGGCAAGTAGTCTGGTATCAGCCCCGCTCCGGGAGTCCAGCGATGATCACGTACTACGACGACAGGTCGGTCCGGGTCACCTCCACCGCCGTACGGGTGGACGGCCGGACGTTTCCGCTCACCGAGATCAGCCTGGTGTGGCACCAGCGCGGCAGCCGGTCCTGGCGGGTGCTGGCCGGCCGGGGGGCGATCGGCGCGGCGCTGGTCGGGCCGCTGGTCGCGGCCGCGCTCGGCATCGCGCTGGCGCTCTGGCTGGACCGCTCG
Source organism: Micromonospora sp. CNZ280 (assembly GCF_011759515.1). Classification (NCBI taxonomy): domain Bacteria; kingdom Bacillati; phylum Actinomycetota; class Actinomycetes; order Micromonosporales; family Micromonosporaceae; genus Micromonospora; species Micromonospora sp. CNZ280. The sequence goes on from NZ_JAAOYP010000003.1 coordinate 870,769, forward strand.
CCCACCGTCACGATCGCGATCGTCGGCGCCTCGGTGCTGGTCGGGCTCGCCGTCGGGCCGGTCGCCGACTTCCTCTTCGAGCACCTGGACCGCTCCTACGCCCGGGGCAGCCGGCAGTTGGAGCTCTGGGCGCGCTGGCGCGGCCACCCGGTACGACTGCTGCGGACCGGCGACGCGCTGCGCTTCGGCCAGATCTACCGCGCGGTGCAGCGGGCGGTGGAACGCAGCCAGCCGGCGGCGGCCCGCCGCGGTTAGCACCCGATCGGGCGCCCGGACGTCCGACGGTCCGGCGGCGGGAGCGCCGGTTGCCGGGAAGTGCTTAGGCTTAGTGATGACCCTCTATTACCGGGACGACGCGGTGCAGGTGACCTCCGAGTCGATCCGGGCGGGTGGCCATACCGTGGCGATCGCCGACGTGACGTACGTCTGGCATGCCCGCGGGCGGACCACGATCGCGGTCCGGGGACGGGTGCTCGGCCGGGGCGTGCTGGTCCTGCTGCTGTCGCTGCCGCCGCTGCTCGCGGTGGTCTGCGTGCTCTCGCTGGCCTGGTCGGCGCAGGACCGGGGCGAGTGGCAGCTCGCGCTGGTCATCCTGGCCGCGTGCGCGGTCGGCGCGCTGGCCCTGACCCCGTTCCTGGAGGTGCCGCTCGGCTGGCTGGACCGCTCCTACGAGCGCGGCAACCGGGTGCACGAGCTCTGGGTGCAGCACCACGGGCGGGAGGAGATGCTGCTGCGCACGCCGGACGCGCTGCGGTTCGGCCAGATCTACCGCGCCGTGCAGCGGGCCGTCGAGCAGCACGGGCCGGTCGGCTGACGCCGCCGGGCGGTTCTCGCCGCGACGACGCACACTTGGTGCCATGGCGATTCCCCTCCCCCGGCCCGCCGCGGTCGTCGGTCTCACCCGCTCCGCCCTCGGCTCGGCCGCGTCATTCGCCGCCGTGCCCGTCCGCGCGTTCGCGGTGCTCGACGGGGTGGAGGCGTTGCTGGCGCGGATCAACGGCGTGGTCGACCGGATCGAGCAGACGCTGGATCGCACCGACCGGGTGCTCACCGACGCCGAGGCCGCGGTCCGCGAGGTCGCCGTGATCAGCGCCGCCGCGACCACCGCGATCGACAACGCCACCGAGGTGGCCGCCGCGGCCACGGTGGTCGTCAACGAGGCCGACAAGGTGGCCCGGGCGGCCGCCACGGTGGTCGCCGAGGCCGGCTCGGTGGCCGACCGGGCGACGGCCACGGTGTGCACCGCCGCGGAGGCGGCGGCCACCGCGGCCGAACTGCTGGCCGCGTACGAGCCGGCGCTGCGCCGGGCCGCGCCGATGGCGAACCGTTTCGTCGAGCAGCTCAGCCACGAGGAGGTGAGCGCCGCGATCCGGCTCGTCGACGAGCTGCCGAAGCTCAAGCAGCACCTGACCTCGGACATCCTGCCGATCCTGGCCACCCTGGACCGGGTCGGCCCGGACCTGCACGACCTGCTCGACGTGACCCGCGACCTGAAACTCGCGGTGGCCGGCATCCCCGGGCTGAACATGCTGCGCCGGCGGGGCGAGAAGCTCACCGACGACGCCGAAGGCTGACCGGCGGTCAGCAGTCGCAGGTGGCGGTGGCCCGGGGCGCGGTCAGGTCGTCGACCGGGCGGCGGGTCAGCCCGGTCCCGGTGACCACCGGCAACCCCTCGCGCACCCAGTACTCGTACCCGCCGAGCAGTTCCTTGACGGCGAAGCCGAGCCGGGCGAACTCCAGCGCGGCCCGGGTGGCGCCGTTGCAGCCCGGACCCCAGCAGTAGGTGACCACCCGGGACCCGGCCGGCACCAGGCCGATGGCCCGCCCGGCGATCTCGGCGGTGGGCAGGTGCACCGCGCCGGGCAGGTGCCCCTGGGCCCAGGCGGCGGCGCCCCGGGAGTCGACCACCACCAAGCCGGGCGTCCCGGCGGTCAGGTCGGCATGCACGTCGCTGACGTCGGTCTCGAAGGTGAGCCGGGCGAGGAAGTGAGCGGCGGCGACCGCCGGCTCGGCGGCCGGTACGGCGAAGGTCTGCGTCATGCCGATGATCCTCCGGCGACACGGTCCGGTCGGGCGAGTGGCGGGAACGACGACGAGCGCTAACATCCCGCCATGGCCCTGCGCGCGCCGGCCGACCGCAGCGTCGCCGTGCTGGCGTACCCGGGGATGTCGGTCTTCGAGACCGGCATCGTCACCGAGGTGTTCGGGCTGCCCCGGCCCGAGTTCGACGTCGACTGGTACGAGCTGACCGTCTGCGCCGAGCGGCCCGGCCCGGTGCCGGTCGTCGGCGGGGCCAGCCTGCACACCCCGTACGGGCTGGACGTGCTGGCCGGCGCCGCGACGGTGATCGTCCCCGGGGTGCCGGACGTCACCGCCGCCCCGTCGCCGGAACTGGTCGCCGCGCTGCGCCGGGCGCACCGGGCCGGCGCCCGGATCATGTCCATCTGCTCCGGGGCGTTCGCCCTCGCCGGCGCCGGGCTGCTGGACGGCCGGCGGGCCACCACCCACTGGCGGTACGCGGACCTGCTGGCCCGCCGGCACCCGCGGGTCGAGGTGGACCCGGACGTGCTCTACCTCGACGACGGTGACCTGCTCACCAGTGCCGGCAGCGCGGCCGGCCTGGACCTCTGCGTGCACCTGGTCCGCCGGGACCACGGCGCGGCCATCGCCAACGCGGTCGCCCGCCGGCTGGTGATCCCGCCGCACCGCGACGGCGGCCAGGCCCAGTTCATCGAGGCGCCGGTGACCGTCGACCCGGACGACGACCGGATCGCCGGCAGCATCGCCTGGGCGCTGGCGCACCTGGCGGAGCCGGTCACCGTCGACCGGCTGGCCCGGCAGGCGCACATGTCGCCCCGCACCTACCTGCGGCACTTCGCCCGGGCCACCGGCACCAGCCCGATCCGGTGGCTGGTCGACCAGCGGGTGCGGGCCAGCCTGCCGTTGCTGGAGGGCACCGACGCGCCGGTCGAGGAGATCGCCGCGGCGGTCGGGTTCGACAGCCCGGTCACCTACCGCCACCACTTCGGCCGGGCCATGCGCACGTCGCCGTCGGCGTACCGCCGGGCCTTCCGAAGGAGCACGGCGGTCCGCCCACCCGGTACCCCGTGAACCGGGCCGGCGCCGCGCCGCCCGGCCGGGCCGGACCCCGGCCGGGCGGCGCAGGGCTCAGTCCACGTCGGTGCAGACGTCGTGCGTGGTGCCGTGCACCATCGTGATGGTCTTCTCGAACGTCGGGGTGAACTCGACCCGGAACACCCCGTCCACCAGCCACAGGCCGCGCGGCAGCGAGCCGGCGTTCTCCCGGAAGCCGAGCAGCACCGGCCCGACCACGTACCAGGTCATCGAGCCGTCCGTGCCATGGACGACGAGCGCGGAACCACTGGCGTCCGCGAAACTGGTGGCCCCGGTCTCCAGGTTCTTCACCTCGCTGATCAGGGCGCCGGTGTAGATCTCCCGCTTCGGCGAGCCGTCCGGATAGGTCTCCAGCACCAGCTTGCGTACCTCGTCGACCACGGGCTGGACGCGGACGGCGAAGTCGCACCGCGCCCCGGCGGGCAGTTCGAACGGCTCCTGCGGCGCCGGCACCCAGCCGCCGAGCCGGCTCGCCTCGGCGAGCGCGGCCGCCGGTTCGGCCGGCGCGCCGGCGGGCGCGGCCGCCAGCTCGGCCGGCACGGTCGGCGGGTTGGCGGGAGCGGCGGACGCCGCCGTCGCCCCACCACCGACGAACATCGCAGCCGCCAGGACCGTTCCGACACTCGTTCTCCAACGCATGTTCACTCCACCTGTTCTCGGACGGTCGGACCGGACCAGGGTCGTCGGCGCCACTGACCACGTCCTGACCGTCACGGCCGCGGCCACCCGTCCCCGCCCGGCCGAGCCGCCCGCCGGTACCCGGGAAATCACCAGCCGCTCACCGGACCGGCAACCGTCCACGACGGCCAGGTGGTCTGACCAGGTATGGACTTCCGACTGCTCGGCCCCTTCGAAGCGCGTCAGGACGACCGGCCCGTCGAGTTCGGCAGCCGCCGGCAGGAACGGTGCATCCTCGGCGTCCTCCTGCTCGACCCGGGTCGCCTGGTCAGCACCGACCGGCTCATCGAGCTGCTGTGGCACGGCCAACCGCCCGCCTCGGCCCGCGGCGCCGTACACACCTACATCGGCCGGCTCCGCGCGTCGCTGGCGCCCCATCGGGTCCGGATCACCACGCGCGGCGAGGGCTACCTCGTGGAACCCGACGGGCACCGGGTCGACGTCGAAGAGTTCAGCCGTCTCGTCCACCAGGCGAGCGGCACCGCCGATCCGGCCGAGCGCGTACGGCTGCTCGACCAGGCGCTGGGGCTCTGGCGGGGGCCGCTGCTCGCCGACACGGCCGACGACGAGCTGCGCGGTCGGCTGGGTGGGCCGATCGAGGAGCTCCGGCTCACCGGCGTCGAACTGCGGGCCGAGGCGCGGCTCGCGCTGGGCCGCCAGGTTCGCGTGATCAGCGAGTTGACCCCCATGGTCACCCGGTACCCGACCCGGGAACGGCTGGTCGCCTCGCTGATGACCGCGCTGTACCGGGCCGGCAGGCAGGCCGAGGCGCTACAGCTGTACCGGACGACCCGGCGGACGCTCGTGGCCGAGCTCGGCGTCGAGCCGGGGATGCGGCTGCGGGAGGTGCACCGGCGGATCCTCCGTGCCGACCACCGGCTCGACCGGCCCGACCTGCCCGTCTACGAGGTGCGCGTGCGTGGCGAGAGCCTGCCGTGGAGCGTCGGCGGGCATCCGGCGTTGGAGTTCTGCAACACCTTCGCCGGCTGGGGACACGAGCCACCGCTGCCGGGGGCGGAGTGGCTCCGCGGCTACCCGACCCTGGCGGTCTGGGCCGGCCACGTGGGACTGATCGACGACGTGGCGGTGCGGCGACTGCTCGATCTGGCCCGGCGGACCCCGGGCGAGGCCGCCGCCGCGCTCGACGAGGCCCGCGCGCTCCGCACCCGGCTGTACGCCTGCCTGACCGATCCGGAGGACCGAGGTGCCTTCGACGCCGTCGCGCGGGCCGCGGAGACGGCCACGAAGGTGATGGTGCTCCGGCGGGAGCCGGACGGCCGAGGGCGGTGGTGGCCCGATCTCTCGGCCGGGCTCCGGCTGCCCGTGCACGCCGCGGCATGGAGCGCCGCCGCGCTGCTGGCCGATCCACGTCGACTCACCGTCCGCGCATGCCCGGACGAGCGGTGCGGCTGGCTCTTCCTCGACGAGAGCGGCCTACGCCGCTGGTGCAGCCTGGCGACCTGCGGCCGCTCGGCCGGGCAGGCGCCGTGCAGCGCCTGAGCGGGTCCGGACCGGCCAGGCTGGTGGCGGGAACCGCGCGGGTCGAACCGGATCTGGACGCCCCTGGTCCCTACCTGATCAGGCGGGAACGTACAGCTCGTCGATCTCGGCCCGGCGGGGCAGCGCCACCGAGGCGCCGAGCCGCCGGGCACACGCCGCTCCGGCCGCGGCCGCCCAGCGCACCGCGTCGACCAGGTCCCGGCCCTCGCCCCAGGCGACCGCGAGGGCGGCGGTGAACGCGTCGCCGGCGCCGGTCGAGTCGACCACGTCGACCTTCACCGCCGGCACGTGCACGTCGGCGCCGTCCCGGTCGCCGTACCAGGCGCCCTCGGCGCCGAGGGTGAGCACCGCCCGGGGCACCAGGTCGAGCAGGGCGCGCGGTTCGTCCCGGCCCCGGCCGGTCAGCGCTCGCGCCTCGTTCTCGTTGACCACCAGCAGGTCCACCGCGGCCAGCAACTCGGCGGGCACCGGCCGGGCCGGCGCCGCGTTCAGCACCACCCGGGTGCCGGCCGCGCGGGCGGCCACCGCCGCGGCGGTCACCGTCTCCACCGGCACCTCCAGCTGAGCGACCAGCACGTCCGCGTCACGTACGGCGGCCAGTTCGGCCTCGGTGAGCCCGGTGAACGCGCCGTTCGCGCCGGGGGTGACCAGGATGGCGTTCTCCCCCTCGGCGTTCACCATCACCAGGGCGACGCCGGAGGCGCCGTACACCACCCGCAGCTGGCTGGTGTCCACGCCGGCCGCGGTGATCCGGGCCCGCAGGGTGACCCCGAACGAGTCGGAGCCGATCGCGCCGAGGAAGGCGCAGGCGGCGCCGGCCCGGGCGGCGGCGACCGCCTGGTTGGCGCCCTTGCCGCCCGGCACCGTCACGAAGTCCGTGCCGAGCAGCGTCTCGCCCGGCCGGGGCAGGGCGGGAGCGGTGGCCACCAGGTCCATGTTGGCGCTGCCGACCACGACGACCCGGGTCTGCCGCACGCTGGCCTCCTCAACCGCCGTGTCAGGCCGCGCGAGCGGTGTACCGATCGCCGGAGCGCTGGACCGCCAGCGGCAGGCCGAAGGTCTTCGAGAGGTTGTCGCCGGTGAGCGTTTCGCCGAGCAGCCCCTGCGCCACCACGCCTCCCTCGCGCAGCAGCAGCGCGTGGGTGAAGCCGGGCGGGATCTCCTCCACGTGGTGGGTGACCAGCACCATCGCCGGAGCGTCCGGGTCCTGCGCCAGCTCGGCCAGCCGGGCCACCAGGTCCTCCCGGCCGCCCAGGTCGAGCCCGGCCGCGGGCTCGTCGAGCAGCAGCAGCTCCGGGTCGGTCATCAGGGCGCGGGCGATCTGCACGCGCTTGCGCTCCCCCTCCGACAGCGTGCCGTAGCTGCGCTCGGCGAGGCCGCCGACGCCGAGCTGGCCGAGCAGCGCGCGGGCGCGGGCCTCGTCGGTGGGGTCGTAGCTCTCCCGCCAACGACCGACCACCGACCAGGCGGCGGTGACCACCACGTCGGTGACCCGCTCGTCGGCGGGCACCCGCTCGGCGAGCGCCGCGGTGGAGAGCCCGATCCGGGTACGCAGCTCGGTCAGGTCGGTACGGCCGATCCGCTCGCCGAGCACGTGCGCGACGCCGGTGGTGGGGTGCAGCCGGCCGGCCGCGATGTTGAGCAGGGTGGTCTTGCCGGCGCCGTTCGGGCCGAGCACGACCCAGCGCTCGTCCAGCTCGACCCGCCAGGTGAGGTCGTGCAGCAGGGCGGTGCCGGACCGGCGTACGCCGACGCCGTCGAGGCTGACCACCAGATCCGCGTCCACGGGCGGGGGTGCGGGTGCGGCGCCGCCGGCGCCGGGGATCAGGTCACCAGTCACCCGACCATCCAACCACGCAGCGCCGCGATGCCCCCCACGGGCGGCGGGCCGGCCGTATGGTGGGGCGCCGTGTCGTTGGTCACCCCACCCGGAGGACGGTTCATGCCCGGTCGGAGCAGGGAGCCGCGCGGATGAGCGCGGTCATCGAGATCGAGGGTCTGCGCAAGACCTTCCACAGTCTGCGGCACGGCCGCCGGGTCGCGGTCGACGGCTTCGACCTGCTCGTGCAGCCCGGTCAGATCCACGGCTTCCTCGGCCCGAACGGCTCCGGCAAGACCACCACGCTGCGCGCCCTGCTCGGCCTGGTCCGCGCCGACGCGGGGCGGATGACGGTGCTCGGCGCGCGGTCGCCGGAGCAGCTGCCCCGGGTGTCCGGGCGGGTCGGGGCGATCGTGGAGAGCCCGCAGTTCTTCGGCAACTTCACCGCCCACCGCACGCTGCGGCTGCTCGCCCGGGCCGGCGGCGTTCCGGTCTCCCGGGTCGACGAGGTGCTGGCCCAGGTCGGCCTGTACGACCGCGGCCACGAGCGGGTCAAGGGCTACTCGCTGGGCATGAAGCAGCGCCTCGCGGTCGCCTCCGCCCTGCTCAAGGACCCGGAGCTGCTGATCCTCGACGAGCCGGCGAACGGGCTGGACCCGGCCGGCATCCGGGAGATGCGGGACCTGATGCGGTCGCTGGCCGCGGCCGGGGTGACCGTGCTGGTGTCCAGCCACATCCTGGCCGAGATCCAGCTGATCTGCGACCACGTCACGATCATCTCCCGGGGCCGGCGGGTGGCGGCCGGCCGGGTGGACGAGGTGCTGGCCGGCTTCGACCGGCACGAGTTCCTGGTCCGGGTGGCCGAGCCGGCGCGGGCGGTCGAGCTGCTCGGCGCCGCCGGGCTGGCCGCCACCGCGCACGACGACCACCTGACCGTGGCCGACGTGACCGATCCGACCGTGGTCAGCCGCACCCTCGGTGAGCAGGGCCTGTGGGTGGGCGAGCTGACCCCGCTGCGGCCGGACCTGGAGAGCGTCTTCCTGGAGCTGACCGGTACGGCGGGGCATCCGGGGGTGCCCCGGCAGGTGGACGACTCGGTGCTGCCCGACCGCCCGACGCGGGACGCGACGATCGACCTCGACGCGGGGGTCGGCGAGACCAGAGGAGTGGACGCGTGAACCTGGTCCGTGCCGAACTGGAGCGGCTGAGCGCCCGGCGCTTCGTCCAGCTCATGATCGTCCTGCTGGTGCTGGCCTTCGGCGTCACCGCGGCGACCACCCTGGCCGGCTCGCACCGGCCCACCGCCACCGAACTGGCCGAGGCGCAGCGGCAGGCGGCCGAGGAGCGGCGCAACCTGGAAGTCATCCACGAGCAGTGCCTCGCCCGCGAGCGTGGTGTGCTGCCGCCGGAGCAGGCCGACCAGTACTACCCGCCCAACTGCAGCGAGGTGGACCCGGCGCTGCGGGAGCGGCTGCCGGTGGCCGCCGACTACCTGGTCGGGGTGTTCACCTTCGCCACGGAGGCCCGGCCGCTGCTCTACTTCCTGATCGCCTTCCTGGTTCTCTTCGGCTTCCTGGTCGGCGCCTCCTACATCGGCGCCGACCTCAACTCGGGCGGCGTGGTCAACCTGCTGCTGTGGCGGCCCCGCCGGATGACGGTGCTCGGCGCCAAGCTGGGCACCCTGCTCGGCGGGGTGCTGGCGCTGTCGCTGGTCGCCTCGGTGGCGTACCTGGGCACCTTCTGGTTCATCGGGCAGGCCGCCGGGCAGCCGGGCCATCTCGACGACGAGTTCTGGCGGTCGCTGGGGACGATCTGGGGTCGTGGGCTGGTGCTGGTGCTGCTGGCCACGGCGCTCGGCTTCGCCATCGCCACGCTGGGCCGGCACACCTCGGCAGCGCTCGGCGCGGTCGCCGCGTACCTGGTGGTGTGGGAGCTGGGCGCCCGGCTGGTGTTCGAGATCCTGGAGGTGGCCCGGCCCGACCAGCTGATGCTCTCCAGCCACCTGGCCGCCTGGCTGACCGGGCGGGCGGAGTTCTGGGACAACCAGGCCTGCGCCGGTGTCTTCGACGGCAGCTGCGACGGCTTCTACGCGCTGACCTGGGCGCCGGCGCTGGTCGTACTGGTCACGCTGACCGCCGCGCTCACCGCGGCGGCCTTCACCCTGTTCCGCCGGCGGGATCTGATCTGAGCTGGCCGGACCATCGGTCGGGGTGCGGCAAGACCTTGCAGCACCCCGACCGATAGTGAAGAATTCCTTCACATGACGGACGGCGCGGGCGACCACGCACGCCCCGCCGAGGCGGGCGCGGCGTCCCGCGCCGCCGCGACGCCACCGCCCGGAGCGGGGGCCGACCGGGGCGCCGGATCAGCCGACGGTGGAACCGAAGACCTCGTCGCGGACGGCGTCCAGCGCGGTCCGCAGCGCGCCGTTGAGGATCGGCTCCTCGGTCAGCCCGGTCGGCACCACCCGGGGCCGCACCAGGGTGATCGCCGCCACCTCGTGCTGCACCCGCTGGGCCAGCGCCGTGCCGCCCGCCTGGCCGACATCGCCGGCGAGTACCACCAGCGGCGGGTCCAGCACCACGCAGGTGCTGGCCACACCGAGCGCCAGCCGGCGGGCGAGCTCGTCGAGCATCGGGCCGCCCGCCGCGCCGTCCGCGATCGCCGCGCGCACCGCCGCGGTGGCGCTGTCGTCGGGGTAGCCGTGCTCGCGGGCCAGCGCGCGCACCGCGTCCCCACCGACCAGCTGCTGGAAGGCCGGCTTGGCCCGGCGGGACACGTCACGCGGGATGGGCGCGCCGGGCACCGGCAGGTAGCCGATCTCGCCCGCGGCGCCGCTGCTGCCGTGGTGCAGCCGCCCGCCGAGCATGATCGCCAGACCGACACCCGCGCCGACCCAGACCAGCACGAAGTCGGTCACCCCGCGGGCGGCGCCGGACTGCGCCTCGGCCACCGCGGCCAGGTTGACGTCGTTCTCGAAGACCACCGGGGTGTGCAGGTCGTCGCGGAGCGCGCCGAGCAGGCCGCTGTGCCAGCGCGGCAGGTTGAAGGCGAAGGTGATGTCGCCGGTGGCCGGGTCGACCAGGCCGGGGGTGCCGAGCACGATCCGCCGGACACTCGACAGCTGGGCCTGCGCGCTGCTGGCCGCCTGGACCACCGCGTTGTGCACCACGCCGACCGGGTCGTCGGTGTCCCGGGTGGACTGCTCGACCCGGCCGATCACCGCGCCGGTGATGTCCGCGCAGGCGGCGACCACCCGGTCGGGGCCGACGTCCACCCCGACCACGTGCGCGCTGCCCGGCCGCACCGCGTAGAGCTGGGCGTTCGGTCCCCGCCCGCCGGCCTGCTCGCCGACCCGGGTGACCAGCCCCCGCTCCTCCAGCCGCTCGACCAGTTGGGAGGCGGTGACCTTGGACAACCCGGTCAGCTCGCCGAGCCGGGCCCGGGTCAGCGGCCCCTGCTCGAGCAGCAGTTCCAGCGCGGCGCGGTCGTTGAGCGCCCGCAGCAGGCGGGGGGTGCCGGGCAACCGGGTCGCACTCATGCCACGTCCTTCTGCTTCTATAAACTTTGCTAACTGTAAACCGACCGGTGAGCGGGTAGCCGTAGCGTATCGGCCACCCGGCACCGGAGAACTCGGACGACCCGGCACCGCTCCACCGCCGGGACGGCCGCCTCCGTCACGACGTCCGTGCCGTCCGGGCACCGGAAGGGGAGATCACGTGGGGCTCGATCCAGGACTGCGCCGGCTCGCGCTCGGCACGCTGCTGGCCGCGTACCCGGGCCCGGTGCCGCCGGACTGGGCGGTGGACCTGGTCGCCGAGGGGCTCGCCGGGCACACCCTGTTCGGCATGAACGTGCACAACCCCGCGCAGGTGGCGGCCAGCACCGCCGCGCTACGGGCCGGCCGTGCCGACGTGCTGATCGCCATCGACGAGGAGGGCGGCGACGTCACCCGGCTCGCCCACGCCACCGGCAGCCCCTATCCCGGCAACGCGGCGCTCGGCGCGGTCGGCGACGTGGCGCTGACCCGGCGCGTCTACGAGGCCATCGGGGCGGAGCTGTCCGCGCTCGGTATCACGGTGAACCTCGCGCCCACGGTCGACGTCAACACCGCCGACGAGAACCCGGTGATCGGCACCCGCTCGTTCGGCGCCGATCCGATCCGGGTCGCCGCGCACTCCTCCGCCGCGGTGGCCGGGCTCCAGGCGGCCGGCGTCGCCGCCTGCGCCAAGCACTTCCCCGGGCACGGCGCCACGATCGCCGACTCGCACCACGAGCTGCCCACCGTGGACGTGCCGGTCGAGGTGCTGCGGGAGCGCGACCTGCCCCCGTTCGCCGCGGTGGTCGCCGCCGGCACCCGGGCGGTGATGACCGCGCACATCCGGGTACCCGCGCTGACCGGCGACGGCCCGGCCACCTTCAGCCGGGCCGTCCTGGTGGACCTGCTGCGCGGCGAGTACGGCTTCACCGGCACGGTGATCACCGACGCGCTGGAGATGAAGGGCGCCGCGATCGCCGCGGGCGGGGTGGGGCCGGCCGCCGTCCGGGCCCTCGCCGCCGGCGCCGACCTGCTCTGCATCGGCGCCCAGGTCGACGCCGAGCTGGTCGAGCGGGTGGTCGCCGAGATCGTCGCGGCGCTGGGCGACGGCCGGCTGGACCGTTCCCGGGTGGAGGAGGCCGCCGGTCGGGCCGCCGAGCTGGCCGCCTGGACCGGAACCGCCGGCGGGATCTCCGCCGCCGCCACCGATCTGGGGTACGCGGCGGCGCGCCGCGCCGTCCGGGTGGAGGGCACCCTCACCGACCTGGACCGGCCGCTGGTGGTCCAGTTGCACGCCGCCTCCACCATCGCCGAGGGCCGGGTGCCCTGGGGACTCGGGCCGCACCTGGCCGACGCCGAGGAGATCCGGGTGGTCGCCGCGGAGACCGAACCGGCCACCCTGCGCGGGCTCGCCGGGTCCCGGCCGATCGTGCTGGTCGGCCGGCACCTCCACCGGCTGCCCGGCGGTCCCGAGCTGGTCACCGCGCTGGCCGCCGAGCACCCGGTGACCGTGGTCGAGATGGGTTGGCCGGCGAGCTGGCGGCCAGCCGGCGTCCGGGCCTTCGTCACCACCTACGGCGCCAGCCACGCCAACGGCCGGGCCGCCGCCGAGGCCCTCCGCCTGACCGGCTGACGCCGGGGCCGGCGGATCATGCCCGCCGGGCGGGCGGACCAGGCGGGCAGGCCGGGAAGGCCCGGGACCGGGAGGACCCGGGCCGGGCGGCATTGACCGGGCCGACGCGGGGTATGCGAATCGGATGACCGCTACCGACTCCTGGCACCGGGCACTGGCCGACCTCGTGTCCCGGTCGCACCGGCTGCCGCCGGACGAGCTGGCGGTGGCGGTCGGCGCCGTACTGCGGCCGCAGGGCGCCACGGCCACCGTCTACCTGGTCGACGCCGAGCGGTGCGACCTGCGTCCGCTGCCCGAGCCGGGCCGCCCGACGCCGGACGCCCTGCCGATCGACACCAGCCCGGCCGGTCGCGCCTTCACCCATGTCGAGCCGCGCATCGGACACGGGCCGCCACCCCGGCTCTGGATGCCGATCGTGAACGGCACCGACCGGCTGGGCCTGCTGGAGGTATTCCCGGCGGCCGGCACCGACCCGTCCGAGCCGTCGTTCCAGGACGGCTCGCCGGCTGATCGCCGGCCTGATCGGGCACCTGGTGACGAGCAAGATCGCGTACGGCGACACCCTGAGCCGGGCCCGGCGCAGCCGGCCGATGGCGGTCTCCGCCGAGCTGCTCTGGCAAACTGCTCCCGCCGCTGACCTTCGCCGCCCCGGGCACCGCGATCACCGCCCTGCTCGAACCCTGCTACGAGGTCGGCGGGGACGCGTTCGACTACGCCCTGGACGGCGGTGTCCTCACCCTGGCGATCCTGGACGGGGTCGGCCGCGGCCTGCCGGCGGTGCCCACCACCTCGGTCGCGCTCTCCGCGCTGCGTGCGGCGCGGCGGGCCGGCAGCGACCTGCCCGGGCTGGCCCGCTCGGTGGACACCGCCATCGCGAGCCAGTGGCGCGACGCCCGCTTCGTCACCGGGGTGCTGGCCGAGTTCGACACCCGCACCGGCCTGCTCAGGTACGTCGTCGCCGGGCACCCGCCGCCGCTGCTGCTGCGTGGCGGGCGGGCGGTGCGGGAGCTGACCGGCGGCCGGCGCCTCCCGCTCGGCCTGGCCGACCAGACCGTGGCGGCGCAGACCCGGCTGGAGCGGGGCGACCGGCTGCTGTTGCACACCGACGGGGTCACCGAGGCGCGCGGTACGAGCGGCGAACTGTTCGGCCTGCCCAGGCTGACCGATCTCGTCGAGCGCCAGATCAGCTCCGGCCGGCCGGCGGCCGAGATCCTGCGCCGGCTGAGCCGCGCGCTCACCGAGCACCTGGGCGGGCCGGACCGCGACGACGCCACGCCGCTGCTGGTCGAGTGGTCGGCCGAGGCGTCCGCGAACGTCGAACCCTGACTGTCAGTCCAGCGCCTGCAAGCCCTGGCCGGAGTGGTCCTCGGCGCCCCCGTCGGTCAACCCGAGCAGGGCATCGACCGAGGTGATCCGCAGCACCCGGGCCACCACCGGCAGCGGCCGGGCCACCCGGAGCGTCACGCCGCGTTCCCGGGCCACCACCGCGCCGTGGACCAGCACGCGAACCCCGCTGGAGTCGAGGAACGCGACGCCGGCCAGATCGACGAGGACCTCGTCGACATCGGCCGAACGCAGCACCACCTGCCGCCGCTCCGCGTCCTGCGCCCGCACGTCATCCACCGCCTCACCAGGGAGCCCGGCGCCCGTGCCGGTGCCAGCCGACCATACCCAGCCCGCGGTCGAGTGCCATTCGTCGCCGCAGTCTTGAACGTGTTCAACTCATCGCCTACGCTGAGCCCAGTCGATTTGAACGCGTTCAAGAGAGGTTCAGGATGGACACGAAGGTCTGGATGTACCTGGTCTACCTGGCGATCAGCATCGGGCTGACCATCTGGGTGGCCCGGGCGCTCTCCCGCAACGGGCTGGTCTTCCTCGAGGAGGTGTTCGCCGACGAGCGTCTCGCCAAGGCGGTGAACAGCCTGCTGGTGGTCGGCTTCTACCTGCTCAACCTCGGCTACGTCACGGTGGCCATGCGGCACCCCGACCCGGTGCGGACGACCAGCGCCGCGATGGAGGAGCTGTCGCTCAAGGTCGGCCTGGTGCTGCTGGTGCTCGGCGCGCTGCACTTCTTCAACGTCTTCGCGCTCAACCGGTACCGCCGGGGCCGGCTGCGCCAGTTCGCCACCCACCCCCCGCTCGCCCCGGTCGGCCAGCTGCCGATGACGCCCGCACCGCACGCCGGCCACCCGGTCGGCCCGCAGCCGCACGCCGGCCCGTACGCCGGCGGCCCGCGCCCCCAGCCCGGTCCGGCGGGCGGCGGCCAGCCGGGCGCCGGCCCGACCGCTCCCCAGTCGGCGCGATGACCGTCCCGCCCGCCGGAGCGCAGGGCCTCCCGGATGCCACCACGCACTCCGGTGGTGGCATCCGGGGGTTCACCGTCCTGTTCGACGCGCACTGCTCACTGTGCCGGGCCGCGCGCGCCTGGCTGGCGTCCCGGCCACAGCTCGTACCGCTGGAGTTCGTGCCGGCCGGCTCGGCGGAGGCCCGGCGGCGCTTCCCCGGCCTGGATCACGCCGCGACGCTGCGCGACCTCACCGTCATCGCGGACACCGGCGCGGTGTACGCGGGCGACGGCGCCTGGTTCGCCTGCCTGTGGGCGCTGGCCGAGCACCGGTCGACGGCCGAGCGGCTGGCCCGCCCGCACCTGCTCCCGCTGGCCCGGCGGGTGGTGGCGGTCGCCTCGGCGGTACGCGAGCGGGTCCGCGAGCCGTGGCCGGAGCCGACGCACGACCCGCCGGGTTACGGTGGCCCCGATGACCGAGCAGACTGCGCCGACGACCGCTGCGGGTGAGCCGGCGACCGCCCGCGGCGAGCAGACGCGGCAGCTCATCCTGGACACCGCGATGCGGCTGTTCCGCGAGCGCGGGTACGCCCAGACCACCATGCGCGCGATCGCCCAGGAGGCCGGGGTGGCGGTGGGCAACGCCTACTACTACTTCGGCTCCAAGGACCATCTGATCCAGGAGTTCTACGCCCGTGCACAGGTCGAGCACCGGGCGGCGGCCCAGCCGGTGCTCGACCGCGAGTCCGACTTCGCCGCCCGGCTCGCCGGGGTGCTGCACGCCGGCATCGACGTGCTCACCCCCTCGCACGACTTCGCCGCCAGCTTCTTCAAGACGGCCGCGGAGCCGACCTCCCCGCTGAGCCCGTTCTCGGCGGAGTCCTCGGCGCCGCGCCAGGCGGCGGTCGCGCTCTTCGCCGAGGTGCTGGACGGCTCCGCGGCCAAGGTGGACGCCGAGCTGCGCCCCCAGTTGCCGGAGCTGCTCTGGCTGGCGTACATGGGGGTGATCCTCTACTGGGTCTACGACCGGTCGCCGGGACAGGCCCGAACCCGGCAGCTGATCGACGGGGCGGTGCCGCTCATCGACCGGCTGGTGGCGCTGTCCCGGCTGCGGGTGCTCCGCCCGGTCACCCGCCAGGTCCTCGATCTGATTCGTACGCTGCGTCACTGAGCGGCCGGGCCGGACTCGTCGACTCCGCTCCAGGTCAAGTCCGCTATTCGACACTCCACGACAAGCGCTGACATCTTGCCGTCGAGCCTGTCGATACGTAGCGTAATCAGCGTCGCTCGACCTACGGGGCCTGGGGGAGGCTGCGGACCGTGGATCCGGCCCGGGATCCACGGTCCGCGCCCCGCGTCCGGACGACCCGCCCGGCCGGGGCGGCTTTCGCGAGTCAGCTCGGGTACACCCCGAACGACCGCCAACCCCGGTCCGGGAAGCCGGCGGCTTCCGCCACCCGCGCCGAGGCGGCGTTGCGGTGATCGTGCAGATAGGTTGGTACGGCGCCCTCGTCGAGCACCCGGCGGGCCGCCTGGGCGACCAGTCGGCGGGCCAGGCCGCGATCCCGGGCGGCGGGCACGGTCCCCACCGCCAACTCGTGGCCGTACGCGTCGTGCCGCTTGATCCCCACCCCGGCCAGGTAGCGACCACTGTCGTCGCGGACCACCAGCACCGCCCGGTCGAACAGCCGCAGCCAGGCCGGCAGTCCCGGTTCCGCCGGGGAGATCCACTCCCCCAGGTCGGGCAGCGGGGCCGGTGCCGAAGTCCACCGGAAGACGTCGTCGTGCAGCGCCCAGCCCCGGTGGCCGACCGCCGTGGGCAGCTCCGGCAGCAGGCGCTTCGGCCGCCGGGCCAGCTCCCGGACCGCGGCGACCCGGTCGGGCGGCACCGACAGCACGGTGCTCGCGCCGGCCCGAACCGCGATCGCCGGGCGGAGCCGGCCGTCCCAGGCGGGGCGGGCCCGGCGGTGCGAGCCGACCACGTGCAGACCCGGGCCGGCGGGCCACTGCCCGAGCCAGCTGGCCAGGTGCAGGTGGAGTCGCCGGTCGAGCACCGATCCACCTCCCTGCGCCGTCGGCCACCGAGCCGGAATCCGATCACGGTACGCCGGGCGGCTCCGCCCGGCGTACCGAACCGGTCAGCGTCGACCGTGCCCCGCGTCGTGCTCGGCGTGCCCGGCGTGCTCGCCGTGGTCGGCATGCCCGGCGTTTGCGCCATGCCCCGCGTGCCCGGCGCGCTCGCCGTGACCGGCATCCCCGGCGTCCCCCTAGGGATATGAGGGGAAGTGGTGCCCGTCACTGCGCCGACCGCGCCGTAAGGAGATGGCAAGACCTACGGCAGCGTACGTCTGGCTACGCTGGGCCGGCGCGAGGGAGGTGCCCGGTGACCCAGCGGGTGCTGGTCGTCGACGACGACCGGACGGTCAGCGACGTGGTCTGCCGCTACCTGGAGCACGCCGGATACCGGGTCGACCATGTCGGCGACGGGGCCGCCGCGCTGGCCGCGGTCGCCGCGGAGCCGCCCGACCTGGTGGTACTCGACCTGATGCTGCCGGTGCTGGACGGCCTGGAGGTCTGCCGGCGGCTACGGTCCCGGCCGGACGGCGTACCCATCGTGATGCTCACCGCGCGCGGCGACGAGGCCGACCGGATCCTCGGCCTGCAACTCGGCGCGGACGACTACCTGGGCAAGCCGTTCTCCCCCCGGGAGCTGGTGCTGCGGGTCCGCTCGGTGCTGCGCCGGGCCGGCGGCGAGCCGGCCGGGACGGTGCCGGAGGTGCTCACCGACGGCGGGCTGGAGGTGCTCACCGGGCCCCGGGTGGCCCGGCTGCACGGGCGCGAACTGGCCCTGACGCTGCGCGAGTTCGACCTGTTGGCCCACCTGATGCGACACCCGGCACGGGCGTTGCGCCAGGCGGAACTGCTGGAGCGGGTGTGGGGCTGGAGCTTCGGCGACGAGTCGACGGTGACCGTGCACGTACGGCGGCTGCGGGAGAAGGTGGAGGCCGATCCCGCGGACCCACGGCGGATCGTGACGGTCTGGGGCGTGGGCTACCGATACCAGCCGACCGATGCGTGAGCTGGCCCTGATCTTCGCGGCGGCGCTCGCCGCGGCGCTCTGCGTCGGCGCCGCCGGCGCGCTCGCCCTGCGGCTGCTGCGCGGCCGGTCGATCACCGTCCACATCGTGGTGCTGCTGACGGTGACCGTGACCGCGGTGGTGGCCGGCGTGGCCGTGGTCGCCGAGGCGATGTTCCTCTCCGCTCACGACCTCGAGGTGGTACTGATCACCGTCGCGGCGGCGGCGACGGTCAGCCTGGCCGTCGGCTGGCTCTTCGCCCGCCGGCTCGCCGCCGCCGCGGTCTGGGCCGACCAGGCGCGGGAGCGGGAACGGCGGATCGAGCAGGGGCGGCGCGACCTGGTCGCCTGGGTGTCGCACGACCTGCGCACCCCGCTGGCCGGGCTGCGGGCGATGGCGGAGGCGCTGGAGGACCGGGTGGTGCTGGACCCGGAGACGGTCGCCGAGTACCACCGCCGGATCCGGGTGGAGACCGACCGGATGACCCGGCTGGTGGACGACCTGTTCGAACTGTCCCGGATCAACGCCGGCGCGCTGCGGCTGTCGCTGTCGGCGGTGCCGCTCGGCGACGTGGTCTCCGACGCGCTGGCCGGCGCCGCGCCACTGGCCGCAGCCCGGCGGATCCGGCTGGTCGCCGCCGAGACCGGCTGGCCGACGGTGCTGGCCAGCGAGCCGGAACTGGCCCGGGTGGTGAGCAACCTGCTGCTCAACGCGGTCCGCTACACCCCCGAGGACGGCACGGTACGGATTGACGGCGGACGCGACGCCGACGCCGCCTGGCTGGCGGTGGCCGACACCTGCGGCGGGATCCCGGAGGAGGACCTGCCCCGGGTCTTCGAGGTGGCGTTCCGGGGCGAGCCGGCGCGTACGCCGCGACCGGGCAACGGGCACCGCGCCGGGTCGGGCGGGCTGGGTCTGGCGATCGTGCGCGGGCTGATTGAGGCGCACGGCGGCCGGGTAGATGTACAGAACCTCACCGACGGGTGCCGGTTCGTGGTCCGCCTGCCCGCCACGGGAACCTGATCCATCGATCCCACGTCATATTCATTTCCATACATGTACAACTTTCTTTGGGACGGTAATGGTCATGCCGAATCAGCCGAATGACCGGTACCAGCAGGACACCGAGCGCCTCTGGCGGGTCCCCGGGACTCCCGGACGCTTCCCGGGTCAGCCGCCGTACCGGGGCAGCCGGTCCGCCTCCGGCACCGACGCGCCGACCTGGAGCGAGCTGAACAAGCTGCCGGCCGGCACCTCCGCCCGACGCGGCCTCAACACCCACTGACGCACGAACCCTCGCGGCCGACAGCCAGCACCGGAGCTTCCGGCTACCCGACCTCATCATCGCCGCGACGGCCGAGGTGCACGGCGCGACGGTGCTCCACTACGACGCCGACCACGACCGGATCGCCGCTCACCGGCCAGCCCACGGAGTGGGTGGCGCCGCAGGGCAGTCTCTGACCCGGCGACACTCCCGGGCGGTCCAACGGGGGCTTTCGCACACCTGTCGGGTAATTTCTTGAGGTCCGGAACCCGGCCCACGACAGGAGAAGCTCAGCGCATGGGCAAGAAGACGATCCACGTCTCCGACTTCAGCGGCACGGTGCTGCGCCCCGACGACGAGGTGGTCCGCGTCGTCGTGCTGGAGCACCCTGACCTGGTGGCCGGGCCCGTGCAACTGGACGCCACCCCGGTCGAGGTGGAGAGCATCGACGACGCGGCGCTGGACGTCGCGGTGGTCGAGATCCACGACCGGCACGGCGGCGGCGAACCGCGCCGGGTGGTGCTGACCGCCAGCGAGTTCGACGCGATGGCCACCGACGTGCCGATGGCACAACTGCTCAGGACCGCCGAGCGGGTCCGCCCGCCCAAGGCCCGCCGCAGCGCCGAGCGGCTCGACTACGGCACCATCGAGCACGCCGGCAAGCCGCACCGGGGGCGGGTCACCGAGGAGGAGGCCCGGCTGGTGCGCGAACGGCTCGACGAGGTGAACAAGCGCCTCGCCGACGCCGGGATCCGCCAGATCGACCCGGCCGACCCGGAGCAGGCCGCCCGGTACGGCTTCCCCGCCACCGCCTGACCGGAGCGGTCAGGAGGCCTTCTTCGTCAGGGCTTCGAGCGCGGCGACGAGCCAGGTCTCGGCGGCGGTCTTGTCGACGCCGAGGCCGGCCAGCACACCGCTGCCGTGCTCCAGTTCCAGCAGGGCGAGCAGGATGTGCTCGGTGCCGATGTAGTTGTGCCCCAGCCGGAGCGCCTCGCGGAAGGTCAGCTCCATCGCCTTCCTGCTCTGCGCGTCGTACGGGATGAGGTCGGGGACCTCGGCCGCCGACGCCGCCGGCAGCGCGGCAAGCGCGGCCTCCCGGACCTGCTCCAGCGATACGCCCTGCGCGACGATCGCCTTCGCGGCCAGCGCCTCCGGCTCGCTGAGCAGCCCGAGCGTGATGTGCTCCGGCCGGATCTCCGCGTGCCCGGTGGCCCGCGCCTCGTTCTGGGAGGCCATCGCCACGTTGCGGGCCCGCGGGGTGAACCGGCTGAAACCCTGCTGCGGGTCCAGCGGCGCTTCGGCGGACTTCGGCACGAACCGCTTCTGCGCGGCCTGCTTGGTCACGCCCATGCTGCGGCCGATCTCGGTCCACGAGGCGCCGGAGCGCCGGGCCTGGTCCACGAAGTGGCCGATCAGGTGGTCGGCCACTTCGCCGAGGTGGTCGGCGACGATGACCGCGTCGGCCAGCTGGTCGAGCGCGTCGGAGTGCGCCTTCTTGATCGCCTCGATCAGGTCGTCGAGCCGGACCGGGTTGTTCATGGGAAGTGGACTGGTCATGCGTCAACCGTAAGTTGACGGCCCGGCTTTCGTCAACCGCTGGTTGACGAATCGTGGGTTCCCCGGTCGCCCGGACGCCCGGGGTCAGTCGCGGTGCGCGGCACTGGGAGTCCGTCGGGCTGCTCTCCCCCGCCCGGGCGGTGGCCGGCCGCCGGCGCTACGGCACCGCCGACCTGTACGGATCGCGACGATCCTGCACCGGCCGGCCCGGTCCCCGTCGTCCGCCGGTGCCACCGGCCCGGCCGGTGCGCCCGGTCAGGCCCGCCCCGAGAGCAGCCGGTCGAGGTGGGTCGCGGTGCTGATCAGCGACAGGTGGCTGAACGCCTGGGGGAAGTTGCCGATCTGCTCGCCGCTGGGGGCGATCTCCTCGGAGTACAGCCCGAGCTGGCTGCTGTAGGTGAGCATCTTCTCGAACGTCAGCCGCGCGTCGTCGAGACGGCCGGACTGGGCGAGCGCCTCGACGTACCAGAAGGTGCACATGCTGAAGGTGCCCTCGTTGCCGGCGAGTCCGTCGGGTGAGGCGCCCGGGTCGTACCGGTAGACGAGACTGTCAGAGACCAGGTCGGTGTCGATGGTTCGCAGCGTCGCCTGCCACATCGGATCGGTCGGCGCGACGAACCCCAGCGCCGGCATGGCGAGCAGCGAGGCGTCCAGCACGTCGGTCGCGTAGTGCTGCACGAAGGCGCCGCGCTTGGGGTGGAAGCCGCGCGTCATGATCTGCTCGTACGCGGCGTTGCGCGCGTCCCGCCACCGAATGACGTCGCCCGGCCGCCCGAGCCGCTCGGCGAGGCGGATGGCACGGTCGAACGCCACCCACGACATCAGCCGGCCGTAGGTGAAGTCCTGCCGACCGGAACGGGTCTCCCAGATGCCGTCCTCCGGCTGGTCCCAGTTGGCGCAGAGCCAGTCCACCAGGTGGACGATGTGCTGCCACTCCTGGTGGGAGCTGCGCAGCCCGCGATCGCCGGCGAGGTGCACCGCGTTGAGCGCCTCGCCGTAGATGTCGAGTTGCAGCTGGCCGGCGGCGCCGTTGCCGATCCGTACCGGCGCCGAGCCCCGGTAGCCCTCCAGGTGGTCGAGGACCTCCTCGGTGAGGTCGGGCGAGCCGTCGACGCGGTACATGACCTGCAGCGGAGACTCGCTCTGCCGCGCCTCCCGGATCCGGTCGTAGAGCCAGCCCAGGTAACCGTTGGCCTCGTCGGTGAAGCCCAGGCTGAGCAGGGCGTGCACCGAGAAGGACGCGTCCCGGATCCAGGTGTAGCGGTAGTCCCAGTTGCGTTCGCCGCCGAGTTGCTCGGGCAGCCCGGCGGTCGGCGCGGCGATGAGCGCGCCGGTCGGGGCGTACGTCATGAGCTTCAGCGTCATCGCGGACCGCTCGACCATCTCCCGCCATCGGCCGGCGTACTGGGAGCGGGCGAGCCAGCGCCGCCAGAAGTCCCGCGTCTCCTCCAGCAGGTCCTGCACCTCGCCCGGGGTGTACCGGCGCGGCGGCGCGGACGCCCCGGTCTCCAGCACCACGCCCCCGGCCTCGCCCTCGTGGAAGGTGCCGATAACGCAGATCCCTTCCGGCTCCCGGCGGATCTCCTGGTCGCGCATCTCGAGCCGGTCGGCGTAGCGGATCTGGTTGAGCGTGAGGGAGAGCGTCGAGCTGCGGAAGACGCTGCCGTCCGGATGGACCTCGAGGTGGTGCGGATCCCGTCCGTAGTTGAACCGTGGCCGGCAGTCGACCCGGAACCGCATGTTGCCCCGGACGACCCGTAGCATCCGGACCAGGCGGTGGCGCTCGGTCGCCCGGTCCCCGGTGACCGGCATGAAGTCGATCAGCTCGCCCACGCCGTCCGCGCTGAGGAACCGGGTGATCAGGATCGGCGTACCGGGCAGGTAGAGCTGCTTGCTCACGTAGTCGATCCCGCACGGCGAGGCCTGGAAATGGCCCCCCTTCCGCCGGTCCAGCAGCCCACCGAACAGGCTCGGCGAGTCGAACCGGGGCGCGCAGAACCAGTCGAGGGTCCCGTCCCGGGTGATCAGCGCCGCGGTCTGCAGGTCACCGATCAGGCCGTGGGCCTCCACGGCGGGATACGTCTCCACCGGACCTCCCAGCGCTCGGCTGCCGGCGCGAGCCGACTACCCGCCGGCCGACCCGGCACACCTGCGCCACCCTCCCGCGACGGCCGTGGCAGCCCCCGCTGACCGGGGCATGCCGACTGCTGGACACCCGGCCCCGGCCAGCCGATCACGGCGTGCGACCCGACCTCGACGCCCGGTTACCGCCGGGCAACCGCGGTGAGCCGCCCGACGGCGAGCCCGGTCACGGCCGGACCACCGCGGCGGGCGGCGCGACGTCGACGCCGGAGAGGCCGAGCCAGGACGCCAACGCCTCCAACTCGGCGCGCACGGCCGCGGCCCATGGCCGGGGTGAAGCGGACGTCCTGGTGGACGGCGTCACCCGCAGGACCGATGCCCGGCGGTCGACCGTGGCGTCCACCTTGCCGATCAGCTCATCGTGATGCAGCACGGGCAGCGCGAATTAGCCCCAGCGCCGCTTCGCCTTCGGCACGTACATCTCAGGCTACCGACACCGATCGCGGGTGATCCACACGACATCCGCGATGTCGCGGTATCGACCACGCCCCGACACCCCGTTGTCCGGGATACGGAGCGGATAAGAATGGAACCCGGCGAGGGAGGCAGGCGATGAGCGAGGACCGAGAGCATCCCGACCGGTCGACGGACGACGAGTTCGAAGCCGAGCGGCACGTCCGGTTCGGCAAGCTGCCGGCGCGGGTCGCGCCGGAGGACCAGGTCGAGACGACCGACACGGATCCGCCGCCCGAGGGGCCGGGGGAGCCCCAGGTACGCCGCGAGTGGGGATGAGCGCCCGGTCCGGCGTCCGCCGGGCTGGAACATCACCGCGCACCCGGTCGGGGTGGCTCACCGCGAAGGCGGGG
The DNA here is from genome assembly GCF_011759515.1 of Micromonospora sp. CNZ280. Classification (NCBI taxonomy): domain Bacteria; kingdom Bacillati; phylum Actinomycetota; class Actinomycetes; order Micromonosporales; family Micromonosporaceae; genus Micromonospora; species Micromonospora sp. CNZ280. The sequence goes on from NZ_JAAOYP010000003.1 coordinate 894,202, forward strand.
TAGGCGAGGGCCAGGCGTGGCCTGCGTCACCACGGGTAACTAGTCATTGACAAGATGGCTGATGGGCGGTAGCTTCGATCGCATCTTTACAGTGACTAGATGGGATCCGTCATGACACTTCCCGTCCTCCTCATCGCACTCCTGGTGCTACGCGGGCTCGGCGCGCTCGGCGTCCGTCGGTTCGCCACCTGGCCCACCGCCGCGGCCCACGCCCTGGCGATCATGCTCGTCATGACCGCGAGCGCGCACTTCGTCCCGGCTGGCGTCACCGTCATGCCGACCCACGAGGACCTCGTCCGGATGGTGCCGCCCGCGGTGCCGTTCCCGTCGGCGATGATCTATCTCACCGGCGTGCTGGAACTGCTCGGCGCCCTAGGCCTGATCGTCCCGCAGACCCGCCGTGCCGCCGGCTACTGCCTGGCGCTGTTGTTCGTCGTGATGCTGCCGGCGAACATCTACGCCGCCACCGCCGACGTGCCCCTCGCCGGCGAACCGGCCTCCCCGCTGTGGCAGCGCGTCCCGGAGCAGATTCTCTACATCGCGGTCGCGCTCTGGGCCACCCGCGGGGCGAGCGCCCTCACCCTCCGCCGGGCACTGCACCGCAGCCCCGCCGTCCAGCCCCGACGCTGAATCCCCGACGCGTCGGCGGCCGGGCCGGCCGGCGATGAGCCGCTGGCCCGCCGCCGGCGAGATGAGCCGCTGGCCCGCCGCCGGCAACTCGAACCGGTGACGGCGGCCGTCGGGCGGGAGGATTCCGGGTTCCACCGCGCGCCGGGGCAGTGTGGGCTGCGATGGGAGGGTGACCGGAGATCGGAGGCGGTGGGGGCGAGGCCGTGCGGTCGGGCTGCGTCGCCACCTCGGTCGGGCACGGCATCGTGCAGACCCACCCCACCGGGCACAGCTATCCGCCGTGGCTCGCCATGATCCTCGGTGGTCCGGCGTGCTTCCTGCTGGGTCGGGCCGCCCTGGAGCGGGCCGCGCGCCGCCCACCGGAGCCGCCACACCCCGCCGACCGCCGCTGGGTCGTGGCTACCCTGACGCCGTCCTCCACCAGTTGGTTGGCGTGCCCCCGTCCGGCCAGAACTCGAGCAGGTCGCCCGGCGCAAGCCCGAGCGCATGCTCGATCTCAGCAGGCGTCGCGGATGCGAGGTAGTCGGACAACGTCTCGGTGATGTCTTTCCAGTATCCGCGCAGCGTACTCTCGGCCGTGAAGAGGCGTCTCGCGAGTTGGCCGTAGCTGAATCCACGCGCGCGACCGTGCAGCACCTGACGCTGCCGATCGGTGAGCACCGTGATCGCCTTGCGCCGCACCAGCACCTCGAGAAGTCCGATGACCGAATGAGGAATCACCGTTCCTCCACCGGCGACCTCGACGAAGTTCTGCTGTGCCGCGGCGGCCGACACCGACTTCGACACGATCCCGTGTGCGCCCGCCGCGATGCAGGCGGCCAGGACGAATCGACGCTCCTCCTGGCTGTAGACGCAGACCCGGTACCCGCCATCGGTCAACGCGCGGATCGCGGCGATGCCCTGCCGCACGTCGGGCTGTGCGGCGTTGGCGAGGTGCAGATCGAGGACCACCAAATCAGCTGGGGGGCTTCTTCGCACGAGCTCTTCCACCGTGGGAACGGCCGCCACGACCTGGATTTCGGGCATCAGGATCGCGATCGACTCCCGGATGACCGAGGCGTCGTCGACCACGGCGAGGGCTGGCCTCACGACACCGCCCCCGCGTGGTTGGCGGGCGGCCGTGGGACAACCTGCGCCGCGTACGTGATCGTCACCGTCGTTCCTTCCCCCACCTGAGAGGTCACCGCCACGGAATACCCCTCGCGCTCCAGTTCGCCGACCACCACCTCGCGAAGGCCGATGCCCTGGCTGGACGATGTGGAGTCGAAGCCGCGTCCGTCGTCGTTGACGGTCAGGATCCACGACCCGTCGGGCTGCGCGTCCAGGTGGACGACGACCATCTCTGCATGTGCGTGCTCGCGGACATTCAGCAGCAGGCTGTCCAGTGCCCGCGTCACGACCTCTACCTTCCTCGATGTCATCCTGATCCCCGTGCCGAGATCGAGTGCGAGCTCGATCGGCAGGTCCCGGTACCTGGCGCAGGTGCGGCGCACCGCGTCCGCGAGCGAGGTCGCGTCCGCCCCCGATTGATCGGAATCGGGACGACCGGCGGGTTGCGTCGTCGTGCCGGGCGACGACTGGTGGCTCAGGTAGGCACGCATTCGCTTGAGTTCCACCTCCGCATGCTCGAGCAGGCGCACCCGCGTCTCGTCCGGGAGGTTGGGCTCGGTGAGCAGCCGCATCACGGCCACGCCGTTGTGCATGAGGACCTGGGCGCGGCGTTCCTCCTCGCGGCGGGCCAGCTCGGCCGCGACGGCGCGGGACGCGTCGGCGTCCCGCGCGATGCGCCGCATGTACGTGCTGAACATGCGGCACACCAGCGCGTAGACGACGAACGTCAGTTCGTTGCCGATGACCGTGCTGAACGTCGGCCCCTCAAGGGTGGCTCCGGACACGTGGACCACGTAGCTGCCGCTGACGGCGAGCAGGCCGACCGCCAGCACGACGGGTGATTTCGGCCCGATCGCCGTGATGATCACGGACAGCGCGTACCCCGGCTGGAATCCCACCCAGGTGCCGACCCGGTCCTCCGGAGCGACAACCAGGGGTCCCACCAGCATCACCACGCTCGCCAGGGCGAAGTCCGCGAGTACGGCACCGGCACCCAGCGGGCGGGCGGTCACCAGCGATGCCACGCTCACCGTCAGCGCGGCGAGTGTCGCGGCCAGCCAGGTCGTGAGGTACAGACCGGGCCGTGGGGACGACTGCATACCGAGGTAGAGGGTCGGGACCATCTGGGCGACGGTGCCCAGGCGGACGCCGGCGATGAAGATGGTGAACGCGCGTTCCACGCCGGCCGTCGTGGTGGGCAGCGCGCCGAACCTGTTCCGGGCGACGTACAGCCTCATGGCACTCCTGCTCCGCGGTGCGGTCGCTGTCCTCCGACCGGTCGAAGGCGGTGCCAACATAGCTGTGCGGCGGTGGCGTCACTGGCCCGGGCCCGGCGGGATCGGGTTCCACGGGACGTTTGGCGCCGGGGCGGTCAGGGCAGCGTTGATCGCCGCCGCGTAGGCGGTGGTGCCCTGGTCGTTCGGGTGGAACGAGGCCATGCTCGGCACGGCGTCGCCGTCACCCTGGCTCACCAGCGTCAGTCCGTTGATCCAGTTGGCGCCCAGCACCTCGCAGGCGTCGTGCCGGCGGAACCAGTCGTCGACGGGGGCGAACGTCACGTTCAATCCTTCGGTCGCCCACAACTTGATGATCAGGTCGCCCTGCTTGCGCGTCAGGTACGCCTGCAGCGGAAGGATCGCGTTCAGCTCCCACGGCTCGACCCAGCAGGCCTCGGCCTCGTCGATGTTGAACACCGTCGGGTACGTCGCGAGGACGATCTTGGCGTTCGGCGCCTGCACGTCGATCTTGCGTAGGAGCTTCTCGGTGTCGGGGATCGTGTGGTCGTCCAGCTGGTCGTACACGGTGTCGAACGCGAAATCCTGACACATCGGCAGCATCACGCATTCACTGAGCACGTTCGAGAAGAGATCCCCGTCGTTTCCGCCGATGGTCAGGACGACGTAGTCCGTGTCCGCGTTCAGGACCCCCGAGTAGACCTGCGGATACTCCGACCACTGTCCCTTGCCCCGGTACGCGTCCTCACCGCCGGAGACGCGGGAGTACCAGGGCACCGTCAGCTGCTCGGTCACCGCCCCGGAGCACGCGACGAAACCCAGTTCGACGTCGGGACTCCACCGGTCCTCCAGGGCGCCCACCGACTCGCTCATGCCCGGCATGACCAGCTTCCTCGCCCACGCCTCGGGACTGCGTCGGCACGAGTTCTGCCATTTCAGATCGTCGCCGTCGGTGTTGGTCTCCGGGTAGTAGCCCGCCGCCCCCGAGGGCGCCGGGTCGCCGGTCCCCTCGCCCGAGGCGTAGGAGTCGCCGAGGACGGCCACCTTGACTGGTTCGCGGTTCAACGGCTGGAACGCGACGGCGTCCCACGCGACGTTCTCGGTTCCGTCGCCGTCCAGGCTGACGTTCGTGAGGCTCACCCTCGGCACCCCGTTGAACCTGAACGCGCCCAGCGAGACCCAGTTGTTGGCCTTGCGCTTCTGGTTGAGATAGCGCACCGTCGTGCGTCCGTCGCCCAGGTGGATCGTGTACTTGGCCTGCTGGGTGCGGGCACCGTGGTCGGGCAGGTGCACCGCCACCCGCATCCAGCCGTTCACGGAACGGTTCAGCGTCCAGGTGCCGACCGCCTCGAGGCGGTCCTGGATCCCTCCGGGGCTACCCGACCTGGTGTGGCCGAAGATGAAACGCCCGCCGAAGCCGGCTCCCAGTTGATGCACGTCGACCTTGGACGGCACCGTGCCGTCCGGGTCGCTGGCGAAGCTCATCGTGAAGGTGCCGTCGCTCACGATGTCCGCGCACGGGCGGACGGAGGGCACGCCGTTCGCGTCGTTGTCGACGATGTAGGCACCCGACGGCGCGGCGTTGCCCGACGCCGACGCGCTGCGGCTGCAGTTCGGCGGGTACGCGGTGCCGTTCGCCTCCTCCGCCCAGGTGGCGGGGAACCGGAGGAACTCGTACCCGCACTCGACGCTGCAGTTCTTCCACGTCGCGGGTCGGTTGTACCAGCAGCGGTAGTCAGGAGTGAGCTGCTCGGTGCTCAGGCACGGGCCGGGGATCTCCGGCGCATCCGGACTCCACGGGTACGTGCCGACCAGTTCCTTGGCGCACCGGTTCGTCGAGTCGCAGAAGAGGTCCATCGGCGGCTTCACCTTCTGCCGGTAGTCCTCGTTGTTCCACCAAGCGCCGCGGAACGCGGGCACCTCGACACCGGGCGCCTCGTACATCCCCATGGGCCAGGCCGCCCAGCCCATCACCCGTTCCGGGTAGGGCCACCAGTTCGGGTGGACGGCGTCGACGAAGTGGTTGTCGTGCAGGAACGGTCTGCGCGCGGGGTCGTACTTCGGGTTGGCGGGGTTGTTGTGCCAGCCGACCCCCCAGGCGCCGTTGTGCTTCGCGGCGTCGGACTGCGGGTAGAAACCCGAGTTGTACGCCCAGGCGGCATAGAACCAGTTCTCGATGTTGCGTGGATTGCCGTTGTTGATGATCAGGCCGGCGTTGTACGTCTGGTTCCACTTCTGCACCAGGATCTGCAGTCCGGCGGCGATGTTGGCGGCGTAGTCCAGCGCGATCGCGTGCTGCTGCTGGTACGTGCGCTCGCCGATCCGCATCCCGTCGGTCACCTGCATGACCCCGTATCCGCAGTCCGCGTCGGCCATGGAGATGTCCCAGTCGTCGGCCGCGTCGTCGTTGTAGATGTCGATGCCGTAGTAGTTGCCGATCAGCGGGTTCCCGGTGACGCCGGGCATGGCGTACCGCGCCGCCTGCCACAGGTTGGACTCCTGCATGGCGATGCCGAGGACGACCTGCGCCGGGACCCGGCTGGTGGGCCATCCGGCGATCGCCGGGGTCGGGAAGAGTTGCAGCGGCGCGGTGCTGCCCAGCTCGACCCGGGTACGCCAACCGTCCACGCCGGTGGGATTCCACAGCGCGTCGAGGTTGCCCGTGACCGCCTGGTTCACCGCCCACTCGACCTGCCGGGGCTTCGGCTGCATGGCCTGCCGTCGGTGGTCGTTGCGGACGACCCCGCAGGCACGTTCACCGGCGGACTCGGGCAGATCGTCGTCGACCAGACCGGCCGACGTGGTCGTCGTCGACGCGAGGTCCAGCGCCGGAGAGATCGGGTCGCCGGCTGTCCGTACCGTCGGGTCAGGGCTCGCGGTGCCACGTCTCGTGCCGTCGGTCGCGGTGCCGGCGCCCGGCGGAGACCCCTGGGCGGGGGCGGTCCCCACATCCGCCGGGCGGGCCAGGTCGATGCCCAGCCGGACCGTCTCGTCGGTGGCCGGGACGGTGAGCGACAGCTCGATCGGGCCGGCCTCCCCCTCGGCCTGCGGGACCCGCCGATCGGGCAGTTCGACGTCGTGGACGAAGGCCGCGGCCGTGGTGCTCGCGCTCGCGTCCGGCGCGACCTTCGAGACATGCTTCAGGTAGCTCGCCGAGCTACGGACCTTCGCCGGGCCGACGATCGCGATCCTGCCGCCCGCGGCCGGGGCCAGGCTGAAGTCGCCGACGGCGCCCCGGGCGATCTCCGTCGGCTTGACCACGGTGGCGGCGGCGGACCGGGACGAGCCACCCTGCCCGAGCTGCGTGCGGCTCAGGCGCAACGCGACCAGCTCGTCTCGTGCGGACGCCTCCGCCGCGGACGGAGCGGCGGTACGCGCCGCGTCGCCGCCCGGCGCCCCCGCGGGCACCCGGTCCAGGAGCACCACCCCCCCGTCGGCGTCGGCGGTCAGCCGGAAGGGCACCCCGGTGGTCCTGGCGATCATCGCGACCTTGCCCCGGTCGTCGACCCGCACGACGTGCGCGCCCTTGGCGGCGACGATCCTGGTCCGGCTCAGCGGGACCGCCGAGGTCACCTGCCCGTCGAGCTCGACCGGCTTCGCGGCGACCCGGCCGCGGCGCGTGTCGACGATCGCCAGCCGGGTCCGCCCCTGGTCGTCACGGGCTTTCGCCTGGGTCAGGACGGCGAGGTCATCGGCGCCGCACCCGGGGTTGAAGTAGGCCAGCGAGGCGGTCACGCCCAGCTTGGTCACCCCGCCGGTCCGCAGGTCGACCACCGCGGTGAAGCCGCCGCGGTCGTAGAGGTCCGGCTTGTTCGCGAACGCGCGGGGCGCGTACACGGCGACCACCTTGTCGCCGGAGGACGCCAGGCACGCCTGCCCGATCCACTGGTCGACGTCGACCAGGCTCTCCCGCAGGGTCGCCACGACCCGCCACAGGTAGCCCTCGGCCGCGTCGGCCCGGAGGATGTGGAACCCCCGCCCGTCGGCCGCGGTGGCCCAGGCGGCGTCGTCCGAGTTCTTCCAGCGTGGGGTGAGAACGCGGTCCCGGTCCCGCTCCGGAACCGCCCGCGGCGCGGTCCCGTCGCCTGGCGACGCGGACGTCCGGCCGTGGGCGGCCGCACCGCTCGGCGCGCCGCCGGAGGGCTGCGCCGCCTGGGCGGACGCGGCGGGAATGCTGAGGAGCCCGGCCACCAGCAGCAGAGCGACGTGCCTGCGGGCGCGGACAACCGTGGGACGGGTATGCATGTGCGTCTCCGGAGGTGGGGAGGGCTACAAGGGCTCGCGTGCACGCCGTCGAGGTACCGGTGGCAGGTTCGGCCGGTCGGCCGATGACCGCTGTGGAGCGAGGGACCGCGAAGTGGCGTGGGTGCCAGGCCGACGGCCGCCGGCCTGGCACCCACGCACGGACCGTCAGAGTCCGAAATACGTGATACGGATGGCCTTGTCGAAGCCGCGCCAGGTGTTGGGGCCGGGGATGCCGTCGATCGGGCCGGTGTAGCCGCCCGACTGCCGGGCGATGAGCTGGATGCCCTTGTAGGTGTTCGTGCCCGGGATGCCGTCGATCGGGCCGCTGTAGACCTTCCGGGCCGTCAGGTATTGCTGGACGCCCTTCCAGCTGTTCACTCCGGGGTACCCGTCGGCAGGTCCGGTGTAGCCGTAGTTTGCCGCCGGTCCGTGCTGGATACGACACCACATCGGGCGGTCGGTGGCGCTTCCGCTGTACGTCATGACGTACATGTTGTCCTTGCAGAACTGGGTGATGTAGGAGTTGCCGGCCTGGGCCGGCTGGGCGAGCGCCAGGCCGGCCAGCGTCATGCCGACCGTGACGGCCACTGCGGAGGTGCGCTTCCAGTTCATGGTGATCCTCTCCGAGAACGTTCACACGATCCAGACGGGGCGACCGACAGATGGCGCATCAGGGACGTCGCGTCCCCGACCGGGTGCCGGCTCGGTGCCCGGCACGTCCCGGGTGCTGCAGCACCTACGGCGTCGGCGACCTCTGGTTCGTCGTGCGCTGTGCGATCCTTGACGATCCGTGCTTACCTCGATCGATCTGGATGCGACGCTAGTCATCGAGCGCGGTCGGGCGCACCCCACGAATCCGCGAAGAACCACGGCGCCGCCTCGGCCAGTACTCGCGTGCCACGGATTGTCCGGGCCGTCGTCGCATTTCCGGCCCGGTCGAGCCGGTTCCGGTTGAACCAGCGTGCTGCGCACCGCGTACGAGGTGGCACCCGAGGAGATCCGCTGCCGACCGACGGTCCAGCGCATCGCCGGCAACCTCGCCATGCTCGCCACCGGCTCTGTCCGCACCGCCGCTGTCGACGTCGCCCAAAGCACCGGAATCCGGTTGTGACCGACGGTCATCTCCAGATCGTCGTGTGCGGCGCCGGCCCCGCTGCCGACGTATCCCCACTCGTCAGGGCAGCGCAAGAGCAATCGTGGACAGCGGCAATCACGGCCACGCCGAACGCGAGGGACTTCATCGAGCCGCAGCCGCTGGAAGTCCTCACTGGTCATCCGGTGCGGTCGACGTACCACTCGAAGCCCGGCACCCGCCGGTCGCTCCCCGCCGCCGACGCCTTGGTCATCGCCCCCGCGACCTACAACTCGATCAACAAGATCGCCCTCGGCCTGGCCGACAACTACGCCATGACCTCGGTAGCCGAGCTGATCGGACGACAGGTACCGACCGTCATCGTCCCGTTCGTCAACGCCGCCCTCGCCGCGCGGGCACCGTTCCGGCACGCCGTAGCCAGCCTCCGCGACGAGGGAGTGCGCGTCCTGCTCGGCCCCGAGGACCAATGGGAACCGCACCCGCCCGGCAGCGGCAACGAGCGGCAGAAAGCCTTCCCCTGGACGGTGGCCTTCGAGACAGCAGCCCAGCTCACCCACGAACCTCGACCGGCCACTTCCGGCCACGTCTGACCGCAGACGGGCCAGCCACCGGGTCGCGCCAGGCCCGGCGCGGCGCGGCTAGCGTTGAGAGCCGTGGATCGGATCGCCATCATCGGCTGCGGCGGCAGCGGCAAATCCTCCGTCGCCCGGCATCTGGCGCGGATCCTCAACGTGCCACTGACCCACCTCGACACGCTCTATTACGACGAGCGCTGGACGCCGCTCCCCATGAACGAGTTCGCCGCACAGCAGGAGAAACTTGTTACCGGCGACCGGTGGATCATCGAAGGCAACTACGCCAGCACCCTGCCCATCCGACTCGCCGCCGCCGACACCGTAATCTTCCTCGACCTGCCGGCCGCGACATGTCTGTGGGGCATCGTCGAACGCCGGTGGCGCTACCAAGGCGGCCAACACAAGGCTGACGGCGTCTACGACCGGATCACCTGGAACTTCGTCCGCTACATCTTCAGCTACCGACGCACCATGCGACCCCGCGTCCACGGCCTGCTCCATGATCACGGGCCACACGTCCGGCTGATCACTCTCACCAGCCGACGCTACGCCAACCGCTTCATCGACCGCGTGCGACGGGAAATGCAGCCAAGGACCTGACCAGGCGTCGACGACGACCACGCCGCGTCCAACCGACACCGGCCGCGTCCAACGGCTCCCGAGCACCCACCGAGCACCGGACCGCCGACGGGGAAATGAAAAGGCTCCGACTCAGGGTAAAACCCCAGGTCAGAGCCCTTATTGCTGGTGCGCCGCCAGGGACTCGAACCCCGAACCCGCGGATTAAGAGTCCGCTGCTCTGCCAGTTGAGCTAGCGGCGCTCGCTGGCAACGGGGAGAACATTAGCACGGCCCCGGAGCCGGGTTCCAATCCGATCCCGGGCTCCCCCCTTCGGTCGAGCTTAAGCCGCGAAAGCGACAAACACCCCGGGCCTACGGCCACCGGGACCAGGGGGACGGGACCGATGCGGCACGATGTCCGCCAGGTACGCGAGAACAGAGGTGGGGATGGGCAGGTTCGCGCGGGTCGGGGCGATGGTGGGAGCCCTCGGCCTGGTGGCGTCGCTGGCTCTGACGGGCTGCGGCAACGCTCCGAAGAAGGCCGAATTCGTGGACGGGGCGGCGCCGAGCGCCAGCGCCGGCGCCTCGGCCGACCCGTCGGCTCCGGTCGCTCCGACCGGTCCGGCGCTGTCGGTCAGCCCGGCCGACGGGGCGAAGAACCGGCCGGTCAGCTCGGAGATCGGCGCCGAGCTGCCGGACGGCGGGAAGGTGTCCAGCGTCACGCTGACCACCGACGACGGCAAGCAGGTCGAGGGCAAGCTGCGCACGGACGGCTCCGCCTGGGTGCCCTCGGCGCCGCTGAAGTGGGGCACCCGCTACACCGCAACCGTCACCGCGACCGGGGCCGACGGCCAGACCAGCCAGGGCACCAGCACGTTCACCACGATGGCCAAGCCCAAGTCGATGATCAGCTCCGGGCTCTACCTCTTCGACGACAAGACCTACGGCGTGGCGATGCCGGTGGTCGCCGAGTTCCACCCGGGCATCCCGAAGAAGGACCGGGCCGCGGTGCAGAAGCGGATGTTCGTCAGCACCGACCCGCCGCAGCCGGGCGCGTGGCACTGGGTCGACAACGGCACCCAGGCCTACTACCGGGCGCCGGAGTACTGGAAGCCGGGCACGACGCTCACCGTCCGGATCGCGCTGGCCGGGATCCCGCTGAGCAACGGCCGGTACGGCAACGTCGACCGGAAGGCCACCGCCAAGATCGGTCGGGCGTTCGAGATGAAGGTCGACAACGCCGACAAGCAGATGCGGGTCTACGAGGACGGCCAACTGGTCCGCACCCTGCCGGTGAGCCTGGGCAAGCGGAAGACCCCCTCCTCCAGCGGCACCATGGTGGTGATGGAGAAGAAGGAGTCGACCGTCTTCGACACCCGCGACGACCCCGATCCGGAGAACCGCTACGTCACCGAGATCGACTTCGCGCAGCGGCTCACCTGGGGTGGCGAGTACATCCACGCCGCCCCCTGGTCGGAGCACGTGCAGGGCCGGCAGAACGTCTCGCACGGCTGCGTCAACGTCTCGATGGCCAACGCCCGGTGGCTGTTCGGCAAGACGAAGATCGGCGATCCGATCACCATCAAGGGCACCGAGCGGCGGCTGGCCCCCGGCAACGGCTGGACGGCTTGGAGCCTGAGCTGGTCGGAGTTCGTCAAGGGCAGCGCCCTCCCGGTCCCCGATGGTGGCGCCGGCCCCGCCCTCTGATACCCCGACCCCCACCCCGCCGACCCCGTCCGTCCCGCGTTGATCATGAGCTTGGCGGTGCCGGTTCCGGCATTCCGCCCCCGCCAACCTCATGATCAACCGGATGGGGGTGGTTGCGGGGGAGCCGGAGATGTGGAGTTGGTGCCGGGAACATCCGATAACCGACATGATGGTCGGGGTGTTTCAGGGCACCCCTGGCAACGGGTATCCCTCCCCATGCGTCAGTTGAGAGACGATGGGCAACCGGGGACCACGACTGTGAGGGAATCATGCGAGCTGTCCAGGACCAGCTGAAGCGTCACGGTGGGCGACGTCGCGGGATCGCGGCGGCCGTGCTCGCCGTGGCGCTCGCGCTGACCACCGCCTGCACCGACGGCGGCGGCGACAAGCCGCCGGGGTGGCAGGCCGGCAGCCAGAGCGCCGCGCCGAAGGCCGTGGCCACCATCACCGAGCCGCAGGCCGACGCCAAGGACGTGCCCGCCTCCACCGGCATCACCTTCACCACGAAGGACGCCCAGGAGACCACCGTCGACCTGAAGGACTCGGCCGGCCAGTCCGTCGAGGGCGAGCTCGCGGCGGACGGCAGGAGCTGGCTCCCGGCCGGCGCGCTGGAGTACGGCGAGACGTACACCGCCACCGTCACGGCGACCGGTGACGACGGCCGGCCCGCCACCGCGACCAGCACCTTCACCACCATGAAGAAGCCGGCCAAGCAGGTCCGGGTGAGCAGCTTCCTCGGCGACGGCCAGGTGGTGGGCGTGGGCATGCCGCTGATCGTCAAGTTCAGCCGCGCCGTACCCGAGGACTACCGCGACGACGTCCAGCGCCGGATGACGGTGACCTCCACGCCGGCCCAGGAGGGCATCTGGCACTGGGTCAGCCCCACCGAGATCCGCTACCGGCCGAAGGAGTTCTGGAAGGCCAACAGCACAGTTTCCTACCGGGTCCAGGCCGGCGGCCTGCCGATGGGCGACGGCTGGTACGGCCGTGCCGACCTCACCGTCGACATCAAGATCGGCCCGTCGCTGATCATGACGGTGGAGAACAAGACCAAGCGGATGACCGTCCGCAAGGACGGCGCGGTGGTCAAGACCATCCCGGTGAGCCTGGGCAAGAAGAGCACGCCGTCGTCCAGCGGCACGATGGTGGTGATCGAGAAGCTGCGCAAGACGGTGTTCGACACCTTCGAGGAGCTCGGCCCCGAGGAGGGCTACCGGACGAAGATCGACTACGCCCAGCGGCTCACCTGGGGTGGCGAGTTCATCCACGCCGCGCCCTGGTCGGAGGGGCAGCAGGGCCGGGTGAACGTCTCGCACGGCTGCGTGAACGTCTCGATGGCCAACGGGGCCTGGCTGTTCGCCAACACCCGCATCGGCGACCCGATCGTGGTCAAGGGCACCGAGCGGAAGCTGCAGAACGGCAACGGCTGGACGGACTGGAACATGAGCTGGGAGCAGTACGTCAAGGGCAGCGCCCTGCCGTACGAGCCGCCCGCCGTGCCGGGCGCCGACGCCACGGCCGACCCGGACGTCACGCCGACCACGAGCCCGACCGCCTGAGGCGGCGCCCCGGCCGCCCCGGAAACGACGGAAGCCCCCTCCGCGGAGGGGGCTTCCGTTCGTTGGGTGACTGATGGGAATTGAACCCACGACAACCGGGACCACAACCCGGTGCTCTGCCAACTGAGCTACAGCCACCATGCCGTCCACCCGGTCGATCGCCCCGGGCGGGTGCGGACCAATCATAGCCGCACCCCGGCCCGCCGCGTCCAGCGGGTTGCCGCCGCCGACGGGCGGCCCGGTTCACAGCTGCGCGGCGATCGCCTTGGCGCTCTCCACGTCCGGCCCGGGCAGCGGGACGAAGATCGTGCGCCGGTAGTACTCCAGCTCCCGGATGCTCTCCCGGATGTCGGCCAGGGCTCGGTGCGCGAGGCCCTTCTGCGGCTGCCCGAAGTACACCCGGGGATACCAGCGGCGGCACAGCTCCTTGATCGAGGAGACGTCGATCATCCGGTAGTGCAGGTGGGCGTCGAGGCGCGGCATGTCCCGGGTGATGAAGCCCCGGTCGGTGGCGATGGAGTTGCCGCAGAGCGGAGCGGTGCGCGGATCCTTCACGTAGCGGGTCACGTAGTCGAGGACCATGTCCTCGGCCTCCGCCAGGGTCACCGTCGACCGACGGACCTCCTCGGTCAACCCCGACTTGCCGTGCATCGTCGCCACGATCTCCGGCATCGCCTCCAGCGCCGCCTCGTCGGCGTGGATCACCACGTCGACGCCGTCACCGAGCACGTTGAGGTCGGGGTCCGTGACGAGCGCGGCGACCTCGATCAGCTTGTCCCTGCCGAGGTCCAATCCGGTCATCTCACAGTCGATCCAGACGAGGAGATCAGCCACCGGCACAGCCTACGCGCAGCCCACGACCCGCGGCTGCGCGCTACCGGCCCAGCGGACCGTTAGGGTTTGCCCGTGCCCGCAAAACCCGCCGCACCGCCCGCCGTCATCACCGACGACGCCGGCGGCGGCCGTCGGGTGCGTCGGATCCTCACCGTGCTGGCGCTCGCCGCCGTGCTGCCGGCGCTCTACCTGCCGGGCCTGGTGCACGACTTCTTCGACCTGAAGATCTACATGCGGGCGATGGACTGGTGGGCCGCCGGCAACCCGCTCTACGACTACGTCCAGCCGGACCGGGTGCAGGGCGAGCTGTACTTCACCTACCCGCCGTTCAGCGCGCTGCTGCTGCTGCCGTTCGGGGCGCTGCCGCTGGGCGCCACCGTGGCGATCTTCACGGCGCTGACCGGGCTCGCCGTGGTGGTCACCACCCGGTGGCTGGTCCTGCCGGTGATCGACCGGCACCACCTGCCCCGGCTGTTCACCCTCGTGGTGGCGGTGCTGCTGGTGCTCGCTGTGGAGAGCACCCGCGAGACGATCACCTTTGGTCAGATCAACATGCTGCTGGTCGTGCTGATCCTGGCCGACCTGCTGTTCGCCGTACCGCAGGCGCGGAAGTGGGCGGGGGTGGGGGTCGGCCTGGCGACGGCGCTCAAGCTCTTCCCCGGCATCTTCATCGTCTACCTGCTGGCCACCCGGCGGTGGCGGGCCGCCATCGTGGCGAGCGCCACCGCCGCCGCGGCGACCCTGCTCGCCGCCGCCCTGGCACCCCGGGACTCGTGGCGGTTCTGGACCCACGAGCTGTGGGCCACCGACCGCGTCGGCCGCACCGACTACACCGGCAACCAGTCGCTGTTCGGGCTGCTCAGCCGGATCACCGCGCCGGAGCAGCCGTCGCGGCTGGTCTGGCTGCTGCTGGTCGCGGTCGTCGCGGGGTACGGGCTGTGGCGGGCGGTGCGGGCGGCCCGCGCCGGGGACGTGCTCACCGCGCTGACCCTGACCGGCCTGGTCGGGGCGCTGGTCAGCCCGATCACCTGGACGCACCACATCTACTGGTTCATCCCCGCGGTGGTGGTGCTGGCGGACGCCGCGTGGCGCGCCGATCCCTCCACCGTGGCCGGCGCCCGGCGCCGCCGCCGGCTGGCCGCGCTGGCGGTCGGCACCACCGCCCTCATCGTCTACGGGGTGGTCACCTTCTACGACTGGGGGGTCGCCCCCGCGCGTACCGACTCGCCCGGGGAGTTCCTGGTCCGCAACACGTACGTGCTGCTCAGCCTGCTGCTGCTGGTCACGTTGCCGGTGCGGTCCGGGGCGCCCGGGCGGAAGCCGGCGCCGGGTCGGGAGAAGTCGCATCAAATGGATGGACTTCCCGATTAGCACCGTTCGGCGCTAATCTGGTCACAACTACCTCAGACGACTCTCGGGTAGCACCGATCCCCCGGTGAGAGCGGCCCTCCGTGTCGGCAGCGCGGAGGGCCGCTCGCCGTTGCCACGCACACCCGGGGAACCGGGTGCCGGCGCTCAGTCCGCGGTCTCGGGCCGGTCCGCCGGGGCGGCGGGGCGGGTCCGGTCGGCCACCTCGACCGGCCGGACCGTCTCCACCGGCCCGGCCGGCGGCCAGGCCAGTGTCAGGGTCACCCCGCGCGGGCGCGGGGCCTCCGCCGTGCCGGGCCCGGCCAGGTCGGCCAGGGTGGACGGCCGACGGGCGGGCACCGACCCGATCGCCGGCCGGGTGGCCCCGGCAGCGCCCACCGCCGCCAGTTGCCGCCGGCCGGCCAGCGACCGGTCGGTGTCCCGGGTCGGCTGGGCGCCCAGGCCGCTCAACGAACTCACGCCGAGACGCCCGGCCAGCACCGGCACCTGGTCCGGCTCGACCACGAAGACCACCTCCCGGGGCCGGACCGGCCGCAGCAGGAGCAGCAGCGCCAGCGTCACCAGCAGCACCCCACCGGCCAGCAAACCCGCGGTGGCCGGGGCGGTCCAGCCGGACCGCAGTTCGGCGCGCATCCGCAGGGTCAGGTCGGGCCGGCCGTCGGGGTGCATCACCACCAGGCTCAGCCGCTGGTCGGCCAGTTCCTGCGGGCTCCACTCCAGGGCGCCGATCCCCTCGCGTACCCAGAAGGGACGGCCGACCGGCGCCATGCCGGCGGCCGGCGCGGCACCGGGGGTGGGCGCGGAGTCGGGGGTGGGCGCGGAGTCGGTGGCGGGCCCGGCGCGGTCCAGCCGGACCGGCAGCGGGCCCCGGGACAGCGCCACCCGGCGGACCGTGGCGTGCGGCACCGGATCGAGCCAGCGCCGCACCTCATCGGTGGGGGCCAGGCCGACGAAGGCCGGCCCGTCGGCGGTACGCGCCTCCAGCCGGAGCGCCGACCCGACCCGCGCGAACGGCACCTCCGCGCGGAGCAGCGCGTCCACGTCCCGGACCACCACCGCGTGCCCGGTCGTCTGCACCGTCTCGAACCGGGCGGTGAACGCGCCGCCGGGGTCGGCGTGCCGAGCCAGCATCCAGAGCGCCCCACCGGCGAAGAGCGCCGGAATCCCGATGATCAACAGCACCGTTCCGAGCAGCGCCCGCACGACCCGCATCCGCTCCGTCCCCCTCCGTAGCCGAGTACCCGGCCGACCTTACCGACGTCGGCCTCTTGATCAGCGGATATCCACGGTCGAGGATCCGGAAAAGCCGTCGGCCCGCCGGATCACCGGCGGGCCGGGGCGTCGATTCGTGACTCAGGCCGTCGGCTCCCGGCGGGTACGCGCGAACGCCAGCCCGCCGAGCAGCAGGCCCGCCGCGCCGGCGACCAGTCCGGCGATGCCGAGGCCGGTCGCCAGGCCCACGCCCTCGGCCTCGACCGCGTCGTCACCGTCGTCGTCCGCCGGGGCGGTGGGGCTGGCCGACGCGCCGGCCGCGGTGAGGGCGAGCACCGGCGCCGGGTTCTCCGGCTCCTCGGCGCCGGGCGTCGGCTCCTCGATCCAGCGCTGCACGTTGCCGTCGGAGTAGGTCTGCAACGTCTTGAAGACCATCCGGTCCACCTGCGGCAGCGGCCCCAGCGAGACCGGGAACTCCTGGAACTCGCCGGGCTTGACCCCCGCGTTCCCGGCGGCCGTCCAGGTCACCTTCGACACCACCTCGCTGAGCTGGCTGCCGTGCACCTCCACCGGCGGGTCGACCTTGCGCCTCTCCACCGCCACCGTCCAGCCGGGCACCGGCATCGTCGACACCGAGCCGACCGGGGCGTTCTCCGGCAGCACCACCTCCACCTTGGTGGTGGACGCCGTGTCGCTCTCGTTCGGCACCCGGAACGCGATCCGGGCGTACCCACCCTGTGTCGCGTCCTTCGGGTTGACCGTGACGTGGGCCGACGCGGGCGCCGCGAAGCCGAACACCGCGGTGGCGACGGCGCCGAACGCCAGCGCGGCGGCGGCAGTGAAGGAACGCCGGTGACGGATCATGGACGGGGACCTCTCTAACGGATCGGCACGGTGGCGGTCACCGTGGCCTGGTCGATGTCGGACGTACGGGCGGTGACGCGCAGCTGCCACTCCCCCGCCGCCGGCAGGTTCATCTCGCCGGTCGCGTGGTTGTCGGTCAACGGCAGCAGCGGAACCTCGATCGGTTCGATCCCGGCCGACGGCAGCGCGGCGGTGGCCTTCCACTCGACCACCGGCTGCGGCCGGTTGTCCTGCGTGTACGCGTAGAAGTGCACGGTGTTGTTGCCCCGCTCGGCCGGGTCGATCTCGATCTGGAGCGAGAAGAGGGAACTCGACACGGTGGTCGAGAAGTAGCCGGCCTCGGAGCCGGCCACGTCGGTGGCGGCGGTGCGCGCCGGGGTGGTCTGCACCAGGATCGCGGTCACGCCGAGTACCACCGCGGTGACGGCCAGCTCCACCCAGACCGCCCGGCGCACCTGTCCCGGCCGCTCCACCCCGGTACGCCGGCGCACCAGCTGGCGGGAGTACGCGGCCACCCCGATCACCAGCGCGAACAGCGCGATCTTGGCCAGCACCAGCCGGCCGTACGTGGTGTCCACCAGGGCGCCCGGGGTGGCCACCTCGATCAGCGCCTGGACGGTGCCGGCGAGCAGCAGCGCGGAGACCGCCAGCGCCGCCCAGCGCGACCAGATCGGCAGGATGGCGCCCAACTCCCGCTCGTCAGCCCGGGGCAGCAGGAAGCCGGCGAGCATCACCAGCCCGCCCAGCCAGACCGCCATGCTGCCCAGGTGCACCGCGTCGACGACCACCGACACCGCCGGCGCCGGCGAGGCCGCCGGGTGCCCAGCCACCGGCCAGGTCAGCAGCGCGGCCCCGCCCAGCACGCCCAGGATGACCAGGTCGGCCCGGCCGACCGGCCCGGCCAGCAGCGGGCGGAGCAGGAACGCCGCCGCGGCCAGCAGACCCAGCCGGACCAGGTGGGCGGCGCCGAAGGTGCTGCCCAGCACCGCGCTCAGCCCCTCCCCGGTCACGTCGAAGAGCCCACCGCCGGCCGTGTACGGCACCTGGAGCAGCAGGTTCGCCACGGTGGAGAGCGCCACCAGGCCGAGGCCGGCCCAGACCAGCCGGGCCGGGCCCCGCCGGGACAGCCGCCGCGGCCAGAGCGCGGCGAGCACCAGCGCCGGGCCGACGAGCAGCAGCAGCCCGACGTAGCCGACGTACTTGGCGACCTTGACCGCGGTGCCGACCACCGGGTCGGCGCGGCTGTCGTCACCCGTGTCGACCGGAGGCGCCGAGGGCGCGCCGACCGAGTAGGTGAACGCCCCGGAGACCGGGTGACTGTCGGCGGAGATCACCCGGAAGCTGACCAGGTAGGTGCCCCGCCCGGCGGCCGGGTCCACCGGGATGGTCACCACCGAGCCCTCGAAGGTCGGCTCACCCCGGTCGGCGCGGTCACCGTCCGGGGCGATCACCCGGATCTTGCCGGGCACCTTGCGTACCGACTCGCTGAACGTCAGCACGACCTCGGCCGGGGCGCTCGGCAGCACCGAGGAGGAGACCGGGCTGCTGCTCACCAGCACCGCGTGGGCGCTGGCGGGGCCGGCCGGGGCGATCAGCAGGGCGACGACGGCGACCAGCAGGCCGGCGGTGGCGGTCAACCGGGCGGACCAGCGGCGGATGGCGACAGTCATGCCGATCATGCTCGCCGACGACGGCCCGCCGCGGCGACCCGGCGTCACCCGCGCCCCACCGCGACTGCCGTCGACAACGGCCGGTCCGGCTCGCCGCTGACCCGGCCGAGCGCCCAGAGCAGGCCCGCCTGGACCACGGCGGCCAGGTGGCCGACCTCGTGCACCAGGGCCGTGGTGGAGTTGGCGATGTCCACCGCACTGGTGCCGGCCAGGCAGACCGCCAGCACCAGAGCCACCGGCACGAACGCGCGGGCCCGCTCGGGCCGCCAGGCGGCCAGCGCGAAGCCGACCGCCAGCGCCACGTCGAACGACGCCATCTCCCGGCTGGTGTGCGAATCCACCGACACCCCCAGCCCGGCGAGCAGGATCGGCAGCGCGATGGCCAGCTGAGCGACCGCGGCCACCGCGACCGCCACCCGCAGCAGCTGCCGGCGGGCGCGCGCCGCGGCCGCCGCCGTCCGCCCGGCGGCCAGCGGGTCGGCGGCGACCGCCGCCAGCACCGAGGCGGTCAGATCCGGTACGGCCACCGCCCGCACCCGCACCAGCCGGGTCACCCGCTCGGCCCGGGCGAGCCAGTCCCGGCAGCCCGGGCAGCCCTCGGTGTGCGCGTCCAGCGCCGCCGGCGCCGTCCGCGGATCCACGCCGTCCAGCCGCGCCGACAGCGCCGCGCGTACGTCGTCGCATGTCATGAGCGGGTAGTCGGCCCGGGATCGGGAAAAGTTCCCGGCGTGGCGCAGGACATGGAAGGGCCGAAGGACCCTCCCGCCCGGCACGGCGCCGCGTAACCTGGTCTGTCGTGATCCCCGCACCGCGCGACGCCACCGCCGCCGGTCCGGCCGACCCGGCCGGTGCCGCCCGGCGGGAGTCGGCGACCGGCTGGGCGCTCGCCGCCCGCGACGGCGATCCGGTGGCCCAGGCGGCGTTCGTCCGGCTCACCCAGGCCGAGGTGTGGCGCTTCGTCGCCGCCCTGGTCGACCCGGACAGCGCGGACGACCTCACCCAGGAGACGTACCTGCGGGCGTTCCGGGCGCTGCCGTCGTTCGAGGGCCGCTCCAGCGCCCGCACCTGGCTGCTCGGCATCGCCCGCCGCACCTGCGCCGACCACCTGCGCGCCGTGGTGCGGCGGCGGCGGCTCAACGAACGGCTGGCCAGCCACGCCTGGACCGACCGGCCGCACCCCGACCCGGCCGGCCACCTCGGCGCCGCCGACCTGGTCCGCCGGCTGCCCGCCGAGCGGCGCGGCGCGTTCGTGCTCACCCAGTTGCTCGGCCTGTCGTACGCCGAGGCCGCCGTCGTGGAGGGAGTGCCGGTGGGCACCATCCGCTCCCGGGTCGCCCGGGCCCGCACCGACCTGGTCGAGGCGGTCGGCGACGCCCTCGCCGGGTGATCCGGGAACTTCCAGCGGAGCCGGAACGACCAATGACCGTGACCGCACCGAGCATCCGGGCCGCCCGCTGGCCGGCCCTCCGGCCCTGGCTCGGCATCGCCGCACGGCTGGGCCTGGCCGCCGTCTGGTTGCTCGCCGGCGGCTCCAAGATCGACGATCTGGCCGCCTCCGGCCGCGCCGTGCACGCCTACCAGATCCTGCCTTACGACGTGGCGACCGCGGTCGGCGCCGCGCTGCCGTTCGTGGAGCTGGCGCTGGGCGTACTGCTGCTGCTCGGGTTGGCCACCCGGCTCGCCGCCGGAGTCTCCGCGGCGCTGCTGGTGGTCTTCATCGCCGGGATCGCCTCGGCCTGGAGCCGGGGCCTGGCGATCGACTGCGGCTGCTTCGGCAGCGGCGGGCAACTCGCCCCGGGCCAGGCACCGAGCTATCTCCCGGAGATCCTCCGGGACCTGGGATTCCTGGCACTCGCCGGGTTCCTGCTGATCTGGCCCCGCACGCCCGTCTCGGTCGACGGCTGGCTGACGGGCGACGCACCCGTGGAGGACGAGGATGAGTAGTCGCAAGGCGCAGAAGGGGGCGGCCCGGGTGGTTCGCGAACAACTCGCCCGGGAGCGGCGCCGCAAGCGGACGCTCTGGGTGTCGATCGGTGCCGTGCTGGTGCTGGTCGTCGCCGGCCTGATCGGCTGGAGCCTCTACTCCAGCCAGCAGGCCGACGAGTTCACCGCCCCGCCGGGCGCCAACGAGCCCGGCACCGGCGTCGTGCTCGGCGCCGGACCGGTCACCATCGACCTCTACGAGGACTACCTCTGCCCGGCCTGCAAGCAGTTCCAGCAGGTCAGCGGCGACACGATCGACCAACTGGTCAGCGAGGGCAAGGCCAGGGTCGTCTTCCACCCGGTGGCCTACCTGAACCGCTTCTCCACCACCGACTACTCCACCCGGTCGTCGGCCGCCTCCGGCTGCGCGGCGGAGGGCGGCAAGTTCAAGGAGTTCACCGACGTGCTCTTCGAGCGGCAGCCGCCGGAGGGTGGCGCCGGCCTCAGCGACGACGAGTTGATCGACATCGGGGCGGGCGTCGGGCTGGACCGGGACGACTTCGGCTCCTGCGTGCGGGACGGCACGTACGAGCCGTGGACCGAGCACGTCACCGAGGAGGCCAGCAAGGCGAACGTCACCGGCACCCCGACCATCCTGGTCGACGGCAAGCCGGTCGCCGACCGCAGCCCGGAGGGGATCAGGGCGGCCGTGGAGGCGGCCGGGAAGTGATCCGTGTCCTGCTGACCCGCGCCGGGCTGGTGCTCGCCGGGGCGCTCACCGCCATGCTCGCCACCGCCGCGCCGGCCGCCGCGCACGGCGCGGACGCCCCGGACGGCACCGACTACCGCAGCGCGGTCACGTCGGTCACCCCGGCCCGGCCGGGGCTGAGCGTACGGGTGGTGGAGGCGGGCGCCCGGTTGCAGCTGACCAACACCGGTGACGCCGCGGTGGAGGTGCTCGGCTACTCCGGCGAGCCCTACCTGCGGGTCGGCCCGGACGGGGTGTACGAGAACCGGCGCTCCCCCGCGACGTACCTGAACCGGACCATCGCCGGCGACACGAAGCTGCCGGCCGAGGCCGACCCGGCCGCCGCGCCGGACTGGCGGCTGGTCGACGACTCGTCGACGGTGCGCTGGCACGACCAGCGAGCGCTCTGGCGCGAGTCGGCGCCGCCGCCGCAGGTGCGGGCCGCCCCCGACCGGGAGCACCGGGTGCGGGACTGGGTGGTGCCGCTGCGCGCCGGCGGCGAGCCGGCGGAGATCCGCGGCACGCTCGACTGGGTGCCGCCGCCGGACGCGTACCCCTGGTGGGCGGCGACCACGGTCGGGCTGCTCGCCGTGGGCGCACTCGGGCTGCTCCCGGCCCGGTCCGCGGCCGGTGCCCGGGCGGTGGCCGGGCTCGGCACGCTGCTGGTCGCCGGCGGGCTCGCCGCCGTCGTGTTCACCGTCGGCCGCGAGGTCGACGCCGGCGCCCGGGGCGTCGGCGGGCTGCTCACCGGCCTGCTGGGCGGGCAGGTGTGGGCGTTGCTCACCGGGCTCGGCGCGATCGCCGCCGGGGCCTACGCGCTGGCCCGCCGGCCGGCCGCCGACTTCGCGCTGGCGCTGGCCGGTGCCTGCCTGGCGCTCTTCGCCGGGGTGGCCAACGCGGCGGTCTTCGCCCGCGCCGTCGCCCCGGTGCCCTGGCCCGGCAGCACGGCCCGGCTCCTGGTCGCCCTGGTGCTCGTCGCCGGCGCCGGCGCCACCGCGGCCGGCGCCCTCCGCCTGCACGCCGCCTCCCGCCAGCGCACCCCGACCGCCGCCCCCACCCACCGCTGACCGTCCCGGCCTGCCTGCGGTCGCACGGGCGCCGTGGCACGGCTCGGGATGCCGCCGCGAGCGTTGCGCCGCCGGCCGTCGAACTGGGCGCTGGACGGCCGTTGCCCGGCCACCACCCGCGCGCCACCCGGGCGGGGTCAGCGCGGGGCGGGGGTGAAACCGTACGGCAGCTCCAGCCGGTGCCGGCCGAGCAGGTCCGGGTCGGCCAGCAGGTCGGCGGTGGGGGCGTCGGCCACGATCCGGCCGGCGTCCAGGATCACCGACCGCTCGCACAGCTCCAGCGCGTACGGCAGGTCGTGGGTGACCATCAGCAGGGTGACCGGCAGGCCGCGGAGGATCTCGGCCAGTTCCCGCCGGGCGGCCGGGTCGAGGTTCGACGAGGGCTCGTCGAGCACCAGGATCTCCGGGTGCATGGCGAGCACGGTGGCCACCGCGACCCGGCGACGCTGGCCGAAGGAGAGGTGGTGCGGGGCCCGGTCCCGGTGTTCGCCCATCCCGACCGCGGCGAGGGCCTCGTCCACCCGGGCGGCCAGCTCCGCGCCGCGCAGCCCCAGGTTGGCCGGGCCGAACGCCACGTCCTCGGCCACGGTCGGCAGGAAGAGCTGGTCGTCCGGGTCCTGGAAGACGATCCCCACCCGGCGGCGCACCTCGGCGAGGGTGGCCCGGTCCTGGCTCACCGCCAGCCCGCCGACGCGCACGCTGCCCTCGGTGGGCGTCAGGATGCCGTTGAGGTGCAGCACCAGCGTGGTCTTGCCGGCGCCGTTCGGCCCGAGCAGCGCCACCCGCTCGCCGCGCGGCACGGTCAGGTCGACCCCGTGCAGGGCCACGTGCCCGTCCGGGTACGCGTACCGCACGCCACGGACGTCCAGGCTGGGAGGTGTCGGCTGCACGACACCGATCATCTCAGCACGACGGCAGTGGCGGCGACGGCGGCCGCCAGGACCGGCACGGTGGCCGCGACCAGCCACTGCCCGGCCGTCGCCGCACCGGCACCCTGCCACACCGCCGGCATCCGCCCCGAGTAGCCGCGCGACAGCATCGCCAGGTAGACCCGCTCGCCCCGCTCGAACGCGCGCAGGAAGAGCGCCCCGACGCCGGCGGCGAAGCCGCGCAGCTGCCAGAGGAAGCGTGGGTCGTCGCCCCGGGAGACTCGTGCCACCCGCATCCGGCGGGCCTCGCCGACCAGCACGTCCAGGTAGCGCAGCATGAACGTCGCGATCTGGGTGAGGATCTGCGGGCAGTGCAGCCGGTCCAGGCCGACGATCAGGTCCCGGGTGGTGGTGGTCGCGGCCAGCAGCAGCGAGGCGAGCACGCCCAGCGTGCCCTTGGCGAGGATGTTCCATGCCCCGTACAGGCCGTCCTCGGACAGCCGCAGGCCGAGCAGCTCGACCCGGTCACCGACGCCGAGGAACGGCAGCGCGACCGCGAACAGCACGAACGGCAGCTCGATCAGCGCCCGGCTGAGCAGCCAGCCGGGACCCACCCGGGCCAGCGCCGCGACCACCGCCACCAGCAGGGCGTACGCGCCGAACGCCCAGAACGCGGTGCGCGGGGTGGCCACCACCGCCAGGGTGAAGACCACCATCGCCACGATCTTGACCTCGGGCGGGAGCCGGTGCACCGGTGAGCCCGACTCCCGGTACAGCACGTGCGCGTGTCCGGCGCCCATCGTCGTACCGCCGCTCAGCCGGCGGTACCGGCGCGCTGCCGCCCGTCGACGGCCGCACCGGAGGCGCCGTCGGCGGCGGCTCCCCCGGCGGCCGCCGAGCCCCGGCGGCGGACCAGCCAGAAGGCGCCGCCGGCCACAGCGAAGGTGAGCAGCACGCCGACCACCCCGGACAGGCCGGTGGAGAGGAACTCGTTGTCGACGCCCGAGACGCCGTAGTCGGCCAGCGGGCCGCCGATCTCGTGCTCCCGCTCCGCCCGTGCGGGGCAGTCGCCGCCGGTGATGTTGTCGTCGGCGTCGAACGTGCAGCCCTCGCGCAGCGACGAGTCCAGCCCGTCCGGGTGCGACGAGGCGAAGTTGCTCACCAACCCGGCCAGCAGCAGGGCCACCAGCAGCCCACCGACGACGAACCCCCAGGAACGCTTCCTCACCGGACACCTCCGACGGCCGGGACGGGCGCCGGCGCTGCCGGCTTCAGGGCGCGCAGCGCATAGACGAGGTCGGGCCGCACCTTGGCGACGGTGACCACCGTGGTCGCGGTGATCAGACCCTCGCCGATGCCGATCAGCAGGTGCGCGCCGGCCATCGTGCCGGCCAGGCCGCCCAGGTTGCCGCCCAGGTCGGTGGTGCCGCCGAGCCAGTACTGGCCGACGAAGCCCATCGCCGCGACCACCACGCTGACCAGGGCGGAGACGAACGCGGTCACGCCGAGGCCGGCGGGGGTGCGCGGCAGCACCCGCAGCAGCAGCGCGATCAGCAGGTACGCCGCGGCGGTACCGAGGACCGCCATGTTGGTGATGTTGAGACCGAGCATGGCCACCCCGCCGTCACCGAAGACGAGCGCCTGCACGACCAGCACCACCGCCACGCAGAGCGCGCCGACCCACGGGCCGACCAGCATCGCGGCGAGCGCCCCACCGAGCAGGTGGCCGCTCACCCCGGCGGTGAAGATCGGGAAGTTGAGCATCTGCACGGCGAAGATGAAGGCGGCGACCAGGCCGGCCATCGGGGCGAGCCGGTCGTCCAGGTCGGCTCGGCCACGCAGGACGCAGAACGTCATCGCGACCAGCGCCACCGCCGCGAACACCGCGGCGACGGGACCGTCGATGATCCCGTTCGAGATGTGCATCGCCAGGGTTTCCACGCGACCTCCCACGCGACGGCGGGCCTCTCCACGCCGGCAGGCTCAGCCTATTTCCCGCACCGTGCTGTTGCCAATATGTGGCAACAAGCCATGGTCTTGATCACGGCCACCCCGGGCGCCGGGCCCGGCTCGCGGAACCGGGGGCGACGCGGCGACACCCCGCGCTCCGTCCCGGGCCCGGCTCGCCGTCGGGGCGACCCGCTGGGGTGACTGCCGCGCGAAACCGGCCGGTCGGCCGCCCGGCGCCACCGGCCCGGCCGGCCCGGGCGGCGGTAGGGTCTCAGCCATGACCGCGCCCGAGCGACTCTCTCCCGGCGACCCCGCGCCCGAGTTCAGCCTCCCCACCGACACCGGGGACACCCTCACCCTGGCCGACCTGCGCGGCCGCAAGGTCGTGCTGTACGCCTACCCGGCGGCCATGACGCCCGGCTGCACCAAGCAGGCCTGCGACTTCCGCGACTCGCTCGCCTCGCTCCAGGCGGCCGGCTACGAGGTGGTCGGCATCTCCCCCGACAAGCCGGCGAAGCTGGCGAAGTTCCGCGAGCGCGACGCGATCACTTTCCCGCTGGTCTCCGACACCGACAAGAGCGTGCTCAGCGCGTACGGCGCCTACGGCGAGAAGCAGATGTACGGCCGCACCGTCACCGGCGTGATCCGCTCGACCTTCGTCATCGACGCCGACGGGAAGATCGAGCGCGCGCTCTACAACGTCAAGGCCACCGGACACGTCGCCAAGCTGCGCCGGGACCTCGGGCTGGACTGAGGCTGTCGTACCGGGCCACTACGGTGCGTACGTGGTCCGGTACAAGTACACCCCGGAGGCGCTCGCCGCCGCGGCGGCCGTCGCGCGCAGCGTCACCGAGGTGATGCGGCTGCTCGGAGTGCGGATTAGCGGCGGCTCGCACGCGCACATCAGCCGCCAGATGAAACGCTTCGGCATCGACACCTCCCACTTCACCGGCCAGGCCCACAACCGAGGCGGTCGCGGCCGCCGGATCCCGCCGCCAGCGCTGCTGGTCAAGTTGCCGGAGGGCGCGCGACGGATCCCCGGCGCCCGGCTCAAGCGTGCCCTCGCGGCGATCGGTCTGCCGGAGAACTGCGAGGCCTGTGGCGTCGGGTCGACGTGGCAGGGCACCCGGCTGACCCTGCACGTCGACCACATCAACGGCGACTTCCTGGACAATCGGCCACACAACCTCCGGTTGCTCTGCCCCAACTGCCACAGCCAGACGGCCACCTACGCCGGCCTCCGGCGGCCCGCGGTCGTCGCACCTGACGTGGTTTACGATCCTGAGGCTGTCACTCCAACCGGCTTCCCCATCGGCAGGCGACTACCCAGGCCGCCAGAATCGCCTTGGAAGCTGGTGGAATACAGCATGAAGGGGCCGTAGCCCAACTGGCAGGAGGCACACGGTTTAGGTCCGTGACAGTGCGAGTTCGAATCTCGTCGGCCCTACTCACCATCCTGTCCGATCAACGAGGGCAGGTGGTTGAACATCGCGCCACAGCCATCCGGTGGAAGCGGATCGCTCTCGGATGCGCGCATCCCTGTCGGAAGCGTCACGATCGCGGGCTGCCGGACCGCCGTCCGGGCCAGGATGGCGGGCGTGAGTCTGCGTTTCGTCCTCGACCCCGAGCTGACCCCCGAGCTGCGCGAGCAGATCGTCGCGCTCTGGGTCGACGTCAGCAACGCCGGCGGTGCCGTCGGTTTCGTGGCGCCGGTGACGGCGGCCGAGGTCCGCGCCACCGCCGATCCGACGTTCGCCGGCATCGTGGGCGGCCCGGACCGCCTGCTGGTCGGGTACGCGGGCGAGCGGCTGGCCGCCGTGCTGATCTTCAGCGACAACCGGTTCGACCTGAAGGCGCACTGGTGCGTGCTGAAGCGGGTGATGGTGCACCCGGACACCCAGGGCCGCGGGTACGGCGCCGCGCTGATGCGCGAGGCCGAGCGGCTGGGCCGCGAGCTGGGCTGGGAGGCGCTGCACGTGACGCTGCGCGACGGTCTCGGCCTGGACCGGTTCTACCGCGGCCTCGGCTACCGGGAGATCGGGCGGCTGCCCGGCGCGCTGCGCGTCGCACCCGGCGACGACCGCGACGAGATCCTGATGTGGCTGGACCTCGTCGACCGCCGCGGCGCCGCCTGACCAGCCCGGCACCGAGCGGCTGGTCCGCCGCCGGCCCGGCCGGGTCGGCGCGGTCGACGGTCCAGCTGCGCGCCGGCTCAACCCTCGTCCGGTCGGGTCTGCCGGCGAGTGTGCAGGTGCAGGTCGCGGAGCAGGCACACCTCGGCCAGGTGGTGGATCAGCTCACGGTTGATGTGCAACACCAGCGCCGCCAGCGGTTGCTCGGCGTACGGTCCCTCCGCCTCCCCGCACGGGCGGGCGAGGGGCACCGGCTCCCAGAAGTACTCGTCGTCGGTGAGCCCGTCGAGGCGGTCGCGCAGCTGCCTGGTCCAGTGCCAGGCGAGTTGGTCTCGGAGCAGCGGGTTCCAGGTCTGGTCGGTCATGGACCCAGCCTCCCGCTGATTGCGGACAGAAACGTTCCGTGAGCCGTGCGACGATGTGCGGGTGACCGTCGAGGGGACGACCGAGCGGGTGCTGCGGTTGCTGGCCCTGCTGCAGCGGCGGCCGTCCTGGACCGCCGCCGAGATCGCCGCCGAGTTGGGCGTCACCGACCGTTCGGTGCGCCGCGACGTCCAGCGGCTGCGCACGCTCGGCTATCCCGTGCACGCGACGGCGGGCGTCGGCGGTGGCTATCAGCTCGGCGCGGGTACCCGGCTGCCGCCGTTGCTCCTCGACGACGAGGAGGCGATCGCCACGGCGGTTTCCCTGCGGCTGGCCTCCGGCGGCACGGTCGCCGGGGCGGGCGAGGCGGCACTGCGGGCGCTCGCCAAGCTCGACCAGGTGATGCCGGCCCGGTTGCGCGCCGAGGTGCGGGCGGTGCACGGCGCCACCGCGACCCTGGTCGACCCCGGCGTCGAGATCGACGCGGAGCTGCTGGTGACGCTCGCCCGGGCCTGCCGGGACGCGGTGCGGGTGCGGTTCCGGTACGCCGGCCGCGACGGCGGGGAGCGCAAGCGCACGGTCGAGCCGGTGCGGATGGTCACCACCGGCCGCCGCTGGTACCTGATGGCCCGGGACGTCGACCGCGACGGCTGGCGCACCTTCCGGCTGGACCGGATGCGCGAGGTGGTGGCGACGACCTGGCGCTTCCGGGTGCGGGAGCATCCGGATCCGGTCGCCTACGTGCAGCGGTCCGTCACCGAGGCGCCGTACCGGTATCTCGCCCGGGTGCGGCTGCACGCCGGGCCCGACCGGGTGCGGGAGCTGGTGCCGCCGCAGGTGGGGCGCGTCGAGGACGATCGCGACGGGTGGTGCGTGCTCGTGGTCGGCGGGGAGAACCTGGACTGGCTCGCGGCGCAGGTGGCCCGGCTGGGCTTCGAGGCGGAGGTGTTGGAGCCGCCGGAGCTGCG
Organism: Micromonospora sp. CNZ280; assembly: GCF_011759515.1. Classification (NCBI taxonomy): domain Bacteria; kingdom Bacillati; phylum Actinomycetota; class Actinomycetes; order Micromonosporales; family Micromonosporaceae; genus Micromonospora; species Micromonospora sp. CNZ280. The sequence goes on from NZ_JAAOYP010000003.1 coordinate 922,884, forward strand.
GGAGGCCGCCGCCCTGCTGGCCCGCCGCCTGGCGGCGATGGCCGGGAGCGGTGCGACTGTCAGCCCGTGAGCTGCCGGGCGTGTAGCAGCCGGGCGCAGCTCTCGGCGAGTTGCCGGATCGGCTCGGCGGCTTCGGGGCGGGTGCGCAGCGCGTCCTCCAGCCGGACCCGCCACAGTCCTGCCTCGACCAGCAGCCGGTCGCCGTCGGTGTTCCAGCTCAGCCGGTCCCGGGTCTCCCGCAGGGACTGTTGGTAGCCGGGCCCGAGCAGTTCGCCGAGTCCGGCGCCGAGCCGGTCGAGGACGGCGTCGTCGGTCACCGCCCGGACGAGCACCCGGGCCGCGTCCCACGCCACCCGGGGTTGGTGGATCACCGGCATGTCGGCTCCTTCGTCGGTGCGACCGTTTCGGTCATCATCGATCCGCACCGGGCCGCCGGCAAGCCCCTGAACGGCGACGTCGCGGCGGCCGGTCAGCCGTCGACGCGTACCGGGTCGCCGACGGCCACGGTGCCGGTCTGCGCGGGCACGAGGTGGAGTCCGAACAGCAGCTTCTGCTCGACCTTGCGGTGGCGGGCGAGGGTGCGCAGCGGTTCCTTTCCGCGTACCCCGGTCTCCTGGTCGGTGGTGGTGACCACGCAGCGGTCGCAGTGCCCGGCGGCGCGGAAGCGGACCCCGCCGATCTCCAGCGGTCGCCCGGCCCAACCGTCCTCGGCCCAGGCCGGGGCGCCGTCGACCACCAGGTTGGGCCGGAACCTGCTCATCGGCACGGGCTCCTCGCCGGCCTCGGCGAGCCAGTCGTTGAGCGCGGCGAGCGAGGCGGTGCTGGTCAGCAGCAGCGGGTAGGCGTCGGCGAAGCTGACCTGGTCGCCGGTGTCGTACTCGCGGTCGCCGGCGGGGATGTGCCGGGTCGGCTCGGCCAGCCAGACCAGCCGGACCGGCCGGTCGAGCAGCCCGCTGAGCCAGCCGTCGGCCGCCGGCCCGGCGGGCAGCGCCGGGACCGGCAGCTTCCGGCTGCGGAAGGTCCGCACCGCTACCGGTGCGCCGCCGGCCGGCTCGGGCACGTCCAGGTCGGGCCGGCCCGGCGCGCGCAACAGCAGGCCGCCGTCGCGCACGGTGGCGCGCAGGGCGACCAGGCGGGTGCTCTCCCGCTGGGTGACGCCGACGCCGGCGGCGTCGACCACCATCCAGCGCCGGTCGCCGGCCAGGCCCCACGGTCGCACCCGGGCGTCGTGGTGGTCGAGCCGGTGACAGCCCTTGACCGGGTACGTGTGGATCCCGCTCAGCCGCATCGGATCACCATGCCACGCCGATGCCGTCTCCCGGGTACCAGTGGTTGGCCGGGGTCTCCCGGTAGGCGAGAAATCGCCGGCCGGTGCGTTCGGCGTGCTCGGCGAGGACGTTGGTGGCGGTGACGTTGTCGGTGAGCAGCAGCGCGTTCGGGGCCAGTCTGCTCTCCACTGCCTCGAACTCGCGCCTCTCGTGGGCCCGGCTGTGGTCGCTGTCGTGCAGGAAGAGGTCGACCGGGCGGTCCAGCGCGGCGATGGAGGCGATCGAGTCGCCGATCACCAGGTCGACCACCTCGGACCAGGGCGCGGTCCGGGCCAGGTAGCCGGCCTCGGGGTTGATGTCCAGCGAGGTGACCCGGCCGGGGTGTCCGTCGGCGGCGTTGCGCAGCAGCGCGGCGGCGAGCACGCAGCTGCCGAGTCCCTTGTCGACACCGGTCTCCACCACGTGGGCCGGGCGGGTGGCCCGGACGATGGCGTACCAGCCGATCCGGCGGGCGTAGCGGACCTGCCTGTCGGCGAGACCGCGGCGGGCGGCGCCGGCGGTTGCCTGCTGGATGTGCTGGCGCAGGGTGTCGTCGGACTCGATCTCGTCGAGGTACGCGCGGACCTGCTTGACCGGGATGTCGCAGACCACGCTGACGAACCAGGCGAGGTGGTGGCGGCTCAGCTTGGTCAGGTCGTAGGTGTAGTTGTGATGTTCGCGCGACGTGAGCAGCCAGCGCGCCGAGGTGCGCAGCACCTTGGCGTCGTGGCGGGCGACCCGGGCCAGCCGCTTGGGGAAGGCGGCCACCGGGGCGAGTGGGGTGCGGGCGATGGCCCGTCGGAGCTTCGTTGCGTCCACCGGAGCGTTGTACCAGCCCGAGGGAAACGGCGGGTGTGAAAGTTTTCATTCACCAGGCGGGCTCGTCGGCACGAACGGTGGGTACGCGAGCCGGAACCGGAATCAGTAGCATCGCGGCATGCGTCATCGCCAGGAGTACGCGGAGCCCGAGACCCGGTTCTTCGACGAGCAGTCGGCGCCGGAACCGACCGAGCAGCCGCGGCCGCGGCGGCGCCGGTGGCGGAAGATCGCGCTGATCACCTTCCTGGTGGTGGCGCTGCTCGGTGGCGGCACCGCGATCGCGGGCGGACTCTACCTCCGTTCGGTCGAGTCGGACATCGACCGGGTCGACGCCTTCAGTGGCGTGCCGGAGGCGGAGCGGCCGCAGGCGGTCGCCAGGGGCGCTCTGAACATCATGATTCTGGGCAGCGACTCGCGCGATCCGGAGAACACCACCGGCTCGCGGACCGACACCATCATCGTCGCGCATCTGCCGAAGGACCGGTCGAGCGCGCAGCTCATCTCCATCCCCCGGGACACCTGGGTGCGTGTACCGCGGTCGAAGGACGGTAACCACGGCGGGCGGGACGCCAAGATCAATGCAGCCTTCGCCTGGGGCGGGGTACCGCTGATGGTGCAGACCGTGGAGAAGTTCACCGGCGTCCGGATGGACCACGTCATGATGATCGACTTCGCCGGGTTCAAGGAGATCATCGACGCGTTGGGCGGCATCGAGGTCGACGTGGAGAAGACGTTCACCTCGATCCACCCGCCGAGGCGCACCTTCCAGAAGGGCGTGCAGCGGATGGACGGTGAGGCGGCGTTGGACTACTCGCGGCAGCGCCAGCAGTTCGCCGACGGCGACTTCGCCCGCATCCGGCACCAGCAGCAGGTGATCAAGGCGATCCTTGACAAGGCGGTCTCCGGGGGCATCGTCACGAACCCGGCCCGGCTCAACTCGTTCGTCAAGGCCACCTCCAGCGCGGTTTCCGTGGACGAGAAGATGTCGCTGCTCAGCATGGCGACGGACCTGCGCGGGCTGCGTGGCGGCAACCTCACCTTCCTGACCAGCCCGACGAAGGGCACCGGTCGGGTCGGCACCGAGAGCGTCGTGTTCGCCAGCACGGAGAAGGTCGGGCCCTTCTACGACGCGGTCCGCCGCGACGCGGTGCCGGAGATCCTGTCCGCCGCAAAGTAGGAAGGTGGACTGGCCTGTCGGCTATGGCGGCAGGACCGGACCGGTCGTATCCTGCGGTCGCCCTCTGCGTCGTGACACGTGACCAGGGGCTTCACGGGGGAAGGGTCAACCATGTCAAGTCAGCCGGTGACGAGCCCTGCCGCACCCACGCCGCACCTCGGCGACGTGGCGCAGCGGACGGCAACGCCGCCACACAACGCCGTTGCTGACCAGGATGTCCTGGTGCCGGCCGGTCCGGAGACCGACGACCAGGAGGCCGACCCGCGCTCGGGTCTGGACACGACAACGGTCCTGCCGTACGCCAAGTCCCGGGCCGCGTCCGGGACGAGCTGGCTTCGCGCCTGGATGATGACGCTCCCCATCGACGTCGCCGCGCTGGTCGCGCCGCTGTTGCTGTCGCAGAACTACTGGCGTGGGACGCTCGCCAACGCCGCGCTCACCGTGGCCATCTTCGCGGCCGGCGGGCTCTACCGGGCGCGCCGGCACGTGAGCATCCTCGACGAACTGCCGAGCCTCTGCGGGCGGCTGCTGGCCTCGGCCGCGGTCGTGGCCATCATCGCGGCGGAGCGTCACTCCTCGGTGGAGTACGTCGGTGGGTTCATGCGGGGCGTGGCGCTGTCGGCGGTGCTGGTGATCCTCGGCCGGACCGTCAGCAGGTCGCTCACCAAGCTCGTCCGCAAGCGCCGGTGGGTGGAGCACAACGCCATCATCATCGGCAGCGGGCCCATCGGGCTCGAGCTCGCCCGGCTGCTGCGCCGCTACCCCCAGTACGGTCTGCGGTTCGTCGGGTGCGTCGACGTCCCGTCGCGCCAGGGCACCGGGGTGCTTCCGATGAGCGGCACCCTGGACGACCTCGAACACCTGATCCGGCTGGTGGACTGCGACGTCCTGGTCATCGCCGACCCGGACTGCCCCGAGTCCGCCCTCATGGAGACCCTGCTACGACCGCGCAGCTCCTCCTGCGACCTCTGGGCCGTGCCGCGGCTGTGGGGCTCCCGCTCCCACGGCGGCTACCCGGATCACATCGGAGCGATCCCGATCGTCAAGATCGGCGACATCTCCCTCTCCGGCCCGCGGTGGGCCATCAAGCGGGCCTCCGACGTGCTGTTCGCCGCGGTCGCGCTGATCGTGCTGAGCCCGGTGCTGCTGCTCTGCGCCGTCGCGACGTTCATCGACGGTGGCCGTGGCATCTTCTTCTACCAGGAGCGGATCGGCCGGTACGGCAAGCCGTTCAAGGTCATCAAGTTCCGGTCGATGCGGCCGGTGAACGAACAGGAATCCCAGACGAACTGGTCGATCGCGCACGACAAGCGGGTCGGTCCGATCGGCCGGTTCATGCGCCGCACCTCGCTGGACGAGCTGCCCCAGCTGTGGAACATCCTGCGCGGCGACATGAGCGTGGTCGGGCCGCGGCCCGAGCGGCCGTACTTCGTCGAGAAGTTTTCGGCGGAGTACCCGACCTACGCGGCTCGCCACCGGGCGCCCGTCGGCCTCACCGGGCTCGCGCAGGTCAGTGGCCTGCGGGGCGACACCCCGATCTCCGACCGGGCGCGGTTCGACAACTACTACATCGAGAACTGGTCGCTCTGGCTGGATGTCAAGGTCGTGCTGCGTACGGTCACCGAGGTGTTCCGCGCCGGGGGTCGTTGACCCGGGCGGCCAGTCAGTGACGCACCAGCGCCCCGGCTCGGGCGGAGGCGCTGGTGCTCACGGGTTACCGGTGGGAGGCGGTCCGCCTCGACGACGTCGAGCGGCGGGCCGCGTTCGCCTCAACGAGGGCCCGGGTGGCGGCTTCTGCGCGCTGACCGACGACAGGATCACGGCATGCCGGCCGGATCCCACCTCCGCGCCGCCGACGATTGCTGAACTGCTTCCCGGTGCCGGTCGGCAACCTCGTCGGCACGCGGCTCGCCGGCGGTCCCGGGCGCAGGCACGGTCACGGGCGCAGGCACGGTCACGGGCGCGGGCGCGGGCACGGTCACGGGCGCGGGCTCGGCCGCCCGCGGCGTGGGCACGCGCGCGGCAGGTACGGCGAGCGCGGCGTCGGCCGCGCGGATGCTGTCGAGCGACCGGAGAAGGGCCCGCCGCAGCCGTTTCGCGGCCGGGCGTTCGACCAGCCGGTGGACGAGGTACGCGAGCAGCAACAGCCCGGCGATCGTCGCCCCCAGCAACACCCACGCGGGAAGGTACGGCCGGGCCGCGGCGATGACGGTCAGGCCGATCTGCGCGTGCAGCAGGTACAGCGGGTAGGTGAGGGCGCCGGCGGTGGTCAGCCATCCCCACCGGATGCGGTCGGACCTACCGTTCGCGATGACCGCCATGACGACGAAGAAGACCGTGACGCAGGCTGCAGCGGGCAGGAAACTGCTCGTGTCGTACGTGTCGATCTCGGCCCACAGGCGGGAGATAGCGATGATCCACGAACACCCGACAATGCCCCACAGCAGTGCGTTCGCCCCGAACCGGTACATCAGGTAGAAGGCGATTCCGGCGATGAAGTACTGGGCGTAGCCGCGCCCGAGGAACATGGAGACCGCGGCGTTGTTCGCCCACGGGGCGGCCAGTGACGCCAGCGTCCACAACGCACAGAACGCCACCACGCGCCGGACGGTCACCCCACGCGCCACCACCACGAGCGCGAACAACACGTAGAACAGCAGTTCCACGGAGAGCGTCCAGTAGGCCTGCTCGACGTCGGGGACACCCATGAGCGACTGCAGCATGGTCATGTTGACCAGGACGTGGGTCCAGTCCCGGTGCGTGGCGAAGACCGGAAACAGGACGAGGACCGTGGTGGTCGCCACGACAGCGAACCAGTACGCGGGGTAGAGCCGAACCACCCGCGCGACCGCGAACTCCCCCACGGAGCGGCCCCAACTGCTCATGCAGATGACGAAGCCACTGATGAGGAAGAACATCTCCACCCCGAGCCAGCCGTACGCCGCCGCGCCGGCCAGCCCGGGGAAGAGCTGATCTGTCGGAGCCCGCCAGGCGTCGTCGCGCACGCCCTCCCCGTGCAGGAGGTGGTACACGACGACCATCAGCGCAGAGAACAGCCGCAGACCGTCGAGCACGACGAGGCGATCGTGCCCGGCACGCCGGACGGCACCGTGAGACTCCATGGCCTTCCTCACTGGGTCGAGCGGCCCGCTGGTCCGCGACGAGCGCTGACGATGGGGCGCGGCAGGCTACCGACGGAACTGCTCAGGGTTCGGCCACACGGCTGCGTACGCCTTGGCGAGCTGCTCACGCACCGCGTTCGAGCTGTGGAAGTCCAGCGCCCACCGCTTGCCGGCGGCGGCGAGCCGGTGGCCTCTGGCCGGATCGGTGAGCACACTGGTCAACTCGTCCACCCAGGCCTGCGCGTCCGCTCCCACCACGACCTCGTGATCGTGCCGTACCCCCGCTCTGCGGGCAACCTCGGGCGTGGTCACCGCGGGAACACCCGCCGCCAGGGCCTGGATCAGCTTCATCTGCACACCCGTACCGCGCCAGACCGGGACGATGGCCGCCGAGGCCGGCGGGTAGTAGGGGGCGACGTCGGGAACGTTGGCGTGGATCTCGACACCGCTGCCCCGGAACGCCTGGACGGAGGCGGGCGGGTTGGTCCCGACGATGTCGAGTACGGCGTTCGGGACCCGCTTCCGCACCTCGGACCAGCAGTTCCTGAGGAACCACAGCAAACCGTCGACGTTGGCCTCGTAGGTCAGCCTCCCGACGAAGAGCACCCGCGGCTCCGCCGCCCGCGGGGTGCTGTCCTCCGGGTGGTCGTACGGGCTCCGCACGACGTACGTGTTCGGCCGCTCCTCGCCCGGCTCGAAGGGCGCCGACACCATCAGCGGCACCTGGCGAGCCACCAGGGCGTCCTCCCGTGCCTGCATGCGCGGCGCCTCGATCTTGCCCACCAGCTTCCACTTCGGGCCGGCGGTCTGGGCGAGCTGGCTGTAGTACTCGCTGCGGAACTCGTCGAGGTCCACGATCACCGGCACCGGCGCGCACCGCTCCACCAGGTGCACCGTACGGAAGACGTTGAGATGCACCACGTCGGGCTGCCACTGCCGGATCTCGCTGGCGAGCGCGGTCGACAGCTCAGGCACGTCGGCGTAGGCCTGCTGGAGCGACGTGCCGGTCGGCAGCGCCGTGGCACAACGGAGCATCGACGTGATCCGGTTGCGCGGCACCAGCACCGTGGACTCCACGGGCAGTTCCTGGGCCTGCCGCACCTCCTCGTCCGAACTGGTCAGGCCGAGGAAGTGGATCTGGTGGTCCCGGGCGAGAATCTCGAGCAGGGCCAGGCTCCGCGGGCGGATCTTCGAGGGGATCCAGGGAGCGACGAAAAGAATCTTCACAGCGGCAGTCTCCTGAGGGCGCGGGCCGAGAACTTGTCCATTGCGGTGCCGTACTTGTCGCAGTATGCAACCAGGCCAGAGCGGTACAGCCGGTTCTTGCCGACCGCACTGGTGCTCGTACTTTCCCGGTGCATGGCCCATGCGGTCCCGACCGACACGACGCGCCAGCCGGCATCGCGCAGCCGCCTGCAGAGGTCGACATCCTCGAAGTAGAGGAAGAAGGAGGGGTCGAACCCGTTGATCTCGCGGAACGCGGTGCTCCGGACCAGCATGCAGAATCCAGACACCCAGGCGACGTCCGCCGCCGCTGCCGACCCACTCTTGTCGAGGTAGTCCAGCATGGGGAGCCGGCTGCGGAGCCGCTGCGACTTGGCGAGTCCCCGCTTCACCCGGTCGGGAACCATGTGGTCGACGCGCAACGCGGCGAGCCATTCCTTGGCCAGGCTCACGTCCGGGCCCGCCGAGATGCCCGGCTCGCCGTCCGCGTACCGCATTTGAGGCGCGACGACTCCGATCTTCGCGTCGTCCTGAAGCGCCCGCACCAGTTCCGCGTACGAGTCGGGCGTGAGCGCGGCGTCCGGGTTCAGCAACAGGTACGCCTCGGCGTCGGGAAACTGCTCCACCGCCGCGTTGATCGCCTTGCCGAACCCCACGTTGGCCGAGCGGATGACGTGCGGGGTGTACTGCGCCGCGATCTCGACACTGTCGTCGGAGGACGCGTTGTCCACCACCACGATGTCGGCGACGGGCAGTTCCCGTAGGCTGCCCAGGCTCATGGGCAGGTCTCGGGCAGAGTTGTGGGAAACGACGACAGCTACTGTTTTCACACTTCGCTCGCGATCCTGGGAGTCATCGGTCACGCCGCCGACCTCGAGTGCCCGGCCGTGTGCGGCACGACCGGCATCGCCCGGTCGCCCCGCAGCACGGCATCACCCACGACGAGCAGCGACGCGTGCTTGAAGAGATAGGTCAGGGACACCGCCGCGGCCGCGCCGACCGCACCGAACAGCGCCGCGCCGCCGGCCACCGTGACGAGAAGCGCGACGGCGCTCACCACGCCGATCTTCGCCACCAGCGCCCCCCGGCCCACGCCCTGCAGCACGGCGCCGCAGGGCGAACTCGCGCAGAACGAGGGCACGCCTGCGAGCATCACCGCGATGACCACACCGGCCTTCGCATAGACCTCGCCGAACAACAGCTCCGCCAGCCACGGCGCGGCGGCCATCCCGACGGCGCTGATCGCGCCGACCAGCAGCACCACGGCGAGGTTCATCCGCCAGAAGAGCCGCCGTGCGTCGCCCGCCCGAGCGGTCGCCGAGTGCGGCACCAGCACGGCGCTGAGCGCGGACGGGATCGAAACGAACGGTGAGAAGATGCGGGACGCGGCGGCGTACAGTCCCGCGCCGGCACCCGGCACGACGAGCGAGACGACCGTCGCGTCCAGGACCCGCGCCTGCGCGGAAACGTTGCTGACCAGGTACGCCCGCGAGTCCAGCACCGCCCGCCACACGTCGGCGCCGGCGGCCGAGCCGGAGACCCGGACCACCAGACGCACGTGGACCTGCCCCAGCACCGACGCGACCAGCAAGCCGTACGCGAGCGAGGCGAAGGGTTCGCCGCCGAGGTTGACGGCGGTCACGAAGATTGCGACCTGCACGGCCTTCCGGCCCAGGATCGATACGACCGCGTGCCCCATCCGGCCGTCGGCGATCGCGAGCGACAACATCGTCTCGACGTTCTTGTCCAGCATCCAGCCGGCCGCGAGGAGCACGGCGATCCACGGCGCCATGGTGCCGGCGGTGAGGCCAAGGCCGATCGCCGCCGCGACGACCAGGCCACCGATCGTGGTGAGGACGTTCAGGCGCAGGCCAGCGCTGACGGCGGCGTCGTGCCCGAGTGCCCGCCACCGTAGGAGGGCGGTCGAGACGCCCGCGTCCGCGACGACGGCCAGGAAGGCCACCGCGCCGAAGTACCCGCCGAAGGCGCCGAAGCCCTGCGGGTCCACGTACCGGGCCAGCAGAACCATCGCGACGGCCTGCAGCCCGCTGCCGGCGATGCGGGAGGCGGCCAGAGCCGAGGCTCCGCCCATCACCCCGCGCACGTTCGGCCGCCGGGACGGACCCGCTGGATCTTCCGAGGCGGCCGGGCCGCGTCCCATCTCCTGCTCACCATCGGCGGCCCCGCCGCCCCGGTTCGCGCTCGCGTGGCCGTCGGGCGTCGGGGCATCGCCGCCCCGGTCACCGCGTCGGTCCTGGTGCTGGTGGTCCTCCACCAGCCACACGGTCGCCACCCCGAGGACGAGGAACCACAGCGGCAGCATGGACTCGGCCACGACGCCGTACGTGGTGGCCACGATCCCGAAGTAGGCCACCGTGAAGGTGAGGCAGAACGCCGGAAGGAGGGTCGGCCGGAGGACACCCTTCCACACGCACAGCACGGCCAACGCCGAAGCCGGCGTGAAGAGGATGACCGCGCCCGGTATGCCCAGTTCGACAGCGGCGAGCAGGATGCCGTTGTGCACCGGCACCCCTTGCGCCACGATCGGATCGATCCGGCCGACGACCTCCACATAGTTGTTGGGGCCGACGCCCCACCACGGTTTGCTGGCCAGGAACTGCAGTGCGCTGGACAGGAGCTGTGCCCGCGCGCCGCCGGCCGGGTCGGCGATCATCCGGAGGATGAACACGGGGGCCGCCGCCAGCACGCCGATGCCGAGCAGTACGAGCCCGATGACCGTCTGCCGGCGCCCGCGGCCGGTGCGGACCTCCGCCGCGCCCCGCCTGCGCAGCATCAACTCGCCCATCACGATCAGCATCAGGACCGCCAGCAGTCCGGTCCGGCTGCCGGTCAACGCGGTCGTCGCGAGCGCGGCGGCGGGCACCCCGTACCGCCCGACGATCGCGGGAAGCTGAAGCCGGCCGAGGCCGAGGCGGCTGTCCGGCCCGGTCGTCAGGTAGTAGAGCGCCAGCACCAGCACGATGGCCTTCGCGAGGTTGACCGGGTGGTTCAGCGTTCCGTTGGTCCGGTCGCCGAGGAAGCGGGCCGCTTCCACGGTCCCCATGGGGTTGAGCGGTACACCGAGCCGCTGGAGAGCAGCGCAACCGAACTGGGCGGCGATGACTCCGGCGGAGGTCAGTCTGAGCGCCGGGACGGCGGACCGGTGCATGGCAAGCAGACATCCCACCGCGAAGGCGAGCGGCGCGGACAGATACTGCACCGCTCCGACCAGCTCCCGGGTGGAGGCGCCGCCGCGTGTCACCATGCCGATGCCGATACACAAGGCCAGGGCGCCGATCCCCGCGGCCAGGACCGCCACCCAGCGCAGCCGCCGCCACGTCGTCGCCAGCAGCACGACGGAGGCGACGACGAGTGCGACCATCCAGGTCGATGGCGCGAAGACCGGGATGGCGATGCCGACGTGCCACGGCACGTCGCCCTTGCCGAAGGTCTTCGGTAGCAGGGCGAGGCAGGTCACCAGGACAGCCGCACTCAGGGCTACCGGCCATCCGGTGCGAGCGATGGCTGAGGCCGACGAACCGGTCCCTACCGTTACGGTCCGGCCCACTGGCGTACTTCCGCGCCCTCGTCGGGCTCCGTGCGGCGTCGCCGCGGCTGCCGCACGCCGGCCGCCACGGCCTTCACGAGTCCCGCGGCCATGGCCCCGCACGCGTAGCCCACGGCGGCTGCGCCCGGTCGCCCGACCCGTAGTCCTTCCGAGAAGACCCCCGCCATCCCCCGCATCGTGCCCTGGCGGCGGGCGTACGTCATGACCGATCCCAGGTAGTAGTCGCCCCGGTCGCGCGGGGTGGCCGAGCTGAGGTACTGGCGCGCCCAGTCGAGCTCGCGGGCCAGCGAGATCGAGCGCGAGACCCCGTCGCCGATCGCGTCGTACCTCGTCAGCGCGTCGTCCAGCTGCCGGACCACCAGCCCGGGCACGTTCCGGGACAGTTGCAGCAGCCAGGTCAGGTCCTGGTGCAGACTCAGCTCTTCGTCCAGGGGCACGGTCATCGGAAGCGACCGCGGGAAGAGGAGCGTGGAGGACGGGAGGAACGCCTGCCCGCGTTGGACCCGGTGCCGCCGCAACAGGTTGTTCTCCAGGCTGTGGCTGGGGTCGTAGGGCGCACGGGGCCAGGTCTCGGAGCCGTGTTCGAAGTCCACCACCACCCTGGTGGACGAGATCCAGGTCGACGACCCGGCGAGGCCGGCCTCGGCGATGTCCCGGACCTGGCGCTCGATCTTCGTCGGATGCCAGAGGTCGTCGTCGTCCAGGAACGCGACCAGGTCTCCGGCGCACCTCCGGACACCGGCCATGCGGGCGGCGTTACCGTTCCGGCGCTCGAGGTAGCGCATCAGCCGAACGCGTGGATCGTCAGGAAGGTCCGCATCGGCCTCCGAGTTGAGCACCACGTGGACCTCGGTGACCGGATGCGTCTGCCCGAGCACGGATTCGACGGCTCGGCGAAGTCCCGGCTTGCCGACCGAGGGGATGACGACGCTGACTGTTGGACGCCACGTCGCGGATCGCGTCGGCACTGTGGGATCCACCCGACCTTCCATACCAGTTTGGCTACGACGGAACCGCAACGCGCTCAGCTCGCTGCCGACCGTACGCGGGCACCACATGTTACAGAGCGCTGGCCTCGGGCGATGCCCCCGTGACCGCACCCCTTCCGCCGGCGGGATGGCCGCCGGCGGACACTACAAGGACAGGGTTGCCCGGATGCCGTTGGCCACCTTGCGCACCTCACTGACCTGCGCCCCGGTCGCTGTCATGCGGATGACGACCTGGCGGTCGATCACGCCTTCGGGCGTGCTCCGCCACCAACCGATCACCACCAGTCCGTATCGGTCCTTCCCGTTGATCTGCGGGGACTCGGCGAAGGTGACGTTCCCGGCCTGGACCCATTGCAGGCCCCACGCCTCCTCGGCCTTCCGGTACGCGGCCTGCACCTCGTCGCCACAGGGCTTCGGGCAGTTCCGGACGATGACCTCCCCGCCGACCTCCGGGACACCGGGACGCGAGATGCCGCAGAGATACCTGGCGAAGCCGGGCCCGCGCTGGCGCGCGTCGCAGGCCCAGGACTCGGGCACCTTGAAGGTGAAGCCCAGGCCGGCCGGACTCTCCTCCCTGACCCGGTCGGTGTCGGCGAACTGCGGCTCAGCGGGCCAGGATCCCGGCTTCGGCGGTTCGACACCGGGGCTGCGCGGTACGCCCGTGGGGAAGGCGACCGGCTCCGGGCTACTGGGTACGGTCGGGCTGGGGGACAGGCTCGGCCCGGCCACGGGTGTCCGGTCGCCGGACTGCCAGGCGAAGATGCCGACACCCGCGCCGAGCGCCACGACCACCGCGACCGCGACGCCGACCCACAGGCCGGTGCGCCGGCGGCGCGTGGGCGCGACCGGCCTCAGTGCCGGATAGCTGGTCGTTTCCGACGTCTGCCACTGCGACGGGGTGGCCGGCTCGGACGACGGCGGAACCGATACGGGAGAGGGCGGCGTCGACACCGGCCACTCCGCACCCGAGGTGGGCCGGGGGTCCTCCGGAGTCTGCTCGACGGCGGCCGTCGAGTTCTGCCCGCCGTCGGCGGGCGTTCCGCTGTGCTGCGCCGTCACCGCTGCCGAGGTCGGGTGGTATTCCAGGTCGAGGGCGAGGAAGATCTGCTCGGCTCTGGTGCCGCTGTCGGCCGCGTACGTGACCCACGGCTCCGGGCCGGAGAAGTCGGCGTGCAGGAAGCTCGGGCGGCCGTCCCGCCCCTTGAGGGCGTTCGCGGTGGAGGCGAAGGCCTCCCTCCAGCGCTGGTCGGCGGCGACGGCCGCGTCCAGGACGGCGACCGTCACGGCCCGGCCCTGGGCGTCGACCGCGGACCAGACCTTGCCTACTTGACACGACCCCAGCATCTGGAGGAATTGGAACGGAGTGCCTGGCTGCATTACCCACCCTCTTCGGTCACGGAGTGGATACTAGCGACCGGGCACCGACCGGTAACCGCCCGCTTGGTCAACGTTGGGGCCGCACGGCAAGATTGCTTCCCGTGGGGTTGAGACGCTGGCTCGCTGCCGCATTCATAATTCCGCTCCTGGCAGGCTGCGGGTCGTCCGGCGATGGCGATGCCGCACTCGGGCCGGTGGCCGCTTGGCACAACCCGGTGACGCCGGGCACCACCGGGATCATCGACCGGGACGGCCGGCCGTTCCAGCTGCACGTGCCGGCCGGGTACGACCCCGCCAGGAAGTTCCCCCTCGTCGTGCTGCTGCACGGCTACGGGTCCAGCGCCACCCAGCAGGAGCGGTACTTCGACCTCACCCCCGAGTCCGACCGCCGCGGTTTTCTCTACGCCATCCCGGACGGCACCGTCGACCGGGACGGCAAGAGATTCTGGAACGCGACCGAGGCCTGCTGTGACTTCCACGACAGCGGGGGGGACGACGTGGCGTACCTCGAACGGCTCCTCGACACCGTGGAGGTGGCGTACTCGGTCGACCCCGCACGGGTCTACCTGGTCGGCCACTCCAACGGCGGCTTCATGGCCTACCGGATGGCCTGTGAACGCTCGGTGCGGATCACCGCGATCGTCTCGCTCGCCGGCGCCGTCGACAACGACACGTCACTGTGCACACCCCAGCGGGCGGTCAGCGTCCTGCAGATCCACGGCACCGCCGATCCGACCATCAGGTTCGACGGCGGCATGAACGGCGGCCACCCGTACCCGTCGGTCGACACCACGCTCGCCACCTGGCGGCGCATCAACGGCTGCTCACCACAGGCCGACACCTCCGCCCCGCCGCTGGATCTCGAACCCCGGCTGCCCGGGGCGGAGACCGGCGTGACGATCTACTCCGTCGGCTGCCGCGACGCCACCCGGGTCGTCCTGTGGGACATCCGTGGCGGTGGCCACACGCCCACGTTCAGTGCGAACTTCGGCCCGGCCGTCATCGACTTCCTCTACGCGGGGCCGCCCCGACCCTGACCACGCTCCCTGGGCGTGAGCTGTCCGCCGCTCCTCGTGGCGGGGCACGTCGCGGTGCCGCCCACCCGTGCGGGCCACCTTGTGTCTGAATAATTTCATGCATAGTCTCAGCCTGTGAATGACGCCGTGCTGGACCTGTTCCACGGGGTCCGGCTCACTCCCACCCAGCGCCGGATCGCGCACTGCCTGGTGCAGCACGCCCCGGCCGCGGCCTACCTGTCGGCGGCCGAGGTGGCCGAGCTGGCCGGGGTCAGCCAGCCGTCGGTCACCCGGTTCGCGGTCGCACTCGGCCACGACGGCTACCCGGCGCTGCGCCGCCGGCTGCGCGAGCTGACCGCCGCCAGCACAGCCGGGCCGGACGGCGCCGGCAACGAACTACAGCAGGCGGTACGCGCCGAGATCGGCAACCTGGACCGGCTGGCCGGGCAGCTCGCCGACCGGGAGCCGATCGCCGAGAGCGGCCGGCTGCTGGCCGCCAGCCGTCCGCTGCCGGTGCTCGGCCTGCGGGCCGCCGCACCGCTGGCCGCGTACTTCGCGTACTTCGCCGCCAAGGTGCACCCGGACGTGCGGGTGCTCGACGACGGCGGCAGCCTGCTCACCGACCGCCTGGAACAGGCCGCCGAGGCCGGGGCGTCCGCCCTGCTCGCCTTCGTGCTCCCCCGCTACCCCCGGGAGACCCTGGACGCGCTGCGCGAGGCCCGGGCCGCCGGCCTGCGCGTGGTGGCGATCACCGACTCGCCGGTCAGCCCGGCCGCCGAGCACGCCGACGTGGTGCTGCCCGCGGCGGTCGGCGCGCACCTCGTGTTCGACCTGCACACCGCCCCGATGACGCTGGCCATGGTGCTGCTCGAGGCGATCTGCGACGCCGCACCGGCCGAGACCCAGCGCCGGCTGGAGGCGTTCGAGGCGTCCGCCGCCCGCCGTCAGTTGTTCCTCGGCTGAGAGGAGACCGAGATGTCCCAGGTTGTCCGCGCCGCCCGTGGCGCCGAGCGCACCGCCCGTGGCTGGCCGCAGGAGGCGGCGCTGCGGATGCTGATGAACAACCTCGACCCCGAGGTGGCCGAGCGCCCCGACGACCTGGTGGTCTACGGCGGCACCGGGAAGGCCGCCCGGGACTGGCCGTCGTTCCACGCGCTGGTCCGTACGCTGACCGACCTGCGCGACGACGAGACCATGCTGGTGCAGTCCGGCCGGCCGGTGGGCGTCATGCGCACCCACGAGTGGGCGCCCCGGGTGCTGCTGGCCAACTCCAACCTGGTCGGCGACTGGGCCACCTGGCCGGAGTTCCGCCGCCTCGAACAGCTCGGCCTGACCATGTACGGGCAGATGACCGCCGGCTCGTGGATCTACATCGGCACCCAGGGCATCCTCCAGGGCACCTACGAGACGTTCGCCGCGGTAGCCGCCAAGCGGTTCGGCGGGACGCTGGGCGGCACGCTGACGCTCACCGCCGGCTGCGGCGGGATGGGTGGCGCCCAGCCGCTGGCCGTCACCATGAACGGCGGCGCCTGCCTGATCGTCGACGTGGACCGCGGCCGGCTGGAGCGGCGGATGCACGACCGCTACCTCGACGAGATCGCCGACGACCTGGACGACGCGGTGGCGCGGGTGCTCGCCGCGAAGCGGGAGCGCCGGGCGTTGAGCGTCGGCGTGGTCGGCAACGCCGCCGTCGTCTTCCCCGAGCTGCTGGTCAAGGGGGTCGAAATCGACATCGTCACCGACCAGACCAGCGCGCACGACCCGCTGTCGTACCTGCCGGTGGGGGTGGAGCTGGCCGACGCCCGGGACTACGCGGCGGCGAAACCGGCCGAGTTCACCGACCGGGCCCGGGCGTCGATGGCGCGGCACGTGGCGGCGATGGTCGGCTTCGCCGACGCCGGCGCCGAGGTCTTCGACTACGGCAACTCGATCCGCGGCGAGGCGAAGCTGGGCGGCTATGAGCGGGCCTTCGACTTCCCCGGCTTCGTGCCGGCGTACATCCGGCCGCTGTTCTGCGAGGGCAAGGGTCCGTTCCGGTGGGCGGCGCTCTCCGGCGACCCGGCCGACATCGCCGCCACCGACCGGGCCATCCTCGACCTGTTCCCGGAGAACGAGTCGCTCGCCCGATGGATCCGGATGGCCGGCGAGCGCGTCGCGTTCCAGGGCCTGCCGGCCCGGATCTGCTGGCTGGGCTACGGCGAGCGGGACAAGGCGGGTGTGCGGTTCAACGAGATGGTCGCCTCCGGCGAGCTCTCCGCGCCGGTGGTGATCGGCCGGGACCACCTGGACTGCGGCAGCGTGGCCAGCCCCTACCGGGAGACCGAGGCGATGGCCGACGGCTCCGACGCGATCGCCGACTGGCCGCTGCTCAACGCGCTGGTCAACACCGCCAGCGGGGCGTCCTGGGTGTCCATCCACCACGGCGGCGGGGTGGGCATCGGCCGGTCCATCCACGCCGGGCAGGTCTGCGTCGCCGACGGCACCGCGCTCGCCGGGCAGAAGATCGAGCGGGTGCTCACCAACGACCCGGCGATGGGCGTCATCCGGCACGTCGACGCGGGCTACGACGACGCCCGCGAGGTCGCCGCCCGCACCGGAGTGCGCGTCCCGATGGCGGAGGGGTGAGCGTGTCCGACGACCTGGTCTGCCGGTTTCGCGCGCTGTGGAACGAGATCGCGCCGGTCGGCCGGGACGGGCGCACCGGCGGCTACCTGCGCTACGCGTTGACCGAGCCGGAACTGCACCTGCGCGCCTGGTTCCGCGACCAGGCCGACCGCCGGGACATGCCGGTCACCGACGACGGCAACGGCAACCTGTTCGCCTGGTGGGGTGACCCGGAGGCGGGCGACGCGGTGCTGACCGGCAGCCACTTCGACTCGGTGCCGCACGGCGGGGCGTACGACGGGCCGCTCGGCATCGTCAGCGCGTTCCTCGCGGTGGACGTGCTGCGGGCGGCCGGCGTGGCGCCGGTCCGGCCGCTGGTGGTGGCCGCGTTCGTCGAGGAGGAGGGGGCCCGGTTCGGCGTGCCCTGCCTGGGCTCCCGGCTGCTCACCGGGGCGCTGTCGCTGGACCGGGTGGCCGCGCTGCGCGACGCCGCCGGCGTGAGCTTCGCCGAGGCGCTGGGCGCCCCGCCGGCCGGCGACCGGCCCGAGCTGCTCGGCCGCTTCTCGGCCTTCGTCGAGCTGCACGTGGAGCAGGGCCGGGCGCTGGTCGAGACCGGCGCGCCGGTGGCGGTGGCCAGCGCCATCTGGCCGCACGGCCGCTGGCGCTTCGACTTCCGCGGCGAGGGCAACCACGCGGGTACGACCCGGATGACCGACCGCCGGGATCCGATGCTCACCTACGCGTTCACCGTGCTCGCGGCGAACAAGGAGGCCCGGCTGCGCGGTGCGCACGCCACCATGGGCCGGGTGACCGTGGAGCCGAACGCCACCAACGCGATCCCGTCCCGGGTGACGGGGTGGCTGGACGCCCGGGCGGCCGAACCGGAGACGCTCGCCGGCCTGGTCGCCGCGGTGCACGGCAAGGCGGTCGAGCGGGCCCGCCGGGACGGCACCGAGCTGACGCTGGCCGAGGAGTCCGCGACCCCGCTGGTCGCCTTCGACGCCGGCCTGGCCGACCGGCTCGCCCGGCTGCTCGACGCGCCGGTGCTGCCCACCGGGGCCGGCCACGACGCGGGCGTGCTCGCCGGCCACCTGCCCACCGCGATGCTCTTCGTGCGCAACCCGACCGGGATCTCGCACTCCCCGTCGGAGTGGGCCACCGACGCCGACTGCGCCGCCGGGGTGCGGGCGCTGGCCCGGGTGCTCCAGGAGCTGGCATGCGCGTGAGCCACGCCGGCGGACCGGGGTCGTTGGGCCCTGCGGGGCCGCTGTCGCGGACGATCCGGGCGGGCCGGCGGGGGTCCTGGGCGACCCCGGACCGCGCGGTGGCGCGCACGATTCAGCTCCGAGGGGGGCGACGGAGATGACCGCGAGCCGCTGGCTGGCCGAGTACGCCTGGCTGCCCGAGCACGCCGAACCGACCCCGGACGTGCTGATCGAGACGACCGACGGGCGGATCACCGCGGTGATGCCGCTGACCGCCGGCAGCGCCGGGGTCACCGCCGGGGTCGAGGTGTACGCCGACGCCGTCCGGCTGCCCGGCCTGACCCTGCCCGGGCTGGCCAACGTGCACTCGCACGCCTTCCACCGGGCGCTGCGCGGGCGCACCCAGGGCGGCCGGGGCGACTTCTGGAGCTGGCGCGACCAGATGTACGCGGTGGCCACCCGGCTCGACCCGGACTCCTACCTGGCGCTGGCCCGTGCCGCGTACGCCGAGATGGCGCTGGCCGGGATCACCTGCGTGGGCGAGTTCCACTACCTGCACCACGGCGCGGACGGCGTGCCGTACGGGGACCCGAACGCGATGGGCGCGGCGCTGGTGGAGGCCGCCGCCCAGGCCGGCGTGCGGATCACCCTGCTGGACACCTGCTACCTGACCGCCGGCGTCGACGGCCGACCGCTCACCGGCCCGCAGCGGCGCTTCGGCGATGGCGACGCGGTGCGCTGGGGCGAGCGGGCGGCGGCGTTCACGCCGGCCGGCGGGCACGCCCGGGTCGGCGCCGCGGTGCACTCGGTACGGGCGGTCCCGGCCGAGCAGTTGAGCACGGTGGCCCGGTGGGCGCGGGAGCGGGACGCGCCGCTGCACGTGCACCTGTCGGAGCAGCCGGCCGAGAACGACGCCTGCCGGGCGCTGCACGGCTGCACCCCGACCCGGCTGCTGGCCGAGCACGGCGTGCTCGGCCCGGCCACCACCGCTGTGCACGCCACCCACCTGACCAGCGGCGACCTGGGGCTGCTCGGGGAGCACCGCACCGGGGTCTGCCTCTGCCCGACCACCGAACGCGACCTGGCCGACGGCATCGGCCCGGCCCGGCGGATGGCCGATGCCGGGGTGCCGCTGAGCCTGGGCAGTGACAGCCACGCGGTGGTGGACCTGTTCGAGGAGGCCCGCGCGGTGGAACTGGACGAGCGGCTGCGCACCCGCCGGCGGGGGCACTTCGCGGCCGCGGAGCTGGTGACGGCGGCGACCGCGGACGGGCACGCCGCGCTCGGCTGGACGGACGCCGGGCGGATCGCCGTCGGGGCCCGGGCCGACCTGGTGACGGTCCGGCTGGACAGCGCCCGCACCGCCGGCGTACCCCCGGTCGGGGTGTTCTTCGCGGCCGGCGCGGCCGACGTCACGCACGTGCTGGTCGACGGGCGCCCGGTGGTGCGCGACGGGCGGCACCTGACCGTCGACGTGCCGGCCGAGCTGAGCCGCGCCGTGGCGGAGGTGACACCGTGAGCGCGAGGAGTGAGCCGGTCTTGCGAGCCCCGCAGTCGCGAACCGAGGTGACACCGTGAGCGCGAGGAGTGAGCCGGTCTTGCGAGCCCCGCAGTCGCGAACCGAGGTGACACCGTGAGCGCGAGGAGTGAGCCGGTCTTGCGAGCCCCGCAGTCGCGAACCGAGGTGGCGCCGTGAGCAGCCTGCTGGTCGACAACATCGGTGAGCTGGTCACCAACGTGCCCGGGACCGGCGAGGGCGGTCCGCTGGGGCTGCGCCGCCGGGCGGCGGTGCTGGTCGAGGCCGGCGAGGTGGTCTGGGTCGGCCCGGCCCGGGACGCGCCGGCCGCCGACCGGCGGATCGACGTCGCCGGGGCGGCGGTGCTGCCCGGCTTCGTGGACAGCCACGCCCACCTGGTCTTCGCCGGTGACCGGGCCGCCGAGTTCGCCGCCCGGATGAGCGGGCAGCCGTACACCGGGGGCGGGATCCGCACCACGGTGGCCGCCACCCGGGCCGCCACCGACGGCGAGCTGCGCGGCACCGCCCGCCGGCTGCGCGGCGAGGCGCTGCGGCAGGGCACCACCACCATCGAGGTCAAGAGCGGGTACGGCCTCACCGTCACCGACGAGGCCCGCTCGCTGCGGATCGCCGCCGAGGTCACCGACGAGACCACCTTCCTCGGTGCGCACGTGGTGCCCGCCGAGTACGCCGCCCGGCCGGACGACTACGTCGGGCTGGTGTGCGGGCCGATGCTGGCCGCCGCGGCGCCGCACGCCCGCTGGATCGACGTCTTCTGCGAGCGGGGCGCGTTCGACGCCGACCACACCCGGGCCATCCTGACCTGCGGGCAGGCCGCCGGGCTGGGCGTGCGGGTGCACGCCAACCAGCTCGGCCCCGGGCCGGGCGTCCAGCTCGGCGTGGAGCTGGGCGCGGCCAGTGTCGACCACTGCACCCACCTGACCGACGCCGACGTCGACGCGCTCGCCTCGACCCGGGTCGACCCCGGCGACGGCGATGCGCCGCACACCAGCACGGTCGCCACCCTGCTGCCCGGCGCCGAGTTCTCGACCCGCTCGCCCTATCCGGACGCCCGCCGGCTGCTCGCCGCCGGGGTCACCGTGGCGCTGGCCACCGACTGCAACCCCGGCTCGTCGTACACCTCCTCGATGCCGTTCTGCGTGGCGCTCGCCGTCCGCGAGATGCGGATGACCCCGGCGGAGGCGGTCTGGGCCGCGACCGCCGGCGGCGCGCGGGCGCTGCGCCGCGACGACGTCGGGGTGCTGCGTCCCGGGGCCCGGGCCGACCTGGTCGTCCTGGACGCCCCGTCCCATCTGCACCTGGCCTACCGGCCCGGTGTGCCACTGATCCGCCAGGTTCTGCACAACGGAGTGCTGCAATGACCGTGACCATTCAGTCCACCGGAATCTCCGCCGCCGACGTGCTCGCGGTGGCCCGCGGCGCCGCGAAGGTGGTCCTCGACCCGGCCGCGATGGAGGCGATGGCCACCAACCGGGCGATCGTGGACGGCATCGAGGCCGCCGGCCGCCCGGTTTACGGGGTCTCCACCGGGTTCGGGGCGCTCGCGAACACCTTCGTCGCGCCGGAGCGGCGGGCCGAGCTGCAGCACGCGCTGATCCGCTCGCACGCCGCCGGGGTGGGCGGGCCGATGCCGCGCGAGGTGGTCCGGGCGATGATGCTGCTGCGGGTCCGCTCGCTCGCGCTGGGCCGCTCCGGGGTCCGGCCGCTGGTCGCCGAGGCCCTGGTCGACCTGCTCAACCACGACATCACCCCGTGGGTGCCGGAGCACGGCTCGCTCGGCGCCTCGGGCGACCTGGCGCCGCTGGCGCACTGCGCGCTGGTGCTGCTCGGCGAGGGCTGGGTGCTCGGCCCGGCCGGCGAGCGGGTCGACGCAGCGGACGCGCTGCGCCGGGCCGGGCTCAAGCCGGTCGAGTTGGCCGCCAAGGAGGGCCTGGCGCTGATCAACGGCACCGACGGCATGCTCGGCATGCTGCTGCTGGCGATCCACGACGCCGCGCACCTGTTCGCCATGGCGGACGTGACCGCCGCGCTGGCGATCGAAGCGATGCTCGGCTCGGAGCGGCCGTTCCTGCCGGAGCTGCACAGCATCCGGCCGCACCCGGGTCAGGCCGCCTCGGCGGCGAACATCCACCGGCTGTTGCAGGACTCCCGGGTGATGGACTCGCACCGCGACGACCTGGCGCACGCCGTGCAGGACGCGTACTCGATGCGGTGCGCGCCGCAGGTGGCCGGGGCGGCCCGGGACACCCTGGAGTTCGTCCGCACGGTGGCCGGGCGGGAGCTCGTGTCGGTGGTGGACAACCCGGTGGTGCTGCCGGACGGCCGGGTCGAGTCGACCGGCAACTTCCACGGCGCGCCGCTCGGCTTCGCCGCGGACTTCCTGGCCATCGCCGCCAGCGAGGTGGGCGCGATCGCCGAACGGCGGGTGGACCGGCTGCTGGACGTCACCCGCTCCCGGGAGCTGCCGGCGTTCCTCTCCCCCGACGCCGGGGTCAACTCCGGGCTGATGATCGCGCAGTACACCGCGGCCGGCATCGTCGCGGAGAACCGCCGGCTGGCCGCGCCCGCCTCGGTGGACTCGCTGCCCACCAGCGGGATGCAGGAGGACCACGTCTCGATGGGCTGGGCGGCGACCAAGAAGCTGCGCACCGTGCTGGACAACCTGACCAGCGTGCTCGCGGTGGAGCTGCTGGCCGCGGTACGCGGACTCCAGCTGCGCGCGCCGCTGGCCCCGTCACCGGCCGGCCGGGCGGCGGTCGAGGCGCTCGGCGGGATCGCCGGCGAGCCGGGCCCGGACGTCTTCCTCGCCCCCCTGATGGAGGCCGCCCGATCCGTGGTGGCCGGGCCCGACCTACGCGTCGCCATCGAACGCCAGATCGGCCCGCTCGGCTGACAGGTACCGCGCCCAGCCTCGACGAGCCGCTCCGACGACGTCCGCCCCACCGGCCCCGGCCGGTGGGGCGCTGTCGGTCGCCGTTGCTAGGGTTCGCCACCGTGACCGATGACGCCGTGCCGACGGCTGACGTCCCCGACCCCCACGCACCGGACGTCGGGCGGCGCGCGCTCGACGACGAGATCCGAGCCTTCGTCCGCCGTCAGGTAGCGCTGGCCGAGCTGCCGGCGGTGGCCATCGTCGCCGAGACGGTGGAGTACCTGCAGGACGAGGCCGATCCGGCCCGGATCGCCGAGCTGACCTGGCCGGTAGTGGGCGAGGAGCTGAGGGCACACCTCGCCGCGCAGGAGAGCTGGCCCGAGGTGACCGACAGCGACCGGCTGACCGCCGCCTTCCGGGCGCTGACCGCCGACGGCATCGTGGCCCGGGAGAACTTCACCTGCTGCCAGAACTGCGGCCTCAGCGAGATCGGCGCGGACGTGCCGCGGTCGATCGCCCCGCGCGGCTACGCCTTCTACCACCGGCAGGACGCCGAACGCGGCGTCGACGGGGAGGGTGTGCACATCGCGTACGGGCTGTTCGGCCAGCCGCCGTCGGCCGCCGTCGGCGAGGAGGTGGCGGCGGCACTGCGGGCGGAGGGCCTCACCGTGCGGTGGGACGGCCAGACGGGTAGCCGCATCCACGTGCCGATGGTGTGGCGGCGCCGCCGGGTGGGGCGGCTCGCCGCCGTACCGGCCATGGTGGACGACGACATCGAGACCGATGTGGAATTGCTCGGCGGGTGGTCCGGGGTGCACGCCGCCGGGGACGGGCCGGCGTCTGCGGGCCGCCTCACCGCTCTGCACCTGCCCTGGCTGCCCGCCGCCGTCCAGGTACGCCTCACCTGCGAAGGCCGGTCCGTGACGGTCCGGCGCGAGGGCGACGCCCTGGTCGGGGCGTACGCCGACCCGGGCGTGCCGGAGTTGACAGTCGGCCGGTACGACGGCATGGAGTTGGTCCGGCGGCTGCGCGGCCGGCCACCGGGCGGCGGGTCGGCTCCCGCCCCGGTCGGCTTCCTCGAGGTGTCCGCCGACCACACTGGCGGCTCCGACCGGGACGTACCGATGGACCTGGCGGAGGTGCTGGCCCTGGTGCGGGCCATGCGCCCACTGAGCTACGACTTCATCACCTGCGTCGGCCGCTCGGGTGGCTGCGTCCAGACCACCTGGCAGCCCGGTGGCCTCTGGGTGGAGAAACTGGACACCGAGGCGGCCGTGTCGGTCGGGCGGTACGCGACCCTGGCCGAGGTGGAGCGGATGCTCACCGTGCTGGCCGTGGAGGACCGGGTCGCGGTGCGGGAGCTGGGCGACCTGACCACGCTACGGCACCGCTGAGCGACCGCCGTCAGGTGGTTGGCGGCAGCACCTTGGCGGCGAGCTTGGCCAGCTCGCGCAGCGCCTTCCCGCGGTGGCTGACCGCGTCCTTCTCCTCCGGCGTCAGCTCGGCGTTGGTCCGGTCCTGCCCGTCGCCGAGGAAGATCGGGTCGTAGCCGAAGCCGCCGTCGCCGCGCGGCGACCGCAGCAGCCGGCCGGGCTGCCGGCCGTCGACCAGGTGCTCCTTGCCGCCGGGCAGGACCAGCGCCACCGCGCAGACGAAGGACGCGCCGCGATGCTCGTCCGGCAGGTCGGCGATCTGGTCCAGCACCAGCTGGAGGTTGGCCTGGTCGTCGCCGTGCCGGCCGGCCCAGCGGGCGCTGAACACCCCGGGCATCCCGTTGAGCGCGTCGACCGCCAGCCCGGAGTCGTCGGCGACGGTCGGCAGGCCGGTACGCCGGCAGCCCTCCCGCGCCTTGATCAGGGCGTTCTCGGCGAAGGTCAGGCCGGTCTCCGGCAGTTCCGGGTACTCCTCCACGTCGTCCAGCCCGAGCAGCGCGATCCGGTGCGCGCCGAGCGCGCCGTCGAGGATCCGCTGCAGCTCGATGAGCTTCTTGCGGTTACGGGTGGCGAGCAGGACCTTGTTCATGACAGCGCCTTCCGCTGAGCCTCGGCCAGTTCCACGCACCCCGCCACGGCCAGGTCGAGCAGGGCGTCCAGTTGCTCGCGGGCGAACACGCCCGCCTCCCCGGTGCCCTGCACCTCGACGAACTCGCCGGTGCCGGTGCAGACCACGTTCATGTCGACCTCGGCGGCCACGTCCTCGGCGTAGTTGAGGTCCAGCCGGGGCTCGCCGGAGATCACGCCGACGCTGATCGCGGCCACCGAGCGGTGCATCACCTTCTCCGGCTTGCCGGCCAGCGCCTTGCGCTCGGCCAGCCAGGTCACCGCGTCGTGCAGGGCCACGTACGCGCCGGTGATCGCGGCGGTCCGGGTGCCGCCGTCGGCCTGGAGCACGTCGCAGTCGAGCACGATCGAGTTCTCGCCGAGCGCCTTGAGGTCGATGGAGGCCCGCAGGCTGCGACCGATCAGCCGGGAGATCTCGTGGGTACGGCCACCGACGCGGCCCTTGACGCTCTCCCGGTCGGAGCGGGTGTTGGTGGCCCGGGGCAGCATCGCGTACTCGGCGGTGACCCAGCCGAGCCCGGAGCCCTTGCGCCAGCGGGGCACCCCCTCGGTGACGCTGGCGGTGCAGAGCACCCGGGTGTCGCCGAACTCCACCAGGACCGAGCCTTCCGGGTGGGTGCTCCAGCCCCGGGTCAGCGTCACCGGTCGGAGTTGGTCGGGCCGCCGCCCGTCAGGTCGCGCCATGCCTGCACCCTATGCAATGCGGTGATCGAACCGTCCCGGGGTGTCCCGACCGGGCCGCGCGGTGCCCGCTCAGATGTCGTAGCTGGCGCCGGGGCGGACCACCTCGAGCGGACCCGCGTACGCGGCGGCGGCCGAGGCGACGGTGTGCGCCTCACTGCCCCAGGCGGCCACCAGGTGGGTCAGCAGCAGCCGGCCCACGCCCGCCTTGGTCGCCGCCTCGCCGGCCTCCCGGCCGGTCAGGTGCAGGTCCGGCGGGTTGTCCACGCCGTCGAGGTAGCTGGCCTCGCAGAGGAAGACGTCGGCGTCCTGGGCCAGCCGCAGCAGCGCGTCGCAGGGCGCGGTGTCGGACGAGTAGCAGAGCGCCCGGCCGCCGTGCTCCAGCCGCACGCCGTACGTCTCGACGGGGTGGTTGACCCGGTCGACGGTGACGGTGAACGGGCCGATCGGGAAGGTGCCCGGCTCCAGCGCGTAGAACTGGTAGACGTCCTCGACCGTGCCGTCGTCCTGGCCGTAGACGGCGGAGAGCCGGTCCGGCGCGCCGGCCGGCGCGTACACCGGCAGCGGCGGGTACGGGCCGTCCGGGGCGTACCGGCGGACCACCACGTACGACGCGGCGTCGAGGATGTGGTCGCAGTGCAGGTGGCTCAGCAGGATGGCGTCCGGGGTCTTCAGCCCGGCGTAGCGCTGAAGGGTGGAGAGCGACCCCGACCCGAAGTCGACCAGGAGCCGGAAGCCCTCGGCCTCGACCAGGTACGCGGAGCAGGGGGACTCGGGCCCGGGGAAGCTGCCGGCGCAGCCCAGCACCGTCAGTCGCATGAGGTTGTCTCACCGTCACGCTGCGTAGTGCCCGCGCCGGCCCGCGCTCCGCCGATGATCTCTACCGACGCGTACGCCACGCTGCGCAGCCTACGCTGGCGCGCCCACGGGCAAGAATGATCCGCTGGAAGTTGTCACCAACGTGACACCCGCTCCGCGGGCGGGCCGGGACACGGCCGGGGCCACCGGCGTCCCGCCGATGACCCCGCCGTCCAACCCGCCCGGATCAGGCCCAGAGCTGCCCCTCCAGGGCGTCCTCGGCGTCGGCCAGCGTGCCGCCGTAGGCGCCGGTGGAGAGGTACTTCCAGCCGCCGTCGGCGACCACGAACGCCACGTCCGCTCGCCGGCCGTCGCGGACCGCCTCGTGCGCCACCGCCAGGGCGGCGTGCAAAATGGCACCGGTGGAGAACCCGGCGAAGATGCCCTCCACCTCCACCAGTTGCCGGGTGCGCAGCACCGCGTCCCGGGTGCCCACCGAGAAGCGGCGGGACAGCACCGTCGCGTCGTACAGCTCCGGCACGTAGCCCTCGTCGATGTTGCGCAGGCCGTAGACCAGCTCGCCGTAGCGCGGCTCGGCGGCGACCACCTGGATGCCGTCGACCTTCTCCCGCAGGTAGCGCCCGGTGCCCATGAGCGTGCCGGTGGTGCCCAGGCCGGCCACGAAATGGGTGATGGTGGGCAGGTCGTGCAGCAGCTCCGGCCCGGTCGTCTCGTAGTGTGCCCGGGCGTTCGCGTCGTTGCCGTACTGGTAGAGCATCACCCAGTCGGGGTGCTCGACGGCGATCTGCTTCGCGGTGGCGACCGCCTGGTTGGAGCCGCCGGCTGCCGGCGAGAAGATGATCTCAGCGCCGTACATCCGGAGCAGTTGCACCCGCTCGGTCGAGACGTTCTCCGGCATCACGCAGACCAGCCGGTAGCCGCGCAGCTTCGCCACCATGGCCAGCGAGATGCCGGTGTTGCCGCTGGTCGGTTCGAGGATGGTGTCGCCAGGCCGGAGCCGGCCGGCCTCCTCCGCCGCGCGGACCATGAACAGGGCCGCCCGGTCCTTGATGCTCCCGGTCGGGTTCCGGTCCTCCAGCTTGGCCCAGAGACGTACCGGCGGCGCCCCGTCGGGCACCGTCGGCGAGAGCCGAGGCAACCCGACCAGGGGCGTGCCGCCACAGGCGTCGAGCAGGCTGTCGTACCGCGCCACGGCGGCCGCCTCAGCGGGCGGTCGGGATGCGGCCGCCGGCCCGGGTGGCGAGCGCGTGCTGGGCGATCGCGGCGGCGGCCGCGAAGCCGAACGCGCCACCGGCCACGGCCGGCAGGATGGTGACGCTGTCTCCGTCGGAGAGCTTGGCGTCGAGCGCGCCGAGGAACCGGACGTCCTCGTCGTTGACGTAGACGTTGACGAAGCGGTGCAGCGCGCCGGCCTCGGTGACCAGCCGGCCGCGCAGCCCGGCGTGCCGGGAGTCCAGGTCGGCGAGCAGGTCGCCCAGGGTGTCGCCGGTGCCCTCGACGACCTTGGCGCCGCCGGTGTAGCTGCGCAGGATGGTGGGGATGCGAACCTCGATGGCCATGATTGTCGTGCTCCTCTTTCGGGTGTGCCGGACGGTGACGGGACGTGGGACAGGTGTTACGGCGCCGGGATCAGCGGCCGGAACACTCGTAGTCGACCGTCGCCGGGCTCTGCCCGAACATGTAGGACTGCACGGCGTGCGGGTCCACCCCCGCGTCGAGGATGCGCACCGGTTCCTCGGTCACCACGCCGTCGACGATCCGGAACGAGCGGATCTCCTCGGTGTCGGGCTCCCGGGTGGAGACGAGCAGGTAGTGCGCGCCCGGCTCACCGGCGAAGGAGACGTCCGTCCGGGACGGGTAGGCCTCCGTGGCGGTGTGCGAGTGGTAGATGACGACGGGTTCCTCGTCCCGGTCGTCCATCTCCCGCCACACCCGCAACTGCTCCATCGAGTCGAACTCGTAGAACGTCATCGAGCGGGCGGCATTGTCCATCGGGATGTGCCGGGTGGGGGTGTCGCTGCCGGCGGGACCGGCGACCACGCCGCACGCCTCGTCGGGGTGGTCCCGACGAGCGTGGGCGACGATCGCGTCGACGATCGACCGGTCGATGCTCAGCACGCGTCCCAGCCTAACTCCTGCCGGGCGGCAGCTTAAGGTGGTGCCGGTCACGCCTAGTCGATCAAGGCGTTGAGCAGCGACTCCTGGAGATATCCGAGGTAGGCGTAGACCGACAGTTGGAACACCCGGCTGGAGGTCGGGTCCTCGGCGACCGCGTCGTCGAGCTCCTCGCCGAGGTCGGTGCCGTCCTTGATCTCCAGCCGTACGCCCATCGCCAGCCGAGCGTCGTTGAGCGCGCGCAGCCACGCCTCGGCCGCCTCGGCGTCGAGCCGGACCTCGCCGCCGGCCTCGCCGGGCAGCGCGGCCAGGATCGCCCCGGCCTGGTCGATCTTGGCGGTCTTCAGGTCGCCCTCGGTGTACCGGCGGAACTCGGCGGTGCCGCCCGGGTCGTCCGGGTAGACCTCGGGGAAGAGCCGGCAGACCACCGGGTCGGAGTGGTCGAATCCGTCGGTGAGCAGGCCGACCACCTCGGAGGCCACCTTGCGGAGCACCCGGACCTCGTCGGCGGCGAAGGTGGCGACATAGCGGCCGCCCTGGCGGCGGAACATGCTCACGGCACCATCCCTGTTCGCGACTGCGGGGCTCGCAGACCCGGCTCACTCCTCGCGCTCACGAGCGGTCCACCGTCGCCCAGAGCCCGTACGCGTGCAGCTGCGACGCGTCGTGCTCCATCCGCTCGCGGGCGCCGCTGGAGACCACCGCCCGCCCCTTGTGGTGCACGTCGAGCATGAGCCGCTCGGCCTTCTCCCGGCTGTAGCCGAAGAGCTTCTGAAACACCCACGTCACGTACGTCATCAGGTTGACCGGGTCGTCCCACACGATCGTCACCCACGGCCGGTCGGCAGCCGGCATCTCTTCGGTGTCCGGCGTCTCGACCGGTGCAACCTGCGGAGCCGTCATGCCCCCCATCGTGCCACCGCTCTCGGCGAACCGAGGAACCGGAACGCCGGCCCGCCGCGGATCGCCGTGCGCCGCCGCCCCCACCGCTGGTCGGGCGCGGGCGGCGGCGCACCCGGCGGGGCGGCCGGCCGGGGCTGCGGGGACGCCGTCAGGCGAGCAGGATGCCGTGGTCGACCGCATCGGCCAGCACCGCCGAAAGCGAGAGGCGGACCACCTCGAACCGCCGGGAGACCTCCCGGGACAACTCCAGCTCGATCTCGCGCAGCGCCCGCTGGGCCCACGCGCGGGCGGCGTTGGTGTCGTCGTTGCCGGGGCTGCGCCAGTGCTGCCAGCAGCCGCCGGAGAGGGCGACCGCCACCGGCGGCAGCACCTCGGTCCGGGGCGCTCCCGGATAGCCGGCGAGCGCGTCGATCGCCGCCGCTCCGGTCAGCCCGGCCACCCCGGCCGTGCTGGTGACCAGCAGCACCCGGTCGAGGTCCTGCCCGGCGGGGTGGTCGGCGAGGCCCCAGCGCGCCGCGGCGAGGATCCGCCGGCGCACCCCCTCGGGCAGCGGCGCGCCGAAGACCAGCCCGGCGCACTCCTCGACGATGCCCCGCACGGCCTGGTCGCACTGGGCGGTGGCCAGCAGCGAGAGCGCTTCCATCTCGCGGTCGAGCAGCTGCGGCAGGCCGGCGCAGCCGACCCCGAAGACGATCTCCTGCACCACCCGCAGGTGGGTGTTCGCCAGCTCCAGCGCGAGGTGCTGACGGATCCGCCGGGCGCACGAGCGGGCCCGCCGGTCGAGCCCTTCGGACCAGTCGCCCGACTCGGCGAGCACCGGCACCCGGCCGTGCGCGCCGGGCAGCACCGGCGGTTCGGAGCTGGCCCGGCGCAGCCCCTCGTCGGCGGCCCAGCCGACCAGGGCCCGACGCAGGTCGGCGCCGTCGTCGTCGCCGACCGGGAACCAGCGGGCGTCCGCCAGCCCGGGCACCGCGGACAGCAGGGCCGCACGGTGCGCCGCGACGGTGACCGCTACCGGGTCGACCGTCTCGGCGCCGGGACCGTGAGGGGCGGCCCCGGTGCCGGCCGGCGGGACGGACGCCCCCGCGTCCTCCGTCGTCGCCGCGCCGTCGGGCACCGGGGCCCAGCCGGTGGCACCCGGGGTGACCGCGAAGAAGATCTCGACCTCGGCCCGGGCGACCTCGGCGAGCAGGTTGAGCTCCGCGGCGGTGAACGCCTGGTCGGCGGCGATCACGAAGAGCAGCGCGCCGGCGCGGCCGACCGCGTCGAGCAGCAGCGCGCCGCTCGCCGCGCGGAGGGCCCCGGTGTCGGGCGTGTCGACCACGTTGAAGTGCCGCAGCAGCGGATCCGGCAGGCTCAGCTCCACCCGGCGCGGCGGCCGGGCCAGCGCCGGACCGGCGGCCAGCGGGTCGGCGCCGTAGGCGTGCGGCTGCCGGTAGCCGGGCACGTACGCCGCCCGGGTCGACACCCGGGCGTGCCGCACCACCAGCCAACTGCCGGCGGGCACGGCGAGCATCGCCGGATGCACCCGCAGCAGGCCGGCGAGCACCTCCGCCCGGCCGGCGCCGGCCGGCCCGGCCGCGACCACGGCCAGCGGTTCCTGCGGACCCGGCTCGGTCACCCCGACGCGGCTGGGCAACGGCCCACATTGCGGCAGGTCGGCTGGCCCGGCCGTGTCGTCGGGCACGTCAACCCCAGGAAGAGCGCCGGACTTCATCGGTAAGCGGCCTCCAAGGCAGGCGGCCGGTTGCGGCCGGCCGCGTAGAACATCCGGTTCGCACCCCCGGATGCCGGAAGCGTACGGGCGTTTTGACCCCCCACCCGAACACTTCGAATACTCAGCAGTAATCGCGAGATTACTCAACTTCGGTGCGTGACGATGTGCACGCGGACGGAATCCGGTCGATATGCTGCCCGGATGAGTCGGTGGAGTTTCGTCGGCCGAACAGATGAGCTCAACCGTCTGTTGTCGGCGGTGACCGGCACGGAGGGACGCGGGATCTTCTTCAGCGGCAGCGCGGGCATCGGCAAGAGCCGGCTGCTGCGTGAGGGGGTGGCCGCCCTCCCCCGCGACGGGTACGCGATCTGGTCCATCGCGGCCAGCGCCACCACGGCCGCGCTGCCGTTCGGCGGGCTGGTCCAGGTGCTCCCGGCCGAACAGCCGCAGGGCCTCTCCCCGGCCGGCATCCTGCGCTGGGCGGTGGACGTGCTGCAACAGCAGGCCGCCGGCCGCCGGATCGTGCTCGCGATCGACGACGCCCACCTGCTGGACCCGCCCTCGGCCGCGCTGGTGCACCTGGTCGCCCGGGCCGAGAACGCGATCGTGATCGGCACGCTGCGCAACGGCGAGCAGATCCCGCTGCCCATCCGGGCACTCTGGACCGACGACCTGGTCGACCACGCCGAGCTGAGCCCGATGGCGCCGGCCGACACCGCCGGGCTGCTCGCCGCCATCCTGGAGGGTCCGGTCGACGCCACCTCCGCCGACCGGTTGGGCCGGCTCTCCGCCGGCAACCCGCTGCTGCTGCGCGAGCTGGTGCACGCCGCCGCCGGCAGCGGGGAGCTGACCCGCACGTACGGGATCTGGAAGTGGACCGGCCGGTTCGAGCTGGCGCCCAGCCTGACCGACCTGATCGACACCCGGATCGGCCAGCTCACCCCCGGCGTACGGGCGGTGGTGGAGCTGGTGGCGTTCGGCGAGCCGCTCGGCCTGCACCTGCTCAACCAGGCCGTCGACCCGGCCGACGTGGAGACCGCCGAGGAGCGCGGGCTGGTCACCATGGTCCAGCACGACCGGCGGCTCAACGTCCGGTTGGCCCACCCGCTCTACGGCGAGGTGATGCGCCGGCAGTGCCCGGTCAGCCGGACCCGCCGGTTGCAGGCCCGGCTGGCCGAACTGCTGGAGCAGGTCGGCAAGCGCCGCCGCGACGACCTGCTCCGGGTGGCCGTGTGGCGACTCGACTCGGGCACCGCGCAGGACCCGGCCATGCTCCTCGACGCGGCCGGGCAGGCGTTCGCCCGGTACGACGTACCGCTGGCGACCCGGCTGGCCCGCGCGGCGCTGGACGCCGGCGGCGGATTCGACGCCGCGGAGCTGCTGGCCACCATCCTGATGTTCGCCGACCGGCCGGACGAGGCGATCGAGGTGCTCGACGCGGTCTCCGCCGACATCGAGGGCGACCGGCGACTCAGCCGCTGGCTGACCGTGCGCGGCATGGTCAGCTACTGGGGGCTGAGCCGGGAGTCCACGGTGGAGGAGATCTCGGCCCGCGGCGCGGCCCTGCAGGACTCCGCCGACCAGGCCCGGGTGCTGGCCTTCGAGGGCACCATGCGGCTGCACCGGCTGGACACCGCCATCGCGCTGCGGCTCGGGCAGACCGTGCTGGACCGGCCGGCGGCCAGCGTCGCGGCGCGGGAACTGGCCCGCAGCACGATCGCCTACCTCCAGGCCGCGCAGGGCCAACTGCGCCGCAGCGCCACCGCGATCAACCAGGTGCAGGCCGAGGCGGCCCGGTGGCGGGCCGACATGCCGTACCTGCAACTCGCCCTGGAACTGGCCCGCGGCACCCGGCTGGCGCTCGCCGGCGACCTGGCCGGCATCGACGCGATCGTGGCCGACGAGTTCGCCGACCTGGCCGGCGCGGGCGACTTCCGGCTCGGCACCGGCTACCTGGCCATCCTCCAGGCGTACGCGGCCCGGCTGCGCGGCCGCAGCGACGAGGCGCTACGGACCAGCCTCGGCGCCTGCGCGGTGCTGGCCACCAGCCGGGTATACGCCGGGTTGGCGCAGGCCGAGCGGGCCCAGGCGGCGGCGCTGCGGGGCGACGCGGCGCAGGCGGCCGAGGCGATGGCCGAGGCCGACCGCACCCACGCGCCCGGCATGGCGGTGCTCTACCCGTGGCTGGAGCAGGCCCGGGGGGCGGTGCTGGCCGCCGGCGGCGACGTGCCCGGCGCGGTGAAGCAGCTGACCTCGCTGGCCGAGCGGCTGCGCACCGACGGGTTCGCCGGCCACGAGGTGCACGTGCTGCACGACCTGGTCCGGCTCGACCAGGCCGACTCCCAGGTCGGCCCGACCTGCTCCGACGGCAGCCGGCGTACCATCGCGCAGCGGCTGGCCGAACTCTCCGAACGGGTGGACGGGATGCTGCCGCCGCTGCTGGCCCGGCACGCCCGGGCCGCCGCCGGTGGCTCCGCCGAAGAACTGCTGGCCGTCGCCGACGGATTCGCCGCGCTGGACCTGACCGTCTACGCCGCCGAGACGACCGCGGCCGCGCTGCGCCGGCTGCGCGAGCAACGGTCGCCGGCCGCGGCGGCCGCCAGGGAACGGCTCGCCGCGCTGCTCGGCCGCTGCGATCTGATCCGCACCCCGACGCTGCAGGCCGGCATGCCGTCGCTGTCCGAGCGGGAGTGGCAGGTGGCCCGGCTGGCCGCGGCGGGGGTGAGCAGCCGGGCGATCGCCGAACGGCTCTTCCTCTCGGCGCGCACGGTGGAGAACCACCTCCAGCGGATCTACAGCAAGCTCGGCGTGACCGGCCGCGCCGAACTGCACGCCGCGCTGCGGACGATCCCGGGCCACGAGGACGGCGCACCGGAGTGAACTCTAGGCTGGGGCGGTGAGCACCCTTCGCCCCGCGCTGCTGACCGACCACTACGAGCTGACGATGATCAGCGCGGCGCTGCGCGACGGCACCGCCGACCGCCGCTGCGTCTTCGAGGTGTTCACCCGGCGGCTGCCCACCGGCCGCCGCTACGGCGTGGTCGCCGGCACCGGCCGGCTGGTCGAGCTGATCCGCGACTTCCGCTTCGACGCCGACGAGGTCGACTTCCTGCGCCGGACCGGGGTGGTCGACGAGCAGGCCGCCGCCTGGCTGCGCGACTACCGCTTCACCGGCGACGTCCACGGGTACGCCGAGGGCGAGCTCTTCTTCCCCGGTTCGCCGATCCTCACCGTCTCCGGCGGCTTCGCCGAGTGCGTGGTGCTGGAGACGCTGGTGCTCTCCGTGCTCAACCACGACTGCGCGGTGGCGGCCGCGGCCGCCCGGATGGTCACCGCGGCCCGCGGCCGCACCCTGATCGAGATGGGCTCCCGCCGGGCGCACGAGGAGGCTGCCGTCGCCGCGGCCCGCGCGGCGTACCTGGCCGGCTTCCGGTTCACCTCCAACCTGGCCGCCGGCCAGCGGTACGGCATCCCGACCGCGGGCACCGCGGCGCACGCGTTCACGCTGCTGCACGACGACGAGCGGGCAGCCTTCGCCTCGCAGGTCGCCACCCTGGGCAAGGACACCACGCTGCTGGTCGACACGTACGACATCACCCAGGGCATCCGGAACGCGATCGCGGTGGCCGGGCCGGAGCTGCGGGCGGTCCGGATCGACTCCGGCGACCTGGCCGTGATCGCGCAGCAGTCCCGCGAGCTGCTCGACTCGCTCGGCGCCACCGAAACGAAGATCATCGTCTCCGGCGACCTGGACGAGTACTCGATCGCCGCGCTCGCCGCCGAGCCGGTCGACATGTACGGAGCCGGCACCTCGGTGGTGACCGGCTCCGGCGCGCCGACCGCCGGCCTGGTCTACAAGCTGGTCGAGGTCGACGGGCGGGCGGTGGTGAAGCGCTCCGAGCAGAAGGCCACCATCGGCGGCCGGAAGGTGGCCGTACGCCGGCACAAGCCGACCGGCACCGCCACCGAGGAGGTCATCGTCCCGCAGGGCGAGCCGGAGCGGCAGCCCAACGACCGGCTGCTGCAACGGCCGTTGCTCACCGGGGGCGAGCCGGTCGAGCTGCCGACCCTGGACGAGTCGCGGGAGCACCTGCGGCAGTGTTTGATCTCCATCCCCTGGGAGGGGCTGAAGCTCTCCGCGGGCGACCCGGCCGTGCCGGTCACCGTCGTCCCCGCGAACTGAACCGGCAAGTCGTACGCGGACCGAACCGAGAGAGGAGCACCCGGTGGGCAAGGCGCTGATCATCGTCGACGTGCAGAACGACTTCTGTGAGGGCGGGTCGCTGGCGGTCGGGGGCGGGGCCGGCGTGGCGGCCGGCATCACCCGGCTGCTCGCCGACGAGCCGGGCCGCTGGGACCACGTGGTGGCGACCAAGGACTACCACATCGACCCGGGCGCGCACTTCGGCGATCCGCCGGACTTCGTGGACTCGTGGCCGCGGCACTGCGTGGTGGGCACCCCGGGCTCCGAGTTCCACCCCGACCTGGCCACCGACCGGGTCGAGGCGATCTTCCACAAGGGCGAGCACGCGGCCGCGTACTCGGGCTTCGAGGGGCACACCGACTCCGGCGAGTGCCTGGCCGACTGGCTGCGCCGGCACGGGGTCGACACGGTGGAACTGGTTGGGATCGCCACCGACCACTGCGTCCGGGCCACCGCGCTGGACGCCGCCGAGGAGGGCTTCCACACCACCGTGCTGCTGGACCTGACCGCCGGCGTCGCCCCGGACACCACCGACGTGGCGCTGCGGTCCCTGGACGGCGCCGGCGTGAACCTGCGCGGGAAGCCTGTGATCAGGGCCGCATGAGGCGGTAATCGGTTGGCGAGTGTCGTACTCCCGGTCGAGGATGTCCGGCGGAGGTACGGACCGTCGTGAACCTGAAGCCTTACCGGGAGGCACTCGCCCTGCCCGGTCTCCGGTCGCTGCTGCTGGTGGCGGTGCTCGCGCGCGTCCCGCTCACCGCGACCGGGATCACGCTGACCTTCTACGTCGTGCAGGACCTCGGGCGCGGTTACGGCGCGGCGGGCCTGGTCGGCGCGGCGATCACCGTGGGCTCGGCGATCGGCGGCCCGCTGCTCGGCCGGCTGGTGGACCGCCGCGGCCTACGGCCGGTGCTGGTGCTGACCGGGGTCGCCGAGGCGATCTTCTGGTCCACCGCACCGCTGCTGTCGTACCCGCTGCTGCTCCCGGCCGCCTTCGTGGCCGGGGCGCTGGCCCTGCCGATCTTCTCGGTGATCCGGCAGTCCATCGCCGCGCTGGTCCCGGCGGAGCGGCGTCGGCCGGCCTACGCCCTGGACTCGATGTCCGTCGAGCTGTCGTTCATGGTCGGCCCGGCCCTGGCCACGGCGGCGGTCGCCACCATCTCCGCCCGCACCACCCTCTACCTGGTCGGCGCCGGGATCGTCGCGGCCGGTGTCGGGCTCTGGCTGCAGAACCCGCCGATCCGGGCCGCCAGCGAGGCCGTCGGCCCGCGGGTGCGCGTTCCCCGGCGGGAGTGGCTCACCCCGCGGCTGCTCGCCGTGCTCGCGGTGAGCACGGCCGGCACGCTGGTGCTGGGCGGCACGGACGTGGCGGTGATCGCGGTGCTGCGGGAGAGCGGCGAGGTCGGCTGGACCGGGGCGGTGCTGTCCATGTGGGCGGTCGCCTCGCTGGTCGGCGGCTTCGCGTACGGCGCGGCCAGCCGCTCCGTCTCCCCGCTGGCGCTGATGGCCGCGCTCAGCCTGTTCACCATCCCGATCGGGCTGGGCGGCTCGCACTGGTGGCTGCTCGGCCTGGCCCTGATCCCGGCCGGCCTGCTCTGCGCGCCCACCATCGCGGCCACCTCGGACGCGGTGAGCCGGCTCGCGCCGGCGGCGGTCCGTGGCGAGGCGATGGGCCTGCACGGTTCGGCGGTCACCGTCGGCATCGCGGTCGGCGCCCCGCTGGCCGGCGCGGTCATCGACGCGCGGGCCCCGTGGTGGGGCTTCGCGGTCACCGGCGCGATCGGCGTGCTGGTGGCGCTGGTCGTGCTCCCGATCGAGCTGCGCCGCCGCCGTACGGTGGCCCTGCCGGTGCCCGCGCCGGACGCCCCGGAAGCCGAACTCGCCCCGGCCACCGCCGGCTGACCTCCCGGGGGCCCGTCTCGTCCTCGGTGGCGGCCACTGATCGACTCGGCGTGCGACATGTCGGGGTGTCCCCGCGTGCCGGTGAGAGCCGACATGCCGCACTCCGAGTGGATCTCACGCGGCCCTGACCCAGTCCGGCCCATCCGAGGCGCACGACGGCGACGGCCGGGCCGCCGAGGACGGGGTGGCCCGGACTGACCAGGGCGGGTGCCGGGCCAGGACCAGGGCGGGTGCCGGGCGAGGACCAGGGCGGGTGCCGGGCCAGGACCAGGGCCGGTGGTCGGGCCGCCCGGGGTGCGTGGTCGGAGGCGTCAACGGCGACGGGCGCCGTCCCCGAGTGGGGAGCGGCGCCCGTCGTACGTGGAGCTGAGCGTCAGTTGCGGTCGACGTCGCTGGCGACGTCCTCCCGGTAGCTGGCGCCGCCGTCCGACTCGCTGGTCAGCGGCTTGGCGCCGCCCTCGGGCGGGCCGGCCAGGGTCTGGCCGGCGGCCAGCTCGGGGAACTTCAGGTCGAACGCCGGCCGCTCGGAGCGGATCCGCGGCATCCGGTCGAAGTTGCGCAGCGGCGGCGGCGAGCTGGTCGCCCACTCCAGGGAGTTGCCGTGGCCCCAGGGGTCGTCGACCTCGACGACCGGGCCGGCCTTGTACGACTTCCAGCAGTTGTAGATGAACGGCAGCGTGGAGATACCGGTGATGAACGCACCGACCGTGGAGATCATGTTCAGCGTGGTGAAGCCGTCACCGGGCAGGTAGTCGGCGTACCGCCGCGGCATGCCCTCGTTGCCCAGCCAGTGCTGCACCAGGAACGTGGTGTGGAAGCCGATCATGGTGAGCCAGAAGTGCACCTTGGCGAGGCGCTCGTCGAGCATCCGGCCGAACATCTTCGGGAACCAGAAGTAGATGCCGGCGAAGACGGCGAACACGATCGTGCCGAAGAGCACGTAGTGGAAGTGCGCCACCACGAAGTACGAGTCGGAGACGTGGAAGTCCAGCGGCGGGCTGGCCAGCAGC
Source organism: Micromonospora sp. CNZ280 (assembly GCF_011759515.1). Classification (NCBI taxonomy): domain Bacteria; kingdom Bacillati; phylum Actinomycetota; class Actinomycetes; order Micromonosporales; family Micromonosporaceae; genus Micromonospora; species Micromonospora sp. CNZ280. The sequence goes on from NZ_JAAOYP010000003.1 coordinate 961,112, forward strand.
ACGCCGGTGAGACCGCCGAAGAGGAACGTCACCAGGAAGCCGATCGACCAGAGCATCGGCGACTCGAAGCTGATCTGGCCGCGCCACATGGTGCCGATCCAGTTGAAGAACTTCATACCGGTGGGCACGGCGATCAGGAAGCTCAGGAAGCTGAAGAACGGCAGCAGCACCTGGCCGGTGGCGAACATGTGGTGCGCCCAGACGCTCATCGACAGGGCGGCGATGGCGAGGGTCGCGGCGACCAGGCCCTTGTAGCCGAAGATCGGCTTGCGGGAGAAGACCGGGATGATCTCGCTGATGATGCCGAAGAACGGCAGCGCGACGATGTACACCTCGGGGTGGCCGAAGAACCAGAACAGGTGCTGCCAGAGCATCGGCCCGCCGGTCGCCGGGTCGTAGACGTGGGCGCCCATGAGGCGGTCCGCGGCGAGCGCGAAGAGCGCGGCGGCCAGCAGCGGGAAGACCAGGATCACCAGGAGGCTGGTGACCAGGATGTTCCAGGTGAAGATCGGCATCCGGAACATGGTCATGCCGGGCGCGCGCAGGGTGAGCACCGTGGTGATCATGTTGACCGCGCCGAGGATGGTGCCCAGACCGGAGATGGCCAGACCCATGATCCACATGTTGGCGCCGACACCCGGGGAGTGCTCCACGCCGCTCAGCGGGGCGTAGGCGAACCAGCCGAAGTCGGCCGCGCCGCCCGGGGTGATGAAGCCGGCGGTGGCCATGGTGCCGCCGAAGAGGTACAGCCAGTACGCGAAGCTGTTCAGCCGCGGGAACGAGACGTCCGGCGCGCCGATCTGGATCGGCACGATGTAGTTGGCGAAGGCGAACACGATCGGCGTCGCGAAGAACAGCAGCATGATCGTGCCGTGCATGGTGAACAGCTGGTTGTACTGCTCGGGCGACAGGAACTGCAGCCCGGGCCGGGCCAGCTCGGCCCGCATGACCAGGGCCATCAGGCCACCGATCATGAAAAACGCGAACGCGGTGACCATGTACATGATCCCGATCTGCTTCGCGTCCGTGGTACGCAGCAGCCGCGCGATGGCCGAACCCCTGACCGGCGCTCGGACCGGCCAGGGCCGGGTCACGACCGGCTTGGGTGCGACGGTGGTCACGAGTGGCCTCCGGTTCTGGGTTGTCCCGCTCGGCACGCGTTGTTGTCTGCGAGCCGTCATCCGCAAGGAGGATAGTCCCCGGCAGGTGGCAGCGCCGCGTGGGGTCGCCGGGTACCCTCCGCCAACCCGAGCCGGCGCCCGGCCACCGGCCGACGCCCCTACCCGGCCCGTCGATCCGTCACAGCGGGCCGAGCAGCAGCCGGTAGTGCTCGCCGAAGATCCGGCCGCCGCGGCCGCGCAGCAGCGGGTCGCGCAGCGCCGGGGGGACGTCCCGGGTCCGGTTGCGGTCCCGGGTCCGGTCCCGCACCCATCGGGTACGCGGGCGGCGGCGGCTCTCGTACGCGGTCAGCGCGGCCTCGACGCTGCCGGCGGCGCACAGCGACTCGGCGAGCACCACGGCGTCCTCCAGCGCCATCGCGGCGCCCTGGGACAGCGTCGGCGCGGTGGCGTGCGCGGCGTCGCCGACCAGCAGCACCCGGCCGCGGGACCAGCGCCCCAGCTCGACCTCGTCGGTGATGCCGACGTGCACGTGCTCCAGCGCGTCCAGCACCTCCGGCACCGGTCCGCCGTACGAGCCGAAGAGTTCGCGCAGCCGCGCCACCGGGTCGGCCGGCGGCCGGGTGCCGGTCTCGTCGGCGTAGCAGTGCAGCCGCCCGGCGCCGATCGGCACCACCAGGAAGCCGGCCCGCTGCCCGAGCAGCGCGGTCCACTCGTCGACCCGCGGGCCGTCGCGGACCACGCCCCGGTAGACCACCTGACCGGTGGGGCGCGGCGGGCCGCCGAGGGCGGCCAGGGTACGGATCGAGGAGCGCGGCCCGTCCGCGCCGATCACCAGGTCGTACTCGGTGCTGGTGCCGTCGACGAAGGTGACGCCGACCGCGTCGGGCAGCAGGTCGATGGTGCGGACCTCGGCGCCGTGCCGGACGGCGCCGCCGGCCCCGGTGAGCAGCACCCGGTGCAGTTCGCCCCGGGGCAGTGCCCGGCACTCGCCGACGCCCGCCCAGAGCGCGTCGAGGTCGACTTCGCAGAGCGGGGCTCCGGCGGCGTCGAGGAACCGCTGCCGGTGGATGACCTGGCCGAGCGGGCGGACCGGGCCGTCGAGGCCGAGCCGGCGCAGCGCCCGGGCGGCGTTGCCCGGCAGGTAGAGACCGGTGTCGGTGAGTTCACCCGGGGGAAGCTTCTCGGTGACGTCGGGCCGGAAGCCCGCCATCCGCAGCGCCCGGGCCACGGCCAGACCGGCGATGCCCGCGCCGACGACGAGGATGCGCAGGGGAGAGCCACCCATGGTGGTGTACGCCTCCGGAGGGGTTCGGCACGCGTTGGAGGCAAGACACTACTCGGCGCTACCGACTCGCACCAGAGTCAATCGGTCCACGCGTGACACTCCTCGGCGAAGCGGTCGGGTCGGCCGGCGGATCGCCGACCGACCGCACGGCGTCAGCGTGACAAACCTCACCTTCTCCGCCAATACCGCAGCACCATTGCGCCAGAGTTTCAGAGGTGTAAATGTGTCGACGAAGCGTGGGAGCGCTCCCGTCCGGGTCCTCGTCCGACATGTCCGGCGTCTTCGACGTCGTATGCCAAGGAGCATCATGAAACGTCCACTCCGGGCCCTCGCGGCGGCCGGCCTGCTCGCCGCCGGCTCGATCGTCGCCGTGGCCCTCGGCGGCACCGCCTCCGCCGACACCCAGATCTGCGAGCAGTACGGCTCGACCACCATCCAGGGCCGGTACGTGGTGCAGAACAACCGCTGGGGCACCAGCGCCCAGCAGTGCATCAACGTCACCGACAGCGGCTTCGAGATCACCACGCAGAACGGCAGCAACCCCACCAACGGTGCGCCCACCGCGTACCCGTCGGTCTACCTGGGCTGCCACTACACGAACTGTTCCCCCGGCACCAACCTGCCGATCCAGGTGAGCCAGATCAGCAGCGCCACCAGCAGCATCAGCTACCGGTACGTCAGCGGCGCCACCTACAACGCCTCGTACGACATCTGGCTGGACCCCACGCCGAAGCGGGACGGGGTGAACCAGATGGAGATCATGATCTGGTTCAACCGGCAGGGCTCCATCCAGCCCATCGGCTCGCCGGTCGGCAGCGCCACCCTCGCCGGCCGGACCTGGGAGGTCTGGCGGGGCAGCAACGGCTCCAACAACGTGATCTCGTACGTGGCGCCGTCGGCGATCAGCAGCCTGACCTTCAGCGTGCTCGACTTCATCAACGACGTCCGCAACCGGGGCGCGATCACCAACTCCTGGTACCTGACCAGCATCCAGGCCGGCTTCGAGCCCTGGCAGGGCGGCGTCGGGCTGGCGGTGACCTCGTTCTCGGCCGCCGTCAACGGCGGCGGCAACCCGACCACCCCGCCGCCGACCACTCCTCCGCCGACCACCCCGCCGCCCGGCGGCTCGGGTTGCTCGGTGAAGTACACGCCCAACTCGTGGAACAACGGGTTCACCGCCGACGTGCAGATCACCAACACCGGGTCGAACGCGATCAACGGCTGGACGCTGACCTACAGCCTGCCCACCGGGCAGCAGGTGACGAACGCGTGGAACGCCACGGTGAGCCAGAGCGGGTCGACGGTGACCGCGCGGAACCTGAGCTGGAACGGCTCGATCACGCCGGGCGGCACGGCGAGCTTCGGCTACCAGGGCACGCTGAGCGGGGCGTACTCCTCGCCCACCAGCTTCAACCTCAACGGCGTCGCCTGTTCGCGTAGCTGAGGAACCGACGGCGGGTGCGGCCCCGCGCGAGCGTGGGGCCGCACCCGCATCCGGTTCAGACCCGGGTGAGTCGGACGGCGTCGGCGATGATCAGGCCGCTGGCCGAACTCCACCGGCTCACCGCGACCCGGTTGGCGTCCCCGGCCGGCAGCGCGAACGTGCCCAGCGTCCGCCACTGCCCGCCGGTGGCCCGCTGGTCGACGTGGACCGTCTGGTTCCCGCTCGACGTGGCGATGATGTACGGGGTCGAGGAGTTGTATCCGGCGTTCGCCGGCCACCAGGCGTCGACCCGGTAGCTGCCGGCCGCCGGCACGTTGAACTTGTACCAGGCGGCGTCGCTGGCCAGGACCGGATCGGCGAAGCGGTAGTCGGCGCCGTAGCGCTGCCCCGAGTACGACGACGTACCCCAGTTGGTGCTGGCGGTGAACCGGCCGGCGGTGGCGTTGTCCACGATCGACGACCAGGTCGGGGTGCCGGCCATCTTCGCCGCGACGTCGGACCGCATCACGTTCAGGTCGATGAAGGATGGGTCGATCTTGCCGGTGGTGCTGGTCTCCCGGTGGCCTCGCGCGTAGCTGGCGTCCTTGCCGAGCCGCTGCAGCACGGCGGCGGTGGCGGCGACGGACGCGTTGTACTGCGCCGCGGTCATCTCCTGGCTGACGCCGTTGTAGTCGATCTCCCAGCCGATCAGCATGGTGTTGCCGTCGCCGGCCGGGATGGGCCCGCTGGCCCGGGCCGTGCCGGCGTGGTTGCAGCGGCCGGCGGAGATGACGTGGAAGACGCCGTGGTAGTCGACCAGGGCCTGGCAGAGCGGGCCGGGCAGGTCGGACCGGCCGTTGATGCAGATGTTCAGCGCCGGGTGCGGGTTGCTGGCGCTGGAGGTGGCCGCCGTGTGGTGCCAGAGCACGCCGATCGGGTCGAAGGATCCGGGGCGCATCCGGTTGAGCCAGTCGCCCTCGACGACGACCTGGACGCCGGCCGAGCGCAGCACGTCCACCAGCCAGGGAATGGTGGCCATCAGGACTCCCCGAGCAGGTCGGCGAGGCACTCGGGCTTCGGGGCGGCGAGCGGCGCGGCACTCGCCGCGGCGGGGCGGACGGCGACGACGGTCAGCGCGCCGGCCACCAGGGCCGGGATGCCGAGCAGACCTCGACGCCGCAGACGGACGGTTCGGGAGGTGGCCATGGCGCTCCTTCAGCGGGGCGGAGGGGTACGACGGATCGACGATCGTCGTGACGCGCACGGTATATCGTCACGAGCGTCTATGTCGATACCCTTCATCGCCGTAGCTTCGGCTGAAGGAAATTGGCAAGAAGCGGACGCCGACGGGCGGCCCTCACCGCCGTCCGGGCCCACGCCGGCCGGGTACGCCCGGCCGGCGGCTCAGCGGCTGCCCAGCGCGTCGATGTCGCGTATCTCCTCGGCGGTCAGCGCGAACTGGAAGACGTCCGCGTTGGCCCGGATCCGCTCCGGCGTCACCGACTTCGGGATCACCACGATCTCGTGGTCGATGTGCCAGCGGAGCACCACCTGGGCCGGCGAGACGCCGTGCGCGCCGGCGATCCGGGTGAGCACCGGATCGGACAGGTCGCTCCGCTTGAACGGGCTGTAGCCCTCCAGCACCACACCCCGGTCCCGGTGCTCGATGTGCCAGTGGCGGTCGTACAGGGCGGGACTCCACGGGATCTGGTTGACCGCCGGGTTCTCCTCGGTGGCCTGGATCAGCTCGTCGATCTGCGCGGTGCTGTAGTTGCTCACCCCCACCGCCCGGGCCAGCCCCTCGTCCCGGGCGGCCAGCATCTCCCGCCAGACCGGGATGCTGTCCGCCGGGTTCGACGGCGGCCAGTGCACCAGCCACAGGTCGACGTGGTCGGTGCCGAGCGCGCGCAGGCTCGCCTCGATGGTCTCCCGCTCCCGGCCCACCCGCTCCGGCGGGAGCTTCGTGGTGAGGAAGACGTCCTCGCGGCGTAGCCCGCTCTCCTGCACCGCCCGGCCGACCTCCTCCTCGTTGCCGTACATGGTGGCGGTGTCGACGTGCCGGTAGCCGGCGTCCAGCGCGGCCAGCACAGCGTCGTAGCCGGCCTTGCCGGTGGCCTGCCAGGTGCCGAAGCCGAGCAGCGGCATCCGCACCTCGCCGGGCAGCAGAACGGTGGGCTGGTCCAAGTCCATGCCGACGGTTCTACCCCTGATCGCCCCCGACATGCCCGGAAACCGGGCATCCGGGTCGTCGGCGGCGGGTCGGTGCCGGCACCCGGCGTCCCGGGCCGGATTGCCGGAGAATGCGGGTGTGGCCGACCGGCTGGAGGAGTACCGGCGCAAGCGGGACGCGGCACGCACCCCGGAGCCGGTGCCGCGGCGCGCCCCCCGCCGGAGAAAGCCGGCGGACGGCACCGCCCGGTTCGTCATCCAGCAGCACCACGCCCGGAGCCTGCACTGGGACCTGCGGCTCGAACACGAGGGCGTGCTCGCCTCCTGGGCGGTGCCGCGCGGCCTGCCCCGCGAGCCCGGCCGCAACCACCTCGCCGTGCACACCGAGGACCACCCGATGGAATACCTCACCTTCCACGGTGAGATCCCGGCCGGCGAGTACGGCGGCGGCCGGATGACCATCCACGACCGGGGCACCTACCGCGCGGAGAAGTGGCGCGACGACGAGGTGATCGTCGTGCTCGACGGCGAGCGGACCAGCGGCCGGTACGTCCTGTTCGCCACCGGCGGCAAGGAGGGCCGCGACTGGATGGTCCGGCGCACCGACCCGGCCCCGGAGGGCTGGACCGGCATGCCCGAACTGGTCCGCCCGATGCATCCGAGCCCCGGCGGGAAGCTGCCCCGGGACGAGCGCCACTGGGGCTACGAGCTGCGCTGGGACGGGGTGCGCGCGGTCGCGTACGTCTCCGGCGGGCGGCTGCGGCTGCTGGCCGAGACCGACGAGGAGATCACCGGGTCGTACCCATGGCTGCGGGACATGGCCGAGGGGCTGGCCCCCACCGAGGCCGTGCTGGACGGGGTGCTGGTGCGGATCGACCGCGCCGGCCGGGTGCGGCCGGCGCGCGGCGGCCGGGCCACCACGGACGCCCAGTACCTGATCTTCGACCTGCTCTGGCTGGAGGGGGTGACCAGCGTCGAGCTGCCGTACGCGCAGCGCCGGGAGCTGCTCGACGGTCTGGCGCTGACCGGACCGCACTGGCAGACTCCGCCCTGGTTTCCCGGCACCGGCGCCGAGGCCCTGCGGACCGCGCGCGAGCAGGGGCTGCCCGGGGTGGTGGCCAAGCGACTCGACTCGGTCTACGAGCCGGGCCGACGCAGCCGGCGCTGGCTGAGCATCGACACCGGCTGAGACGGCGAGGAGCGACGTGTACCTGACCCACCTGGAGTGCCCACGCTGCGGCCGGGAACACGACGCCGACGAGCCGCGCAACCTCTGTGACTGCGGGTCCCCGCTGCTGGCCCGCTACGACCTGGCCGCGGTGGCCGAGGTGGTCACCCCGGAACGGTTCGGGCTGCGCCCGGCCGACCTGTGGCGCTACCGGGAGCTGCTGCCGGTGGCCGACCCGCGGCACGTGACCACGCTGGGCGAGGGCTGGACGCCGCTGCTGCGCGCCCCGGCGTACGGTGCGGAGATCGGCATTCCCGAGCTGCTGGTCAAGGACGAGGGGCTGACCCCGACCGGGTCGTTCAAGGCGCGCGGCGCGGCGGTCGGCGTGAGCCGGGCCCGGGAGTTGGGCGTGGAACGGATCGCGATGCCGACCAACGGCAACGCGGGCGCCGCCTGGGCGACCTACGCCGCCCGGGCCGGGCTGGGCGCGACGGTGGTCATGCCGGTGGACGCCCCGGGCATCTGCCGGCGGGAGTGCGTGGCGGCCGGCGCCGACCTGCGCCTGGTCGACGGGCTGATCGGCGACGCCGGCCGGCTGGTCGCCGAGCTGGTGGCCGGCTCGGCGGGCGCGGTCTTCGACGCGGGCACGCTGCGCGAGCCGTACCGGCTCGAGGGCAAGAAGACCATGGGGTACGAGATCGTCGAGCAGCTCGGCTGGCAGGTGCCCGACGTGATCATCTACCCGACCGGCGGCGGGGTGGGGCTGATCGGCATCCACAAGGCGCTGCAGGAGCTGCGTGAGCTGGGCTGGATCGGCGACCGGCCGCCCCGGCTGGTGGCCGTCCAGTCGACCGGGTGCGCCCCGATCGTCCGGGCGTTCGCCGCCGGTGAGGACCGCGCCCGACCCTGGACGGACGCGCACACCGTGGCGTTCGGCATCACCGTGCCGGCGCCGCTCGGCGACGAACTGATCCTGGCCGCGCTGCGGGCCAGCGGTGGCACCGCGGTGGCGGTCGAGGACGCCGAGATCCTGGCCGACCTGCGCGACTTCGCCGCCCGGGAGGGACTGCTGCTCTGCCCGGAGGGGGCCGCCTGCCTCACCGCCGCCCGACAGCTGCGGGCGGGCGGGTGGATCCGGGCCGGCGAACGGGTGGTGGTGCTCAACACCGGCACCGGCCTGAAGTACCCGGAGACGGTGGACGTGGCCGGGGTGCCGGTGCTGTCCTGATCCGCCGGGCCGGGCGGCCAGCCGCGCTGGACGAGCCGAAGCCGCCCGGCCGCACCCGGGCCTGCACCTGGTAGTCGGTCCAGCCGGTCTGGCCGGCGAAGAGGCGGGCCGGTTCGCTGCCCGCGTTGGACTGGTTCACGGCGCCGTCGGTCACCGCCCAGCTACCGCCGGACTTGGACCAGCTGGCGGTGTCGCCGTCGCTGAAGGTGTCGGTGAAGACGGTGGCTGCGAAAGCCGAGGTGGTCATGCCGGCGGCGAGGGCGACCACGGTCGCCGCGGCGCCCACGGCGAGCAGCAGCGCGCCGGCGGTGCGGTGTCTGGATCGCACGGGTGTCCTCCTGGGTGCAGGTGGTGGTGCCCCACCCGGTGGCACGGCGCAGGGGGAGCCGGCGCACGGTGCTGCGGCCTGGGGATCGACGGGTCCCGCCGGAGGCCCGGACTCCGGAGGGGACGAACGGGATCAAAAGCTGCCTTAAAGGACTTCCCGTACTCGAAAGGCTAGGACCGGTCACATACGAGCGTCAATGGATTGCGCTTGCAGGTCTGTTGCAGGATCTCCGGCCCGGCGTCACTCGCCGGTCGGCTCGGTGAGCCGCCAGGCCGCGTTGATCAGGCCGATGTGCGAGAGCGCCTGCGGGATGTTGCCCAGCTGCGCGCCGTCGCGCAGGTCGATCTGCTCGCTGAGCAGGCCCACGTCGTTGGCGTGCTTGACCACCCGCTCGAACAGCCGCCGGGCGCGGTCCCGCGCACCGGCCATCGCCAGGCACTCCACCAGCCAGAACGAGCAGAGCAGGAAACCCGCCGGCTCGCTGGCCCAGCGCCGGACCAGCCCGTCGGGGGTGCCGAGTTCCCGCTCGACCGCCTCGATGGTGGCGCGCATCCGCGGGTCGGTCGCCGGCAGGAAGCGCACCACTGGCAGGTAGAGCGCCGAGGCACCCAGCTCGGGCGAGCCGAAGAAGGCGGTGTAAGCGCCGACCTGGTCGTTCCAGCCCTCGCGCAGCACGGTGGCCCGGATCTCGTCCCGGACCGCGGCCCACCGCCGCGGGTCGGCGCGCTCGCCGAGCCGGGGCGCCAACGCCACCGCCTTGTCCATCGCCGCCCAGCAGAGCACCTTCGACGACAGGTAGTGCCGCGCGTCCTCCCGGGCCTCCCACATCCCCCGGTCGGGCAGGTGCCAGGTGGCGGCCACCTGCTCGGCCAGCCCGAGCACCATCTCGCGCAGCTCCTTCTCGAAGCTGGTGCCGAGGTAGTCGCGCAGCTGCCAGGTCGCCAGGATCACCTCGCCCGGGACGTCGAGCTGGCGTTGCCGCCAGGCGTCGTTGCCGACGCTCACCGGCCGGCTGCCGGCGTAGCCGGGCAGGTGGGTGAGTTCGTGCTCGGAGAGGTCCCGCTCCCCCGCCAGGCCGAACATCACCGGCACCGGCATCTCACCGACCTGGCCGATCGAGCGGGCCACCCAGGCGAAGAGGCGGGACGTCTCGTACGGGCAGGCGGCCACCCAGAAGGCGCGCAGGGTCATCGCGAAGTCGCGCAGCCAGGAGAGGCGGTAGTCGTAGTTGCGATCGCCGCCGAGCTCCTCCGGGAGCGACGTGGTGAGCGCCGCGGCCACCGCGCCGCTGCGGCTGTACGTGAGCCCGGTCAGCACGGTGGCGCTGTGCCGGACCAGGTCGGCGTACTCGCCGGGGTAGTGGTGCGACTCCCGGTACGCCTCCCACGCCTGCACGGTCTCGGCGAGCGCGACGACCGGGTCCAGCCGGGCCGGCGGGTCACCGTACGCGGGCCCGTAGGCCAGGTCGAAGCCGATGACGTCGCCGGCGGAGACCGCGAACTCGTGCCGGACCCGGTCCTGCCCGGCGCGCAGCGGCAGGCCCTGGCCGTGCAGCGTCAGCGTCACCGAGCCGCACGCCGCCAGCACCCCGCCGTCCGGCTGGTCGTGCAGGTACGGAAGCAGCAGCCCGTAATCCGGCCGGGGGCAGAAGTCCAGCTCCATCGGCACCCGGCCGCTGAGCCCCTCGACCACCCGCAGCAGCACCGCCGGCGAGTTCCTGCCCAGCTCGTGCCCCCGGGCGCCAAGTTCGGCGGCCAGCGCGTCGGTCACCGCCACGCTGCCCTCCGGCGTGTGGTGCACGGTACGCAGCACCAGGGTGTCCGGCTGGTAGGAGCGCTCCACCCGGTGCCCGGGCCGGCCGGCGGCGACGGGGGCCAGGAGCCAGTGCCCGGCCTTGGGGCCCAGGATCCGGCCGAACACCGAGGGGGCGTCGAACCGGTCCGGGCACCACCAGTCGATCGAGCCGTCCCGGCCGACCAGCACACCGGAGCGGCAGTCGGACAGGAAGCCGTAGTCGGAGATCGCCGGCTCGTCCACCCGCTGCGGGTACCCGGATCGGCCCGCCTCAGACCGGGGTCGCCGGCACGACCGTGGCCGGACCGGTTCGCCGGCCCGGTCGGTGCCGCCGGCACCGGGTCAGGAGGTGGGCGGCTCGTCCTCGCCGGCGGCCTCCGCCGCGTCCGCCTCCTCCTTGGTGCGGTGCACCGCCTGGTCGGCGTGCTCCGGCGGGCCGTAGACGGTGTAGAGGACCAGCGGGTTCGGCCCGGTGTTGACGAAGTTGTGCTTCGTGCCGGCCGGCACCACCACCAGGTCGCCCTGGACGACCTCGCGCTTCTCCCCGGCGACCCGGGCCTCGCCGGTGCCGCTGACGAAGGTCAGGATCTGGTCGATGTCCTCGTGGACCTCCTCGCCGATCTCACCGCCCGGCGGGATCGTCATGATCACCAACTGGGTGTGCGTTCCGGTCCACAGCACCCGCCGGAAGTCCGGGCTCTTCTCGGCGACGGTCGCGATCGTGAAATGCTCCATGCCGGGCTCATACCCGGTCCGGCCCCGCGTCACGCCGGGCCTGGCAGACGGTGGAATTTGCCACCTCTTCGAGGTTTGGCTCCATCCAGGACGGGGATCGACACCTCGACCGGTGCAGCGCGGCCGGTCGAGCCAGGTCCCCGCTGACGTACCGCCGTACGGCTGCGGTGGTGGGAGACGGCCCGAGCGCGGCGACGCTTCGACCCAGGTCGAGCGGCGCCGTGCGCTCTTTTGCTCACGGCGGCGGACCGACGGTGCGGTCAGGAGAGCACCGTCAGGTGGAACGGCCGGTCGGCGACGCTGCCGTCGCCGGCGAAGGTGGAGACGAAGACGCCGTTCGGGATGCCGGTGCGGCCGGCCACGGCCACCTGACCGGGCGGGGCGACGCCCGCGCTGCCGGGGAGCCCGATCGTTCCCACGTACCCGGCGGCCGTCACGTCCTGGTCGAAGATGACCTGGTACTTGCCCCGGGCGAGGCGGGTCGCCTGCGCGACGCCGAGCCCGCGGACCAGGTTGCCGTCGGCGGTCACCACCGCGAAGAGCACCCGAGCCGTCGTCGGCAGGCCGACGGTGGCGCAGGTGGTGACCTGCGCGTCGGCACGGGCGGCGTCGTCGTCCCCCGGATCGGGCTGGGCCGGCCCACGCCGGGTCCTGGAACTGGACATCGGTGCCCTCCCGGGCCGCCTGGAGGGCGGCGATGAGGCAGTTGTCGCGGCAGGGGCGGGATCATCGCCGATCGCACCCTTTGTCATCGAACGTAGGTCGTGACCGTTCCGGCAACCAGGTCGGCGGTTGTCCGATCACGGACACTGTCACCGCTCCGCCGCAGGTCAGGGCCGTTGTCGCGGTCAGGCGTCGGGGACGGCCACCGGTTCCCTGCCCACGCAGCGCACCTTCAGCTCGTACTCGCCGGCCGAGCCCTCGAACGTGACCTCGACGTCGTCGTCGGGCCCCCGGTCATCGAGATCGAGGCGGAGCGGGGGCACGCCCGTCCGGTGTGGAGCGTCGAGATCGTCGCCGGGCGGACCGCGTCGACGGCCCGGACCGGCGGTACGCGCGCCGCGGCCGGCTCGACCCGATGACGATCGACGATGTCTGACATAGGCTGAGGTATGGAGCCCGCCCACGGGGGTCGGGCGGCGGAACCGGTCTACCGCCCCGTCCTCGCCTGCCGGCGGGGTGAGCTGGAGGCGCTCAGCCACCTCGACGGCGTCGTCGTTTCCCTGCTCGCCCCGATCCTCCAGGTGTCTACTGCGGACGCGAATTCGATGGACGTCCTCGGCCGGCTGCCGGAGGGTCTGGTGCCGGCCGTCGACGTCGGCGCCCTGCCCGATCTGCCGGAGACCGAACCGGTCCGCTGGGGCGTACCGCTGGTGCCGGTGGTGGGGCTCGCGGACAGCGACCGGCGGCTGGTCGCGCACGGCCTGACCGCCCGGGCGTACGCCCACCGCGCGGTGGTGCGGCTGCGGGTGGCCCAGGACCGGGCCGGGCCGGACGCCACCACCGCCGCCGTGGAGCGGGTGTGGCGGTTCACCCGGCTGGTGCCCGAGCAGTGCGACCTGCTGGTCGACGCCGGTGACGTGTGCTGCCCGGCGGACGTGCGGTCGGCCGAACCCCGGGTCCGCCGGCTGCTCGACTGGGCGCGCCGGCACGCCTGGCGGTCGGTGACCGTGGCGGCCGGCGGGATGCCGCCGAGCCTGTCCCGGCTGCCCACCGACGAACCGGTCCGTCTGGACCGCTGGGACTGGCTGCTCTGGCAGCGCCTGGCCGATCTCGGCGTCGGGTACGGCGACTACGGGGTGGCCTCCGCGGTGCCCGTCGCGGACCAGCCGGCCGACCGGCTGCCCACCATGCGCTACACGGCCGACGGCGCCTGGTGGGTCTACCGGTGGTCGCGGCGCGGCGGGCGGGGCGACGACCGGTTCGCCGACCTGTGTCGCGCGCTGGTCTCGGCCCCGCACTGGCCCACCGCCGGGGCGGCCTACTCATGGGGCGACCACGAGATCCTCCGGCGAGCCCGGCGGGTAGCCGGTGCCGGGTCGGCGAGCAACTGGGCGGCGTGGAGCACCTCGCACCACCTGGCGCACGTGCTGGCCACCCTGCTGCGCCCGGACGCCCGGCCGGGGCGGCCCGGCGCACCCGGCCGGGCGGCCCGGCGCACCCGGCCGGGCGGCCCGGCCTCGGGGCGAGCAGACCCGCCGGGCCGGTTGACCGGGCCCGGCGGCGGATCGCCGGCTGCTACTGCTTCTCTGTGAACCCGAACTGGATGATGCCCTCGTCGTCGACGGTCGCGTCCACCGAGGCGTCGCCGAGCAGTTCGGCGGCGTCCGCGTCGAGGAAGATCCGGGCGCCCTGGTTGTCCACCACCTGGTCGCCCTGCGCCGGCTGGGCCGCCAGTTCGACGGTGAGCGAACCGGCCTGCGTGTCGGCGGCGATGCGCACCCCGCCCTCTTCGGCGACGTCCTGCTGGTTGGCGAGGTCGCGGATGACCAGGACGGCGTTGTCGGTCATGGTGAGCATGGCGGAACTCCTCGTGGATTTCTCGGATTCACGGCGCGGGCCGGACCGGCCCACGGGCGAGCACACGTGGGAGGCGATTGCCGGGGCCTCGATCGCCCCGTCGCGTCGGGGCAGCTGAGGCCCCTTCACGGCCTACGGTGCCCGCTGCCGGCGGATCCGTCAAATCGAGCCCGGTCAGTGCGCGAGGGTCGCCGGGGCGAGCAGCGCGCGGATGTCGCGTACCGCCGCGCGGCCGGCCCGGTTGGCGCCGATCGTGCTCGCCGACGGCCCGTACCCGATCAGGTGAATCCGCTCGTCGGCCACCACCCGGGTGCCGTCCATGGCGACACCCCCGCCCGGGCCGCGTAGCCGCAGCGGGGCGAGGTGGTCCAGCGCGGCCCGGAAGCCGGTGCACCAGAGGATCACGTCGGCGGCGACGAACCGCCCGTCGGCCCAGGCCACGCCGTCGGGCGTGATCCGGTCGAAGACGGGTAACCGGTCGAGGACGCCACGCTCGCGCAACCCGAGCAGCTCGGCGGTGAGCGGCAGCCCGGTCACCCCGACCACGCTCGACGGCGGGCGGCCGGCGCGGACCGCCTGCTCGACCAGGGCCACCGCGGCCCGGCCGCGATCGGGTCCGAACTCACCGGCCCGGAAGTCGGGCGGCCGCCGGGTCACCCAGGTCGTCTCCGCGGCGACCGTGGAGACCTCGCCGAGCAGTTGTACGGCGGAGGTGCCCCCGCCCACCACCACGACCCGCTTCCCGGCGAACTCGTCCGGCCCCCGGTAGTCGGCGGTGTGCAGTTGGCGGCCGCGGAACAGCGACCGACCCGGGTAGTACGGCCAGAACGGCCGGGTCCAGGTGCCGGTGGCGTTGATCAGCGCCCGGGTGGACCAGGTTCCCCGATCGGTGGCGACGTCGAGCCGGCCGTCGGGGCGCGAGGTGACCGCCCGCACGTGCACCGGCCGGCGTACCGGCAGGTCGAACTCGCGCTCGTACGCGGCGAAGTAGGCGCTGACCACCTCGGCCGCCGGACGGTCGGGGTCGGCCGCCGGGAAGGGCATCCCGGGCAGCTCGTGGAAGCCGTGCACCCGGTCCAGCCGCAGGGTCGGCCAGCGGTGCCGCCACGCCCCGCCCGGGCCGTCGTCGGCGTCCAGGATGACGAAGCCCGTCGCCGGGGTGAAACCGGTGCGGCGCAGGTGGTAGCCGGCGGAGAGGCCGGCCTGGCCGGCGCCGATCACCAGCACGTCGACGTCGCGGGCGTCCATGCGTGGTGCAACAACGCCGGCCGCCGCGGGCTGCCCGCCGGGAACGTCGTCCCGCTCACACCGCACCGGCCGCCCGGCCCGGTGGAACCGGTGCGGGGTGAGCCCGGCGCGGATAAAACCGGCGGCGCGGGGCGCGGGTTGGAACCGGTGCCCCGCGGCCGGGGTCTGATCGGGCAGGATCGGCGTCGCGGAGGGTGGGATGGGCGGACGGGTCGGGTGGCGGGCCCTGCTTCCGGCGGTGGTGCTGGGGCTGCTGCTGACCGGGTGCGAGGGCGTGGGCGTGGCCGACGCGCCGGACGAGGGTCGGGCGTCATATCAGGCGTGGGGGCTCAACGAGGCGTCCAGCGACCTCGACGGCGAGGACCGGACGGTGGTGCTCAGCGGCGACCTGGAGCGGGACAGCGACGCGTTCTTCACGGTGGACGGGCGGTGGGACGCCGCGGGGTTCGTGCTCGACGACGCCTCCGCCGAGCGGGTCCGCGCTCTGGCCGGGCGGCTGCCCGAGCGGACCGGCGACCCGGCGTGCCACCGGCTGGTGCTGGTGAGCGACGGCCTGGTGGACCGGGCGGTCGCCGTCGTCGCCCCGGACGAGCAGCCGCCGGACGGCCCGGTGACCGCCCGCCGGCTGGACGGCTGAACCGGGCACCGGCGTGACGGCCACCGCACCGCCCGACCACCGCACTGCCGCACCGCTTCACCACCGCACCGCCGGGCCGGGGCACCACCGCGCGCCGCCGCGCCCGCGCCATCGGCGGCAATTTCTTTCGGCTCGGAGATTTTGCCGGCAGATATCTCCATGACAGCATCGACGCATGCATCGACGTCTCTTCCCCCGGACGCTCGCGCTGGTCGCGCTGGTCGCCGCCGCGGCCACCGCCGGCGCGCCCACCGCCACCGCCGAATCGCCGACACCCGCGGCGACCCGCCTCAACGCCACCATCGACGCGATCCTGGCCGATTCCCGGCTGGCCGGAGCCCAGGCCTCGGTGGTGGTGGTCGACGCCGCCAGCGGAGAGACCGTCTACAACCGCAACGGCGACCGCCGGCTGATCCCCGCCTCCAACACCAAGCTGCTCACCTCGGCCGCCGCCCTGGAACTGCTCGGCGCCGGGCACCGGTTCCGCACCGACGTGCTGACCAGCGGCACCCGCCGGGCCGGGGTGGTCTCCGGCAACCTGCACCTGCGCGGCGGCGGCGACCCGACCATGCTGGCCGCCGACTACGACGCGCTCGCCGCCCAGGTGGCCGCCGCCGGCGTCCGGCTGGTCACCGGGAACCTGGTGGCCGACGACACCCGCTACGACCGCACCCGGCTGGGCCCGGACTGGACCTGGGACGACGAGCCGTACTACTACGCCGCGCAGGTGTCCGCGCTGACCGTGGCACCGGACACCGACTACGACGCCGGCACGGTGATCGTGCACGCGGCGCCGGGAGCCGCCGCCGGCCACCGGCCGGTGCTGACCACCACGCCGGCCACCGGCTACCTCCGGTTCGACAACCGGGCCGAGACGGTGGCCAGCGGCGAGACCTCGATCTCCTTCGAACGCGAGCACGGCAGCAACACCGTCGTGGTCACCGGCCAGATCGTCGTCGGCGACGAGCCGGAGAGCGACTGGGTGACGGTGTGGGAGCCCACCGGGTACGCCGCCGACGTCTTCCGGGCGGCACTGCGCAAGCACGGCGTACGGGTGCTCGGCCGGACCGTCCTCGGGCAGCCCACCCCGGAGGCGGCCGCCACCGTGGCCCGGCACGACTCGATGACCCTCGCGGAGCTGATGGTGCCCTTCCTCAAGCTCTCCAACAACGGCCACGCCGAGGTGCTCACCAAGGAGATCGGGCGGATGCGCTCCGGCTCCGGCACCTGGTCGGCCGGGCTTTCGGCGATCGCCGGGTACGTGGCCGACGCCGGGCTGGACACCGGCACGCTGCGCCAGCGGGACGGCTCCGGGTTGTCCCGGCGGAACCTGGTGCCGGCCGACGAGTTCGTCCGGCTGCTCGCCGCGGTCCGCGCCGAACCCTGGTTCGACGCCTGGTACGCGGCGCTGCCGATCGCCGGCGAACCCGAGCGGTTCGTCGGCGGCACCCTGCGCAGCCGGATGCGGGGCACCGCGGCGGCCGGCAACGTGCACGCCAAGACCGGCAGCCTGACCGGCGTCTCCAGCCTCTCCGGCTACGTCACCGACGCCGACGGCCGGGTGCTGGCGTTCTCGGTCCTGCTGAACAACTACCTCGCCTCGTCGGTGAAGGGGCTGGAGGACCAGATCGCCATCGCGCTGGCCACGTACCGCGAGGAGGGCGTGGGCGCGGCGCGGGTGGCGCCGCCGGCGGCCCCCGACGCACCCCGGGTGCCCGACGGCCGGGAGTGCTCCTGGGTCAAGCCGATCGTCTGCTGACACCGGTGCGGGGCCCCCGGGCCGGGGGCCCGCACCGGCTCAGGCGCCCGGCCGGCGCGGCGGCGGCACCGCGGCGGTCGGGTCGCCCCGCTCGATCAGCGCGGCGATGTCGGCGGCGTGCAGGCCGCGCAGCGCCAGCACCCGGGTGCCCCACCGGTGCAGCCGGCACGGGTGCGGGCTGGCGTCGTTGCGGCAGACCGTCCCGCCCGACCAGCGCCGCGGCGCGTGCACCACCACCGCCCGTACGGCGAACTGGGCGTCCTCCCCGGTCACGTACGGCGGCAGGGGGATCTCCCGGAGCACCTCCCCGGCCGGTTCCCGCGCGGCGGTCGGTCGGGCGGTGCGGGTGGCGCTGCTCATCGGGACCCTCCACACAGGATCGTCGGACCGGACAGCAGAACGCTACGACGCCCCGGACCCGGCGCGACGGACAAACTGTCCCGGCAGACCGGAGTCACCGCCCGCACGCCCGGCAGGCGCGGCGGGTGCGCCGGTGGTAGTCGACGGCGCCGCGCAGACCGCCCAGCCGGCCGCGACCAGCGCGGGATGCCAGGTGCGGGCGCGGCCCAGCGCCGCGCCGAGCAGCGCCGTGGCGGCGCAGAGCCCCACCGCCCACCACCCGGTGAAGACCATCAGGTCGGTGTCCAGCGGCGAGAACGCGGGGGCGCCGGCGACCGCCCAGCACAGTCGCAGCGCGCCGTAGGTCAGGGCCCAGCCGAGCACGGCGTACGGCAGGACCGGGCGACGGGTCTGGGTCGGTGGGGCGGGCGGTGCCGGCGGCGGCAGGGTGCGGATCATGCCGTCCACCCTGCTCGGCCGCCGGCCGGCGCCACTCCCGCCGCGGGGTGGAGCGACTCCCCCGCTCGGGGAACCGGTGGCTCAGCCGGCGGACCGACGGTCAGCGCAGCGCGAGCGCCTGGAGGCTCACACTGCCGCACTCACCGGTGAACACCTCCTCGGCCACCCAGGTCAGCACCACCCGGGTCCCCTTCGGAGCCTGGAACCGGACGGTGAACTCGGCGGACCGGAGCGTGTGCGGGTCCTCCATCCGCAGCGTCCGGCTCAGGTCGCCGAGCCGCACCTCGAGCCGTCCCCGAGCCATCCAGACCCCGGCGTACAGCCGTACCGTGCGCGCCTCGCCGGCGCCGGCCACGGTCAGCGTGAACCCGCTGCCGGCCCCGCAGGTGTAGACCCCGGTCGCGGTGCCGTCGACCGAGCGGACCGGTGCGCCGTCGCGCCAACTGACCGTCTCCTGGTTGGCGTCCCAGCCGCCCCGGACGCCGCGGCCGCCGGCGTCGACCAGTTCGCCGGAGCCGTCGCGCTTGCGCACCGTCGAGTCGCCGCCGCGCAGTCCCCAGTGGATCCAGTCGCGGCTGCCCGACGCGGTCAGGTCCACCTGCGCGGGCACCTCCCGCTGCTCGACGGTGAGGGTGGGGCGGACCGGCGGGCCGGAGGTCGCCGACCCGGACGGGGTGGGGCTCGGTGGCCGCTGGCGTGGCTGCAACCCTGGTGAGGCCGGCCCGGTGGCCGGGCGGTGCAGTTCGGCGCCGGGGAACGCGCTGGGTCGGCCGATGCCGGCCGGCAGTCCGTCCGGGCCGCCGCCTCGTTCGCCCGGCGCCGGATCCGGCTGGGCGGCCAGGTACGACACCAGCGCGGCCAGGCAGGCGAATGCCGCGAACCCCTCCAGCACCCAGCGGCGGCGCTGCCGGAGGCGGGCCAACCACCGCAGCGCCGCACGGACCCGGGCCGGCAATGGCAGGGTCGAGCGGTGCCGGGCCGGTGTGCCGGACGCGCGATGGCTGGCCGGACCGGTCGCACCGGCGCGCGCTCGGGTGAGGTCTTCCTCCGCCACCGACCCTCCACTCCCCACCGCCCGGCCCGGCCCCGATGGCGCGCGCGCCGCCGGGGTGAGCCGTCCCAACGTTCGCACCGGGTCGCCCGTTCCGCAACGTGGACGGTCGGGTTACCCGGTTCGTCACCGGAAGGTAGCGGATACGCCGGAAAATCGGGAATCCCGGTCCGAGCCACCACGACGACGCCCGCGCCGGGTCGGCGGCGCGGGCGGGGCCGAGCGCGGTGGGGGCGGCCTCAGCGCCGCTCGCGCCGCCGCAGGCCCCGGCCCGGATGCCAGCTCTCGATGAGCAGATGGTCCGCCGGATCGCCGACCCGGGTCAGCACCACCTCGGTCAGCTCGATCCGGAACCGGTGCGAGCCGTCCTCGCCTGCCGGCTCCTCGTGGGCGATCCCGGCGATCTTCGCGTCGCCGCCCCAGACCCGCGGGTCGTCCTCGGGCGCGTCCTCGGTCGGGCAGTGCAGCGCCACCCGGGGGTCGCGGCGCAGGTCGAGAGCCTTGAGCGCGCCGGCCATGCTGCCCAGCCGCAGGTGTTCGGGGCCGAAGTCGAACTCGGTGCCGCTGATCCGCGGCGAGCCGTCGCGGCGCAGCGTCGCCATCGTGCCGTGCTTGCGCACCGTGAAGCGGGCGCGTACCCGCTCGGCGAACTCGGGTTGCTCAGCTACCAGGTCGGACCACCATGCCATGCCACCCACCCTGGCAGGGAAACCTGACAACCGGCGTCGGCTTTTTCAGCGGATCTCGAAGCCGAGCGCCTGGGCGATCACCACGGTCTGCTCGGTGTCGACGATCGCGCCGGCCCGCTCCACCACCGTCGGGTCGAGCGCGGTCAGGTCGCTGCCCCGCAGGTCGGCGCCGGCGAGCCGGGAACTGTGCAGCTGGGCGGCGGACAGGTCGACGCCGGTGACGGTGGCCCCGGTCAGGTCGGCCCCGGTCAGGTCGACCTCCCGCATCCGCACGTCGGTGATCCGGACCCCGCGCAGGTCGGCGCCCGGGAGCGCGACGAACGACCAGTCACCGCCGGCGATCGTCAACGGCCGCAGGTCGCACTGGGCGAAGGTGCTGCCGACCAGCTTGCAGCCGGTGAACTCGGCCTCGAAGAGGTTGCACCGCGTGAAGGTGCACCGGGTGAAGGCCGAGTCGGTGTGCCGGGAGGCGTTGAACTTCACGTTGCCGAAAGTGCACCCGTCGAAGACCGCGCCCCGGCTGACCGCCTCGGTCAGGTCGACGTGGAGGAACGAGCAGCGGACGAAGTGCCGGTCGACCAGCTCCTCGCCGTACCAGTCCTCGTTGCGGAAGGTCGCGTCCTCGGGCATCGGGCCAGGCTACCGACGACCACCGACATGTGTGGTCGTCCGCCCTTCCGGCCGAGCGGTACCGCCGAGTAGGTTCGGCGGCGTGAGTGTGGCACGCAGCATCGACCCGGACCAGATCGGCTTCGACCCGGCGCGGCTGGCGCGGATCGACGATCACTTCGGCAGGTACGTCGACGCCGGCCAGCTGGCCGGCTGGCAGGTGGTGGTCACCCGCCGCGGCGAGGTGGCGCACGCCTCGACGTACGGGCTGCGGGACGTGGAGGCCGGCCGGCCGGTGCGGCCGGACACGCTGTGGCGGATCTACTCGATGACCAAGCCGGTCACCTCGGTCGCCGCGATGATGCTCTGGGAGGAGGGCCGCTTCGAGCTGACCGACGAGATCAGCCGCTGGCTGCCCGAGTTCGCCGACCTGCGGGTCTACTCGAAGGGCTCGACGCTCAAGCCGTACACGGTGCCGGCGATCGAGCCGATCCGGGTCTGGCACCTGCTCACCCACACCGCCGGCCTGACGTACGGCTTCATGCAGACCTCGGTGGTCGACGGCCTCTACCGGGCCGCCGGCTACGACCTCCACCCGCCGGCCGACGTCGACCTGGCCACCGCCTGCCGAGCCTTCGGCGAGCTGCCGCTGCTGTTCCAGCCCGGCACCGCGTGGGGCTACTCGGTCGCCACCGACGTGCTCGGCCGGCTGGTCGAGGTGGTTTCCGGGCAGAGCCTGGACGCCTTCTTCGCCGACCGGATCTTCCGCCCGCTCGGCATGACCGACACCCACTGGTGGGTCGACGGCGACGCCGCCGACCGGCTCGCCACGCTCTACGCGCCCGACCCGCGCACCGGCCGCGCGTTCCGCTACGACAAGCTGGGCGCCCTGGCGTACGAGAAGCCGGCGTTCCTGTCCGGCGGCGGCGGCCTGATCTCCAGCGCCGCCGACTACCACCGGTTCACCCAGATGCTGCTGCGCGGCGGCGAACTGGACGGGGTGCGCCTGCTGGGCCCCCGCACGGTGCGCTTCATGACCCGCAACCACCTGCCCGGCGGGCAGGACCTGGGCACCCTGTCCACCGGCGGCTTCGCCGAGACCACCCTCGACGGGATCGGCTTCGGGCTCGGCTTCGCGGTGGTCGAGGACCCGATCCCGAGCCGGGTGCCGAGCAGCGTCGGCGAGTACTACTGGGGCGGCGTGGCGAGCACCGCGTTCTGGGTGGACCCGGTCGAGGAGATCACCGCGCTGCTCTTCACCCAGCTGCTGCCGTCCAGCACCTACCCGCTCCGGCCGCAGCTGCGCCAGCTGGTCTACTCCGCCCTGGTCGACTGACCGGTCACCGCGGCCGGCACTCCTCGATGTCGTCCGGGAAGGTGTAGCAGGCGGTGTGCGCGCCGGCGGTGCCGGTGACCCGGAAGGGGCGTCCGGCGTCGTCGATGGTGACGGTACCGGTGCGCCCCTGCGACGCCCAGTCCAGCTCGACCCGCCACTCGCAGTCGCACCGCTCGGTGTGGCCGACGACGAGGAACGTCTCGGCGTCGGTCAGCGACACCCGGTACGGGAAGCGGATCTCCCTCCGCTCGTGCGCCGGGACGCCGCCCTCGCCCTCGACGAACATGCCGGCGCGGAGCGCCGGCGGATCCTCGTCCAGGTCGGCGTCCACCCACCGGTAGGCGCTCGGCCCGCCACCGCCCGGCACGGCGAACACCCCCCGCACGGCGGGGCGCCGCGTCGCCACCCGTACGCGCAGGTCGGTGAGCGTCACCTGGGCCTCGCTGACGCCCTGGACGGTGAAGGACACGCCGAGGCGGGAGGCCGGCACCGCGTTGGCCTCCCGGGCCCACGGCGACCAGTCGTCGCGCCAGCCCGGCCGGGCCGGGATCTCCGCGAGTGGCGCGACGACCACCCAGCCGTCCGTCTCGTCGTGCTCGCTGCGGACCGCGACCGTGAAGGGCAGCGCGTCCGGGTCGCCCGGCGGCGGCGGGTCGCCCGGGAGCAGGCCCCAGGCGAGGAGCCAGGCGGTCACCGCCGCGGTGACGACGGCGGCGAGGACCCCGGCGAGCCACCGCCCGGCCGGCGGGCCGACCGGCTTCAGCCGGCGCAGCCAGGCCCGCGCCCGATCAGGCCAGCGCTGCCGCGGCTCGTCCTCCGGCGCCGGACCGGCAGGCTCGGCGCCGTCGGCCGCGTCCTGTACCTCGGTCATGGCACCTCCGCGCCGGCCGTTCCCGTACCAGTTCATCGGAGTGCCGGCGCGCACACAAGGGGTCACTGGCGATGGCGTGGGGATCCCGGTCCGCCAGCGCGCGCCGGCAGCGGTCAATAGCCTGGAGAGGGCTACGTCCCGGAGGCCGGCTCCGCCGGGCCGGACCGGGACGCGGGGCGGGAGGCGGTCGTGAGCAACATCGTCGTGTTCGGGGCGGGCGGCACCGCGGGATCGCGGGTCACCGCCGAGGCGGTCAACCGGGGGCACCGGGTCATCGCGGCGGTGCGGCGCCCGGAGGCCACCTCCTACCTGCCCGCCGGCGTACACGTGGTGACCGGCGACGCCACCAGCGAGCGGAGCGTCCGGGAGTTGGCGCCGGACGCGGACGCGATGGTGCTGGCGATCGGCGGCGGCGAGCACGGACTCTGGCTGGCCGCGGCGCGGAACCTGGTGACCACGCTGCGCGGGATGCCGGACGCGCCCCGGATCATCCACCTGGGTGGTGGCTCCACCCTGCTCACCTCGCGCGGCACCCGGTACCTCGACGAGCCGGACTTTCCCGAGGAGTACCGCCCCTCGGCGTTGGGCCAGGCCGAGGCGCTCGACTACTACCGGTCCTCGGCCGACGGGGTCCGCTGGACGTACGTGTCACCGCCGCCGCTGGAGTTTCACCCGGGCGAGCGCACCGGGCACTACCGCACCGGCGGCGACCAGCCGGTCACCGACGACCAGGGTCGCTCGGTGCTCAGCTACGAGGACCTGGCGGTGGCGATCGTGGACGAGATCGAGAACCCGCGGCACGAGAACACCCGCTTCACCGCCGCGTACTGACCCCGGCGGGCCCGTGCGGCGGGTGGGGGCACCGTCAGTCGGCCAGGCGGGCGGGGAAGCCGCCGGTGGCGATCGGACCCCAGGCGTCGATGGTGACCCGGATCAGCGACTTGCCCTGGCGCACCATCGCCTGCCGGTACTCGTCCCAGTCCGGGTGCTCGCCGGAGATGCAGCGGAAGTACTCCACCAGCGGCTCCAGCGCCTCGGGCAGGTCCAGCACCTCGGCGGTGCCGTCGAGGTGCACCCACGGGCCGTTCCAGTCGTCGGAGAGCACGCACGCCGACACCCGGGGGTCGCGGCGGATGTTGGTGACCTTGGCGCGCTCCGGGTAGGTGGAGACGACCAGCCGGCCGGCCGGGTCCACCCCGGCGGCGACCGGCGACGACTGCGGCCGGCCGTCGGCCCGGGTGGTCATCAGGATGACCCGGTGCCGGGGCCGGATGAAGTCGAGCAGGGCATCCCGGTCGACCCGGGTGTTCGTCGCGATGCTTCGTGCCACCGCTCGTTTCTACCAGCACCCTGGGCCGGGCACGGCCCGGGCGGGCCCCGCCGGGGTCAGCGGGGCGGGACCGGGGCCCGCCCGCCGGCCGGTTGCGCCGGGACCCGGGGGCGCACGGTCGGCCGCCACGCCCGGCCGTTGGCGTAGATCACCCGGAAACCGAGGTACGACGCCAGCGGCGCCCAGTGCGCCGAGCCCATCCGCAGTTCGGCGGCGTTGTGCCGCTGCCCGTTGGCCAGTACGTCGAGCAGCACGGTCTCGAAGGCCGCCGATTCGACCCAGTCCACTTCCCGGGTGTATCCGCAGATCAACGCAGCCCCGGTGACCTGCAGGAACTCGCGCAGCGCGGCGTCGGAGGCGCGGAGCACCGAGCAGCTGCCGAAATAGAGCCGGCGGCCCTCGCAGCGGCCGGACATCAGTTCCGCGACGTCGGCCAGTTCGACGGAGTTCCAGTCGGTCAGGCAGAGCCGGCTCGGCTCGCCGTGCATGGCGAAGAAGCCGACCCGGTAGTCGGCGTACTGCTTGAGCAGCCAGCGGTCGAGGAAGTAGAAGAGCTCGTCGCGGGTGGCCGCGTCCCGGTGGATGAACCGGATCTTCCCGAGCCGCTCCAGCAGTTCCAGCGTCGGCAGCACGGAACCCCGCTCGTTGAGGTCTCGGTGCCACTGCCCCTCGACGCAGAAGACGCCACCGCGTGCCACGCCCACCTCCGCCAGTCCGCCGCCCGGGCTGACGTTACCGGCCGCCCCGGCCAGGAGAACATCACCCTCGGTGTGACCGATTGTGACGTCCGGTGCGGTTCTGCGATTCCTGCGCCTCGTCGGCGGTGAATGGGTGATTCGCGAATGACCCTAATTCCCAGCCAAGACCCAGGAACCGCGAATCATGAGGACAATTCTCGTTAACCCTCTCCTAAGCCCCGGATCAGTGTCAGGGTGGAAATCACGGGACGTCCCGGTCGATGTCCTGAAGGCCACCCCAATCGCACTCCTATCGGGAGGACTTCTGTGCGCGTAAACACCTTGAAGCGGGCTGTCGTCGCGTTCGCCCTGGCGGTGCCCGGGGCCGCGATCGCCACGGTGGTCGCCGCGCCAGCGGCCCATGCCGACGGCTGCTACACCTGGCAACGGAACCTCTACCAGGGGCGCTCCGGCGACGACGTACGCCAGCTCCAACTCCGGGTCGCCGGCTGGGCCGGCAACCGGGACATCGTCGAGCTCGACGGCCGGTTCGGCCCGAAGACCGCCGCCGCGGTCCGCCGCTTCCAGGCCGCGTACGGGCTGCGGGTGGACGGCATCGCCGGTCCGCAGACGTACGGCAAGCTCTACCAGCTCCAGGACAACGACTGCACGCCCCGGCACTTCAGCTACGCCGAGATGGACGACGGCTGCGGCCGGGGCGGGTGGAGCGGGGGCCCGCTCTCGGCCGCCCAGACCCGACAGAACGCGCTGCGCACCATGTGGAAGCTGGAGGCGTTGCGGCGCAGCACGGGCGACAAGCCGATCTACGTGAGCAGCGGCTTCCGCAGCCGCGCCTGCAACGACCAGGTCGGCGGCGCGTCGGACAGCCAGCACCTCTACGGCACCGCCGCCGACATCACCTCACGTACCAGCTCGCTCTGCCAGCTGGCCCGGGACGCCCGCACCCGGGGCTTCAGCGGGATCTTCGGACCCGGCTACCCCGACCACGACGACCACGTGCACGTCGACTCCCGGCGGGAGAACAACCGGGACCGGACCGCGAACACCACCAGCTGGTCCGCGCCGGACTGCGGGATCGGCGCCGGCAACGACTGAGCCACGACGGCGACGCCGGCCCAGGCGGGAGGGGAATCCCGAGCCCGGGCCGGCGTCGTCCTGCCCCGGCGGGCGCTGACGGCCGTACCCTCCGCTCAGCTCGCCCGGGGCCAGCGCGGCGCGGTGGCGGGGGGAGCCACCGGCCGGCCGGAGCTGGCGGGCCGGACCGCCGGCCGCGCCCCCGGCGTGGCGGCCCGGACGGCCTGGCCGTGCAGCGGATAACCGGGGCGCGGCGCGGCCGTGGCGGTACGTGCCGGCGCGGGACCGGTCACCGTGAACGGGAACGGCACGTGCACGAACGGGTTGCCGTGCCGGATCAGGGCGTCGATCTGCCGCTCGTTGAGCCCGTGCTCCGTCAGCACCCGGCGTCCCCAGCGGTGCAGCCGGCACGGGTACGTCGCGCCGTCGTTGCGGCACAGCGGCCCCGACGGCCACTCCTCGGCGGTGTGCACCACCACCGCCCGCACCGCGAGCCGGACATCCTCCGGGGTCAGCGGGGCCGGAACCGGCACCTCGCCCAGTACCTGATCGATGGGATCCGTCGACTGCTCACCAACTCGCACGGTAGGCCTCCCGCGGCTCCGGCAGCGGTGCGGCCGACCCGCCGCACCGCATCCTCGGCCAGTGGTACGGCCCCCGCCCCCCGAAAGTTCAATCCCGGTACGCGACGAGCAGGTCCTCGGGTGACAGCACGAGGACGCCCGCGGCGGTCGCCCCGCTACGGGAGACCCACCAGGTCGATTTCCGGATCGTTCGTCCGCGTCCAGTAGCCGCCCACGACCGAGGTTCCCTCGGGTAGGTAGCCGTCGGGCAGCCGGCGCAACGCCTCCCGCACCACGGGTTCGATCGCCCTGCCGCGCCAGGACGTCCAGGACGAGGAGATCCGCCTCAGCGTCAGGTCGCCCCGTCCCCGTTCGATCTCGGGCAGGTACGTCGGCGAGGTAGTCGCTCAGGGTGGCACCAACGGGCCACTCGTCGAGGATCAGCGGTAGCCCGCCGGAGACGAGGTAGGCATCGAACGCCTCCGCAGCCGACAGATTGAGCATGTCCCGCGACAGTTCCCGGTCGAAGACCTTCTGCAGCGTGCCCTCGAAGCCGGGGTCGGTGGCGATCAGGTATGGCATCTCATCCAAGACGACCACGCTGGGCCGACCGGTGGGCAGGGCGGCGGCGAGCAGCGTGAGGGCGGCATCCCAGGTGGCCGGCTGCTGGGCCTGGATGAGGTGTATTCCAAGCGGCGCCTCGGGTCGGGGATTGGACGAGTCAGACCAGGCCGGCGTCGTGCACCAGCAGGGCCACCTGCACCCGGTTGTTCAGGTCGAGCCGGGTCAGCAGCCGGGACACGTACGCCTTGACCGTCGCCACGCTCATGTACAGCTCGGCCGCGATCTCGGCGTTGGTGCGGCCCTGCCCGAGCGCGACCGCGACCTCCCGCTCCCGCTCGCTGAGCCCGGCCAGCAGCCGCAGCGCCCGCTCCCGGCGCGGATCCGGCCCGGCCGCCGGGCCCGAACCGGTGACGTGGTCGATCAGCCGGCGGGTCACCGTCGGGGAGAGGGTGGCCTCCCCCGCCGCCACCCGGTGCACCGCCCGCACGATCTCGGCCGGTGGGGTGTCCTTGAGCAGGAACCCGCCCGCCCCGGCCCGCAACGCGCGCAGCACCTGGTCGTCGGCGTCGAAGGTGGTGAGCACCAGCACCTCCGGCGGCCGGGGCAGCGCGCGCAGCGCCTCGGTGGCGGCCAGCCCGTCGAGCCGGGGCATCCGGATGTCCATCAGCACCACGTCCGGCGCGTACGCGGCGACCGCGGCGGGCACCTCGCTGCCGTCCGCGGCCTCGCCGACCACCAGCAGGTCGGGCACCCCGCCGAGGATCATCGACAGGCCGGCCCGGACCAGCGGATCGTCGTCGACGATCAGCACCCGTACCGGCCCTTCGACGGCCGGCCGCGGCTGGTCGGCGGCCGGGCCGGGCCCGCCCGGCGCGGGCCCGGTCACGCCGGCCACGGCAGCCAGGCGGCCAGCCGGAAGTCGCCGCTGTCGTCGCGGCCGTACTCCAGCCGCCCGCCGGCCAGGTGGACCCGTTCGGCGATGCCGACCAGGCCGGTGCCGGCACCGGGGATCTCCGGATCGGCCACCCCGCCGACCGGCCACCGGTTGCGGATCTCCACGGTCAGCCCGTCGCCGGGCGCGCCGGCCAGGTCGACGGTGACAGCGGCGCCGGCGGCGTGCTTGCGGGCGTTGGTCAGCCCCTCCTGCACGATCCGGTAGACGCTGCGCCCCACCGCCGCCGGCAGCCGCTCCGCCGCACCGACCAGGTCGCGCACGCTGACCCGGACCCCGGCGGCCCGGGACTCCTCGACCAGCGCGGGCAGGTCGGCCAGGGTGGGTTGCGGGCGTTCCGGCGCCTGCCCGGCGCCGGTCTCCGCGCGGAGCACCCCGATCACCTCGCGCAGGTCCTGCAACGCGGCGTGCGCACTGCCCCGGATCACCCCGGCCGCCCGCGCCACCTCCTCCGGCGGGGCGTCCGGGCGGAACTCCAGCGCCCCGGCGTGCAGACTGAGCAACGAGATCCGGTGCGCCAGCACATCGTGCATCTCCCGGGCGATCCGGGTGCGCTCCAGCTGGCGGGCCTGCGCCACCCGCAACTGCTGCTCCGCCTCGGCCCGCTCGGCACGTTCCCGCAGCGACACCACCAGTTGGCGGCGGGCCCGGACGAACATCCCCCAGGCGAGCACGGCGACCAGGACCAGCACCGTCCAGATCATCGCCGGCCAGAACGCCATGCCAGGGTCGGGACGCAGCTCGTAGTAGGCGAAGGCGGTCAGCAGGTGCACGCCGGTCACCCCGGCCGCCAGCGGGATGGGCCGGTGCACGGTGAGCGTGAAGATGATGATCAGCAACGCCGCCGAGGCGGTCACGGAGAAGATGGAGAGCGGCAGCGTGGCCACCGCCAGCCCCACCGGCCAGCGCCGACGGACCCAGAGCCCGGC
Source organism: Micromonospora sp. CNZ280 (assembly GCF_011759515.1). Lineage (NCBI taxonomy): Bacteria > Bacillati > Actinomycetota > Actinomycetes > Micromonosporales > Micromonosporaceae > Micromonospora > Micromonospora sp. CNZ280. Next base: position 989,991 of record NZ_JAAOYP010000003.1, read on the forward strand.
CGCCGCGGCCAGGCCGCAGACGACGTCCAGCTCCTCCAGCCAGGACGGGCCGGTGTTCAGCGCGTAGCTCGGCTCGGACGAGGCCGCGTCGACGGCCGAGAACAGGACCCAGACCACCGCGATCAGGAAGCAGAGGCTGTCGATGATCCAGTCGCGGGTGGTCCGCCGCGGGCGCCCGGCCGCCTCGGTCAACGCGCCCGGCAGCAGCCAGGGGTGGTCCGGTGCGGCGGCGGTGCTGGTCACCCGGCCATGCTAGGCAGCCGTACCGAGCGCCGACCAGCTACCAAAGTCGAGACCTCGACCTCGACCAAGGTAGCCGCGAGGCGAGACCGCCGGCCGCTGCGGGGGACCGACCGGCTCCGGCAGGGTCGTCGGCATGATCACCGTCGAACACCTCAGCAAGCGGTACGGGCGGCACACCGCCGTCGACGACGTGTCGTTCCGCTGCGAGCCGGGCACGGTCACCGGCTTCCTCGGCCCGAACGGCGCCGGCAAGTCCACCACCATGCGAATGATCTGCGGGCTCACCCCGCCGACCGCCGGCGGCAGCACGGTCAGCGGACGCCCCTACCGGCAGCTGCCCAACCCCGGGCGCGAGGTGGGCGTGCTGCTGGACGCCTCGGCCCAGCACGCCGGGCGGACCGGCCGGGAGGCGCTGACCGTCGCCGCCCAGCTGATGGGCGTGGACCGCGGCGAGGTGGCCGCCAAGCTCGACCTGGTCGGCTTGGACGGGGCCGCCGCGAAGCGCCGGGTGCGGGCGTACTCGCTGGGCATGCGGCAGCGGCTGGGCCTGGCGCACGCGCTGCTGGGCGATCCCCGGGTGCTGATCCTCGACGAGCCGGCCAACGGCCTCGACCCCGAGGGCATCTTCTGGATGCGCGGCCTGCTGCGCGACTTCGCCGACCGGGGCGGCACCGTGCTGCTCTCCTCCCACCTGCTGCGCGAGGTGGAGGCGGTGGCCGACCGGCTGGTGGTGATCGGCGGCGGCCGGATCGTGGCCCAGGGCGACAAGGCCGAGCTGCTGGCCGGCGCCGGCACCCGGGTGCGTGCCCGGGACCAGCAGGCCCTGCGCCGGGCACTCGACGCGGCCGGCCTCGACGTGACCGGTGGCGCCGACGGGGGGCTGCTGGTGCACGCCGAGGCCGAGGCCGTCGGCCAGGCCGCCGCCGACGCCGGCGTCGCGCTCACCGAGCTGCGCCCCGCCGACGGCGGCGGCCTGGAGCAACTCTTCCTCACCCTCACCGCCGGCGAACCGAACGGTGCCGGCGCGAACCCCGGTGCCGGCGACAGCCGCACCACCGGCCAGCCGACCAGGGAGATCGTCCGATGACCACCAGCACCGTCGCCACCGCACCCGCCGCCACCTCCCGGCGCCACCCGGGCGTACGCCGGCCGTCCCTGCTCCGGCTCACCGGGGTGGAGCTGCGCAAGCTCGTGGACACCCGGGCCGGGTTCTGGCTGCTGGTCACCATCGGGCTGGTCGCCGCCGCCATCGTCGTCCTCCAGTTGATCTACGCCGAGGACGCGGACCAGACCTTCACCAACTTCTTCGTCCCCTCGCTGCTGCCGGTCGGCATCCTGCTGCCGGTGCTCGGCATCCTGTCGATCACCGGCGAGTGGTCGCAGCGCACCGCGCTCACCACGTACGCCCTGGTGCCCCGGCGGGAGCGGGTGATCGCCGCGAAGCTGGCCGCGGTGGTGCTGGCCGCGCTGGCGTCGGTGCTGGCCAGCCTGGCGGTGGCCGCCGCCGGCACGCTGGTCGCCGGGGCCACCGGCGGCGTCGGCACCTGGCGGATCGAGGGGTCGCTGCTGCTGAACGCGGTGGTGCTCCAGGTGGCCGGCGTGCTGATGGGCGCCGGCTTCGGCCTGCTGCTGCTGAACACCCCGCTGGCCATCGTCACCTACCTGGTGCTGCCGACGCTCTGGTCGATCCTCGGTGAACTGGTCCGGCCGCTGCGCGGGCCGGCCGGCTGGCTGGACACCGGGCGCACCATGGAGCCGCTGCTGACCCCGGACGTCACCGGCGAGCAGTGGGGCCGGCTCGGGGTGTCGCTGCTGGTCTGGCTGGTCGTGCCGCTGGTCGCCGGCCTGGTCCGTACGCTGCGCCGCGAGGTGTCCTGAGCATGGCGGGCTACGGCGCGCCCACCCGGGTCGACGGCGGCGCGAGCGAGCTGGCGGTCCTCTGGGTGGGCCTGCCGGCGGCCGGCGCCGGGGCCGGCGCGCTGCTCGCCCGGTTCGCCGGCTGGATCGCCGACCTGCCCTGGGCACCGGCGCAGCAACTGTTCGGCGTCGTCGACCGGCTGCCCGACCCGCAGGCCGGCGTCGGCGGGCTGGCGGTCGGCGCGCTGGGCGGGTTGGTGCTCGGCGCCGTCGGCGCCGCGGAACGGCTGGTCGTCACCGTCGACGTGGAACGGGTCCGGCTGCGCCGCGGCGGCGCGGAGCGGGACGTCGAGCGACGGGCGACCCGGGCGGTCTTCGTCGACGGCAAGGACCTCGTGCTGCTCGGCGTCGACGACGAGGACCTGGCCCGGGAGCGGTCGGACCTGTCCGCCGGGCGGCTGTCCGCCGCGTTCCGCGGGCACGGCTGGCCGTGGACCGACGGCGACCCGTACCGGGACGCGTACCGGCGGTGGGTGCCGGGGCTGCCGGGTCTGCCGACCGGGGCGGACGCGCTGCTGCGGGCCCGCCAGCGCGCCCTGGACGACGACAAGGGTGGCGAGATCCGGGAGCTGCGCGGGGAACTGGCCCGGCTGGGGGTGGTGATCCGCGACGACGGCAAGCGCCAGTACTGGCGGCTGACCCGATCGGCGGTACCCGGGCCGGACCCGGCGACTTCCGGTGAGCGGGAGGTCGACGAACGGTAGCGTTGCTGACGACGGGGCCCTGGGCGCGGGGAGCGCACGATGACCGAGCAGCAGCCGTACCGGGTGGTGGCGCGGCAACCCGGCTTCGAGCTGCGCCGCTATCCGGCCCACCTGGTGGCCGAGATGCAGGTCGAGGGGACCTTCGAACGGGTCGCCGCCGAGGCGTTCCGGCCGCTGGCCGCGTACCTCGGCGGCGCCAACCGGCCCCGCGCGGGCGCTCCGGGCGCGCAGCGGGCCGGGGCGCAGACGATCGCGATGACGGCGCCGGTGGTGCAGGAGGAGGGGGACCGCCCGGGCAGTTGGCTGGTGCGGTTCGTGCTGCCGGCCCGGTTCACCGCGGCCACCCTGCCCGAGCCCGCCGATCCCCGGGTGCGGACCCGGGAGATCCCCGAGCAGCTCGCCGCCGCCGTCCGGTTCGCCGGCCGGTGGACGGCGCGGGAGTTCGACCGGCGGGCCACCGCGCTGGGCCGGGCGGTCACCGCCGCCGGGCTGCGCCCGGCCGGCGCCGTCCGCTACGCCCGCTTCGATCCGCCCTGGAAACCCTGGTTCCTGCGCCGCAACGAGGTGGTGCTCCCGGTCGCCGAGTGAGCCGGGCGCACACCTCGCCGGCCACGCTCCTCGTTGGAGATTTGCACGGGCCGGGTGCGGGTACCGCAGGACGCGTCCCGCGCCGGGCGGGACCGGGAAGGGGGACGACGATGACCTCCGGAAGCGGCGTCGCGGGCGGTGGCAGCGGCATCTTCCGGCGCAAGCCGGTCGAGGAGATCGCCGACACCAGCGGGGAGCAGCTGTCCCGGTCCCTCGGGCTGTGGCAGCTCACCGCGATCGGCGTCGGCGGCATCATCGGCGCGGGCATCTTCGCCCTGGCCGGCGCGGTGGCCAGCGAGACGGCCGGCCCGGCGGTGCTGGTGTCCTTCCTGATCGCCGGCCTGGCCAGCGCGGCCGCCGCGCTGTCGTGCGCGGAGTTCGCCGGCATGATCCCGAAGGCCGGCTCGGCCTACACCTACGGCTACGCGGTGCTCGGCGAGGCGGTGGGCTGGTTCATCGGCTGGGACCTGCTGCTGGAGTACACCGCGATCGTGGCGGTGGTGGCGATCGGCATCTCCGGCTACTTCAGCTTCCTCGTCGGCGAGCTGGGACTGGAGCTGCCGGCCTGGATGCTCGGCGCGCCGGGCACCGGCGACGGGCACGTGGTCGACCTCTTCGCGGTGGTGCTCTGCCTGCTGATCGCCTACCTGCTCAACCGGGGCATCAAGACGGCCGCCCAGTTCGAGACGTTCGTCGTCGGGCTGAAGGTCGCCGTGGTGCTGCTGGTGATCGTGGTCGGCTTCTTCTACGTCAGGACGGCGAACTACTCGCCGTTCTTCCCGTTCGGGCTGAGCGGGGCGTTCACCGGCGCGGCCACCGTCTTCTTCGCGGTCTTCGGCTACGACGCGATGAGCACCGCCGCCGAGGAGTCCCGGGACGCCCGCCGGCACATGCCGAAGGCGATCATCTACTCGCTGGCCATCTCGATGGTCCTGTACGTGCTGGCCACCCTGGTGCTGACCGGCATGCAGAACTACCGGGACATCGACCCGGAGAGCGGCTTCTCCTCCGCCTTCGCCTCGGTGGGCCTGTCCGGGCTGGCCAGCGTGATCGCGGTCGGCGCGATCATCGGCATCCTGACGGTGATGTTCACCTTCATGCTCGGCGTGACCCGGGTGTGGTTCTCGATGAGCCGGGACGGCCTGCTGCCCGCGTGGTTCGGCAAGCTGCACCCGGTACGCCGGGTGCCCACCCGGGTGACCTGGATCGTCGGGATCGGCTCGGCGTTGATCGCCGGATTCCTGCCGATCCGCGAGGCGGCGGAGCTGACCAACATCGGCATCCTGCTGGCCTTCGTGGTGGTCTGCGTCGCGGTGATCGTGCTGCGCTACCGCCGCCCCGACGCGCCGCGCACGTTCCGGCTGCCGGGCATGCCGGTGGTGCCGGCGATCGGCGCGCTCTTCTCGGTCTGGCTGATCACCTTCCTGGCGCCGGAGACCTGGCTGCGGTTCGCTGTCTGGTTCGTGATCGGTGCGTTGATCTACGCCGGCTACGGCTACCGCCGGTCGGTGCTGGCCCGGCGCAGCGCGTCCGGCCCGTCCGGCCCTTCCGGCCCGTCCGGTCCAGCGGGGCCGGCGGGACGTGCCGGGCCGGCCGGGCGGTAGCCGAGGGCGGGCGGGAAGGCCAGCAGCAGCGCCATCCCGAGGCCGGCGAGCACGCCGGACAGCGAGTAGAGCACGTCGGAGTCGGCGCTGTTGATGGCGGTGTTGCCGGCCAGCGCGGTCAGCGGCGCGCCCGGGTTGAGCGGCAGCGTGCCGATGATCACGATAAGCAGCATCGCGTACGGGCCGAGCAGGGCGGCCAGGGCGGCGAGGGCGTGCCACCGCCAGACCGGGCGCCCGTCCGGCCAGTCCCAGGCCAGCAGGGTCACCCCGGTCAGCAGCACCGCGCCGAGCAGCACTCCCGGCAGGAACCGCGGGCCGGGCGGAACCGCCCGCACCAGCAGGACACCGGCGGCCGCCGCCGCACCGATCCCGACCGCCAGCCGCTGCCGGGCCGGATGCCACCCCGGGGCCGCCGCCAACGCGCAGCCGAGGGTCAGTGCGAGCAGCAGCAGGCTGGTGACGACCGCCGCCCGGTTCAGTTCCGGCTCCCGGTCGGTCGGTGACTCGATGCCGGCGGCGATCAGCACCGACATCCCGGTTACGCAGGCGGTGGCGACCAGCGCCCGCCGATCGCGGCCACCGCGCTGCCGGCGTACGGCGAGAGCGGCGGTGCCGGCGACGGCCGCGCACCCGGCGGCGGCGAGCAGCACGCTGAAACCCGCTCCGGTGGGGTCGGCCCGGTCGACGGCCACGTCGGCGGCCAGCCACCCGCCGCCCAGCAGCACCGCCGGAACCGTCCACCGCCGGTTTCCGCCGCCGGCCAGCACGAGCCCCGCCACCGCCCCGACGATCGCCACGAAGCGCAGGTCGCGGGCCCAGTAGGCGTTGTTGCCGCGCAGCGCCTCGGGCCACGGCCCGACCTGCTCGGTCAGCGGTTGCAGGACGGTCATGCCGAGCGCCCAGAGCACCGCCGCGACGGCGGCGAGGAGGAGACCGGCGGGGCGTACCGTGCGCATGCCGGGACGGTAGCCGCTCAGCGGGTGCCTTGTCGTCCCGACCGACCCCCGGTGCGGCGCGCCCACCCCACGCGGCCCGAAGACCGCGGCCACCGGCCTTCCGCGACTAGCGGCGGTCCGCGCGTGCCCGCCCGGCCTGGGGGCGGCCCACCGAGGCCAGCAACTCGTCGAGGACGTCCATCTCGGCCCAGCCGTTGACGGCGAGCCCTCCGCCGGCGTCGACGGTGATCTCCACCCGGTCCGGGCTGGTCGCCACCGCGTCGAGCAGGCCCGGGAAGCGGTCGTTCAACAGGACGAACTCCTGGTTGGTCGAGCCCACCCAGGGTCGCGCGGCGTCGATCCGGTCGCGCCGGAACGGCCCGGCGACGAGCAGGTCCGTCTGGTCGAGCAGGGCCGCCAGATCGTCGCGGCCGGCGTCGACGGCGTGCCGCAGTTGCTCCCGCGTGTAGCCGGTGAAGGTCATCACCGACCGGCCGGCGGCGCGAACTCCCGCTGCGACCGTGGCCAGCGCTGCCGCCTGGTCGAAAGGTTCGCCGCCGAGCAGCGTGAGCCCCTCGGTGTCGGCGTCGAGCACCCGGCGGACCAGGTCACCCGGGATGACCTGCTCCCCACCACGGAAGGTCCACATGTGCGGGTTGAAGCACCCGGGGCAGCGGATGGTGCAGCCCTGCACCCAGACGGCGGTGCGCTCGCCCGGTCCCTCGGCCCGGGTGCGGGCGAGGAACCGGGCCAGCGACACGGTCCCGGCTCGGGACCGTCGGGGTTCCGGGCGATCAGACATCGAGTACGCGGCCGTGCCGTGGTTGCCCGGGCGGGGGTCCGGGGGGCGGGGCGCAGACCAGGAGGTCCCGCAGTCGCGCGTACTCGTGGGGTGCCAGGTTGGCGGCGGCAGCGAACTCGGCCAGACTGCCGAACCCGCCACGCCGGCCGCGTTCGGCCAGTACGTGCCCGGCCCGGTGCGGGTCGAAGCCCGGCAGCGCGGCCAACTCGTCCGCCCCGGCGGTGTTGACGTCGATCGGCCGGCCGGGCGGCTGCTCCGACACCGGCGGGGCGGGTTGCGGCACGGCCGCCTGACCGGGTTGCGGCACAGCCGCGACCGGGCCCGCGCCGTAGTAGGCGTCGTGCGGCCCGAAGCTCGTGCCGGGCGCGGGCGGGTGCGCCGGCGAGGTGGGCCCGGCGACCGGCACGACCGGGTGAGCCGGTGGGGCGCCGGGCGGCGGGGCCAGGGTGCCGGGCGGATACGGGCCGCCGCGCCACGCCGCCGCCGGCTGGGCGTACCAGGGACGGTAGCCGGCCCGCCAGCGCAACCACGACGAGTTGATCAGCGCGGCGTGCAGGATGCTGCCCATCCAGACCGCCAGCACCAACCCGACGCTCCAGTTGTTGGTGGCGCTGCCCTGCTCGGCTTCACCGACCAGTATGAAGGCCGTCCAACCCAGCACCGTGTAGACGATGCCCGGGATCCACCACGCCGGGCGCCGGGCACGCAGTCCCACGTAGATGAACCCGAAGCCGCCGAGGCAGCTGAACCCGAGCACGGGCAGGAGCAGCCACCAACTGTGCAGCACCCGCCACTTGAGGCTCACCCCCGGGCCCGCGGGGGGCGGCGGCCAGCCCGGACTAGGCACGCTCGACATCGCGTTCCTCCTCTCGGGCGGCCACCGGGGCGCGGTCGCGGTCGGCGGTGTAGGCGCTGCTCACCGCGCGGGCGGCGAGCAGGTCCTCCAGCACGGCGACGTAGTCGAGGCACCGGTCGCCGAGCAGGCCCTTCGTCTCGGCGCTCACCACGCCCTCGCTGTTCACGGTGACCACGATCCGCTGCGGCTCGCTCATCACGACCTGCCCTCCACGGCGAACACCAGGCGGACGGCGGCGTCCTCGGTGACCTCCTCGGACTCCAGCCGGAGGCCGGCGGCGGGAGCCTGCTGCCGCAGCCGCTCCAGCACGGCCCGCTGCACCTGCCGGCCGTAGGCGGCGTCGATCGCCCGGACGACCTCGACCGCCCGCCGCTCGTCGACCTCGCCGGTGAAGTGCGCCGACCAGACGCCGTCCTCGCCGCGCTGGAAGACCGCTCGCACGCCGGCCCAGTCCGCGGTGAGCCCGCCGTGGTCGGTGGCCACCACCGCGTCGGTGTCCCGGAGCGCGGCGGCGAGCAGGGTCTCGTCCCGCATCCGGGTCTGCACCTGGCAGACCACCCGGCCGTCCTGGTTCCGCCCGGCGGTGACACCGTGGGCGGTGGCGACGGCGGCGACGGCCAGCGGCAGCAGTATCAACGAGACGCTCATCCGGCCCCTCCCCCTCCTGAGGACGTACACACTAGAACTCGACCGCCCGTCCGCCGTGGCCACGCTGCGGGGGAGCGCCGGGGCGGTCGGCGCCCGGGCCGCCGCGACGGCCGCCGAGGTCCCAGTCCTCGGCCGCGGTCGCGGCGACGGCGCGGGTGTCGGCCCAGGAGCGTACGGCGTCGATCCGCTCGGCCTGGGTGACGCTGAGCGGCACCATGGCGCCCAGGGCGCGGACCAGGTCCTCCCGGCGCAGCGGGCGCCGTTCGGAGAACGCGTCGAAGAGCCCGCCGACGACGGCCTGCTCGATCTCGGCTCCCGAGTAGCCCTCGCTGAACTCGGCGAGCTCACCGAGCAGGGCGTCGTCCACGGTCAGGACGCCGGCCACGGCCGGATTTCGCAGCCGCCGGGTCAGGTGGACCCGCCAGATCGACGCCCGCTCCGCGCGGGTCGGCAGATCCACGAAGAAGACCTCGTCGAACCGCCCCTTGCGGAGCAGTTCGGGGGGCAGCCCCTCGAAGTCGTTGGCGGTGGCGATGACGAAGACCGGGCGGCTCTTCTCCTGCATCCAGGTCAGGAACGAGCCGAAGACGCGCGCGGACGTGCCGGAGTCGCCGGCGCCGCCGGCGAAGCCCTTCTCGATCTCGTCCACCCAGAGCACGCAGGGTGCGGTGGCCTCGGCGGTCCGGATGGCCGTGCGCATGTTCTGCTCGCTGGAGCCGACCAGCCCGGCGAAGACCCGGCCGACGTCCAGCCGCAGCAGCGGCAGCCCCCAGGCGGCGGCGATCGCCTTCGCGGTCAGCGACTTGCCGCAGCCCGGCACACCGGTGATCAGGACGCCGCGCGGCGCGGGCAGCCCGTACGCCGCCGCCTCGGCCAGCCAGGAGCCGTTCCGCTTGGCCAGCCACCGCTTCAGGTTCTCCAAGCCGCCGACGTCACCGAGGTTGACCGACACGTCGACGAACTCCAGCAGCCCCGACTTGCGGACCGTCTGCCGCTTCTCCTCGTGCACCACCGCGAGGTCGCGGCCGTCGAGCACTCCGTCGTTGACCATGGCTCGGGCGAAGGCGTTCTCCGCCTCGTGCAGGGTCAGTCCGAGAGCGGCCTTGGCGAACCGCTCCCGCCCGAGATCGTCCAGGGCCATCCGGATCCGGCCGCTGGCGGAGTTCGCGCCGATGATCCCGTCCAACACCTGCCGGATCTCCGCCTCGGTGGGGAGCGGGAAGTCGACGATCGTCACGTCCTTCTCCAGCTCCGCCGGGAGGTGCAGCACCGGTGAGATCAGCACCAGCGTGCGCGGCACCGGACCGGACTTGAAGGCCGCCACCAGGTCCCGTAGCCGGCGGACCACGCCGGGAGTGCCCGGCCGGTCACCGCCGCCGTGCGCCGGGTGCAGGTCCTTGAAGATCAGTACGCTCGGCTGGTCGATCCGCAGCGCCGCGTCGAGCGCGTCCGTCGGGTCGGTGGTGCCCTTGCGTGCGGCCCCGTCGGGTTGCACGAGCCCGGTGGTCGCCGACCAGGTCCAGATGGCGCGGGGCGTCCGGACGAGCGTGGCGTCGCGCGCCACCGCGCACACCTCGGCGATGACCCGCTGTTCCTCGAACGACTCGACGTAGAGGATGGGGAAACGTGCCTTGAGTAGTTGTGACAGTGCGTCGCGGAATCCCACCGCCACCGGCGGTCCCTCCCCGGAAGTGCGTGCGAGCTGCGCAGACCCTAGCAGTCCAAGATCGAGGAGGGGGTCCCCGGAACGGCCGGTGGGCCCGCGCCGACCTGCGGCACGGGCCCACCGGTTATGGGGTGGTGCTATCGGTTGTTGCCGGTGTTGCCGACCCGGAAGGTGTAGTCCGCGTCGAGGTAGGTCAGGTCGCCGGTGGGCAGGTTGGAGATCAGGACGGCGAAGTCGTCCTGGTTGCCGTTGGCGCACCTGGTCTGCAGGCCGGCGGCGGTGAACCGGTCACCGATGGAGCGGTAGACCCAGGTGCCCGCGCCGTCGGTGCTCTCCCCCGCCGACGTGGTGCCCGGGGTCAGGTCGCAGCCGGCGACCACCTGCACGGTCCAGTTGTTGTCCTGCACGCCGGAAGTGGCGAACCACTCGCCGGCCGCCGAGGTGACCGTGGCGGCGGCCCCGTTGACCCGGACGTCGTCGACGAACCAACCGGTGTCCAGGTAGGCGGCGTCGGTGGAGTAGCGGAACCGCACGTCCGTCGTGCCGGCCGGCAGGTCGGCGGTGAGGTGCACGTAGACCGGGTCGTCCACGAAGTACGCGCCACCGGAGGTGCCGGTCAGGCCGTTGCCCTCGGTGTTGTTGCCGTGCGGGTCGGTGTCGGTGGTGACCACGGTGCCCGCGTCGTTGCGCACCGGCACGGTCACCCACTCGCCGCCGACGAGCGCCTCGACGAAGCCGTAGTCCCAGCCCTCCTCGATGAAGTACCAGCTCCAGAAGTCCAGCGAGGTGACCGGGCCGGAGGTGGTGACGTCGAGGATGTTGTCGGACTGGCTCTCGTAGCCGGCGTACCAGTGGGTGGTGCCGGTGTGCGGGGCGATGACGGTCTCGTCGTCGCCGTCGAAGGCCAGCTCGACGGTGGGGCCGGGGTTGCGGAACCGCTCGACCGACAGGCCGAACGGCACGGCGGTGGTGTCGGGCCGGTTCTTCAGCCGCGCCCACTTGGCCTCTGGCGTGGCGCCCTGGTAGCTGCCGCGGCCCGCCCAGAACACGTCGTCGGCGATGTCGATGGTCCACGAGGTGTCGGCCGGGTCACCGAAGTCGAAGGCCTTGATGTCGTAGACCGGCGAGTCCTCGTCGTCCAGGTAGACGGCGACGGACCAGTCCCGGAACAGGGCCTCGGCGCTGCGCAGGTTGGCACCGGTGGCGGCGTTGAACGCGTCGATGGCGTTCTGCACGCCGGTCATCCCGTCGGCCTGCTCCTCGAAGATCGTCTTGATCAGCAGGTCGCCGCCGGCGCCGTCGTACTGCTTGTCCGGGGTGAAGGTGCCGTCGCCATTGCCGCCGGCCTGCTCCCAGAGGTACTGGAAGTAGGTGAAAGCGGCGCCGTAGTTGGCCAGCGTGCCGCCCCAGCGGGTCAGCGAGGTCTCCTCGTAGAAGACCTGGTGGTTGCTCAGGTGCGAACCGCCGGCGTCCAGGCCGTTGAGGAAGATGGCGAAGTCGGCCAGGCCCTCGTCCACCCAGGACAGCTCGCCCGGGTCGCTGTAGTTGTGCAGCAGGTGCTCCAGCTCGTGGGCGACGGTGCCCTCGTACAGCTCGGGGCGGTCGTTGGCCGGGTTGGCGTCCCGCCAGGGGGCGTCGTTCGGCCCGACCCGGTTGGCCCAGTCGAGGGCGTCGACCACGATGACGTTCATCCCGCTGCTGTCGATGAAGTCCGGGGCGAAGTAGCCGGCGGTGTACGAGGTGACGGCGCAGTCGTAGTAGGCGTCGTCCTGGACGTTGTAGACGACCATCACGAGCGAGTCGCTGGCCGGCTCGTCCGGGTCGGCGGCGTCCATCGGACCGAAGTGTTCCTCGTCCACCGCGACGATCTGGTTGGCCAGCTTGTCGCCGACGTAGTCGATCTGCGCCTGGGTGAGGGTGAACTGCGCCGCGGTGGCGGTGGCGCACGGGGTGAACCCGTCGGCCGGGTTGTGGTCGAACTGCGGGTCCAGGCTGGCCACGCCGGCCGGCGCGGTGCCGTCCAGCGGGGTGCCGGCCGGGACGTAGATGTAGACCGGGGTGCCGTCGGGGGTGGTGTTGGCGTACGCCCGGGTGAAGTTCTGGTTGTAGGTGCCGCCCGCCGCGCTGTCGTTGATCGGCAGCGTGATGGTCGGCTCGCCGGGAAGATTCTCGTGGTCGTTCGCCTGTGCCGGTACGGACACGGTGAAGGCGAGCGTGGTGACGCCCGCCGCCGCGACCGCGATCCGACTCAGTCGTCTCGTTCGCACGCGGGTTGCCTCCTGCCGGTGCTGACCGGGCCGGATCGGGCCGCCCGGTCGTCGATCCAACGATTCCGATGTAACGTTTCCAGGTCGTCTGACGCTGCGACGAACCCGCCCCTGACCTGGGCTTTTCGCCTCTCAGAAGACCACTTGGGACGCGCGAACACGAGGACCTGTCAGGTCACATCTGCGTCACGAACGGTGGTCCCCGACGGTCCGCACAACGGACCCCCGGCGCAGCAGCCGCCAGGCGGGTACGACGCTCGCCGCGAGGGCGAGCAGGAGGCACAGCCCGACGACGCCGCCGACCACCGGCCACGGGACGACGAGGTCGACCGGCGCGCCGACCTGCTCGGCGAGGCCGGCCCGGATGCTGACCAGGCCGGCGAACGCGACCGCCCCGCCGAGCAGCGCGCCGAGCGTCACCACCAGCGTCGACTCCGCGGTGACCAGCCGCAGCACCTGGCGCCGGGTCGCCCCGGCCAGCCGGATCAGCCGCAGGTCGGCGGCCCGGCCGGCGGCGGCCGCCAGCAGCGTGTTGACCACCGCGATCCCCCCGTAGCCGGCCGTCACCGCGATCAGCAGCAGAGTGGCCAGCCAGACCAACCGGTCCTCCGCCTGGTCCGCCTCGGCGGCCCAGGTGGCGACGTCGACCACCCGGGCGCCGGCGGGTGGGTCGACCGGCGCCGTCAGGTACACCGCGGAGGTCAGCGCCGACGGATCGTGCGCCCGGACGGCGGAGCGGGACAGGAGCAGGTCGCCGGGGAGCGAGTCGTCGGTCACCACGGCGACGACCCGCAGCGGCACCCGTTCCCCGTCGGCGAAGACCACCGGGAAGGGCCGGGCGGGCAGCGCGGTCGTCCCGGCCGCCGAGGCGCTGAGCACCACGGCGTCGTCGCCGCGCAGGTCGGCCAGGGAGCCGGCGAGGACGGTGAGGGCCCGGTTCGCCGTGCCGAACGCCGCCGGTTCGACGCCGAGCGCGGTCAGCGGGCGGATCCCGTCCGCCGGTGGGTCCGCGGGTACGAACACCGTGGTCGGCAGGACCGACGCGCCGCCAGCCGCGGCGACCGCCGGGTCGGCGAGGCCGGGGGCCCGGTCCGGCAGGAGCACCCAGTCGGCGTTCACGACGCTCATCCGGCCGGCCGCGTACACGGCGGTGGAGGTCTGCACCATTCCGGACACCAGCACGGCGAAGGCGACGGTGAGCAGGACCGGGGCGGCGGTTGACGCGGTGCGCCGGGTGGCGGTCGAGGCCCCGGCGCGTACCAGCAGCCCGATGGCGCCGGCACGCCGCCACGCCGGCGGATGCAGCAGCCGGACGAGCGGCCCGACGAACACCGGGGCGAGCGCGGCCGCACCGGTGACCAGCGCCATCACCGCGAGCAGCGCCGACGACGCCCCCTCCTGCGCGTCGGCGCTGGTGGCGGTCGCGACCCCGAGCGCCGCACCGGCGGCGACGAGCAGCCCGCCGGCCACCGCCCGCACCCGCCCGATCGGCCGCTGCTCCACGGCCGCCCCGCGCAGCGCCTCCAGCGGCCGTACCCGCGCGGCCCGCCGGGACGCCGCCCACACGGCCAGCAGCGCGATCACCGGCCCGGCCACCAACGAGACCGCGACCGGCCAGAGGGTGTACCGGAGGCGGAAGGTCGCCGGCTCGAAGCCGACGTCGACCAGCAGCCGGCCCACCGTCGGGGCGAGCGCGGCCCCGACCAGCAACCCGACGACCGCCCCGCCGGCGCCCACCACCAGGGCGTGCCGGTGCAGCATCCGGCGGACCTGGCGAGGGGTGGCTCCGACAGCGCGCAGCAGCGCCAGGTCCCGGCGGCGCTGCGCGACGGCGTAGGCGAACGCGGCGGCGACCACGAAGACCGTGACGAAGCCGGCGAGCGCGGCGGTGGCGGTGAGCACCTGCATGCCGATCCACCGGGTACGCGCGTCCGCCCGCGGTTCCAGCCGGCCCCGCTCGTCGCCGGTGAGGACCCGGCCGTCACCGGCCACGACGCCGCGCGCGGCGGCGGCGACCCGGTCGGGGTCGGCGCCCGGCGCCAGCAGGAGACCGATGACGCCGACCCCGGGGGCGAGGGTGGCGGCCACCTCGTCGGCCACGTGCACGCCCGGCGCGTCGAGCAGGCCGGTGACGGTGTACGCCCGCGGCCCGCGCGCGGTCAGCAGGGTGACCGGGTCACCGGGGCGCAGGCCGAGCGCGGCGTCGACGACCACTTCGTCCGGCTGTCGGGGCGGCGCGCCCGCCGTCAACCCCGGCCCGCCGAGGCGGGTGCTGGACCAGCCGTGTCCCTGGTGGGCGTCCTGCCGCTGGCCGTCGGTGGCCGGGGGACGGCCGGCCACGAGCGGCTGGGCGTAGAACGTCCGGTCCGGCACGGCCGCCGCGACGCCGGGCAGCCCGGCCAGCCGCGTCACGAGTTCGCTCGCGCGCGCCGACGACCAGGGCCGGGTGGGCGGGAAGGGGTCGGCGGGTGAGTGCGCCTCCGGACTGGCGATCATCACGGCGGCCCCGGCCAGCCGCTCCGGCGTCCGCGGCCGCCCGGATGCCAGCAGCAGCGTGCTCGCGAAGACCAGCGCGACACCGACGGCGACGGCCACGAACGCGCCGGCCGAGCGCCGGGCGGTCAGCACGACGGCTCCGGGATCGCGTCGGCGATCCGGGCGGCGACGGACGCGGCGGTGAGCGGGCCGGTCAGCTCGTCGGCGAGGCGGCCGTCGGCGAGCAGCAGCACCCGGTCGGCGTACGCGGCGGCCGCGGGGTCGTGGGTGACCATGACGACCGTCTGCCCGTGCTCGTCGACCAGCGCCCGCAGCAGCCGCAGCACCTGCCGGGACGCGGCGCTGTCCAGCGCGCCGGTGGGCTCGTCGGCGAAGACCACCGCCGGCCGGGTGACCAGGGCCCGGGCGATGGCGACCCGCTGCTGCTCGCCGCCGGAGAGTTCGCTGGGCCGGTGCCCGGCCCGGTCGATCAGCCCGACGGCGGCGAGCCCGGCCGTGACGTCGCGGTCCGCCGGGCGTCGGCCGGCCAGCCGCAGCGGCAGTTCGACGTTCTGCGCGGCGGTCAGCGAGGAGATCAGGTTGACCGCCTGGAAGACGAAGCCGATCCGGTCCCGGCGCAGCCGGGTCAGCTCGTCCTCGCCCAGGTCGTCCAGGCGGATACCGTCGACGGTGACGGTCCCCGCCACCGGTCGGTCCAGCCCTGCGGCGCAGTGCAGCAGGGTCGACTTGCCGGAGCCGGACGGTCCCATCACCGCCGTGAACGTGCCGTTCGCGAAGCTGGTCGTCACCCCGTCCAGCGCCGTCACCCGTCGGGTGCCCGAGCCGTACACCGCCCGGAGCCCGGTCAGCGTCACCGTGTCTGTCGTCATGCCGCCCACGGTGCCGGGGCAGCCGGGTCGCGCGCGTCGTGCCGGGGCCGGCACTTTCCGGCCCTCCCGCGGCGGTACCCGGGCGCCGTCGCGGTCGGCGGGTCATCCCCGAGGATGACCTGCCTCGGGTGGACGCGCCGCCCCCGGCCGGCGGTTACCGTCTGTCCCGTGGGCACGCTGCTTGCCCGGCGACTGCGGCCGGTGGACCTGTACCTGGTGGACGGTGTGCTGGCCGTGGTGGTCGGTGCGGCGCTCTGCGCGTACGCGGCCCTGGAGTCCCCGCTGCGCGGCGGGATCCGGGAACCGGTGTGGGCGTCGGTGCTCACCGGGCTGGTCATCGGGCTGCCGGTGGCGGTGCGGCGGCGCTGGCCGGTCGGCGTGGCCCTGCTGGTGAGCCTGGCCGCCGCGGCGGCGCTGGCGACCGGGGTGATCCCCGACTTCGCTGCCGCAGCCCCGGCGTTCGCCATCGGGCTGGCCTTCTACACGTTGGCCGTCGCCACGCCGCCGCTGCGGTCGCTGGTGTGCGCGGTGGCCTGCCTGGCGGTGGTGAGCGCCGCGCTGGCGGCGACCGCCGGTGACCTGTGGTCCCGCACCGGCGCGGTCGGCTACGCCGCTGTCATGATCACGCCGGGGTGGTTGGTGGGCTGGTCGGTCCGGGAGCGGCGGTCGCTGGCCGCCCGGCAGAGCGAGCAGCTGGTGCGCCAGGCGGTCACCGAGGAACGGCTGCGGGTGGCCCGCGAGCTGCATGACGTGGTGGCCCACACGATGAGCCTGATCGTGGTGAAGGCGGCCGTGGCCAACCACGTCGCCGACGCCGAACCGGGCGAGGCCCGGGACGCGCTGCGGGTGATCGAGGAGGCCGGCCGGGCGGCGCTGACCGACATCCGCCGGGTGCTCGGCGCGCTCCGCGAGGGCGCCGGGTACGCTCCGGCGCCCGGCCTGGACGAACTGCCCGGGCTGGCCGAACGCGCGGCGATCGGCGGGGTGGACGTGCACGTCGACGTCCGCCGGGACGGCCCGGACGTTGGCGCGGTGCCGGAGTCGGTGGGCCTGGCGGCGTACCGGATCGTGCAGGAGGCGGTCACCAACGTGGTGAAGCACGCCGCGCCGGCCGCCTGCCGGGCCACGATCGTCGTCGCGCCCGGCGAGGTACGCGTCGAGGTGGTCGACGACGGCCGGCGCCCGGTGCGGATGACCGGGCACGGCCACGGGCTGACCGGCATGCGGGAGCGGGTGACGCTGCACGGCGGCGAGTTCTCCGCCGGCCCGCGCTCAGGTGGCGGGTTCGCGGTGAGCGCCCGCCTGCCGTACCGGGCCGTCGCATGATCCGGGTGCTCATCGCCGACGACCAGGCGCTGCTGCGCGGCAGCTTCCGGGTGCTGGTCGACCTCGACCGGGGCTGCACCACCGTCGGCGAGGCGGGAACCGGTGCCGAGGCGGTGGCCCTGGCCGCCCGACACCGTCCGGACGTGGTGCTGATGGACGTCCGGATGCCGGAGATGGACGGCATCGAGGCGACCCGGCGGATCTGCGCCGATCCCGCCACGGCGGGCTGCCGGGTGCTCATCCTGACCACGTTCGACCTGGACGAGTACGTGTACGGCGCGCTGCGCGCCGGGGCCAGCGGGTTCCTGCTCAAGGACACCCCACCGGCCGAGCTGCTGGCCGGCATCCGGGTGGTGGCGGCGGGCGAGGGGCTGCTCGCGCCGACGGTCACCCGCCGGCTCATCGACGAGTTCGCCCGGCGCGCGGAGCCGTCCCGACCGCTGCCCCGCCGGCTCGACGGGGTGACCGAACGCGAACGCGAGGTGCTCACTCTGATCGCCCGCGGGCTGTCCAACGTGGAGCTGGCCGCGCACCTGCAGCTGAGCCTGGCGACGGTCAAGACGCACGTGGGTCGGCTGCTCACCAAACTCGCCGTCCGCGACCGCGCCCAGTTGGTCATCGTCGCCTACGAGACCGGGCTGGTGGGCCCGGCCGGGCGGGAACCCGGCTGAGCCGTGCCCCCCGGGGTGGACGACGAGCCGGGTGTGCCGTCCCCGGTCAGCTGACGACGGCCACGAGCGGCGGCACGGCGATGAGCGCCGACCCGGCGAGGGAGGCCAGCCGCTTCCCCGGTCGCGCGCCGGCGAGCGTCGGCAGCTCCCGCCAGCGGTACGCGGCCGCGATCAGCCCGGCAGCCGACAGCCCGACGCCGAACGGCCAGAGCCAGCCGGGCACCACCGACCAGTCGCCCAGCCGGTGACCGAGGGCGGGGTAGAGCACCGCCCAGCCAACGGCCGGCGCCAGGCTGAGCCGGTCCGGCACCCGTCGGAGCGCCGACAGCAGGGTGAGCCCACCGAGCACGGTGAAGGCGACCGCGAGGCCCGCGCCGACCCAGCCGGGGAGGCCGAGGCTCTCCTCGCCGTCGGTGGCCGCCGGCGGTACGCCGAGCAGCCGCAGCCCGATCGGGTCGACGTCGCGGTCGGTGTTGCCCAGCACCACCACGCCCCGGCCGGTGGCCCGTTCGAAACCCACGTACGCCCGGAAGCCGCCGGTGCCGCCGTTGTGCCAGACGACCTCGCGGTCGTCGTACCGGGTGGTGAACCAGCCGTAGCCGACCCGGTTGCGGTCGTCCTCGGTGAACCGGGCGGTGGTGGCGTCGGCGCCCGGGGCGGTGCCGGCGAGCAGCGCCCCGACCAGCCGGGCCAGGTCCTCCGCGGTCGACCACACGCCGGTGCCGGCCGGTGCGTAGCCGCTGCCCAGCCAGGGGTCGGCGGCGCGGCCGCCGGCCCTGGTGCCCGCCGCTCGCGCCGCCGGCAGCCCGTCCGGGTCGGTGACCGCCACGGTTCGGCTCATTCCCAGCGGGCGCAGCACCTCGCGGTCGAGCAGCTCCGGGTAGCCGGTACCGGCCTGCGCGGCCAGCGCCTGGCCGAGCAGCGCCACCCCGAGGTTGGAGTAGTCCACCCGCCCGCGCCCGTCCCCCGGCGTCTCGTCGCCGGCCGCGGCGACGATCCGATCGACGTCCCACCGGCCGTACGGGTTGCCGGCGGTGAGGTTGGCCCACCACATGCCGGCCAGGTCGGTGGGGGCGAGCGCCAGCCGGGGCAGGCCGGAGCGGTGGCTGGCCAGCTCGGCGAGGGTGACCTGGGTGGTCGGGCCGTCGAGGCGGGGCAGCGCGGTGCCCAGCGGGTCGTCGGGGCGGACCGCGCCGGCGGCGATCCGCTGGGCCAGCAGCATGCCGGTGAGGCCCTTGGTGACCGAGCCGATCTCGAAGGGGGTGCCCGGCTCGACGGGCGCGCCACCGGGCTCCCGGTCGCCGAGCCCGGCGACCCGGACCCGGCCGTCCGCCACGATGGCGACGGCGAGGCCGCGTAGGCCCGTCGGGTCGGCCACCGCCGCGCGGACGGTGGCGGCCAGTTCGGCGTCGCCGGTGTGCTGCCCGGTCAGTCGCGGTACGGGGGGTCGCAGGCCGAACCCGGCGAGGGTGGCGACGAGCCCGGCGACGAGGGCGAGGACGGTCGGCTTACGCATGAGCGGTTGCTCCTTCCGTCGGGCGCCGGGGAGCCGGCCGGCGGTTCCGATGGGGTGGCGGGTGCTCCGGCCGCGGGGGTGCCTGGCGTGGCGGGTGCTCCGCCTGCGGGACGCTCAGTCGCGGGCGGCGGTGAGGATGGCGAGCAGCGGCACCACCCGGTCGCCGGGGACGGCGTACTGGCCGCGACCGGTGCTGCGCAGCCAACCGGCGGCGGTCAGCTGGCGCAGGTGGTGGTGGAGCTGCCCGGTGGTGCCCAGCCCCTCGATCTCGGCCAGCGCGGCGGTGGTGTGCCGGCCGCCGAGGATCTCGCGCAGCAGCCGCAGTCGCACCGGATGCGCCAGGGCGGTCAGCGTGCCGGCCAGCTCCGTCCAGTCGGCGTCGAGCACGGTGTCGACGGGGAGGCCGTACTGCCAGTCGTAGTGCTGGCCGGCGAGCCGGACGGTGCCGGTGTAGAGCACCGCACCCGGGCTGTCCTCCGGCACCAGCCGCTTGAGCCCGTGCAGCGCCCAGAAGGTGTCACCTGACGGTTCGGCCGCCGGCGAGCCGGCCGCCGGCTGGCGCTCGACCAGCGCGGCGACCTGCGCCTCCAGCGCGCTGACCCGGTCCTCCAGCTCCCTCATGGCTCGATAATACGAAGTTACGTAATTGCGTGCAACCGCGCCGGGTTCCGCGCCGTGTCGCGGGCAGCCGGGCGGCGCCGGGTCCGCCTAGGCTGGCGGCGCCGGGCCGTGGAGGAGGTCGTCATGCATCAGTACGTCGCCCTGCTGCGCGGGGTCAACGTCGGCGGGGCGAAGGTCGCGATGGCCGACCTGCGCCGACTCGTCACCGACCTCGGGCACGCGGACGTGCGGACGTACCTGCAGAGCGGCAACGTCGTCTTCGGCAGCGACGTACGCGACGCCGGGAAGCTGGCCCGCGGCATCGAACAGGCGATCGCCGACCGGTTGGGGCTGACCGTGCCGGTGCTGGTCCGCAGCGGCCGGGAGCTGGCGGCGGTGGCCGGCGGCAACCCGTACGCCGGGCGGGAGGACGACCCGACGCATCTGCTGGTGGCCTTCCTCGCCACCGCGCCGAAGCCGTCCGCCGTGGACGCGCTGGCCGTGCCCGGCGGCGAGAACGTGGCGTTCACCGTCACCGGGCGCGAGGTGTACCTGCACTTCCCCGACGGCGGCTACGGCCGGTCGAAGTTCACCAACACGTACCTGGAGAAGAAGCTCGGCGTGGTGGCGACCACCCGCAACTGGCGGTCGGTCCGGGCCCTGGCCGAGCTGGCGGCGGCGTAGCGGGCCGCCGCCAGCTCGGCCGGCGGGCCGCTCAGGCCGTGCGACGACCCTCGGCGTCGCCGCGGAGCCGGGCGTCGAGCGCGTCGAGGTCGGGCAGGAACCAGATGTGCCCGGCCCGGTTCGACTCCGCCACCAGGGCGCGCAGGGCCGAGCTGGCGGCCAGGTGCCGGGAGATGTCGCCGATCACGGCCAGCCGTAGCCGGTAGTTGACGAACTTCTGCATGACGTCGCCGGCGAACCGGGTGCCCAGCGCGAAGAAGCGCTCGTCCAGCCGGCTCGCGGGGACGGCCACCACCTGCGCGCCGAGGAAGGCCGCACCGATCAGGTCCAGCGCGTCCTGCTCGGTGACCACCGGGGGGCCGGCCGGGTCGCAGACCAGCACCGGCACGCCGGCCCGCTGCTCGATCACGTCAGGCACCGTCGACCTCCCCCGCGAGCAGGCCGTCGTCGCCGTCGAGCACGGCGTCGACCAGGCGCAGCAGCTCGGCGGTGGCGGCCGCGCCACCGAGTATCACGATCTTCATGCGGTTCCGTTCCTCGTCGTGGACGGTCTGGACGCGCAGCGGCTGCGCGCCGCCGCTGCCGGTGTTCGCCGCGGCCAGCACGAACGTGCCCAGCCGGTCGGCCGCGGCCCGGTCGACGCCGTCGACCTGCACGATGCTCGACACCTCGACCGGCGCGACGGCGGTGGGCCGGGCCGGCTGCCCGGTGAGTGCGTCGAGGTCGGCGCTGGCGATCCGGTACTGCTTGCCGATCCGCACCGCCCTGAGCCGGCCGGAGCGGATGTAGCCGCGCACGGTCCGCACGTGCAGGCCGAGCCGGTCAGCCACCTGCTCGACGGAGTACATTTCTTCACCCATTGTTCCCTACCCTACATCGGATAGGGAGTGATAGGTAATCGCATCGCCGAGGGGCGGACGGCGACCGCCGTCCGCCCCTCGGCCGGTCAGAAGTGGTACGCGGTGCCGTACTCCGGCACCAGCACGCGGCTGCGCGGCGACACCCGGCGGATGGTGGCGATGAACTCGTCGAGACGCTTGCGGTCGTTCGGGGCCACCGGCACCGGGTTGCGCAGCTCGGTCTCGAAGTTGTCGAAGTGCACCGGCACCACCAGCTTCGGGTGGTCCAGCGCGGCCAGCAGCCGGGCCGCGTAGTCGGCGGTGGCGGTGCTGCTCGGCAGCGCCACCATCGCCACGTCCGGGGCGAGACCGGTCAGGTTCCGCTCGACGAAGTCGCTGGCGCCCATGAAGAACACCGCCGGGCCGTCGTCGACCCGCAGCTGGTAGGACAGCGTGTCGCCCTCGGGCAGGTCGGCGATGGTCGCCGGCTTCGGCGGCGGGCTGACCCGTACGCCCGGGAAGGCCATCGAGTACGACCCGTTGCGGCTGTGCAGCGAACCGACCACCTCCACCGTGTGGTCGCCGAAGTCCAGCACCTCCCCACCCTTGACCGGGCTGAGCTGCCCGGACGGCACCCCGTACGCCAACCCGAGCTGGTACGCGGTCAGCGTGCCGAACACCCGGGCGCCGGTGCGGCCGGCGATGTACGGGACGTCCATGTAGTGGTCCCAGTGGGTGTGCGTGACGAACACCGTCGCGGCCCGGTCCACCAGCGCGTCGACCACCGAGGTGTCGACCTCCAGCGACGTCGCCTGGTTGAAGGCGCCCTTGAACAGCCCGGTGTCGATGCGGCTCAGGTAGGGGTCGACCAGGACGGTCCGGTCGCCGATGTCGACCCGCCATCCGGACGTACCCCACCAGCGGAAGCTGACCGGGCCGCGGCGCCGGCCGGTCGGGGCGGCCGCGACCGGCGCGGCGGCCGGCGGCGCGGCCTGCGCCGGTGCGGCCAGGGTGGCGCCGGCGAGCCCGGCGGTGGAGACCAGGGCGGTGCCGGCGGCGGCGTCGCGGAGGAAGCGGCGGCGGTCCAGGTTGGGCATGCGGAACTCTCCCCGTCGTGGTGCTGATCGGTCGGCCCCGAGCCAACCAGCGCCACCCGCGCCAGGTCCAAGATCGACGGCCGACACGGCCGATATCCGTCCGGATATCGGGCCAGGTCACCGCCAGGACGACCGGGCGGCGGCCGCCGGAAAATCACCCCGCGCGCAGCGCCTCCACGGCCGTCCGGGCGGCCTCCCCCATGGCCAGGTCCACGTCGATCCGCCGGGTGGCCAGGTCGGCCATCCGGGCGAAGACGGCGATCGCGTACCGGCCGCCGTCGGGGTACTCGGCGACGCCCGCCTCCAGGTGCAGCCCGGGCAGGGTGCCGGTCTTGCCGGCGACCCGCACGCCGGGCGGGAAACCCGAGGCCAGCCGGGTCCAGAACAGCTGCCGCGACATCCACTCCCGGACCATCGCGCACGCCTCGGCCGGGCCGGCCTCGTCCCGCCAGATCAGGCCCAGCAGCCGGGTGATCTCCCGCGCCGTGCTGGAGGTGGTCTGCGCGGGATCGAAGACCCGCATCGCCCGGACCCGCTCGACCGGCAGGGTCGGGAAGATCCGGGCGAAATCCGCCTCGGTCCGCGCGCCGACGTCGGCCAGCATCGACTCGGCGAGCTGCCGGGGGCCACCCACGATCCGGGTGCGGGACAGCCCCAGCTCGGCGGCGAGCATCGGCAGCAGGTCCGGGCCGACCCGGCGCAGCAGCAGGTCGGCGGCGGTGTTGTCGCTCACCGACATGGCGAAGTACGCGAGGTCGCGCAGCGACACCTCGGCGTCGTCGGCGCAGCCGGCGATCCCCCAGCCGCCGAGCCGGTCGTCGGCGGTCACCAGCACCCGCTCGCGCGGGTCGAGCTGACCGGCGACCACCTGCCGGGCGAACTCCAGCACCAGCAGGATCTTGAAGATCGAGACGATCACCACCTGCTCGTCGGCCCGGACCGCCACCTCCCGGCCGCCGTCCGGGGCCGACCCACCCCGGCCGCCGGCCAGCTCCACCACGTGCAGGCTGGCGGTGATGCCGACCCGGCCGAAGATCCCGTCGATCCGCTCCCGCACCGTCACCCCTGGCACGCTAGCGGGCACCCGGGCCGGGACGCGGCGACGGGTGCGCCGCCGCTGGCGTAGCCTGCGGCGGTGGACCTGCTCCGACATCTGCGGCACTTCGTGGTGGTCGCCGAGGAGCTGCACTTCGGGCGCGCGGCCGAGCTGCTGGGCATGGCGCAGCCGCCGCTGAGCCAGTCGATCCAGCGGCTGGAGCGAGAGCTGGCGGTCGAGCTGTTCGACCGGTCCCGCCGGCAGGTGCGGCTGACCACCGCCGGCGAACTGCTGCTCGCCGAGGCCGAGGAGCTGCTCGCCGGCGAACGCCGGCTGCGCAACCTGCTGCGCCAGGTACGCGACGGCGCGCTCGGCGTGCTGCGGGCCGGCGTGCCGCCGGAGACCCCGGCGGTGAGCCTGCGGGCACTGCTGGACCGGCTGGCCGACCGGGCGCCCGGGCTGGACGTCGAGCTGCACGAGCTGACCAGCGGTGAACAGGAGCGGATGCTCGCCGAGGGGCGGCTGGACGTGGGGCTGCTGCACCACCCGGTCGCCACCGACGGGCTGCGCTTCGGCGCGGCGGTGGACGTACCGCTGGGGGTGCTGCTGCCGCGGACCTCGCCACTGGCCCGCGACCGGGAGGTCGAGCTGGCCGCGCTGGCCGGCCTGGACCTGGTGGCCGCGCCCCGGGCCACCGCGCCGGGCTGGCACGACCACCTGCTCGACGTGTGCCGCCGGCACGGCTTCACGCCGGCTCGGGTGCGCCCGGCCCGCAACCCGGAGTTCCTCTTCGGGCTGGTGCTGGCCGGCGGCGGGGTGGCCGTGGAGCCGGCGGCGCTGGGCCGCCGGGAGCCGCGGATCGCCTGGCGGCCGGTGGCCGGCGCTCCGCTGGTCAAACGGACCTCGGCGGCGTGGCCGCGGCGGGCCGCGCACCCGGCCGCGCCCATGGTCGGGCAGCTCGCCGCCGAGGTGCTGGCCGCCGCCGACCCGCCGGCGCCACCGGCGGCGCCGGCGCCGCGGCCGTGGCGGGTGCTCTTCGACACCGCCGGCTGAGGCACGGATCACCGGGGAAAACCGGGGCCCCGGGGTACGCGGAAGGCACCTTCGACCACGTCCTCGCGTAACGGGCCGGGCCGCGGCGGCGCTACTGGAAGGGGGTCCGGCCGGGCCCCTCTTGCCGTACGAAAGGACCGCGCCCCCGCGATGATGCGCCGCCGTACCCCGCTGCTGCTCCTGTCGATGCTGGCGCTGCTCGCCCCGACCGCCTGCGGGCCGGCCGAAGCCGAGACACCCCGCTGGTCCGCACCGGCGGAGTCGTCGGCCTCGCCGAGCGCCCCGGCGCCGCGTCCGGCGCCGACCTCCACGGCCGAGGTCCGCAGCCGGGTGAAGGCGGCGATGCTGGACCTGGACAGCGGCTTCCACCCGGAGACGGCGGAGTTCACCGAGGAGAACAGCGAGGCGTGGAAGCTGATCTCGCTGTGCCGGGACAGCCTGCCCTCGGACCGCAAGCGCACCGCCTACCGGGAGCGGGTCTGGGACGGCGAGACGGTCTGGATCCGGCAGTACGTGGTCGGCTACCTGAAGGTGCCCGGGCGCAAACTCGCCGACGAACTGCGGTCCGTGCTCAAGACCTGCGAGAAGTACGAGGTGCCCGACGACGGGCGGACGTCGGTGATTGTCCGGCCGACGCCCCCGCCGGTGGCCGAGGGCCCGGACACCATCACCTTCTGCGAGAAGCTGATCGGCCAGGCCACCCGGCACCAGTGCACGCTGCTGCTGGTCCGGGGCAACTTCGTGCTCCAGGTGGACGCCTCGGCGAACGAGGGCGACCTGGCCGCCGGCAGCGAGCTGCTGGCCAAGCTGGCCCCGCTGGCCACCGCCGCCCTGGAGCGGGCCACCTGAGCCAGCGTGCGCTACCGCCGGCCCGCCCCGCCGAGGTCCGGTAAACGGCCGAGCGGGTCAGCTGGCGACCCGCTCGGCGAGCCGGCGGAAGGTGGCCGCGGTGGGCGAGCCCGGTTCCGGGACGTAGACGATCAACCGCTGGTCGGTCTCCGGCACGTGCAGCACCCGGCACTCGAACTCCAGCAGCCCGAGGTCGGGGTGCGGCACCCGCTTGACGATCAGGCGGCGTTCCGCCACGTCGTGCTCGGCCCAGAGCCGCGCGAACCGGGGCGAGGTGCCGAGCAGCTCGGTGACCAGCTCGGCGAGCCCCCGGTCGCGGGGGTAGCGGCCGTAGGCGGCGCGCAGGTCGGCGACCGTGGTGCGGGCGAAGTGCACCAGCTCGGGGTCGGCCCAGTGCGCCTCGCCGGAGGCCCGGAACATCCAGCGAACCATGTTGCGGTCGGCCGCGGGCACCGCCGCGAGATCCCCGACGAAGTGCGTGGCCAGCCGGTTCCAGGCCAGGATCTGGTAGCTGGCGTCGACCAGGTACGCCGGGGTCTCGGTCATCGCGTCCATCAGGTGCCGCAGGCCGGCGGGAACCTCCCGGCTGGGCCCGGCGGCCGGGGGCGGGGCCTCCCCGGCCACCCGGAACAGGTACTCCCGCTCGTCCCGGGTGAGCAGCAGCGCCCGGGCCAGCGCGGACAGCACCTGCCGGGACGGGTGCGGGCCGCGGCCCTGCTCCAACCGGATGTAGTAGTCGACCGACATGCCGGCCAGCTGGGCCACCTCCTGCCGGCGCAGCCCCGGGGTGCGGCGGCGTACCCCGTCGGGGAGGCCCACCTCGGCGGGGCGCAGCCGCTCCCGGCGGCTGCGCAGGAACGCCGCCAGCTCCTCCCGGCGCAGGCAGTTTCTGGTCATGCCGTCAAGCTTGCCTCAGCCGGCGGCGCCGAAGGTGGTACCGCCGGTCCCAGCCTCGGCCGGTCTCTCCCGCCGGCCCGTCCGGCCGGGCACCGTCGAGGGCATGACGAACATGATCGCCCTGGTCACCGGGGCCAACAAGGGAATCGGCTTCGAGACCGCGCGGCAGCTCGCCGCGCGCGGGATGACCGTGCTGGTGGGCGCGCGGGACGCCGAGCGGGGCCGGGCCGCCGAGCGGCAACTGCGCGACGGCGGCGCGGACGCCCGGTTCGTGCCGCTGGACGTCACCGACGCCGAGTCGGTGGCGTCCGCCGCGAAGCTGGTGGACGAGGAGTACGGCCGGCTCGACGTGCTGGTCAACAACGCCGGCATCGTGCTCGGCGACGGCGAGCGGGCGCTGCCCAGCGAGACCACCCTGGCCACGCTGCGCCGGGTGTTCGAGACGAACGTGTTCGGTGTGGTGGCGGTCACCAACGCGCTGCTGCCGCTGCTGCTCCGGGCCCCGGCGGCGCGGATCGTGAACGTCTCCAGCGAGGTCGGCTCGATCGGCACGATCACCGACCCGGAGAGCTTCATCTGGCGGTTGACCTCGGTGCCGTACCCGTCGTCGAAGGCGGCGCTGAACATGGTCACCGCGATGTACGCCAAGGAGCTGCGGGACACCCCGGTCAAGGTGAACGCGGCCAACCCCGGCTACTGCGCCACCGACTTCAACGGGCACACCGGTTTCCGCAGCCCCGAGCAGGGCGCCGAGGTGAGCGTGCACCTCGCGACGCTGCCGGCGGACGGCCCGTCCGGCCAGCTCTGGGGGCACCTCGCGGACAGCGGCGGCGGGTACGGCGTACTGCCCTGGTGAGGGGTTGACTTCGAGTGCGCTCCAGCAGCCAGGCTCGTCCCCGACCGCCCGGAAGACGGGCCGCGTGAGAGGGGACGCCCGTGAGGTACCGCACCATCGGCACCGACCCGAAGACCCGCCGCGAGGTGAGCGTGCTGAGCCTCGGCGCCATGCTGTTCGGCACCGCCACCGACGAGGCGACGTCGTTCGCCATCCTGGACCGGTACGTCGAGGCCGGCGGCACCTTCATCGACACCTCGGACAACTACGCCTTCTGGCTGACCGGCGGGCAGGGCGGGGAGAGCGAGGGGCTGCTCGGCCGGTGGCGGCGCAGCCGCGGGGCCGGCGACGAGATCGTCGTCGCCACCAAGCTCGGCGCGCGGCCACTGGCCCCCGGCACCAGCTACGTCGACAACCCGGAGGGACTGTCGGCCAAGGTGATCCGGGAGTCCGCCGAGCGCAGCCGGGAGCGGCTCGGCATGGCGAAGCTGGACCTGCTGTACGCGCACATCGAGGACCACCGGGTGCCGGTGCGGGAGACCGTGGCGGGCTTCGCCGAGCTGGTCGCCGAGGGCACGGTCGGCCTGCTCGGGGTGAGCAACCACCGGGCGTGGCGGGTGGAGCGGGCGCGCAACGTGGCGGCCGCCGCCGGGCTGCCCGGCTACGAGGTGCTCCAGTACCACCACACCTACCTGCACCGGCGTACCGACCTGCCGAGCGAGTTGGACCGGGACGGCGACGTCGGCTCGGCCGGCCCGGACCTGATCTCCTACCTGCGGGCCGAGCCGGAGCTGGCGCTGGTGGCGTACTCGCCGCTGGTGCGGGGCGCCTACACCCGCCCGGACAAGCCGCTGGGCGCCGGGTACGACCTGCCGAGCGTCCCCGGCCGGCTGGCGGCGCTGGAGGCGGTGGCGAAGGAGACCGGGGCGACGGTGAACCAGGTGGTGCTGGCCTGGCTGATCGACGCCGAGGTGCCGGCGATCCCGCTGGTGGGGGCGTCCTCGGTGGCGCAGCTGGACGAGTCGCTGGCCGCGGTGGACCTGGAGCTGACCGCCGAGCAGCGGGCCCGCCTGGACGCCGCGCGGTAGGCCGCGTCCCATCGTCCGTTCAGTGACGTGGCATCATAGTGAGGCACGTTCACTATGAAGGCAGGTAACGATGCCGGACACGGACCGGTTGATCACCGCGCTGGACCGGGTGCTCGAACTGGTCGTGGTGCTCAGCGACGACATGAGCCGGGGCCTGGCCCGGGAGGGGTTGACCACCTCCCGGGCCACCCTGCTGTGGGAGCTACGCCGCAGCGGCCCGGTCACCCAACGCGACCTGGCCCGGGCGCTCGGGGTCAGCCCCCGTACCGTCACCGGGCTGGTCGACGGCCTGGTCGACACCGGCTTCGTCACCCGCGAACCGCACCCCACCGACCGGCGCGCGTTCCTGGTCACCTTCACCGAGCACGGCGCCCGCACCATCGCGGCGATGGAGCGGGACCAGCGCGGCTTCGCCGAACTGCTCTTCGGCGGGCTGCCCGCCGAACGCCTGGACTGCTTCGTCGCCGGGCTGGACGACGTGCTGGGGCGGCTGCGCGAGCAGGGCCTCTCCCCCGCGATCCGCGTGGAGGACCAGTGATCGCCACGGCATGGAAGCTGCTGCGCTTCGCCGTCCGCTACGAGATCGGCATGTGGCGCAGCCTCTACCGGTGGATCTTCCGCCGGCCGGAGCGGCTGCGTCCCGGCGACCGGACGTTCGGCTACACCGGCGCGGTGATGACCCTGATGTGGATCTTCATCATCGTCTCCGCGGTGGAGATCCCGATCTTCGAGATGATCCTGCCCTGGGAACTGGTCAGCAACATCGTGCTCGGCCTCGGCATCTACGGCCTGTTCTGGATGTTCGGCCTGCTGGCCAGCCTGAAGGTGCACCCGCACGTGGTCGGCGAGGCGGGCGTCCGGATCCGCAACGGGATCACCCTCGACCTGACCGTGCCCTGGCCGGCCATCGAGCGGGTACGGGTCAACCGGCGCTCGCTGCCGCCGGAGGGCAGCGTCCAGGTGGAACGCAGCGGCGACGACGTGACGGTGAGCCTCGGCATGGCCAACCAGACCAGCGTCGACCTGCTGCTGCGCGAACCGATCGCGGTGCCGACCCGCAAGGCGCGCGGCGAGCGGGTCACCGAGCTGCGCTTCCACGCCGACGACCCGGAGGCGCTGGTCGAGGCGGCCACCGCCCACCTGGTGGCGCACCGCCGGGACCCGTCGGGCCGGGCGGCCGCCTGAGGCCGCGCGCCCGGCGCCCGTACCCCGTTCAGAAACGGGCGCCGGTGCGGGGTCAGGCCGCCAGGTCGAGGCGCCAGTCGTTGGAGCGCATCAGATGCCCGGGCGGGTACTCGAACTCGGTCTCGCCCAGCAGGGTGAAGCCGGCCTTGCGGCAGACCGCGTTCGACGGGGCGTTGTCGACCGACGGGTAGGCGTGCGCGTAGCGGTGGGTGCGCCGGTCGCGGGCCACCGCCACCGCCGCGCGGACCGCCGCGGTCGCCAGCCCCCGGCCCTGGTGCCCGGGCAGGATCGCCCAGCCCAGCTCGTAGACCTGCTGGCCGCGCCACTCGCGTTCCCAGTAGCCGACGCTGCCCACCGTGGCGCCGTCGGGCAGCACCACGGCGTACATGCAGCCCTTGCCGGTGTCGCCGAAGCGCACGTAGCGCTCGTGCCGGGCCACCACCTGCTCGTCGGTCTCCGGGCCGCCGGTGTGCGCCCGGACCTCCGGCGCGTTGAGCTGCCGCAGCAGGTCGAGGTCGCCCTCGCGCCACGGCTCGATCCGTACCTCGGTCATGGTGCCCCCGTTCCTCCGGAGAGCATTCAAACAGCCACCACCGACACCTCGGGGCACGACGAATCCGCCGCCTCGCGGGGCCGCTAGTTCTGATCTAGCGGATCGCCGACCGTCCTCTCGCGCCTGACGGGTGGGACCGGAGCGGCCGGGAGGAGGAACCGTGGACCCACTGCGACTCGCCGTGATCATCGGCAGCACCCGCGAGGGGCGGGCGGGTGACCGGATCGCCCGCTGGTTCGTCGACCAGACGGACCGGCACGACGGGCTGACGGTCACCGTGGTCGACCTGGCCGACTACGACTTCCCCGCCGGCTACCCGGCCGAGCCGACCCCGGCGATGCGCTCGTTCGCCGGGCAGGTCGGCCGGGCGGAGGCGTTCGTGGTGGTCACCCCGGAGTACAACCACAGCTTCCCGGCCTCGTTGAAACAGGCGATCGACTACGCGTACGACGAGTGGCAGGCGAAGCCGGTCGGTTTCGTGTCGTACGGCTGTGGTTCCGTCGGCCTGCACGCGGTCGACCAGCTCCGGACGGTCTTCACCGCCCTGCACGCGGTCACGGTGCGCGACGTCGTCGCCGTCGACCTGCTCTGCGGCGAGCCGTCCCCGCTGGCCACCGACGAGTTGCGCCGGTCCGCCCGCGTCCTGCTCGACCAGCTCTGCTGGTGGGGCCTGGCACTGCGCGACGCCCGCGCCGCGCGCCCGTACGTCTCCTGAAGAGTTCAGTTCGCGAAGGAAGGTAGGGATCATGAGTAGACGCAGCACCGGCCCGGCCATCGAGGCCGAGGGGCTGGCCAAGTCGTTCGGGGACACCCGGGCGCTGGACGGCCTGGACCTCACGGTGCCCGCCGGCACCGTCTACGGGGTGCTCGGCCCGAACGGCGCCGGCAAGACCACCGCGGTACGGGTGCTGGCGACGCTGCTGCGCCCGGACGGCGGGCGGGCGCGGGTGTTCGGTCACGACGTGCTCGCCGAGGCCGACGCGGTCCGCGCCCGGGTCAGCCTGACCGGCCAGTACGCCTCGGTGGACGAGGACCTGACCGGCCTGGAGAACCTGATCCTGCTCGGCCGGCTGCTCGGCCACCGGAAGCCGGCCGCCCGGGAGCGGGCCGACAGCCTGCTCGCCGCGTTCGGGCTGACCGAGGCGGCCGACCGGCAGGTGAAGAAGTACTCCGGCGGCATGCGGCGGCGCATCGACATCGCGGCCAGCATTCTCAACACCCCGGACCTGCTCTTCCTCGACGAGCCGACGACCGGGCTGGACCCGCGCAGCCGCAACCAGGTGTGGGAGATCGTCCGGGCGGTGGTGGCGCACGGCACCACGGTGCTGCTGACCACCCAGTACCTGGACGAGGCCGACCAGCTTGCCGGCCGGATCGCGGTGGTCGACCACGGCCGGGTGATCGCGGAGGGCACCCCGGGCGAGCTGAAGTCCTCGGTCGGCTCCGGCACCGTCCACCTGCGACTGCGCGACGCGCACCAGCGGCCGGAGGCCGAGCGGCTGCTGCGGGCCGCGCTCGACGTGCCGGTGCAGCTCGAACCGGATCCGGTGGCGCTGACCGCCCGGGTCGGCGGCGACGGCAGCGACCTCGACGCCAGCGAGCAGGCCGCCCGGGTGCTCGGTGACCTGGCCCGCGCCGGCATCCTGGTGGACAACTTCTCCCTCGGCCAGCCGAGCCTGGACGAGGTCTTCCTGGCCCTGACCGACCACCCCGCCGTGCCGGCCGACGAGCGGGACGAGCAGCTGGAGGCAGCCCGATGAGCAGCAACGCCACCACCACCGCCGGGCCGGCCCCGACGGTCTACGTACCGTCGGCGGAGGCGCTGTCGACCGTCCTCGCGCCCGGGGCGCGGCCACCGCGACCGAGCCCGCTGTCGGCGTCCCTGACGTTCGGCTGGCGGGCCATGCTGAAGATCAAGCACGTGCCGGAGCAGCTGTTCGACGTGACGGCGTTCCCGATCATCATGGTGCTGATGTTCACCTACCTGTTCGGTGGCGCGCTCGCCGACAGCCCGCGGGACTACCTGCAGTTCTTCCTGCCCGGCATCATGGTGACCAGCGTCGTGATGATCACCATGTACACCGGGGTCGGGCTGAACACCGACATCGAGAAGGGCGTCTTCGACCGGTTCCGGACGCTGCCGGTCTGGCGGCCGGCCGCCCTGGTCGGCATGATCTTCGGCGACGTGCTGCGCTACGTGCTGGCCGCCGTGGTGATCCTCGGGGTCGGGCTGGCGCTGGGCTTCCGCCCCGACGGCGGGCTGCTCGGCGTGCTGGGCGGCATCGGCCTGCTGGTGGTCTTCTCGTTCGCGTTCTCCTGGGTGTGGACGTTCTTCGGGCTGATCCTGCGCAGCGAGAAGTCGGTGATGGGGGTCAGCATGATGGTGCTGTTCCCGCTGACCTTCCTGAGCAACGTCTTCGTCGAGCCGGCCACCATGCCGGGCTGGCTGCAGGCGTTCGTCAAGGTCAACCCGATCACGCAGTTGGTCGCCTCGGTGCGGGCGGTGATGTCGGGGACGTCGGACCCGTCGAGCACGATGTGGACGCTGATGTGGAGCGCCGCCTTCGTGGTGGTCTTCGGCACGCTCACCATGTACCGCTACAACCGCCGCTGATCCGCGGCACGAGCGACGGGCCCCGCCACGAGCGTGTGGTGGGGCCCGTCGCCGCTGGCTACGAACCGACCGGGACGGTGGCGGCCTGGCCGTCGTCGGCGGTGACGCGTACCTCGGTGGCGTTGGCGGGGAGCAGCGCCGCGTCCCGACCGGCGTCCTGCCACCGCCCGCCGCCGACCCGGTAGCTCAGCGCCGCGCCCTCGGCGGCGACGAGGATCCCCTGCCCGTCGGGCAGCCGCAGCCGCACCGGCAGCGGCGCCGCCGAGTCGATGAACCCGCTGGCCGCCGCCTGGAAGGGCGCGTCCCCGCGGGCGAGCAGTGCGATCGCCCGGGCAGGGTCGTCGTCGAACTGGATGGTCCGCAGCAGCAACCGCCGACCGTCGGGGGTCGCCCCGTGGACGACCAGCAGCGGTGCGTCACCGGATCGGTGGATGCCGCCGCGATCCTCATAGGCGGCGAGCGCCTCCCGCCACTGGGAGCCCTTGACGATCTCGGCGGGGTCGCCACCCCACACCTGTTCCGCGCGGGGCAACGTGTGGAAGACCCACCTCGGCTGCGGGTCGTCCGTCCCGCCGGGGAAGAGGATCTCGTCGGTGTTGGTGACGTCGACGGCGGTCGCCGTGCTGAACGGCACCCCGACCAGGGCGAAGGTCACCCGGTCGCGCTGCGGCGGCACCGGCAGCACGGCGGCCCCGTCCCGGAACATCACCCGCTGGAAGGTGCGCTCGACGCGACCGTCCGGGGCGTACCGGAACGTCGGGGAGAACTCCACCGGGTAGCCGGCGTCGAGCACGACCAGCACGTCCCGCCGCGCCCCGAGCAGCACGGCCGCCGAGTTGCCGGCCGTGCTGTCGTTCACGCCGCCCACCGTCATGACCCGCGGACCGCCGCCGGTGGGCTCGACGAACGCGGCATAGCCGATCAGTCGGTCGTCGCCCGGCTCGGGCGCCATCCGGGTGACGGTGGCCCGCTGGGCGACGTAGGCGGCGGGCCCGGCCGGGGTGTTTCCCGCCCAGACCACGTGCGGCTCGCTCCCGGCGGCGAACTCCGTGCCCTCGGTCCGCTGCCGCCACGCCACCCGGACCTGCCGCAGATACTCCTGGTCACCGGCCAGATCGCCGCGGGTGGGACCGTCGAACAGCGGCGACGCGACCTCGACCGCGACCTCGCTGGCCCCGTTGTCAGCGAGCCGGACCGCCCCGCCGACGGGCACCGCCACCAGGGCCGCGCACGCGGCGGCCAGCACGGCCCGGCGGCGCAGCAGGCGCCGACGCCCACCCCGCCGTACGTCGGCCAGCAGCGTCGGCGGGCCGGCGAGGTCGTCGGTCACCCGGTGCAGGACGTCCCGGACGTCACTCTCGTTGATGCTCATCGTGAACTCCTGGTGCCGGTGGGCTGGGGCAGGACGAGACTCGAACCGGCCAGCGCCTCCCGGAGGCGGGTCAGCCCGCGGGAGGCGTGGCTCTTCACCGCCCCCTCCGAGCAGCGCAGCGCCACGGCGACGTCGGCGACCGACAGGTCCTCCAGGTAGCGGAGCACGACGGCGGCGCGCTGCCGGGGCGGCAGGGTACGCAGTGCCGCGACCACCGCCTGGCGCAGCGCGATGTCGTCGGCGTGGTCCCGGGCGACCCCGTCGTTGTCGCCCAGCGCCTGCTCCGGCCGCCGGGCGCGCCACCGCCACCGGTTGATCGACCGGTTCACCAGCGCCCGCCGGGCGTACGCCTCCGGCGAGACCCGCACCCGGGGCCACCGCACGTACACCTGCTCCAGCACCTCCTGGAGCAGGTCCTCGGCCGCGTGCCGGTCACCGGTCAGCAGGTAGGCGACCCGCAGCAGGGCCACCGACCGGGTACGGACGAAGTCGTCGAACTCCGCGCCACGCGCGTCTCGCATCTGGCCTCCTGGTCTCGTCAGTCAGCAAGACACCGCGGCGGGTCGCGGGGTTTACCTGCGGCGGCCAGAGATCCCGTCGCCTGGGGTCAGAGGCGCCAGGGCAGTGGTTCGGGCGGGAGGTAGCGGCAGGTGCCGCCGGTGGAGACGGTCTCGCGCAGGTGGGCGGCGAGCGCCGGGTGCCGGTCGTCGAGCTTGCGCAGCACGTCCCGGATCCGGGCGGTCACCGTCTTGCGGGCCCGCTCGGCCTCGTCGCCGAGGCGGCGGCTGCGCCCGGCCAGCCCGGCGGCGGCCCGCAACTCGGCGAGCAACGCCGCCCGCTCGGCGTCGAGGGCGGCCAACTTTTCGTCGCCCCGCTCGGCGGCCCGGTCGATCTCGTCGTCGAGCCGGGCCAGGTGCCGCCGGTAGCGCGCCTTCGCCTCGTCGTCGAGGACCGGGTCGCCGCCCATCCGGCGGGCGGCGACCAGTTCCGGCCCGGCGGCCGGGTCGAGCAGCTCGACGGCGGGCACGTCAACGCCGGGCCGGCTCAGCAGCAGGTGCAGGTCGTGCAGGCCCTTGGCGTCGGGCAGGTGCACCACCGTGCCGGCGTAGCCGAGCTGCCAGACCGGGCCGTCGCGCCGGAACTCGTACGCCTCGACCGCCGGCAGCCCCACCGCGGACCCGGCCGCGTTCCCACCCGCGCCCGGAGCCCGGGTGGACGCGCCGGCCGGCGTGCCGAGCGAGCCGCCGGTCGCCACCGTGACCGGCACGCCGACCGAGCCGGCCACCTGGTGCATGCCGAGGGCGGCGGCGTCGCGGGCGACGGCGGCGCGCAGCTCGCCGGCGGCCGCCGCGTCGCCGGGGCGGTCGCGCCCGGCCAGCGCGTCGGCCAGCGCGGCGCGGGCCAGCACCGACCACGGCCGGGCGCCCATCCGGTCGGCGGCGTCGCGGGCCGCTTCGAACCCGGCGATGGCGTCGTCCCAGCGCTGCTGCGCGGCGTCGACCAGGGCCAGCCAGTGGTCCACCGGGCCGCTGAGGTCGCAGCCGAACAGGGCGGCCAGCCACTGCCCACGGTGCGGCGCCAGCGCCTCGCGCGCCTCGGCGCAGCGGCGCGGGTCGCCGGTCGCGGCGGCGACCCGCGCGCGCAGCCGCAGCCAGATCGGTGACACCGCCCGGGGGTACGTGGTGCCGGCGTCCTCGATGGCGGCGGTCAGCCGGAGCGCGGTCGCCGGGTCGCCGCGCTCGGCCGCGGTGATGGCCCGGACCAGGTGCAGGTACGGGTGGCGGCCCGGCTCCAGCCCGTCGAGCAGGGCGTCGGCCTCGTCGAACCGCCCCTGCAGCAGCAGCCACGACCAGCGGATGTGCTGGCCCATGAACGCGAAGTCGGCGTGCTCCCACTCGCTGAGGTCGCCCAGCTCGGCGAAGTGCTCCGCGGCCCGGGCGAAGTCGCCGCGGAACGCGGCGATGATCCCGCCGTCGATGTTGGCGGCGAACCGGTGCCGGGCGTCGCCCTCGCGGGCGCCGGTGACGAAAGCGGTGAGTTCGGCGTCGTAACGGGGGTCGCCGAGTTCCAGCAGGGCGACCCAGCGCAACGAGGTCGCCCAGAGCTCGGTCTCCCGGTCGCCGGTCCGGCGGGCCACCTCGCGGATCTCGGCGGTGATCGGTGCCCGGGTGGCGGCCGTGCCGGGCCCCCAGCTGGTGTCGTGCCGGGCCCACAGGCTGAAGGTGAGCGCCTCGTCGTCGTGGCCGAGCCGGGCACGTGACTCGGCGGCGGTGATCAGGTCGGCCACCAGCGTGCCGACCGGCAGGTCGTCGCCGGGCTCGCCGATCAGCCGCCGGTACGCCTCCCGCAGCAGCCCCTCCGGGTCGGGCGCCCGCTTGGTGCCGGCCAGGCGAGCGCGGTGGACGGTGAGCGCGACGCGGGCCAGCACCACCGGATCGTCGACCGTCAGGGCCAGCTCGGCGGCCTCGGCGAAGAGGCGCAAGGCCTGGACGCCGTCGCCGCCGTGGTGCTGCAACTCCCCCAGCTCGGTCATGATCTTCACGCGTTGGGCCGGGTCGGTGGCGACCTCCAGCGCCCGGCGGAGGTGGGTGAGCGCCTCGTCCACGGCGAGCCGGCGGCCGGCGTCCCGGCCCGCGGCGACCAGCAACTCGGCCGCCCGGAACGGGTCGAGCCGGTCGCCGGCGAGGTGGGCGTGCCGGGCCAGGTCGGCCGGGATCAGCCGGTCGGCGAGCGCCGCCGAGCCGTCGACCGCCCGGACCACGGCGGCGTGCCGGGCCCGCCGGTCGTCGTCGGCCAGGCCGTCGTAGAGGGTCTCCCGGACCAGGTCGTGGGCGAAGGCGAACCGGCCGCCGCCCCGGGCCAGCACGAGCCGGGCGGTCACCGCCCGGTCGAGCAGCCGGTCGACCTGGGCTGCCGGGGTGCCGCCGCTGGCGGCCAGCACCTGCCGGTGGAACTCGCGACCCAGCACGGCGGCGACGGTGAGCACCTCGACCACCGGGGCCGGCAGTTGGGCCAGCCGCCGGCGCACCGCCTCCCGTACGCCGGGGGCGATGGTGCTCACCTGGCCGTCGGCGCGCCAGAGCCGGGCGGTCTGCTCGACGAAGAACGGGTTGCCGCCGGTGCGCCGGTGCACCTCGTCGATAAGGGCGGAATCGGGCTCGCGGCCCGCGGTGCGGCTCATCAGCGCGCCGACCTCGTCGCGGGACAGGCCGGTGAGGGTGACCGTGGTGGCCTTCGCCACCAGCGGCATCAGCAGCGGACGCAACGGATGGTCGGCGGCCTCCACCTCGGCGTCGCGGTAGGTGCCGATCAGCAGCAGCCGTTCGAACCAGGTGTGCTGGGCGGCGAACTGGAGCAGCCGCATCGAGGCCGGGTCGGCCCAGTGCAGGTCGTCGAGGACGACCACCACCGGCCGGCGCTGAGCGACCGCGACCAGCGCGGTGGTCACCGCGTCGTGCAGGTCGAACTCGTCCCGGTCGCCGCGCCCCTCGCTGGCCACCTCGGCCAGCGCGGTACCGCCCGCCCGGTCGACCGCATCACGGATCGCGCGGTCGCTGGTCTCGCCGAGCAGCGGAGCCAGGCCGGGCTCGGCCGCCTCCCGGGCCGCCGCCCAGTCGTCGGTTGAGCGGCGCAGGCCACGCAGCACCTGCACCCAGGGCCAGTAGCCGGGTGCGCTGTCGGAATCCCAGCAGGCGGCGCCGAGCACCAGCGCGCCGCGCTGGCGCGCCTCCTTCGCCGCGGCGGTGACCAGCGTCGTCTTGCCGATGCCGGGCTCACCGGCGACCAGCACGAGACCGCCGTGGCTGGCGGCCGCCCGGTCGACCTCGGCGCGCAGCAGACCCGCGGGATGCTCCCGCCCGATGACGACCTCGCCGAACCGCGGCTCCATGACGCCCCGACGGTAGCCGAACCGTCGGACATCCCGCCGCTCCCCGACCGCGCCGCACCTTGACCGGCAACCGGTCGACCGGCACCGGCGCGCTCCGGCTCGGCTACGCGCGTACCGCCGGCTGACCGACCGGTGCGGGGGCGGCGGCCGGCTCCGACCGCTCGGCCACCGCGGCGCCGATCGCGGCGAGGACCGCGCAGCCGGCCGCCAGCAGATACGCCGGCGCCGGCAGCCACGCCGCCGGCGTCATCCGCCCGCCCACCGCCTGCCCGGCCAGGATCGCGACGTTGACCAGGTGGAACGCCGTGAAGGCGAGCAGCAGCGCCACCACGAACCCGTGGTACACGTGGCGCAACCCGACCGCCAGCGTGCCGGCGGCGGCCAGCAGCACCACCGCCAGCGCGACGGTCAGCAGCGCGAACAGCCGGTAGCGAGCCACCTCGGCCGGCTCCCAGTAGTCCTCCACGCCGGTGAGCAGACCGGCCGCCGACGCCGCGGTCAGCGCGGCGGCCAGGACGACCACCACCACCGCGACGACCCGCGCCCACCGCCGCCGCACCGCCACGGTGAACGCGAGCAGCAACCCGACGTACGCCGGCAGCGGCGCCAGTTCGAGGAAGTACTGGGTCGACGGGTTCGGCGTGCCGGGCAGCTCGGGCTCGACGTAGGTCAGGTCGAGGCCGATGATCATCTCTCCGCGATCGCCGCGGAACCACGGCAGCAGGAACATCCCGAACGCCACGAGGGCGAACAGCACCAGACCCAGCCGACCGGCACGGCGCACACTGATCCCCGTCACGGTAGTGACAGTAGTGAAGCACGGCGGATCGCGTGGACCCGTCAGGAGTGGACAGGCCCGCACTCCTCACGGCCCTGATTGCGGCGGTAATCCTGATCCGCTGTGTTGATCGTGGTCGGCGGGGCCCCGGTGGATGCGTAGCGGGCGGCGTACCGGGTACGCGCCGCCCATGGGTAGCCACAAGGAGAACAAGCACGATCCGGGCGGCGAGTCGGCGCGCGGGCGGCGGCATCCGGGCAGCGGCGCGCGGGGCCACCAGGGCTCGCCGGTGGAGCACTCGCCGAAGGCCCGGCACCTGCGCACCGCCACCGGGTCGGCCGGCAGCGAACGCGACCAGGGGCGCGCCAAGGTCGAGGGCGCCGACCGGGTCCAGCGGCAGGGCACCGGCTGAGCCCCGGGCGGCCAATTCGCAGGGAGGTGATGGCGGCGTGGCCATGTTCCTACTGAAGTCGACCTACACGATCGACGGGATAAAAGGGCTGACCACCGACGGCGGCACGAGACGCGTCGAGGTCGTCCGGAAGATGATCGAAGGCGCCGGCGGGCGGATGGAGTCGATGTACTTCGGATTCGGCGCGGACGACACCTACGTGGTGTGCGACCTGCCGG
This sequence comes from Micromonospora sp. CNZ280, assembly GCF_011759515.1. Lineage (NCBI taxonomy): Bacteria > Bacillati > Actinomycetota > Actinomycetes > Micromonosporales > Micromonosporaceae > Micromonospora > Micromonospora sp. CNZ280. The sequence continues at coordinate 1,029,098 of NZ_JAAOYP010000003.1, forward strand.
ACCACAAGACCGCGGCGGCGCTGGCCATCGACATCCGCGCGGCGGGCGGCGTGGACACCCGGGTCACCCCGATCCTGACCGCCGACGAGATCGACGAGGCGACCCGGGAGCGACTCGAATACCAACCGCCCGGCCGGTGACGCGCCCCTCGGCCGCAGCCGGCACCCGGGGCACCGCACCTGCGACGGCGGCCACTTGGGCGCCTATCGCGAGGCGCCGGGAACGTCCAGTGCCGGGGCGATGACCGCGAAGGCGCGGTCGGTGAGGTCGGCCGGGTCTTCGGCGCCGTCGCTGTCGCTCCAGCGTTGCAGCACGGCGTCGAAGGCGCTCAGCGTCATCCCGACGGCCAACTGCGGGTACAGGTCCGCGTCCGGGTCGCGGCCCAGCCGGCCGCCGAGCTCCGCCGCCAGGTCCGCGCGCCACTGCGCCTGGCGCTCCAGGTAGCGGGCGAGCAGGGCGGGCGTACGCAGGATCAGCTGGACGACGCGCAGCGCCCGGCCCCCGTGGTCGGCGCAGGCGGGCCGAGACCGGCCGCCGCCTGTGGGATCTGTCGGAGGAGTTGACCGGCGTGCGGTACGCCTTCCCCACCACCGTCCGGTGGGCGGTCGTCCCGACGCTCAGCGCAGATCCCAGCTCAACCGGTCGCCGGCGGCTTCCCGCACCCGCTCGAGCCGGTCGGGGTCCTCCTCGACGATCGTCAGGATCTCGTAGGCGTAGCTCGACGATCCCACCGATCCGCCGGCGAAGACCTCCGCGTAGAGCAGCCAGAGGCCGGCTCCCGCCGCCGCGCGACATTCGCCGGGCAGGTCCCTACCCAGCAGCGCCAGCTCGGACGGCTGACTCTCGGCCGACACGATGAGCAGCAGGATCTCGAGGAACTTGAAGCGAGCCGGCGGCGACACCCTGTCCGCCAGTGCCGCCAGCGCCACGGAGACCACCGGAAGCGCGGGCTCCAGCAGCACCTCGGGGGTCATGACGTGCCCGTCGAGCACCTCGAAGCGGGCGTCGTCCTCGGTGCCGGCGCGGGCCAACGTCAACAGCTCCGCCGCGACGTGGGCCGCGCTTCCGCCGCAGCCGCACCGCAGAGCGTCCCAGTCGTTCCGTGCGATCTCGAGCTCAACGATCTCCGTCGACACTGCCTTCACGCCTCTCTTCGACACCGGTCGGCATCCTCGCACGACCCGACCGTCGACGGCGTGCCCTGCGCCGGGCCCGCAGCCGTCAGCGGTTCCGGTGGCGTTCACCGCCGCGGCGGCGGCCCCGCCGGTTGCCTTCCGACTCGATGTCGGAGGGACCGGGCAGGGCCGCCGCCGGGCGGACCCGCTACCGCTCGATACGTCGGATCTCAGTCTCCCCAGGATCCACCGGGGGCACCGCGGACCCCGGGCAGGAAGTTGGACCTCGGATAGTCGAGCTGGCACTTGACGCAGACTGGCATCGGCACGGCCTCCAACGCGCCCTGCGCGCTCCTCCGGACGGTGACGGCTCCGGTGAAGAGGACCTCACTCGGGTTCCCGCCCAGTGCCAACAGGGCGTTTCCTTCGGCGCAGTAGGCGCTGCACCCCGGCATCCCGCCCGAGGAGGCGAGGGCGGTCTGCCCGGTCCGGGTGTTCAGCGCGCCCACGTAGGTCCGGCTCGACGTGGCCGCCGTCCGGCTGAACAGCGCGAAGGCGGGAAGCCGGCGCTCCAACTGGGCGAGGCTCTCGGCCTGCGTCAGACCGGGCGACGGTGGCTGCACCTCGACCACCGGGGGCTTGTTACCCGCGGTGCCCCGGGTGGACGGGACGGTGGCCGGCCGGGCCGGGGCCGGAGCTGGAGCCGCCGCGGGCGGTGCCGGGGCCGAGGTGGGCTCCGGCGCTCCGGCGTGCGGCGCGGGCGTTCCCTGCGCGGGCGGGGCCGACGGGTTGCCGCCCTTACCGCGAATCTTGTTCCAGCCGCCCTTGATGCCCTTGCCGATGCCGGCCGTGGCCGCGCCGACGACGCCACCGATCAGCACGTTCTTGCCGAAGTCGCCCCAGTCCCAGGAGTGCTCGCCCTGGGCCACGTCGGTGCCGTAGCCGTAGGCCGCGCTCGCCGCCCCGGCCGCCGCCCCGGCGAGGATCACGCAGCCGACGCCGGTGGAGCAGACGGCGCCCACCGCGAGGGCCACCCCCACGCCGACCGCGACCTCGCCGAGGAACTGCAGCGGGTCTTCCTTGATGTGGTCGACCACGCCCGAGGCGAAGCTCTTCACCGAGTCGAAGAACCCGTGCCCGTCGAGTTCGACGTTGGAGATCGGGTTTCCGCCGGCGAAGGCGTACCGGCTGCCGCTGAACGGGTCGATCGCCAGGGTCAGGTCGTCGAGCGCCCCGTTGTACATGTCGCGGCTGAGGAAGCGGTTCAGGCCGGGGTCGTAGTTGCGGAACCCCATGTCGTACGTGCCGGACGCCTGGTCCCAGCGGTGACCGTTGAACCGGTACGCGTTGTACGGCTCGGCGTCCGGGTTCTGCGCGTCGGGCTTGTCGGCGCCGGTGAACTTGTTGTCGTCGTTGTCTCCGTAGGCGGTGTAGCCGTAGGTGGCCCGGGTGGTGCCGTCCTCGTGCTTGGTGATCGCCTCCACGTCACCCTTCGGGTGGTACGTGTAGTGGGAGATCTCCGTCGCGCCGTCGTCCTTCTTCTTCAGCTGGGTGAGCTTCTTCCCCCAGGCGGAGTACTCGTACGACTTGGTGACCTTGCCGGCGACCTCCTCGTACAGCACGTCACCCGAGGTGCCGAGGTAGGTGAAGGTGGTGGTCTTCTCGCCCGTCCCGCCGGCGTTGGTGGTCTGGGCGGCGGTGCGGTCGAACGGGTCGTAGACGTACCGGGTGGTCTTCGCGGCGCTCCCGGCCCCCGAGCGGAGCTCGGCGATCCGGTCGAACCCGTCGTAGCGGTACTTCTCGGTGACCTGCCCGCCGGTGGAGACGGTGTCCAGCCGGCCCAGCGGGTCGTAGTTGTACTTCGACGTCAGCCCACCCACGGCGGTGGAGGTCATCAGCCGGTTGCGGTCGTAGTTGTGGTTGGTGGTGACGTCCTTGACCGTCTGGGTGATGACGTTGCTGTTGGCGTCGTGGACGTACGACTCGACGGTCGGGTTGGCCCCGGTCTTGTCGACCCGGGCGATCCGGTCCTGCGGGTCGTAGGTGAAGGTGTAGGTGTTGTCGACGTACGCCGTGCTGTCATCGGCGTTCATCACCCGGGCCACGTCCCTGGCGGGATCACCGTTGGCCGTGTACTCCAGGGTGTGCTCGGCGACGACCGCTCCGCCGGCCCGCTTCTCCACCTGGTGCCGGATCGCGCCGTTCAGGTAGTAGTCGAAGTCGACGGTGTTTCCGTTCGGCTTGACCTGGTGCTCCACCTGACCCCGCGGGGTGTGGCGGTACGTGGTGACCCGCTTGTCGGCGGCCGACGCGGAGGCGGCGTTGGTCACCGTGCTCAACAGGTCCCGGACGTCGTACTCGAATTGCGACCAGGTGGCGTCGTGGGTGCGGGTCTCGACGTTGGCGTTCGGGTCGTACGTGAAGGCGGTGCGGTTCCGCACGCCGCCGTCGACCAGTTCCTCTACCGTGGACACCCGGTTCAGCCCGTCGTAGCTGGTGACGTAGCTGTCGACGCGGGCGTCCGGGCTCAGGTCGGTGACCTCGACCAGGTTGCCGTTCGGGTCGTACCGGTAGGTGAAGTTCTTCTTCTCGTTGTCGACGTCCGCGCTGTTGTCGCGGACCAGCTTGACCGCGTCGGCGACGACCGTGCCGTTCGCGTCGTCGGTCAGGGTGACCTTCTGGTTGGTGCCGGCCGCGCTGAACCCGTACCGGCCCACCTTCACCCAGGTGCCGGCCCCGGCGGTCTGGTCGACCCGCGTGGTGGCGGAGCCGCCGGCGTGGTCGACGGTGACCGGGGCGTCGGACGCGGCCCCCGAGACGGCCGGGTACCGGACGTAGACGTCGTAGTCGCCGTCCTGCGGGATGACGAGGTCCCAGGTGAAGGTCTCCGCCCCGGTGCCCGCGCCGTTGGTCCGGTAGTCGTACCCCTGGAAGGTGCCGGCGGTGGCCGCGGGCCAGGTGCCGGCGCTGCTGGTGTTGTTGAAGTCGGAGTTGTCCACCAGCACGGCCTGCTGGCCGACCGGAACGCCCTCGTCGCTGCGGGCCTTCAGGTTGCCGCTGGGGTAGAAGTCCCACCGCATCGTCCGGGACACCGACCCGCCCGCCGAGGTGAGCGTGTTCTCGGTCTGCTGCCCGAGCAGGTTGTAGTCGTAGGTGGTGACGATGTCCCACGGGTCGGTGGTCGACTTCGTCCAGCCGTTGTCCCAGTAGGTGTAGGTGGTGTCGTTGCGCACGGACTCACCGCTGGACGGCGGCGCGGACACCGTCGCCAGCCGGCCCACCGGGTCGTACTCGTAGATCGTCTTGTCCGGCTTGTTGTACCGGGAGTCGTTCGGGTCGTAGGCGGTCCACTGCTCCTTGACCCGGTTCAACTCGTCGTAGACGGTCTGGTAGGTGAAGTCGTCGGCGGTCGCCGTGGCGACGCCGCGGGGCGTGACCACCTTGGTGCGGTTGCCGACCTCGTCGTAGTGGTACTGCGTGGTGTTGTGGACGATGGTGCCGTTGTCATTCCGGTACGGCACCTTCTGCTCGATCACGTCGCCGCGCTCGTTGTAGCGGACGGTCGAGCGGTTGCCCTCCTGGTCGACCGTCGCGACCGCCAGGCCGTCCCGGTCGTACTCGGTCGACCTGGTGTGGCCGGCCGCGTCGGTGACGGTGGTGATCCGGTGGTCCAGGTCGTAGGCGCGCTTCTCGGTGAAGTCGTCCGGGTCCGCGGTGGCGTTCTTCCGCGGGTCCACCACCATCGTGATGTTGCCGACCTCGTCGTAGCTGGAGGTGATCTTGTCGCCGTTGGCGCTGGTCACCGTCACCAGCTGGTAGATCTCGTTGTAGGTGTTGGTGGTGGTGTAGTCCCCGGCGGTCGGGGTGAGGTTGCCCTTCGGCTCGGTGACCGTCAGCTGGTTGCCGACCGCGTCGTAGGTGTACGAGGTCTTCCGTTCCGGGTCGTCCGGCTCGTCCTTCGGGGCGAGGATGAACGTCACCCGGTCCGCCGCGTCGAACTCGGCCTCGCTTACCGTGCCGTTCGGCGCGAACGCCTTCAGGATGTTGTCGTTCGGGTCGTACTCCGGCGCCGGCGTGGTGATCACGTCGCCGGCGTCCTGGTCCTTGGGGACCGTGCGCTCCAGCGGCCGGCCGAAGACGTCGTACGTCTGGGTGGTCTTCGTGCCCAGCGCGTCGGTCACCTGGGTGACGCGCCCCCGCGCGTCGTAGCCGAACGTGGTGACGTTGCCCAGGTGGTCGGTGATGGTGCGCGGGTAGCCGTTCGGGTCGAACAGGTCGTGGTCGGTGGTGTGCCCGTTCGCGTCGGTCACCCGGGTCAGCTGACCGGCGCTGTCGTAGTCGTAGCTGGTCGTGTAGTCCACCGGGTCGGCCGTGGTGGTGCCCACCGGGTCGGTGACCGTGCGCAGGTTGCCCTTGATGTCGTAGTCGAAGCGCCAGGTGCGACCCTCCGGCGAGGACTTCTCGATCAGGTCGGCGACGTACCCGTTGAGGCTGGTCCGGTAGCTCAGCGTGGTGCCGGGCCAGCCGTTCTTGTTCGCCTCGGCGGTCCTGACCGTCAGCGGGTAGCCGGTCTTCGGGTCGTAGTCCCAGGTCTGGTAGCCGCCCTTGGCGTCGGTCAGCCGGGTGACGTTGTGGTCACCGTCCCACTGGACCGCGACACTCTGGTTCTTCGCGTTGGTGACCGACTCCGGCCGCCCGTACGCGTCCAGCACGAACCGGGTGTCGTGCTGGAGCGGGTCGGTGGCGGTGGCGTGGATCTTCCCGCCCTGCGGGCCGTCCGGGTCGACGTAGTCGAAGTGCGTGACCCCGTCGATCCGGTCGGTCAGGTCCTGCAGCTTCCACTTGTTCTGCGGGTCCACCGGGGCGGTGTAGTAGCTCAGGTGGGTGTCGTGGTTGCGCGGATCGGTGACCTTGATCAGCTTGACGTTCTTGTTGCCCTGGGTCGCGTCATACCGGAAACCGAACACCTTGGGCTGCTCGGAGCCGGCGCCGTCGACCATCTTGGCCATCAGGCCCTTGCCGGTATACGTGAAGGTGATCGTCCGGCCGGCGATGTCCGTCACCGACCTGACGTTGTCGATGATGAACGGGTTGGTCAGGTTGTCGGCGGCGACCTCCTGCCAGGTGTCGTCGTCGATGTAGCGGTAGCTGTCGCCCTTGTCGTAGTAGTCGAGGGTCAGCGTGCGCCGGCCGGTGGCGTCGGTGATGTACCGCAGGAACTTGGTCGGCTTGTTGTTGGACTTGCGCCGCTCGTAGACGAACGACATCGTGTTGCCGTTCTTGTCCACGATCGCCGACTGGAAGCCGTCCTCGTCGAAGAAGAACTGGGTCCGGTCCGGCTTGGTGAACACCCAGGCGCGGGTCGCGTCGCCGGAGCCGGTCTGCTGCAGGTACAGGTGCACGCCGCGCGGATGGGTGTAGTCACAGGTCGACGGGGTGCAGTCCTTGACGTCCCGGCCGTGGGTGTCGAGCACCCACACGTTGGTCGTGCCGTCACCGTCGGTCAGCCGGACCTGGCTCGGCCACTTCTGACCCGGCGGGTGGAACGAGAGTTGCGAGCCCAACCGTTGGATGGTGGAGGTCTGCAGCGACCAGCCGAAGCCCATCGACGACGCCGAGGTGTCCAGGCTGTTGTAGTTCATCCGGACGAACGTCTGCGGACCGCGCGACGGGTTGCTGAAGGCGTTGTACGACCAGACCGTGTTGCCCGCGTACAGGTTGGTCATCAGGGTGCCGCCACCGCCGGTGCTCTTGCCGGTGTAGGCGTAGAACTTCTCCAGGCCGAGCAGGTCGCTGGTGGGGTCCTCGACCCGGATCTGCTGTGGTAGCTGCGGCAGTTGGCTGGAGGCGGACTTCCAGTTGTTGGTGCTCGTGTCGTAGAGGTCCCAGGCCAACGTGTACGCCTCGGCCTTGTTGCCGACGCCGGACAGGGCGGGGGCCTTCACCTGCGCGTTGACGGTGACGGTCTGCCCGGCCGCGAGGTCCGCCGGGAGCGTGCTGAGCAGCTGGTTGTCAGGGGTGCTGGCGTCCGTCCCGTCCGGGTTCTTCCACCAGTAGCCCAGTCGGGTGGACGACGCCGGCCAGGTCTCGGAGGTGGTGTTGGTGACGGTCACCGGCACCGTCACGGTCTCGCCCGGGTTCAGCCGGGGCGGGGTGGCCGCCGCGTGGTACGTGACGGTGGTGTCGGTGTACCGGACGTGCAGCCGGGGCTGCACCGACGGCTCGGCGCCCTCGGCGGACACGAACGTGGCACCTTCACCGTTGCCCGGGCAGGCCTTGTTCGGCTCCTGGGTGACCCGCACCAGGATGCCGTGGTTGGTGGCGGGATTGGTCCGCCAGGCCTGCACCTGGGAGGTCAGGTCGAAGTTGACCCACACCGAGTTGAGGGTCGGGCCCAACCCGACCACCTGGATCGGCGCGGACACCGCGTCCCCGCCGGCGTAGGTCCACCGGGTGCTGGCGGTGGCGTTCAGCCAGGTGGCGGTGGCCTCGTCCCACGGGCGGGTCACCGCGTGCGTGGCGAAGTAGGCGGCGTTGCCGTTGTGCAGGGTGCGCCACAGGCGCCCCTCGGCCTGGGTGATCCGCGCGGTCGCCGGGATCTGGGAGATGTCCCACTTCAGCAGCGCCCGGGTGATGCCGGCGCCGCCGGGCACGTACCCGACACCCACCATCGGCCGGCCGTTGAGCAGGTCGTGCGGCTGGGTGTACTGGCAGGCGGTCAGCGTCGTGTCCGCCACGGTGGGCAGCATCGCGTCGACGTAGCCGGCCGGCGGCGTCTGCACCGCCACCGCCCGGGAGGTCGACCGCTGCCCGTCCTTGCGGACCACGACCACCCGGTAGTACAGCGTGGTGTCCGGGGTCGCGGTGCTGTCGGCGTACGACGTGGTGCCGGCGGGCACGGGCGCGACCAGGGTCGCCGCGGCGGGCGCGAAGTCGGCGGTGCCGCCCCGGTGCACCTGGTACTCGACCAGGTCGTCGCCGGACGCGGTGGACGGGTCCACGTACTCCGCCCAGGAGAGCTCGGCACCGGTTGCGCGAACCGTCTGCACGTCGGCCAGGGTCACCGCCGGCAACCCGAAGGTGAGGGTGAGCTTCGGCGCGGTCCGGGTGGTGTAGGTCGGCCACGCACCGGCTGGTGCCACCGGGAACTCGCCGGCCCAGAAGATCGGCCCGCCGGCGACCTGCGCCTCGTTGGCGGCCTTGAGCATGAACCCGTGGTTCGGCCGGGTCCCGGCCACCCATTCCCGGACCATGCCGGTCACCGGGAAACTGGTCCACGAGTTGGTCTGGCTCGACTGGTAGGTGGCGGTGCCGGCCAGGTCCCCCATCGCGGCGTTGATCGAGTTCCAGGTCACCGTGGACGGCGTCCACGCCTGGGTGACCGCGCGGGCCTCCAGCCCGACCGGGGTGCTGGCGCTGGTGCCGGCCAGCACTGTGTTGTCCCAGTAGAGGGAGAGGTCCGCCGCGTCGACCGGAGTCCCGGCCGGGACCACCCCGGTCAGGTCGAACGCCAGCAGGCTGCGGACCTTGCCCCACTGGTCGACGCCGACGCCGAGCCGCGGGTCGCCCTCGTAGTTGCTGGTGGCCCCGTACGAGACGATCATCGCGTCCCGGGCGGTGGTGACGTCCGGCTGCACGCTGATCGTCGGGTCCAGCACGACCGGGTACCGCCGCTCCTCGGCCGCCAGCCAACCCTGATCCGGCTTGAGGCTGATCGTGCTGGTCGCGCCGGACCCGGTGGTGGTCATCGCCACCTTGTCCGAGTGGGCGTGCCCGTGCGGGGACGCGGCGTCCGACCTGGCGTCGATCATGAAGGGCTTCGGGAAGGTGAAGACCGGCGAGCCGGTGGCCTGCTTGCCGGTGGCGAAGAAGCCGATTGATCCGTCCGGCAGCGTCTGCGTGGTCAGCCCCGCGGTGCGCAGGGCGAAGTCGTAGGACGGCGCGGCGGCCGGCGCCTTCGACAGGACGATGGACTCCTTCACCCCGGTGGGGGTGACGTCGTAGACGAGGTCCGCGCCGTCCCACATCCCGGCGTACGTCACGGTGGAGCCCTGGACGGTCGGGCTGACCCGCCGGGCCGGCCCGGCCACCCCGATGGTCAGCCAGCGGTCGCCGAGCTGGACCTTGAGCAGCGCGTCGGACCGGTCACCGAACCGGGTGGCGAAGCCGGTCCCGTCGTTGCCGTAGACGTATCCGGCGTCCCGGACCGGCGCGACGCGGGTGTCGATGTCCCGCCACGCCCCTGAGTGATCCCGGTAGCGCACCGGCACGCTGGCGAGCTCGGTCTGCAACCGCCCGTCATCGAGCTGGTAGACCGTCCGCGTCGCGGTGCGCTCTCTGGTGATCTCCTTGACCCGTTTGCCCGGCGGCTTGGGCTTCTCCTGGGCCACCAGGGCCGCTCGCCCCGGCGGCGCCCAGTTGGGGCCGGCCCGCAGCTCGCCCTGGCGGTCCTCCGGACCGCTGCCGGTGAGCACGTCCTTCAGCCCGTTGAGGCGGGAGGCCAGCCAGGAGACGGGATTGCCGGTGCCGCCGGGCGGCCCGACCACCGACGACGCCGGCAACAGGGACAGCACCAGCAGGCAGGCCAGCACGGCGGCGATGCCACGGCGGGACCGGCTGGCGCCGCGTCGCCGCCGCACGGTCCGGATCAGCGAGTTCCACAGAGTACGAACGGATTCCGACAGCGACGAGCGCATTGATCAACCCCCGATGACCAAGCTGGGCAAACGCTGCGATCGTACGGGGCTACATCGATAGATGTAAATACTTGAGTATGACAATGTGTTGCAGGCAACTTGCGTCCTGCAACGGCAGGACGCACCCGGCGGGCCTTCGCAGGGCAACGGCGCCGGTACGCACAGCAATCTCGTCAAGGTGAGCGTCGGCTCGGCCGGTTCCGTTACGCCGACCGACCGGGCTGACCGGCGGAACTAGCCGCCCCGAGCGGAGGCGGGCGCCCAGGCTGCCGGCCCGCCCCGCGACCGGACGGCCGGTGGGCGCACCTGGCCCCCACCGGCCGACTCCCCGGCTACCCGATCACGGTCAGGCGGTCGCGCAGATGGCGTACCCGGTGTTCGTCCAGTTGCCGGCGAACGCGTCCTCCTCATACGCGCCGGAGAAGACCGAGGTCGGTGCGGTGGCCGGGCCCCCGTTGGGGCGGAAGTCGTCCACGACCGCCTCGCCGGTGACGCCGGTCAGCTCGTAGCCGGCGCCGGTGAGCACCTTGCCGGCCGGGCAGGTCGCGGTGACGCTGCGGAAGTCGGTGGAATTGCTGGCACTGGTCGCCGACACCCGCACCAGGCCGGCGACCGGGTTGGCGCAGATCGCGTACGCGGTGACCGACCAGTTGCCGGCGAACGCCTCCGCCTCGTACGCCCCGACCGTGACAGCGGTCGGCGCGGTGGCCGCGCCGCCGTTTGGTCGGAAGTCGTCGACGACCGCTTCACCGGTCGCCCCGGTGATCTCGTAGCCCGCGCCGGTCAGCACCTTGCCGGCCGGGCAGGTGGCGGTGACGCTGCGGAAGTCGGTGGAATTGCTGGCGCTGGTCGTGGAGACGTGGACCAGGCCGGGGACCGCGGCGGATGCCGGGGCGGCCGGGACGACCACCGCCGCGGCCACGGCGACGCCGGCGATGAGGCTGAGCGCGCGGGGCCCGAACCGGCGGGAGGCTCGCTGAGCTGACATGTGACTCTCCTGTCTGTCACGCTCCGCGGCGCTGCCCGGTCGGGCCGACCACTGCGGAGTTTTGTCGATGACGCGCTCACGCTAAGTAGTCAGCCGATCAGGCATTATCTCCAAACCGACTACGTCAAGTAGTCGGCTGAGTGCCGTGCGTCTTTGCGGCGAGCCGCCGCCACCGGTACGGCGCGGCGCGGGTCAGGAGAAGTGGGTCTTCGGCCGGCTGATCCGCTCGCCGTCGACGATCAGGTCGACCTTCTCGTTGTAGAAGGCGACCAGGCCGGCGATCGGCAGCAGCGCCCCGGTGGGGAAGGTGTACGACCAGGCCAGGTTCGGGTGGACGGTGTCGCCGACGCGGACGGACCAGTAGTCGCTGGTCCGGCCCTTGTACGGGCAGGCGGTCCGCGTCTGCGACGGGACCAGGTGGCTGAAGTCCACGTCGGTGCGGTTCAGGTAGTAGCGGGTCGGCAGGCCCGTCTCGAACACCAGCACCGGCGCGGCCGACTCGGCCAGCACGACCCCGTCCAGCTCCACCCGCACGCGGCGGCTGGACCGCAGCGCGTCGACCCGGGCGTACGGGTTGCGGGGGTGCACGAAGACCTCCTCGTCCTCCTCGAACCAGCTGTCCATCGCCGCCCAGTCGAACCGGATCGTGTCGGCGAGCGTCGGCAGCGCGTCGTCGCCGTACCAGCGCGCGCACGAATGACGGATCGTCTCGCCCACCCGCAGCCCGTGCAGCCGCGCCGCGCCGCGGGACGACTCCTCCGTGCGCTGCTCATCGACCAGCAGGCCGCGATCCACGTCGACGGCCGGGATGTAGTACTGCGGGTAGAACGGCCACTCCCACACGTACCGCGCCAGCGTCGTGTCCAGCACCTGCTCCCCGGCGAGGAAGGCGCGGATCCGGCGCGGCACCGGCTCGACGTGGTCGACCGGGACGTTCGCCTTCGGATAACCCGGCACGTGTCCTCCTGCACTGCCGCTGACGGTCGGGCACTGGTTCAACGATCAGCGCGGCGGCTACGAATCGACGGCGTCCTCGGTGGTTGCGCAGGGGCCGTCGTGGGCGTCGCGACGCCGGCAGCGGCGGGGCCCGTCGACCCTGGCGTCACACCAGATCCGGGTACGCAGAAACTGACGGTCCTCTTCGCTGAGGGTGGTCTCACCGAAGTCGACGGCGGTGACGTGGCCCAGCGAGTCGCGCAGCGCGACCGCCAGCTCGATCGTGGCGTCGAGGCTGGTCAGGGTGGTGGGCAGGTGGATGACCCAACGGGGTGCGGTCACGTTGGCCACCTGCTCATGGCGTGGCAGCCGTGGTGGCGGGACTGCCATTGCCGCAGCGCCTGGCGGATGCGCTCGGCCTCGGTGTTGGCGGTGGCCAGGTCGCGGTGCAGGCGGTCGAGTTCGTCGGCGAGTTGGTTCAGGTAGGCGTGGACCTGGGCGGGGTCGAGGCCGCGCAAGCGGGTGTCGAAGGCGGCGGCGCGGACGTGGTGCGGCAGCAGGCGCTCGCCGGTCATGTAGATCATCGGTGCGGTGCCTCCTGCTCGGCGATCAGCGCCTGGACCTGCCGGTCGGTGAGGCCACGCTGATCGAGGACCCGCTGGCCCCAGCGGTGCAGCCGGCACGGGTGCGGTGCGCGGTCGTTGCGGCAGCGCGGGCCGTCCGGCCACTGCTCGGCGGCGTGTACGGTCAGCGCCTTGACGGCGAAGCCGACGTCCTCGGCGGTCACGTACGGCGGCAGCGGCAACTCGCCGAGCACCTCGTCGATCGAATCCATGTCCCTCCCTCGCATTGGTAGGGCACCGGGGCGGGCGGGGACGGCGCTCGTCGTTCGGGTCGACGCCGCCGGAGCCCAGCACCCGCCCCGGGCCTCCATCGCAGGGTTGTAGATCAGTGCGGCAGGCCGTATGACGTGCGCGAACTAGGTGATATGCACGGTCCGTATGTGGGCCGTCTACCGACTGCTCTCCCGGTGGGTCCGCCAGTGACGCGCGGCGTTCAGGAGCGGTCCGTGGTGGGGACCGGGCGCCACCTGCTGTTTGCGCTCCCAGAGGCCTACCAGCCCGTCAGCGAAGGCGTTCACCGCCTCGTCGGGTGCCTGCGCCCACGCAGGGACCTGCCGGGCCCACGCCTCGGCGGCGGCCGGTTCGTGGCCGACACGAATGAGGCGTACCAACATGAAGGCGGTGTCGATCCACGCCGCGCCGCGCGCCGGGCTGGACCAGTCGACGAGCCGCAGCCGGTCGCCGAGGAGGAAGTTCCGCGGCGTCATATCGGTGTGCAGGAGCGTGTCGCCGTCGACCAGTTCGGGGGCGATGAGGTCCCGCCAACGGTCGGCGAACCGCTGCACAGGGATGGGCGGAGCCGGGGTCAGTTGACAGCTCAGTGCGCTCAGCAGCTGTGCCACCGGGAGCAGGTCGGGCGATCCGGGGGCCAGATCGGGGTGGCGGCCGGCGGCGTACTCGAACCCGAGGAGCAGCCAGCCCTCCTCCTCGATCGTCCAGCGAAGGCGGGGCACCACCTCGGGCAGGTGTGGATTGACGCGGGCCTCGTTGCGGAAGAGCCAGGCGCTCGGGCTGTCGGTCTCGCCGCCCTTGCAGAAGATACGGCAAGTGTCGGTGTCCAGGACTGCCGCGAGGTCGCAGGACGCGCCGGTTGGGATCGAGTACGCGGCGTGGACGGTGCCGGTGAGGTGTTCGACCTGCCGGCGTACCACGTCGGGAAGCTCGTGCCAGTGGTGGCGGCGCGGCATGCGGTGGCCTCCCGACGGCGAGCGGTCCCGGGCAGTGTATGCCCGGGACCGCTGGTGGGTTGCCTATCGAGTCGGGCTGTCGGTGCAGCCGGCGTGGCACTGAGTGCACTTCGAGTTGCAGTCGGCGGCCGGGCCACCCCAGAGCTCGTGGTCGAGGGCCAAGCCGGCGGCGGTGATGGCGGCGACCGTCCGGGAGATCGGCGCGCCGATCGGCTCGGGCGCGGAGGGGCGTGGCTCGTCCGGAGCAGGCTCGGGCTGGTGGTGGATGAACCGGCCGGCAATACGCTGACAGAAGTCAGCGTACTCGAGGGTGTGCAGGATGAAGGTGTGCCAGCCAATGTCCACGAGGTCGCTCGGGCCGAGCGGTTCGGTGGCGGTGGCGCAGGCGGCGAGGAAGGCGAGGGCCTGGTCCATGATCCGGGCCGGTAGGTCCTGCGCCAGCTCGGGATGGTCGCGGGCGATGCGGGCGGTCAGTTGGGCGAACAGTTCGTCGGAGACGAGCGCCCGGCCGGTGTTGATCCGGTCGATGGTGAGCATCCTGCTCCTTCCGTCAGCGGTACGGCGGCTTGTCGCCGGCCCCGCTTCGAGGCTGCGAAGGACCGCCGGCTGCCCGCATGACGCGGCGAGAATTGTCGATATACGCGGGACGCATACCGCGAGCCCGCGGAACGGTTTGAATGGTTAGGCTCAACAGAGCGCAATGGACACAGCCGCCCGCGAACGGCGAGGTTGCCGGTGACACCTGCGAACTGCCCCCGCTGCGGGGGACGCATCGCCCGCGACAACGACAGCGGACGCTGCACGCCCTGCCAGGCCGCCGAGCGCGACCGGCTGAGCGCGCCGCCCGTCGTGCCTGCATCGTTCTGGGAGCACGAGCCGGTACGGCTCGCGCTGGCGGAACGGCATCTCGGGCGGGTGATCAAGGCGTACCGACACCACCCCTACCACGGACGGAATGCGCTACCGCAGACCGTCGTGGCGGGATGGCTGGGAATCACGCAGGCGCAGCTCAGCCGCGTCGAAAACGGCCCACCGCTGGTGCACCTGGACCGGCTGGCGCACTGGGCGCTGCGGCTAGGAATACCGCCGCCTGTGCTCTGGTTCGCGCTCCCCGGTCGACCCCCTGCGGCGGTCGCCGGAGTCGTCGAGACGACACGCAAGGCTCTTGAAGAAGGTGGCACCACGAACCGCCGACAGTTTCACGCGCTTGCCGCCTTGGCTGGCCTTCAGGCGACCGGCCGCCTCGACATACTTGCGCCGCCGACCGGTGCCCCAGCGAGCATCGGCATGGAGCAGGTGCAATACGCCTCAGCCCTTGTCGAGGAGTTCCGCAAGGCGGATGCAGCAATGGGCGCCGAAGCCCTGTGCGATATCGCGATCCACGTGCACGACCAGTTGTCGACCTGGGCGGCCAAGGCGTCCTACGGCCGGTCGGTAGGCGATGCGCTTCAGAGCGCTCTAGCGGATCTCGCAATCCAAGCAGCTTGGCTCGCCATCGACGCGGACCGCCGGGCGGAGGCACAGCCCTACCTGAACGAAGCCATCGCCCGCGCCCGCATCGCGGACGACTCCCGCGTTGAGGTACGAGCGCTCGCCTGTATGTCGTTGCTCCTGCGGGAAGAACGGCCCAGCGAAGCAGTTCACTGCGCCGAGGCAGCACTGCGCGCATCTGCTGGATGGGCAACGCCCAGACTGAGCACGCTGCTACACCTGCGAGCCGCGTACGCTCACGCAACGCTCGGAGACGCACCCAGCTTCGAGCGCGAGATGACGAGAGCCCGGCGGGCCTCCGACGGTGGCAAGCACGAGGACGACCTGCCATTCATCTCGTTCGTGACGCCCCAGGAGGTCACCGGCATTCAAGGGCTTTCTTACCTTGCCCTTGACCGAGCGGACCGGGCCGCTAACTGCTTCCGATCGATTACGACTGCGCCTGCTGACGCACATCGACGGAACCAGCTGTACTACACGGTCCAGCTCGCCCGCGCGGCGAGCCGACAGCGCGACTTTGAGGGTGCGGCGCAGGCCGGACTGAAGGCTCTACCGGAGGTGGGACGGGTGCGATCGGGACGAGTGACGCGGCTGCTCACCGAGGTACGATCCGCTCTCGCAGGCGCCGGCCGTTCGCTGCCGCAGGCCCGCGCGTTTGTCGACGCCTACGACGGAACGCTGGCGTGACCCAAGAGAACCTGCGGCTGCAGCACTACACCGCAGCGGAAGGTCATGAGCTGGTGGATCAGCTCGTAGACGTGTACCTGGACGCCCACGCCAATGGCGGCCCGCTCTACACCACCGAGCGCTACCGACGGCAGCTCGCCGCGCACATGCCAAGGCCTGGCTGGGAGCTGGTGGCGGCGACAGCCGACGACGAGCTGGTGGGATACATCTACGGGTTCCCGCTGGCGCCGGACACCCGGTGGTGGGATGGCATCCAGGAGCCGGTCCCGGCCGGGTTCACCGAGGAGACCGGCCGCCGCACCTTCGCCGTCAGCGAGTTGCTGGTGCGGCGCGCATGGCAGCGACGAGGCATAGCCCGGGCCCTGCATGACGAGCTGATGAGCAGCCGGACCGAGGAACGAGCCACGCTACTCGTACGCCCCGACAACACCATCGCGCGTCGCGCCTACGAATCGTGGGGATGGCAGTGCGTCGCACGGCTCAAGCCAGCATGGGAGGGCGCCCCGATGTTCATGGTTCTCGTTAGCGAGCTCTCGGCCAAGCGCCCGAATGCCGTGCGCCGTCCCTAACCTGCTGCGGCGCTGGGGCGACGCGGCTTCGGCACTTGCCGGTTGAAGCGGGGCTTGAGGGCCAGGACCAGGGCTTCCTTCGTACCCTCCGGGTTGTCGGTCTCCGGCCAGCGGACCTCGCAGCGACCCAGCCAGCCGGCAATGTCCTTCGCTGTTGCCACGGGGCCCTGCTTGTCGAGGAGCTGGCCGACCTGCTCGTGCAGCACCGACGACCCCCGGTTGCCGGTGAGGTGTTGCCGGAGGCGGTTGCGCAGGTTCCCGGTCCGGCCGACGTAGATGACCGTGCCGCCGTCGAGGACCACGTGCACGCCGGGCGCGCGAGGAGCGTCGGTGGCAGCCTCCATCGTGCACCGCCGTGCAGCCGTGAAACCGGCCAGCAGATCGCCGATCAAGGGGTCGGGCATCCCCGGAGGCTACTCCCCCGCGGCCCCGCACGGCCCGTCGTGGTCGTCGCGGCGCCGGCACCGGCCGCCGCCGTCGAGCCTGGCGTCGCACCAGATCCGGGTACGCAGGAACTGGCGGTCCTCCTCGCTGAGCGTGGTCTCACCGAAATCGATGACGGTGACGTGGGCGAGTGAGTCGCGCAGTGCCGTGGCGAGGCTGATCGCGCCATCGAGGCTGGTCAGCGTGGTGGGCAGGTGGATGACCCAGCGGGGTACGGTCATCGCAGCCACCGGCTGTTCGGTGAACCGGGAGCGGTGTGACGGCAGCCGGTGTGGCGGGACTGCCACTGCCGCAGCGCCTGGCGGATGCGTTCCGCCTCAGTGTTCGCGGTGGTCAGCTCGCGGTGCAGGCGGTCGAGTTCGTCGGCTACCCGGTTGAGGTAGTCGTGCACCTGGTGCGGGTCGAGACCGCGCCAGCGGGTGTCGAAGGCGGCGGCTCGGACGTGGTGCGGGTACAGGCGCTCCCCGGTCACGTAGATCATTGCTGCGGCCTCCATGTCCCTCCCATGCTCTGCTTGACGTGGCACCGAGGCGGGCGGGGACGGTCGGTACGACCGCGCGTCCGTACCGACCGGAGCCCAGCACCCGCCCCGGGCCTGCCTGCTTCCCGCCGCTGCCCCCGTGAGCCGGCTAAGAGGTCCTAACAAAGTCGTACGACGTGTCGGTACGTGATGATGCAGGTGGCGAGGGTGAGGAAGGCTTCGTGGATGTCGTCGCGGCGTTCCCATCGGATGCGTAGTCGTTTCATGCCGTGGTACCAGGCGATCGTGCGCTCAGCTACCCACCGGACCACTCCCAGACCCGAGCCGTGCGGTTGACCTCGACGGGCGATGCGCGGGCGAATGCCCTTGGCCCGTACCGCCCGGCGGTACTTGTCGTGGTCGTAGGCGCGGTCGGCGAACAGCTGGTCGGGGCGCCGACGCGGTCGGCCACGACGGCTTCGTACCGGTGGGATCTTGTCGATCAGCGGGAGCAGTTGGGTGACGTCGTGGCGGTTGCCGCCGGTCAGCGACACGGCCAAGGGGATGCCGGCGCCCTCGGTC
This sequence comes from Micromonospora sp. CNZ280, assembly GCF_011759515.1. Lineage (NCBI taxonomy): Bacteria > Bacillati > Actinomycetota > Actinomycetes > Micromonosporales > Micromonosporaceae > Micromonospora > Micromonospora sp. CNZ280. The sequence continues at coordinate 1,046,876 of NZ_JAAOYP010000003.1, forward strand.
AGGACGTGGTGCGTCGAGCCCGGGCGGGCGCGGTCGACCGGGCTCGGGCCGCTTTTGGGCCACGTCGGGCGGCCCGCACGTGGGAGGAGTCGATCACGGCGCGGGACCAGTCGAGCTTGCCGGCTGCCTGGAGTTCGGCCAGCAGCAGCTCGTGCAGCCGCTGCCACACCCCGGCCCGGTTCCACTCCTCCAGCCGCCGCCAGCAGGTCATTCCGGACCCGAACCCCAGTTGTTGGGGCAGGAACTCCCACTGGATGCCGGTGTGCAGCACGAACAAGATCTCGCACAGCACCTGCCGGTCCGGGATCCGCTTGCGTCCCGGGTGCAGTGGATTGCGCTCAGGTTTGGGCAGCAGCGGCTCGATGCGCTGCCACAGCCCGTCCGGCACGATCCACGGCGGCTGCTCGCCACGCCTCACGGCACGGCATCGTAGATCACCCTCTACAAGGGATGAAAGACCCGGAGATCATTTTGTTAGGACCTCTAAGCGCAGCGTGCGGCCGAAGGTTTGTGGCGTCGGAGCAGCGTGCTGGCCAGCGCAGACTCGGGCTATCCGGCTGCATGGGCGCTGCTCCGACGAAGGAGCCACCGCAGTGCCTAGCTGGGGCGTTTCCTCGTCTTCGTACCTTACCGTCATTATCGGTAAAGTCAACGATGCCCTTGAAGTTCTCCCGACTGCCGTGATCAGATGTGTGGGCCTAGCTGGGAGTACTTCGCATGCCCGCACCACGAAAGTTCGAGCCGCACTACCGACGGATCATCGCCGACATCAGAGGGCGTATCGCCTCCGGCGAGTGGCCACCCGGCTACAAGCTGCCGTCCACCAAGGCACTCGCCGACATGTACGAGGTCGGCAGCCAGACGACCGTCCGCCAAGCCATCACGATCCTCATCGAGACAGGCGAGCTGTACGGCCATCAAGGGCTCGGCGTCTTCGTGGCCGAACGAGACAGCTAGTGGAAGGCTCCGACAGCATCGAAGGTGCTCTCGGTACCGGCCTCAACGAGGTGATCGACGTTCGGGGGCGGCGTACCAGGTCACCCTGCGGACGAGCTGCACCAGCGGCGGGAGGCGGCATGGCACAGCGGGCACCCCTTCCAGATGGGTCACGCCCGACCACCCGCTCGCGGAGGTCGCGTTCGCCGCTGGCCGTCGTTGTAGAGCGAAGCACGGAGTTGCCGCTTCGTGAAGCTGTCCGATGCCGGTGCGAAAGTGAGCTGCAATTATGCTGTCGCCTTCGACGGGATCCCGGCAGCCGTCGTGGACGCAGGCACCGCGCCCGTGACAGCCACGCCGGAGCCCGGCGAGAGCGACGGCGGCGATGCGCACACGACGCATGCGAGGTGCGAGATTGTCGATGGCTGGTGGCGGCACGAGACTTTTCACCACCGTCGGGCGACGGGGCACGATCTCTGACGAAGTCGAGGTGGTGACGCGGCGAGGTGAAAGCCGCCGGTGCGGATCTAGTCAGGCTGGGGGTGTGATGACGAACCACGGCGATGGTGGTTCCCCGGCGCCGGGTGGCGCTTCGGGAAGCCCCTGGGTGGCTACGACCGGGGGAAGCCACCTGCGGGGCCGCCGCACACGGGACACCGCACCCGAGGTCGCGTTGCGCCGCGCCGTGCACGCTCTCGGCCTTCGATATCGCTTGGGGCGAACCCTGTTCAACCGGTGCCGGCCGGACCTCGCGTTTCCGAGCCCGCGCGTCGCGGTGTTCGTCGACGGGTGCTTCTGGCACGGATGTCCGCAGCACGGGCCATCCCGGTTTCGGGGTCCCAACGCAGACAGGTGGGCGGCGAAGATCGAGACGAACAGGCAGCGTGACCAGCGGGTAGACAACGAGTTGGTCGGAGCCGGCTGGCGAGTGGTCAGGGTGTGGGAGTGCGAGGTGCGCCGAGAGGCAGGTGAGGCGGCACGCCGGGTTGCTGATGTGGTGCGTGACTCGTCATGTGCGGACACCCTTCCTGCGGGTTCGGTCGCCCGCCGTTCACCCGGCCGGCGTTCCGCCCCTGACTAACCCCCTGCCGCCGCCCGTGAGCCGGGAAGTGCACCGCTGCAGCGCGGCGAGCCGGTTAGGGCCGTCGCGAGGTACGTCAGACTTGGTCGTTCGACCCATCGCGCCGGTCGTACCCCCGTCCTAGGGTCTGCGGCGTGCGCCCCGGTCCCCCTACGGCCCGCTTCTGTCCTTGGTCCGCCGCCCGGTTGGACCCGCCGTTACGCGTCGAATGGGCTGTGGCCAATCCATGGCCCCGGAGGCTGGTCCGAGCCCGGATGGCTGGCGGCCGCACGTACGACTGCCCGGTCACGGGTTGGTTGCCGTCGAACTGGTGTGCGTCCGACTGTGTGGCTGGCGGGAGAGTATGACATCCTGGTCCCCGTCATCGTTTTCGACCGGAGGAGGCGTCGTGAGCGCTCGGAACCTGTACAGCGTGGCGCCATCTGCTGCGCGGTTGACCGACTCGTTGCGCGACATCGGTTACGACTTTCCGACCGCCGTGGCCGACGTGGTAGACAACAGTGTCGCCGCGGGCGCGAATCGCGTCGAGATCGACATCGTGTTTGACGGTTCCGACTCGTGGGTGATGATCGCCGACGACGGCGAGGGTATGAGCGCCAACGGCCTGTTGGAGGCGCTGCGCTACGGCAGCCGGCGCGACTACGGTCGCGGCGACCTCGGCCGGTACGGGCTGGGGTTGAAGACCGCATCTCTGTCGCAGTGCCGGTCCCTGACGGTGGTCAGTCGCAGGAGGGCGGCCACGGCCCGCATCGTGTCGCGGATGATCGATCTCGATCTCATCGCCGAGGTGGATGACTGGGTCGTCGCCGAACCGGCGAACGACGAGCAGGTCGTCAAGGCCCGCGAGACGGTGGCGGACACGGGGGGCACCGTGGTGCTCTGGCGCGGACTCGACCGGGTTCTGCCCGAACGTAAGCCGGAGGGTGGTTGGGCGCGTCGCCGGTTGGAAGCAATGGCGAGCAGGACGGCTGACCACCTGGGTACGGTTTTCCACCGCTTCCTCGAGGGCGAGGTCGGCGGTGGCCTCGTGATCACGGTCAACGGCGAGAAGGTTCGGCCGTGGAACCCGTTCGCCCCAGACGAGCCAGCACGGGAGGTGCTGCCTCCGCTCCGTTTCGAGGTGACCGTCGGCGAGGCCACCGGCACGGTGTCATTGCAGCGGTACGTCCTGCCGTCCCGCGACCAGTTCACGTCGCAGGCGGAGTTCGAGCGGCTCTCGGGCCCGCTGAACTGGAACCGTCAGCAAGGCCTGTACGTCTACCGTGCCCAGCGGCTGGTCCAGTGGGGCGGATGGAACGGAATGCGGGGCATCGACGAACACACGAAGCTCGCGCGGGCGGCGCTGGACTTCGACACGGATCTTGATGTGGTGTTCAACATCAACGTGGCGAAGATCAGGGTGGCGATGCCGCCGCAGTTGCGTCAGCTGCTCGAACGCCCGGTGCACGAGCTGTGTATGCGGGCGGACGACGCCTACCGCAAGAACTCGCGCGGTGCCTCCGAGGGCCCGAGGGTAGCCTCTGAGCAATTGGCCGCCCTGTCTCGCAGCGAGGCGTCTGGGGCGACGCCGCCCATGCCGGTTGTCGGCTTGGCGCTACGAGCCGCTGCTATGCGCGCGGGTGAGTACGCGGCCCTGCAACGCATCGGAGAGAGGTTGCGGGCCGAAGCCCCTGACGTCGCCGCCGCGCTCGGCTTCAGGGACTGACCACCGGCTGCCGTTCGGTCCGACTCCCCCGTTTGGCTGCCTCGCTGCATGCCTTGTTGAGCGGGCAGCGTGGGCAGGCAGGGTCGGTGGGGCGGCAGACGGAGGTGGCAAGCTCGATCAGGCCGAGGTGTGCACGCCGCGCGTCGGTGTCATCGCCGATCATTCGGGCGACGGCCAGACGCCCTGCGGTCATCCTGTGGCTGCGTTCGACGTGCTCGCCGGTGAAGCGGGCGGCGACGCGGTGAGTGCCCTTGGTGATGAGCACGGGTTCCTCCGCGTTGTCCTCGTCGCTGGTTGGGATCGCGAGGACGGCGAGGTCGATCACCGAGGCGTCGACCCCGCGGAGGCTGTGGATCTTGCCGTCGTCGAGCAGGTCCGGTTGCGACGTAAGGGTGCGCGCCAGTTCGAGCAGCCGCTCGGCGCGGTGCTCGCGGTTGATCCACCGCCCGATCTCAACGAGTTCGTCGCCGGCGTCGACGGTGTCCTGCGGCTGCTCCCATCGTTCGAGCAGCGACCAGAGGATTCGGACCTGCTCGGGTGCTGCCCGGTCGAGGAGCATCTCCGCCGAGATGACCTGCCACCGCGTCCGGGCGCGCAGCCACGGCAGGGCCGGCTCGCCGAGGTCGTCGAACCAGGTGGCGAGGGCCTGGGCTATGTCGCGGCTGCGGTACGGAGTTGGCCTCAGGGCGTCCAGCGCTGCCATCACGGCGCGCCCGAGCTGAGTGCCGAGCGCCGGGGGTACGGCGTTGCCGATCTGACGGAACGCGGCCGACGGTGGACCGGCGAAGCGGAACCAGTCGGGGAAGGTCTGCAGCCGCGCGGCCTCACGCACGGTCAGTGTGCGGTCCTGTCGGGGATGGATGTACCAGTAGCCGTCCTTGGCGATGTGCGCGGTGATGGTGCGGGAGTAGGTGTTCTCACTCAGGCGCTTGTACTTGTCGTCGAAGATGTCGTCCCGATAGCGCTTGACGTCCTGCGGTAGGTCCGAGTACCGGGTGCCGGCGTCCATCATGTCGAAGGCTCGCTGGTCGTCCTCGCGTACGGGTCGGGTGATGTGGTCGAAGACCTTGCCCGCGTCCGCCGGTGCAACACCCTGACGCATCTGCCTCTGGAAGGCAGACGCGGGGCCGGCGTAGTCTGACCAGCCGTCGGCGCCACCCTCGGGCCTCCAACCGCCTTCGACCTCGGGTAGGTCGCTGATCGCGTTCCACACCGACACCCGGTCCGGTACCTCCTGCGGCCAGTCGAAGGCGACTCCGTCGCGCAGTGCGACCAGGATCAACCGTTGGCGGAACTGGGGCACGCCGTAGCGAAGGGTGTCCACGACCCGTTCCTCGACCGCGTAACCGATCGACTCCAGCTCGTGCACCATGGTGCGGAGAATGAACATCTCCCGATCGAGTGCCATGTCGGGGACGTTTTCCATGATCACGGCGGCGGGTCTGGCCAGCTGGATGACCTCCAGGAACGAGCGCCAGAGGTCCCGGCGTTCGTCGTGCGCCGGACGAAGGCCGTGGCGGACCTGGTGACGGATGAGTGAGCGGCCCGCCCGGGAAAACGGTTGGCACGGTGGGCCGCCGGCCAGCAGCTCGATTCCCGCCTCCTTGACCAGGGCTGCGATCCGCCTGACGTTGGCAGACTCTCCAAGGTCGCAGTCGAGGGTCAGGCCCGGGTAGTGGTGTCGGTGTGTCTCGACGGACTCGGGGTCGCGGTCGGCCGACAGGACCACACGGAACCCGGCCTCGGTGAGACCGAGACTCAGGCCACCGGCACCGCTGAACAGGTCCGCCGCCAGCCGCTCACCCCGCTCACGGCAAGCTGCGGCGAAACGGAGGAACTCGTCGTCGTCCCCGCACGCCTGGGGGTGTGGCGCAAGACGGACGAACGGGCCGCGCACGAGCTTGACGCCGTAGCCTGCCCGACGTCGGTCGACGGTGTCGTCCGTCACCTGTGTTACCTCCCCGATCGATCAAACGCCCTGCGCAGGTTACCTCTTTGGCCCGACGCCGTACGTCGGCTGCCCGGCGTTGCCGCGACGGCTTGGCCGACGGGTTCGATGAGACTCGTTGGGCTAGACGGTATGAGCGGCCCGCTTGACCGGGCCGGGGCCTCACTCGCAAGTTGACGTGCATTGCCGGCGAGGGTGGGCCTCGCTGGTAGTGCCGACATTTGCGGGAGGCCTCGGTGTCCGTTGAGCGTACGGGTGTCGGGCGTACGTATCCTCAAATGAGCTTCGATCCCTGAAGCAGTTGTGGCCTGCTCGTCATGGATTATCGGACCCGACCTGAACATGTCCGTGTGAGCACAGTCGGTCGGGCCCCGAGCGAAGAGTCATGCCGTGACGATCAGTGGTCGAGCTCAAAGCCGTTCTCCTCTGCGGTCCTGAGTAAGCCGAGCAACACAGCGCTCTGCTTCTCGGATGGGATCCCTCTCTTCCGCCCGGTCGCGATGTCCAGGATGCCGAGGTGGCTGGGTGACGCAAGACGCCGCGCCACGACGAACCGCCGCACCGACTCCCAGGTGGGCGCGCCCATCTGGAGCACCCTGGTCTGAGCCATGATCCCGGAATCGATCTTCTGAACCGCGACCGCGTCGGCCCGGCGTTGGGCCACCCGCTCGCGAGATTCCAAGGTTGCCAGGAAAGCTTCTGGTACGTCCACGGACGCCTTCCGGACCAACTCCCAGCACGCTTCCCGCTTGGCCCATTCCGTCACGTTCACGATGGGACGGCGCTCATCGGTAAGTAGATCGAAGACCTGCTTCGCCACAACGAGACTGGTCTCCTCAACCGCAGGTGACACTGCCTGCCGCGCCCAGATAAGGTCGAAGTCGAACGACTTACCCGGCGCGTGGGTCTCGACGATCACCGCTAACTTGGACATCGTGTATGTGACGATGTTCGCGAGGTAGCCGCTCTGGTACCAGCTCGCCTTCGCGACCAGTGCGCGGATGCGGTGGTAGAGAAGCGCTTTCGCCACGAGGTGCTTGAAGTAGACCTCGTTGAAGCTCGCCTCCGAGGTCTCCCACTGGGCTGCCACCTGATCGGCGAAGGCTAGGAAGTTACGCTGGGCGCCGGCGCTCACCAGATGGGGCTTCTTCGCCCAAGACACCTCGTACTTCGCCGCGTCGGTCTTGGTGATGACCTGCGCCCGAGGGAACAGGGCAACGAACTTCTTGGCGTCAGCGACGCTGAGCTTGCGTTGCTCGTTGGCGTACTGGCCCCGGGTGCGCTCGTAAAACCACTTAGTCTGGAAGTTCACACCGGGCTGTGCCGGCGCGAGAATCCGGCGCGACAGGTCCTCCAGCCTCACGTGGAAGGGGCTGTTGGAGAAGAAGTCCGCCTCACTGACCTTGTTCTGGCTATTCGCGTAACGGGAGATGCGCGGGACCATCTCGACCGCTTGTTCGGGCTGCACCACCACAAGCTTCGTCTGTACGAAGACATCCTCGAAGTGCGGGATATCCTTGTTGTCGCGGCGGACGTAGAACAGCGTCGCGGTCGTCTGTCCGCCGTTGACGATCTGGAGGTCGCGGATAGTCTTGATCGATCTTCCGTCGGCCGTCCACTCCAGGTCGGTAGCCGTCGCTGTGATGCCGTTGTTGTAGGCGAGGAACCGTGCCGGCTCCGACAGCACTGTCGAGCGTATTCCCTTGTTCACCTTGCCGGCCGTGCTCAGGTAGGAGCGAACGTTGCCCTCCAAGAGCCGGCTTCCGTACCGCCCGTAGAGGTCCGCCAGCACGCGGGCAGGGATAGCGGTGAGGTATGTCTTGACGTCGGAGGCCGTCTCGGAGGTCCGCAGAGCCTCGAGCCCGCTCGGGAGCCACTCCGAGAGGTCAATCTCCAGCTCCTCGCGGCCCTGACTGGACTCATGTACCTGGAGCAGCCGGCGCAGGTCCCAGATGTGGTAGTCGATCCTGATTCCGTCACGTTCTGAGCTGTTGAACGCCTTCGCGCGCCCGCTCATCTCCATGTTGGTGATGAGGTACATCCGGTAGCGGGTTACATTGCGGCCACGCATGCGGAGGTCCTCGGCGAGCTGGTACTCGGGCCCGCTCTCCTCGCGTCCCTCCTGAAAGACGCCGCGGACGGCCTCGTCGAGATAGTTGGTGAGCGACTGAAACGCCCTGCGGGCGTCGGCAGTGGACAGGGTCAGCGGCTCGTCGGAGTCCGCGAAGACTGACACCGCGAGAGCGACCGACCCGTCCTGGTCAGTCAGGTCGAAACCGTTCACCGCGACCGCTCGTTTCCGCTCCCCGGTGCCGACGAAGTGCAGAACGGTGAGCTGCTCGACCTCCTCGGCTTCCGCCAAGCGATCGGACACCTCGGCAAGGAACGCCGTCGATCGGTAGTCGTTCTCGACCTCAGCCCGCGTGTCCACGGTGTTCATGAGGTCCTTGTAAAAGTCCGCGATGTCCATCGATGCCTCCTTACTCCGCGGTTCTGCGCCAGCGGTCGGTGATGAAGTCCTTGATCGCGCTGATCCCGATGTCGTAGGTGGCGCCCACGACTGCCTCCGGGATGGCGGAGCGCCGGATGGCCGGGAAGTCAGGCGCCACGTTGTACTGGGTGCATTCCGTGGCGACGAACCAGTGGTCGGCGTAGCGGCGGTCGGCAGAGTCGACCTGGAGCGCATCGAGGGCGTTGTCGAAGGCGAGCGCGGCGTCCGGGTTCGCAACCAGGTCCGCGCGGATCCCATCGACCAGCATCGGGAGGTTGACGGCGTCAGCGGTTCCTGCATCGACCTCGACCAGCGTCACCGTCACCAGGATGATCCCGTCCGCGTCGAGTTGCTCGGGTGAGGAGATCCGGATGCTCTTCCCGTCGGTCCGCCGGGACTTGACCTCGTACCTCGGGCCTAGGGGGAAGACATAGTCCTGAGGACTGCCGTGCGGACCCCGCCAGGCCAGCGCGACCTTGGCTACCTCCGCTCGCCGCCCTAGGACGTGGACGCCGAACCACAGCTCGGCGATGAGGCCTCGCAGGGCATCTTCACTGAGCGGGGGTCGGGGCCCACGAGCGAACATCCGCTTCCACTCGGCGACGACCTTGAGCAGCGTCGCCACGCCCTGCGACTCGGTGGCCGCATCGGCGGTGCGGGACACCAGGTCGGTGGAGAACTGGAGGTAGGGCTCGAGGAAACGGCGATCGGTCAGTGACAGCGCCAGTGTCCACTTGTGGTCGCCAGTCCGCTGCCGTCGCTCCACCTCGATGATCCCGGATAGATCGGGGAGCGGCGGTTTGTCCTTGACGATGACGAAGATCATCGGATCATCGTGGTCGTTGACGCCGACGATGAATCGGAGGGGGTGGGAGGAATCGACCTCGAATTTCCCGGAACCTGGTGACGCTATGATCTCCCGCCAGCGCAGGACGAAGGTGTCAGTCATCGACCTCATCCGCGGTCTCGGACTCGTCGATCTCGATGAACCACTTCCGCTGCGCGACCGTGTTGATGACGTACTCGACGTCGCCCCGTGAGTCCTTGGGGTCACCGGCCCTGCCGGGTATGGCCAGCTTCACGGCGACGATGATCTGGTTGACATCAACTCCCTGCGGAAGCTTGTCGTCGTCGTTTGGCAGCAGCGGGTACAGCAGCATGGCTGGCCGGGGTAGACGGCTGTAGAAGATCGTTTCCGGAGGATTCTTGCCTTTGCCATCGGCAGGTGCGTCGGCGACGGCGGCCTCGACGTCATCTTTAGACAGGAGCACGGTGACGTCGGTGGAGCCTGCGAGTCGGCTACTCGCGCCGCTTACGCGCAGCTCCTTGTCCGCCCCCCTGTCCATTTTTCGCAGCGGGGGGCGGAACTTCTCCCCAGCGAACTCCTCCGGGGCCTGCTCCCCGCTGCCGTTGACCACTACGACGTCCCAGGTCTGGAACTCAGGTGCGGTCGCATGCCTGGCGAATGAGCTGAGCGCCGACGCGGAGAAGATCGCGTCCGACGGGTGTGCCTGGTACTGGCTGAGGAAGTCGGCGATGATGCGCTTCGGCACGCCGGTCCATCGCGGCCAGCGACCCGTCACGTTCCGGGTGGCGGTGCTCGCGGCGATCGCGTCGCCGAGCCGCTGGAACGCCGACCAGTTATCGGAGATCACCTTCTTGTCAGGGGACAGCTTGGTGGTCTCGATGCGTTTACCGGCGAGAGAGATGGTCTTGCTTCGGGTCTCGGCGGCCTTCATCTTGTTCTTGGCGGTGATCAGCAGCGCGCCAGGGTGCTTCTTGACCGCAATGCCAAAATCCTCCGGAGTGAGCTTCTGGCGGAGCATCAGCCGAAGATCGCGGCGGAGTTCCTCCACCGAGTCCGCGACGTGCCGGTAGTCGGAGGCGGATGCCTTATCGATCCAAACTCGGCAGATGTCCTTGTAGCCGTCGCGGTAGCCGAACCAGCGCGCCATCTGCATCAACGTGTCGGAGGCCACGACCCGGCGGTAGAAGTAGCTCACTGTCAGGCCCTGGAGTGTCAGCCCTCGGCTGAGCACGTCACCGCCGACGGCAATCATCCGCTGCGGCCGGTCCCAGTGCTCGTCCTCCTCGCCTAGGGCGCGATCCTTGTCCGAATTAAACAGCTGAACGCGGATGTCCGCCGCCGCGGCCGCGAGTACGTCCAAGACCTCCTCCCACGTCTCTGTGATGTCCGGGTACCGCCGCTCGAAGGTCTCCTTGACGATGTCGAGGGTCCTGTTCGGGTGGCCCATGCGGTACTGGGCTGCGTGGGCCTCGATCTCGTTACGCAGCGTGGAGACCTCGTCCTGCACCGCGTCGAATACCTGGCTCTGCACGCGCTTAAAACGGGAGACGTTCACGAGCATCGAGCGTGGCGCGCGCTGGCCTCGCAGGTCGCGGACCGCGTTGGCGACGAAGAAGGTTCGGATCGCCTCGCGGAGGGACTCGGGTACCTCTCCGATGTTCCAGTGCACCCTGTGCCCGAGGGGGGTGAACTCCTCGGCGTCGTCCAGCTCGACGAGCATCGCGTCGGAGGGCTCCTCAAGGGATCCGAAGGTGGCCTGCGAGCCCACGTAGTTGGACGGTGACTCGAGGCCGTAGATGTAGTGGCGCGGGAACAGATCGTTCTCGACCTCGTGGTCGATGAAGATGTTCGCGAACGGGGTCGCGGTAAACGCGACGTAGGAGCTTCGCGAGAACAGGTCGAGGATGCCACGAATGCCGCTGTTGATGGTCGTCGGGTTGTGGTCCTCTCGGGTGTTGACCGAGGCGTAGTCGGACTCGTCGTCGAGGAGCAGCAGGGGAAGGGGCAGCTTGCCGCCGACCTTGCGCTGCCGGCCCAGCCATTCGGTGAGCGCTTCCAGCACCGCCTTGTTCTTCTTAACCACGAAGACGTAGGGCTCGGCTGAGTCGGTGCCGACCGTGATGTTGGATGCGGCGAGGCTGCTGGTCCGGAAGTCCTGGATTACCGTCGTCATGCCTTGGGCGTTCGCGAGCCGCGAGTCCAGTGCCCCGACGCCGATGTAACGGGTCTGGGCGGGGATGCCGGGCCGGGCGACACTGAGGCTGGTGTCGCGACCGATGAGGCCCTCATCGACGCGCTCCTGGGTCTGCTGGCGCAGCGATTCCGTGTTCCCCGCCAAGACGATGATCAGTCGGTAGCCGGCATCGACCGCCTTGTTGAAGAGCGCGAGGTACGTAGAGGTCTTACCGGACTGAACCTCACCGATGACGAGGCCCCGACGGGCCCACGGACCCGCGGCAGTGGGGTCGCCGGCGAAGTCAAGGATCTCGTCGGTGAGGTCGTCCATCTTGTCGATGACTCGCGGCGGCCGTCCGTCGTTCAACATCCACTGCTTGAAGTTGAGCCATCGCGACCAGTCCATCTGCCGCTTTTTGTCCTGGAGCCATGGCTTGAAGTCCTCGCCGACGATGGCGACGCCCTGCTCGACGTCGATGCTGAGCCGCTCCGTCAGGCGTCGGACCAGTGCGGCGACATCCTCGTCGGTGGCGTCGGGCGCGGCCGCTCGGCGGTACTGCTCCACCATCTCGGTAAGGTGTGCCTCCGAGTGGGTCCTGCCAGCGAGCAATGCGCCGACGACCTTCTCCAAGGCCGCAATCTGCTCCTGCCTGTTTCCGTTGATCAAGATGCGGCCCTTCTCAACAGTGCTTCAGGGTTTTTGGAGAGTGTGAACGGTTCGACATACCGCAGTCGGGCGACGAAGTCGTCCGCGGACTCACCGGTTTGGCTGAACACGGACCACAGGGTGGCCGCGTAGTCGAGGAGCTCCCCCTCGTCCGAATGCTGGGGCGCGTGGACGTTGTCACCGCCCAGGCGGTTGTAGGCGTCCTCGACGGGAAAGGACGACTCGATGTTCCTCAACAGCTCACTCAGCAGCCGACGTGCGCCGTTGTCCAGTTGCTCGTCGAGAGCGGCGAGCAGCGGGTGCTCGCGGTTGAGCTCATATCGGAACGAGCCGCGTTCGTCGATGAGGTTCCACGTCCTGACGACCCTGTCCGAAGCCGCCGCGGGGCGGCCCCGGTACAGCTGAGCGCGCTGGCTCGGGTGGACGATTCGGTCCACCAAGCGCTTGAGCTGGTCTCTGATCTCCGTCGGCGGGACGGCCGCGGACTTCTTGATGTCAAGAGACCACAGGTGGTCGAGGGTGTTCGGGATGTCGACGCGGACGCGCGCCAGTTTGCCGAGGTCGTCCTTCGGCACCAGGCGGAACCACGTTCCCCAGATGACTAGGCGCCTGGCCCGGTAGATGTAGAAGCCCTGGCTGTCGCGCAGCCGGCCGGCGATCTGCGCGGTCTCCTTTTCGGCCTGCGTAAGCTTCGAGATGTAGGGCAGGGTGAACGGCTGCACGTCGATCCGTGCGCCGGCGACGTCAAGGCACTCGGCCGGCCCCCTCTGGGTGGCCCGGTGGGCCGTGAGGAAAGGGTCGACCACCTTCAGCCGGACGCCGTTCAGCTCCATCGTGACCTTGGGCTTGCCGTCCTCGCCCGAGAGGAAGCGATGGAAGACGAGTGAGAGGTGCGCCCGGGCGGAAAGCATCTGCTCGTTGAAGGCCTTGGCGAAGATCGTCTGGCTGGCGGAGGGGAGACGGTCGAGGCGCCGCCAGACGACCAAGGTCCCGCTCGGGTTCGCTTTGAATTCGCCGTAGCGGGGGAGGGTTGAGGCCTCCGCCTCGGAGAGGGTGAGCAGTGCCCAGCGCCTCGATCGGGTGAGGTAGTCGAGGTCCCAGCGCAGCGCCGTCACCACACCGTCCCGTTTGGTGACCACCGTGAGCTCACGGCATTGGGAGAGTGACGCGGTCTTAAGTCCTAAACCGAAGCGACCAAGGTCGTCGGGCCGCCTGCTCCTAGCGGCGCTCGTGCCCGCCAGACACATCGCAGAGCGAGCCTCGTCGGCGTTCATGCCGGTCCCGTCGTCGACCATGGCGAGGTAGGGCTCGGCCTCCGCGCTGAAGAAAAGCTCGACACGGTTCGCCTGCGCGGTGATCGAGTTGTCGATCAGGTCGGCGACTGCCGCCTCGAGGGAGTAGCCGACGGCTCTAAGCGACTCCATCAGCTGAGGCTCCGGAGGGAGTTCCTCCTCGTTCACACTTCTCCCCCGGTGGCGCACTGATACCCAACGGCCGAGCGATGGTCGTCGACGACAGCGAAATAGCTGGGCCAATCGTCAACTTTCGGCAACACAGCCCTTAGCGGCGGCGAAGTGGTCGATGTTACTTCGACCTTTGCGTCGGTGGTGGTCTCGAATAGCGGTACGCACTCAATGCCGCCATCTGTTCGCCACTCGATGGGGTAGGTCACGAATCGGCTCCTTCCGGTCCAATCGGTCGGACAACATGGACCTCGCACCCCCGTGATCGCGAGCAACGTCACACACCGCTGTACCTGCCGAGATGCGCCATCACAGCCTGGTTCGCCTCCCAACCATCGGGAAACTTGACTGGAACATTGAGGTGCACTGGCTCGGCTGACGGATGGGCGTCCAGCAGCTCCGCGATCCCCGCCCGGGCTACCACGATGCACGCCTGCCGGTGCCGGGACGTGAGCACGCACAACCGCCCCGACTCCAAATGGAACGCGGTCGCGTCCCGCCGCCCCGACAGCGGGTGCAGCACGATCGTCACGTCGTACTCGCGGCCTTGGAGCCGGTTGGCGGTGTCGACGGTGACGCCCGCTTCGGCCGAGCCGAGGTGGGCGCGGATGGCGGCGGCCTGGTCGCGGTGGGCGGTGCCGATGGCGATCCGGTCTCCGGTGACGGGCGCGCCGCCGGGCTCGCGTTCGGAGACGGCGACGGCTCCGCGTTCCAGCAGCCGGCGGGCCAGGGCGGCGCACGCGGCGGCGGCCTCCGCGTCGGTACGCAGCGTGTGCCGGGCGGGCAGCTCGTACAGCGCCCAGCCGGTCGCCGCCGCCGTCTCCAGCACCGCGTCGACCGGGCCGCGCCCGAACGCCGCCGTGGTGTACGACAGCGACCGGTCGCCCGGCGCCGACCCGGCCTGGAATCCGGTGTACGGGTAGAACGCCTCGGCGATCACCGGCGCGGCCGACGGCGGCAGCCGCCACGACACCGGCAGCCGGTGTACCGGCAGGTCCGGGTTGTGCCGCAGCAGCGCGGCCACCGCGGACTGCATCGGATCCCAGCTCAAGCCCACCCACCGCTCGGTCTCGACGGTGGAGAACGGGTCGAGCTGGCCGGGGTCGCCCACGAAGAGCGCCCGCTCGAACCGGCCGGCCACGCGAAGCAGCGCGTCCGAACGCATCTGGTACGCCTCGTCGACGATCGCCCAGGGCCAGCAGCCCTCCGACACCATCGACCACTTGGCGGCCGTACCGATGATGATGGACGGGCCGCCGAGATCGGCGACCTTGGCGGCGACCCGGACGGTCGCGTACCGCCTGATGCGCTCGGTGGCGCTGTAGTCGTTCGCCGAGAGCCGGCCGATGTGCAGGTCCGGCGCCTGCTGGGCGAGCCGGTCGATCAGGTCGTCGACCTGCTCGTTGGTCTGCGCGATGACGATCAGCGGCTCGCCGGCGCGGGCCAGCTCGATGGCGGCGCGGACGACCAGGGTCGACTTGCCGGCGCCGGGCGGCGAGTCGACCACGACGCCGCGATGCTCGCCGGAGTGCAGGTCGGCCAGCACCGCCGTGACCACCCGCTCCGCCTCGTCCGCCGCCGACCACGCCGCGCCTGCGCCGTCGGCGCTGCCGACGAGACGAGCCGGCGTCGGGACCAGGAGATCAGCCATTGGTCGCCTCCCAGAGCCCAACCTGGCCGTCCTCCGTCACCAGGAAGACGTCGATCCGCATGTGCCGAAGGGTGCCGGCCGTCTCCGCCAGCAGCGACCGGTAGCGCGGGGCGTCCGGGAAGGCCATCGCGACCCGGTCGCCGCTGTGCTTCTCGCGTAGCCGCAGCACCTTCACCAATGCGTCGGCGTACCAGTGTTTCGCCTGGAGCGTCGGTGGCGTCGGCTTCACCTCGCCGGCACGGCGCGGGTCGGCGTACGTCTTCGACGGGTAGCCCTTGACCTCGACGTGGAGGCGCTGCTCAGCTCGCTCCGCGACGACGTCGGTGCCTTGTTGCTTGGTCGCGGTGTTCGCCACCTGGAGCAGCTGCCAGCCCTGCTCCTCAAGCCACCGGCACAGCACGGCCTGGACGTTGCCCTCCCAGTCCCAGCTGCGTTCCGCGTTCGGCACGGGGCGCGGCAGCACCACCGGGCGAGGCGGCGCCGCCTCCTGGCCGCGGAGCCGATTGACGATGATCCCGCTGCTGCGGTCCCTCGTCAGGACTCCGAGCGACTCCATCTGCCGGCACCGCTGGTTGATCTGCTGGTGCAGCTTGCCGGTGGCGATCGCCAGCTCCCCGTCGGTCATTCCGCCCGGCCGTGCGCGGAGCCGGGCGATGATCTCCTCTTTCAGAGTCGGCTGGCTCACGACCACTCCTCCTGGGCGTCCTCGGCGTTCGGGGCGCCGTCGTCGAACAGCGCGGGCGGGCCACCATGGGTCCACGGCGTCTCTTCCCGCGTCGGGAAGGCGCCGGCCGGGAAGAAGGAGTCGGTGAGGGTGGTGTAACAGAGCCGCTCCCCCGCCTCCGGCACGCTGCCCGGCGGCGGAGTCAGCGACGACCCCATCCCACCGGTCAGTTCCAGCACCACCTCGCTCGTCCCGTCGTCGCTGCGGGCGACCGAAATGACCTTGGCCTTCTGGTTGCTCGGCCTGTCGGGCGAGTACAGCGTCGTGCCCGGGGTGACCAGCACCGGGTCGGGCGTGGTCACCGTGACCCAGGGGCGCAGGACGCGGCGCTTGCCGCTGCTGTCCACCCGCGTCGGGTTGGCGGCCATCACCTCGCCGACGAACGCCTCCCCGGTGAGCCGGTAGTCGGCCATCACCATCGGGTCGTCGTAGGCGCGCTGCACGTCGTACGAGGCTTGTGCCCGTTCCAGCCGGTGCAGCCGCTGCGCGGCGGCCACTGCCCCGTCGCGGCGGGGCTGCGGAAGGCCGCCGTCGTCCAGGTATGAGCAGAAGTTGGTGTAGGCGTCCCGGTCCTCGGCCCAGCGGGCGGCGATCCGCGATCCGGCCGGCAGCTCATGCAGCAGCGCGACGGCCTGCCACATCAGCCGCCAGGTCGGCTCGAGCTGCTCGCGCAGAATCGCCTCCAGCTCGGCGCGCCGCCGGTCGACCAGCGAGTCGGCGGCGACCGCCCGGTCGTACGCGGCCATCGCCGGCGCGAGGACCTCGTTGTCGAAGCTCGGGTCCGTGGCCGGACCGGCCGGCGGCGAGGTGACCGGATCCTCCGCGAGAGCGGCCGCCTCCGGGCCGGTCATCCCGGCCGGCGGGACGATCCACGCCATGAGCGCAGCGAGCTGGGCGTCCTCCATCGGGCTCTGGCCAGTGGCCCAGTGCAGGCCGAGCGCCTCGGTCATCGCCAGCAGCGCCGACGATCCCGGGTGCTCGGCCCGGTCGGCGAACCAGGTGAGCCAGCGGCCGAGCAGCGGCACCGACGGGTGTACCGGGTAGTCGCCGTCGGTGCGCCGGAACCGGGTGGAGCGGCCGAAGAGCCGGGTGAACGCGACGCCGCCGGGGTTCGGCACGAGCAGCTGGGGCGCGTCCGTGTACCGGACACGGATGTCCTTGCCCCGGTTCGCCGACACCGCCTCCACGTCACCGCGGAAGCTCTCGACGTACGGCAGGACGACGGTGGCCAGCGAAGCGGCGAAGGCGAAGCGCTGGTCGCGGTTCCGTGGCTGCGGCACGATCAGCAGCGTCGGGCTGCCCGGGTCGTCGCCGACCATCGCGGCGAGCGGCGCGTTGGCCTCGCCGGCCATGGTGAGCGGGATGAAGACCAGCGGCCGGTCGGCGACGTGCAGGTGCCGGACCAGGGTGATCCGCTGCGCGCGTTCGGTGACGACGGCTTCGGCGCGGGCGAGGCTGGTGAGCGTACTCATCCGGCCACCCCACTGAGCAGCTCGGCCCGCAGCCGGGCGGCGGCGCGCAACAGCTCCGCGGCCTCCTGCTGGTCCTCGGCGGGCGCCCGCTCGTCGCGGGCGATGGCCAGCGCCGTCTCCACCCGATCGATGCCGCCCAGTTCCTCGCGCACCGACTTGCCGAGGGCGGCGGTGCAGCCGCGGGCTTCGTGCCGGCAGAAGTACGCCAGCTCGCAGGCGGCCAGGCATTCGGGCGAGTACCGCGCCTCGACCTCGTGCAGCGCGGCGATCAGCGACTGCGGGGAGCGGGTGGGTACGCCCGTGTCGTCGGCCGCCAGGTCGAAGCTGAGCGTGGCCGGCAGCTCCGCCAGCAGCGCGTCGATCCGGGTCATCCGGGACAGCTGCCGGCGCAGCACGGCGAGCTGCTTGCGGACGTCGACCAGGACCGCCATCGGCTGATTGGAGAAGTCGCGGGGGCAGACCAGCACGACGTCGTGCGAGACGATCTCCGGGTCGTGGCCAACCTCTTCGAGCAGCTTGCGCATGGCCAGCACGTACACGGCGGACTGGATCGCGGCGGCGGCCACCTTGCCGGGGTCGGCCTGGCCGTCGATGACGGCGAAGCTCTTGATCTCGACGACGTGGAATCGGCCGGCGTGCTGGAACGCGATCAGGTCCGGCTCGAGGTAGGCCTGCTGGCCGGCGACGTCGAGCCGCAGTAACGGGTGGTCGAAGAGGGTGCCGGCCCGGTCGGGTTCGGCGGCGGCGCGGGTGAGCAGGGTGCGGGCGCGGGCGTACCGGACGTCGTTGCCCTCCCGTCCGGCCACCGACTCCAGGTCGTCGTAGGCGACCTCCTGGATCTCCAGGTCGAGCAGCTCGCGCAGCAGCCGCAGCAGCTCGGCGCAGCCGTTGGCCTTGACCTGCGCCTCAAAAGCGTTGCCCCGGGTGATGGCGAACCGGGACTGGCCGAACCGGGCCGGGTAGTCGATGTACGCGGCGAGGCGCTGCTTGTCGACGCCGGCGCAGTCCAGCACGGCGCGGCGGGCGCAGCCCGGGTTGCTGGTGAGGGCTGCGATGGTGCGGGCGTTGTGCCGGGCCGGGGCGACGCCGCCGCGGATGGTGGCCAGGCGCTGGGCGAGGTCGGTCATGCCAGCCCCCGGATGACGCGCAGGCGGCTGCCGTAGAGCTGCTCCGCCTCGTCCAGCCGGCGGGCGCGGTCGGCCGCCGCGGCGCGGTCGGCCCGGTCGGCGTCGGCGTGCACGGCCAGCTCGGCCTGGGCGGCCTTGATGACGATCGCCGGGTCGACGGCCTCGTAACCGTCGACGGCGCCGGGGATGCTGGCGGCGAACCGACGGAGCAGGCGGGCCACCGTGAGGGTCTGCTCCGGCATGCGCACAGCCTGTTCCGCGACCTTGATGGTGGCTGTCAGAAAGTCGACACGAGGGCTCAGCGGCCCGACGATGCGGCGCTCCAGCGGCCAGGTCGAGACGGCGAGCAGGCCGCGAGCCGGCGCGAGGTGCTCGGCGGTCAGGGCAGAGCAGAGATAGTACGGCCGGGAGCGCGGGGCGGTGCGGAACGAGCGCTCCTCGTCGCGGCGCAAGTGGGTCAGCTTGCCGGCGGCGAGACCGGGGCCGGCGGTGCCGAAGAAGGCGTTGTGCACCTCGGCGATCAGCTTCGGGGCGGCCGGGGCGGCGAGCAGGGTGAGGGCGTGGTGGACCTGGTCGCGCATCGACACCAGGGGCGACTCGACACGTGCGGGCTGGCTGTCGTCGGCCTCCGCACCGTCGGCGAGCTCGGTGATGGCCCGCTCCCAGTCCCGTTCGGCGGCCCGCAGTTCGGCGCGCAGCGCCTTGACGCGAGCCGCGTCGCGCGCAACCACCGCTCGTCGGACCGCCGCCCGCAGGTCGTCTATCCGACCTTCGAGGTCTTCTATGGACTCCGCCACGACGAGCATGCTACAAGTTCCAGTGTTTCCCAGCAATCCCCCGTAACCAGGATTGTTGATAAGCGGAACACTACTTACGGTGACGCCTGGAAGGGAGACCCGGATGGGCTGGGACCAGTCTCTACTCGACCAGGTTTTCGACCGGTTGGCCGAAGACGACGTGTCCGATGAGGTGGTCGACCTCGTGCTCGCGGCCTACGTCGGCGACGAGGCGCTCAACGGCGTCCTCGCCGGCGAGCCCGTCGATCTGCCGGAGCGGGACCCGACCCAGCGGCCCCGGCCGCAGCCGCTCTACCTGGAGTCCATCACCGTCGCGGGCTTCCGCGGCGTCGGTCCACAGCAGAGCGTCCGGCTGCAGCCGCACGCCGGCCTCACACTCGTCGTCGGCCGCAACGGATCCGGCAAGTCGAGCTTTGCCGAGGCCGTCGAGCTCGCCCTTACCGGCGACAGCGCCCGCTGGGCTGACCGCAACAGCGTCTTCAAGGACGGCTGGCGCAACCTCCACCACGGGTCGCCCTGCGAGATCGAGGTTCAGGTCCGCGCCGAGGGGGCCAGCAAACCCATTCGGGTACGCCGGACCTGGCGCGACGAGCACACCGACGCGGGCCATGGCATCGGCAGCGTCCTGGCCGCCGACGGGCAGCGCTACACCGGGACGGCGGAGCTGGGGTGGCGCAAGCCGCTCGACGCGTACCGGCCGTTCCTCACCGCGAGCGACCTCGGCCGGCTCATCACCTCCAAGCCCAGCGGCCTCTTTGACGCGCTGGCGCCGATCCTCGGCATGGACCCGCTCGTCGAGGCCGATGGGCGGCTGATGCGGGTCCGTCGGGACCTGAACGAGCAGATCAGCGCAGTGAAGACGGCCCGCGCCGCCCTGCGTGACACGCTGAGCGCCGTCGACGACCAGCGGGCGCAGGCCGCGGCCGCGCTCCTGGGCAAGCGGACCGTCGACCTCGACGCTCTCGATCAGTTGCTCGCCGACGCTGGCAGCGACACCGCCGATCCGGTGGCGGTCGCGGCCCGGCGCCTGGTCGCCGTCGCTCTCCCCGACGCCGGGTACGCCGCCGAAGTGGCCGACGAACTCGCCGCCGCCACGGCACAGGTCGACGGCCTCGCCACCACCCGTGCCGGCACCGCCGAGCAGGCGGCACAGTTGCTGCGGATCGCGGTCGCCTTCCACGACGACCACGGCGACGGCAACTGCCCGGTGTGTGGGGCCGCGGCGCTCGACGGTGTTTGGCGCGCTCGCGCCGACGAGACTCTGGCCCAGTTGCAGCGCGATACCGTGGCGGTCGAGGAAGCGCATCGGCGGCTGCGGGAGGCGCAGGCCCGGGCCGTACGGCTGCTCGACCTGGACCGGCGGATCAGCGTCCACGACCTGGAGGCGATGGCCGGCGTGCTCGACCAGCCGGAGACGGTGAAGCGCTACCGGGCCAAGGTCGACGATCTCTGCGCCGACGCGGCGTCGCTTCCTCCCGACCAACTCGCGGCGCGCCTGCGGACCGCCTACCCGCCGCTCGTCGAGGCGTTCACCGAGCTGCAGGAGCTGACGGACGCGTGGCTGCGGCAGCGGCACGACGCCTGGCGCGAGCATGCCGTCGCGTTGCAGGGCTGGCTCAGCCAGGCGCGGGCCGGTGTCGAGAATGACGCGAAGCTAAAGATCGTTAACGCCGCCCGCGATTGGCTTCGGACCGCGATGGCCGCGCTGCGCGACCAGCGGTTCGAGCCGTTCGCTCAGCGCTCGCAGCAGATCTGGGAGGAACTGCGCCAGGAGAGCAACGTCGAGCTGAGCGGGATGCGGCTCGACGGCACCAACACCCGCCGCAAGATCTCCTTCCCGGCCAAAGTCGACGGCACCGACACCTCCGCGATGGCCGTCATGAGCCAGGGCGAGCTGCAGGCCCTCGGCCTGTCGGTGTTCCTCCCCCGCGCCTGCGCCGACGACAGCCCGTTCCGGTTCGTCATCATCGACGACCCGGTGCAGAGCATGGACCCCTCGAAGGTCGACGGCCTGGCACAGGTGCTCGCTGGCCTCGCGGAGACCCGACAGGTCGTGGTCTTCACCCACGACAACCGGCTGCCCGAGGCGGTACGTCGGCTGCGAATCGAGGCCACGATCTGGGCGGTCACCCGCCGCGACGGGTCCGTGGTGGAGATCCGGAAGAACAGCGACCCGGTCGAGCGGTACCTCGCCGACGCCACCGCGATCCTCAGGGCCGAGGAACTGGCCGACAACGCGCGCTACCCGCTGGTGTCCGGCTTCTGCCGCTCGGCTCTCGAAGCGGCCTGCCATGAGCGGATCCGGCGGGAGCGCATCGCGCGGGGTGAGCGGCACGGCGACGTCGAGGAACTCATCGAGAAGGCGCTGACGCTCAACCAGGTGACCGCGCTCGCCCTGTTCGGGGACATGCACCAGGGCGGCAAGGTGTTCAACCGCCTCAACCAGCACGGCCGCTGGGCCGGCGACGCGTTCCGGGCCTGCAGGGAAGGCGTTCACGGGCCCGGGAAGTTCGACCTTGAGGTGCTCGTCCGCGACAGCCGACGACTTGCCCAGGAGCTGCGATGACTACTGCCGCCTCGCCGCAAGACTGCCTTGCCGCTGCTGACAAACTGCTGACCAGCGTCGTACGCGGTAACCGTGGCGCGTGGCCGCGTGCCTGTGCCTGGCTGCTCCGGCTCGCCCTTGAGGCAGCGATGGACGACTACTGGCGGCGGTCCCTCCGGGAGGTCGCCTCGATCCAGGCGCGGTCGCCGCAGTTCCTGATTCTTCATCACTACGCCGGGCGGCAGATCGCTGCGCAAGCTAGCTACGCGTGGTGGGCGCTGTCCCGAGCCGGCCACCACCGCAGCTACGAGCTGGGGCTCACCGCAGGTGAGCTCAACTGGCTGCGTGGTTTGGTCGCAGAGGTGGTAGACGGCCTTGCCACCCATCGGGTGGAGAGGACGGAAGCCTGACGACGGCCATTGATTGGGAACGCTGGGTTGATTTACCAGCACATGGACTATTCAAGAATCTCACCACCAGGTAACCTAAGCAATCCGAGTAGATCATGTACTGGATTGAGAAGCCCCCAGGGAGCTCGCCTTGAGGACACCTCGAACTCCGAACCAACAGAAGCTTGCTACATATTTGGAACGCTTCCAGCAAGAAACTCGCTACGGACGGGACCTGCTTGAACTATTCGGGCGCAGCGAGGCAAGCGTCTGGCGGGCAGTCCCTGACGGATCGACGTCTAGATGGTGGCTGAACATCACCCTTCCGCCTCGCGTTGCCTCCATGTTCGACTTCGAGCTTGAGATACAGTGCGTCTACACCGAATACTCTAAGGTTGAGCCCCGCCTACTATCCCTCATTCAAAATAAGCTTCGCTCGGATGCGAGGGTTGAGGCTGGGATTGCGATTGTCGCCAGCTACGACCCCGGCGTGGCTCAAATGGCAAGCAGGCGGCGAGGAGAGTTCGGTGTGGTAGACGTCCACCTTCCCACGTTAACCTCTGATCGTCGAGATCTTCGCCAACGGCTCGCGACTGTGGTTACTTCTGTAGATCACTATGATCTGACCTACCCAGTTCGCGAACCAAGTGGATTCTTTGGGCGGCGGAGAGAACTAGATGAACTGACGCAAAGCCTTGATAGAGGTCAGTCCGTGGGAATATTCGGACTGCGCAAAGCAGGAAAGACTTCCCTCCTAAACTACGTTCGACGCATTCGCGAGGAAAGTAGTCGCTTGGTCGTCAATCTCGACATCAGTGAGATCTCTGCGGCAGACGACCTTCGGCGCAAGTTGGTTCAACGCGCATTCCATGCCTTTGAACGGTGGTCGAAGGCGGAAGTCGGCGATGGAAGAGAAGCCCCAATCCGTCAGCTTAAGCTTCGGCTCGTCACTCGGGAAGGAAACCCACGTGGCGACATCGAGAACCTGCGGATGTATTGGACGGAAGATCTGGCGCGAATCGCAAGAGCGCGAGGTCAAAGGCTTGAGCTGTTCGTAGATGAGATCGACCAAGCCTTCCCCGAAAGATCAAATTTCGGCGAAGAAGAAGCCCGCCAGATGGTCATCGCACTAACCCAGCTGAGAGGACTCATTCAGCAGGAGGACGACGCGCCGGGGGTCGTCCTCCTCTGCGCCGGCGTTGATCCCGCATTATTCGAGCGCGCAAGGATCGGACGACGAGACAATCTACTATACAAGTTAGTGAGATTGGTCTACCTTGCTCCTATGACGAACGAGGACATGGCCGATATGGTCAGAAGCCTCGGTCGCCGTATGGGACTACGCTATTCAGATCACCGCGTTATCCAGAGGTTGTTCGATGAGTATGGTGGTCACCCACTACTCACTCGAAAGGCTTGTTCCATTGCCGTCAGAGATCGCGATCCAGAACAAATACCGTGGCATGTCCCCCTCACAGCGATTGAGAACGCCATTAAATCAACCGGAGATGGTTCGCCCAGCGAGCAGGCTCTGGACGTCTTCGAATCCTTTGCGGAATGGTTTCCCGACGAGGCTGCCGTACTCAGCATGCTCTGGTCTAAGGATCCGACCGAGCAACAATATGCGCGGGAGATCATAGAAGACGACCCCGGATCAGTTGCGCACGCCGCACCGTATGGGCTCGCCGACGAACATCTGCGGCCGCGCATTAAGGCCATTCGGGCGACACTAGGGAGGTAGTATGCTCCTGCCTAGTCAACGGGATTGGTTAACACAATGTCTTGAGTACCTTCTGGATGGCGAGCTACTGATCGTGCGCGGCCTGCCACGAACCGGGAAGACCTTCCTCGTCGAGGCCATCCTACGAGAACTTCCCGATACAGCCGTCATTGTGCGGGGACGCCAATTCACGGAAGAGAACCAGATTCGTGAGATGGAACGCCTCATCGCTGAAATTGAAGGGCGAGTCGCACAGCATGGTCTTGCTCAAATAGTTTTTGACGATTACTCGGCCGCCCTGCGTCTATCCCGCGGTGGACGGCTACAAGCACGCCTATATTCGATGCTGGTGGACTCGGAACACTCTCGTGACGTAGGAGCTTTGCTGCTGTCGCGCTGGAAGCAGCCGATCCATCTCAAGCGACGAGGTAGTCCGCTTGTAAGTAGGGCTCGCTTCCTTTGCCTCCCAACGATTAGTCAGTGCGACTTGGATGAGACACGCATGCGGGCAACACTCGATGATGTGTGCCGATGGATCGGCCCCCTCGCAAGTTACTATGCGCGCGCAAATGGAGCCTCTCTTGCGCGGCTTGCGTCATCCATAGAACAAGGCTTGAGAACTGACGTCAGACACCTTGTCAAGGACATGCCTGCAGAAGCGCTCGAGTTCCTGGCGGGGGCTAGAGCCTATTCGGCCCTGAGCGGTGAAGCCCAAGAATCGCTTATACCGTTCTTGTTTCAAGACGGGGAGGAAGTCATATTGACGCAAGCTGCAAATAGGGCAGGGCTGCTGGGGGCGGTGGAAGAGGTCGCGCCCGGTTGGCCGTCGGACCTCCGCGCTAGCGCTCGGCGCTTCATCGAACTTGCGTCCGGCTGGGAAGATGTGCTCTGGTGTGACAGGTATCTATACCAGAACCCCGAGATGCTTGTCGCCTTCCTGATTCAAGTGCGGACAATGACGGCCAAGACAATTAAGCTGCTGGCAGCGCCACCTCTCTCGGGTACCGGTCGATCAATCTCCGACTTGCGAAATGCACTCGAAAGAGTCACGAACGTTGAGGCACGTATCATGAATCGCCTAGACTATCGGGCGTTACACGATCGCCATCTCCTCTCCCTTGACAACTTCGGCGGATTTGTTCTTCCTACATGTCGAGTAGTATTCGCTGTCGATGCTCCAGGAAGCGCCGTTGCAGCTCCGGTCAATAGATTCGGCATAGACTACAAGGACTACTGGCGAAGAGCGCAGCGTTTGAATTGACGGAACTCGGTGCTTGTTAGGACGGCGCGGAAGGCCGTGGACTGGTTAACTTCAAGCGTGACTGATCTTGGCCCAGGCATCTACGAGCACTTCATCGCCCAAGAGCTCCGTTGAGCGGCTTCAGCCCTCTCGACCCTGCGCTGCTTCGGCACGCCAAGCTCGATCCTGCTGACGCGGCCGATGCCCTCGCCCGCCACATCGCCAGCCTTGCCCACCGTGCCGTGCACGCTGTCCCTAGCGGCGACGACTAACTTGATCTTTAACCTTGGGGTGGTTCGCATCGGCCCCGACTGATCATTGGTACAGCCCTTGGGTGATCATTCTTCTTGTCTAGGGAAGAAGATCCACAACCAAGGGCTGTCCATGATGAGTGTGCCTGAGAAAGTGTTGTGATACCTCGGTGTGATCTTTGATGGCTGTGTCGGTAAAGATCACGTCCGTGTCGTTGTGTCTGTAAGCCGGGGTACGAGTCCTCACTGAGCGATCCGCAGTGGGCAGTGATCAAGCCGCTGCTGCCGCGGCGGGATCCACGCCGGGGTGGGCGGCCGCTGGGTTATCCGCGTCGGCTGGTGATCGACACGATTCTGTATGTGCTGCGTACCGGTTGTGCCTGGCGGCATGTCCCGCATGACCTGGCGCCGTGGGATGTGGCCTACCGGTGGTTTCGCTGCTGGAGCGCTGATGGCACGTGGGATCGAGTCCACGACCAGTTGCGAGACGCGGTGCGGGTGGCCGAGGGCCGTGACCCGCAGCCGTCGGCGGCGGTGCTGGACTCGCAGACCGCGCACAGTCACCAAGGCGGGGAGGCGATCGGTTACGACGCCGCCAAACGCACTCGGGGCCGTAAGCGGCATCTGCTCGTCGACACGGCAGGGCTGCTGCTCAAGGCCGTAGTGCACGCCGCGTCTGTGCAGGAGCGTGCCGGGGCCAAGCTGGTGCTGGCAGGCGTCACGGACACGTTCCCGCTGCTGGGCCTGGTCTGGGCGGACGCCGGCTACGTCAACCGCGTCGACGCGAGCCTGCTGGACTGGGCCCGCACCCACGCCGGCATCGAGTTGCAGATCGTGGCCCGCAACGCCGACGTGAAAGGCTTCCAGGTGCTACCCCGTAGGTGGGTGGTGGAACGAACTTTCTCCTGGTTGGGACGGTGCAGACGGTTGGCCCGCGACTACGAGCGCAAGCCCGCGCACGCCGAAGCGATGATCAAGGTGGCGATGATCCGGTTGATGGCCGCGCGCCTGGCCGGTGAGGACGTCGAGCCGCAAGGCCCGATCGAGGCCGAGGCAGCCCGACGCCTCGACGACGAACTCAACCAGAAGTAGCTACCCGGTTACCCAACACTTTCTGAGGGTCGGCCGGTGGGTGTAGCCGGGGACCTTGCCGCGTTCCGGCGGGAGCTGTACCGGTGTCTGACGCGCCGTGGTGATGCACTGTTCGAGTTGGCCGATGCGGTGTTGTGCGCGGACGGGCCGGTGCGGTCGTTGCCGGCGTTGTCGCTGGTGGCTGAGCACCGTCGTGGGCACGGCGCGTTGTACGACGCGCTGGCCGCGGGCCGGTTGGACGTGCAGCGGCTACGCAGGGCGGTGGCGTCGGTGTCGCTGCCGCGGGCGGCGGACGGGCGGATCGTCCTCGCGGTGGACGTGACGTGCTGGCTGCGGCCGGAGGCGCACACCGCGCCGCAGCGGATCCTGTGTCATACCTACGGCCGCGGCAAGGACCAACACATCGGGATCCCGGGCTGGCCGTACGCGTTCGTGGTGGCGTTGGAGACCGGCCGCAGTTCGTGGACCGCGCCGTTGGACGCCGTGCGCCTGCACCCGGGCGCGGACCTGGCCGCAGTCACCGCCGGGCAGCTGCGTGAGGTGGTAGACAGGCTGGTCGAGGCCGGGCACTGGCAGCCCGGCGATCCGCAGATCTGGGTCGTGATGGACGCCGGCTACGACGCGGCGCGGCTGGCCTGGCTGCTGCGGGACCTGCCGGTGCGGGTCCTGGCGCGGATGCGGTCGGACCGGGTGCTGCGCCGGCCCGCACCACCACCGCTGCCCGGACGGCGGGGCCGGCCGCCACGCCACGGCAGCGAGTTCATCTTTGGTGACCCGGCCAGTTGGGGCGAGCCGGACGTGGCCACGGTGACCGACACCCGCCTCTACGGCACGGCCACCGCCCGCGCCTGGCACCGGCTGCATCCGAAGCTGACCCGCCGCGCGGCCTGGGCCGACTGCCCTGAGCTGCCGATCCTGGAAGGCACCGTGATCCGTCTCGACGTCGAACGACTCCCCAGCGGCGCAACAGCCAAACCCGTATGGCTGTGGTGGTCGCACGACCCGAACCACGACACCCGCCCGGACGCGGCGACGGTCGATCTGCTGTGGCAGGTCTTCCTGCGCCGCTTCGACATCGAGCACACATTCCGGCTGTTCAAACAGACCCTCGGCTGGACCGTGCCGAAGCTGCGGGACCCGCACGCCGCCGACCGGTGGACCTGGCTGATCATCGCCGCTCACACCCAGCTGCGGCTGGCCCGTCCCCTCGCCGCCGACCTGCGCCGCCCCTGGGAACGGCCAGCCCCACCCGAAAGGCTCACCCCAGCCAGGGTCCGCCGCGGATTTCGGCACCTCCGGGCGACAACCGCCTGTCCCGCAAGCGCGCCGAAACCCACACGACCAGGACCCGGACGCCCACCAGGCCGGGCCAACCGCCAACCCACCCGCCGCTACGACGTCCACACCGCCACCAGCAACGAACCCGGGAAACCGACGTCCAGAAAGAAGACATCCACCCACCCCAGACCCCGCCGCACAGGTTAAAGATCAAGTTAGGCCGGACGACCGAGAGCTGGGACGCGCCATCGGAAGGATCTTGCATATCGACGACCTGGACCGACTCGACCTGCTGGCCCGGGTGGCCGCCGGCGAGCGGCCGGATGCCAGGCGGCTGTGGGACATGCTGCACTTTGACCTGGGGGGTGTCCCTATGGGTTTTGTCAAGCAGCAGCGGGCCTTGGCTGGTAGGGGCTCTTGTCGCGGAGCATGGCGAACAGGACGTCGCAGCGGCGGCGGGCGAGGCAGATCAGGGCGGCGTTGTGTTTCTTGCCTTGGGCGCGTTTGCGGTCGTAGTAGGCGCGGCTGACCGGGTCGGCGAGGGCGGCGAACGCGGCGAGGAAGAAGGCGCGTTTGAGCTGTTTGTTGCCGCCGCGGGCGGGGTGTTCGCCGCGGATTGAGCTGCCGGAGCGGCGGGTGACCGGGGCCAGGCCGGCGTAGGCGGCCAGGTGTCCTGGGGTGGCGAACGAGCTGCCGTCGCCGACTTCGAGCAGGATCCGGGCGGCGGTCCTGACGCCGATGCCGGGCATCGAGGTCAGGACCTCGGCAAGAGGGTGCGCATCGAGCATCCTGTCCACCTCGTCGGCGACCTGGTCACGTTGCTGGAGCACGTCGCGCAGGCTGTCGGCCAGCCGGGGCAGGTTCGTCTCGGCTGCGGCGGTGCCGGGAACGATCACGGTCTGCTCGTCCAGGGCGGCCATGACGCGTTCGACGAGGCGCTCGCCCATTCGGGGCGCATTCTTGTTCGCTATCGAGGTGAGCTTGCGGCGGCCGGCCTTGCGTAGCCCGGCAGGGCCGCCGCAGCGTGACAGCAGCTCGAGCACGGCCTTGTGCTGGATGTTCTTGCCTAGCGCCCGTTCCAGGGCGGGGTGGATCTGGGTGAGCAGGCCGCGGATGCGGTTGGTCAGCCGGGTGGCCTCGCCGGCCAGGTCGTCGTCGAAGCCGACGAGGACTTCCAGCTCGGCGAGGGCTTCGTCGCCCACGTCGACGCGGCGTAGCGTGTGCGGCAGCGTCCGGGCGGCATCAGCGATCACGTAGGCGTCACGGGCGTCGGTCTTCGCACTACCGGGGTGCAGGTCGGCGATGCGGCGCATCGCCAGTCCGGGCAGGTAGGCCACCTGATGACCGCAGGCCCGGGCGACCGCGACCGGCAGGGCGCCGATAGAGGCGGGCTGGTCGACCACCACGAGGACCCGGCCGTGACGGGCGAGTTTGTCGAACACCTGCCGCAGCTTGGCCTCGGTGTTGACCAACGTCGCGTCGTGCAGCCGCTTGCCGTCCCGGTTCAGCGCGACGGCGTGGTGGCCGTCCTTGCCGACGTCGAGACCGAGAAACACCTGGTAATCGCCGTGCATCGCATCGCCTCCCCGCGACGTCGCCGTGCTCGGCCGCCAGTCTGGCGTCGACTGCCGGCACCCACGTTACGAAGAGACCAACCCCTCAAGGGACGGCCGTGTCCCTATCAGCGGTCCGCCGACGCCACCCGACCCGGCGACAACACCCCCCGGATCATCCGTACGACAGGGGCAGTAAGTCATACCGGGCCGGGCGACCGAGGGTCCCCGGCTGGGGACGATCAAAAAGGTAACGGGGCCGAAGGCGCCGCTCGTCGAGCGCGAGGAGCGGTTGGCGCGCCTCTGGGCTGAGCCGGCCCGCTGCGCGGAGCTGCGCCAGGTCGTGGAAGTACTAAGCGACCGCATTCACCGAGTCACGGAGGAGCCGGAGTCGGCTCGGGTGCCGCTCCGGGTACACGCCCGCTACAGCCGCAGCGAAGCCTGCGCAGCATTCGGTTACGACAAGCCAATGCGCGGCGAGGGGGTGAAGTGGCTCAAGGAGGAGCAGGCAGACCTCTTCTTCGTGACTCTGAAGAAGTCTGAGAGGCACTACTCCCCTACCACTATGTACGCCGACCGGGCCATCACCGACCAGCTGTTCCAGTGGGAGTCACAGAGCACCACTTCGTCTGCGTCCCCTACCGGGCAGCGCTACATCCACCACGCGGAGCGCCGATCGACAGTGCACCTCTTCGTTCGGGAGACCAAAATCAAGGACGGGGACCTCGGCGCACCCGCCTATCTCTACGCCGGCACCATGACCTACCGCGAGCACACCGGCGACCGGCCCATGCGGATCATCTGGCAGCTGCACCGCCCGCTCCCCGCCGACATGTACGCCGCCGCCCGCACCATCGCCGCGTGAGCCGGACCAGACGTTCAGGCAGCGTCAACTCTTGGTGCGAATCTGACGTCCAGCTTCATGTTGAGGGCTCGCGCGAGGCGCTCCAGGACTGGCAGCGTCGGCACCGTTCCACCGGCCTCGAATCGGGCCACCGCGGACTGCGTCATGCCGGCGGCTTGAGCTAGCTGGCTCTGGCTCCAGCCGTTGTTCTCCCGCAGGTGACGCACCTGTTGACCCAGCTCGAAGGCGATGCGGGTGGCCTCGTACGCGTCGGCTCCCCCTGGGTCGGCCAGCCGGCGGTCGCGTAGGTCATTCCAACGACGCGATTCGCTCATCGCTCCGCCTCCCTGCCATAGCGCCGATGCTATGCCCTTGCGGGATCACCTCACCGCCTCGTGCCGCGCGTGTCGAGCTGCGACCAGGCTTCATCAGAACCCTTAGAGAATGAGCAGAGTTCAGCCGAGCACTGACGCCTGCTCGACTGCCTGTTTCAGGCAGGTAGCCACGTCCGTCGCGTGGTAGACCCGCTCGCTGGCCTCGATCCCGGCGAGGAACATCGCGTACACCGCGGCCAGCCGCAGCGCCGCCACCGGCCGCAACAGCTCCACGGCCCGCTCCGGCGCACACCCCGGCACGCTCTCCCGCCACCGCGCACACCACTCCGCCAGCACAAGAGCGGCAGCCGAAGCCTCCAACCCCTCGCTCAGCCGCAGCACGTCGAACGCCGGATGCCCGACGAACGCGTCCCCCCAGTCGATCACCACCCGCTGGTTGCCGCACACCCGCACGTTGCCCGGGTGCAGGTCCCCGTGCACCAGCGTCTCCGGCAGCCCGCACCGCCGCACCTCGTCCAGCCGCCCCTCCAGCCCCGCCAGCAGAGACTCCACCGACGAGGTGTCGTGGGAAGCGAGCCGGGCGCGGATCCACGAAGCCAACCCCGAGCCGCGCAGATCCGGCACGCCCGCCGCCACCAGCTCCGCCACGTCCGGCACCGACCGCACCTGCACCGGGTGGTAGTCGGCGGCCATCGCCAGCCGCTCCTCGATCGGCGCCCCGTACCGGTCCTCGCCGGGCACGTGCTCCAGCAGCATCCGCCCCTCGCCGTCGTCGGCCAGCAGCGTCGAGGTGCGTCCCGGCACCGCCCGGCCGAGCCAGCGCAGCACCGCTGCCTCGTGCCGGAAGAACACCGGCACCTGCTTCAGCCAGGCCGTCCCACCCGCGCCGTCGAGCCGCCAGATCGCCGACAGGTTCCAAGTGCGCTGCTGGGTGACGGTCTCCACCGGCCGGCCGAGCCGCCGCAGTTGCGCCGTCGCCCAGGCCAGGCTGCGCTCCGGTCCGCCGGGTTCGGCGTACGCGGCGCGCAGCGGGTCCGCCGCCAGGTCCACCTCCGCCGGCCGCAGCGGCGTGGTGGGCGGGTCGCTCACCTGTCCGAGGTACGTCACCGCGCCGCCGATGGTGCCGCTGTCGTCCCCGCCGAGCAGGCGGAGCACCTGTACGTCGACGCCGTACCGCTCGCGGGCCGCCTCGACGACCGGGGCGATGTCCTGCCACCAGGGAGTGGGCACCTCGAAGGGCGGCAGGGCGCCCAGCGGCGCGCCGGCGGCGTCGAGCAGGACGAGGGTCACGGTGCGGCTCACGCCGGGACGCTACCGCCGGACCACCGCCGCCGCGAGCGCATAATCCGCCACCAGCCGCCCGCGCGTTACGCGTCGCCGGCTCACCGACCGGCATCCGAGACACCCGTCGCGGTGTACGCCTCGTCACCCGAAGGGCCACTACGGTAGTCGATACGCCACAAGGGAGGGTGGGTCCTGGGTGTTGCGCATCAGCGTGCTCGGCCCGGTGCAGGTGACGCGCGGCGATCGACCCGTCCGGCTGGGGCCGAAGTTGGTGGAGCTGCTGGCGATCCTCCTGGTCGAGGCGGGCTCGGCGGTGCCGGCGTCCCGGGTCGTTCAGCTGCTGTGGGACGCGACACCGCCGGCCGGTGCCCGGGCCACCCTCCGCAGCCACGTCTCCCACCTCCGCCGAGCCCTGGAAGCAAACCCGGCCGAGCACCACCCGCTGCGAGCGGAACGGGATCCGCGCCCCGCGCTGGAAGCGGAGAGCGGCGAGCACCACCCGCCGAAAGCGAAACCCGGCGAGCCCTCCGCCCAGGAAACGGCGCTCGACGAACCCTCCGTGCCGAGAGCGGCACTCCGCGAGCCCTCCGCGCCGGAAGCGGCGCTCGGCGAGCGGTCTGCGCGGAAGGCGGAGCGTGGTCCGCGCCTGACAGAAGCGGACCGGAGGGCGTGCCGCGCGTTGAAGACCGGATCTGGCGTGGCACCTGCGTCGGGCCCGGCAGCGGGTATGCCGATCATCAGGACCGTCGGCTCCGGGGCAGGCTCCGCCTACTGCCTCGACCTTCCACCCGACACGCTCGACGCGGACCGCTTCGAGCGCTGGTCCGCCGACGGCCGCCGGCTGGTGGCTGCCGGCGAGAGCGCGCTGACCGAGCGCGGGGTGGCGTTGCTGCACGACGCGCTGGCGTTGTGGCGTGGCCCGGCCTTCGCCGACCTGGCCGACCGCCCGTTCGTCCGGCCGCGGGCCGCGCAGCTGGCGGCGGGACGCCGGGCGGCGCGGCGCGGCTACGCCGAGGGACTGGCCGCGCTCGGCCGGCACGCCGAGGCGGTCGCGCAACTCTCCACCGCCGTCGCCGACGACCCCTACGACGAGGCGGTACGACGGCTGCTCGCGCTGTCGCTCTACGCCGAGCGGCGGGTGGACGAGGCGGCCGAGGTGTGCCGGGAGGGCGTCGTCCTGCTCGGCGAGCGCGGGCTGGACGCCCCGGAACTGCAGGAGCTCCAGCGGGACATCCTCCGCCGGCTCGTACCGTCGCCACGGGAGGCCGCCGAGCCCGCGAAGCCGGCGCGGCCCTGCCTGCTGCCGCCCGACCCGCCGCAGTTCGTGGGCCGCGCCGAGGATCTCGCCGCCGTCCGCCGGCTGCTGCTCTCCCCCGCCGACGGCTCCCCCACCGTGCTGGTCAGCGGGTTGGCCGGGGTCGGCAAGACGCTCTTCGCGGTGCGCCTGGCCCACACGCTGCGCGACGACTTCCCGGACGGCCAGCTATACGTGGACATGCGCGGCTACGACCCGGACGGCACCCCACTCGGCGCGGGCGCCGCGGTACGCGGCTTCCTCGACGCGCTCGCCGTGCCACCCGACCGGGTGCCGGCGACCCTGGAGGCGCAGGCCGGGCTCTACCGGAGCCTGCTCGCCGGCCGGCGGGTGCTGGTGGTGGTGGACAACGTCCGCGACGCCGACCAGGTCCGCCCGCTGCTGCCGGGCGCGGCGGGCTGCGCCACCGTGGTGGTCAGCCGCAACCAGCTGCCCGCCCTGGTGGTCGCCGAGGGCGCCCGGCCGCTGCGGCTCGACCTGCTCACCGGTGGCGAGTCGCGGGAGCTGATCGGCCGCCGGCTGGGGGCCGCCCGGCTGGCCGGGGAACCGGACGCGGTCCGGCAGATCGTCCACGCGTGCGGGCGGCTGCCGCTGGCGTTGGCGATCGTGGCGGCCCGGGCGGCGAGCCATCCGGAGTTCACCCTGGACGCGCTCGCCGGGGAGCTGCGCGGCGACGGTGGCGGGCTCGACGCGTTCGCGGTCGGCGGCACCGACGTGCGGGCGGTCTTCTCCTGGTCGTACCACGGGCTCACCGCGCCGGCGGCGGGGCTGTTCCGGCTGCTGGCGGCGCACCCCGGTCCGGAGGTCACGGTCGCGGCGGCGGCGAGCCTCGCCGCCGCACCCCCCGAGGAGGTACGCGCGGCGGTGCGCGAGCTGGCGGCGGCGCACCTGCTCGTCGAGCACGTCCCGGGCCGGTACGCGCTGCACGACCTGCTGCGCGCGTACGCCAGCGAGTTGGCCGACGACGGCGGGCGGCGGGCGGCGCTGCGCCGGATGCTCGACCACTACCTGCACACCGCGCTCGCCGCCGACCGGCTGCTCTGGCCGCACCGGGACCCACTGGCGTCTCTCGCGACCGCGCCCGGCGTACGGCCGGAGGTGTTCGCGGACCGCGACGCCGCGCTGGCCTGGTTCACCGCCGAGCACCCGGTGCTGCTCGCCGCGCTGGACCGGGCCGAGCGGGCCGGCCTGGACGGGCACGTGTGGCGGCTGGCCTGGGCGGCGGCGAACTTCCTCGCCCGGCGCGGGCACTGGCGGGACTGGGTGCGGGTGGGGCAGGCCGCGGTGGCCGCGGCGCGGCGGGAGGCCGACCGGGCGGCCGAGGCGCACCGGATCCTCGGCGGCGCGTACGTGCGGCTGCGCGACTTCGACGCGGCGCGGGAGCGCTACGGGCGGGCGCTGGAGTTGTTCGGCGGGCTCGGTGACCTGGTCGGGCAGGGGTTCACCCGGCGCAGCCTGGGCTGGCTGTGCGAGCAGCGGGGTGACGTCCGCGCGGCGCTCGGGCACGACCTGGCGGCGCTGGAGTTGTTCGAGCGCGCCGGGCACGAGCGCGGGGTGGCCAACACGCACAACTCGGTGGGCTGGTGTCACGCGCTGCTCGGCGACCACGAGCCGGCGATCGCGCACTGCCGCCGCTCGCTGGCGCTGCTGGAGCGGCTCGGCGACCCGGTCGGCATGGCCGGCGCCTGGGACAGCCTCGGGTACGCCTACCGGCAGGTCGACCCGCGGGAGGCGCTGGCCTGCTACCGGCAGGCGCTGGGGCTGTACCGGCAGCTGGGCGACCGGATGAACGAGGCGGTCACCCTGCGCCAGCTGGGCGAGACCCAGCACGCCGGCGGGGACACCGGTGCCGCCCGGGAGTCCTGGCGGCAGGCGCTGGACATCCTCACCGACCTCGACCATCCGGACGCCGAGCGGGTCCGCGCCCTGCTGGCCGGTGCGACGACGACGTGAACGCCCGGAGGGCCGGCCGCAGCCGGGCCGGCCCTCGGGTCGCGGGGTGCTCAGCCGGCGTCCTCGGCTGAGGCGGTGCCGGTGGTGCCGGCCGGCGGCGTCCACCGCAGGCAGGTGCTGTGGTGCTGCTCGAAGCGCTGCTGGAACGGCGCGGCGAGCGGGTGGTTGCGCAGCGCCACGATGTTCTCGTCGTTCTGCCGCAGCGCCCGGTAGGTGAGGTTGTGGCTGCCGGTGTAGAGGGTCGACTGGCTGCCCCGACGGATGATCATGAATTTCTCGTGCATCGGGACGCCCCCGGCCGCGGTGTAGCCGCACAGGTGCACCGGCATCGCGCGGGCCAGGTCGACCAGGGCCTTCATCGGCGCGCCCGCGTCGTGCGGCCGGCCGGATTTGGCGCCGGTGACGATCCGCACCTGGCAGCCGCGGTTGCGCGCCACCTTCAGCTCCCGCACCACGGCGGCCCGCTGGATGCGGAAGTTGGCCAGGTCGATCCGGGTGCCGCCGGAGCAGTTGGTGGAGCGCAGCAGGCTGGCGATCGGGTCGTTGCTGGCGCTGCCCGGCGTACGGCCGGCGGCCTCCCGGCGCGGGAAGGTGTAGACGCGGTGCGCGCCGACGGTGGTCGTCCGGCCGTAGTTCGGGTTGTTCCGCCCGGAGCTGCCGTAGCGCATCAGGTCGTTGAAGTAGCTCAGGTAGGCGTTGTACAGGCCGGCGTGGCTGATCGTGATGGCGTTCTCGTAGGCCCGGTAGTGGTCGAGGTTCGCCGAGGAGACGTAGAGGACGTTGCGTGCCGTTTCGCCACCGGCCAGTTGCACCCGGGAGATGGTCATGAACTTGTCGTGCAGCAGCGGTGGGTTGTGCAGCGGCGACGCCCCGGTACGGCGGGTGACGCAGCCACGGGTGGACTGGCCGTCGGCGCGGCGCTGCCCGCAGGCGACCACCCGGGCGGTCGGGATCGCCTTCAGCGCGTTGTAGTGCGCGCTGCCGACCTGGCTGCCGTTGATGACGATCCGCACCCGTACGCCCCGGGCGGCGGCCGAGCGCAGCGCGTCGACGATCTCCTGCCGGTTGAAGAAGTAGAGGGTGAGCGAGAGCGTCGACCCGGGCGCGGCGGCGTTGATCAGCCGGGTGACGTGACCGGCGACTCCGGCGTGCATGTCGCTCTCGGTCTTCTGGTTGAACCAGGCGTAGTTGCGTACCTCCGACGCGGCGATCGGCACCGCCGCCGCGGCGGCAGCCGGCGCCTCGGCGGTGGCCGGCGCCTCGGCGGTGGCCGGCGCCTCGGCGGTGGCGGCCGATGCCTCCGTGGTGGGTTCGGCCGCGGTGGCCGGGGCGATCGGCAGGGACAGCGCGGTCGTCGCGACCAGCGCCAGGGCGAGGCCGCGCCGGCCCACCCGTCGGGTCATCCGGCGCACACCTCCCCGGTCGGGGTGCACCAGCGGTTGGATCTGCATTCCGATGCCTCTCCGTTGGCCAGCGGCTGGCCCCCGTCGGTGCCGGTGGCCGTCCCCGAGAGGTCGGCACAGGCCGTTCGGCCCCACGATCCAGCCGCTGGTCGGTGGCCGGGACCGGCGCGTTGCGGTGCACCCGTCCCGGATTGACGTCGACGAGGCGAGATGGGACGCCGGCAGCCGACCCGGCCGGTCCGCGAGGGCTTCGAGCGCTCTGGGTGCAGTTGTTGTCGCTGGGTCGACAACAACTGCACCCGAACGCCCCGGTGGCCCACTCCCCTCGTCCGCCGAAAGGGTCGCGCCGCAGCTGGGGTTGCGACGCGCCCCTTCCGGATCGACATCCACGATTGCAGTGCCGCGTGGAAGCACCGTGGAAGCGGCGTGCAGACCGTGCCGGTCCGTGGCGGGCCGGTCCAGGGCGAGCGCCATCGCGTTCGAGGGATCAACTTCCAGATCAACGAGGGCGAGATCCCGGCCTGATCGTTCGGAGACTTCCCTCAGAGTCTCGGGGCGAGCTGGCGTACCAGAGCCTGCATGCGGGTGCGGTCCGCGGCGCGGGGCGACATCTGCTTGAGCCCGGCCGCGGCGGGCGACCCGAAGAAGCGGTGCAGGACGGTGGCTGCTTGACGACCGGTGACGCTGACGGGCCAGTCAGCGGCGCGCAGTCCAGCCGCATGGCCGGCGTTGGCGAGGCGCCACAGGTCGACCGCATCCTTCGCGGTGAACCGCCCGCGATACGCCAGCGCCTTCAGGCAGAGCGCGGAGGTCACGTCCGGAAGCGGCACGCGTATGGCGAGGCGGTCGCGGTTGGTCAGTTGCACATGGAGATCGATCAGCTCGGCAGGACGGTGCAGGGCAAGCACAAGGCCGGGAATCTCGTCGACGACCAGGTCGCCGTGGCGCTGGTTGGGCACCAACGTGCCCTGGTAGGACGGAGCGAGGATGTCGACCACCAGGCTGAGCTGTCCGCGAGCGTCCGTGTGGTCGCGGCTGAACCGGTTGGCCGCTCCGCGGGACTGGTAACCGCGGTCGCGGAGGGCGGCCGGCAGGCGAGGATCGCCGATCGCTGTGGGCAGGGCCGCGAAGTCCGCGTCGGCCGTTTCCCGCATCGGCACCTGGTCGGCGACACCATGAGCCGCGACGAGCAGGGTGACCATGTGGCCGCCGACGATTCGATAGTCAAGATCGAGAGCAGCCGTGAGGCCGGCCAGGTCGGCGAGGGTCAGGAAGCCGGCGTCGGCGGCCCGGCTGGTTGATGTCAGCGTGACCGGCTTCGGCGTTGGCGGCATGGGGTTGGCCGAAGTCGGTGGAGTCATGCGGCGGCTCCCTGTTCTCGGTGGCGGCGGCGGATGAACTGCCACACCCGGTCAGCCGCTTCCTGGCTGTCAGGCCCGGGAGCGCGGCGAACGTCCCACAGGATCTGCAGTGGATCGGCGAGCGGGAGCGCGGCCGGCGAAGGGCCGGACAGCTGCGTCGGCGGCCAGAGGCCGACGTCCCGAGGCACGGTGAGTTCGAGGGTGGCCTCGTCCTCACCTGCCGGAACGAAGCCGGCCCCGGTCAGATCGACGCCGGCACGGGCGTAGAGGACTGCGCGCACCGGCGACCGCCAGGGAGCGATGGCGTCGGCGGCGACGTCACCGGAGACGACGGGGTGTGACCCGGCATCTTCGGTAGCAATCACCTCGGCGACCGCGCGGGCCTGCTCGACCGGCGGATCAAGGCTGTACCAGAGGGTCCGGAGCCCACCGGGCCCTGGATAGGAGTCGAGCCACCAGCGGAGGGCAGCGTCGATGTCGTGCACCCTCCAGCCTGCCGGCCCTCGGCGCGCAAAACCTTGATCCGTCAGTACCCGCAGGGCCTGCGAGATCCGAGGCTGGGACACACCGACAAGAGCGGCCAGCTCTCGTTGCGTGGCGTACGGGCGCTCGATCATTCGCCGAACGAGCGTGAAGGTGCCCCACGGCACCGGACCAGGACGGGTGGACCGGGACACCTCGGCCTGCCGGACGTTGAGCACGATCCGCTCCGCACCGACTCGCAACACGCCTGCGACCTGTTGGTCGGCGTCGGTCAGCCAGGACCAGCCGTGAGCTTCGATCGCGGCGCGAACGGCAGGCGTGGCCGAGGGCACCACGATGAGGCATGGCGCCGGGTGGCGCTCGGCAAGCACGGCGACGTCGCCGGGCGTCAGTGGCGTCGTCGACCTGACGATGGTCAGCACAGCCACGGCGGCGCCGTACCGCAGCTCGAGCAGATCGGGGCCGCGCGGGATCAGCGTCAGGCCGACACCGACCAGCTCGCGCCACACAACCGCCGATATAAGCATTATCCGCTCTCCTCAGATAACACTTATACACCCTGGAAGCCTGCCGCGTCCGCAAGTTGTCCGGCGTGTCGGCTCCGTGTCACCGCGCACGGACGGGGATACACCCCCTCCCACAGAACCTGCGTGACGGGTTGTCAGCGGGAGGAACGCGGGCGGGCCAGGGTGAGGACGGTGGTGAGGGAGGCGATCGCCGCGCCGGCGACCACCACCGCCATCGGCAGCGCGCTGCCCTCGCCGCCCAGCCCGACCAGCGGCGCGGCCAGCGCCCCGACCACCGACTGGATCGCGCCGAGCAATGCGGCGGCGGTGCCGGCGTGCGCGGCGTGCCGGTCCAGGGCCAGCGCGGTGCCGTTCGGCGTGACCATGCCGAGCGACCCGACGAAGGCGAACAGCGCCACCGCCACCAGCGGCAGGCTGCCCAGCAGCGCGCCGGCGAGCAGGGCGGCGGCGGCCAGCACGCTCATGCCCAGTGCGCGCAGCAGCAGCGGGCGGTTCGAAGCGGTCGAGCAGCCGGGCGTTGAGCTGGCCGGGCCGCGTACGGGCGGCACCGGCGCGAGCTGCTCGCCGCCGCACTGTCCGAACTGGACGAACTGGACCGGACCGGGCGGCGGTGCTGGTCGCCGTACCGGCGCTGGACCGGCTCGCCGACCGGATGACCGGCCAGCACTGAGCCCACCGCCGGGCCGGTGGGGTCGGGGTCAGCGGGGCGGGCCGGCCAGGATGCGTTCCCGGGCGGCGTCGACGCCGCCGCGCCACCACCCCATCGCCTCGACCCACCAGGTCAGCCCGGCGTCGACGTACGGCGCGACGATCCGCTCCGCGTCCCGCGGCGACGTCCACCCTTCGACGACGACGTCGAACCCGTCCAGCGAGCCCCGCTCGGCGGCGACGAACCGGACCGCGTCGGCGAAGTCCTCGACCGGCACGGGGATCTCCCGGCCGGCGTCGCGGAAGGTCGCCACGATCCCGTCCCACCGGGCGGAACGGCGGAAGCCCGGACGGTTCGGCCAGCGGCCGGCGCACCAGACGGGGATCCGGGGTCGCTGCACCGGGGTCGGCAGCATCCGCACCCGCTCGCCGGAGGGGGTGGGCACCGACTGGCCCGACCAGAGCGCGGTGAGCTGCTCCAGCGACTCGTCCAGGCGCCGGCCGCGGCCCCGCAGGTCGGGATCCTCGCCGAAGGCCGCGTACTCGCGGTCCATCGAGCCGATGCCCGCGCCGAAGACGAGCCGACCGCCGGAGAGGGTGTCCAGGGTGGCGGTCTCCCGCGCCACGATCTGCACCCGCCGCCGGGGCAGCGCGGTCACCAGCACCCCGAGCCGGATCCGGGCCGTACGGGCGGCGATCGCGGCGGTCACCACGACCGGGTTCACCACCGGCCAGTCCGGATCGTGGTAGAGCAGGTGGTCCCAGAGGAAGACGCCGTCCCAGCCCCGCTCCTCGGCCGCGACGGCCAGCTCGACCAGGGTCGCGGCGTCGGCGAAGGGCCCGACGTTCGGTAGACCGACAGCGCAGCGCGGCATCGCCCCACCCTAGTCACGGCTCTCCTCCGGTGGGGATCAGGCGGACGGCGGACGGGTCGGTCGACGCGCGGTTCGACGTGGACAGTGCGCTCGGTCGGCCACGCCGCGCGGTGATCCCGGGCTAGGTTGGCGGCATGGAGCAGCGGATCAGCCTGGTCACCCTCGGGGTCGCCGACGTGGCCCGGGCGCGGGCCTTCTACGAGCGGCTCGGCTGGCGCGGCCAGGCGGTCGAGGAGACGATCTTCTTCCAGGCCGGCGGGCTGGCGCTGGTGCTGTGGGGCCGGGCGAAGCTGGCCGACGACGCGGGCGTCGACGACCCCGGCGGCGGGTTCGGCGGGATGACGCTGGCGCAGAACGTCCGCTCCCGCGACGAGGTGGACGACCTGCTCGCCGCGGCGGCGGGCGCCGGCGCCGAGGTGACCCGCCCGGCCCGGGAGACCTTCTACGGCGGGTACGCCGGCTGCTTCGCCGACCCGGACGGCCACGTCTGGGAGATCGCCTGGAATCCGGGCTTCCCGCTCGGCCCGGACGGCACCCTCACCGTCCCGAACTTCGGCGCCTGACCGGAGGGTCAGGGGCTGGACGTCGGGCAGAGCAGCGGGTCCAGCAGGGGTAGTCCGAGCGGGTCCAGGCAGAGCGTGAGCAGGTTGCCTGGATCCGACGAGGGTGGGGCGCTGGTCGCCGGCGTGGTCGGGGCGGGCGGGGCGGTGGGCGGCGGGGCGATCGTCGGCGGCGCCGGGGTGGGCGCCGCGATCGCCGGCGGTGCGGGCACCCGCCGGGTCGCCGGCGCCGTGGGCCGGGTCGACCGGTGCCGCCCGGTGCCGCCGGTGGCCCGGGGGGCCGGCTCGCCGGTCACCGAGGCGGCCCTGCCGCCGCCCGCCGGCTCGCCGGGGATGGGCGGGGTGGTGAGCTCGAGCGGTCGCGGCGCGGCGTCCACGGCGGCGGAGCCGCCCACCTGCGCCCGGTAGGTCGGACCGACCGGCTCGACGTCGACGGCACCGGCGGTCAGCGTGCCGAACGCCAGCATGGCCAGGGCCGTGACGGTGGCCACCCGCCGGTCGGGGCGCCGCGCGATCAGTGGGGCGTGGGCCGGCACGACCACCGGCGGCGGCACCGGCCGCGCCTGCCGGTGCGCGTCGAGCAGGTCGTCGACCTGCGCGGCGACGGCGGCCCGGCATCCGGTGGCGGTGGCGTAGGCGAGGGTGAGGTAGAAGCGGAAGTTGACCGCCGCGGTCTCCGGCACCAGCAGCCCGGCGAGCCGCCCGCCGTCGGTGCGGTGCAGCAGGGTGAGCGGGGCATCGGGGTGGTGCGCCGGTCCCACCAGGTCCGGGTACGCCCACTCGCGCCGCTGCTCCCGCCCGCCGAACGCGACCCGGTGGTTGGTCACCACCGCCATGCCGGCGTCGACCGACCGCACGCCTCTGGGCAGGGCCCGGTCGGTGCGCTCGGGGCCGGTCGCGGCACCGGCCAGGCCGGGGGTGGGCAGGCCGGTCACGTGCCGGGCCTCGGCCTCGACCAGTTCGGCGGTGGGCAGCACCCGGTAGACGACCTCGTCGTCGGCGAGGTCCACCGGCAGGCCGGTACGCGGCTGGGTGCAGCCGAGGAAGCTGGCGGCCTCGATCTGGAGCCGGACCAGTTGGTCGTGCCGCCGGAGCCAGGCCGCGGTCTCGGCGTCGTACGCGCGCCGCCGCCGGTCGTTCTCGCGCTCCGACCAGGTGGTGCGCCAGCGGGGTTCCGCCGGCGCCGGGTCTCTGATGGTGGCCGGTGATGTCGCCGTCACGTGTGGTACAACCGCTCGTCCCGTCAACA
This sequence comes from Micromonospora sp. CNZ280, assembly GCF_011759515.1. Taxonomy (NCBI): domain Bacteria; kingdom Bacillati; phylum Actinomycetota; class Actinomycetes; order Micromonosporales; family Micromonosporaceae; genus Micromonospora; species Micromonospora sp. CNZ280. The sequence continues at coordinate 1,088,826 of NZ_JAAOYP010000003.1, forward strand.
GGACACGCATGAGGATCGATATATCCACGAAGGTCCGGAAAGAAGAGAATTGACCCGGCGGCTGCCGGGCTACGAGACGACGCGCCGGGGGAACGCCTCGACCTCCCGGGCCCACTGCTCGGCAGCCGCGGCCAGCGCGTCGGCCGAGACCGTCAGCGGCAGCGGATACACCGCGCCGAGGGGACGACGCGGCAGCCACGGGGGCAGCGACTCATAGGAGAACTCGACCACCAGTTCCACCCGCCGGCGCCGGATGACCCGGCTCCGGAGGGTCAGGTTCGGCTCGGTGAACCGCACCACCGCCGGTGCCGCCCCCGGCGCGAGCGCGGACTCGGCCCGCCACCGCAGCCAGCCGGTCAGCGCCGCCGCCTCGGCCACGGTCAGGCAGGGCTCCAGATGCGACCACGCCTGCCCGTCCGCGGTACGGGCGTCCGTCTCCACGAGCAGCCAGTCGTCCCAGCCCTCCTCGGGGTGGACCGGCGGCTCGACGCCCGGCTGGTAGCCGACCGGGCGGATCCTCACCCGGGCGCCGTCATCGGAGCGGATCTCCATCCGCCCATCATTCCGGACATCAGGGTTGAATCGGAGCGAATTACCGCGGCCGGCCGCCCCCTCAGAACGGCGGGTCCGGGGCCGGTACGGGAAGACCCCGATGCCGCCGTGCGGCCGCCCGGCGAGGCTGGGGACATGACGACCGTCCACCCCCGGACCTCCGCGAAGCTCGTCCCGACCGCCGCCCTCGGCGCCCCGGCGCTGCTGCTCCTCTACGGCCTGCTGCGGCTGGTCGACGGGCTGGACGGCCACCGGGGGCCGGGCTGGGCCTGGAACCTCGGGCACACCTTCTTCCTGGTGGCGTTCGTGCTCTTCGCCGTACTCCTGGTCGGGCTGTGGCGGCTGCTGCACGCCGCCGCGCCACGGCAGCGGGTGCTCACCGGGGTCGCGACCACGCTCGGGCTGGCCGGCGCCGCCGGATTCCTCTGGGTGATCCTGGGCGACCTGTTCCCCCGGCTCGCCGACGCCGCGCCGCTGCCGGATCCGGCGATGGCGCTCGGGCCGCTGCTGTTCCAGGTCGGCATCCTCACCCTGCTGGTGCAGGCGGCCACCACCCGGCCCCGGCTGCTGCCGGGCTGGAGCCCGGCGCTGGTGCTGCTCGGCTTCCTGCCGATCGCGGTGAACCTCGACCTGCTGCCGCTTGGCGCCGCGCTGATCCTCGTCGGCCTGCTCCCCCTGCAACGGCTCACCGAGCATCAGCCGGCCGGGCGCGATGCCGGAGCGTCATGGTGATCATGGCTCCCGACGGAGGCCACGGACGGCAGCCGGTCAGGTCCAGACGGTACGGCGCACCCCCCGGTGCCCGGCGCAGGCGTCGCGCTGCCCGCCGGTCAGGCTGACCGAGCCGTCCCGGCACTGCACCAGGTAGCCCCGCCCGGCCCAGAACTGCGGCGTGCAGTCGAACCAGTCGCAGATCTCGGCGTCCGGTTTGCGGATCCGGTAGCCGCCGCAGAAGTCGTACCCCATCGGGTTCGCCGGCGCGCCGCAGAGCCGCTCCCCGGAGGCCGTCTTCGCCGGCGACGGCGCGGGCGGCGGGCTGCTGCGCTTCGGCTTCGGCTTCGCCGTGGGCGTGGGTCTGGCCGCGGCGACCGGCGGCACGGACGGGCCGAGCCGCGGCACGGCGGTCGGCCCGGGAGTGGCCGCGGCCGCCACCTCGCGGCGGGTCGGGTCCGACGGGTCCGACTCGATGAGCGCGGCGGGCACCAGCACGGCGATGGCCGCCGCGACCGCCACGGTGCGCCGGCCGCCGGGCAGCATCGCGCTGAGCCGGGCCTGCCCCGGCGTGGCGATGCCCGGCCGGATCGGCTTGAGCTGCGTGTGCTCGGCGATCAACTCGTCGAGTTGCGCGATGATGGCGTCGCGCTGCTCGATCGCGTCGGCGAAGGCCAGGGTCAGCTTGAACCGGAAGTCCGCGGCGGCGTCCACGGGCAACATCAGCCCGGAGGTGCGCCGGCGGTCCAGCACCTGCATCAGTGTCACCGGGGCCGCCGGGTCGTGGGCCAGGCCGGTCATCCGACCGTACGCCCAGTCGCGCCGGCCCCGGCCGCCGAGCAGCACCAGCCGCCGGTTGGTGATCACCGCCATGCCGGCGTCGGCGACCCGGACCCCGTCCGGGCGGCGGGGCCGCAGCGGCGCGGCGTCGACGGCGACCGTCAGGTCGGGCGCCGGCAGCACGCTGGTGTGCCGGACCTCGACCAGTTGCGCGGCGGGCAACGCCCAGAGGACCACCTCGCCGGGGCCGAGCTCCAGCGGCAGCCCGGCGCCGGCGGCGGCCGATCCGTGGAACTCCTCGGCGAGGGTACGCAGCCGCCGCAGTTCGTCGTCGCGTCGTCGCCATGCGGCCTCGGCGCCGCGGTACGACCGCAGCCGCCGCTCGTTCTGCCGGTGCGCCCACCGGTACCGCCAGGTGGAACCCGTCGAATCAGTCCTCGCCACGCCGACTCCTTCGCCGCGCAGACAACCACCGGGGTGTCACAGGTGTTAACTCCGGCGGCGTCCGGCCCGGACACGCCACATCGGGCGAATCACCCGATCGGCGGACCAGATTGGACGACAAGTCGATTCTGCTGCGCGGCGTCGGCCCCTAGGGGCGTGTCAGCGGTGGCGGCCCTCCGAGATCCGGTAGGTGCGCAGGTTCGGGTCGGCCCGCAGCTGCGCCTCGGTGTACTTGACGGTGTCCCAGCCCTTGCCCGAGTAGAGCCGGGTCTGGTCGGCGTACCAGGGCGAATTCGGGTTGGTCGACTGCGAGTAGGTGAGGATCTGCCGGCCGGACGGGCCGTTCGGGCCCAGCTCGACGGCCATCACGAAGGACGAGCCGTGCACCACCTTCGGGTAGCCGACGCCGGGACGCAACGGGTTGATGATCATGTTGAAGATGCCCGCGTCGGCCGGTCCACCGTGGATCGGGATGCGCTGGTCGCCGCGCGGTTCGGTCTGCACGTCGCCGAGCCGGGCGTCCAGCGGAATGCCGGCGAGCCGGCGGACGGCGTCGGCGAGCGCCCGCAGCACCCGCGGGTCGGTGCCGGCCAGCCGGGCCGGGGTGTGCACCGGATCGGCGGCGTCGAAGGCGTCGGCGAACCGGATGCCGCCGGCCAGGGCGAACTCGGTGAACAGGTGGGCGCCCCGGCTGTCGGTGTCGGCCCGCAGGTCCCAGCCCCGCAGCGCGGCGCAGGCGTCCCGCAGGTCGACGGTGGTGCCGTCGGAGGCGGTGGCGGTCGGCTGGGCGGTGCAGAGCGCCACCAGGTCGTCGCGGACCAGTTCGCCGCCGTACGCGCGGTTGCCGAACACGGTGTGCCAGAGCCGGCCGGTGGTGAACCGGGTGCCCGGCAGCTCATCGGTGCCGGCCAGCCGCCGCTGCACCTGGTCGATCCCGAGCCGGGTACGCAGGCTGCGCTGGGTGCCCTCGTTGCCGATGATCCGGGGGAAGCCCTCCAGCGGGGCCTCCGGGTTGGCCAGCCAGTGGCTGTCGTTGGAGTTGGTCACGTAGTCGGTGCGGAACCGGACCGGCAGGTTCGCCGGGCCGAGGATGCCGGGCACCGCGGCGTCCGGGTCGGCGCCCAGCGCGCACGCCGACCGCGATCCGTCCAGGACGGCCTGGCCGCTGCTGGCGTAGAGCGGCTGGAACGGCGCCGGGATGCAGGCGGCCGCGAGCTCGTCGGTGACCCGCGGGACCACCGAGTGGTCGGCGTAGAGCGCCTCGCCGCGAGCGTCGGCGGCGATCACGTTCACCCAGGGCAGGAACTGGTAGCGGTCCAGTACGCGCTTCAGGTCACGGACCGTCTTCGCCCGGCCCATCTGCAACCAGCCGTCGAAGGCCCGGTTGTTGGTGGCGTTCACGTCGGTGACGGCGTACGCGGCCTCGGCCGTCCAGTCGAAGCTGCCGGGCACCACCACCACCGGCCCGTAGTGGGTGTCGTGGAAGGTGCGGCTGACCGGGATGGTGCCGCCGGCCGGGTTCGGCACCTGCACGGTGACCGTGCGGGTGGTCATCTTCCGCGGCCGGCCGTCGACGTAGTAGGAGGTCGGGTCGCCGGGCACCAGGGCGAGCCGGTGCCAGACGAACCGGCGGGCGGTGGAGACGGTGTGGCTCCAGGCGAGAGTGCGGTTGTGTCCGATCTCCACGATCGGGTCGCCGATCAGCGCGGCGCCCTCCACGTCGTAGCGGCCGGGCACCTTGAGGTGCATCCGGTAGAACCGCTCCGCGCCGTCCCACGGGAAGTGCGGGTTGGCCAGCACCATCCCGCCGCGGTGGGTGGTGGCCCCGGCGCCCAGCCCGTACGCGTTGCTGCCGACCCCGGCCGGCGCCCCGTCGACGGCGGCGAACACCGCCGCGGCGCCCGGCGCGTCCTGGGTCGCCGCCGGGCCGGTGGCGGTCGGTGGGGCGGCGGCGACGATGCCGTCGAGCAGCGCCCGGGAACCGGCCCGGACCATGCTGGCCCAGGTGGTACGCCAGAGGTCCAGTTCGGTCAGCGGGCGTACCCACGGCTTGGCCCGGCAGGCCGGGTCGGTGAGGTTCGCCGCGCCGCCGACCTTTCGCAGGTAGTGGTTGTAGCCGGCGACGAAGCCGCGGATCTGGTCGCGGACGTCGTCGGACGGCGAGTGCACGCCGTCGCGCCGGCCGGCCAGCAGCCGCTCGACCGCGCGGTCCTCGATCGCCTTGCGGAAGAACAGGTCGCTGCGCACGTTGGCGTCGGTCGGGCCGCTCGCGCCGAACCAGCGGGACCGCTCGCCGCTGACCGTGACCACCTTCTCGGCGATGACGCAGAGGTTGTCCTCGGCCTGCACGTAACCGACGCCGAAGCCGAGGTTGCCGAAGTCGTGCGCGGTGATGTGCGGTACGCCGTAGGACGCCCGGCTGATCTCGGCGGCGTAGCCCCGCCCGTCGCGCTGCTTGCCGGCGGCCGGCGCGGAGCCGACGGCCAGCCCGGACACGACCATGCCCAGGGCGGCCACCGCCGCGCCGAGGCGAAGAGCTGGACCGGTCACGCCATCCTCCCCCGCCGGACGTCATCGTCCAGAAACATTCACGTTGCTCGGCATTCTCGCCCGGCCGGGCCCTCGCGTACACCCCCCAACCGGCCGCCCACCGCCGAGTCACTGTTCAGGCGGGATACCAGGGATCAGGGGAGGTCCAGGACGAGGCCGGCGGTGGCGACACCGGTCTCGCCGTCGTACGCCGCACCGGCGGCTGCCTGGGCGGCCGTCGGGTCGGTGCCCGGCCAGAGGTGGGTCAGCAGCAGGTGGCCGACGCCGGCGGCCGCGGCCAGCCGGCCCATCTGCCGGGCGCTGGACAGATAGCGCCGCGAGTCCTCCGGCACCTCGTCGACGTGGGTCGCCTCGGCCAGCAGTAGGTCCGCGTCCCGGGCCAGGTTCGGCAGCTCGGGGCTCGGGCCGGTGTCACCGGTGTAGGCGAGGACCCGGCCGCCCGCGGCCAACCGGACGCCGGCGTTCGGCACCCAGTGCGGCAGCGGGAAGGTCTCGGCCCGGAACGGACCGATGTCGAGGCGGCCGCCGGGGGTGATCTCGTGCAGCGTGTAGGCGTCGGCCAGCATCCCGGGCCGGTCCAGCGCCAGCACCGCGTCGAGCGCGCCCGGCGGCGCGTACACCGGCAGCGGGGCCGGCGGGTCGTCGCGCAGCGCCCGCGCCCGCAGCAGCGGGTTCAGGTCGGCGCAGTGGTCGGGGTGGCCGTGGCTGACGAAAACGGCGTCGACCTGGCCCGCGTCGATCCACTCCAGCAGCCGCGGCACGGTCGCGTAGCCGAGGTCGACGAGCAGCCGGAACCCGTCCTGCTCCACGAGGTAACCGCTGCACGCCTGGCCGGCCTCCGGCCACGCCCCGCACCCGCCGAGAACCCTGAGCCGCATGCCGGCACCCTAGCCGCCGGCCCGCCGGGCCGTCGCCCGCGATTCCGCCGGCCAGCGGCATGGCTCGGCCCGCGGCCGCCGTCCGCTTTCCCCGTACGGGGTGGCTCGGCGCTCGGTAACGTCAGCCACAGCCGGCGACGCCGGCACGGGCGGAAGGGGTGAGCGCCGGTGACCGAGAGGGGCGGCCATCGCGACGCGATGATCGCCGTCGACATCGGCACCGCCAGCGCCAAGGCCGTCGCCTACGACGCCCAGGGCCACCAGCTCGCCCAGTACGGGGTGGCCTATCCGCTGGACGAGCCGCAGCCCGGCTGGGCCGAACAGGACCCGCTGCGGGTCCACGCGGCGGTGCTGGAGGCGATCGGGGCGGTGGTGGCCGACCTGGGGCGGCCGGTGGCCGGGCTGGCGTTCAGCACCGCGATGCACAGCCTGATCGGGTTGGACGCCGACGGCGAGCCGATCACCCCGTCGATCATCTGGGCCGACGCCCGGGCCAGCCGGCAGGCCGAGCGGCTGCGCGCCGTCCCGTCCGGGCTGGCCCTGCACCGGCGCACCGGCACCCCGGTGCACCCGATGGCGCCACTGCCCAAGCTGCTCTGGCTGGCCGAGCAGGAGCCGCAGCTGTTCGGGCGGGCGGCGTACTGGGTGGGGATCAAGGACTGGGTCCTGCTGCGGCTCTGCGACGAACTGGTCACCGACCACTCGGTCGCCTCCGGCACCGGGCTGATGGACATCCACCGGCTGGCCTGGGACACCGAGGCGCTCGGCATCGCCGGCATCACCGACACGCAGCTGCCCCGGCTGGTCTCCACCACCGCCGTGCTGCCCGGCCTGACCGCCGAGGCGGCCGCGGCGACCGGGCTGCCCCGGCGTACGCCGGTGGTGGTCGGCGCCGGCGACGGGCCGCTGGCCAACCTGGGCCTCGGCGCGGTCGCCCCCGGGGTTGTGGCCTGCTCGATCGGGACCAGCGGCGCGATGCGGGTGGTGGTGGAGCACCCCGGCGTGGACCCGCTCGGCGGGGTGTTCTGCTACGCGCTGACCGAGCGACGCTGGGTGGTCGGCGGGGCGATCAACAACGGCGGGGTGGTGCTCGACTGGGTCGGTGACGCGCTCGCCCCGGAGCTGGGCGCCGACGCCGAGGACGAACTGTTGGCGCTGGCCGCCCGCGCCCCGGTCGGTTCGGGCGGGCTGATCATGCTGCCGTACCTGCTCAGCGAGCGGGCCCCGCACTGGAGCGCGCTGCCGCGTGGCGCGTACGTGGGGCTGACCCACGGCCACCGCCGGTCGCACCTGGTGCGGGCCGCGATCGAGGGGGTCTGCCAGCAGCTGGCGCTGGTGCTGGCGTCGGTGCGGGCCGCCGGCAACGAGGTGCACGAGATCCGGGCCAGCGGCGGCTTCGCCCGCAGCGGCCTGTGGCGGCAGATTCTCGCCGACGTGCTCGGCATGCCGGTGCGGTTCCCGGCGGGGCACGAGGGGTCCAGCCTCGGCGCGGCGCTGCTCGGCATGCAGGCGCTGGGTCAGATCGCCTCGGTCGACGTGGCCGCCGACCTGGTCGGGATCGAGGAGACCGTGCAGCCCGACCCGGCGGCGGCCGCCACGTACGCGGCGCTGCTGCCGCTCTTCTCCGAGCTGTACGACGCGCTGGTCCCGACGTTCACCTCGCTGCGCCGGCTGGCGCCGGGCCTGCCGCCCGAGCCCGTCCCCACCCCACCTCCGCTGTGAGCGGCCGCCGCGCCGCCGTGGTGAGCGGCGGGTTCCGGCACGGCGGTGAGCGGTCGGCGCGCCACCGGGACGGGTGTGGGAGCCGGCGTCAGGCCGGCGGGTCGGCGTCGAGCAGCCGCTGCGCGGCCGCGCGGGCCTCGCGCGCCGGTTCCGGGCTGCCGACGATGGCCGCGGTGACCATCGCGCCGTTGGCCAGCACCAGCAGCTGCGCGGCGAGCGCCGGTGGCCGGCCCGCCGCGGCGACGAGGGCGGCGAGGTGGTCGGCGACCGCCTGCTTGTGGGTGCGGACGATGTCGACCACGTTCGCCGACGCCGGGCCGAGTTCGGCGAACGAGTTGATGAACGCGCAGCCGCGGAAGTCGGGCTGGCCGAACCAGTCGTACAGGTAGTCGAAGACCGCCAGCACGCCGTCGGCCGGCGTCGACCGGGCCGAGGTGTACGCCGAGATCTGCTCGCGGATCGCCAGGTCCCGCCGGCGCAGCACCGCCTCGACGAGGTGCTCCTTGGACGGGAAGAGCTGGTAGGTGCGCTTGAGCGAGACGCCGGAGGCCTGCCGGATGGCGTCCATGCCGACCGCCTGGATGCCGCGCTCGTAGAAGAGCGTGTCGGCCGCGTCGAGCAGGCGTGCCTCGGCCGTCGTGTGGTCCATGTCAAAGCCCCTTGCGCGGAGAACCGTCGTTCTCCTACGGTAGCAGCCAGCCGGAGAACGCCCGTTCTCTCGATGTCGAGGAGTCCCCGTGTCCCCCTTCGTCACCCGCCACCGCACCGTCACCCTCGCCGGCCAGCAGGTCTTCTACCGGGAGGCCGGCGACCCGTCGCGGCCCACGCTGGTGCTGCTGCACGGCTTCCCCACCAGCTCGCACATGTTCCGGAACCTGATCCCGGCGCTGGCCGACGAGTACCACCTCATCGCGCCGGACCACATCGGATTCGGGCGGTCGTCGACGCCGCCGGTGGACCGGTTCGAGTACAGCTTCGAACGGCTCACCGAGATCACCCTGGCGCTGCTGGACACCCTGGGCATCGAACGCTTCGCCCTCTACCTGCACGACTACGGCGCCCCGATCGGGCTGCGCATCGCCAGCCGGAACCCGGACCGGGTCACCGGGCTGGTCGTGCAGAGCGGGAACGCCTACACCGAGGGGTTCACGCCCTTCTGGGAGGTGCTCTTCGCGCACGCCAAGGACCGGGCGACCCACGAACCGGCGGTCCGTGACCTGCTGACCGCGGAGGCCACCCGCTGGCAGTACACCCACGGCGTGCCGGCGGACCGGCTCGACCGGGTCGCCCCGGAGACCTGGACGCTCGACCAGGCCGGCCTGGACCGGCCGGGCAACAAGGAGATCCAGCTCCAGCTCTTCTGGGACTACCAGTTCAACCTGGACGCCTACCCCGACTTCCAGCGCTACTTCCGCCAGCACCGGCCGCCCACGCTGGTCGCCTGGGGTCGCAACGACGAGATCTTCGGCGCCGCCGGGGCCGAGGCGTACGCCCGGGACCTGCCCGACGCCGAGATCCACCTGCTTGACACGGGCCATTTCGCGCTGGAGACGCACGGCGACGAGATCGCCGACCTGATCCGCGGCTTCCTGCGCCGGATCCGGTAGCCGCATGTCCGCCACCACCCTGCGCCCGCCGGCCACCGGCCGGCGGGCGGCCTGGGCCACCGCGCTGACCGCGGGCGCCATGCTGCTCGGCGCGACGGCCCTGCTGGGCACCGTCGAGGCGGTGACCGGGCGGGACGTCTTCGCGCTGCCCTTCGTCGCCACGGCGGCGGTGCTCGCCCTGGCGCCCGGCGCGCCGCTGGCCCGACCGGCGGCGGTGCTGCTCAGCTATCCGCCGTGCGCCCTCGCCGCGGTGGCGGTCACCGCGGTGGTGGGCCCGTCGGTCTGGACGGCCAGCGCGGCAGCGGTGGCGTCGGTCGTCACCATGCTGCTGCTGCGGGCACCGCACGCGCCGGCCGCCGTCTGCGCCGCCTTCATCGGCCTGACCGACCCCGGTCCCGGGTACCCGCTGCACACCGTGCTGCCGGCGGTGCTGCTCGTGCTCGGCGCGGCCCTGCTCGCCGGGCGGCTGCTGCCCCGCTACGGCTACCCGCCGTCCTGGCGCTGACGCGCCGGCTCCGCCGGGCTCACCCGGGCGCCGCCCGGGTGAGCCCGGTCAGGGGGTCTCGACGGCCGAGATCCGGTACTTGTGCACCTCGGCGCCGCGGATCGCCGCCACCTGCGCCTCCGGCCGTGCTCACGCCCGGCTGATCGCGTTGGCGTGGATCGCCTCGCTCAGGTACGCCGTCAGGCCGGGCGCGATCGCCTCGTAGTGCGCGGTGAACCGCTCGTCGGCCAGGTACATGTCGGCCAGCCCGGTGTGGATCTCGTACGAGCACTCGTAGAACGACCGGCTGATGAGCTGCCGGTGCTCCTCGGCCAGCTCCATCGCCGCCGGGCTGTCGGCCGGTGCGCCGGAGGACATCAGCGCCACGATCCGGCGGCCCCAGTCCTCGTTCTCCGCCTTGATCCGCAGCCAGTCCTCCCTGGTGTAGCGGGACGCCCGCCGGTTCGACTCCCGGTACGCCTCGCTGCCGCCCCACCGCCGCTCCGCCTCCTCGGCGTGCGCGTCCGGGTCGAAGTCGCCGAAGACCTCGAACCGCTCCTCCGGGGTCAGTTGGATGTTCAACTTGCTCGCCTCCATCGCGAACTCGATCGCCGTGACCATCTCCTGCAACCGCCTGATCCGTACGGTCAGCAGATCGTGCTGGCGGCGCAGGTGCGCCGTCGGATCGCTCGCCGGGTCGTCGAGGATCGCGGCGATCTCCTCCAGCGGGAACCCCAGCTCCCGGTAGTAGCGGATGTGCTGCAACCGCTCCAGGTCCGCGTCGTCGTAGCGGCGGTAACCGCTGGCGCTGCGGCCACTGGGCGAGAGCAGTCCGATCTCGTCGTAGTGGTGCAGCGTCCGCACGGTCACCCCGGCCAGCCTGGCCACCTGTCCCACCGTGTACGCCATGGATCCCCTCCCTTTCGTAGACCAGGCTCCGGCCTGCCGTTACGTGAGGGTCAAGCCTGATTCTGCGACGCCGGTCACCCCGGCCGCCGCGGCTTGCCCGGCTTCGAGGGCTCGGGCGGGCGCGGTGCCCGGCCGGGCGCTCGGGCCCGGGCGAGCGCCGTGCGCAGCTGGGCCAGCCCGGCGGGACGGCCGTAGCGGTAGCCCTGGCCGTGCACGCAGCCGATCGCCGCCACCGCGGCGTGCTGCCGCTCGGTCTCCACCCCCTCGGCGACCACCGACAGCTCGAACGCGCCGGCGAGCCGGGTCACCATCTCCACCGTCGCGTACGCCCGGGCGTCGCTGTCGAGCCGGGCCACGAAGGACCGGTCGATCTTCAGTTCGGTGGCCGGGATCCGGTGCAGGTAGCTCAGCGCCGAGTAGCCGGTGCCGAAGTCGTCGATGGAGATCTGGATGCCCAGTTCGCGCAGCTGGCGCAGCCGGTCCAGCACCGCCTCGCTGCCGTCGATCAGCGCCGACTCGGTCAGCTCCAGGGTGAGCGCCCGGGGCGCCAGGCCCGCGCTGGCGGTGGCGGCGGTCACGGTGGCGATCAGGTCCGGCCGACGCAGGTGCGCGGCGGCGATGTTCACCGCCACGGTCGCCTCGGTACGCCGGTCCCGCCAGGTCGCCGCCGCCCGGCACGCCTCGTGGATCACCCACCGGTCGATCGGCACGATCAACCCGGTCTCCTCGGCCAGCGGCAGGAACCGGGCCGGGCTGAGCAGCCCGAGCCGGGGGTGCCGCCAGCGCACCAGCGCCTCGGCGCTGCGTACCGCCCCGGTGGCCAGGTCGACGATCGGCTGGAACTCCAGGTGCAGCTGACCCTCGTCGACCGCGCGCCGCAGGTCGGCGATCAGCTCCGCCCGGGTCACCGCCGACTCCCGCAGCGCGGGCGTGCAGGTCCGGTACGCGGACTTGCCGGCGGCCTTGGCCGCGTACATGGCGATGTCGGCGTCGCGCAGCAGGTCGGTGTGCGAGGCGTGCTGCGGGCCGTACTCGGCGATGCCGATGCTCGCCGACGGGTGCAGCCCCAGGTCACCGTCGTCGTCGGCCGGCTCCAGCGCGGCCAGCAGCCGCTCGGCGAGCCGCTCCGGCGGCACCGGCCCGTCGCCGTCGACCAGCACGGCGAACTCGTCGCCGCCGAGCCGGGCGATGGTGCCGTCGCCGTCGACCGCCGCCCGCATCCGGTCGGCGACACCGGTCAGCAGGCTGTCCCCGGTGGCGTGCCCGAACCGGTCGTTGACCTGCTTGAACCCGTCGAGGTCGAGCAGCAGCACGGCGACCGGCCGGCCGTCGCGCAGGGCGGCGCGCAGCTTCCGGTTGAACATCAGCCGGTTCGGCAGGCCGGTGAGCTGGTCGGCGTACGCCAGCCGGCGCAACCGGACCACCAGCCGCAGGTTCTCGTTGGCGGCCAGCCCCTGCCGCAGCGCCAACGCGGCGAGCAGCGCCATCATGCCGAAGAACACCAGGTGCGGGGTCTGCCCGGTCGGTTGGCGGGCCAGCACCACCGCCACGATCGCCCCACCCACCGGCAGGTACGGCAGCGCCACCCGCCACCACGGCGGCAGCGGCGCCTCGGTCTCGTCCGCGTGGTCGCGCTCCGGCGGCGGCGGGTAGCGGGTGGCCAGGCCGACCAGCAGGTAGCTCAACGGCCAGCAGAGGTCGATCGGGTGGCCGGAGAAGTAGTCGCCGCGCACGACGAGCGAGACGTAGCCGGTGTCCGCCACCGCCCGCAGGGTGAGGCTGGCTCCGATCACCGTCATCGGCCGCCACGCCGGGCGGGCCACCGCGACCAGGATGGTCAGCTGCATCAGGTCGAGCATCGGAAAGAGCAGGCCGAGCGTACGCGCCGGATCGGCCAGGTCGGCGGCGGCGACGTCGCGGACGACCACCACCCAGCCGATCGGCACCAGGGCGAGCCCGACGATCACCCCGTCCAGCACGGTCCGGGCCCGCCCGACGGCGGTGCGTGGGGCGGCGAGCGAGCAGAGCAGCGCGCCGGTGCCGGTGAGGATGCCCGCGGTGAAGATCGCGCCGACCAGCGGCGTGTGCGGCAGGTCGCCGCCGAGCAGCCGGTCGACCGTCCACACCGCCCGGCCGAGCGCCGCCAGCGCCATGGTGGCCGCCAGCAGTGTCCAGAACCGGCGCAGCGACGCCGGGTGCCGGCGGGCCGCCCCGAGACAGGCCAGCGCCGCCCAGCCGGCGACCAGCAGCGCGCCGACGTCGCTGACCAGGGCGGCGGCGGGCAGCGCCGCGAACAGCCAGACCGCCTCGCCGACCAGCACCGCGCCCGCGCCGAGCAGGCCGATCCGAGCGGTACGTGCCGACATCGGGCGGGCCGGGCGTCCCCACAGCGTCGGCGGTGCGGCGTCGGCCGGCGGGCCGGAGTCCGCGGGGCCGACCGCAGCGGCCGGCGCGGGGACGCCCCCGGCGGCCTGCTCGACGTGCTGTCGCGATCCGATCGCTCCGGCTCTCTCTCGTGCGCACCCTCGACGGCGAGGACCGGTCCCGGCAAACCCGGAAAGCGTAGCCACGCGCTCAGCCGCCCCGCCAGAGCCGGACGGCCACCGGCACGCGTCGCGCGGATCTGCCCGGAATCGGAACGAACGTGCTCGCCCAGCGTCTCAGCCAGTTGGAGGCCTCGGCGTCCTGCACGAGCGCCGGCTCCCGCTACCCGCCAGCACAGGGCCGGGCAGCCGTCGAGGCGCACCTCGCTGCTGTGGACCAGGCCGGGCCGGCGCTGCTGCCCGCCAACGACCAGGCCGTGCTCGCTCGGCCGGAGATCAACGCCATGGTCGCCCGCCGCGCACGGCCGGTGGCTCGCGGCGCGCATCTCCGGCGCCGAGCTCGAAGCCCAGCCGGATGCCGGCCACGCCGGTCACTTCGACGCGACACCGGCCGTCCTCGAGTGGCTGGTAGCAGCGCACGTCACCGCAGACGCACGCTGAATCCACCACCGCCCGCCGTCGGCCGGGCCGGCCGCAGCCGCGCGGGGCCTGCCCGACGGTCTTTCACGACGGTGGCGCGGCCTGCTGGTAGAGGGTGACCAGCACGCCGTAGCGCGGCGCGTCGTCGCCTTCGTCCTCGGCGCCTTCGACCAGCTCGCTGAGCGCGGCGGCGAGCCGTTCGGCCCGGGCCGGGGTGAGCCGCAGGTGGCGCAGGTGCAGCAGCGGCTCGTCGGGGGCCGCGGCGACCTCCTCGGCGACCGCGCCGAACAGCGCGGCCGTCGCCGCGCTGTGCCCGGGCGCCACCCGCAGCCGCCGGGCGCTGCGCTGGTAGTACTGCTCGGTGCCGCCGCGTACCGGCCGGGTGTGCGCCACCCGGACCATGCCGGCCTCGCGGAGCACCTTGAGGTGGTGCCCGACGTTGCCCTTGGCCGCGCCCAGTGCCGCGGCGAGCTGGCTGATGGTGGCGGGGCGTTGCCCGAGCGCGAAGAGCAGCCGCTGCCGCAGCGGGTGGCCGAGGGCCTTGAACTGCGCCGGTGTGCTGACCTCCAGCAGCTCGTCCAGCGGCGGCTCCCCCGGGTTCGGCGTCATGCGGAAAGTGTCTAGTTCTCTTGACGCTTTGTCAACGCGGCTGCTCTACTGCGGACATGACACTTCTCGACACGCAGGCACCACCGGCGCCGCCGACCGATGTCGCCGAGGTCGTCGAGCGGACCGCGCGGCTGGTCGACGAGCACTACGTCCTGCCCGACGTCGCCGCCCGGCTCGCCGGGCTGCTGCGCGCCGAGCAGGCGGCCGGCCGGCACCGGGAGGTCGGCTCCTGGTCGGCGCTGGCCGACGCGCTCACCGGCACGCTCCGGTCGGTCAACGGCGACCGCCATCTGCGGGTCACGTTCCACGACCAGCCGCTGCCGGCCGGCGGCGGCGACCCGCTCGCCGCCGAGTTGCCCCGGATGGCCCGGGACAGCATGGGTGGCGTCCACCGGGTGGAGCGGCTGCCCGGCAACGTCGCCCTGCTCCGGATCGAACCCGCGCTCTTCTCCCCCGCGCTGGCCGGCGAGGCGATGACCGCGGCGCTACGTCTGGTCGCCGACGCCGACGCTCTGGTCATCGACGTACGCGAGACGATCGGCGGCGACCCGGAGATGGAGGTGCTGGTCTGCGGGCACCTCTTCGACCGGCCGGTGCACCTCTACACGATGCACGAACGCAAGCGGGCGGAGCGCCAGTTCTGGAGCGCCGCGCCGCCGACCGGGCCCCGCTTCGGGGGCAGCCGCCCGCTGGCCGTCGTGACCAGCGCGACGACCTTCTCCGGGGGCGAGTCGCTGGCGTACACCCTGCAACAGCACGGCCGGGCCATCGTGGTCGGCGAACGCACCGCCGGTGGGGCGCACCCCCGGACGGGCTTCCCGATCCACCCCCACCTGCACCTCTCGGTGCCGGTCGCCCGCCCGGTCAACCCGGTCACCGGCACCAACTGGGAGGCCGTCGGGGTAACCCCCGACCTCCAGACCCCCGCCCCCCAGTCCATCGAAACCGCCCTCCACTCCCTCCACCCCCACACCCCCGCCGGCGCTCGGTGATCATGAGGTTGGCGGCAGCAACGGAGATCGAGACCGCCGCCAACCTCATGATCAACCGGGGTCGGGGGTGAGGGTGGGTGGGCCGCCGTGGGTCCAGGGGGTTTCCTCGGCGGCGGGGAAGGTGGCTGCTGGCAGGAAGGCCTCCGACAGGGTGGTGTAGCAGAGCCGCTCCCCCACCTCCGGCACGCTGCCCGGCGGCGCGGTCAACCCGCGACCCATCCCGCCGGAGAGTTCCAGCACCACCTCGGTCTTGCCGTCCGCGGCCGGGGTCACGAAGACCACCCGGGCCTTCTGCGCCGGCCGGGCCGGCGAGTACAGCACCGCCCCGACCGGCACCAGCACCGGTTCGGTGGTGACCAGCTGGATCCGGGGCCGCAGCACCGGCCGCTTGCCGCTGTCGTCCACCCGCTTCGGGTCGGCCAGCGTCACCTCGCCGACGAACGCCTCACCGGCCAGCCGGTGCTCGGCCATCACCAGCGGGTCGTCGTAGGCGCGCTGCACCGCGTAGGAGGTCAGCGCCCGCTCCAGGCGGTGCAACCGGGCCGCCGCCGCCACCGCCCCGTCGCGCCGCGGCTGCGGGCCGCCGCCCGCGTCGAGGTGCTCCGCGTAGCCGGTGAACGCGTCCCGGTCGCCGGCCCACCGGCCCCCGACCCGGGCGCCCGGCGGCAGTGCGCGCAGCAGCCCCACGCCGCGCCACATCAGCTCCCAGGTGGGCGCGAGCTGGTCGCGCAGCAGCCCTTCCAGCTCCGCGTACGCCTGCTCGCGGGCCACCGGATCCGCCTCGGCGGCGGCGTACCGGGCGATCGCCGGGGCGAGCTGCCGGTTGTCGAAGTCGGGATCGGTGGCCGGCCCGGCCGGCGGGCAGACCGCCGGGTCCTCGGCCCGGGCCGCCGCCTCGGCGCCGGTGAGCCCGGCCGGCGGGTCGATCCAGCCGAGCAGCGCCGGCAGGTGCAGGTCCTCCACCGCGCTCTGCCCGGTCGCCCAGTGCAGGGTCAGCGCGTCGGTCATCGCCACCAGCGCCGACGAGCCCGGATGCTCGGCCCGCTCGGCGAAGAACGTCAGCCAGCGGCCCAGCAGCGGCACCGACGGGTGCACCGGATGATCGCCGTCCGTCCGGCGGAACCGGGTGGACCGGCCGAGCAGCCGCAGGAAGGTGATCCCCGCCGGGTTCGGCACCAGCAGTTGCGGCGCGTCGACGTACCGGTGGCGGACGTCCCGACCCCGGTCCACCGCGACCGCCTCGGTGGCTCCCCGGTGCCCGTCCAGGTACGGCAGCAGCACCGCCGCCAGCTCGGCGGCGAACGCGAAACGCTGGTCACGGTTGCGGGGCTGCGGCACGATCAGCAGCCGCGCCTCGTCCGGCGCCGCGCCGACCAGCATCGCCAGCGGGGCGTTCGCCTCGCCGGCCATCGCCAGCGGCACCAGCACCAACGGCCGGGGCGACAGGTGCAGGTGCCGGACGGTGGCCACCGGCTGCGCCACCCCGGCGGCGAGCGCCTGCGCCTTCGCCAGCGCGCGCAGCGTGCTCATGCGGGCGACCCGAGGGCCTCGGCGCGCAACCGGGCGGCGGCGCGCAGCAGCGCGGCGGCCTCCGCCTGCTCCGGCTCGGGGGTCCGCTCGCCAGTGGCGAGCGCCAGCACCTCGGGCACCGTCGGCACGCCGCCGAGCGCCTCGCGCACCGGCCGGCCCAGCGCCGCGGTCTGCTCCCGCGCCTCGTGCCGGCAGAAGTACGCCAGCTCGCAGGCGGCCAGGCAGTCCGGCGCGTAGCGGGCCTCCACCGTGGACAACGCGGCGGCCAGCGTCGCCGGGTCGGCGCTCAGGTCCGCGGTGAACTCCTCGGGCACGGCCGCCAGCAGCGTGTCGATCCGGGCCATCCGGTCCAGCTGGCGGCGCAGCACCAGCAGCTGCTTGCGCACGTCAAGCAGGCTCGCCACCGGCTGGTTGGCGAAGTCGCGCGGGCAGACCAGCACCACGTCGTGCGACACCAGCTCCGGGTCGTGCCCCTCGGCGGCGAGCAGCTCGCGCAGCGCCAGCACGTAGACGGCGGACTGGATCGCCGCGGCGGCCACCTTGCCCGGGTCGGCCTGCCCGTCGATCACCGGAAACGACTTGATCTCCACGACGTGGAACCGGCCGGCGAGCCGCGCCGCGACCAGGTCCGGCTCCAGGTGCACCCGCCGGCCGGCGACGTCCAGGCCGAGCAGCGGGTGGTCGAAGAGCGCCGCCGGCTCGTCCGGCCCGGCCGGTACGGCGGCGGTGAGCACCTGCCGCGAGCGCCGGTGCCGATCCGGCAGGTCGTCCGCGCCGAGGTCGGTCCAGTCGACCCGCTCGCCGGGCGGCACCCCCAGCCGCTCCGCCACCAGCCGCAGCAGCTCCGCGCCACCGTCCGCCTTGACCTGCGCCTCGAACGCGTTGCCCCGGGTGATGGCGAACCGGGACTGCCCGAACCGGGCCGGGAAACCGATCCGCTCGGCCAGCTTCGGCTTGTCCACCCCGGCGCCGTCGAGGACCGCCCGCCGGGTGCAGCCCGGGTTGCCGGTCAGCGCGGCGATGGTGCGGGCGTTGTGCCGCCGGGGCGGCACCGGGCCGCGGATCGCGGCCAGTCGCTGCTCGCTGCTCGTCATGATCCGCCCAGGATAGGCCCGGACCGGCTCGCCGCCACGCCCGCCGCGACTGGGTCAGCGGCGGCCCGCGGTGACCGGCACCGGCGCCGGTACGCCCCGCCGCACCAGGGCGGCGACGAGCGCGGCGGCCACCAGCGCCAGCCCGGCCATCGACCAGAGCACGGCACGCAGCCCGCCGGTGAATCCCGGGTCGGCGAGCCGACCGGCCGTGGTGCTGGCGACTACCGCCCCGACCACCGCGATGGCGACCGTCTCGCTCGCCAGCCGGGCAGTGTTGATCATCCCGGCGCCGGTCGCCGCCCGGTCCGCCGCCACGCTGCCGATGGCCAGCGCGTCGAGCAGCCCGATGGAAAGCCCCACCCCGACGCCGATGGTGAGCAGCGGCCCGGCCAGCACGCCGGGACCGCTGTCCGGGCCGAGCACGGTGGCCCAGGCCGCGCCGACAGCCACCACCGCGACCGACGCGACGATCACCGCCGGGGCCGGCACCAGCCGGGTCAGCGCCCCGCTGAGCAACGGCAGGACCAGCGTCGGCGCGGTCAGCAGGATCAGCGTCGCGCCGGCCCCGGCGGGGCTGAGCCCGACCACCGTGGTCAGGTACGACGGCAGGTAGACCAGCAGCGGCACCAGCACGGCGACGACGGTGGCCGCCGCCAGGCAGATGCCGAGGAACCGGGGGCTGGCCAGCAGCGCCAGGTCGAACATCGGCTCGGCGCGACCCCGCTCGACCCGGACGAACACCACCAGCAGCGCCAGCGCGGCGGCGAACGCGGCGACGATGACCGGATCGTCCCAGCCGCGTTCCGGGCCCTGCACGAAGCCGAAGATGAGCAGCAGCAGCGCGGCGGTGAACGACACCGTGCCCGGCCAGTCGATCCGGCCGCCCTCTGGCCGGCGGGACTCGGGCAGCAACGGCACCAGGGCCAGCACCACCAGACCCGCCAGCGCGGGCGCGGCGAAGACCGACCGCCAGCCGAACGCGTCGACGAGCAGCCCGGCGATGGACGGGCCGAACGCCAGGCCGGCGCCGATCGCCGTACCGAAGACGCTGAACGCGCGGGCCCGGGCCCGGCCGTGGAAGGTGCCGGCGAGGATCGCCGACGCGCTGGTGGCGGCGGCCGCCGCGCCGACACCGGCGAGCGCGCGGACGGCGTCGAGCAGCACGATGCCGTCGGCGACCGCGGCGAGCAGCCCGGCGCCGGCGAAGATCGCGACGCCGGTGGCGAAGACCCGGCGCCGGCCCAGCAGGTCGGCGAGCGCGCCGCTGGCGAGCATGAAGCTGGCGAAGGTGGCGTTGTAGCCGTTGACCACCCACTGCACGCCGGCCAGCCCGGCGTCGAGATCACGGCCGATGTCCGGCAGGGCGACCGAGGCGCCGGTCAGCGACACCGGCAACGAGAGGGTGGACAGCAGGACGGCGACCAGCACGACGGCCGGATGGTTGCGCACGATTCCCCCGTTCGGACGGCCGTCTCAGCGTAGTTGCCGAGGTCGGGGGCGGGATCCGCGCCGGGTCGAAGATCACACCGGGCCGGTCAGCGGCCGGCCGAGCGGTTCCACGGGAGCGGGGCAGCGCGGCGCCGGCCAGCGGACGGCGGGCGCGGCGGCACCGGCGTCGGCCGGGAGTGCAGGGCGGCCGGGAGACGGGGTGCCCGGAGGCCGGCGTGTCCGGTCGCCGGCCGATCAGCCAGCCCAGGAAGTGGACCACCGTCGACGCTCAGCCGACCGGGAGGCGCCGGGCGTCGGCCTTGGCGACCTCGTACTGGGCGCCGCAGTACGTGCACTGCTGCAGGTAGCGGGTGCGGATGGGGATGAGCGGAATGAAGAACAGGCTGAACTTCGTCGAGCGGCGCGTGATCACCTGCGCGGCGTGGCTCCCGCAGTTGCGGCAGACCTGCTGCACGACCCCGGAACGGGTGACCCTGGTACGCAGACCGAAGATGAGGAACATCGCCCGGCAGTACCCACCCACCACGCCGTCAACCACCGCCACGGCGTCCCCGCACGGCCTGAACGCCCGTCCCGTCGTGCGGGTCGGGCGTTCAGCCTGTCGTTCCTCGACAGGGTCAGGGGCAGGTCACCCCTCGGAGCTCATCCACCCGTCCCAGTGGTCGCCACCCTTGTCGTGGTCCCGCTCCTTGTCACCCTTGTCACGACCGGACTCGTCGCCCTTGCCGTGGTCGCGGCCCTCGTCGCCCTTGTCACGGCCCGACTCGTCGCCCTTGCCGTGGTCCCGGCCCTTGTCGCCCTTGCCGTGGTCCCGGCCCTTGTCGCCCCTGCCGTGGTCCCGGCCCTCGTCGCGCTCGTCCCGGCTCCAGCCCGAGTCCTTGCCGTCCCGGTCCCGGCCCTCGTCCCAGCCCCAGGACTCGTGGTCCTTCTTCCGCTCCTCGTCCTTCCGGTCCTCGTCGCTCTTGATCTGGCCCCGGATCTCACCGTTCGGGTACTTCTTGGTGTGCACGTTGACGTACGTGACACCGGCCTCGATCGCGTCGACCAGCTCGTCGAACTCGCCCGGCTCGATGCCCTGATCGGCGGGGCCGACGACGTCGTCCCGCTTGATGGTCCCCTCGACCTTGGCCGGGGACTTGGGGCAGTCCGGGACGTGCTTCGGCGCCCCACCCTTGCCGTCCTTCGTGTTGGAGCACAGGAAGGCGGCGATCCCGCCGCTCTGGTGCCGGCCCCCGAAGTGGATGTGCGCCTGCTGGACGTCGTTCAGCTCGTCGTACGTGAGCTGGTACCTGATCTCCTTGTTGCGCTCGTCGATGTGCGCCACGAACCGGCCGAAGCCGGGCGTGGAGATGGTCAGCGGGTCTTCCTCGTAGCCGCTGAGCTTCGCCCGGACCACCTCCTTGCCGCGCGAGTCGCTCCAGTCCCACGAGTCGCGGGAGTCCCGCTGGTCGTGCGACTCGCGCTTGTCGCCGGAGTCCTCCCGGCCGTCGCCCATGGCGGCGGTACCCAGGGCGGTGGCGGCGACGGCCGCGCTGGCCGCCACCGCCACCGTCCACAGTCGAGTACGTCGCATGATCATTGCTGTTTCCTCCTAGACGGGGATCCCAGCCCCGCGACCGACGACGCAGATGCGCGTCCGTCCCGGGACGCGGGCACACGAAGGCACCGCGCGCCGGAGCGACGTGGTGTCGAAACCTCCGGCACTCGGGATCGATTGGCACCCTATGGTGAAATTGTCCCATGTTCGGGGGAAACCGGAGCCATCTTCACTGATCCGACCGTCAGCGATCTTCGAGCGCTATGCCGCAGCTCGGGAGGTCTGCGGTGACCAGGGGCTGGTTGGGCCCCGCAACACCCGAAGTACCCGACCGCCGGTCCGGCGGTCGGGTACTTCGGTGCGAATGGCGAGCGAAGGGGTGAAGCCCCGCCTGCAGCCGGCTCAGCCGGCGGCGTCAGCCGGCTGGGGCTCCATACCGGGGATCTCCGCCGGCAGCCAGATCGGCTGCCAGTCCGCCACCTCGTGGAAGCGGCGCAGCTCGGCCAGCCCCGACACCGACCCGGCCCAGGCCGCGTACGGCGGGTTGGTCTCGTCGAAGCCGCTCTGCACGAAGGTCAGCCTGGTCTTCCCGCCGGACTCGGCCAGCTCCCAGGTGGTCACACCGGTCGGGCCCCAGTCCACGGACATCTTCCGGCCGGGCTCCAGGTCGATGACCTTGGCCGCGTAGCCGGCGTCGAAGCCGCCCATCGCGTACCGGCCGCCGACCCAGGGCTCGATGCCGATCGGGTAGCCGAACCAGGCGCTGGCCTGCTCGGAGTCGGTCAGCGACTCGTAAACCCTGGCCATCGGAGCGTCGATGAGCAGCTCCCCGCGCAGCTCCGCGGAGGTGAAGTCGACCTTGGGCACCAGTGGCGCACCCTCCAGGTGAGCGACCAGGTTGGCGATCGACAGGCTCCAGAACGTCTGCAGCACACCCCGGATGCTGCTGCCGCTCATCATCTCGTCGATGTCGAAGTGGCTCTGGGTCAGCGTGAGGACGGTCGCCTCCGGGCCCTCGGCGCGCAGCGCGAACTCGGTGGTGGTCTCCACCCCGTCGAGCAGCCAGGCGATGCGCAGCGTGTCGTCGTCGGCGTGCAGCACCCGCTGGTGCGGGGCGTCGCCCCCGGGGGTGAACCGGCCCCAGAACTCGTACCGCGCCGGGAGGTCGACCTCGGCGTGCTCGGCCAGCCAGACGCGCAGCTCGGCGGGGTCGGTCAGGGCGCGGCGGACGGCCTCGACCGGCGCGGCCAGGCGGGCGTGCAGCTTCATCGGTTCACTCACGGTCTTTCCCCTTCGGGTAGCAGGCCACGGCGAGCTTGAAGGCGTCCCCCTCGGCGCCCCCGTAGCGGGTGAAAAGGTCCTGCAGGGCGGTCTGCAGGTCGTGCAGGAACTGCTGTCGTTGGGCCGCCGGCACCCGGATCTCGCCGGACACGCCGACGGAGGGAAGTTCGGGCGCGGCCCGGTCCAGCCCGGCGATGTCGGCCTGGACCTCCTCCATCAGGTCGAGCAGGTAGCCCAGGCTCAGCTCGTCCCGCGCCCGGCGCAGCCCGACCCGGCCCACCAGCCGGGGCGAGAGCCAGTACGACCGCGCGGCCGCCTGGTAGATGCCCTCGGTGATGCCGCGGACCCGACGCTCGCTGACCCGATCGACCAGGCCGGCCGCCACCAACTGCTTGACGTGGTAGTAGACGCGCTGCGGCGTCTGCTCCAGCCGGGCGGCGACCTCGGTGCAGGTGCGGGGCTCGGCCAACTGCCGCAGCACCTCGACGCGCTGCGGCTTGAGCAGGGCTTCGGCCTGCTCGATCTGCTCCAGGTACAGGACTTCTCTCATGGCAAAAATCAGTTTGTACATACAAAACTTGTTTGTCAATGGGTTCGACGAAAGGCCGCGCGGATCGCGCGGCCTTTCGTGGCGGCGAGGCTCCTACTTGGATCGCACCAGGGCGCCCGCCGGCTTCTCGACCCGCACGGGCAGGCCGTAGTCGGACAGCTCGATGACCACCTGGAGGTGATACGTGAAGTTCGCACCCCTGATGGTCGACCGCGCCGTACGGTCGTAGCTCACCGTCGCGATCCGGTTGTCCGCACCGACCGTCACGTCGCCGACGAAGCTGTCGGCCGCGATCGCGTTGCGGGGATCGGTGACCGTGACCTCGAAGTGGTAGCCGCCACCGGCGGTCTCCGTGACCTTGGCCCCGGACTGCCGCAGCGCGCGGAACAGGTCCTGCGGATCCGCCGAAGCCCCCAGACCGCCGTCCAACGCCAGGTCGAAGTTGAGGCGGTCGTGCCTGCCCGGTTCCTGGCTCCAGACGATCTCGCCGTTGCTGCCCACGCTGCCGTTCGGGGCCCCGATGTACCGGACGCCGTCGATCAGCCGCTCGTGCTCGAAGCCCGCCGCGATCACCGGACGCAGACCGGTGTACGGCGACTCCAGGTAGCCCGTGGCCGTCGTCGGATCGAAGGCTCCCGTGGTGACCCAGCTCCGGCTCACCGGCTCGGGCAGCTCGCCGTCCGGCGGCGCCTTGTCCTTCGAGGTGGTCGTGACCTTCACCCGGTAACTGATGTTCTCGCTGGCAGCCGCGGCGGCGGCGAGCCGCAGCTGCGGCGACTCGACGCCCGCCCCCGGAGGCCGCTCGGCCACCGGCCCGGGCGAGCCTGCGGGGACACCGGTGCCGACGGTCGCGACCGCGACCAGCGCCCCGACCACACCCGCGACGCCGGCGGCGTACGCGGTGCGGACCAGCGCCGTCCGGCGCCGGTGGCGTCGGGTGGCCGCCGCCAGCACCTCGCCGGTCAACGCCAGCCCGGCGACCCGCTCCCGCATCCCGGCGGCCAGCCGCTCCTCAAGATTCGTGTTCATTTCCCGCTCTCCTTCACACCCGTGTTCACACCCGCGCGTCCTCGAGCGCCCAGCCGGCCGTGAGCTCGCGCAGCCGGGCCAGCCCTCGTGAGGCGGAGGACTTGACCGTGCCGACCGAGCAGCCCAGCACCTCGGCGGTCTCCGCTTCGCTGATCTGCTCCCAGTAGCGGAGCACCAGCACGGCCCGCTGCCGCGGCGGCAACAGGGCCAGCGCCTGGGTGAGTGCCTGCCGGACGTGCAGCGCGTCGGTGCCGTCCCCCTGGCTGGGCGGCTCGATCTCGACCAGCACCTCCGGCCGCCGCCGGCGCAGCCGCCACCGGTCGACCGCGAGGTGGTACAGCGTGCGCCGCAGGTAGCCCTCCTTGTCGCCGTGCACCCGAGCCCAGTTGCGCATCAGCCGCTCCAGCGCCGCCTGCACCAGGTCCTCACCGGCGACCCGGCTGCCGGTCAACAGCACGGCCGTCGCGAGCAGTGCGCTGCCACGTTCGGCGACGAGGACGTCCAACCCGTCAAAGCGTCTCTTCCGCCCCACCGGCTCTCCTTCCGTCCCCAGCAAGGACGACGGGTGCCGGCCAAAGGTTGACTCGGAACGCGAAACGAGGAGGCCCCGCGATCGCGCGGCCTCCTCGTCAGCGGGTGGTGCTCAGGGCAGCCAGTCCGGGCGCAGCGGGTAGCTGTTGCTGCCGTCCGGCCCGTTGCGGGTGGCCAGCACCTGGTGCAGCTGGATGCCGTTGTGCTCGAACGCCAGCCGGGAACCGGCCATGTAGAGCCCCCACACCCGGGCTGTGCCCACCCCCACCTCGCCGACGCAGAAGTCCCAGTGCGCCACCAGGTTGCGGCACCAGCCGGCCAGCGTCAGCGCGTAGTGCTGCCGCAGGTTCTCCTCGTGGTGCACCTCCAGCCCCACGTCGTGCAGCTCGCTGATCAACCGCCCGGGGCCGGCCAGCTCCCCGTCCGGGAAGACGTACCGGTCGATGAACGCGCCCGACCGGTGCGGGGCGTGGTTGTCCGCGCGGGTGATGCAGTGGTTGAGCAGGCGCCCGTCCGGGCGCAGCCGGTCCCGCAGGAAGCTGAAGTAGGCCGGGTAGTTGCGCACCCCGATGTGTTCGGTCAACCCGATCGAGGAGACGGCGTCGAACTGCTGCGGCGGTACGTCCCGGTAGTCGAGGTGGCGTACCTCGGCCAGCTCGGTCAGCCCCTCCCGCTCGATCGCCGCCTGGGCCCACTGCGCCTGCGCCCGGGACAGCGTCACGCCGAGCGCCTTCACGCCGTACTCGCGGGCCGCGTGCCGGACCATGCCGCCCCAGCCGCACCCCACGTCGAGCAGCCGCATCCCCGGCTTGAGCGCCAGCTTGCCGGCGACCAGGTCGTACTTGGCCGCCTGGGCCTGCTCCAGGGTGTCGTCGGGGCTGCGGAACAGCGCGCAGGTGTACGTCATCGACGGGCCGAGCACCTTCTCGTAGAAGGCGTTCGACACGTCGTAGTGGTGGGAGATCGCGTTGCTGTCCCGCGTGCGGGAGTGCCGCAGCCCGTTCACCACCCGCTTCCACCGGGGCTGGGCCTCCTGCGGCGGCGGGGGTGGCGGCAGCAGCCGCTCCCAGCCCAGCCGGCGGACCAGGCTCAGGCCCTCGGCCAGCGACGGCACCCGCAGACGCATGCCGTCCTTGAGCACCCGCAGCGCCTCGTACGGGTCGCCGGGGTGCACCCCCTCCAGGGCCAGGTCGCCGCTGACGTAGGCGCGGGCCATGCCCAGGTCGCCCGGGGCGGTGAGCAGGTAGGACAGGCCCCGCTCGGTGCGGACGGCCAGGGTGATCCCGGCGTCGGCCGGGCCGACCGCGCTGCCGTCGTACGCGGTGATCCGCACCGGCAGCGGGCCGGTGGTGACCGCGCGGATCACGTCGGCCACGGTCAGGCTGGTGTGCCGGCCCCCCGCCGGCGGGGTGGCGGGAGTGCTCGCCGCTCCCTGGTCTCGATCGGTCAGGCTCATTGTCGTGCAACCGCCTTCTCGTACAGTCCGGTCAGCCGGTGATCCGGGTCGTAACGGTCCTTCACCGCGCGCCAGGTCTCGCCCCCGTAGAGCCGGTCGAAGGACGCCCGGTCGTAGTACGCGTCGGAGTAGAGCGACTTGTGCCCGCCCAGCTCCGACACCTCGCGCTCGATCGACCGGTTGACGTCGCCGTCGGCGGCGCCCTCCGCGATCGGCACGCTCCCCCAGAATCCGATGTTGACGTAGTCCTGCCCCGGCCGCAGCGGATACAGCGGCCAGGCGCGGGCCGATCCGGGGCCGGTCGGCTCACGCAGCCGCAGCGGGCAGAGCCAGACCGGGCTCATCCCGACCGCGCGGGCGAACCAGCGCAGGAACTCCGCCGTCCGGTCCAGCGGGATCTCCACGTCCTGCACCACCCGCTCCCGCGCCGGCAGGCCGCGCAGCCGGTCGATCCGCGCCGCCACCCCGTGCCGGTGCTCCAGCCGGACCAGCCGGTGGTAGACGTCGCTGCGCCGCCACCGCGCCGGCCAGATCCGGCGGACCACCGGGTGCTGCACCCCGAAGGCCGCCGAGCACCAGAACCAGTCGGTGTCCCAGCGCCACAGGTAGTCGTACGCGGTCAGCACGTCCCGGGTGCGCCGGCGCAGCGATCGGTAGTAGATGTCCTGGCCGGTGTAGTCGCTGACCTCGCCCGCGTCGTCGGTGAACGTGCCCAGCACCAGGTACGCCTCGCCGGGGCTGAACATCACCCCGTCCATCGCGTCCACCTCGACGCCGCCGAAGGAACGGGTGGCGCTCACCTCGCCGATCACGTCGACCAACTCCTCCAGCCGGGTGAAGCGCACGTTGCGCAGCGCCACGTGCCGGCGGACCGGCTGCAGTTCGATGCGCAGCCGGGTGGCGTAGCCGAGGCTGCCCAGCGAGTTGGGGAAGGCGGCGAACAGGTCGGCGTGCTCGCCGGTCGGCCGGGCGGTGACGATCTCGCCGGCGCCGGTGAGCACGTCCAGTTCGAGCACCGACTCGTGCGGCAGCCCGTTGCGGAACGAGGTGGACTCGATGCCCAGCCCGGTCACCGCGCCGCCGAGGGTGATGGTGCGCAGTTGCGGCACCACCAGCGGCATCAGCCCGTGCGGCAAGGTCGCGTCGACCAGGTCCTCGTACGTGCACATGCCCTGCACGTCGGCGGTGCGGGCGGCCGGGTCGACGGTCAGCACCCCGGTCAGGCCGCTGACGTCCAGGCCCGGGACGCGGGGCGCGGATCGCGGGCGGAACAGGTTGGAGGTGCGCTTGGCGAGCCGGACCGGCTCACCGGCGGGCACCGCGTCGTAGGAGCGCCGCAGCTGGGCCACCGCACTCTCGTGGTCGACCGGATGATGATCCACACGGATCGCGCACATGAGATCACTTTACGCGCCGAGACGGGATCGGCGTGGGATGTCCACGGTGGCCATTTCGCATCACGAAAGGACCGGGAGGGTTACCGTGGCCGGCGTGCCCTCTCCCGCGTACGCCGCCCTGGACGCCTCCAACCTGCCCTACCGCGTGATCCGGCACGGGCCGGTACGCAGCCTGGCCGAGGCCGCGCGGGCGCGCGGGGTGGCCGTACCGGACGTGGTGAAGACCTTCGTCGTCCGGCGCGGCCCGGACGACCACCTCTTCGTGCTCACCCCCGGCGACCGGGTGATCTCCTGGCCGAAGCTGCGCGCGCTGCTCAAGGTCAACCGGCTCTCCCTGCCCGACGCGGCGACGGCGAAGGCGGTGACCGGCTACGAGCGGGGCACCATCACCCCGTTCGGCGCCAGCACCGCCTGGCCGGTGGTCGCCGACGAGCGGCTGCGCGGCCGACAGATCACCCTCGGCGCGGGCGAGCACGGGGTGGCCGTGGCGGTGGACGCGGACCGCGCACTCGACCTGCTGGCGGCCACGGTCGCCGACGTCACCGACCCCGAACCGGCCCGCTGAGGGTCGGGGCCGCCGGCCACCGCGCGCCGGCACTCCCAGCCACCGTCCGCCGGCAGCCACACGCACTGGCCGCCGCCGGCCGGCCGGCATAGCGTGGGAGCCATGCCGAAAGCCGTCTGGAACGACCTGGTCGTGGCCGAGAGCGACGACACCGTGCTGGTGGAGGGCAACCACTACTTTCCCCGGGCCGCGTTGCGCGACGACCTGATCCGCGAGTCGTCGACCCACACCGTCTGCCCGTGGAAGGGCACCGCGTCCTACTACACGCTGGAACACGGCGGCCGGACCAGCGCCGACGCGGTCTGGTACTACCCCGACCCGAAGCCCGAGGCGGAGATGGTGCGCGACCGGGTCGCCTTCTGGAAGGACGTCCGGGTCGTCGACTGAACGCCCCGGGTCACCCGGCGGGGGCCGGGGTGGGTCAGGATGCCGGGGTGGGCCAGGATGCCGGTATGACCGAAGAGCGCAACGACCCGGCCGGCACGGTCTACGGCGGCCGGCGCGCGGCGCGCCCGGGGCTGCCCCGCGACCCGCTGATGCGGACGGCGCTCGGGGTCGGGCTGGCCGGCGTCCTGCTCGGGGTCTTCTTCGCCACCGGCGTGCTCGGCGGCGGCGACGCCGAGCCGGTGGTGCCCGCGTCCGCCGGCACGCCGTCGACGGCGCCCGAGAGCACCCCGGCGGCGAGCGAACCGGCGCCGAGCAGCCCCGCCGCCTCGCCGACGGCCGCCCCCACCACCCCGGCGGCGCCGGCGGCCGGCCCTCGGGTGTTCCGGGCCGCGGCCTCCGGGCTCTGCCTCGGCCTGGACGGCACCGGCGAGCGGGCACCGGCCCAGCTCGCGGTCTGCACGGGCGGGCCGGAGCAGCAGTGGGTGGTCAACCCGGCCGGCCCGGACGTGGTGACGCTGACCAACGCCGCCACCGGGCAGTGCCTCGACGTCGAGGGCGGCAGCACCGACGACGGCACGAAGCTGCTCCAGTTCCCCTGCCACGGCCAGGCCAACCAGCAGTGGCGGCTGACCCCGACCGGCACCGGCCCGGTGTTGCTGGTCGCCGTGCACAGTGGCCGGTGCGGGCAGGTGGACGACGGCGGCACCGAGGTCGGCGACGACGTCGAACAGGCCGCCTGCACCGGTGCGGTCGAGCAGCAGTGGACCGTGGCCTGACCGGTCAGCCCCGGTAGCTCCAGGCCCGCCGGACGGGCACCGGGACGGGCACGGCCAGCGGCTCGACGGGGGTGCCCCGGTCGCGCCGTAGCAGCAGCGACAGCCCGGCCGCGCCGATCGACAGCGCCCCGGCGGCGTACCAGGCCGGCGCGTAGTCGCCGAGCTGGTCGCGGACCAGGCCGGCGCCGGTCGCGGCGAGCGCGGCGCCCACCTGGTGCGCGGCGAACACCCAGCCGAAGACGACCGCGCCGGAGGCCCCGAAGTACTCCCGGCACAGCGCCACCGTCGGCGGCACCGTGGCCACCCAGTCCAGCCCGTAGAAGACGATGAACACCAGCATGCTCGGTTCGGCGGTGGCCGCGAAGAGCCCGGGCAGCACCAGCAGCGACGCGCCGCGCAGCGCGTAGTAGGCGCCGAGCAGCAGCCGGCTGTCCACCCGGTCGGTCAGCCAGCCGGAGGCGATGGTGCCGACGATGTCGAAGAGCCCGACCAACGCCAGCAGGCCGGCCGCCGTGGTCTGCGGCATGCCGTGGTCGTGCGCGGCCGGCACGAAATGGGTGCCGACCAGCCCGTTGGTGGTCGCGCCGCAGATCGCGAAGCCGCCGGCGAGCAGCCAGAACGGCCGGGTCCGGGCCGCCTGGGCCAGCGCGCCGAGGGCGCGCGCGGCGGCCCCGCCGGCGGCCGGCGGCGGGGGCGTCACCTCGGTCGCGCCGTAGGCCGGCAGCCCCAGGTCCGCCGGGTGCTCGCGCAGCAGCCACCCCACCAGCGGTACGACCGCCAGCGCGGCCCCGGCCACGACGAGCGCCGCCGACCGCCACCCGTACCTGTCGACGAGCAGGGCGACCAGCGGGAGGAAGACGAGTTGGCCGGTCGCGCCGCCGGCGGTGAGCACCCCGGTGACCAGCCCCCGGCGCTGGACGAACCAGCGACCGGTGACGGTCGCCACGAAGGCCAGCGCCATCGACCCGGTGCCCAACCCGACCAGCACGCCCCAGCAGAGGATGAGCTGCCAGCTCGCGGTCATGAAGACGGTCAGCCCGCTGCCCGCCGCGACCAGCAGCAGCGCGGTGGCGACCACCCGCCGGATGCCGAACCGGTCCATCAGGGCGGCGGCGAACGGCGCGGTGAGCCCGTAGAGCAGCAGGTTGACCGAGACCGCGGCGGAGATGGTGGCCAGCGGCCAGCGGAACTCGGCGTGCAGCGGGTGCAGCAGCACCGACGGGGCGGCGCGGAAGCCGGCCGCGCCGACCAGCGCGACGAAGGCGACCGCGGCGACGGTCCAGGCCGGGTGCAGGCGACGGGATCGGGTCACGTGTCGAGTCTCGGGATCCGCGCCCGGAACGACGAGTGGCCGGAAAGCCATCATGCGCAATAATCGGGCCATGACCCGTCGCCGGCACCGGATCGCGGTGCTCGCCCTCGACCACGTCGTCGGCCTCGACCTCGGCACCCCCGCCCAGGTCTTCGGCACCGCCCGCGACGCCGACCTGACGCCGCTCTACACCGTCGAGGTCTGCACCCCGGGTGCCCGGCCGGTCCGCAGCAGCGGCGGCTACCAGGTGCTGCCCGACCACGGGCTGGAACTGCTCGCCACCGCCGACACGGTGGTCGTGCCGGGCATCCACGGCGGGACGCCGCTGACCGACGGCACCCTCGACGCAAAGGTGGCCGAGGCGCTGCGCACGGCGTACCAACGGGGCGCCCGGGTCATGTCGATCTGCACCGGCGCCTTCGTGCTGGCCGCCGCCGGCCTGCTGGCCGGCCGGCGGGCCACCACCCACTGGGGGTACGCCGAGCGGTTCCGCCGGCTGCACCCGGCGGTGGACCTCGACCCGGACGTGCTCTTCATCCACGACGACCGGCTGCTCACCTCGGCCGGGGTGGCCGCCGGGCTCGACCTGTGCCTGCACGTCATCCGCACCGACCACGGCAGCGAGGTGGCCAACCGGGCGGCCCGGCGCTGCGTGGTGCCACCGTGGCGGGACGGCGGCCAGGCCCAGTACATCGAGCGGCCGGTGCCCCGGGCCGCCGACGCCAGCACCGCCGCCGCCCGGGAGTGGGCCCGGCAGCGGCTGCACGAGCCGGTGACCCTGCGCGATCTGGCCGAGCAGGCCCGGATGAGCGTGCGCACCTTCACCCGGCGCTTCCGCTCGGAGACCGGCCTCAGCCCGGCCCAGTGGCTGCTCCAGCAGCGCACCGACCACGCCCGGCTGTTGCTGGAGACCACCGACCTCACCGTCGACCAGGTGGCCCGCCGCTGCGGCTTCGGCACCGCGGCGGCCCTGCGCCAGCAGCTGCACCTGCGGATCGGGGTGGCCCCGTCGGCGTACCGCCGCGCCTTCCGCCGCCAACCCGAGCCGGCCTGACCGACGCCCCACCGACCCGGGAAGCCGGCCGTCGCCCCGCCCTGGGCCACCGAGCGGCGGCTCAGCGCCGCCACCACCAACCCTGTCAGGGCGCCACCGGTCCGGTCAGCCGGCGCGGAGCATGCGCAGCTGTGCCAGGTGCTTGGGCAGGTGCACCCGGGTGTGCAGATCGAGCGTGCGGCCCCAGGGCAGCGGCTCGTCCACGTTGAGGTCGTAGCCCTCGCGCAGATGGGTGTCCACGGGGGTCTGGGCGGCCGGGCCGAGCCGCTCGGTGAGCGCGCAGAGCTTCTGGCTGGTGGCCCGCAGCAGGGTGGCCAGGGCGTCCAGCCCGCCGCACTCGGCGACCAGCGCGTCGACCTGCGGGCGGTGGATGGTCTCCAGGTCGTAGTAGGCGAACGGCGCGCCGGCCAGCACCGCCTCGGTCGCCTCGACCATCAGCTCGTCGTTGGCGGCCAGGTGGGCGACGATCTGCTCGGCGCTGAGCTGCCCCTCAGGCGGCGACCAGAACCCGCCCGCGTCGACCTCCGCGAGCAGGTCCGCGTACGCCCGCCGGAGCCTGTCGACCTCCATCCGCCCAGGCTAATCCGATCGGGGCGGCGGCGGGCCGGACTCCGTGCCTCGGTCAGGCCGCCAGCACCCCCCGGGTGACCGCGCGGCTGACCAGGGCGAGGAGTTTGCGCGGGCGGCGCGGCTGCAGGTGCGCGAAGGCGAAGTTGCTCCGACCCGGCACGACGTACCCCTGGTTGCGCTCCAACGCGCGCAGCGCCCTGGTCACCACCCGCTGCGGCGTCTCCACCCGGCCACCGATGGCGGCCCTGCGGGTGCCGATGGTGGCGAAGAACTCGGTCTCGACCGGGCCGGGACACAGCGCCAGCACCCGGATGCCGCGGTCGCGGTACTCGCTCCACAGGGCGAGGCTGAAGTTGAGCACGAACGCCTTGGCGGCGCTGTAGACGGCGAAGTACGCCGCGGGCTGGAAGGCGGCTGTCGAGGCGACGTTGAGCACCGCACCCCGACCGCGGGCCAGCATGGGTGGCACCAGCGCGTGGGTCAGGTCCGTCAGCGCCACCACGTTGACCATGAGCTGGTCGTGGTCGCGGGCACCGGGGATCTCCTCGAACCGGCCGCAGGTGCCGAAGCCGGCGTTGTTGACCAGCAGGTCCACCTCCAGGTCGCGGGCCCGCAGTTCAGCCGTCACCCGCTCGGTGGCGTCGGGCGCGGCGAGGTCCTGCCCGATCACCTCGACCCGTACGCCGTGCGCCTGCCGCAGCGCCGCGGCCAGTGTCTCCATCCGGTCGACCGAGCGGGCGACCAGGGCCAGGTCGTGCCCGCGGGCGGCGAGCTGCCGGGCGAACTCGGCACCGATCCCGGAGGAGGCGCCGGTGATGAGAGCAACATCAGTCATGCGTCTCACCGTAGCAATTAGGGAAGCTATCTGCAACATACTGTTGCAGTTATCAGGAGAACCGAGACCTGGCGTATTGTTTGTCGGGTAGGAGGGAGACGACGTGGTCGAGGGCCAGCGACGGCTGCGGGCCGATGCCGAGCGGAGCATCCGCACCATCACCGAGGCGGCGGAGCGGGTGCTGGCCGCGAACCCGGCCGCCACCATCGAACAGATCGCCGAGACGGCCGGGGTCGCCCGCACCACCGTGCACCGGCGGTTCGCCAGCCGGGAAGCCCTGATCACCAGCATGACCCGGGCCGCCTGGGAGCAGATCGGCGCCGCCGTCGCCGCGGCCCGGCCGGCCACCGCGCCCCCGCTGGTCGTCCTGCACCAGGCGACCGCCACCATCCTGGAGATCAAGTCCCGCTGGCGGTTCGCGCTGGACCAGCCCACCGACGACCCCGCGACCGCCCGCAGCCAGCAGGAGGTCTTCGCCGGCTGCGACCTGGTGCTGCGGCGGGCGCAGCAGGAGGGCCTGATCCGTCCCGACGCCGACCTCACCTGGACGCGTCGGGTCTACCTCGCCCTGATCAACGAAACCATGCACGGCACCCGGGCACCGGCGGGCGACCCGGACGCGCTCGCCACCCGCATCCTGGACACCCTCCTGCACGGCGTCGCCCCGACGTCGCGGCCCTGACCACCGCGGCGGCTCCGGTCCCGCCGACGGGGCAGCTCGACAGCGTCCAACTGCCGGCCCCCGCGCACGAAGACGCCGCCGCCGGGCACGCAGCCGAACGGCCGGTCCAGGGCGACCCGGGTCAGCGGCGACCGTGGCGGGCGCGCAGGTAGTCGGAGACGACGTACTCGCCCAGGTCGTCCAGGTCGGGGGTGAACATCCGGCCGCGGCTGCGACGGGCCACCGCGTCGACGAAGCGACGCAGCCCCTCGTCCTCGCCGAGCATGAACAGGTTGAGCGTGGCACCGTAGCGGGTGAGCCGGTCCACCTCGCGGATCGTCGCCTCGATGGTCTCCGGCAGCGGCGGCCAGTGGAACAGCGCCTCCCCGTCGTCCGGGTCCAGGTGCGCGGTCGGCTCCCCGTCGGTGACCACCAGCACCACCGGCTCCGCGTCCGGGTGCCGGCGCAGGTGCCGGCCGGCCAGCCGCAGCGCGTGCTGGAGGTTGGTGCCCTGCGCCAGGTCCGGCTCGACGGCGGCCAGCTCGTGCTGGCTCAGCGGCAGCGCCTGCCGGCCGAACCCGATGATCTGCAGCGCGTCCTGGGGGAACCGGGTCGCCATCAGGTGCGCCAGGGCCAGCGCCGTCTGCTTCATCGGCCCCCAACGCCCCTGCGAGACCATCGAGTACGACAGGTCCACGCAGAGCGCCACCGCCGCCGAGGCCCGCCGCTCGGTCTCCACCACCTCGAAGTCCTCGACCGCCAGCTGCACCGGCACGCCCGGCCCGGCCCGGCGGACCGCCCGGGTCAGCGTCCGCACCACGTCCAGCGGCTGCTCGTCGCCGTACTCCCAGGGCCGGGATCCGCCGCTGACCTCGCCGGCGGCGCCCGCCGAGCGCAGGTCGTGCTGGCCCCGCGGCCCGGCGGTCAGGTCGGCGAAGACCCGCCGCAGCGCGGTGCCGCCGAGCCGCCGCAGTGCCTTCGGGCTCAGGGTCAGCCCGTCCGCGTCCCGGCTCACCCAGCCCTGCCGGCGCAGCTCCTGCTCCAGCTCCCGCAACCGGCGTACGTCGTCGGCCGCGTCCCGGCCCAGCGTCCGGGCCACCGCGTCGACGTCGACGTCGTCCAGGGTCGCCCCCGGATAGTCCTGGTCCAGGGCGTCCAGCAGCTCGTCCAGCTCGGCGATCTCGCCGAGCGCGCCGGCCGCCTCGCCGTAGCCCAACGGTCGATCGCCGCGGACCCGCTCGCCCCGCCCCCAGGCCAGGTCGGGGCGGAGCGCGCGCAGGTGGGCGTCCAGCGCGGAGAGCTCGCCGGCCAGCCGCTCGCCGAGCGACTGCCGCATCAGCCCGGCCAGCTCCTCGCGCTGCCGGTCCGACAGCGACCGCATCAGCCGCTCACCGGCCGCCGCCCGCCGGGCCAGCACGTCCACCAGCTCGTCGACGTCCTTCGGTTGCTCCGGGAAGAACTCGCCGTGCCGGCGCATGAACTCGGCGAACGCGTCGGTGGTGTCCTCCGCGCGGGCATGCCGGGCCAGCAGGTCGTTCAGGTCACGCATCATCTCGGCCAGCCGCCGCTGCGCCGCCGGGTCCGCGGACGCCCGCACCGCGTCGCGCAGCCCGGCGAACCGCTGGCCCAGCACGTCGTCGCGGAGCCCGTCCAGGATCTGCTGGTACGACCGGCGGGCCTCGTCGCTGGCCCACGCGTAGCCGGCCAACTCCTCCACCGCCCGGGCGGTGGAGCGGGGCAGGTTGTCCAGCACCGCCTCGGCGAACCGGGCGGCGTCGTCGCCCCGGCCACGCAGCTCGTCCCGCTCGGCGGCGAGCGCCTGGTCGAGCAGCGCCCGGGCCCGGGTCACCGCCCCGTCCAGGTCGCCCCGGCGCAGCGCCTCGCGGCGCAGCCGCCGGGCCCGCGCGGCCAGGTCGTCCAGGCCACCCCGGCCCTGCGGGCCCCGGCGCAGCAGGTCGCGCAGCGCCTCCCGCAGGCTGCCGCCGGCCAGCACCTCCGCGCCGACCGCGTCGACCGCCGCGCGCACGTCGTACGGGGGTGCCAGCGGGTCCGGGCCGCCGCGCCACTGCCCGTACCGGAACCGGTTGCCGGCCACGCTCAGCCCCGGCCGCCGTAGCGGGTGCGGCCGGAGTCGGTGACGTCCTTGCCGAGCCGGCGGGTCAGGTGCAGCCCCTCCAGCACGAACTCGACGCTGGCGGCGGCCTCCTCCGGGGTGGGCGCGTCACCCATGCCGAGCCGGTCCAGCGCCTTGGCCAGCCCCGGCACGGTGCCCACCTGGCGCAGCAGCTCGGCCGAGCTGACCAGCTCACCGGTCTCGATCACGGTGCCCTCGGCGACCAGCCCGGTGAACCCGGACAGGTCCAGCCCGGCCAGCCGGGCCCGGAACGTCTCGGCGGTGGCGGTCCGCAGCAGGTGGCCGAGAATCTCCACCTCCCGCCCCTCCTCACCGCTCTCGAACTCCACCTTGCCGCGCAGCGTCGAGGTGACCGACACCGCGTCGCCGACCCGGGCCACCGGCGCTTCGGGGCGTACCCCCTCGGGGGTTTCGGCGGCGGCCAGCAGGCCGGCGCGGCGCAGCGCGGCCGCGGCGACCGTCTCGGCCGCGGCGATGGCGAACCGGGCGGAGACCCCGGAGCGCGGGTCCACCGACGGCGACTCGCGCACCGCCCGGGCGAACCGGGCGAGCACCTCCAGCACGTGCTCCGGCACCTCGGCGACCAGGTCGGCCTCCTGCCGGATCAGGGCCAGCTCCAGGTCCAGGTCGACCGGGTAGTGGGTACGGACCTCGGCGCCGAACCGGTCCTTGAGCGGGGTGATGATCCGGCCCCGGTTGGTGTAGTCCTCCGGGTTGGCGCTGGCCACCAGGAACAGGTCCAGCGGCAGCCGCAGCTGGTAGCCGCGGACCTGGATGTCCCGCTCCTCCAGCACGTTGAGCAGCGCCACCTGGATCCGCTCGGCCAGGTCGGGCAGTTCGTTGACCGCGAAGATGCCCCGGTTGGTACGCGGCACCAGGCCGAAGTGGATGGTCTCCGGGTCACCGAGGCTGCGCCCCTGGGCCAGCCGGACCGGGTCCACGTCGCCGATCAGGTCGCCGACGCTGGTGTCCGGGGTGGCCAGCTTCTCGCCGTAGCGCATCGAGCGGTGCAGCCAGCCGACCGGCAGGTCGTCGCCGGCCTCGGCGACCAGCGCCCGGGAGGCCGGGGTGACCGGGTGCAGCGGGTGCTCGTTGAGCGCCGAGCCGGCGATCACCGGAGTCCACTCGTCGAGCAGGGCCACCAGCGAGCGGATCAGCCGGGTCTTGCCCTGGCCACGCTCGCCGAGCAACACCATGTCGTGCCCGGCGAGCAGGGCCCGTTCGACCTCGGGCAGCACGGTGTCGTCGTAGCCGACGATGCCCGGGAAGCGGTCGGCGCCGGCCCGCATCCGGGCCAGGAGGTTGTCGCGGAGTTCCTGCTTGACGGTGCGGTAGCGGTGGCCGGCCGCGCGCAGCGCGCCGAGCGTGCCGGGCAGGTCTGCCGGTGGGACCGGAGGTACCGGGTTGGGCGCAGTCACCCGCCAACGCTAGCGCGGGCCGGGCGGGGGTGCCCGTTCCTTACCGGGCACCCCCCGTCCGCAGCCTCAGCCCCGGCCGCAGTGGCGGCACGTGCCACGGCGACGCAGGTGGTACCCGTACGTGGCCAGGCCCAGCGCCGGCCCCCAGGCCGGCCAGAGCAGCATCGGCGCGCTGGCCAGGTTGAAGTCACGGCCGCCGGCCAACTCCCAGAAGTGCGGGTGGGCCAGCAGCCCGAGGACGGCCGCGGTGACCGCGACCGCGACCAGGGTCGCCGGGACCACGGCGAGCCGTACCGGCACCGGGCGGCCGGCCAGGCCGACCATCCAGCGGGGGAACCGCTCGCCCCAGCGCTGGGTCAGGCCGAGGGTGAGCACCGCGCCGACGGTGGCGAACGCGGCCAGCCCCAGGCCGGCCCAGACCAGGCCGGTCTCCTGCATCTCGGTGAGGAACTCGCGGGAGATGCCCAGCGGGATGCCGGCGGCCCAGGCGAAGCGGGTCAGCGCGTACGCCAGCGGGATGGCCGCGGCGACCCCGGCGGCCCACCGGCCCCACCGGGCGGCGGCGGTCGGGCCGGTCCAGGACCGCTCGGCGTCGCCCCGCCCACAGCCGAGGCAGGCGCCGGCGGTGCGCCGCTGCCAGACCAGGACCGCGCCGGCCAGCAGCAGCCCACCGGCCACGGCGGCGAACCGGGCGAACAGCGCCCAGGTGAAGATGTCGGAGTAGTCGACGGGCGGCCAACCGAACGGCGCGCCGATGACCAGCATGGGTGCGTAACCCAGGATGATCAACACCTGGGAGTCCGGGACGACCAGGGCGAGCAGGGCCGCGACCGCCCAGGCGTAGCCGGCGAGCAGCGCCCGCAGCGGCCGGGACGCCCGGGCGGCGGGCCCGGTCATGGCCAGCGCGGCGACCGCCGCACCGAGCAGCAGCGCGGCGAACAGCGGCGGCCCGACGTCGACCGGGACGAGCCGGAGCAGGTTGGTGTCGCCGGCCGGGTCATTCGCGCCGAACGGGTAGCCGGCGCCGGTGAGCGTGGCCACCAGGGCGAGGACGCCCCACAGGGCGAACCAACCGGCGGCGAGCGGGGCGAGCCGGTCGGGCCAGCGGGTGGCCGGGCGAGGCGGTGCATCGGTGAGTGTCATGCCCTCAGCCTCGGCCCGCGCGTGCCAGGAACCCTCCCGTGCGCCGGTGAACCCGCTCCCCCGGCGGAGGGAGCCGGTCAGCCGGCCGGCGTGACGAACCCCGACTCGTACGCGGCGATCACCGCCTGGGTGCGGTCGCGCACCCCGAGCTTGGCCAGCACGTTGCCGACGTGGGTCTTCACCGTCTCCACCCCGACCACCAGGTGCTCGGCGATCTCCGGGTTGGACCGGCCGGTCGCCATCAGCCGGAGCACCTCGGCCTCCCGGTCGGTGAGCCGGGCCGCCGCCAGCCGGTCCCCGCCCCGCCCCCCGTACGCCCCGACCAGCCGGCGGATCGCGGCCGGGAAGAGCAGCGAGTCGCCCCGGGCGACCACCCGGACCGCCTCCACCACCTCGGCCGGCCGGGCCCGCTTGAGCAGGAAGCCGCTCGCCCCGGCACGCAGCGCGTCGTAGACGTACTCGTCGTTCTCGAAGGTGGTGACCACCAGCACCCGGGGCGGGTCGGCGGCGGCGGCGAGCAGCGACCGGGTGGCCTGGATGCCGTCGATGCCCGGCATCCGCACGTCCATCAGGACCACCCGGGGCCGGTGCCGGGCGACCAGCGGCAGCACCTCGGCGCCGTCCGTGGCCTCGGCGAGCACCCGCAGGTCGGGCTGGGCGTCCAGGATCGCCCGCAGGCCGATCCGGACCAGCTCGTCGTCGTCGACGATCAGCACCCCGGTCGCCGCGCCGTCGGCGGTTCCCCCGGTCATCGCGCTCCCTCCAGCGGCAGCCGCACCCGGATCCGCCAGCGGTCGCCGTCCGGCCCGGCGGTCAGCCGGCCGCCGAGCAGCAGCACCCGCTCCCGCATCCCGTCCAGGCCGCGCCCGCCACCTCGCGGGCCGGCCGGCACGTCACCGGCCAGCTCGTTCACCAGCTCCAGCTCCAGCGCCTCGGGGCGCACGTCGAGCCGCAGCGTCACCGGCCCCCGACCGTACCGGGCGGCGTTGGTGAGGCCCTCCTGCACGATCCGGTAGCCCTCCCGGGACACCACCGCCGGCAGGTCGGCCGGCTCACCGGCGCACCGCGCGTCGACCGCCAGCCCGGCCGCCCGGGTGTCCGCGACCAGCCGGTCCAGGTCGGCGAGCGTACGCTGCGGCGCCGACCCGGCCCGGCCGGCCTCGCTGTCCCGGAGCAGGCCGAGCACGTGGTCCAGGTCCTCGGTCGCGGCCCGAGCGGTCTCCTCGATCGCGGTCAGCGCCCGCCGGACGAACTCCGGGTCCCGGTCCAGCACCTCACGGGCCGCGCCGGCCTGGAGGGTGGCCACGGTCAGCGCGTGGCCGACCGAGTCGTGCAGTTCCCGGGCCAGCCGGTTGCGCTCAGCGAGCCGGGCGGCCCGCGCCTCCAGGGCGGCGATCCGTTCCGCCGGGGCCGGGCCGAGCAGCACCGGCGCCATCGACGCGGCCAGCGCCCCCAGCCCGGCGACCGCGTAGCCGAGCGCCACCAGCATCACCACCCCGGTCAGGGTCAGCCAGCCGGTGTCCCGCCCGTCCAGCGGACCGAAGCTCTCCCGGCTGAGCTGGTCGGTGCCGAGCCCGAACTGTTGGGCGATGAAGGCCAGCGCCATCGGCAACGCGCTGATCAGCGCGAACATCACCAGGCCGCCGATGATCAGGTGGGTGGCGATCCAGAGCGCGGAGCGCAGCCGGGTCTCCCGGTCGGCCCGGTGCCCGGGCGTCGGGTCCGGCAGCGCGACGCCGAGCAGCGCCCGGGCCGCGGCGATCTCCAGCGCCCGGCTGCCGTCGAGGAAGAGCGGCACCACGGCGATCGCCGCCGCCACCACCAGCAGCCCGAGCACCAGCGCCCGGGGCACCTCCGCCTGGCTGAACAGCTGCGCGAAGACCACCGCGAGGAGCACGTACGGCAGCACGAGCACCCCGCCCAGCAGGAGGAACACGCCGCGTCGCCAGGTGCTGCCGGCGACCAGCGGGGCCAGGGCCGCCTGGGGGGTCATCCGCCCATTCTGCCGGGGTCACCCGACCGGGCGGCTCCCCCGTGTCGGGGAGATCGTCAGCGGTGCTCCCGTACGTAGCGCTCCGGGTCCTTGTCCCGGAACGGCAGGTCACGGCCGTTCTTGTGCTCGCCGTAGAAGGTCAGCCAGCGCCGGCCCAGTTCGGCGCGCAGTTCGGTGCCGGCGTGCCGGCGGAAGTCGGGCAGCGCCTCGTCCTCCTCCTCGGCGAGGTGCTCGCTGTTCTCCCGGCGGGCCTGCCACACCGCCGCCCACCACTGCTCGGAGCCGACCGGGTGCAGTTTCGACTCGGCGATCGCGTCGCGGATCTTGTTGTGGTCGCCGACCGCGTCCGCCGTCTCGGCCTCGCCGTCGTCGCCGTGCCGGACCAGGTGCGGGTAGAGGATCGCCTCCTCCGCCTCGGCGTGGATGTCCAGATGCAGGGCGAGCGCCTCCCAGATCGCCAGCAGCTCCTGCTCGTCGCGGGCGTCGTCGAGGCGGGCGAACCCACGCCGGAACGCGGCGTGGTCGTCGAGAATCAGCGCGGTGATGTCGTCCATCTGGTCATTCCCCCGTTCGGCTGCCGGCCGGCGACCCCCGGCGCCGAGGGCGCGGCCCGTGCTGGTCAACTCCCCTGCTTCCGGCCGGGTGACGCGCTCCGCGGGGTGACGCACGTTGCACGCCGGCCGGCTGGCCGCGCTGCGCGCCGCGCCGGCCGGGCGTGTCCCGCCCGGCGACTAGGCTCATGATCGTGACCTACCTCGCCGCGGACGACCGCTACGACACGATGACCTACCGGCGCAGCGGGCGCAGTGGCCTGCGGCTGCCCGCCATCTCCCTCGGCCTGTGGCACAACTTCGGGCCGGACCGGCCCTTCGAGCGGCAGCGGGACATCGTCCGGCGCGCCTTCGACCTCGGGATCACCCACTTCGACCTGGCCAACAACTACGGCCCGCCGGAGTCGAGCTAGTTCCGTGTACGCTCTCGCGCATGACGTCTCACACGCGCAATCGATGGGTACTGTACCTCCGCCTGTCCGAGCAGGACGACGCCTCGACCGGCATCGGCCGGCAGGAGGCCGACCTACGCGCCCGAGCTGAGCGCGAAGGAGCCGTCATCGTCGCGGTGCTCGTCGACGACGGCCTCTCCGGTCGACGCCGCCGAGCGAAGGGCGACGAGGCCCTCGCGATGCTCGTCCGGGGCGAGGCCGACACGCTCGCCGTGTGGAAGTTTGACCGATGGAGTAGGCAGGGCCTCTCGGCGCTCGCCGACCTGATCGAGGTGCTCGACGACCGGCGCTACGCCCGCTTCATCGCCGACCGCGACGGCCTCTCCTCGGAGCAGCCCGCATGGCGCATCATCGCCGCAGTGCTCGCCGAGGTCGCCCGGATGGAGAGCGAGAACACCGCCGCCCGCGTCCGCTCGTCGATCGCCGCCCTCCGCTCCGCCCGGCGCTACTCCGGCGGGGCGGTGCCGTACGGCTACGTGCCGGCCGAGCGCCCCGACGGCCCCGGCCGCGTGCTCATCATCGACCCGGCCGAGGCCGCCATCGTCCGCGAGATGGCCGAGCGCGTGATCGACGGCGAGAGCGCGTGGCGGCTCGCCCTCGAGCTCAACGAGCGGGGCGTGCCGACGGGCAGGTCGGAGCGTCGCCGGCTCGCCCGCCTCGGCAAGGAGGGCGGCGACCCCGGCCGATGGAACGTGACGAGCCTGAAGAAGGTGCTCGCGGGCGACTCGGTGCTCGGCTACTACCGGCACGCAGGCGACCTCCTGCGCACCGACGACGGCCTGCCGCTCCGCGTCTGGGAGCCGATCCTGACCGACGCCCAGGCCGCGCAGCTCCGCGACCTCTTCGCGCCGCAGGCCGACGGCACGCCGAAGCCGCAGCGACGCCGCGCCGCCCGGCTGCTCTCCGGCCTTGTCTACTGCGCCGAGTGCGATCACAAGATGTACGTACGGACCGACCGCCTGAGCCGGGGCGGCGCGATGTACCGCTGCCCGGCGAAGTCTCGAGGGCACGCCTGCCCTGACGTCCGCATCGCCGCGGGCAGCCTCGAGGAGCACGTCGTCGGGTATCTCCTGCGCTACTTCGGCGACTGGCCGGTGACCCGCGAGGAAGTGCAGGTGACCGGAGCCGGCGAGAGCTCGCTCGCGGAGGTAGAGCAGGCGATCCGGGACACGACCGCCGCGCTCGGCCACGACGACGCCGACGTGCCGAAGCTGCTCGCCCGGCTCGAGGGCCTGAAGGCCCGGCGCTCCGAGCTGCGCGACGCGGGGCCGTCGAGGCGCGTCGTCGTCGTCGAGACCGGGCAGACGTACGCCGAGGCCCTCGACGAAGCCGGCGACGACCTCGACGCCCGGCGCGCCCTCGTCGTCGACCTGATCCCGGCCGTCCGCATCCGGCGCGCGACCGCCAAGAGCGGGCGCTTCGACCCTGCCCGCGTGATCATCGAGGAGCCGACGCACGACCCGGCGCACGCCTTCGACTGAGCGTTTACACGCCCTCGTCCGCCTCGCCCAGGTGCGGCCGGTGCTCGCGTATCCACGCTTCGACGTCGGCGATCCGCCATACCGCGCCCATGCCGAGCACGTCGTAGGGCGCAGGGAAGTCGGCCCGGTCGATGATCTCGGCCGCCCTCTGCCGGGACACTCCGAGCCGACGCGCGATCTCGCCTCGCCCGTAGAGATGCCTCGGCACGGCCGCAGGCTAGCCGGAGTTGACCTTGTCAAACCGCAGCCCGTCGCATTGCACCCTGTACCTTGACAAGGGCCGGCCCCGACGTGAGCATCGAGTGATGACCGCCTCACGCAAGGAGACGACATGATCGAGCTCGCGCCCGGTCAGATCATTCACGTAGCCGAGCCGCACTACGCCTTCGGCACCGGCACGCTGAAGATGAAGATCACCGAGCACCTCGGCGAGTACACCTTCGGCGGCGACCGCTGGGCCGAGCTGAAGGGACACGACGTGCGCCACGACGGCAAGCTCGACGCGAGGGAGCGCTACGCGAGCGTGCGCGTGCAGCGCGTGCGGGTCGTCGCCGAGGAGCGGAGCGCGGAGGGAGCGACCGTGACGAAGTGACGGTACTTACGTCACTCCCTATCCTGCTTCTATGTCTCCTCCTCCTCCTCCTTAAAGCTTCTATATAGAGTGACGCTCTTTCCGTCACTTCGTCACGCTCGGGGCCTTCTGGCCGAGCCGGCTCCCCGCCGCCGGCTCCGCTGGGAGGCCCCGACCCGTGTCTGCGACCGCCTCGAAGTTTCCGTGAACACCTCGCGCGCCTCCGGCCGACTTGCTCCTCGACCGAGCAACACCCCACCTCACGCGAGGAGCGCTTCACAGTGACGAGCATCTTCGAGCACATCGACCGCGAGGGCGACCGCCTGACCGTCCGCAAGTCCGATCACGTCGTGCCTGGCGCGGTCATCGTCGAG
The DNA here is from genome assembly GCF_011759515.1 of Micromonospora sp. CNZ280. Classification (NCBI taxonomy): domain Bacteria; kingdom Bacillati; phylum Actinomycetota; class Actinomycetes; order Micromonosporales; family Micromonosporaceae; genus Micromonospora; species Micromonospora sp. CNZ280. Next base: position 1,132,158 of record NZ_JAAOYP010000003.1, read on the forward strand.
GCGTACGACAACTCCGACGGCGACCTCGGGAACGTCCGCCTCGCCCCGGCGCAGATCACCGAGCTGCGGTCGGCCCTCGAGCCGCTCGACCCGACCGCGAAGAAGGCCGAGGCGACGCCGGTCATCGTGTCGGGCCTCGAGTACCGGCTGCTGCCCGGTGCCCGGATCGAGGCCGACCCGACCGCGCCGCACTCCGAGGCGGTGCACGACCGTGTGACCCGCGTCCGCGTCGAGTCGGTGCACGGCGACGACACCTGCTCCGTGACCGGCCTCGACGGTCGGAACGCGCACGACCCCGGCCGCTACATCGTCGCCCGGAGCTTCCTCGCGCCGCTGCCGGCGAAGCCCGAGGTCGAGGCCGACAAGGAGTACCGCCTGCTGCCGTCGGCGACCTACTGCGGCGGCACGCGCTCGGACATGCCCAAGGAGGGCACGACCCGCGTCCGCGTGCTGCGCGCGAAGCCGGACATCGACGGCGACGTCTTCGTCGAGCCGCTCGACGGCCGGACGGCCGGCAAGCCGGGCAACGGGCGCTACGTGCACCCGGAGCACCTCGCGCCGATCCCCGACTTGAAGGTCGGCGACGTCGTCGCCATCCTGCCCAACGCGAAGACGGCCCTCGGGGGCGGCGTCTACTTCGCCGCCGACGTGACCCGCGTCAAGGTCGAGACCAACCCGGAGCCCGGCGGCGACTACCGCGTGAGCAACGTCGACGGCTCGGGCCTCGACCTCGGCCACGGCAAGGCGACCGGCCGGCTCGGCGAGAAGCAGTACGTCGGCCGCGCCTACCTGGGCGACCCGGAGCCGGCCCCGCGCATGGGCGCGACGCCGACCTTCTCGATCGTCGACGAGACGCACGCCTTCGCGGCGAGCGACGCCGCCGAGCCCGAGGAGCTCGACGACCTCCGCGTGCGGGCGGTCGAGAAGGCGCTCGAGCTGCTCGGCGCGAGCGACTTCGACGACGTCTCGGCGAGCGAGATCATCGCCGTCGCCGCCTACATCGCCGGTGAGATCGACGCCGACGAGGCCGACGCCTGATGGAGCGCCTCGCCCCGTACGCCCTCGGCGGTGCCCTGATCGGCACCGTCGGGGGCGTCGCCCTCGCCCTCGGCCTCTGGTGGCTCGTCTGGGCCGCCTGGGCGCTCTACTTCGTCATCGCGGAGGGCATCGCGCTCTTCCGCTCGCGCTCCGGCGACACGCTCTCCGAGCACGTCTGGGCGCTCTTCGCGATCAACCTGCCCGGCCGGCCTCACCGCGAGGTGACCGGCACCGTCCGACTCCGCCGCTTCCTTCTGCTCGCGGGCCTCGCGTGGCTCGTCGCGCACTTCCTGACTGGAGGGCTTTTCTGATGGACGAAGACTTCCCGCTCGAGCTCCTCGGCGGCGACCTCGAGGTCGCGGAGCGCTTCGACGGCGACGACGAGTTGAAGCTGCGCTTCCGCCGGAAGACCGAGCGCGCGTGGCTGAGCCGGTCGGAGGTCGAGCGCCTGCGCGATCACCTGACCGCGCTCCTCGGCGACGGCGCGCAGCCGTCGGGCGACCGGCCGGTCGAGCTCGTCGTCGGCCGCGAGTACCGGCTGCTGCCCGACTCGAAGTACGTCGCCGGCCCCGAGTCGATGTTCACCGAGGCGGGCACGACCCGCGTGCGCCTGATGAAGGTCCGCGCCGATGGCGACGTGATGTGTGCGGCGCTCGACGGCACCGAAAGCGGCCTCGTCGCGCACGTCGACCGGTGCTACCTCGCCCCGCTCGACCCGCTCGCCCGGCCGCTCGCCGAGGTGCTCACGGGCAAGGCGTCGGCCGCCGACGTCGCCCAGGCGGCGCGCGAGGTCTCGGATTGGTTCGGCCTCTCCGGCACCGACACGCACGACGCGATCGAGCACGCCTTCCGGCGCTTCGCCGAGAAGCTCGAAGGGAGCAGCAAGTGACCGAGGCCCGTGTGCACGCCCTCTCCGTCGCGATGGACGTCCTCACCGACGCGACCGAGGGCGTCGGCCCGAGGATGCGCGGGTCGGCCATCGAGCGCGCCGAGGCGACGCTCGAGATCGCCCGCTTCATCCTCGGCGAGGAGTACGTCGAGGAGGAGGCGACCGAGGAGGAGCCGGAGAGCTCGACGCCGGCCGAGGGCCGGATCGACATCGCCGAGTCCGTCACCGTCGGCCCGGCGCGCAAGGTGCAGTGCTCCGTCTCGCCCGGCGACTACGCCTACGTGCGCCCCGGCACGGGCAAGACCGACGGGAAGCCCTTCGTGCACGTCGAGGTCAACGCCGACGGCGACTCCGCCTCGGTCTTCCTCTCGGTCGCCGAGGCCCGGAAGTACGCCGCGGGCATCCTCGACGCCTGCGACGAGGCGGAGGGCGGCTCGCCGCTCCTGCACTTCATCAAGCCGGGGGCGTGATGGGGCAGCCGGAGATCGCGCCGGAGGTGCTCAACGACACGGTCGGCACCCTCGAGTGCTGGCTCGGCGGATACACCGATCCGAACGAGGACGGCGAGCAGTTCTACGTCGTGCTCCTGGGCACCGAGGACGGCACCCTGCACGTCGCCTACGGGCGCAACTACTACGAGGCCCGCGACCCGGAGGCCCGACGCGAGTACCGGATCACGGTCACGGTCGAGGAGGTGAGTTAGTGCACCGCTGCGGCCGGTGCCCGGCGCGATGGACGGGGGCGAACGTGTCGCACTGCGGCGCGTGTCACCACACCTTCTCGGCGGTCTCGACCTTCGACCGGCACCGCTCGAAGGGGCAGTGCCTCGACCCGGCGACGGTCGGACTCGAGAAGAACGCTCACGGCGTCTTCAGGACGCCTGACGCTCCGGGGGTACCCCGTACTACCCCGGACGCCTGAAAGCCCGCGAGAAGTCCTGTCCTGGCCCCTGCACGGCTACGTCTCGTCGAGGAGGGCGAGGCGTAGCCGTGCCGTCTGAAGGAGCACACATGATCCGTTCCATCCGTCGCCGGCTGCGCGCGGTCTGTATCTCGGTCGTGCTCGTCCTCGTCGGCCTGGGCGTGGCGGTGCCATGACCGACGAGCTCGAAGAGACCGAAGAGCAGATCGACCCTGACGAGCGCATCGCCCAGGCCGCCCGCGAGGTGGCACCGCGCTACGGCCTCGACCCCGAGGAGCTCGCGCGGCGCACCCTCGCCGCGAGAGACCGTCGGCTGCTACGGGCGGCGCAGCCGGTGAAGCGGTGCTCGGCCTGCGACGTGCGCAAGCCGGGGCGCGACTTCGCCGAGGACGCCCGCACCGCCGACGGCCTCGACTCGAGGTGCAAGGTGTGCAAGGCGGCGCAGGAGCGGGCACGCTACGCGAGTCGATCTTCTGGCGAAGGCCCGGCCGACTAGGAAAGTAGCGGGGCGAAGCATGCTGCGCCCTGCACCGCGACGAGGCCCTGCCGTGCGCGATCCGTGAGCCCGATGGGACGGACCGAACGGTAGGGTCGCGCCTGCGGCCGACCCTTGCGAAGGCTGGCCTGCCTCGGGCCGTGAGAACCGGGCCGCAGGGTCGGCCGCCCCTCGGGGCGGGTAGGTCTCGACGTCGACGAAAGCCGCACGCGGACCGTCGACGGACTCCGGGTTCGATTCCCGACCGCTCCACGCTCCCCCGACCGACGAGCAGGAGGCCCTATGGCACCCGAGGACATCGCCCACCGCTTCGCCTTCCACGCGGCGACGACCGAGGAGAAGCGCGACGCGCACACGAGCGTGCGGCAGGCGTGCCGCCGGCTCGCCGACGACCTGAACGAGCGCCTCCCCGAGGGTCGCGAGAAGTCGACGGCGATCACGAAGCTCGAAGAGGTCATGTTTTGGGCGAACGCTGCCCTCGCCCGCAACTCCTG